>NZ_JBLWYX010000001.1:0-435556 GCF_048266785.1 Marinobacter sp.
ATAACTGGTATAACCGGGGCCAACGTAAGCCGGTACACCCTTCGATTGCCATTCGGAAAGAAACGCATCGATCTGGTCGCATGGATTAGGCCCGTATACACAGAGGGTAGTCTGATGAACCCAATTGGCAGAAGCGGCAGAGGCAAACAGGCAGAGCCCCAGGATCAGACATCCTTGAACAAGTAGACGCACAGCGCGACCCCCATCATGAAGAATGTCCAGTCCCAGAGCTCTGCCACGGTTTACGCTCCTACTTGATCATGCTCAGCAGGAGACGGGCGCCTTTGCGGACGACGTAGAAGCCGGCCAGGACACCCACGACGGCGATCACGCCGGTGATTTCACCGGAGAAATCGAGACCGCCGGTGACGGTGGACCAGTCAGCCGCGTTGGCGGCGGCAGCCATGAACATGGACATGCCGGCGATGCTGAATCGCATGAAGCCCTGACGGATCTTCGGAGCGTTCGGGGTTTTCGCCACGAACGGGCGAGCTTGTGCTGCTTCAAATTTGCGAGCGTTCATATTTTACCTCAGCATTTTCAGGAGTTGACGGCCGCCCCATGCGACCGCCATAAGTGGCAAGGTCACGCTGAAGCCCTGGAAGATGGCTTCGGCGATCATTGCCGCGGTGTACTCGACAGGGGCCGTGTACACCACCTGGGTAATGGCACCGGTGCAGTCCCAGCCCGAGGCCGCGAGTGTCCAGTCGCCGTTACACAGGATTGCTTTGCTCACCAGTCAGTCTCCCTTTCTGGTTAAGCTGTTGGTTTCTTGGTGACGTCCTGGGGTTTCATGTCCAGGGCCTTGAAGGTGATCTTGCCGCCCTGCCCGGCTTTCATTTGGGCCTTGACGGTGAACATAGCCGGGAGGCGGTCGGCGTGGTTCCTGAGCTGGTCGATGTGTTTCCAGTCGCAGGCGATTTTCATGACTTCGTTGCCCACTCGGTTGTCGTCATCAGCTTCTGCCGGGGAGTAGGCCCACAGGGAGCCACCACGGTTGCCGTCGATGTCGTAGCGGGTGGCGCCGATGATCATGAGGTTCAGGTAGTTTTCCATTGCGTATGTCCTCTGGTTTTGGGTGTTGCGTTGCTTGGTTGCTGGTTGTCTTCCGTTTCCAGGTTGGAAATCAGGAAGGTTGTTGAATCAGGTAATTTGCGACCCCTTCGGGGCAGGCTCTACTCGCTTTGCTCCTGTCCACTAAGGTGGACACCCTTACGGGTAACGATCCTTGTCGCCTGCCGCGCTCCGCTTGCCTCCTGTGCTCATGGTTCGGAATCAAGGGGCGGGCGTCCTCCCCCGACATCCTCACCACTCTTTGTGCGCACTGTGGACCAGCCAGAGCCCGCCACAAGGCCAGGGGGCCTTTGGCCCTGGCGCTGCGCGCCAGCCTTGTATCGGTCACTGCCCGGCCCCCTTTTCGTGCGCGAGTGGTGACGATGACGGGGGCGGACTCAGGGGCTTTTCAGGGGGTTGGGCCTGAGTGCCAAAGCTCGGGCAGCCGGCCTCCAGCCAGGAGCGCAGGACGGAACCGCCGAGGGTCCAGAGGTCTGTGCCTCGCTGGATGGCTTCCTGTTGCAACTGGAGGTAGCAGGAGGATGGCGCGGCGACGTAGAAGCGGCGTTCTTTGTCTTCGATCTGTTCTTGTCTCGGGGGGATGTGGCTCATGGGTTGTGCTCCGTGACGTTGGGAAGGTCCAGGCGGCCACAGTCCCAGGCGTCTCTCAGTTGGGTGAGACGGTCAAAGGCGGGGCTGTGGTGGCCGCTGGCTTCCAGTTCGTGAATCAGGGCGTCAGTGAAGGCCGATTTGCACCGGGCCATGTAGTCGCACGGGTAGTCGGTGCGCACGTCCTGCAGGTGGCTCAGGCGCTGCAGGAGGGTGTCAAAAAGGCCTTCCAGAGCGTCAGGGGTGAGCGCAGAGGACGGATGAGGGCTCTGGAAGGCGAAACTTGGATGTGTAGAGTTCATTGGATGCGAGCCTCCATGCAGGCGGTGTGCATGAATGGACTGATGGCCTGGGTCTGCGCGTAGGTGCTAAAGGCCGTTTCCGCGAGCTTTGCGTAGGCGTAGAGGTTGGCGTCCAGGTCGTGGAAGGCGGCCATCATGCCCTGGATCTTGATCAGGCATTCGAAGGCGGTATCTCTGTCGCCAGCGTCCAGCCATTTGATGGCCAGGTTGAACAGGGTGCGGATCTGGTGGCGTTTGAGTTCGCGTAGGGCCGGAGTCATACGTAGGCCTCCAGTCGGACACCTTTATAGACTTGTCCCGGCAATGCGCCACAGGCAGACAGTTGTTCACGGCGAAGTACAACCGAATCCGGGAGGGTTCCTTTAACGCTTTGGAAGTAGTCCAGGTATGCATCCAGTTTGGTGCGGATTTTCAAAGACTTTGCGTTGTCGTTAAAACGGACGGCGTCACCGTTCACCTGACGCTGTTCAACATACGGAGAGACGAAGGACCAGCCGGCGGCACCGTTGATACGATCACCACCAACGGCCATCCACTGACGGCCTGAAACGCTCACAGCGACGGTGCCAGGAGCAACCATGCGAGCTGGCCCGAGACGATCGGCAGAAGCGACCAGCTTCGCGCCATCAAAGAACCAAACACCTGGAACATGAACGCCACCGTTACTGCGACGCTCAACCAACCGCTTCACGGCTTCACCTGCTTTATTAAGGCGCTTCATTGCCAGTCCTCCTTATCCATTGCCTGCTGAGACAGGGCAGCAATGTTGACCATGCGAATACGGCCGATTTTGAGAGAAGGGAGGTGGCCCTTTTCGACCTGGCCCCGAACCTGCCCTTCCGTGAGTCCGGTCAGTTGGGAGTAGCGCTCCTGAGTCATAACCGGGGTTGCTAGCAAGATGATCTGTTTTTGCTCGTCCACTGTTTTGCACTCTGCTACACTGATTTACACAACTTACTTATGGTGACCTTGTTTTAGGGTACACCTTTATTCTGAGTATACTTTGGATTAAGTACATGTCAAGCCAATTGGCAAAAAAATTGAGGCTAGTTCGTGAAGCGGAGACGAGCGGGCGAGCGGAGTTTTGCGAGATCATAGGGGTAGCGAAAAAAACGCTGGAAGGGATAGAGCAAACGGGGCGAGTTCCCAGAGGGGATCTGCTCGAGAAGGTTTGCCAGACCTGGCCGAAGTACACGCTTTGGCTGATGACTGGTTCAACAGACCCGAAATGCGGTCAGGTAGATCCCAACACCGAAATAGCTAGAAGAGAGAACCGCCTGAAAACAGGATAGGTTTCTGCCTGGCAGCGATAATCGCGAATTCCTGGCATAGAGACCGACGAGGGGAACAACAAGAACAAGAGGGCTGGCCGTCGTAGTGTGTGGTGGCGGTTTCAGGCATTACAACGATGAATCCATACCTTAAAAGGGGCACTTGACTAATGGAGTTACAGAAACACACGACGGACCAAGTGTTTGGAATCAGTAGAGAGCTCCCACTCAACTATGTTTCAAGAAAATATGTGGACGAGAAGTTTGTGAACAGCCTTGCTAGAGAAAAACACTTGGTAATTTACGGAAGTTCAAAGCAAGGTAAAACTTCTCTCCGAAAGCACTGCCTCAAAGAAGACGACTACATAGTGATTCACTGCTCCAACAAATGGGAGTTAGAACACTTAAATGAGGGCATACTCAAACAAGCTGGTTATGAAATAACACTTTCCTCAGAAAAATCTTCTTCCGGCGCAAGAAAGATTTTCGCAAATTTCAAAACAACAATATTTGGGTCAGGAGCTGAAGGTGGAGGAGATCACACCAAAACACAAACAGAAAAAGAGACAAAAACACCACTTGAGTTAGATCCTTGTGACGTAAACGATATAATAAAAGCACTAAAATCAATCGAATTTAACAAATATATAATTCTAGAAGACTTCCATTACCTCTCCACAGAAGCACAGAAAGATTTTTCCGTAGCACTTAAGGCATTTCATGAAAATTCACGGTTTTGCTTTATAGTAATTGGTGTATGGCTGGAAGAAAATAGGCTAACCGTTTTCAATGGAGATCTAACTGGCAGGGTACTATCAATCAATGCAGATCGCTGGGATAGAGACGATCTAAAGAAAGTAATAAGTATTGGAGAGGGCCTTCTTAATGTAAAGTTTGAAAATAACTTTAAATCTCACATATTAAACAACTGCTTTGATAGTGTACACATCATTCAATAAGCTTGCAGGCAATGCTGCGAAGAAGAAGAAATATATTCAACGCATTTAAGTGAAACTCCGTTGGAAATTGGAAAGAACATTTCTTCAAAAAATCTTATTAAAAAAGTGGTCAATGAGCAGGGAGGAAGATTTAATTCGTTCCTAAGCCAATTTTCAGAAGGCTTCCAGTCGACTGAGCTTGAAATGTTTAGATGGCTACTATTCCCTGTGATTACTGCACATGTAAAAGAATTAAGCAATGGAATAAAGCAATCTTCCATAAGAAGACAATTAAAGGCTATACACCCACGGGGAGAGGAACTTAATCCCGGCAATGTTACCCAAGCCTTACAATCCTGCTCATCACTTCAAGTCAAAAAGGATATAAAACCAATAATTCTTGACTATGATCAAACAAATCTTTCGCTAAGCGTTGTCGACAAAAGCTTTCTAATCTGGATAGCGAATCAGAACAAAGACGCCTTGCTAGAATCGATTGGACTGCCAACCGAAAAAAGGCAAAACAAGTTGACAACGGGGTAAGTTTTCATCCAAATTAAAATATAAAATGTGGTAACATTACAAACCTGAGCATCAGGAAGTTATTTAAAAAATAAAACATGGAATTTTCATGCATTCTATATCTCCTTACTTAATCAAAACCTATGATAGAAACCTAGCTGGCCCACACGATGAAAAATATTGTTCCTTAGACAAAATAAGAGGCAACAATCTAATTGATGTTGTAGACCAGTTCACTGCGATTTTTATCGATACATTTAGCAAGGTAGAAGAAGGTGAGAAAAAATCCTTTAAGTTTAGCGATATAAACCGAACTGACACTGAGATCTACGGCTACATGCAGTTTGGAGTTTATGGTAATGCAAGTGAGATCCATAACATCTCAAGTGGTGAGAAAGTTTACGATAAGAAAGTCGACGAATCGGACATAAATAAGTTCTTTTTCTATTTTAAAATCTTGCCGGGCAGTCGAGCAGGTTTCTTTTTCAGCCAAAATATTCATGGCAACGGGATAAAATCTGAGTTCTCGAAAAAATTTAACGAGTTTTATAAAAACAAGACAAAAGGCCTAAACCTGCAATTCAACCCCTTCTCAAGTAAAAACTTACTAAAAGACTGGTATGAGAATGCTAATGTTAAGGAAATAAAGATCAACGAGTTTTCTGCTGGACATGTAAAGGAAATAGCAGACCAGCTACATGAGAGCTTCGCTGAAGTGACTTTCAAACCTACAAAACGCAACTCATTTTTCGGCAAATTAAGCGAAGTCAAAGGAAAATCGGATATAATCACGATTCTTTCGCAATACGGCAAGAAAGTAAGCGCTGTCGCAGAGTTAAATGGTAAGAAACGAACATTCTCACTTTCCTCGGAAGGAGAGCCTTTGAGCGCGATTGAGATCGATGAGGTAGTCGATATAATCGACGGAAACCCAACCTTTGACTCAATGGAAACTGAAGTTAGAAAAATTTCAGAGGAATTCCAAGGGGAGCTGGATTTCTAAATGTCAAACAAACTAGATATCAGTCGCATAATAAGCCACCACAATAGCACGATCCAAGACAGTGAAGGAGTACCATTAGCATGGGACTACTTCATACTTTATCTGCTTCCTATACTTTTAGTTCTGCTTTGGGTTAGCTCCGGAGCAGAGCTATCAAATAATTTGGCAACGATCATTGTAACAGCGGCTTCGATTTTTTCGGGGCTAATGCTGAACCTGCTAGTTTTGGTCAACGAAAAGAGAGCAAAGATCACAAACCCCTCTACAGACGACCCTAGATTCGAAAGAAAGTACAATGAAATAAAAGCTATAGAAGAGACTTACTACAATATTAGTTTTACAATCCTAACTTCAATAACGTCTGTATTCCTTTGCATATTGTTTATCGCAATGAAAGGCATAACCATTGATCAAATTGAACTTAATATCGTTTTATCTGCACTAACAAAATTAATTGGTGCGGCGCTCTTAAGCGTTACACTGACAACCATTGGAATGCTTTTAATGATATTAAAGCGAAGCTTCAGCCTCTTCACAGATATTTCATCCAGCGATTGAACCTCAAGAGAACCGGTTCAGGAAACTTAGGCAGATCTCTCCCTCAAGCCAGACCACTGTGCAGGTGTCGCGCTTGTCAGGCACCTTGCCGGCGGTGAACTATGGCCTTCCTGAGCTAACAGCTCAGAACCAGTTTACTGCTTCTATTGTTAGTTTTTAGGCGATCTGTCTCAAAAGTTTGTGAGAAAATGCCTACATTTACCCTTCCCCGCCCTTTTATTACATAAATTGACAGACTCTAACCCGCTAAACACTTCAGTTGCGCACAACTAGTGTAGTAACTTACTACTTCAACCTATGGAATGTACTAGGCAGCGGGAGTACGCATGAACCTCACAGACGCACAACAAAAAGCTATAAACACAATCGATTCTAACCTTCAAATAATTGCTTGTGCGGGCTCCGGCAAGACACAGGTAGTGTCAGAACGAATCATTAACATACTCAAGCAGCCAGGAGCCGAGCCGAAACACATCGTTGCCTTCACGTATACCGAAAAGGCCGCCGCAGAGCTAAAAAACAGAGTATTGAAGCTCGCTAGGGAGCAACTGAGCTCAACGGAAGGAATGGCAGAACTGTACATTGGGACTATCCACGCTTGGTGTATGCACTACCTTCAGGAACACATTTACGGATACCAAAAATTTTCAGTGCTTAATGACGTGCGGTTGAAGCTATTCATTGATCAACGCAACCGGAAGATCGGCATGAGTGACTTACTGGTTTACACGAAAAATAAGGCTCCCCGAGAGCTTCGTCGATTCATTGAGACAGACAAGTTCACCCAGGTTATGGGGATTGCCAGAGAGAGCCGGATAAAAGATGGAATGAAATTGCCCGACCACATCCAGAATGTTGTCGCTAAGTATGAGAACCAACTTTCAAAACACGCCTACTTTGATTTTACGATGATCCTGAACAAGTTCCTTTCAGAGTTGAAAGAAAATCCCGAAGTTCGAGGACGGATTGCAAATAACCTGAAGTACTTAATTGTCGACGAGTATCAAGACGTTAACTACATTCAGGAACAGATCATTGAGGAAATCCATGAGCTAGGTGTAAAGCTCTGCGTGGTGGGGGATGACGACCAAACAATCTACCAGTGGCGCGGAAGTTCTCTACAAAACATTCTCGGGTTTGAAGAGAAATACGATGCGGTTCAACAGGTCACGCTTGACGACAACTTCCGCAGCTCAAGCGGCGTCGTTGAGGTTGCAAAGACTGCCATCGAGAATCTTCCCGACGAAGAGCGCCTTGCCAAGTCCATGAATGCGGCTGGTTTCCAGCAATTCGAGGAAGGTGACCTCCAGCTTGGCGAGTTCCAGACCTACGATGAAGAAGATGCCTTTATCGTCAAAAGGATTCAAGGGCTTCGGGGTAAAGCATTCAAGGATCAGGAGGGAGATGAGCCCAGAGGGTTAGACTATTCTGATATGGCTATCCTGCTTAGAGCATGGAAACCGGCCACACGCTTAGCCCATATCCTAAAAGCCGCCAACATTCCGTTTGTGGTTACTGGTGTTTCGCAACTATTCGAGACTGAAGAGGCAGTGGCCTGCGTAAATATCTTCAAGTATTTGAACAATGAAATCATTGAGCAAGAGTTCAAAAGGTCCTGGATGCGAGTTTCACCTGGGCTGGAGGATGAGAAGCTCGAGTACGCTGTTCGTGAGCTGGAGAAAAATGAGCCAAACAATCGAGATTGGCATGAACTCTTTAATCTTCAGGAGATTTTCATCGAGTTCCGGGAAAACGCCGGTATTACGGAGGAGCGCATTAGCGGAAGCTCAGATCAGGGCATGTCGAGAGCTGAAGTCGTTTTCTACAACATGGGTATGTTTTCCCAGGTAATTGAAGACTTCGAGGTCGTCCATTTCAGGGACGATCAACAAGACAAACTTACAAACTTCCTCAATTTCTTAAGATACTCAGCCGTAGATTACTATCCAGAAGGCTGGCTTAACAAATCAATGGCGCCACCTAACGCAGTAACCATTACGACAGTGCATCAAGCCAAAGGGCTTGAGTGGCCTGTCGTGTTGCTCCCGAGGATGAATAGGAATTACTTCCCAACGGCTGGCAAGGGAGGGGTTAGCCCTTGGCACATCCTAGATGAAGAGCTGATTCATAACGTGGAGGGGCTGAAGGGATCTGAATCTGATGAACTACGGCTATTCTATGTGGCGCTGACGCGAAGCAAGAAATTCTTGTTCGTCACTCGGGCTCCCGGAGAGAGTGCTCGAGACAAGAAAGCATCAAAGTTTTTCCAATACCTCAAGGATTCACCCTATATATTTAGAGATCCAGACAACAACTTCGATGAGCGCCCTAATGCGCCAATGCACGACATACGTGAGCTGGGCGACATCGTCCTGAATTTTTCTCTTCTGGAAGCGTTTTACAAGTGTCCGTATTCCTTCAAGTATTACACCCTGTATGGCTTCAAGGAGCCTCTGAGTCCTCGAATTGGATACGGAAAATCGATTCATGACACGCTGATGGAAATTCACAGGAAGGCGATGGATGGAAATCCACCATCCAGAGACGAACTCCCAGAGATTCTAGATAGACATGTGCACTTCCCGTATGCAATTCCCAAAGTAGTTCAAGAAATGAGGGAAAAAGCCGGCAATGCCGTTGAAAGTTATTACGATGACTACGAAAGTGAATTCAAGGATATCGAATACGCGGAAAAGGACATCGAGCTCGACTTAGGCGATGGCATCATCGTTAATGGTCGCATGGACCTTATCAAAAAACGTGATCTCAATGGAGAGAAACGAACCTATATAGTTGACTTTAAATCAGAATACGACTCTGAAAAGCATGAAGTGACAGTGAAGCAGCTTTTGCTATACGCACTGGGATACAAAGAACTGACAGGCAACAATGCCGACTACCTTGAGATCTATGACTTCAAAGAAGGAAGGCCCAATACTACGAGATTAAACAACAACCTTCTGGACGAAACCAGAGAAGAAATACGGCAGGCTGCCGACAAGATCCGAACAAACAATCTAGAGGGGGCGTGCGGAAAGAAAGGATGCCCCTGCCGTTTTCAAAAAGCGCGTTAGGCTGCTTTATCTTCTGAGTCGGCCAGCCTATTAAAGGCTTCCATCATGAGCTCTCCAAGTGCCTCTCCTAACAGGGGAGGCACTGCATTACCCACTTGCGTATAACGAGGGCATGAAGTCTTGCGCAGTGAGCCACCAGTAGTATATCGCCCAAGAAATTCAAACCAATCAGGAAACGACTGAATTCTCGCCATCTCCCTCACCGTGAGAATACGAGCTTCACTATAATGAAGAAAGTCATCCGGCAGCGTTGTCATGGTTGCCGAAGGACGATCCGGACACAACGGTGTAATAGAGTGCTTTTTAATACCATAGCGATCACGCTGCTCTTGAGTCAGACTCTTTCCCTTAGGGCATTCCTTCAATATCCGTTCGAAGCGTTCAATGATCAGCGGTCGATGTTTAGGAAGTCTGAGGCTATTCGGACCACGACCATCAGCATTGCCAGCACGCATTAGACGCTGGAAGGCTGAAAACGACAACGGCTCCTTATACTCGATTTGCTTAAAGCCGCGCACATCCCCGTCTGTGCTCTCAACGAGCAACTTACCCTCCACTCTTAAGTCGTCAATCGCGTCTTTCGTTGTTTGACGACAATCGGGATCCAAACCACGCTCCTGTAAGAACTCTCTGCGTCCCTCCCCAAACCGATTAAATGGGGACCAATCCAAACGAAGATCCTTACGTGTAGCAACAAGGATAAATCTAGGACGCATCTGAGGCACACCCCAATCAGCACTCACAACTACCTGGAATTGAACGTCATACCCCTCTTTCTGAAGACGGCGTTTTACAACATGGGAGTAAGGGACGGCCTTCTTCCCCTTAGATGCTTTCTGAAAGGGGGCATCGAATCCACGAACATTCTCCAGAAGTAGAAACTTAGGCTTGACGATTTTAACTGCTTCGATGTACCGCTCAGCCATGCGGTTCCGAGGATCCTTTGGATTTCTCTTGCCCGCTGGCGAGAAGCCCTGGCAAGGAGGTCCACCAGCAATGAGATCCACTTTACCGTTCAGGCTTGCCAAATGGTCCTTGTATTCGTCCAGGAAGGCTTCAATATCGTGCTCCTGCTTTGGAAGCCACTCGGGCCAATCATATTGAAAGCGACCGCTGTCTATGAGGTTATTGCTGTATGTCAGGAAGGCATCCGCCGTCCTTTCAACGGCAAGAGCTCCTTTCCAACCAGCCTGCAACAGGCCCAGGGAAAGACCTCCACAGCCAGCAAAAAGATCTATAAATACAGGAGCATTTCTCACAACGGCTTCCTTGCAGGAACACTTTATGACTCTGCGAGCATTTTACTGATGTTCAGAATAATGTCCAGGATTAATTTTCTTAAATTGGGGCACGGGCTCCGCAGACTGTTTGCGGTGAACCCAAGATCAAAAAAAAGTTCAGAATATTTATTAAATTCAAAGGGATATAAGTTAACCACGATGAACGTCAAATGACTAAAAACTTTAAGCCACCTCTTTTTTATCTCTTCACCATTACCAGCACCCTATTCAAAATAGATGGTCAATATCGTGCTCACCTCAGTCCTCCAGAAAACCCAATGTCACTTTCAACTCCGCAACAGAGTATGGCGGATTCCGTCGATGCAGCATCGCATGGCAGTTCGGACAAACTGGAACTAAGTGCTTAACAGGATCTACAGTGTACTGTTCACCTATCTCACTGACAGGAATGGTGTGATGGACGTGGATGAAGCCCTCCCCTATCTCTCCGTACAGTTCTCCGAAGTCTAGATTGCAAACCATGCAACGGGAACCGTGATACTGGAGACAGGCATCCCTAGCATTCCGGTCGCGCTCATAACGGTTCACAAGGACCTGAGTTCGCTGACCCTCCCTATATGTGGCGCCTGGGGCATATTCATCAGTGAATACAGGAGCCTCCCGACTGTTTTCAGATCGAAATATCCAATCCACCCTAGACGGACGCTCTATTTGCATATGGGGTATAGGAGAACCTACCCCGGCATAGGTAAAAGGTGCGCGATCTTGCTCCCGGAAGAAAATAAGCACTCGGTACTCGCCTGAGATTAGGTTCTGAATAGCAGCTTGCCCGAAGTGAGACTGGCTCTTCCCGTGCCAGATTAACTTCTCACCTTCCCAGTAATTGTCATAGTCGTGTCCCGTTCTGCCAGGAACCCCAACGTTGCAGAAGATGTAGTAATCAGCCCCGTGCCGATGGTAGCCGTTGAGCCAGTCGCCACCTCTTTTATCAGCTGATATGCCGAGGAGGTCGTAGATATCGTTTCGGGTGTATGTGGAGCCGACTGTATACATTTTGGCCTTCAACTTAGTATGTAAAGCCAATAAACCTTAACCTATTAAATGTGTCAACAAAGCATGCACTGCCCCTCGCCTAAATACCTTTATTGAGCTCAATTCAACTCAGCAACGGAGTATTCCACGCCCCTTTCAGAAGCCGCTTCTTAACATGAGCCATGTAACCTTCCGGAGAGGGAGGGCACTTTCTAGCGTGCCTTTTAGTGTTGCAAAATTTGCACGCAGCCACGATGTTTTTATGGTTAGCTTCACCCCCATCACTATGCGCCATCAGATGCTCACCAGTGCATTGGAAGAATCTGGCGCGAGCATGTGAAATGCCGTGCTGACGAGCATAATTTTCGATATCGTTTTGCCACATTGGTTTCTTGCAGTAATAGCACAAACCTTTCTGGCGTGAAAAAGCTATAGATCTAGGGACCTTGAGGGAAGATCGATTTTTTACGGGCACGACGCATCAACTTAATAGTGCCCCGTGTCTGCTGAGCAGAAACCGAGGAACCAGTCGACTGACATCGTTCTGGCAGGTTAAAGGCAACCGAATAGAATTCGAGCTACCCGAAAAGGATCGTGGAATAGTAAAAAAGTTTGAGCCTGCTGTAAATAGAAGGTGTCACCGAAGTGTCCACGCCTTTACGGTTTTATGTGGCGCTCTGTGGCCTTGAGTTTTCACAAGTGATTGATTGTGAAAGAATGTGGTCCAGTGAGGAAGTTGTGACACGGATTGAAAATCCCCCTGTCAGTGTTTTGATTCCACCTTCAGGAAACACAAAATCCATAACATCATCAATCCCAATACCTTTTGAAGGGTGCTCAAACTCCAAATAACAATAGTAGGCAAGTCCAGCAATGCCAAATAGGCCAGCTAGTTAAAACAAGCTCCTAATATCAAAACCTAAAGCAAATTCTTCAGAATTCGACATAGAGATAACTGGCTTTTTCAATCCCAGCTAGTAGAAACAATTAACATTATCCCACCCTGATCGCGCTCAACAAGAAGATCATCTGTGTCTGTAACCGTTGTGGTATCTCCCTCACTCACACCAGACCTTAGTTTCTGAGCTTTTGTCTCCACGAAGTAACCAAAACCAATGTTCCAACTGCCACCTCCCTGCCTATCTTTAAATCCAGCCATTAGCCCCACACCATAAGAAGAAAATGGGTCCCCACCATCGGTGTCCGCAATACTGACAGTTATGAACGGGCCTATCCCAACAGTATCCGCGCCTACCTGCCTATTAAGCCACTGGGGAGTGAAAAACTTATGGGTTTCAAGCATAAAGTTACCCCGGTGCGATCTCTCTTTCTCAACTACTATCTGCCCATCTCGAATATCGAGGTCCTCAATACTTGTTCCATGAAGCTTGGTAAATGCTATGCCAATACCTAGTTTGAAGTTTTTAAACTCTTCCCGCGAATCCGCCTCCTGTTCATTTAACTGGGCGTCAATTTTGTCTTGTGCCTTTTTAGTGCTCAGTTTTTCTACTTCATCCTCAATTTCAGAGCGTAGCTGACTTTGATCATTAATTTGTAATTCACCACTCACCCCATACCCTATGATACCGCCTCCACTACCGAGATCGCTTGGATCAAGTGTAACCTGATAACTTTTGTTTCTGAGGATTTGAGCCGTCTCACGAAGTCCTGCTACCGAGTTGGATATTATCGAGTTTTCCATGCTTAAGCACTCATCCATCGTTTGAAACCGAGGAGCGTTTTGGAAGGCAGAGATGTATGGCTCAACAGCAACTCTGCAAACTCGGTTGGGAGTGAACATCACTCGCTGATTTTCAGGTTCAGCCAGGGCATATGAGGAAAAAATCGCTTGCCCTAGAGAAGAAAGAATTAAAGCTGAGTAAAGCGGATATCTAGGCATGGCTCTGATCCTTTTGCAGAAACGAGTGGAACACCTCGATAGACTCATGGACCACAGCGACTCATCGCTCCGTGATGACATCGATATACTTGTCTTACAAAAACAAGAATAGATCAATAAACAATCTATTCAAGAAAATCTCCGATGGAGGAGTGCCGTATCTTGGGCTGAAAGAATTGCCCGGTGGAGTCAACCGACTGTCAACGGGCCTGTGGTTTACTACAAATTTCTGTGGGACACTCAAACTATAAGTGCCTATTTCACAGCCTATTGTGGTTTTGTGTGTTTGAAGAATTTGAACGGCAAGGCTCTCATAATCCTTTGGTCCCTGGTTCGAGTCCAGGTGGGCCCACCATTACTCGACGATATCCCGTCAGTTGCTGAAGACACCTCACATAGCCCTACTTTTTTACTCTACCCTCCCCATGACAGCTTGTTCACCACACTGTCGGCCAATCTACTCGATTTATTTCAGCAACTTATATATCGAACTCGCAACTGTGCCGTAGCGTTGAACAGCCCGCTTCCCCGAATTTGTTGCGGATCAGTCATGGTTGATTTCCGGCTGCCTGCTAAAGTTAACGCAGGGTGAGCATGACATTTCGCAGTTTTACGATACATCTCGCCATTCACAAGAGCCCGTCAACCTTGGCGGCAGGATTGTTTCGTGCATACAACACGTTCCTGCAAAGCTTACATATCGCTGAAAGGAGATCGTGCATGATCAAGCATAAGTCGATGTTATATACAGCTGGCATTACCGGCATCGCTCTTTCCATCGGCGGCTGCGCCAGCCCTGGCGAGCGGCCTGACTCAGACCTTCAGTCTGCTGAGGCTTCTCTTCAACAGGCCGTTGCTGCAGATGCTCGGGAGTATGAGCCGGTACTGCTGAACAACGCACAGAACAAAGTAGCGGACGCGAAAAGCCTGATTGAGCGGGAGAAGTATAAGGAAGCTGAGCGCCTTCTGGAGCAGGCCACCGTCGATGCACAACTAGCCGGTGCCCGCGCTGATACGGCGAAAGCAAGGCAGGCCGTCGAGGAGATCAATAGCAATATTGAATCCTTGCGCAAGCAAATGAATCAAGACCAGTAATCGCCACATCTGGAAAGGAGACTGTTATGAACAAACGCAACATAACATTGGGCATTGCCGCGAGCTTGTCAGTACTGATTGCCGGCTGCGCCACAACACCGCCAGACAACGCGATGGTAAATGAAGCACGCGCCAATTACGCCAAAATCAAGGACGACCCGGATGTCGCCCGCAGTGGTGACCGCCAGCTTCGCAGCGCAAGAGACCAACTGAACCGGGCCGAGTCCTTGCTGGAAGAAGGCGAAGATAGTGTTCTTGTTGAACAGGCCGCCTACCTGGCGAATCGTCACGCCCAGATTGCCAATGAGCAAGGCGAACGTGCAAGACTGCAGAGCCAGATCGACTCCGCAGAAGAGCGTCGCCGCAAACTGATGCTCGATCAACAATCCAGTGAAGCCGATAGAGCACGCAGAGAAGCCGAAATGCTGCGCAAGAGAATGGAGGAATTGCAGGCCGAGCGCACTGATCGAGGTATGGTGCTGACGCTGGGAGATGTCCTCTTCGATCTTAACAAGGCCGATCTGAAATCTTCAGGAGAGCAGACCATCGGTCGTCTTGCTGCGTTTATGCGAGAGTATGAGGATCGTAGGGTCCGCGTGGAAGGCTACACTGACAGCACCGGTGACGACTCTTACAATCAGATGCTGTCCGAGCGCCGTGCTCAAGCGGTCCGTGATGAGCTGGTTTCCCAGGGCATTGAACGCCGCAGGGTAGAAACCAAAGGCTACGGCGAGCAATATCCTGTGGCCAGTAATGACACTTCCGCTGGCCGGCAACAGAACCGCCGAGTAGAGATTGTCATCTCGGATAAAGAAGGCAAGATCGAAACTCGGGAAAACTGAGTCCAGACACATATCAGAAAAACCGCAGGGTGAGTTTTGGCACACCCTGCACGTGCCTGTGGGGTGTATGCCTTCTTCTTATCTTCCTCCGTTTATTCCTCACTGCCTGCTAAAGCCAGCCCAAACCTGCAATTCCTGCTTGCACATCCTTGCGCAAAATACAAATTTAAAACTTCCATAACATTATGAATTAAAAACATTTTTTACTGATCATCGCCGCACACGGTCATTCCGACACGATATCGTGTCAAAAATGCCAACGTCCTGAAAGAACAAGCCTCATACACTCCCCCATGAACGAAGGTACCAGCCGTGTTCAGCTCCCTCGTTTTGGGATACTGAATATACGGGCAGTAATCAGGACCCAAGTCGATTCTCCACCCCTCTTCAGGCCTGTCTCCGGACTGGCCTTTTTATGCCAGAAACACCGTTTCCCACCACCGCTATTTTCCTGCTAATCTGGTTGCACAACGAAACCCAATCTGCAATAACAAAAGCCTCAGGAGCAATCTTCATGCAAAACGGCACCCACTACCGCACCTGTCATTTATGCGAAGCCATGTGCGGCGTTGCCGTTGAAGTGAAAGGGGGCAGCATTGCGTCGATTCGCGGAGACGACAAGGATCCGCTAAGCCGGGGGCATATTTGCCCCAAGGCAGTGGCCCTGCAGGACCTGCACGAAGACCCGGAACGGTTGCGCAAGCCGGTTCGCAAAACCCCTACCGGCTGGCAAGAAATTGAGTGGGACGAAGCGTTCAGAACGGTAGCCGAAAAGCTCCACAGCGCTCGCAGCACCCACGGCCGCAACAGCATTGGCGTTTACCTTGGCAACCCGAATGTGCACAACCACGGCTCGCTCATCGCCACCATGCCGTTTCTGCGGGCCGTCGGAACGCAAAATCGTTTCTCCGCAACCTCGAATGACCAGCTTCCACACATGCTTGCGAGCCTGGAAATGTTCGGCCATCAGGTCCTGTTCCCTATTCCGGATATCGACAACACGGATCTGTTTATCTGTATTGGCGGAAACCCCATGGCGTCCAACGGCAGCCTGATGACCGTGCCGGACTTCCGTGGCCGGCTTAAAGCCCTGAAGCAACGCGGCGGCAAGATGATTGTGGTGGATCCACGACGCACGGAAACCGCCAAGCTGGCCGAGGAATTCCATTTTGTTCGTCCCGGGACCGATGCGTTTCTACTGATGGCCATGGTGAATACTCTGTTTACCGATGAGTTAATCCACCCAGGTCCCGCAAAAGACCTTATAAAAGACCTGGATCTTTTACGCCTGGCGTCCCTGCCCTTCACTCCTGAAGCCGTTGCCAAGCGCACCGGCATCTCCGCTGAGACCACCCGTGAACTGGCGCACCAGCTTGCTAACACACCCAAAGCAGCACTCTATACCCGCATGGGCACCAGCACCCAGACGTTTGGCAGTACCGCTACCTGGCTGGCTTACTGCCTGAATATCCTGACAGGGAAGCTGGATACCGTAGGCGGCGTAATGTTTACTCAGCCGGCCATTGATTTGATCGCCCTGGGCGCCATGTCCGGACAGCAAGGGCATTTCGGCAAGCGCCACAGCCGTGTGAAGGGGCTGCCGGAGTTTGCCGGCGAGTACCCTTCCAGCACCATGGCGGATGAAATACTCACGCCGGGCGAGGGGCAAGTCCGCGCCTTTGTGACCGTAGCCGGCAACCCGGTGCTATCAAGCCCAAATGGGCGCCGGCTGGATGAGGCTCTGAGCGGGCTGGATTTTATGGTGTCAGTGGATTACTACATCAATGAAACCACCCGCCACGCAGATATCATTCTGCCCCCAACCGCCGCTCTTGAGCGCAGCCATTACGACATCGTCTTTAACATGTTGGCAGTACGTAACGTATCAAAATACAGTGAGGCACTGTTTGATGCAGGCCCGGACAGCCGACATGACTGGCAAATCCTGCTTGAGCTGGCACACAGGCTGGAGAAGCTGCGCAAAGGCGGGACGCTGCCAATCCGCTCCGAGTTGGGCTGGCGGGCGTTCAGGCAGGCAGGTCCTGATCCGATCATCGATCTACTGCTTCGTACCGGGCCCTATGGCGCCGATACCGGGCGAGTTCGCGGGATACTGGAGCCCGCTACAAGTGTGGTTATGAACCTGCTCCCGAAACATCACCCTCTGCGCGGTCTTGCCAAACTGAGCTCACTCAATCCGCAATGGCAGGATCTGCCCAAAGGGCTTTCACTCAAGCGGTTGAAGGAGAACCCAAGCGGTATTGACCTGGGGGCTCTACGGCCCGCCCTGCCCAACCGTCTGTTCACGCGGGACGGTATGATACACCTGGCTCCCCGGCGCTATCTGGAAGATGTTGAGCGCCTTCACCGACAACTCTCTGCGCCAGAGTCGTCCAATGAGCTACTGCTGATTGGCCGACGCCATGTGCGCAGCAACAACTCATGGATGCACAATAGCCGGAGACTGGTGAAGGGCAAGGATCGCTGTACATTATTGGTGCACCCGAAGGATGCGAACCGGCTCGGCCTCCAAGCCGGCAGCAAGGCGCAGATCAGTGTCGCCGAGCGTCAGGTCATACTGACTGTGGAAATAACTGAGGACATGATGCCGGGTGTGGTTTCAATTCCTCATGGCTGGGGGCATGATCGCGACGGCACACGGCAATCCACAGCCTCCGCCCATGCCGGTGCGAGTATTAACGACCTGTTGAGTGACCAGGATACAGATCCGGTGGCGGGTACATCCGTATTGAATGGTCAGCCGGTTACTGTCAAAGTCTGGCAGCCGGAACAGCAAAACATACCGGCCTGAACGAAACAGGGAGAAAAGAATGCCTCAATGGCTGCAATGGAGCCTGATTATTGTCGGCACTATCGCCATCCTTACGCTGCTGGGCTTTATCCGGCGGCAAATGGTTGTGCTGTCTGAAAGCCGCAAGCGTCAGAACAAAGCTGAAGCGTTTCAGGCGAAACGGCGCCAGGACATGATCGACAGTATCCGCGTTATCGCTATGGCCATAGAGGAAGATCAGGTCGAATACTCAGAAGCCTGCCTGCGTATCAAGGGCCTGCTTGATCATGTCGCACCCCAGCTTATGGAAAAGCCGCCTTTTCGGGTGTTTATGGAGGTCTATGAGCAACTTCGCCATATGCCCACCCATCAGGCACGTCAGGATACAGATGCGCGTTTTGTGGAGAAAATGGACAAAGAGCGGTTCGCGGTAGAAGCGCGCCATGCCGATGAAATACGCCGGGCTGCAACAGCCATCCGGAATCATGCTTTCTGATCTGCTCCAATTTTGTAACTTTTTGAAACTTTTTGTAACTTGTGACATTGCAGAAGGGAATTTTACCAATTCAATATCAGCAGCTTGCTCAAAATATGAAAAGTGACATAGGGCTCAGGTTCAGCCTCCCGCCTCACCCCCCCTTTTCTTTTCTCAGACCTTGTCTAGATTAAAAGCAGGGCGGTGAGTTTTTACTGCATCGATTTCCGCCCCGCGTTGTTTCTCCTGATACGTTCGGACGACCCTGCTATGAGCGGAAGCCTTGCCGGCCTTTTTTTCAAGGCCGGCTTTTTTATTACTGATTCATCATGCCGGCCATCGCCATAATGTTGTCTTTACTGGCGACCAGTTCATCAAACTGCCCTTCTACCTGTTCACGATCCAGACCCAGCTCGTCATAAACCTCCTGTCCGACAGGCTCGCTTGCGCCTAAAGCCACACCTCGGGCCGTAAGCAACTGCCTGCCTAACCATAGAACCCTGGCATAAACACAGTTAGCGCCTTTATAACTACGGTTTTTCTGATACCTGAGAGCCAGAGTGACTTCATCCGGCATGCTCCAGTTCTCCATAAGCTGGGCTGCAATCTGTTCACGGGTAATGCCCAAAAGATAATGCTCTGACACCGAGGAATCGATACCAGTGTTCACCTCCAGAGACCGGCATACCAACTTGAAATGGGGAGGAAAAACCTGGGCCAGCAAAAGGTAGCCAAAGTTATGCAGCAGGCCTGCAAGATAAGCCAGCCCAAATACGGGGCGCTCACCACGGGGCATCATACTCGCCAGAACACCTGCCGACTGGGCTTGCCAGATGGCTTGCTGCCAGTAGTCGACGTACCCGTCCGGATGATCCTGAGGCTGCCTGAGCGTACGCCCAAGAGACAACCCCATGGCCAGGTTCATGACCATATCAAACCCGAGCACTCTTGATATGGCATCGTGTACAGAACGAACCTGCCCGGCGGCCGCATAAAATGAGGACGATGCCCAACTGATAACCTGAGCTGCCAAGCTGGGATCACTCTCGACAATATCCACCAGATCTCCCATCACAGCATTCGGGTTCACCCGCAAATGAATGATGCGTTGCGCCGTTTCCGGCAGCGGCGGAAGTTCCAACGTGTCTTCCAGGCGCTGCTGAATGCGCAGGCTGGTGAACTTTTTGAGGGCGAACTCCAGTTGGACACGGTCTCTATCCGGATCATCCAGGTTTACCGTTATGTTTTCCGACGCCACTGTAAACGACCGACGATCTGCATTTTCTGTCAGCGCGCGAAAATCTTCAGCGGGCATCACCATCGCCAGGTTTTGCTCTCCTAACTCCAAAGCGACCGACGGCAAATCATCCACCCGGCGATCGACAATCGTGGGCCAGCCTGTGAGCGAGGGCAATGCCGGGAGCTCCCTTAGCCCGGCACGTTCTTTCACGCGAACCTGATCACGGGATTTCATTAGGCGAAAATCCCGCCCCAACTCCTTGTTCAGTCGTTCCAGATCAATCAGGTCTTCTTTACGACAAATAGCCTGGAGGTTGTCTTGCCCGTCGTTGAGCAACACCATCCGCAACAGCTCGTGCCTGCTTGCCTGGCGTGCATCTCTCAGCGACACGCCCTTGGCCGCGTCGCCCAGAGCCTGCTGAACCGTGACAGGTAATTCCATTGTCATCTCCCGGGTCTTGCCGCTTGCCATTTGGCCTTAAAAATTTACCGAAGAGTTTTCAGTATAGGGCATGGTTTGAGTCTGGACGTTGATATGGAACCAGTCCATGCGTAAGCATTTACGGCCTGTCAAACGTATCAGACTGGTTTACACATCTCCATAACGTAATTTTTCGCCCAGCCAGCGTTTGATCAGAGCCTGCACCAGCTGCGGCTGCTGCATAAGCCCCGGCGCCATCTCACGCACCGGCTCAATCCAGCCTTTATCTCGCTCAAAGTCTGCCAGCCGGAACTGCATCATGCCAGTCTGGCGAGTGCCCAACACTTCTCCCGGTCCGCGTATCTCCAGGTCTTTCTCGGCAATAACAAATCCATCCTGGCTGTCACGCAGGGCCTGCAACCGCGCCTTGCCGTTTGCCGACAGGGGCGGATGGTACATGAGCACACAGAAACTGGCCTGCTCTCCTCGTCCTACCCTGCCACGGAGCTGGTGAAGCTGGGCGAGACCCAGACGCTCCGGGTTTTCAATAATGATCAGAGAAGCGTTGGGCACATCCACACCTACTTCAATCACGGTTGTAGCAACCAGCAGATCCAGCTCACCCTGCTTGAAGCGATTCATAACCCCGGCTTTTTCTGCCGACTTGAGCCGACCATGAACCAGCCCGACCTTCAGGCCCGGCAAACGCTCAGCCAGCTCTTGCGCTGATACTTCAGCTGCCTGGCACTGCAAGGCTTCTGATTCTTCAATCAATGTACAGACCCAATAGGCCTGGCGGCCATCAGTGCAGGCGCTACGCACACGCTCAATCACATCGTCCCGCCGACTATCAGGGATAACAATCGTTTCAACAGGCTTGCGGCCCGGGGGTAGCTCATCAATCACCGAGGTATCAAGGTCTGCATACGCGCTCATTGCCAAAGTACGCGGGATGGGCGTGGCGGTCATGATCAGTTGGTGCGGCGCCAGTGTTCCGCCAACACCTTTCTCCCGCAGCGCCAGACGTTGGTGTACGCCAAACCGGTGTTGCTCATCCACGATAACCAGAGCCAAACGGTGAAACAGTACATCATCCTGAAACAGCGCATGGGTACCTATTACCACGCTGGCGGGACCGGAATGGACGGCTTCCAGCGCCTCTTTGCGAGCCTTTCCTTTCACCTTGCCAGACAGCCAGGCCAACTGAATGCCGAGAGGCTCAAGCCAGCCCCGGAAGTTTTGATAATGCTGCTCAGCGAGTATTTCTGTCGGTGCCATAAGCGCCACCTGGGCACCCGCACCTATGGTCTGAATTGCCGCCAGTGCTGCCACCACGGTTTTACCCGATCCCACGTCACCCTGAACCAATCTGAGCATGGGCAGTGGCTGGCTGAGGTCCTGCCGGATATCACTCATAACGTGGCGCTGCGCGCCGGTCAGTGAAAATGGCAATTCTGCAAGAAAGCGCTCAACCAGATTACCGGAAGGCAGCAATGGCAGTGCTTTGCGCGCCTGAATCTGCTCCCGCACCTGCAGCATGCTCAACTGATGGGCGAGCAGTTCCTCCATAACCAATCGTTGCTGTGCCGGATGCCGTCCCTCCATCAGCAGATGGACTGGCGCACTGGCCGGCGGAGAATGCACAGTCTGGATGGCTTCCGTAATCCCTGGCAGTTGATAACCCGTCAATAGCTCTGCTGGCAACCAGTCTCGTATGGGGTGTCGCTGAAGGTACCCCAGGGCCTGCTGACACAGCCCTCTGACCCGGGGCTGCTGGATGCCTTCAGTCAGCGGGTAAACCGGTGTAAGGGTTGCCTGTCCGGCTGCAGGCATAGGCGGCGGATTAACCTGATATTCCGGATGGTAAAACTCGTAACCCGCGCGTCCAGGGCGCACTTCGCCGAAGCATCGAACCAGCGTGCCTTCTGCCAGCTGGTTTTTTTGAGCTGCGTTGAAGTGAAAAAAACGCATCACCAAAAATCCGCTGTTGTCTTTCAGCGTAACCTGCAAACTACGACGGCGCCCCATCACCAGGTCCGCCTTCATCACCTCCCCCTCAACCACGGCCACATCGCCGATCCTCAGGCTGCCCATAGGGACGATGCGTGTACGGTCTTCATAACGGTGAGGAAGGTGAAACAGCAGATCCTGCAAGGACGCGATACCCAGCCGCGCAAGTTTCTCAGCCAGAGCACTCCCTACGCCTTTAAGCTCAGTGACAGGGATATCTTCCAGCGAGGCCATGGCAGAGATCAGTCCGTCTCGACAGTAACCGGCGTATCGGCTGTCGCTTTCTCGATTACCCGGCACTGGCCAGCTGCAAGCGAGAGGACATCGATAGCTTTTGGCCGTGGAAAAGTTACCCGCCAAGCCAGAGCCACCGTGCGTGAAGGCACCGGCGGGGCGAAAGGTCGGGTCACAAGTACATCTTTGTGATACTGCATGGCGGTGGCCGCAGAGAGCGGCAATACGGTAATGCCCAAACCGGAGGCAACCATATGCCGAATAGTCTCCAAAGAACTGCCTTCAGTGACAAGCGAAGGCGAACCGACATCCGCTCGGCGGGTAACGGCTTCCACCAGTGGCGGGCAGGATTCGAGCACCTGATCCCGGAAGCAGTGTCCGGGGCCAAGCAGAAGCAACTGCTCGCGAGCAAGCTCAGCGCCGGTTATGTGCTCTTTTTTTGCCAGCGGATGGCCAGCCGGCAGAAGCACAACAAAAGGCTCATCGTATAACGGCAGCGTGAGCACTTCCGCCTCTTCGAACGGCAGTGCGATGATAATGGCATCGAGTTCAGACTGACGCAGCTTCTGACGCAGATTGGCAGTGTAGTTTTCTTCGATGTACAGAGGCATTTCCGGCGCTGCACGGCGAAGTTCCGGCAAAAGATGCGGAAACAGATAAGGGCCTATGGTGTAAATGGCGCCAACCTTGAGTGGCGAATTCAACTGATTTTTGCCATCCTGCGCCATATCACGGATCACACCTACCTGATCCAGAACACGCTGGGCCTGCTCTACAATGCGCTGACCGGTTTCCGTTACGCGAATGCTGCTTTTGCTGCGCTCAAACAAAGGTACACCCAACTCGTCTTCCAGTTTTTTGACCGCAACGCTGAGTGTTGGCTGGCTCACATGGCAGCGCTCGGCGGCGCGACCAAAATGCCTTTCGCGGGCAAGTGTAACGACGTATCGTAACTCGGTAAGAGTCATGGTGATCTCCGGTCAAAAGGATACGGGTCGAAGTTTCACTGATTAATGGATTAGAGGATAAGGATTGATATTGTCTATGGCAATCGCTGATCGCAATAGTATGCCGGGAATTCTCGTAGCGGGTTGTGGCAAGCTCGGTGGCGCCATCGCCGTTATGCTCAAAGAGTCCGCACAGGTTTACGGATTACGGCGTAATCCGGAAAAAGTACCTGAAGGCGTTGAGGGTATAGGTGCAGATCTGACTCGCCCGGAGTCTCTGGGTGGCAAGCTGCCTGACAATCTGGATACGGTTATCTACTGCCTTACCCCCTTGAGTTATGACGAGCAGGGGTATCGCGATGCGTATGTTAACGGTTTGGCCAATCTGCTTGAGGCGCTGGGTGATCAGCCGCTAAAACGGCTGTTTTTTATCAGCAGCACCAGTGTCTACGCTCAGGATGACGACAGCCTGGTCGATGAATCCAGCGTCGCCTCTCCCGCCCGCGCTACCGGCCGACAAATCCTGGCAGGTGAACAGACGGCATTGGACAGCGGCCATCCCGCCACCATTATCCGTTTCAGCGGAATTTACGGGCCTTCAAGGAGGCGTTTTCTGGAGGAGGTTATTGAGGGCCGCATGAACCCGCTGAAACCGGCGCCGTTCAGCAATCGCATCCACGAGGAAGATGCAACTGCCGCTGTGGCTTGGCTCAACGGACTGGCGCTTTCCGGAAAGCCGCTGGATACCTGTTATGTGGCCAGCGATTGTGAGCCGGTTCGCCTTGATGAGGTTGTTGAGTGGGTTCGCCAACAGATCCCTTGCGCTGAGCCCGTAGCAGACGCCAGAAAGGGTGGCCGTGCTGGCAGCAAGCGCTGTAACAATCAGCGGCTGCTGCAAACCGGATTCAACTTTCGCTATCCGGATTTTCGGACCGGATACAGGGAAATGATTGACAATAGCCAGACCCGGAACAAATAAAGGCGGCCTGGGCCGCCTTTATTCCGAACCTTGAGGTTCTGCGCTCTCTCAACCCAGCACTATCAGCTCAGCACCATCACGGCTTCCATTTCTACCGGAACACCCTTTGGCAGAGCTGAAACCTCAACGGCCGCCCGCGCCGGATAAGGCTCCGGAAAATACGTCGCCATAATTTCGTTGACCGTGGCAAAGTTCGCCAGATCGGTCACATATATGTTCACCTTGACGATATCCTTCAGCTCGCCGCCAGCCGCTTCACATACCGCTTTCAGGTTTTCGAACACTTGGCGGGTTTTGGCTGCGAAATCCCCTCCGACCACTTCCATGGTCTCGGGGACCAGCGGAATCTGACCAGAGATATAGACCGTGTCACCTGCCTTTACGGCCTGAGAGTAGGTACCAATTGCCTGAGGTGCATTTTCAGTCTGGATTACGGATTTGTTGGTCATACCGTTGAACTTCCTCTCGTCTAAAACACTAATCGTCGCCCTTCGGCACAGGAACTGTCAACCACACACCTTCTCCGGGCTCAGTATTTCACCCGGTTTATCGAGGTGACGGCCTTGACGTTGCGAACCCGGCGCATTACGCGAGCCAGGTGCTTGCGACCGTGAACCTTGACGATCAGGCTGACCACGCCGAAACGGGCGTCCTGCTCGTCTACATTAATACGCTCAATATTGCCATCTGCCATAGCGACTGCGTTGGCAATTTCTGCAATTACGCCGCGCTGGCGCTCCAGTTCAACGCGCAGCTCCACGGAGAACTCATCGGTAATATCCTTGGCCCAGGTAAGATTGGTCAGGCGGGACCGACCCTCATTATCTTCCGGCAGGCGAGAGCAGGTGTCTGAATGGATGACCATGCCATTGCCAGAACCCATCACCCCGACGACCGGATCCCCCGGGATCGGTTTGCAGCAGGTGGCAAAGTGCACCAGCATGCCCTCGGTTCCCTGGATGGTTACAGGGGCATCATCTCCACCTTGAATATTCTTCGCAGACTCACTGGACTCGGCACTTTCAGCACCCGTAACCAGCTGGCGGGCGACCAGGTAGGCCATCCGGTGGCCCAAGCCAATATCACTGATCAGATCATCAAAGCTGTTCACCTGATTATGAGTCACAACGGCTTGTTTCTGGGCATCGTCAATATCCGACAAACGGGCACCAAACCCATTGAGAGACTTTTTCAGCAAGGTCCGCCCCAGATCCAACGATTCCGCCAGTTTCTGGCTATTGAGAGTGTGGCGAATGCTGCTGCGAGCCTTTCCGGTTACCACAAAACTGAGCCATGCCGGCGTAGGTCTGGCACCGGGTGCCGTAATGATTTCCACGGTCTGACCGCTCTGCAGGGGCTTGCTCAGAGAGCCCAAATTCCGGTTTATCCGACAGGCCACCGTGGCATTGCCGATATCCGTATGGATTGCATAAGCGAAATCTACCGGGGTTGCGCCTCTTGGCAGCTCCATGATTTTACCCTTTGGGGTAAACACATAGATTTCGTCCGGGAAGAGGTCCACTTTTACGTGTTCAATAAACTCGAGAGAGTCGTCTGCCCGCTCCCGCATTTCCATGAGGCCTTTGACCCAGCGGTCTACCCTCGTCTGGTTCACGCTGGTCGCGCTGGTCGGCTCGTTCTTGTACATCCAGTGCGCAGCAATACCATCGTTGGCAATATGCTCCATTTCCTCAGTGCGGATCTGGATTTCAATATTCACATGCATACCAAACAGAGTGGTGTGCAGTGACTGATAGCCATTGGCCTTGGGCATCGCAATGTAGTCTTTGAACCTGCCGGGCATAGGCTTATAGAGGCTGTGAACAGCGCCCAGAATCCTGTAGCAGTCGTCTTCGGTATCGGTAATGATACGGAAGGCGTACACGTCCATGATTTCATAGAACGATTTCTGCTTGAGCTTCATCTTGTTATAGATGCTGTTCAGATGTTTTTCACGCCCGAGTATCCGCCCTGGAAGGCCCCGCTCTTCAAGCTTTTCCTGCAGTCGGCCACGAATATCTTCAATAATCTCACGGTGACTGCCGCGCAGTTTGTCGACAGCTTTGGAGATATAGCGGGAGCGCATCGGGTGCAGCGATGCGAAGCCAAGATCTTCCAGCTCGGTGGAAATAGCATGCATGCCAAGACGGTTGGCGATGGGGGCGTATATATCGAGAGTTTCTGTAGCAATGCGCTGGCGCTTTTCGTAGGGCATGGGCCCGAGGGTGCGCATGTTGTGCAGGCGGTCAGCCAGTTTGACCAGAATAACCCGTATATCTCTGGCCATGGCCAGAGTCATTTTCTGGAAGTTCTCTGCCTGAGCTTCGGCACGGGTGCGAAACTCTATCTGGGTCAACTTGCTGACGCCATCCACAAGCTCTGCCACGTCCTCGCCAAACTGCTCGGCAAGAGCATCCTTGGGAATGCCGGTATCTTCTATAACATCATGAAGCATGGCCGCCATAAGGCTCTGATGGTCGAGCTTCAGTCCGGCAAGAATATGTGCAACGGCAAGGGGGTGGGTGATGTAACGATCACCGCTTTTGCGCATCTGGCCTTCGTGGGCCTGTTCGGCATAATAGTAGGCCCTTCGCACCTGATTGACGCGATTGGTATCCAGATAGGTACTGAGGTCGCCCGCCAGCCCTTCTACCGTAGCCTCAAGCAACACTTCGCCTCCGTAATATTAATTCCCCACGGTTACCGGGAGCGCAAACAAAAAAACCCGAATGCATGCATTCGGGTCTTTTCTCCATCCTTCCAGCAACGATCTATAGATACACTATAAAACTGCGGAGGCAGATTTCAATGCTTTCTTAATCTTCTTCGATTTCGTTCAGCAGATCGCGGCTAACCAACCCTGCAGCAATTTCGCGCAAGGCGATTACCGTAGGCTTGTCGTTTTCTTCTGCAACCATCGGCTCGGCACCTTTGGTGGCAAGCTGACGGGAACGTTTGGTAGCCAGCATGACCAGCTGGAAGCGGTTATCAACGTGTTCCAGACAATCTTCAACGGTAACTCGTGCCATAACTTCCCCGACAAATTAAAAATGACTGATTTAGCAGACCGCGTAGTTTACTGCCAGCGGCACACTTTGTATACAGCAAAAGCCCGTATCAGGCAGTGCTGTCGGCTCCTCCCGAAAGCGTCGAGAGCAGGTGCCTGTGCCGTGCCTGCTGGGCAACTATCTGCAGACGCTGAGTGCGCACAATCGCCAACAAGTCGCCCAGCGCATCGTGGAAGTCATCATTCACCACCAGGTAATCAAACTCCGCTGCGTGACGACACTCTTCCCGCGCTTCAGTGAGGCGCCGCTCTACCACCTCTGGCGCATCAGTACCCCTACCCACAAGGCGATCCCGCAGGACTTCAGCCGAAGGTGGCACAATGAAAACACTGACGCATTCCGGAACAAGGCGCCGCACCTGCGCGGCGCCCTGCCAGTCGATCTCCAGAATAACGTCACGCCCACGAGCCAGCATCTCCCGAACCCAAACCTGAGACGTGCCGTAGTAATTCCCGAAAACATCAGCATGCTCCAGGAAGTCCCCACGGCCGATCATGGCCTCAAAGTCAGCCCTACTGACAAAATGGTAGTTGATGCCGTCCTTCTCGCCTTCACGCATAGGGCGAGTGGTATGAGACACAGACACTCCCAGCTTTTGATCTGCATGCAACATTTCTGCTACGAGACTGGTCTTGCCAGCACCGGATGGAGCAGAAATAACAAACAGCGTACCCGTTTCACCGGCCTGGCTCATGACTCGACAACTCCTGAACTTGATCTGGCCACCATTAACGAGGCCCCGGAAAACCATTAATTATACGACCTTTGACCAAACACCGCATCCCGGATGCCTCCACAACTGGTAACATCAGAGGATGTGGCAGCTAAACACCGCAGAACCAAACTAAAGCTCAGAAAAACGACGGAAAGGCAGCATGGATAAACTTCTGATTGTCATGGATCCGGCCCACAAGCACCAGAAAGCTCTGGCCCGGGGAATCGATCTGGCACGCGCGACAGGCGCTCACCTGGAAATCGTAGCTTTCACCCATGAACATCTCGGCGTCCTGCCCTCAGACCCCAAGGTGCAGCAACGCGCCAAAGATACCCTGATTGAGCTTCGCCAGCGCTGGCTTGAGCAAATGCTGGCACTGGCTGACTGCAGCGACCTGCAACTTACCGCGCATACAGTTTGGGAAAAAAACATACATCGGTGGATTATCGAGCACTGCCACCCGAACCGATTCAGAGCAGTGATCAAAACCGGGAGCCGCTCAGAAACATGGCTTTATACGCCTACAGACTGGCACCTGATCAGGGAATGCCCGGTACCAGTTATGCTGGTTGCAGAGCAGAAGTGGAATCACGCCCACCCTGTTCTGGCAGCGGTAGACCTGAGCTCCACCAAACCTGTTAAAAAAGCGCTCAACACAAAGATCATCGAACAGGCGAGCGCACTGGCCAAAGCCTTCAAAACAGAAATTCATCTGGTGCACGCCCTGCACATTTCCGAGGTGCTGGCAGATCTTGAGATCATCAATGTGGTCGAGCATGAGCAAAAACGCAGGGAAGCGCTGGAGCCCGCCATCACGCACCTGTGCAATACCTGGAACCTGAGCCGAAACCAGATTCACATGGCTGTTGGCCCGGCACACAAGGTTATCCCCAGCGTTGCCAGCAAGATAAAAGCCGATATGGTGGTGATTGGCACCAGTGGTAAAACCGGCCTCAGAGCCAGAGTCATCGGCAATACCGCAGAAAAAGTGCTCACTCACCTGAGAACCGATCTACTTGCCATCAAGCCCGGAGATGCTGGTCAGTAATGCGCAGAAAATTCGACATTACGACCGACCAACCCGAAACAGCTAGCGAAGCCCTGAGCCAGGCATCGGGGCTTTCGCGCCAGCGCATCAAAGACGCCATGAACAAGGGCGCATGCTGGTGGACACTTAAAGGCAAACAGGTTCGGCTCCGGCGCGCCACCAAGGAGCTGAAGGTTGGCACGCGGCTGCAGCTCTACTACGACGAGAATGTGCTGAACCGAAAGCCCGAAGCGGCAAACCTGATAGCAGACAAGAGCCGCTACAGCGTCTGGTTCAAACCCCACGGCTTACTGGCTCAAGGCTCACAATGGGGAGACCACTGCAGCCTGCTACGCTGTGTCGAGCTTGAGCTAAAGCGCCCCTGCTTCCTTATCCACCGGCTCGATGCCGATGCCGCCGGGCTCATGCTCATCGCCCACGACCCGAAAGCCGCTGGTGCACTCTCCCAGTGCTTCGCCGGGCGCACCATGACTAAACATTACCTGGCCAGAGTGACCGGCATTATTGATGTGCAAGATCAACTGCTCGACATGCCTATTGACGGCAAAGCCGCCATCAGTCGCGCCTCCACGCTGAGCACCGATGAAACCACCGGAACCAGTCTTCTGCAGGTCACCATCGAAACAGGCCGAAAACACCAGATCCGCAAACATTTAGAGAGCATAGGCCACCCCATTGTCGGCGACCGTCTGTACGGCAAACCTGCGCGGGTTCCGCTACAACTGCTGGCCACAAGCCTTGAGTTTGACTGTCCCCTGAGCCGACAACGGGTGAAATTGGAACTGCCGGAGGCACTGCGCAGCCTCGGCCCGGCCTGAGCGGTCAGTGCTGAATCACTCGACGTTCTGCACCTGCTCCCGAACCTGCTCAATCAACACTTTCAAATCGACAGCTGCCCGCGTTACACCCGCATCAATGCTCTTGCTGCTCAAGGTATTGGCCTCCCGGTTCAGCTCCTGCATCAGAAAATCGAGCCGGCGACCAATGGCCTCATCACGCTTGAGGGTGTCTGTCACTTCACAGATATGCGCGTCCAACCGATCCAGCTCTTCGGCCACATCGCTCTTCTGCGCCAACATGACCATTTCCTGAGTAATGCGTTCGGGATCAAGCTCTACTTTGGCTTTCAGAAAACGCTCACGCAGGCGGGTCTCCTGCGCTTTGAGTAATCCGGGCATACCCTCACGAACCGTCGCAACCAGCACTTTCATTTCCGTCAGGCGATCTTCAAACAAAGGCCTCAAACGCTCACCTTCCCGTTCACGGACAACCGCCAGTTCCTCAACCGTTTGTTTAAAAAGGTTCAGCGCAGCCTCTTTGACCGGGCTGTAATCCTGCTCCGGTACTGAAAGCACTCCGGGCCAACGCAAAATATCCAGCGCATTAATGTGCGCCGGGTTATCCAGCATACGGTTAACGTGATTTGCAGCATCATTGACCGCCTGGGCTATGTCTTCATTAATTTCAAAACCTGGAACACCCGCTTCGGTGGACTGCAGACGAATCGCCACATCCACCTTGCCCCGTTTCAATTGTTTTCGCAGCTCCTCCCGGAAAGGATTTTCAAGCTCGCGCAACACCTCCGGCAACCGAAAAGATGGCTCCAGATAACGATGATTGACGGTGCGAATCTCGCAGGTCAGCGTTCCCTGCCCGTCCTGAGCATCCTTCCGGGCAAATGCAGTCATACTTCTAATCATGGCAGCTCCGGCTTCGTAGTTGGTCGCAATCGTTTATTATAAACCCTGAGTCTAACAGGCAGGGATCACCTGCGGCGAACTCCACCTAAAACTCCATTTATACAACATCAACACCCTGCTCGAGCACCCCGGAATCCAGGCCCAACGTGTTATACTTTTCGGCTTTCAAATCCAAACCCGCCCGGGACAACCTCCCGGACACTTACCTCAGAAATCAGGAAACACTATGCGCCCAAGCGGCAGAACGCCCGAGCAGCCCAGAGAGATTCGCCTTACCCGGAACTACACCCGCCATGCTGAGGGTTCTGTGCTGGTCGAGTTCGGAGACACCAAAGTCATCTGCACCGCCTCCGTGGAAAACAAAGTACCGCCCTTCCTGCGTGGCGAAGGCAAAGGCTGGATCACCGCGGAATATGGCATGTTGCCCCGCTCTACCGGCAGCCGCATGGGCCGCGAAGCGGCCCGTGGCAAACAGGGCGGGCGCACCGTAGAAATCCAGCGCCTGATCGGCCGCTCACTACGCGCCGCCGTCGACATGGAAGCTCTGGGCGAGCACACCATCACCATCGACTGCGACGTTATCCAGGCCGACGGCGGAACCCGCACAGCAGCCATCACCGGCGGCTGCGTGGCCCTGGTCGACGCACTGAACCACCTGGTTGCAACCAAGCGCCTGAAAAAGTCACCGCTGAAGCAAATGGTGGCTGCAGTTTCCGTTGGCATATACAAAGGCACACCGGTGGTTGATCTGGACTACCCGGAAGACTCCGAAGCCGAAACTGACATGAACGTGATCATGACCGACCAGGGTGGTTTCATCGAAATCCAGGGAACTGCGGAAGCGGCGCCGTTTGTTCAGGAAGAACTGGACAACATGCTGGCACTGGCCAAGCAAGGCATTGAGAAGTTATTCGTACTGCAGAAAGAAGCGTTGGAAGGCTAAAAGAGCTAACTCAAAAGTCTGGGTGTCGGCATTACTGCCGCGCTCGCAGACTGTTAGAGGCCAAGGATGGCCGGAAACAAGCGTACAGGGATGTACTTGCAGCGTGTCTGGGGGCGCGGCAGTAATGCCGACACTTCCCCCAAAAGCTAAGGCCAGCTCAGATGCCGATTTCTATATCGTAATCCATAATCACCGGAGCGTGATCCGAAAAGCGGGTCGTGCTGTCAATCCAGCCATCCTGGATAGTCTTGCGAATACCCGGCGTCATCAACTGGTAATCCACCCGAATACCTGCATTCTTCCGTGACCCCTCAGTTTGCTCCGGCCACCAGGTAAACTGATTACTCTGCTTGTTGATATCGCGGAACGCATCCACGCAGCCCATCTCATCAAACAAACGATCCAACCAGGCCCGCTCGTGGGGCAGAAAACCGGAAAAGTCCAACTTATGATATAGAGGACTGGCATCAGTCACGTGATGCGCGGTCTGCAGGTTCGCACCAAAAATAAACTGCCGACGCTTACGCAGAGTTTTCTGCATGTGCAAGCCAAAAGCGTCCATAAAATCATCTTTATGGTCGAGAACTGTCAGATCATCCTCGCTGATCAATTCTTCCTCACGACCCAAGGCGCAGGGTGCCAGCACAGAGGCAACCGAAACCTTGTCAAAATCAGCTTGAATAAAGCGCCCTTCGCGATCCGCCTGCTCATTGGCGAAACCGTACATGATGGCTTTGGGAAAATGCCGCGTGTAAATACCCACGCCGCCGTCCTCATTGTTTTCGCCATCGATGAAATAGGCCTCATACCCCTCAGGAATGAGATTGAGATCTTCAATCTCATAGGCGCGCATACGGTGATCCTGAACACAGACAACGTCTGCATCCTGCTCGGCCAGCCAGTCGAAGAAACCTTGATCAACAGCCCGGGCAAGACCATTGACGCTGATTGATACTACCCGCATACGTGTTCCCTGATTCGGTTTGTGTGTATGATACCGTTTTCACGCGTTATTAAAAGATCCACACCCGCCAGAAGCCTTGCCATGCACGACTATCAGCAAAATTTTATTGAATTCGCCATCCGCCGTAACGTACTTCGTTTTGGTGATTTCACCCTCAAGTCCGGTCGCACCAGCCCCTACTTTTTCAACGCCGGGCTATTCAACACCGGGGACGACCTGCTTCAGCTCAGCAAAGCCTATGCTGAAGCCATCGACCGCAGCGGTCTGGATTATGACATCATTTTCGGGCCTGCCTATAAGGGCATTCCGTTGGCAACCGTGACTGCCATGGCACTGGCTCGCGAGGGCAACAGCAAGCCATTTGCCTTCAACCGTAAAGAAAAGAAAGATCACGGCGAAGGCGGTAATATTGTGGGTGCCCCGTTGCAGGGTAAAGTACTAATCGTAGATGATGTTATTACCGCCGGCACAGCCATACGCGAATCCATCGACCTCATCCGGGCGTCGGGCGCGGAGCCAGCTGGTGTGCTCATCGCCCTGGACAGGCAGGAGCGAGGCAACAGCAAGCTCTCAGCTATACAGGAAGTAGAGAGCGAATTCAGCATCCCGGTGATCAGTATCATCCGCCTGGAACAGGTTCTGGACTATCTTGAAACCAATCCGGTGTTTTCTGGCCATGCCACGAAGGTAGCCAGCTACCGGGAACGTTACGGAGTCTGACTGATGCACAAGCGCCCGACCGTAATTTCAGCTACTGCCTCTGCCCTTATGCTGTCGCTGGGCATGACAACCCTGGCAGAGGCTGGCATGTACCGCTACACGGATGAAGAAGGCCAGATCGTAATCAGCAACACCATCCCACAACCAGCCACAAAGCGCGGCTACGACATCCTCAATTCAAACGGTCGCGTCGTGGAAGTCATCCCGCCGGCGCCAACGGAAGATGAAATCACCGCGCGCGAAGCAGAAAAACAGCGCCAAGCAGAGCTTGCCGCTCAGCGCGAGAAAGACGCCCAACTACTAAAGCGCTTTAGCCATCCCGACCAAGCGATCAGAGCCATGCATCGCAAGCTGGATGAACTGCGAGGCCTGATTCAGCTCAAGCGCGGTAACATCTCTGTCATCTCAAGCCAGCTCGATAACGAGCAAAGCCGCGCCGCGAACATGGAGCGATCCGGACAAAAAATACCGGACGCAACTCTCGACAAGATCCGCCGCCTTGAATCACAGATCCGCGATATCGAGAGGGAAATTTCCTGGCAAACTCAGGAAACAGACTCCCTGATACAGTCGTTTGAGGCCGATGTAAAACGGCTCGAAAAGATTACCGGTGAAGCTCGCACGCTGAAACTGGACCCAGACGACACTTCGGATTAATCCGCTGCCACCGGCGACGGCACCACCCCACCATTAAAAATGAAAAAAGGCGCCAAAACTCAGCTTGGCGCCTTTTTCGCATACCAGCACAGGTTCTGTGCTGGTATTACTGCATCACATTGACTCAGGCTGAAGCAGCGTCTTTCTTTGCTGCGGTTTTCTTCTTCGCAGCTGGCTTCTTGGCTTCTACCGACTCCTTGGCATCTTGAGCTGCTTTGGACACATCGTCTGCCGCTTCAGATACTGCGTCTGCGCCTTCAACTGCTTCTTTCTCAAGCTTTGCGACCAGGTCGGCTGCAAAGTTGCCAAAGCGGCTGTTCAGAGTGCGCAGCTGGCCGAAAAGGCTGTCGCTGTAGCCGTTATAACGAGTGCGCAGAGTTTTAACACTGTACTCACGCGCTCCTGATTCCAGCTTTTCAGCGTAGTCAAACGGCTTGGCCGCCAGCTTCTTCTGCTGCTCTTCAGCAGCATTGATGCCTTTGTCTACGATTTCCTGAAGCTGTTCCTGATAAGTTTTAAGTTTACCCATGTCATTTCTCCTTGGTTTACTGAAGTATTTTCAAACCCTTCCCTTATCGCTTCTGGCGGAGGCTTAGCCCTGCTTGATTAGCTCTAAGGTGAACGCTTTCTTTGATTCTGAAACCAAGGTTACGGGGAAAAATTAGAATGTTCATACTAAAACAGGCGCCGTGCATGCGCCGCATATAAGTGATTTTACGGATTATCCTCTTGTCGCAAGCCGCTCAATCCGCATAGTGCCTCCTGTTTTTGCAACCCGCCTCCGCGTATTATTCCCGCGCTGCAAACCCATTCTTAAAACAAAGTCTGCGACGCCAGCATTGGCGCGAAGGCACTACGGCACTGCGGATAGTGCGATGAAGGACGCTTACCAGCGAAATAAAATCCAGCTCGGCACCAGCATGTCAGAATCAGTTTCACGGATCCAGCCACCACCATCAGCCGGCACCAGGTAGTACTCACGACCGACTTCCGGCACTACCTTTATCTCCATGAGCTGTCCGTTCACCCGATACTCGTAAAATACCTCGCCATCACCCGACCGGATCACGATCTGCGGACCATCACTGGATGGCTGATAGTCAGAAATCACAACTGGCTCTCTGGGCGTTTCTACAAGGGTCTCATCCAGAGAACCGCTTTCCTGTGCCAGCGCAGACGCAACGCCGAAAACAAGCAGAAGTGCGGAAGAGGCGATTCGTTTCATTTTCGTGATACCCTTTTGTTCATCGAATTAAGTACAGAGTTGCACAAGCCAACCCACGCTTCAATCAGAATCCGGACCCGCTTTGACATGACTGAACAAAAGAACCCACCTGTGGTGCTTGTGGACGGTTCGTCCTATTTATTCCGCGCTTATCATGCACTTCCGCCACTGACCACCAGCAAGAACCATCCAACCGGTGCTATCAAAGGCGTAATCGCGATGATCCGACGCCTGGAGCAGGACTTCCCCGGCTCAAAGCTGATTGTCGTGTTTGACGCCAAAGGCAAAACCTTCCGTCACGATCTGTACCAAGAGTATAAAGCCAACCGGCCGCCCATGCCGGACGACCTGGCCGTGCAGATTGAGCCCATTCACCAGATGGTAAGAGCCATGGGGCTACCACTGCTGATTGTAGAGGGCGTGGAAGCCGACGATGTAATTGGCACTCTGGCCGACGAAGCCACCAGCAAAGGCATCGATGTCGTGGTCTCAACCGGCGACAAGGATATGGCCCAATTGGTCAGCGACCACGTAACGCTGATCAACACCATGACCGAAACCCGGATGGATAAGGACGGTGTGGTTGAGAAGTTTGGCGTCCGCCCCGACCAGATTATTGATTACCTGGCTTTAGTAGGCGACAAGGTAGATAACATTCCCGGCGTCAACAAGTGCGGACCAAAAACGGCTGTGAAATGGCTGCAGGCTTATGACAACCTTGGCAGCGTGATCGAGCATGCCGACGAAATCAAAGGCAAGATTGGTGAATATCTGCGCGAAGCCATTGATACCCTGCCCCTGAGCCGGGAACTGGCCACCATAAAAATGGATGTGGAGCTGGACTTTGGGCTGGAAGACCTGGAAGAACGACAGCAGAACGATGCAGATCTGCTGGAACTTTTCCGGGAATATGAATTGCGCGGCTGGATTGCAGAACTGGAAGCCAAAGCATCAGAACCCGCAGAAGGCGGCAGTAATCAGGCAACAGAAATCAACAACGACACTCAGTCAGCTCCTCAGGAAAAGCGCTACAGCGTCATCACCGATCAGAGCGAACTCGACGAATGGGTCGCAAGGCTCAGAAAATCCGATCTGTTCGCCTTTGATACTGAAACCACCAGCTTGCGCTATATGCACGCCGAGGTGGTGGGCGTATCGTTCGCTATAGAGGCAGGCGAAGCGGCTTACGTGCCCTTTGGCCACGATTACATGGGAGCGCCAGAGCAGCTTGATCGTGAGAGCGTATTGGCTCAGCTAAAACCTTTGCTTGAGGACCCGCAACAGAAAAAGGTGGGGCAGAACCTCAAGTACGACAAGAACGTGCTAGCCAACCACGACATCTGCCTGGAAGGCATTGCCGAAGATACCATGGTGGAGTCCTACGTGCTGAACTCGGTGTCGTCTCGCCACGACATGGACACTCTGGCCCGGAACTATCTGGGTGAAGAAACCATCACCTTTGAATCCATTGCCGGCAAGGGCGCCAAACAGCTCACCTTTAATCAATTGGACCTGGAGAAAGCCGGCCCTTATGCGGCAGAAGATGCAGATATAACCCTGCGCCTGCATCAGGTTTTACGTCCGCAGTTGGCCGAGGTTGGCAAGCTGCAATCGGTTTACGAAGATATAGACCTGCCTCTGGTACCCGTACTCTCGCGCATGGAGCAGCGCGGCACGCTGATCAAAGCCAGCACCCTGCGCCAGCATAGCCAAGAGCTGGCAGAACGAATGGCCGCCTTGGAAAAGGAAGCGCACGAGGTGGCAGGAGAAAATTTCAACCTCGGCTCACCCAAGCAGCTACAGGTTATTTTTTACGAAAAAATGGGCCTCCCGGTGATCAAGAAGACCCCAAAGGGCGCGCCTTCTACCGCAGAGCCTGTATTGCAAGAACTGGCCCACGAGCACGAACTGCCCAGACTGATTCTGGAGCACCGCAGCCTGAGCAAGCTCAAGTCCACCTATACAGACACGCTGCCAGAGCTGATTCACCACCGCACAGGTCGGGTACATACTTCCTATCACCAGGCCGTTACAGCCACTGGGCGACTGTCTTCATCGGAACCCAACCTGCAAAACATCCCCATCCGCACCGAACAGGGCCGGCGCATTCGTCAGGCGTTTATTGCAGAGAAAGGACACAAGCTGATCGCTGCGGATTACTCACAGATTGAGTTGCGCATCATGGCGCACTTGTCTGGCGATAAAGGACTGCTGACAGCTTTTGAAAAGGGTGAAGATATCCACAAAGCAACAGCGGCAGAAGTCTTTGGAGTAGCACTGGATGAAGTGAGCAGTGACCAGCGACGCAGTGCCAAAGCCATTAACTTCGGCCTGATTTACGGCATGTCGGCGTTCGGACTGGCCCGCCAGCTCGATGTAGCGCGCAAGGTGGCCCAGCAATACATCGACCGCTATTTCGAACGCTATCCGGGTGTCTTGCAGTATATGGACAACATCCGCAAACAGGCCCACGACGATGGATACGTTGAAACGCTGTTTGGCCGCCGCCTTTACTTGCCTGAAATTAACGCACGCAACAAGCAACTGCAACAGGCTGCTGAGCGCACCGCTATCAACGCCCCCATGCAGGGAACCGCCGCCGACATTATCAAACTGGCGATGCTTGAAGTAGAGCGCTGGTTGCTTGCGGAGCATGCTGATACCGCCCGAATGACCATGCAGGTGCACGACGAACTGATTCTTGAAGTGAAGGAAGAAGCCGTAGACGAGATCCGCGAAGGGTTGATCATGCGCATGTCCAGCGCCGCGAAGTTGGCAGTGCCGCTACTGGTAGAAGCTGGCGTAGGTGATAACTGGGATCAGGCCCACTAAACAACAACGCCCGGTGAGTGTTTCCTCAAGCGGGCGTTTTGCGGCATTGGCAGACTTCTGATGACGGCCTGCCGTTATCTTTTTGATGTCATTCGTTAGAAGGCTTTGCTGATTTGCAGTGCAGCACTCCAGGCGTCCAACTCGTATTCGCCTTTGTAGTTAGACGCGCCCGCATTTGGATCTTTCTGGGTAGGTGCGGTATGCAAATAATTGAACTCGTCGATCTTTGGATCATCTGTAAACAGCAGAGTACCCACAGAGGCATCAACCGTCCAACCGCTGCTGGCGTCTTTCCACTGGGTACCCAAAGTCAGCCAATGGCGGTCTGAGGATGGAATACGAGCTGTGATGAACTCACCGACAGGTGATTCGTCCCAGGCATAGCCTGCTTTAAAGGCCCAAGCCGGTGTGGCTTGCCAGATAGTGCCGACATTGAACTGCCAATTGTTTTTCCATTTTTCAGTGACGTGGGTAATTGGATTGTCGTCACCCGTGCGCCCTAAAGCTGAAGATACCTGCCCGCCATCACCTTCCCTACTGAACACGTCCAGCTCCTGGAACCGGCTCCAGCGTGCGTATGTGGCCCCGCCCAAAAGCGTCACAGAATCTGTCAACTGGTGTCGGACTCCCACAGTAATGCTCTCAGGGATAGCCAGGGGTACACGCGCATCTTCTTCCAGAGTGGTCGGTGCCAAGCCAATTGGTGACTGGGCACTGGGCACTGGAAAACTGCTGATTTTGACATCCCCTTCCAACTCAAAGTCAGTACCTGTTTGCGCAGTCAGACCAAACTGGGTGCTGTCAGACAGCTCATACAAGAAACCCACACGGAAGGTAACGGCGATATCATCGCCATTGATATCAGCGTAAGGTGCTCCGAACTGCGCCTCGTAGGCGTTCGCCAACTGGCCGGCCACTGCTTGATCGCCAGTTTGCTTAAATAAGGCCCCACGAATGTCCTGATACCTTGTCAGGCGTCCTTCCGCGTACATGATGTTCATGCCCAGGCCCATCGACAGACCTTTGCCATTGTTGATAGAAATAGACGGGGTGAAACCAATCACTGTCAACTCGGTTTTGTCTGCGAAGTAACGGCCGACAAAGTCGTCATCGTAGTCAGCAGCCAACCCGTAGGGTGCATGAATACCAAAACCCACGTCGATAGATTCGTTAACTTCGTGAGTCATGAAGAAGTTTGGCAATATTGCCGGGTCAGCAATATTGCCTCCAGTCGTACCCTGCACCGGCCCGCCCAGCGTGTTGGTCGCGCTAGTACTGCCACTTTTGGCTTCAGCTTTGATATCAACAACCGCCGCACCAAAGGAAATATTGGTACCTTTCAACTGGCTCATACCCGCCGGGTTAAAAAACACGGTGGTCGCATTTTCCGGGTTCGCTGCAGTGCCAGCGTTGGCAACGCCCATGGCGCTGGCGCTTTTCTCATTCAGGGAAAAACCACCAGCGAGAACGCTGGCCGGGGCAGCTATTGCGGCCAGCGTGGCCAACTGAACAGCGCGGGTAAGAAATGTGGTTTTCATGACAGCGGTATCTCCTTTATCGTTTGAGCGGAGTATACGCAGCAGCAGCAAGTCGCCTCAAATGCTAAAGCTACCAGTTTAAAACCCTAACCATTTGCCTCTTTCGCTGGCATACGCCTTATCAGTTATCCTGAATCGTCAGCTTATCAACAGAAGACGACAACGTGTCCGCCCCTTGGGCGTCCGTACCCAACTTTATCATCAGCCGCAGGTCGTTAGCCGAGTCGGCGTGAGCCAGTGCATCTTCGTAGGTTATAGAGCCTTCAGCATAAAGCTCATAGAGGGCCTGGTCGAACGTCCGCATGCCGGATTCGTTGGACTTCGCCATCAAACCCTTGAGTTTATGCACCTCACCCTTTCGGATCAGATCCGCTACCAGAGGTGTATTGATCAAAACTTCAATAACGGCCTTACGGCCTTTTCCGTCCGGCGTCGGGATCAGTTGCTGTGCCACGATGGCCCTGAGGTTCAGGGACAGATCCATCCAGATCTGGTTGTGCTGTTCCGGCGGGAAAAACTGGATAATCCGGTCAAGCGCCTGGTTAGCGTTGTTCGCGTGCAGCGTTGCAAGGCAAAGGTGCCCCGTCTCGGCAAACTGGACTGAGTATTCCATGGTCTGGCGGGTACGCACCTCACCAATGAGAATAACATCCGGCGCCTGCCTCAGCGTGTTTTTTAACGCCACTTCAAAGCTCTCAGTATCAATCCCCACCTCCCGCTGCGTCACAATGCAGCCTTGGTGCTGGTGCACGAACTCGATAGGGTCTTCGATGGAAATGATATGTCCCCGGCTATTCCGGTTGCGGTGCCCAAGCATCGCGGCCAGCGAGGTCGATTTGCCGGTACCTGTCGCCCCGACGAACATGATCAGGCCACGCTTGGTCATGGCCAGCTCTTTAACTATTTCTGGCAGCGACAGTTCGTCGATCTGAGGAATTTTTACTTCAATTCGTCGCAGCACCATGCCACACAGGTTACGCTGGAAGAATGCACTCACACGGAAGCGACCAATACCACGGGCGCTGATAGCAAAGTTACACTCGTGAGATTCGTCAAACTCGGCCTTCTGCTTTTCGTTCATTGATCCGTACACAAACTCCCTCGTCTGCTCCGGCGTCAACGCGTTTTTAGTGACCGGCAGCACTTTACCGTTCACCTTCATGCTGGGCGGAACACCGGCCGTGATAAAGAGGTCTGACCCCCCTTTTTCTACCATCAGGCGAAGCAGTTTTTCGAATTCCATTTTTGATTACCTGTAACTCAGCCTTGGGTCCCGGGGCAAACCGGACAGGTTGTGCCGGGCTTACCCTCAGAGTTCTTTATTACCTTCAAATATTAAAAATTATCAGGCATTTTCGCCTTGGCCCGCGCAGCATCACGGGAAATCAGCCCTTTCTGCAACAAGCGCTCAAGACACTGATCCAGCGTCTGCATGCCCAGCGAAGCACCGGTCTGGATGGACGAGTACATCTGGGCAATTTTATCTTCGCGAATCAGGTTACGGATCGCGGCGGTACCAATCATGATTTCGTGGGCAGCTATTCGACCACCGCCCATTTTCTTCATCAACGTCTGGGAAACAACGGCCTGCAGCGATTCCGAAAGCATGGAGCGCACCATGGATTTTTCTTCTGCCGGAAACACATCCACCACCCGGTCAATGGTTTTTGCCGCTGAAGTGGTGTGCAGGGTGCCGAACACCAAGTGACCAGTCTCCGCCGCAGTAAGCGCAAGGCGGATAGTTTCAAGGTCTCGAAGCTCACCTACCAGAATGATATCGGGGTCTTCCCGCAACGCGGAGCGCAGGGCTTCGTTAAAACCCAGCGTATCCCGGTGCACTTCACGCTGGTTAACCAGACACTTCTTGGAGTCGTGCACGAATTCAATCGGATCTTCTATGGTAAGAACGTGCTCGTAGCGCGTATCGTTGATGTAATCAATCATTGCCGCCAGTGTGGTGGACTTACCGGAACCGGTCGGTCCGGTGACCAGCACAAGCCCTCGCGGTACAGAGGACACATCCTTGAAGACCTGGCCCATGCCCAGGTCTTCCATAGTCAGCACTTTCGAGGGGATAGTACGGAAAACAGCGCCAGCCCCGCGATTCTGATTGAACGCGTTAACACGAAAGCGGGCGACACCGGGCACTTCAAAGGAAAAGTCAGTTTCCAGAAATTCCTCGTAGTCCTTGCGCTGCTTGTCGTTCATGATGTCGTAAATCAGCCCGTGCACTTCTTTGTGCTCAAGGGGCGGAAGATTGATACGGCGAACATCACCGTCAACACGAATCATCGGTGGCAGGCCGGCGGAAAGATGCAGGTCAGACGCACCCTGTTTCGCCGAGAAGGCAAGCAGTTCAGTAATATCCATTGAAGTCCTCGGAAGGCTTTTCTTTTTACACAGGTAGCGTCTGTTCGGCACCACCCGATCTTATTACTTGGCGATCACTTGGCATTTCAGTGACCTGCGAGTAACGTATCGCCATAAAGCAGACAGACCAAACGCGACTATTTCATACCATGAGCAGCATAGCAGACAACCTCGAGAGCGTAACCCGACGCATACAAAAAGCAACATTGCAGGCGGGTCGAAAGCCGGATTCTGTGAGCCTGTTGGCGGTCAGCAAAACCCGGTCGACAGAAGAGCTGAGAGAAGCGGTGGCTGCCGGCCAACTGGCGTTCGGGGAAAACTATCTTCAGGAGGCTCTGGACAAAATTGCCGAACTCCGCGACCTGACCGAAATCGACTGGCATTTCATCGGCCCGATACAGTCCAATAAAACCCGGCAAATTGCCTCGGCTTTTTCCTGGGTGCACAGCGTAGCTCGCCTGAAAGTGGCCCGACGCCTGAGCGAACAGAGGGAAACAGGACTACCCCCATTGAATATTTGCCTTCAGGTCAATATTAACAATGAACAGAGCAAATCCGGGTGTCAGCCAGATGAACTGCCAGAGCTGATTTCCGAGATAAGCCAGTTACCGGGGCTCAAACTCAGGGGGCTGATGGCAATCCCCGACCCGGAGCAGGGCGAATCCGCCCTGCGAGAGAGCTTCCGCAAGCTTGCCAATATTCTGAAAGAGCTGCGACGGGACTACCCGGAAGCAGGGCCACTGGATACCCTATCCATGGGGATGTCCGGCGATCTCGAAATGGCGATTGCAGAAGGCGCCACTTGGGTTCGTATTGGCACAGCCGTCTTTGGTGAGCGTCCACCGAAGAGCTGAACAGGCCGGTACCTGCTATTATCGCAATCGGATATATAACCGAATAACCGTTGGAGCAAACCTTGAGCAAATCACCAACTATTTCGTTTATCGGTGCCGGTAACATGGCCAGCGCCATTATTGGCGGCATGCTGGACAGCGGCTTCAAAGCCAGCAGCATATGGGCCAGTGCGCCGGACGATGGTCACCTGCAATCCATTCGCAAACGTTTCGGAATCAGCGTCACAACCGACAACCGATACTGCGCACAGCAGGCAGACATGGTTGTGCTTGCGGTGAAACCCCAGGCAATGGCGGACGTTTGCCGCGATATAGCACCTATCGCGCAGAATACCCGGCCGCTGATGGTCTCCATCGCCGCAGGACTGGGTGCCGACACGCTTGACGAATGGCTTGGCGGCGGTCTTCCGGTTGTGCGGGTGATGCCCAACACCCCTTCCCTGGTCGGCAAGGGAGCTGCTGGACTATTCGCCAGCGAGAGCGTCACCAGTGCCCAGAAAGAAATGGTGCAATCGGTTTTTGAAGGTATCGGCATTGCGGTGTGGGTTGAGGATGAAGCGCTGCTTCATGGCGTAACCGCGCTTTCCGGAAGCGGCCCTGCCTATTTCTTCCTGATGCTTGAGGCTCTGGAGGCGGCAGCAACTGACGCCGGGATGAACCCCGAAACTGCCCGGCAACTTGCAATTCAGACCATGGCAGGCGCGGCAGAAATGGCCGCCAAAAGTGAGCACGACCCAGCCCAACTGAAGAAAAACGTGATGTCTCCGGGCGGAACAACAGAACAGGCAGTCAATACCTTCGAAGGCGGTGGCATGCGAAATCTGGTGAAAAAAGCATATAACGCTGCGTACAAACGTTCAGAAGAAATGGCCAAAGAACTGGCAGGCAAAGCGTAAAACAGTCACTGATAACGGAGAAATGGCTACATGCTGGCAGACATCCTGATTACGATCCTGCTGATCGCGTCCACATTTTACATGACGATAATATTGCTGCGCTTTTTGTTGCAACTGGCCCGGGCAGACTTCTACAACCCGATTTCCCAGTTTGCGGTAAAAGCAACCAACCCGCTGCTCAGGCCCTTGCGCCGGTTCATTCCAGGCTGGGGTGGAATTGACGGCGCGGCTCTGGTTCTTGCCGTTCTTATTCAGGCGATCACGTTCTTCCTGATTCTTGTCGCTCTCAGCGGCGGTATTCCATCATTTAACCCACTCATACTTTTGGTTTGGGGCGCGGTTGCCGTTCTGGATCTGATCGTCAAAATATACTTCTGGTCGGTTATCGCTGTTGTTGTCGTTAGCTGGATTGCACCAGGCAGCAGTCACCCAGCGATACAGCTGGTTGCCCAGATCACGGAACCTGTCATGCGACCAGTGAGAAAACTGATGCCATCCATGGGCGGACTGGACCTGTCACCCATTATTGTTTTCCTGATCCTTAACGTGCTGTCTGTTGTTATTGACCACATGAAAGTCGCGGTCGGCCTCGGGGCCATTGGCCTGGGACTGTAAACCACGTCACAAACAAACAATTTGTAACAGTTCTCCACAAAAAGCCTGAACTGCAAGCCGCATTTTCACTTCGTTGATTTTGCGGCTTTTTTATTAAAATCATGTCAACAACAGCCACACACCTGCAAACACTCAGCCGCAAAAACTCCGGGGACAAGCTAGTATTAACCGTAGTTAATTAACTCACGCATCACCATTTGTCACCACGTGGATCCCAGCGAACCTGTCCGGGGCATGCCAGAAGTCGTGTAGAAGGAAAATCCGATGAACCACCAGGGACACCTGACCCAACAGGTAGAGGCATACCACAACTGGAAAAAAGAGCTGATCCGCCAGATTGGCCGCTACCGGTTATGGCTCCAGGACAACAACCTGTTCTCTGACGACATCAGCGTGCGGATCCGGCACGGTCTTGAGCTGTTGATTGAAGACGAGCTCACCATCGCATTTGTTGGCGAGTACTCCCGTGGCAAAACGGAGCTGATAAACGCGCTGTTTTTCTCGGAGTTTGGCCAACGCATGCTGCCCTCCCAGGCCGGACGCACAACCATGTGCCCCACCGAGCTGTTTTTTGACCGCGGTGCCAACGAAAACTATCTGATGCTGCTCCCTATCGAGACGCGCACCGGCAATCTTTCGTTGCAGCAGCTGCGCAAAGAACCGGAACGCTGGGTAAAGCACGGGCTGGATGAGCGTGATCCTGAAATCATGCGCGAAATTCTTGGAGAAGTAGCTCGAGTTAAAAGCGTTGCCCCGGATCAGGCGCGAGCGCTCGGTTTCGACGAAGGCATGCTCGAGCATGACCGCAACAACCCGGGCAATGTTCTGGTTCCAGCCTGGCGCAATGCCCAGATCAGTATTCGCCACCCCCTGTTCGAACGCGGCCTGCGTATTCTTGACACCCCGGGACTTAACGCCCTCGGCTCCGAACCAGAGCTCACCATCAGCATGCTGCCAAACGCTCATGCCATTATTTTTGTGCTCAGCGCAGATACCGGCGTTACCGCCAGCGACATGACCATCTGGAAAGAGTACATAGATACCAAACACGCCGATCACCGTGCTGGGCGCTTTGCCGTACTGAACAAAATCGATGTGTTGTGGGACGACCTGCAGGGCGAGAAGCACACCAACGAAGCCATAGAGCGCGTGCGTGGGTATACCGCGGACCACCTGGGCATCAGGCAGCAAGACGTAATACCCTTGTCCGCCAAACAAGGCTTGGTCGCCAGGGTCAGGAAAGACAACGATCTGTTCACCCGCTCCAACATCGGCAACCTGGAACGACTGATTATCCAGCGTATTCTGATGCACAAGGAACAGCTCATCACCCAAAGCCTGATCAACGACCTGCTGGGCATGCTGCAAAATAGCCAGGCGGTGATGCAAACCCGCCTCGAATCGCTCGAAGAAGAGTCGCAGGCGTGCTCCGGTACTACCATGGATAAAGCCGCCCTCGCCCGGCTGGCCGATCGTGCACAGAAAGACTACGACTTCTACTATAAAAAACTGATCACACTGCGCTCAAGCCGCAGGTTGATGGGTTCTCAGGGTGACATGCTGAAAAGCCTGGTAGCCGAAGATCGCTTTGAGACCCATGCCGAGAAAATCCGGAAAAGCATGTCGAAAAGCTGGACCACAGCAGGCATGAACAGCGCCATGGACCAGTTTTTTGAGCTACTTGAGAGCGACTTCAGCAATTTGCTCAGTGAGGGGCGTCTGGCGGAAAAAATGGTAGGCTCCATCTATCGACGGTACAACGAGGATACACGTGCCCGCCACTTGGAACCCATTCCGTTGCGTGCCGGACGACATGTCATTGCGGTGAGGGAACTTCGCAAAAAAGCCCGGCGTTTCCGTGCCAACCCAAAGAACCTGCTTACAGAGCAGTCCGTTCTGGTGCAGCGTTTTTTCAATGTGATGGTCAGCGAAGCCAGAACCCTGCATTCCCGAGTGCGCAGCGATGTGGAGCGTTGGCCTTCAGAAGCTCTGCTCCCGATCATGCAGTACTCCATGGAGCAGAAGCAATTACTGGAGCATCAGATACGGCGCCTCCGGGATATGGTAAGAAGTGATCGAGACGGTCGTTTCGAGCGTGAGCGGCTGGGCAACACCATCAGCGACTTACGCCGGCAACTGGAATTGGCAGATGCCATGCAGCGCCAGATCCGCAAACCCGCGCCCACCCTGATTCAGCAAAAAGTGGTCAATATCTCGGGCGCCATCTAGTCACCCGCCTGACCACCACACAGCCTGTCGGTTGCAGCCATGACGGCCCGCCTTTAAACTGCTTTGCTGGTAGAGGTTTTTTGCCCCAACCAGCAAAGCAGTCACTAACGGACCGAACCAGGAACCTTCCGCGCCGATGTCTGATCCCATACCTGTGGATTCTGTAGGGGTAGTCACCCCACAGACATACCATTTTGAAACACCCATAGAGCTGGCGTGCGAACAAGCACTGGAGCGCTATGATCTGGTTGTGGAGACTTATGGCGAACTCAACGCTGATCACAGCAACGCTGTGCTCATATGCCATGCCCTGAGCGGAAACCATCATGCCGCCGGCTATCACTCCATAGATGATCGCAAACCAGGCTGGTGGGATACCTGCATCGGGCCAGGCAAGCCCGTCGATACCAATCGTTTTTTTGTCGTCAGCCTCAATAATCTGGGTGGATGCCATGGCAGTACCGGCCCCAACTCAACCAATCCGGCCACCGGAAAGCCTTATGGCCCGGACTTCCCGGTCATCACCGTTGGTGACTGGGTAAAAAGCCAGGCACTGCTCGCGGATCGCCTCGGAATCGACTGCTGGGCTGCTGTAGTAGGTGGCTCTCTGGGCGGAATGCAAGCGCTGCAGTGGAGCCTGGACTACCCGGATCGCCTGAAGCATGCCGTAGCCATTGCATCCAGCCCCCGCCTGACCGCTCAGAACATCGCCTTTAACGAAGTGGCACGACAGGCCATCACCTCAGACCGGGAATTTCACGACGGCCGGTACTACGATTTCAACACCCTGCCCCGTCGCGGTCTTATGCTGGCCAGGATGGTTGGGCACATCACCTATCTCTCAGACGCCTCCATGGGCGAGAAGTTTGGCCGCGAGCTGAGAGACCAAGCCTACAAATTTGGTTACGATGCCGAGTTCCAGGTGGAAAGCTACCTCCGTTATCAGGGTGAGCGCTTCTCGGAAGTGTTCGACGCCAATACTTATCTGTTGATGACCCGAGCGCTGGACTACTTTGACCCCTCTTATGAATTTGGCGGCGACCTGTCGAAAGCCTTGGCCAAAGCCAGCTGCGAGTTTCTGGTGCTGTCTTTCAGCACCGACTGGCGCTTTACACCGGCCCGTTCTGAGGAAATGGTGAACGCCATGATCGCAGCCCGCCGGAAAGTCAGCTACGCAGAGATCGATGCGCCCTGGGGCCACGATGCGTTTCTGATTCCAACTCCGCGCTACACAGACATCTTCACCGCGTACATGGACCGTGTTGCCAGGGAGGTGGGCGCATGAGGGCGGATCTTGAAATTATCCAGCAATGGGTAAAACCCGGCCATCACGTACTGGATCTTGGCTGTGGCGACGGCACCCTGCTCGACTTCCTGAAGCGGGAGCGTAATGCCAGCGGCTTTGGCCTGGAGATCAATCCGGACCATATAACCACCTGCATGAATCGTGGTGTCTCGGTGATTGAACAGAATCTGGATACCCAGGGGCTGGACAACTTTGAAGACAACAGTTTTGATATTGTGCTGATGACACAAGCCTTGCAGGCCGTACGACGGCCAGACAAGGTACTGGATGAAATGCTGCGCCTTGGCGATGAAGGCATAGTCACCTTCCCCAACTTCGCCCACTGGCGCCTGCGCTGGGGGCTGGCCCTCAGTGGTCGTATGCCCGAATCCGAGGCGCTTCCGTATAAATGGTATAACACGCCCAACATACGACTATGCACCTTCAAGGATTTTGAAGCACTGTGTCGCCAAAAGGGCATTCGAATCAAAAGCAGACGTGTGGTGGACGGTCAGCACCAGAACAACTGGTTAGCGCGTTTCTGGCCCAATTTGTTGGGAGAGATCGCGATTTACCGTATTACCCGGGAGAAGAAGCAATGATAACTAAAACTTTGCACGGCATTCTTACACTAGTGGCAATGGCCTTGCTCACTGCCCTTATCAGCCTTCCTGCCCATGCAGGATCCGAGGACTTCGGGGACTATGAGGTGCACTGGAGCGTATTTTCCAGCACCCTTCTGACACCCGAGGTAGCGAAGGCCAATAATCTGCAACGCAGCAAGGGGATTGGCATTGTCAATATCGCCATCATGCATAAAGATGAAAGCGGCGTTATCAAGCCAGTTACCGGACAGGTGGAAGGTAAGGTTTCAAACGACATTCAGCAGGTAAAGTTTCTGGCATTCCGCAGAATACAAGAAGGCGATTCCGTCTACTTTATTGCCCAATACCAGTATTCTTCCGCCGAATTGATGACGTTCAACGTGACCGCACGCCCTTCCGGGCATAGCCAGGACTTGCCCGTGCGATTCGCCCACACTCTTTTCAACGACTGAGCGGATGATGCCCGAGAAACTTGTTATTGCCAGTAACAACAAAGGCAAAATCAGCGAATTTACCCAGCTACTTGCGCCACTGAATCTTGTTCCAGTGCCCCAGGGCGAGCTGGGCGTTGGCGAAGCCGAAGAGCCTGCCGTTACCTTTGTAGAGAATGCCATTCTTAAAGCACGCCATGCCTCCCGGGAAACCGGGTTGCCCGCACTGGCGGATGACAGCGGCCTGGCTGTGGACGCACTGAACGGCGCACCCGGAGTTCACTCGGCACGTTACGCCGGGGCCGCCGCTTCCGATCTCGACAACCTGAACGCGCTCCTTGAGGCTATGGTTGACGTGCCCGACGGCCAGCGCAGTGCGCAATTTCACTGTGTTCTGGTGTATCTCCGGCACGCCGACGACCCGACACCGATTATCTGCCACGGTCGCTGGCCAGGATCGATACTCCGGGCTCCGCAAGGTGATGGCGGATTCGGTTACGATCCGATCTTTCTTTGCCCGGAAAGGAACCGCAGCGCCGCTGAACTGAGCCGGGAAGAGAAAAACCGGATAAGCCACAGGGGTCGGGCCCTGGCATTGCTGATGGAACAGCTTCGGGCGGAGACCTGAGCCTGTGACTGTCCTCACCCCGACGCCGGTTAAACCTCCACTGAGCCTGTATATCCACGTACCCTGGTGCGTGCGCAAATGCCCGTACTGTGATTTTAACTCCCATGCTATCCAGAACGATGTTCCGGAATCCGCCTACCTGAATGCCGTGCTCGAAGATCTGGATCAGGATCTCGAATTGGCATCAGGCCGCGCTGTCGAGACGGTGTTTATCGGTGGAGGAACGCCGTCACTGATGAGCGGTGATTTTTACCGGAAGCTTTTCAGGGGGCTCAGGGAACGCTTGGCTTTCGCACAAGACGCGGAAATCACACTGGAAGCCAACCCGGGCACTCTGGAAGAGGGCCGGTTTGAAGCCTTCCGTGATGCCGGCATCAATCGCTTGTCGATTGGAGTACAAAGTTTCAATCCGGCCCATCTGAAAGCTCTCGGCCGCATCCACGACAGCACGGCAGCGCACCGGGCCATCGACGCCGCAAGAAAAGCCGGGTTTGAGAACTTCAATCTGGATCTGATGCACGGCCTGCCCGGCCAGACCGCGGACGACACCCTCTTGGATCTCAGAGCAGCAATGAGCCATGAGCCGCCGCATCTGTCGTGGTATCAACTGACAGTGGAGCCAAACACCGAATTCTACAGCCGGCCACCGGTCTTGCCGGATGACGACCATCTCTGGGAGATCGCTCAGCGCGGCAGCGAGTACCTTAACCAGCAGGGCTTCAGCGATTATGAGGTGTCCGCCTGGTGCCGAGAACACAGGGCATCGCGTCATAACCTCAACTATTGGTCGTTCGGAGACTACCTTGCGCTGGGTGCGGGAGGCCACGGCAAGATCAGCCTTCCAGACGGCTCTATCTGGCGTTACTGGAAAACACGACAACCAGATGCTTACCTGAACCGAATCGGCAGCCGCACCGCCGGGCGCGAAAAAATTGAAGTGGATGAGCTCCCTCTGGAATTCCTCATGAATGCACTCCGTCTACGAAAAGGAGTGAATGAAAGCCTTTTTTTCGAACGCACGGGTTTACCCCTGTCATCCGTTGCGGTACAACTTGATAAACTACGTGAAGATAAACTACTGATCAGTGACCGGCTTCAGGCAACTGCCTTGGGGCAAAGGTATCTGAACAGTCTGTTGGAGCGTTTTCTGTAATGGACACGGAAAAGGGATTACCGACTTTACCCAAAAGCCTGAAAGTTTGGCTGGTTGCAACACTGGTTCTATTGGTGGCCTTGCTGCTGATCAATCAGCCCCTGAAAACGGGCGCAGCACATCAGGGGATTGTCAGTTACCAACTGGCCGGGAACGCCGAACAGGCGCTGGCTATCGTACAAAACTGGGGTGCTGAAGGGCTGCAACGGGCAAAGCTTTCCCTCTGGCTCGATTTTCTGTTTATACCGGTCTACTGCCTTACGCTGATACTGCTAACCCGGCATTGCACTCTGGACAGGCCCGGTGTTCGCGAACGCACGGCCGCGCGTTGGATCCGCACACTGTTTGTAGCCGCCGGCCTGGCCGATGTGGCGGAGAACGTTCTGCTACTGAATAACCTGGAGGCGCCCACAGACGCCATAAGCCTTGCCGCTGCCATCAGCGCGCTGGCCAAATTTACCGCTCTGACACTTGGCATCGCGGGGTTGGTTATTGTCCGGGCAGCCCGACGCCACCCGCTGGCACCGGGCTAGAACACCATTAGTTTGTGCGGTGAAACAGCAGATCCCACACGCCATGCCCCAGGTTCTCGCCACGTTTCTCGAACTTGGTAACCGGACGATATTCCGGACGTGGTGAGTATTCGCCCTGCTCCTGAGTATTGGCAAACCCTTCAGATTCAGCCATTACTTCCATCATGTACTCTGCGTAGTTTTCCCAATCCGTCGCCAGATGCAAAATGCCACCCACCCTCAGTTTGTGACGGATACGCTGCACGAACTCGGGCTGTACAAGCCTGCGTTTATGATGCTTCTTTTTGTGCCAGGGGTCCGGGAAGAACACCATCACCTGATCCAGACACGCGTCCGGCAGGCACAGATCAATCACATCGTTGGCATCCATGTTGTAAACGCGGATGTTTTCCAGCCCGCGATCTTCGATGTCCTTGAGCAAAGCACCCACGCCTGGCAAGTGAACTTCCACGCCAATAAAATCCTGCTCGGGTGCAGCTTCCGCCATATCCGCTAGCGAACGGCCCATGCCGAAACCGATTTCGAGGTTGAGCATAGCGTCGCGACCAAAAATCTGGCGCGGGTCGATCATGCCATCTTCACGGCTCAGACCAAACTTCGGCCAACTGCGCTCATAAGCCTTCTTCTGGCCTTCCGTCATGCGCCCCTGGCGCAACACAAAGCTACGGACGCCACGGCGCGTGGTGATGGGCGAGTCGCTGGCCGTCTGTTTCGGTGCGTTTTCGTCGCCAAGGTTGTGCGGCTCTTTCTGGTCAGTCATCTGCAATCCTTAACCCCAGGGCGGGTATTGTTAATGGAGTTTGCACACAGTTTACCAGAGTAGGAAGAATCAGGCGGATACCACAGAGTTCTTTCCCGTCTGGCGATCAAACTGTCGGTAGCCCAGCGCCTCCACCAAATGTGGCTGTGTAACCACATCAGACCCATCCAGATCCGCCAGTGTGCGTGCAACCCGCAATATCCGGTGCAGAGCCCGGGCCGACAACCCAAGTTTCTCCATGGCTCCGGAAAGTAGCTTTTCACCGGGACGGTCAAGACTGCAGGCTTCCTGCAGCTCGCGCCCGGACAAGGTGGCATTAACACCCCCGCGAAGGGCCTGACGCTCTCTCGCAAGCGCCACCCGCTCGCGCACAACCGCACTGGGTTCGCCGTCTCCACCGGACTGCATGAGGAGATCGCCACTTTGCACAGGGACTTCCACGTGCAGGTCGAACCTGTCCAGAAGCGGACCAGAAATTTTCGACCTATAGCGCATCACCTGCTGGGGTGTACACTGGCACTCAATGGTTGGGTGCCCGCTATAGCCACACGGGCACGGGTTCATCGCACCAATGACCTGGAATCGTGCCGGAAAATTGACCTGCCGTGCTGCCCGGCTGATGGAAATCTCACCGGTTTCCATGGGTTCACGCAGCACTTCCAGAACCCGGCGCTCAAACTCCGGTAACTCGTCGAGAAAAAGTACACCTCGATGCGCCAAGGAGATTTCTCCGGGCCTGGGGCTGCTACCACCGCCTACCAGAGCCACCGCCGAGGCGGTGTGGTGTGGCGATCTGAACGGGGGCTGTCGCCAGCCTCCCGCTCTTAGCGGCTGCCCGGCAACCGAATGCACACTGGCGACCTCCATGGCGTGTTCATCGCTCAGGTCCGGCAGAATTCCGGGCAGGCGGCTGGCCAGCATGCTCTTACCCGTTCCAGGCGGGCCGAAAAAAATCAGGTTGTGCGCGCCCGCCGCAGCTACCTCCAGCGCTCTTCGCGGGACACTCTGGCCACGCACGTCGGCCAGGTCCGGCATGCCGGCAACAGCTACAGATTCCGGCATCGCCCGGGGCACCGGAACCAACCGGGCCCGGCCACACAGGTGCTCACAAACCGCCAGGATGTGGCCTGCTGCAAGCACATCACCCTGGCTTGCGAGAGCTGCTTCTTCGGCGTTGCCATTGGGCACAAGCACGCTTCTGCCTTCTTTACGCGCAGCCAGCACGGAGGGCAGCACACCTTTTAACGGGCGAAGTGCGCCATCGAGAGAGAGCTCACCAAGAAATTCACAGGAAGGCAGGCTTTCAGCAGGGATTTGCCCGGAGGCGGCAAGAATACCCAGCGCAATCGGCAGATCAAAACGACCGCCTTCTTTGGGCAGGTCGGCAGGGGCGAGGTTGATTGTTATGCGGCGAGCGGGAAATTCGAAGCCTGCATTCAGCAGGGCACTTCTCACACGCTCGCGACTTTCACGCACGCCGGTTTCCGCCAGGCCAACAATAGTGAGCGCGGGCAGACCACCTGACAGATGAACCTCAACGGTGACCTCGGGTGCGGAAACGCCAATGCTGGCGCGGGAATGGACGACGGCAAGCATAACAACCTTCCATGGTTTGTGGGTATCAGTTAAGGGGTCGCGATAAACCGACCAACCCGGCTTCCTGCCGGGAGTCGTTCAGATTTATTGAGCCTTCGAAGCCTTGTCGAGCTCGGCAACCCTTTTCTCCAATGCCTCGACCTTTTCGCGGGTTTTCATAAGCACCGCTTGTTGGGCATCGAATTCTTCACGGGTCACTAACTCCAGGCGCGACAGAACAGCCATAACCGTAGCGCGAGCCTGGGTTTCAAAATCTTCCCGGGCGGCACGCGCCATATCCGGAACAAACTGTCCGAACTGCCCCTGTAGCTGCGCGAAAATATCCTGTGGACCTTTCACTCATCACCTCACTGATTAAAATAATGCCCGATTTCGACCAAAAGACCTGACCCATTGCTACGGCATTGGGTGGTGCAAAAGAATAGCACCGTGGTCGGTTTGCAGGAGTGTATCACACCGCCAGCCCTGCCATACTAGGCACGGTGAGCACTATGAATAGCCTTGCTCGCTCCCAGGCCTGCTCCGATCTGGCTCACGGGGTGGTAAGGCGCTCCATTATGGTGCGCAAACTGGCGAGTCGATTTATACAAAATGGCCGCCAGAACGAACCAAAGCATTGATTTAAAAATATTTTTTTGCGTTGGCATACCCGGTGCTAAAGCTCTTGTACGCAATCCGCACAGTTGACGTGCGAAGCGGCAGCACCCCGAACTCAACAACTGGCCGTTGGGCTCTCACTGTTGGGACGGCTTTACCAAGGAGAAAGCAATGAAACTTGTGACAGCGATCATTAAGCCTTTCAAGCTGGATGATGTCCGTGAGGCATTATCCGAGATAGGCGTTCAAGGCGTAACCGTCACTGAGGTCAAAGGCTTCGGGCGGCAGAAAGGTCACACAGAGCTCTATCGTGGCGCGGAATATGTGGTGGACTTTCTGCCCAAAGTAAAAGTGGAAGTTGCCATTGGTGATAACCTTCTGGATCAGGTTATCGAGTCCATCACCAAGGCTGCCAATACCGGCAAGATCGGTGATGGCAAGATTTTCGTGACTGAACTGCAGCAGGCAATCCGGATCCGGACAGGCGAAACGGGCGAAGAAGCCGTCTGATCCTGCTCTGATCATTTAGCAGCTAACGCAAAAAAACCAATCTGAAGTGCCTCGTGCGGAGGGCCTCTCATGGAAAGCAATGTTTTTCACCTGCAGTACGCAATAGATACCTTTTATTTTTTGATGTGCGGTGCATTAGTAATGTGGATGGCCGCCGGCTTTGCCATGCTCGAGTCCGGGCTGGTCCGGGCCAAAAACACCACGGAAATCCTCACTAAAAACGTCGCGCTCTATGCCGTCGCCTGCACCATGTATCTGGTGTGTGGCTACGCCATCATGTACGACGGCTCACTGTTACTGAACGGCATTGAGCAAACGGATGCCGCAGCGGTATTAGGGGATTTCGCCACCCGGGAAGATGGTTTCGAAGGCGGAGCAATATATTCCAGCGCGGCGGATTTCTTTTTCCAGGTGGTATTCGTAGCCACCGCCATGTCAATCGTATCCGGCGCTGTGGCTGAGCGCATGAAGCTCTGGGCATTCCTTGTCTTTGCGGTCGCCATGACTGGCGTCATCTACCCTTTGGAAGGCTCCTGGACCTGGGGCGGCAAGGACGTCTTCGGGTTGTATAACCTGGGCGATCTTGGTTTCAGCGACTTTGCCGGTTCCGGCATTGTTCACATGGCCGGTGCGGCCGCTGCACTTGCCGGAGTACTGTTACTTGGGGCCCGGAAAGGCAAATACGGCCCCAACGGCGAAATCCGTGCCATCCCCGGTGCCAACCTGCCTCTGGCCGCGCTGGGTACGTTTATCCTGTGGATGGGCTGGTTTGGCTTCAACGGTGGCTCCGTTCTGAAACTGGGCGATATCGCCAGCGCCAACTCGGTTGCCATGGTATTCCTCAACACCAACGCGGCCGCCGCCGGCGGTGCTATAGCCGCGCTGATAACCGGTCGCTTGCTGTTCGGCAAGGCCGATCTGACCATGCTCCTGAACGGCGCCATTGCCGGCCTTGTGGTAATCACCGCAGAGCCCTCTACACCTAGCGCTTTGGTCTCAACTCTCTGGGGTGGACTGGGCGGTGTAACCGTTGTATTCAGCATCATCTTTCTGGACAAACTGCGCATCGATGACCCCGTAGGCGCCATCTCGGCCCACGGTGTGTGTGGTTTTCTCGGGCTGATGCTGGTTCCTGTCACTAACAGTGGCGCGACCTTCAGCGGACAATTGATTGGCGCTGCAACCATCTTCGGCTGGGTGTTCCTTGCCAGCCTGCTGGTCTGGGGCATCATCAAAGCGGTGATGGGTGTACGTGTCAGCGAAGAGGAAGAGTACGAGGGCGTGGATCTGTCCGAGTGCGGTATGGAAGCCTATCCGGAGTTTGTCAGCAGCAAGTAACATTCTTTGGATGTTGAGCGGGAAGGGGTACCTGAGTGGGCGCCCCTTCTCATTTTCAGTAGATCTGTTTCTTGACAGAGGTTTTGACAAGCCCGGCAGGTGACAGTGTTTTCGGGTTCCGCTACTATCACTGTGCATTTTGGTCATCTAAGGATAGATGAAAGCAGCCATGAAGGACTCCACAGCTCTGAGCCAGAAGGCTCACGAAACCACGTCGTTTTACCATCACAAAGCCCCACTGAACGCAGATGCCTGCTGGTATCTGGTCGACCAGGCAAAACACCCTGAAGTATTGCGCCTGCTGTTTGAGCATGACCCCGCGCCCGTTTACGACTTGCCTTATATTCATTCGGAATACCGCGAACAAGCCCATGATGGCCCTCTGGTTATCCAGCCCACCACACGCCAGAGTGAAGAATGGCTGAACGGCTGGCTGACAGAAGGCAAAGCCCTGGCACTGCAGGGCCTGCAATTGACGCTCGAAAAAATCCGCAATCACCTTGTAAGCCTAAATACCGTTCGTGCTCCCCACGGTGACAGCCTTTTTCGTTATGCAGATCCAGCAACGTTTGGCAGCCTTGGGGCATCGCTTTCACCCTATCAGCGTTTGCGGGTGCTTGGCCCAGTAACCGCCATCCATGGGCACTATGCGGGCGCTGGCTGGTCTCTTGTGAAAGATCAATCCCAGGCAGTTTCAAGTGAGTTGGCCGAACTGTGCTCGCAACCACTCGTGCTAACCAGAGAAAATATTGCTGCAGTGGAACGCTATCGCCGCCATCTTTTGGCAACGTCTCTTGCGCAAGGCAATGGGCTGGCTGATGACCTCGTTTCTTCCTGGTTCCAGCAGTTGATAGAGCTGAGTGCTCCGAATGAGCAAGCTTTGATAGAAGGAGCTGGACTTCTGGTAACGCAAGGCTTTACCAGAGTATTGAGCGAAGATGAACTTACGACGGTACGCAAGACCAGGCAAGGAGCCGATTGGTCAGACACACTGGAAACACTTGCAACACTGACGCATTCACAGGAGGGAACCTGAATGACAGCCACAAACAACCTGCCCTTTGCACCCAGTTCAGCACCTTTCGGGGCCCATGGCGCGCCCATTTGCGCCCACGAAACGGCAAACGTGCGTCTACAACGCTCGGATAACCTCAGGCGTGCCAAAGCTTTTACCAACGCCGGCACAATCGGGGATGAAAGCGGCCATGTCGCAACGGCTAAACTGCAAAATGGCACAGAACATACGCCAGATAATGCCGTAGCCATCTTCACTCAACTCGTCACAGGGAGCGCCAGATGGCACTGGCCCGAGGAGCCAGAGGGAGAGCACCTGATCGGGCTCGATACTGTGAGTGAACAACGCCGCTTTGCCCCCGGTCACTACCTCGACGAAGGCGTAGACCTCACCGTTATTCAGGGTGAACGCAAAGCCAGGGCCATACACCTGCCGCCGCCGGTGATCATCAACCTGCGAGAATCAGCACCTGCAGCAGGCGATTTACTGACAGATGAGCAACTGGATTACTTTCGGGCAAACGGTAATAACGCGCTTATCTACATCCATGGCTACAACGTGTCCCATGGAGAGTGGGGGCGGTTCCTGAACCGCCAAGACAGTCAAAAACACTACGGCGGCCATGGGCCAGGCCCCAGAACCGCCTGGCACCCTAATAAGGCTACAGTTTGGCAGGACACGGAAGCCCTATCGGAGTTTACCGCCAGTCCACTGGAAGATGACGATGTGAATGGCACAGGCGCTCACAGCTGGGCCATTCACATGGAATACCAGCTGAATCGCGCAGCGGGCTTTGACGGCCAGAACTGGATGCCCTACAGCCGCATCATCAATATCTCCTGGCCGGGAGACACGGGTTCCACAGACTTTATGCAGGCCGAGCTGAATGCCATGGCAGCCGGACGACGTCTGGTGCCCATCCTTCAGCAACTGGCGAATGCGGGCATTGCCGTCAACCTGATAACCCACTCTCTGGGCGCACGGGTGGGCCTGACCGCCCTGAACATCCTGGGCACCATCGGACATCGTGATCTAGTGGATCATTTGTTCCTCTGGCAACCCGCCGTTGCCGACAATGCACTGTCCAACGACAGCACCCGTGATGCGCATCCTCTGGGACTGGGCGTGTTTCCGTCCGCCCACAGTGCTGCCCGTAAAATCGTGGTGCTGCATTCCCGTGGCGACGGGATTCTTGGGCCAGACAATGCCGACGACAGAGCCTGGTGGCAAAAGGCCTTGCACCACATTCAACCCGTGGCGATGACTGCCTGGACTCTGGCCAAGGCCGATGACCCAATGGATGACGTACTCGGTAAATTGCACGGAGCTTATGACAAAAAATGGTGGTGCTTCCCGAGCTTTCTGGATAACGGCTTCGGGCCTGCCATTGAAAAACTCTACAAGGATTACTTGCCCCTCACCTTTGAAGTCGGGAAAACGGCCCATCCCCAGCGCTCGGCGTATGTACCCGAAGCCCTCAAACAAACCGTCAAAGCAAACTGGGACAGGCTGGAGAAAGAAATTCTTGCCGAGGCAAACGCCCTCTGGCAGCCCTGCATAGACTGCTTGCGCAACGGCGAGCGGCCGCCGGAGTACACCCTGCTGTCGCCGTTGAATTACCGTGCCAGCGTAAGCCCGCAGGTGGCGAAGGATTATGTTTTACGTTTGAAGAGGCTTGCGGTGAATGATTGGTTTCCGGAGCAGTCGCCGAGACCCGCGTTGGGGTATGTGGGGTTTAATGAGGTAGCGGGAGAAGAGGCCATCGCATTCGACGAGTTCCTTGATGACGCCCTGAGAAATACAGTCTTTATTTCTGTTGATCAATCACGACGGCTGTTTAGCCACTCTGGGATGAAAATTCCCACACAAGAATTGTTTGTAGAAGTCTATCAGCGTGAGATCGTGCAGGGCCAATTACTCGCAAATTCAAAGTTTGGACGTTATTGATGAGCAAGTTCAATCTACGGGCACTTTTGTTACTGGGGGTTACTTTAGCTACAGGATTCAGCTTGTGGAAAGTTTATAACTCAGCCGGGCCGGTCATGAGCGCCTCAGTTTCCTCAAGCGGGGTATTTGCCATCACCGCCCACAGGGATCAGAAGTTGATTCTGTGGGATTTGAAAGCACATAACCGGAAAATTATTAGCCGCGAGGCTAACATCTATAGCGCCTACTTCGTTAAAAATCGGGATGTTTTTCTCTGGCAGGATCTCGGTAATGTCGTGACCGCCCAAACAACAAACGGAATGCCCCAGACAACTTTTGAGTTAGACAAACCGACCTATGGTCACCTCATGACTCAGGATCTCAGCACCTACTATTACTCTGACATTGGCTGGAGCATATTTCGACGATCGAAAGACGGATCTACAGAGACGATCAAAGCAACCGATGGCAGAGCTTTTCTTGGCTACCACAAGCTCTTCAACCTCTCGATGGACGAATCAGAGCAATGGCTGGTTTCTGCAGGAAGCGGCGAATCCAAAGCATTTGAACCACCCTATTACCGGTCGATACAAGAGGTTCTTGATCAAGGTGAAAAATACCAGCGCATGAACGGTGTCGCTTTATGGAGTCTCGAAACCGGGCAACCAGTTGCTAAACTGAACGGCACCTCCTCCAAAACCCACGCCACAATCAGCCCGGATGGGCAATGGGTGGTCAGCGCAGGCGAAAACGGCAATAGTTTTGCGTGGAACACTGACAAACCCGATGTCAGACAACGTCTCGCGAACTACCACAGCGGGATTTACCTTGACGACACGCCTTTTGAAATGGGCGACCCTCGCAACCGGGACAAAAGCGGCCTGATCGATGCCCCTACCGGTCTCAACACCTTCACCATCGCCGTCGCCTTCATCCACAACAGCGAATACTACCTCCGCTTTGGCAACAACAGCCACTTCGCCGCCCTGTTCAAAACTGGCAGCCCTTGGCCCGTGAAGTACTTTGATCTGGGCGAATCGCCCAGACTGGTCACTTACGGCAGCCAATACGACCGCAACAACGCCATCGCCACCTCACCCGAAGCAAGCATTCTGGCCATGGGGCATCAGTCCACTGGCGGCATCAGCGTGTATCAGTTTGATCCTGACCAGCTGACGCTGGAGCGAATCTGGGTCGTGGAGTAGGACGCTCACCAACGTGCCTTATCCCACATTTCCGGGTTGGCCCAGTATTGGGGGTTGTTCCAGTCCCGTCGCCTGTTGTAACTATCGATGTTGTAGGTATACAGCGTGCGGGCTGGAGTACCTTGCAAGTGCGCCTGACGTTTGAAACCCAGGCCGAGAAAGTCACTCAGTTGCCAGCCCGACTCGTTGGTCATAATCACGGCTATCCGGTGCGTGCCAAAGTTGCGTAGCTGGCCAAGCATCAGGGTGCCTTCTTCATGGCTCAACTGCTCCAGAGCGCCCTCAATCAGTGCCAGATCGTGTGTATCCGCCGGCGGCAGACCGTTATTGAGAGCTGACAGAAACAGTTCGGTGTAAAGTCTGTCCGGATACTGCTCATGCCAGGCCCGGCCCAGACGAACCGGTAGCGTGCCGCATACCAGCAGTGTGTCAGGCTGACAATCGTCCAGGGTTTGCGCAAGCGCCTGCCGAGGCGTCAGGCTGGGTTCATTTTGCTTGATCATAGAGCTGGAACTAACCCTCTGCCGGTCGCGTTTCGTCTTCCAGCGCGTCAATCATGAACTGCGGCATGGCGAGCGCACCGTGGTGAATTCCTGAATTGTAGTAACGCGTCACGAACGGGCGATTGTTTACGTCGTCCTCGCGGAAATACCTTACCGGATTGTCTTTACTTGCCATGGTGCAACTCCACCAGCCGGTGGGGTATACGGGCTGCGGAAATGGCAGCGTTTGCACATGGTCAAAGCCGGCTTTGCGCATGTCGTTATGGATGTCTTTTATGATGGTTTCGGTGTGCAGCAATGGCGATTCGCTCTGTTGCACAATAATACCGCCATCACCCAGTGCCAGCATGGCATCACGATAGAAATCCAGAGCAAACAGGCCTTCCGCGGGGCCGACCGGGTCGGTGCTGTCGATAATGAGGATATCGATGCTGCCGGGATCCACGTCCCGCACCCACTTTATGCCGTCGCCAAAGAAGAAATTGGCACGCGGGTCATGGTTGGATTCGCACAATTCGGGGAAGTATTCCTCAGACATGCGAGTAACACGCTCGTCGATTTCAACCTGCCAGGCTTCTTCCACGTCGGGGTGCTTCAGAACTTCCTTCAGGGTGCCGCAATCACCGCCACCAACAATCACAACTTTTTTCGGCTTTTTGTGGGTAAACAACGCCGGGTGGGTCATCATTTCATGATAAAGAAAATTGTCACGAGTGGTCAGCATCACACAGCCATCGAGCACCATCAGGTTGCCAAAGGTTTCCGTTTCGTAGATTTCCAGTTTCTGGAATGGCGTCCGCTCTTCGTGCAGCTTCTTTTTCACCTGCAGGGAAAATGCGGTTCCCTGATCCTGGAAGACCTCGGTAAACCAGTCGTTGTTCAACGTTGTCATGGTGCTCTCCTGCGAAACCTGGGGCATGGTCAAAGTGCATATTGTAGAGGCGCGAAGCGATCAGCCAAAATATTTGTTGGCGATTTCTGTGTTTTAGAGCCTGCGCAGGCAAGGTAAACAGCCGCGAAGGCTTTCAGGTGCAAAGGCTAAACCCTACAATACCAGCCATTCAGCCGACCTGCCCGGCCCCGATTTTCCCACAAGGACAGAATCCATGAGCAACACCAGCGCCTCCCCGGCTCACAAGGTTTATAACATTGCCCAATGGAGCGATGGCTATATCGGTGTTAATCCGGAAGGCGAGGTTGTTATCCGGCCAAACCGTGGCAAGAGTGAGGCGGAGATCAACTTGCCGGAGCTTACTCGCGCGCTGGTGGGCTCTGGACTCCAACTGCCCGTACTTATTCGCTTTACGGACATTCTTCACGATCGGGTGAACAAACTTTGCAACGCGTTCAACAAAGTCGCCACAGAACATGGTTTTAAAGGACAGTACACCGCTGTCTACCCTATCAAGGTAAACCAGCAGCGCCGCGTGGTTGAAGAGCTGATCGCCGCAGAACCGGCGGCCAGCAATGGGCAGATTGGCCTGGAAGCAGGCAGTAAGCCGGAACTGATGGCAGTGCTTGCCCTGGCCAAGCAACCCGGCTCGGTTATCGTATGCAACGGCTACAAGGACAGAGAATACATACGCCTGGCGTTGATTGGTCAAAAGCTGGGCCACCGGGTTTATATCGTGGTGGAAAAGCAGTCGGAGCTGCCGCTTATTCTGGACGAAGCCAGGAAGCTTGAGGTGTCACCACTTATTGGCGTGCGCGTTCGGCTGGCGACGATCGGTAAGGGCAACTGGCAGAACACCGGCGGTGAAAAATCCAAGTTCGGGTTGTCTGCCAGCCAGGTTCTGGATGTGGTGAACACCCTGCGCAAAGCCGGCGCTTTGGACACCCTTCAGCTTCTGCACTTTCACTTGGGCTCCCAGATTGCCAATATCCGCGATATCCAGACAGGCCTGAGGGAGTGCGCGCGTTTTTACAGTGAGCTCAGGCAGATGGGCGCCCCCGTGAATACGGTTGATATCGGCGGCGGCTTGGGCGTTGATTACGAGGGCACTCGTTCTCGCAGCGCCTGTTCGATGAACTACAGCATGCACGAATACGCCTATAACGTGGTGCACGTGCTGCAGGCTGAATGCGATCGCCACAGTCTTCCTCACCCCGATCTGATCAGCGAATCTGGCCGGGCACTGACCGCACACCACTCCGTGCTGGTGACCAACGTTATCGATCAGGAAGAACCGGAAGAGCGACCTGCCGCACAACCGGAACAGGATGCGCCGGCACCGTTGCACGATCTCTGGCGTGATCTGGAAAGCCTCGAAGACCCGGAATCCCCGCGCTCACTGGCCGAAATCTACCACGACGTTATGCATGCCATGGCAGATGTTCACGGCCAGTTTGCCCATGGCACGCTCTCTTTGCAGGAGCGTGCGGACTCCGAAACGCTTTATATACGCTGCTGTCGATTACTGCAGCGGCAGCTCGACAAAAATAGCAGGGCTCACCGTGAAATCATTGACGAGCTGAATGAAAAGTTGGCCGCAAAGCTGTTCGTCAATTTCTCATTGTTTCAGTCACTGCCCGATGTGTGGGGCATAGACCAGATATTTCCGGTCATGCCGGTGAACGGCCTCAACCGTCCACTCAGCCGCCGCGCGGTGATTCAGGACATCACCTGCGATTCCGATGGGCGCATTGACCGTTATGTGGATGGCCAGGGCACGGAAACCACCCTGCCCCTGCCGGAAGATAAACCCGGCGAGGCACTGCTGATGGGTTTTTTCATGACCGGTGCTTATCAGGAAATTCTGGGAGACATGCACAACCTGTTTGGCGACACTCATTCTGTGGATGTGCGCCTGAACGACTCGGGCGGCTTCGAGACCAGCGCACCCATAATCGGCGATACGGTTGCCCACGTGCTCAGGTACGTGAACTTTGAACCCGAAGCTCTGCTGACAGCCTACAGAGAGAAATTTGCAGCAAGCGACCTGCCTCAGGATGCCCAGGCATCTCTGATGGAAGAACTTGTCGCCGGGCTTCACGGGTATACCTATCTGGAGGACTAGGGTTTCTCTGAATAGCAGAACAAAGATCACCCGGGTTACAAAATAACTTTTGCATCAAGCTGATCTGCACAAAGAACCGACGCGTAAATACCGGAACTGACAAACCCGGGGCGAGTGCATAGAATGAGCAACGTAACAATTTTAAAACATGCGACAGTCAAGGAGCGTCCGGTGACCACACTGGAACAACAACCAGCACGTGGCGAGGGCCGCAAGGACCCTTGGAGCCAGCTGTTGGTGAAGGTGGGGAAAAGCCAGGATCGCCAGGCCTATCATTCGTTGTTTGAACATTTCGCCCCGCAGCTCAAGTATTACGCCATGGCAAATGGTATGGCCAGCCACGCTGAGGAGTTGGTTCAGGAAGTTTTTGTCTCAATCTGGAGGCGGGCATGTTTATACGACTGGCAGAAAGCCGCAGCCTCAACCTGGATCTTCACGATCGCGCGCAACCAGCGTATTGACATGCTGCGCAAGATGCGCCGTACCAGCGCAGAAATGCAAATCGAAACGGAAGACCTCTGGCAGATCCCGGGCGAGGATGCTAATCAACCAGTAACTTCACTGCATCGCCTGATGTCTGAGCGGCGTGTGAGAGAGTCTTTGAAACACCTGCCAGAAGAACAGATTACCGTGATAGCAAAAGTGTACATGGAACAGAAGTCCCACCAGATGGTGGCTGACGAACTGAATATTCCCCTCGGCACCGTCAAAAGCCGGGTACGCCTTGCGCTGAACAAGCTGAAAGTGATTTTGCAGGACCAGAACGTATGACACGGCACCACCCCGAAAGCCTGAGCCTGATGGATTATAGCGCGGGCAACCTGAGCGAGCCTTATGCCCTGTGCATCCGGCTTCATCTTGACGAATGCTCCCTTTGCCGCAGTCGGGTAGATTCGCTCGACAGCCTGGGTGCTGTGATGATGGAGCAACAGCCGAAAGTCAGCGTTTCCGAGTCAATGTTTGACAGCATTTTGGCAAAGATAGACAGCTTACCGTCACCCCAACCTGCGGCAAAGCCTGTACCCAGAGCCAGCGTCCTCCAGAAATTGCTTGGAGATGACATCAACAACCTGCCCTGGAAGCGCCAGCTGGGTGATGTCAGCGTGCTGGACATCACCGAAAAGTTTCCCGGCCAGAATGAGCAGGTGGTTTTGCAAAAACTGGTTTCAGGAGGCAAAGCGCCTGCACACACCCACAGGGGTACCGAGACGACCATCGTGCTGCAGGGCGCCTTCACTGATCAGAATGGCGTCTTCAACCAGTGGGACTTTGTCGTCCTGACCGATCAGGATGAACACAAGCCGGTCGCAGTTGGATGCGAAGACTGCATTACGCTTTCTGTGCTGAGCGCACCGGTGAAGCTGACCGGGACCTTCACCCGGATGCTCAACCCCTTCATCAGTTGATTGCTGACACCCCGATTGCCGCTTTCTACCAAGGAAGCTCTGAACCGTCCCAGCTCAGAAAGCGGCCATTGTCCTCTGGCGTTACCCCCTCAATAACGGTTAACAAATTCCTGGCGGTGTCGGCGGCACCGTGCACCTGAAGTTGCGCCAAAGATTGCCTGAAAGGATCGCTCAGCGCAGAATCGGTTGTCCCGGGGTGCAATGACACGCAGGCAACAGGTTTGCAGCGACGGGGCAACTCCACCGAAAGCGTGCGCACCAGCATGTTCAGAGCGGCTTTCGAGCTTCGGTACGCATACCAGCCACCCAAACGGTTATCCTCAATCGAGCCCACCTTGGCTGAAATGGCGGCAATCCGTATGAACTCGCGATGGCGAAACCACGGCAACAGCGCCTGAACCAGCAGGGCAAAGCCTGTTGCGTTCACCGCAAAGGCCCGGGAAAGACTCTCTGCTTTTAGCTCTTCCAGCCGTTTTTCGGGAAACATAGCGCCGTCGTGCAGCAAACCGGCAGCGTATATGAAGGTATCTATGCCCTCCGGAGCAGGAATAGTTTCTCCAAGCGCCCGGGCAACTGCATCCGGAGCCTGGCTATCTTCCGCATCCCAAGCCAGAAGCGTCAGCCTGTTGTGGCTGCGCAATGGCTCAGACACCGTAGCTGGATCACGACACAGACCCACCACGACAGATTCTTTGTCACGCTCCAAAAGCGCCTTTGTCAACGCACCACCTATCGCCCCGGATACGCCGGCCACCAGAATTCGCTTCATATCATCCCTCCATATGCCCTCAACCATATACGAACAAATAACCCAGCAGACCGCACAAACGAGTGAACCACGAAATTAAAACAGCCGTATAAATCCGCATTAATATCACCCGGAAAGGAGTTTTCTGTCTGCTCTGACACTGAGGTATAATCGCGCCCTTTGAGTTTCTCCGGCTTATGCCCGGATCTGAACGGAGACCGCATGAACGCCGACGATTACGCTTTCCGCTTTGGCGGTATTCAACGGTTGTATGGGCGCCGCGCCCTGCACGCCTTTCGTGATGCCCACATTGCCGTGATTGGCTTGGGTGGAGTTGGTTCGTGGGCGGCCGAAGCCCTGGCGCGCAGCGGCATTGGCACTATCACCCTGATCGACATGGATGATATCTGTGTATCCAATACCAACCGCCAGCTTCATGCCCTGGAAGGCCAATACGGACGCACCAAAACCGATGCCATGGCCGATCGATTGAAAGCCATCAACCCCCATGCGGATATCCGGATTCACTTTGGCTTTCTCACACTGAAAAACCTCACAGAGCTGATTACGTCTGACATGACGGGTGTGGTCGATGCCATCGACAGCGTAAAACCGAAGGCCGCACTGATCGCTCACTGCCTGCGTGGAAAAATTCCGATTATCTGCGCCGGGGGCGCTGGTGGCCAGACAGACCCTACCAAAATCCTGGTAGCGGATCTCAGCAAAACCACCCAGGACCCCTTACTGGCCAAGGTTCGAAATCATCTGCGCCGGGAATACGGATTTTCCCGCAATCCCAAACGACGCTTCGGCATTGAGGCCGTATACTCGACAGAACAGCTGACGTATCCTGCCGAAGATGGTGAAGTCTGCCTGCAGAAGCCTGTTACAAACGGCCCCTCGCGGCTCGACTGTGCTTCCGGTTTCGGCGCCGCATGCCCCGTTACAGCCAGCTTTGGTCTATTCGCAGCCTCACGACTTTTAAATCGCATTGCACGACGCACCAACCAATAACCACACGGATACCAGACCTTTATGCCAGCCAGCACAGTCGTGATTCTTGCCAGCATTGGTGTCCTCTCATTATCTTTTCAGTGGCTCGCCTGGCGTGTGCGAGTGCCCGCCATTCTGTTTCTGCTTGCCGGTGGGATTCTTGTGGGCCCAGTGCTGGGCTTCCTCAACCCGGATGAAGTATTTGGCGACCTGCTGTTTCCGATGGTTTCACTGGCCGTTGCCATCATTCTGTTTGAAGGCAGCCTGACCCTGCGCTTTGATGAAATTCGCGGGCACAGCAAAATGGCCCGCAATCTCATACCTGTTGGCTCCATCGTCACCGGCATTATCGGCACCCTGGCGGCGCGCTGGGTTCTGGATATTTCCTGGGCCGTCGCCATGCTCTTTGGTGCCATTTCCATTGTTACCGGCCCAACCGTTATTGCACCGCTGCTGCGCTCAGTGCGCCCGAGCGCCAAACTGGCAAATATTCTACGCTGGGAAGGCATCATCATCGACCCGGTGGGCGCCTTGCTGGCCGTTCTGGTGTTCGAGGGCATTGTCTCCTGGGGCCAGGGCAACGTGTTCGGTCACTCCCTGTATATTTTTGGCAAAACCCTGCTGATCGGTTTCGTTACCGGAGCCCTGGCCGGCTATCTGAACGGCCTGGTGTTGCGCAAACACCTTATGCCGCAGTACCTGCACAACGCCGCCACACTCACCTTCATGCTGGGTGTTTATGCGCTCTCCAATGAAATGGCCCATGAGTCCGGCCTGCTCACGGTAACGGTTATGGGCATCTGGATGGCCAACATGAAGCAGGTCTCTGTCGACAGCATTCTGGAGTTCAAGGAATCCCTGAGTGTCCTGCTGATATCGGCGCTGTTTATCATATTGGCAGCGCGTGTGGAGTTCGCCGCAATTGCTGATCTGGGGTGGGGGCTGGCCGCAGTTCTGGCAGTGCTGATGTTGGTAGCCCGGCCACTCAGCGTGTTTTTGTCGGCTATCGGCACAGGCCTGAACTGGCGGGAAAAGCTGTTTCTAAGCTGGATTGCTCCCAGGGGTATTGTAGCGGCGGCGGTTTCTGCACTCTTCGCTTTCCAGCTCCAGAATCTCGGTTACGAAAGCGCTGCCGCCCTTGTGCCTATGGTGTTCGTGCTGATTATTGCCACCGTTACTCTGCAAAGCCTGACTGCTCGGCCCATCGCCAGGTTGTTGAAGGTTACTGAGCCTGCTGAATACGGATTCCTGATTCTCGGCGCCAATCCGGTTGCCCGCATGATCGGGCAAGCACTCAAGAAGCATGAGGTGCCGGTCGCCCTGGCAGACACAAACTGGGAGAACGTGCGCCAAGCGCGGATGGACAACCTGAAGGTATACTTTGGCAATCCGATTTCCGAGCATGCCTCAACGCACCTTGACCTTACCGGGATCGGCAATCTGCTGGTCATCTCGCCCTACAAACACATGAACTCGCTGGCGACTTACCATTTTCTGGACTGGTTCGGTGACACCCGAGTGTTCAGTCTTTCAGAAGGCGACCAGGATCAAAAGGCCCGACACCAGACGGCGGGGAAAATCCAGATGACCCGCGGCCTGTTCGATGACGTGAGCTACGCCAAGCTTGCCAGCCTGGCGAGCCAGGGTTACTCAATAAAAACCACCCAGCTCAGCGAAGAGTTTGAGTACAACGACTTTCTGGCAAAATACCAGAACCAGGCTCTGGTATTGTTTGTATTCGACAGCAAGAGCCGCATAAAGCCAGTGCGCAGCATGGACGACCTGAAACCCGATGACGACTGGATACTCATCAGCCTGGTACCACCCCAGAACCGCAAAGAGCGAAAAGACAAGGGAAACGGGGTAGAGCCTTCAGCTCCGGGAAAAGAGCCGTCAGCTTCCGGTAAAAAAAACTCAGGTCCTGACGAAGAACTCTCAACAGAAAGCTCTGGTCCAAGAAACTGAACGCCTAACGGCAGTCCAGCACCAGCTTGCCACACACATGCCCGCCTTCAAGAAGTTCGTGGGCCTGGGCAACCTGGTCCAGTGTAAAGACCTTCTCCAGGTGCACCTTCACGTCGCCATCTTCAATCAGCTCGGCAATTTCATCCAGGTGAAACACATCCGGACGCACTGTCATGCCATGCGCCCGCAACCCCAGCTCTTCCGCCGCACTGACGACTTCATCTGCCGTCACCGTAGGAATGGTAACCAGCATGCCGTTCTCACCCAGGGTACGCAGAGAGCGCTCGCCGGTATCACCACCGATCAGATCCAGCACCACATCCAGCCCATAACACTCATCGGCAATGTCGGTGGTGTGATAATCAATAACTTCATGGACACCAAGTCCGGCAAGAAAGTCCCGGTTACCTGCGGAAGCCGTTGCAATCACATGGGCGCCCCGCGCCAGCGCGAACTGCACGGCCAGGTGCCCCACACCGCCGGCGCCTGCGTGCACCAGAATTTTTTGCCCGGGCTCAAGCTTGGCCACTTCAAACAGTGCCTGCCAGGCGGTTAGCGCCGCGAGTGGCAGCGCCCCGGCCGTCACCAAATCGAGTTCTTCTGGCACGATAGCGAGTTCATCTGCCCTCGCCAGCGCATACTCTGAATAGGCGCCGCCATTCAGAGGAAAACCGATCATTCCCATAACGCGATCCCCGGGCGCCAAAGTCGTGACGTTATCTCCGGTGGCAACCACTTCACCGGCAACATCGTACCCGGGGGTCCAAGGCAGTGAGCTTTCAATCTGCTGCGCCACAAACCCGAGCCCTTTGCGGGTTTTCCAGTCAATGGGGTTCAGCCCGGCACCGTGAACGCGGATCAGAACTTCGCCCTCTTGCGGTGAAGGCGTATCCGAGCTTACGACCTGCAGAACATCACGCTCACCAAACTGGCGATAAACCACCTTTTTCATGGACGATGAAGAATGCTGATCAATGGGTGTATCCATGGGTATCTCCGGAATAGGCCGTTGATAGTAACGGGTTGCGACGGGATATTCTGTTCTCTCTTCAGGTTACCAGAAGTTGCCGGCAATAGTGACTCAGGAAGACTACAGGCCTTTTCCTCCGCTAACACAAGCTGCGGTCATAATATCCGCAAACTCTTTCGGTGCGCGCGAGGGACGCTGGGTTTTGAGATCGACACAGGCATGGGTCGACACAGCCCGGACGAGGGTTCTACCATCTTCCGGGCGTACCAGCTGAAACTGTCTTGCAGAACGGAAGCGCCCATCAAAGCCAGTAAGCCAGGTTCCCAGGTCATCCCCAGGCTCTTGACATGCGCCCAGCTCCTTGAGCCAGGGGGTCGGATGCAAGGTATCAACACTGGCATTGCGCGGCGCGGGAAAAGCCACCCAGCAAGAGGAGCAAAACCAGTAAGCCTGCCATTAACCACTTCATACACTACGCCTGCTCGTTATCCGTTCATTGTTACAGGTGTTCAGTCTGTATCGCGACCTTCCAGAAACCGCCGGCAAAGCGCTACAAACGTGTCCATTTTCTCAACGTGCAGCCAGTGCCCGGTGCCCTCAATAACGTTTAACTGAGCATGCGGAAACAGCCGGTAGATCTCATCCCGGTGTTTTTCCTGAATATAAGCGGAATCGGCACCTTTCAGAAAAAGAACCGGGCCGTTAAAAGGGGCACCTGCTTCTGGCGCCTTGGCCAGATTGGCGTAGCAGGCTTCGATCGCATTCAGGTTCAGGCGCCACCGATACACCGCGCCATCACTGGCCTGCTCCTCCTTCGGGATGCGCTCAAGGTTCATAAGCAAAAACTGCCGAGTAGCTGCCATCTCCACAAACTGGGCCAACTGCGCATCAGCATCCCTGCGCGAGCGCGCATTGCTCAAGTCGATCTGTTTCAATCCGTCGAGGATGGCATCGTGGCCAGCCTTATAAGACACGGGCGAAATGTCTGCCACAATCAGTTTCTCGACGCGTTCCGGCGCTTGCAGAGCAACCTGCATGGCGACTTTTCCGCCCATCGAATGCCCCAGCAGGCAGGCCTTGTCGATCCCCTGCTCATCCATATACGCAACTACATCCGCTGCCATGGAGGGGTAATCCATGGTGTCGGTGTGGGGAGAACTGCCATGGTTACGTTGATCCAGAGCATGGACCTGCCACTCGCCGTGCAGTTTCCGGGCAATACCGCCGAGATTCTCGAGCGACCCGAACACGCCGTGCAACAGGATCACGGGGGGCCCTTCTCCGGTAATTCTGTGGTTAAGTTTAACGCTCATAGGCAGGCAACCTCCGTCAGGGATAGTATTGTTTGAGTGCCAATACAGTAACACTGCCAGTAACACGAGCAAGTGGAGCGAGGGTAGATGAGGGTTTTCTTGAGGCAAAAAAAGACCGGGCATAGCCCGGCCTGGAGGTTATAAATGTTGCATCTGAATACTTAGCAGCAATACATGTCGCTCAGGTACTCAGCAAGTGCCACAACATTTTCACGCTCACGTTCGGTGCGGGGTACAAAAATTTCGAGTTCCATAAAAGCCTCCTGGCTGGCCTTTCAATTACTTTACTCCGATGATTAGATGCTATCGTTGAAGCAGGCAAAACCCGTTGACAGACTGTCCCACTCGCTTGACATTTTGTATCAGCATCCATGACAACCCGTTAATGAGACGGTTAATGTGACCACTGCGCCTAAGGACACCACAACGACACTCTTCGTTGCCGCCTCCAGCACGCTGGCATTGGTTCATTACCTGGACCGCCAGGGGGTTCTGGATAGCTGTCGCGTAGAACAGCTTATCGGCCTGGGTATGTCTGCGCTTGAGGATCCTGACAGGCGCGTACCTGCTCAGGCGCACTACAAACTTTGGGAACACGCCGAAAAAGTCACCGGGGACCCGGCCATAGGGCTGAATGCCGGGCAGATTATCGACCCGGAACGCATGGGCCTGGTTGGGCATGTCTTCTTTAATTGCGACACTCTGGGCGAAGCGGTAACCCAGTATGTGCGCCTGCACAGGCTGATCAACGAATCGGTAACTCTAAGCTTCGAGCAGACCGGCGATCAGGCCATTCTGACCTGGCAGGCGGATTCACCAGAGCATTACTGCCGTCAGGATATGGATCGCACTCTGGCTGCAGCCCTGTGCCGTACTCGACATTTCATTTATTCCGGAATTCAGGCCGAATGGGCAGAAATTGCTCACCCGCGCCCGGATTACGCAGACAAATATGAAAAACTGCTAAGAGGTCCTGTCACTTTCGGCGCATCAGCAACCCGGCTGGCATTCAGCAGCCGCCACCTGAGCCACCCGATTCCTCACCGCAACCCTTATGTGTATTCAGCCGTCCTCCGACAGGTCAATGGTCTACTGGCACGACTGCAAACCCGGCGCTCATTCGGCCGCAAAATCCGCAAACTGATATCGCGGCAAATGTCGACCGACAAGATTGATGCAGACACTCTGGCCCGGCAGTGCCACATGAGTCGTCGGACTCTCTATCGGAGGCTTAAAAAAGAAGGGCTGGGTTTTCATGAACTCGTGGAGCAGGTGCGAAAAGACAAAGCCCTGCGCTACGTAGCTTCTGATCACTACGCTCTGGGGGAAATCGCCTTTCTTCTGGGATTCTCTGAGCTGAGCGCGTTCAGTCGGGCTTTCAAGCGCTGGACGGGCATTGCACCGGCTCAGTACCGAGCCCAACATCTCATCACCCGGGAATCTGATCAATGATGCCTGACACCTCATTGCTGGCCATCGCCGTCAGCCTGCTTTATCTCGGTTCTGCTGCCTGTATTTATCGTATTCTGCTGACCTACCGGAACACTCAGGGCGCTATCGCCTGGATTGTCGGGCTTCTGGGCCTGCCCTACATCACCGTTCCATTGTTTCTTGTTTTTGGCCGCTCGCGCTTCGGTGGGTACGTCAAAGCCCGCCGCATGGGAGATCAGTCTCTCTCTGAACTGCTTGACCGCTTTGAACAGCAGAAAACGTCTCTCTCCACTCCGGAGCAGGAGCATCTCGACAAGCAACTACAGGTTCTTTGCAAGCTTGGGCGACAACCCTTTACCGAAGGTAACCAGTGCGAACTGCTGCGCGATGGCGAGGCGACTTTCGAGGCTCTGATCTCGGCCATGGAGAAGGCAACTTCTTATATTCTTCTTGAATTCTACATTGTGCGTTCAGACAAGATTGGCCAGCGCATCAAGAGCATTCTTGAGCATAAACTCTCAGAAGGTGTGCAGGTCTGGTTCCTGTACGATGATATAGGCAGCGTCGGGCTGCCCCGCGCCTACCTGACAGAGCTGGCGAAAGCCGGCGCCCGGGTCGCCTCTTTTGGCAATGGCAACATCCGGCGGCGCCGGTTTCAGATAAATTTCCGTAACCACCGGAAGCTTCTGGTCTGTGACGGCAAGGTTGGTTTTGTCGGAGGCATCAACCTGGGCGATGAGTACTTGGGCACCGCGATAGACCAGGAGCCCTGGCGAGACACTCACTGCCGGATTGAAGGCCCCGCCGTTACGGGGCTCCAGCTTGCCTGGCTGGAAGACTGGAACTGGGCCAGCAACGAATTCCCCGATCTGGAGTGGGCGCCGGAAGGTAAAATGCCGGGAGATGAACGGGTTCTGGTGCTTCCCACCGGCCCTGCAGACACATGGGAAACCTGCGCGCTGTTTTTCCTGAACTGCATTAATAACGCACAGTCTCGCATCTGGATCGCTTCTCCGTATTTTGTTCCGGACTTCCAGATCGTGAATGCCTTGCAGCTCGCTGCCCTTCGAGGAATCGATGTGCGAATCATCATCCCGGAAAAATCGGATAGCCAGCTTATTCGCCTTGCTGCCTATTCCTATCTGGTTCAGGCCAATCAGGCGGGCATTGGCATCTATCAGTATCAACCCGGCTTTATGCACCAGAAGGTTGTCCTGGTAGACTCGCACTACGCAGCTGTGGGTACCGCAAATCTCGACAACCGCTCCATGCGCCTCAACTTCGAAATCATGGCGATCAATACGTCGGAATCCTTTGTGTCAGGCGTAGATGCCATGCTCACAGAAGATCTCACTCATTGCCGCAAGATGACCGAGCAGGATTATGAGGGTCGCTCGATTCTGTTCCGGTTGACCTGCCGAGCAGTTCGCTTGCTCGCGCCTTTGCTGTAGCTGAATCAGGGATGCTGGCACAGAAACCCTTACAGGGCTTCCTTAATAGAACAGCTGGGTAAATGAAAAACCAATATTCAGGTAAGCAGCCCAATTGTCTCTATTACTGTAAGCCGTTGCTACCTGCACCGGGCCCAGGAAGGTGTCCACACCCGCAAAGATACTCCAGGCTTTCACCGAGCTATTCCACCCGGCATCACTGAGCGACTCCCAGGCATTTCCTGTCTCCAGGCCCATTCCTGCAAACCAAGGCGTAATCGGGCCACCGAATGTCTGGCGGGCATAAACAGACGCCATAGCCGCACTGTCGCCCGTAATCTGTCCAGGAGCGTACGCGGATAAACGACGGAAACCACCAAGACGCACCGTATTTTCAATTCCCGCATTCCCGCGGGTCACCGTATGAGCATAGAGCAGTCCTGTCAGGGTAAACCCTTTCCAGCTTCCCGTTCCAAGCGCCATACCCGTTATCGAGTCGAAATGCCTGTCGGACCCGAGATCTTCACGCTCCAGGCGGCCACGGATTCCGGCAAACGCTCCTTCCCGTGGGAAGAACGCATCGTCGAGAGAATCGTGCAGCAGTTGAAGGCTCACATTGCCTTGGTGAACCGCGTCCTCGGGCGCGACCGCCGCACCAATCTGCTTGTCCACCTCGGCATACCCGCGGGCGTAGGTGAAGCTGGCCTCGGCGTTGCCACCGAGTTCCATTCCCAGGCCAAGATCCGCTTGACTGAGCGTCACATCCATCTCTGCAATACGCTCGCCTCCAGAGTCATATACGCTGACGGTGTCGCGGGAATACTCAGCACCCACCAGCAAAAAACGCTCATAGCCATAATCGAGCGGTTGGTACCATTGGGTTCGGACGTGCGGCTCCGTACCAAGCTGTGCTCCCGTCTGCCACTCGGCCCCGAGTTCATTCAGTTCGGTCATTCGCAGGGAAGCAGCAAGATTAAAGCGGGTATCACCGTCAAAGTTGTCCTCGTAGTTCAGACCAAATGACAAGTAATTGGGCCCCCAGCTTTTCTCCTGAACTTTTATGACCAACAGGGTTCCATCTGGTGATGGCGACTGGGAGTAAGACACGGTTTCGTAATAACCCAGCCCGTATATGCGTTTCAGATCCGATTCCAGTGCATCCACATCCAACGGTTCGCCAATTTTCTGCCGTATTCGCTCACGGAGAAAATCCCTGCCCAGACGGCGATCATGCTCAATCACAATGCCCGCGATCAGCCCCGCGCTATGGCTCACAGAGGCCAGTCGCGACCGGTATGCATGCCAGGCCTCGTTTGATGCGGCCAGAGGGTTGAGTTCCACCGCATGCTCTCGGGCGCCGCTGGCCCCCAATTCAAACAGTACCGGGGCGTTAAAGAAGTCTGCCGAGCCGTAGCCTTCCAGATCAGGCCGGATAAGCACGTCTTTGTCGCCCAGCAACTTGAGCTGCTGATCTGCGTTGCGCCGGGTCATGATGGTCGTCAGTTGGCCGAATACGGAGAAGGCTTCTCGCAACTGCTCCGGCCCCATCAATTCGTCGGTAATATCAACCGCAATAATGATGTCGGCTCCCATTTCACGGGCGACACTGACCGGCAGGTTGTTCGCAATGCCGCCATCCACCAGCAAGCGGCCATTAAGGCTGACCGGAGCGTACACACCAGGGATGCTCATACTTGCACGTACGGCGGTAGCAAGATTGCCACTGCCGAGCACCACCATGTCACCGGTTTCCAGGTCGGTTGCAACAGCGCGAAAGGGGATGGGTAAGCGATCGAAATTTTCAACCAGGGCAACGCTATGGGTCAGCTCGTTGAGGATAAAACCAAGATTCTGGCCCGCGATAATGCCGGCACCCAGATGCAGGCCATCGGAGCTGACACCAAGCCCTGGCGTAACGGGAAATCGCCAGTCTACCTGCTTCCTGCGAACCGGCTTGTAAGCCCTTCCGGGGTCATCCCGGAAGCTCGACAACCAGTCCAACCTGATAAAGCGTTGCTCGATTTCAGCTACCGACATGCCAGAGGCATAGAGTGCGCCAACCGCTGAGCCTGCGCTGGTCCCCACCACCATATCCACCGGAATGCGCATTTCTTCCAGCACCCTGAGCACGCCCACATGCGCCATGCCTTTGGCGCCGCCGCCACTGAGCACAAGGCCAACCCGGGGACGTTCGGCGACACTGTCAGCCGCCGTAGCCGGAAACGATATAAAGAGTGCTAAAACCAGACAGACGAGGGGCAATTCCGATGATCGTTTCAAAACCTGGCAGACCCCATAAATTCCATGCTCACTTGTTGTCTGACTCGTCATCTACCAACGACAGGTGCGAAACATCCGGCACAATGGGCGGAGGCAGATCCCGCTCAACACCTATGTCGCTGCCAGCGGGCGCCAGGGTCCAGTCTTCCAGATGCTGGAACATCGGCGGCTCTACTTCTTCCGGCTCCACCAGGGTTACACCGACAGGGTCCAGCCCGAGCGCTGATCCCGCGAGTATGTCATCTACTTTGTCACCGGCTACTGGTAGGCGATCGCCCGGCTCCACACCGGAGGTGCCGGTACCGGGCTGGGAACTGGCCGGGTGGGAAACGATTTTCGCGGGCTCTTGTTTGGTGCTGACCGGCCGAGCTGCTGGTGTTCGCGTTGTCTGCGACTGGCTTCCGGGCATGGGCTGAACATAGGCAACCATGCCATGTTTCGTCAGTATCGCTCGATACTTTTCTGCCTGCTCTTCGTCCAGCTTGTTCCGGATGACCACCGGACTACCGCTGAACATGCGCTCTACCTGCTCAACGCTGGCCTTGAAAAGCGAGCGGGCATTGCTGCGTGCCGTCGCTATATCAATGCCTGGGACACATTCGCCCTTGAATACGAGCTGATACATGAGCAATTCTCCTGCCATCGATTTTCGTTTCATAATAGTTGATAGATCAACGCCAGGGGAGCCCCACTCACAGAGAACCCTGCAGCCAAATGTATGCAAACTGCAAACAATTGAAAAAAATCAGCCAGACCCCGCGTAATTAACAACAGTCTTTGCAATAATCAATCGTAACCAAACATTACATTCCGTTACACCCGATCCTGATACCTCTCGGGGGAGCTGACATCATGAATATCCAGAATCTGATCCGTACTGCGGCCTTGGCAACGCTATTTTCTGCGCCAGTCGTTCAGGCGGAAAATCTGGATGTCGTGATGAGCCAGGTATTCACTCAGGATCACGCAACCTACATCGGCTATGAAAGCGTTGAGCGTGAAGATATTCCGGTTTCTGCTGCGATCGAGCGCAAGTACCTGATCGTGGACTTCCGCCTCGCCACCGCTCAGCCAGCATCAGAACAACTCCAGGCCAGCGTTCACAAAGTCTGCATGGCTTTGCTGAAAGACCGCGAACTGGTTCGTAGCCTGTCCGATTCCGGCTACGATATGGTCGCTGTCGCCTTTGATCGCCGCTCTCAGTTCGACTGCCTGTAAGCCTGCCAAGTACCGCGCCAGCATGTTGAGTTAATTCTCTCGCCCCAGCAGTTTTGGAAACGATTCAAGCGCACTGATGACGGCATCAAGATTGAACGCTTCTACATCTGCCAGCAATTTTTCCCCGAAGCTGGTTACTGACCGGGAGCGATAGCGCTGACCCCACTCCAGAACCCGGAGCGCAAACTCTCTCATCTCTTCCGGATCACCGCTTTCGCGCACGGCTTCCCATTCATTGCCGAAGTCTGCCGTCAGTTGCTCTCTCAGCCAGCCCCGCTCCTGCATACTCAGTGTCTGCGCCAGCAATCGTTCGGACTCCTTGGTCTCACCTTCGTCTTCCGCCTGTTCGCCGGTTGCTTCAACCTGGGGCAAGGTGAGCGTAAACACAGATCCGTTCCCCGGTTTGCTTTCCACTTCCAACTCCCCGCCCATCATCTGGGCCAGCTTGCGGCTGATAGCGAGCCCCAAGCCAGTGCCTCCATAGCGGCGGGTATTCTGCCCTTCCTGTTGCTCGAATGCGTCAAAGATCCGGTCGCGCTGATCGGAAGGGATTCCAATACCGGAATCCGTTACCTTGACCGTGAGCCGGTAGGTCTGGTGTTCCGGGTTTTTTCCGGTTTTATCCTTGACCGCCCGGACCGTTGCCCGCACGGCCACCCCGCCCTCATGGGTGAACTTTATGGCGTTACCTACAAGGTTGAACAGTACCTGGCGGAAGCGGGTTTCATCGAGCATCATGGTAACAGGCATGTCTGAACCAACGCTCACCTCCAGCGTGATGCCCTGTTCCCGGGCACGCAAATCAAAAATATGGCGAACATCATCAAGAAGCCGGCGTACGGATACCGGTGAGTAGTCCAGCCGCATTTTCCCGGCTTCAATACGTGAGAGATCAAGAATGTCGTTAATCAGCATCAGCAGGCTGCGACTGCCTGCCCGGATGGCATCCAGATAGTTGCGTTGCTGAGGGTCGGTAACACTGTTGCTCAGTAGATCCGAGTAGCCGATCACCGCATTCATGGGTGTCCGGATCTCATGGGACATATTGGCCAGAAACTCACTCTTGGTCCGGCTTGCCGCCTCCGCCTCCCGGGCCAGACGTTCCGCCTCCAGCTTGGCAGCCCGTAGCTCATCTTCACTCCGGCGCAGCGCATTTTCAGAGCGAATGCGCTCGTCCACCTCCCGCGACAGCTTGCGGTTCCAGTAAAGAAAGATAAGCACAACCACAATAGCGATAAGCACAACCCGGCGAACCACGGTGTAATCGGCTTCCTGCTCAATATCGAGATGGATCCACCGGTTGTATATAGCCTCGGTTTCAGCCGGTTTAAGGCTACCCAGGGCTTTGTTCAGAATACGATGTAGCTCCGGGCTGTCTTTGCGCACTGCAAGCCGGAGATCGTACTGGTAGGGCGTGATACTGGTAATCCTCAGGTTCGACAGGCCCAGCCTGGCAACTGTATAGCTGACCGCCGGAATGTGGGTCACCATAACATCAAGATCGCCATTGGAGAGCGCCAACAACCCGTCCTCCACCGTTGCCATCGGATAAAGGTTCAGATTCGGGTGATTGATAAGCAGATAATCATGTGCTGCATGGCGGTTGACCACCCCCACTCGTTCACTGCGCAGTTCCCGCAGATCCCCGATAAAACGCCCATCATCCCGGATAGCCAGAGCAATTGGCACGTTCACGTAAGCCCGGGTGAACAGAAACGACTCTTCTGTTCGCGGTGTGCGAGACAAGCCAGGAAGAATATCCACTTCTCCGGAAATAAGTGCCTGCTCTGCAACCACCCGACTTTCCAGAATCCGTTCTTCAAAACGTGCGCCCAGCTGATTTTCCAGGCGGGCAACGAGATCTGGCACAAGCCCGGTGGCGCGACCATCCTGAGCGTACTCAAACGGTGGCCAGTCAGACCGATAGGCTACCTTCAATGCCGGGTGGCGCCTGAGCCAGTCGACATCGGAAGCCGAGAGTTCTACCCCACTCTGCTCCAGTTCAGACAGATCCACCTGCAGCCAAGACTGCCTTATAACCCGATGCTCATTATGGCTGATCGCTTCTACCGTCTGATTCAGAACGCGAAACAGCGGGCCGTTACCCTCATCCACCTGAAAGACAACGTCCACCGACTTCTGATCGAGTAAAACGGATAGGCCAATACCATTGATCATTGCCGACTGAAGATAGTCCGACACCACAGGTACCGGGCCAAGAAAAGCGTCGGCCTGGCCGGACAACACCTGACTGACAGCTTCGCCCAGGCTTTGAACAGGCACCGGGGTAAAACTCTCTACCGAATCAAGCATGGTGTATTGGTTGGGATCGCCTTCAATCACGGCTATGCGGCCATCCTCCAGGTCGGCGAGAGAGCGGATTGCGGCGTCACCTGCACTGACGAACAGGCCATAGGTAAGTGACATAAAAGGGCTGGTAAAACGCTTTCCATCAGGCACCGGCGTGCCCGGCACTCTCGTTGTCAGAAGCGCATCGATTGCCGGTTGGTCGGGTACCGGCTCCGCATAGGCGCCCCTGCTGATGACGACCGGCTCTATCGGCAAGCCCAACTTGCTGGAAAGCCGTGCCAGATAGTCAATATAGGTGCCGGCAAGGTGTCCGTTTCCGGTATCGAAAACCAGTGGCACCTGATCGGCACGCACGCCAATCCTGAGGCTATCCTGTTCACTGACCCAATTCAGATCCTTGCTACCCAAAACCGGTGCAGGTGATACCTGGGGTGGATCTGCCAGTGCCATGGATTGAAAAACCAGCAATAGCCAACAAGATACAAACAGAAGGGTGGCCTTCACTGGATATCCTCAGAGGTTGCACTACATTTCAGGAAACAATACCTGTAAATGTGCGAAATTTCATTCAAGCAATCGTTAAGCGGAGGAACCTCTCCATGGACACAAGCAAACACAATCTGAGCACTCTTTTTGATCAGCTTGGACTGGCATCTGACGAGAAAAGCATCGAAGCGTTTACCGCCCGCTATTCTCCCTTGCCCCATGAAATCGCCCTGCAAGATGCGCCTTTCTGGTCTGAAAGCCAGTCTCAGCTTCTTGAGGAGGGCCTGGAAGATGACAGTGACTGGGCGGAGGTTATCGACGAGCTGAATGCCATAATGCGACATTAAGGCACCATTGCCGCTGCGTCCAGAGGGCCTGCATTAACCTGGCAGTTGGCTAATCCTGACACAGTTGCGGCCAGCATCCTTGGGGGAATAAAGCGCACGATCCGCACGGTCAAAGACAGTTTCTTCGGTATCGCCCGGAGCAAACCCCACCAGGCCTGCAGAGAATATAATCGTTACAGGGTTACCTCCGAAATGAAACGGTAGCGCTTCCAGCGATTGAATTCAAAAGACAAACGTTCCTGCCAGGCTTCCCGATTGGGCAACTGCGTAAGCAAGCATGCGCTCAAGCGTATTGCTCTCAGCCTTCCATTGCCCTCCCTGTGTTCTGCAACCTCAAGCACCTGGAAATACTTTTTTTCAGGATTGATCCGATGATATCAGCTGTTTCCGTCCTGTCCGGAGTTCTGGTCGTCGTGACTGCGCGAACGACGTCGGCGCGCTCTGGGATGGCTCTGATCATACACCCGAGCCAAATGCTGGAAATCAAGATGAGTATAGATCTGCGTGGTGGCTATGTCCGCATGGCCCAGCAGCTCCTGTACCGCGCGCAAATCTCCGCTGGATTCAAGCATGTGACTGGCAAATGAGTGCCGCAGCATGTGCGGATGGAGCTTCTGGTCAGCGCCTTTGACTACCCCCCATCGGCTCAGACGGGCCTGAATACTGCGATGGCTCAGGCGATCGCCACGACGGCTTACAAACAGGGCTTTTTCTGCCTCGGGAGCCAGCCCGGCGCGGAGGGGCACCCACTGGGCTATCGCCTCCAGCGCCTTCCGGCCTACCGGCAGTAGTCGTGTTTTACTGCCTTTACCCACCACCCGAGCCTCGCCGCCTTGGCAGTCAACAGAGTCGACATCCAGGCTGGCCAGTTCAGCCAGACGCAAGCCAGAGGAATACATAAGTTCAAACATGCACCGGTCGCGCACCTCCAGTGGGTCATCAGACGAGGCATCAAGAAGATAGTTAAGCTGATCCACGTCGGCTACTGCAGGAAGGCGTCTGCCGCTCTTTGGAGCGCGGATATCCAAAGCCGGATTGTCCGTGGCCAGCCGCTCCCGCAACAAATACTGATAAAACCGCCTTATGGCTGACAAATGGCGAGCAATGCTGCGCCCGCTGAGTCCCTGGCGGCTGAGGTTGGCTACGTAGCGGCGCAGATCATAACCGCTGACGGACCGCCATTGCGTGTTGTCCTGTTCGACAAGCCAGGCGGCAAGCCGATTCAGGTCACGTTGGTAGCTGTCACAGGTTCGGGGAGAATGGCGTTTTTCAGATGCAAGGTGCTGGATAAAATCTCGCATATACCCGCTCAGCTCGTCGGGTAATTGAGCCGTTACGGGTACAGAGGTCACTCTAGCGTGACTCCGTCGCTAGGTCGGTTACCGGTGGGGTGGCGGTATGGCGCTGAACCATAGGTGGCAGAAGCCGACTGAGGGTGTCACTGATGTAACTGAGGAACAGCGAGCCCATACTCTGGTCAAAATAGCCTGGTTGGCAACTGCCAACGGCGAAAACCCCCACCAGATCGTCGTGACGTAAAGGCACCAGAGCAACCGATGCAATGGGCTCATCCCGGTCGGGGAACAGAAATTCACGCTCACTCTCCCGGAACTGGCCACACACCGCCTTGCTGCCTTCCAACAAGTTGCCGAGACGATTCCGGGCCTCCGCCGGACTCACAACATGAAGCGCGCCCTGAGAGCTGCCGGGCACTTCCGCGTCGGTAAACAGGATCACCGATGCGGCGTCCAGCCCGAAGTCACCACGAATGCTGTCATCAATGGTGGATGCCATATCAACAAGATTGCGGGCTTCTATTACCTGCATCAGCAAACGTTTACTTTTTTCAAACAGGCGATCATTGTGACGGGCGATAGAAACCAGCTCTGCCATTTCATGTCGCAGTGTGTCCCGCTGCTCACGGAACAGATGCACCTGGCGTTCAACCAGAGAGATTGCCCGACCGCTGTCATGTGGAAGGGTCAGGCTGCGCAGAAGATCATCCTGATCAATAAAAAAATCCGGATTGGCTCTCAGATACTCAGCCACGTCTTCCCGGGTGAGCTCACCGGCCTTCTGTTGGGCCGTTTGGTCTGTCATCGTGCTCTCCTGGTTTTCAGATCCGTTGTTTGTGTGGGCGGTTGGGCTTTCGGCGCCGGTTATCACCTGGCTCACCGGGCAGTCGCAACTGCCCTTCAAATACACTTGTGGCGGGCCCTTCCATCATAACAGGCGTCCCTTCACCCTGCCATTCAATGACCAGCCGCCCGCCGCGCAAATCCACCTCTACGCGCTTATCGAGCAAGCCTCGCAGGCACCCGGCCACCACGGCGGCACAGGCGCCGCTGCCACACGCCAGGGTTTCGCCCGAACCACGTTCATAGACTCTGAGGCGTGCATGGCCGCGGCTGACTATCTGCAAAAAACCGATATTGGCCCTGGACGGGAACCGGGGATGGCTTTCAAGAAGCGGCCCCAGCTCTGCAACCGGCGCTGTATCCACATCATCAACCAGAATAACCGCGTGAGGGTTACCCATGGAAACAGCGCTGAGCTCAATCACGCCGGCGCCCGTTTCCAGGCTGTACACGTTTTTGCGTTGTTCGGCGTCGAAAGGAATAGCCACCGGGTTCAGTTCCGGCACGCCCATGTTGACCATCACCATGCCGTCTTTGCCTACCCGCAGCTCAATCACTCCTGCGGCGGTCTGGACCCGAACGTTCTTTTTGTTGGTCAACCGCTGATCACGGACAAACTTCGCGAAACACCTGGCGCCATTGCCGCACTGCTCCACCTCGGAACCATCAGCATTGAAAATGCGATAACGGAAATCCACATTCGGCAAACCGGGGGGCTCTACAACCAACAGCTGATCGAAACCGACACCAAAATTCCTGTCGGCCAGTTCCCGGATCAACTCAGGGCCCAGCCGAAAAGGCTGACTGATGGCATCTACCACCATAAAGTCGTTGCCCAAGCCGTGCATTTTACTGAACCGGAGCAGGGGCCCCTGGTTTCGGCGATGCTGGATCATCTCCTGTTCTCCGCTCATTCCGGCAGGCAGCTTTCTGGTGCAAGCTGATCCTCGACGGTCTCGCGACGACGAACAATATGCACCTGCTCACCATCGACCATCAATTCCGGCGGACGATTGCGGGTGTTGTAATTGGAACTCATAACGAAGCCATAGGCGCCGGCAGAACGCACAGCAAGGAGATCGCCAGCCCGGAGCCGGAGCGGCCGGTCTTTACCGAGAAAATCCCCGGTTTCACAGACAGGGCCAACCAGATCCCAGATCTTTTGATCAACGTCCTGATGTGGCTGCGCTGGCACAATAGCCTGCCAGGCGCTGTAAAGCGCAGGTCGGATCAGATCGTTCATGGCGGCATCAATAATCGCGAAGTTGCGGTGTTCCGTGCACTTCAGGAACTCGACCCGGGTAAGCAGTATGCCGGCATTAGCCGCAATTGAGCGACCCGGCTCCAATATCAGCGCCAGTTTGCGGTCACCAATGCGCTCATCCAGAGCCCGAACGTATTCGGACGGCTCAGGCGGCTGTTCGTCGTTGTAGGTAACGCCCAGCCCACCGCCCATATCCAGGTGCCGTATATGAATGCCGCTTTGGGTCAGCGCATCAACCAGCTCCAATACGCGGTCGAGGGCGTCCATGAATGGAGAAATCGATGTAAGCTGAGAGCCGATGTGGCAATCCACGCCTTTGATGTCCAGGTTTGGCAATGTCGCAGCCCGGGCGTAAACAGCCGGTGCTTCTGCGATATCGATGCCGAACTTGTTCTCTTTCAGGCCCGTGGAGATGTATGGATGCGTACCGGCATCGACGTCCGGGTTCACACGCAGCGAGACCGGAGCTTTGACACCCAACTCCCCGGCCACCGCATTCAGCCGATCCAGCTCGGTGTCGGATTCCACGTTAAAACAGCGAACACCCGCTTCCAGGGCCCGGCGCATTTCCCATTCCTGTTTTCCGACACCGGAAAAAACCACCTTGGCGGCGTCGCCACCAGCGTGCAGCACGCGCTCCAGTTCTCCAGCGGATACTATGTCAAAACCGGCACCCAGGCGCGCCAGCACATTCAGCACGGCAAGATTACTGTTGGCTTTGACGGCATAGCAAACGAGAAGCTCGCGCTCTCTCAGAGTTTCATCGTAGGATTTGTAATGACGTTCCAGAGTGGCCCGGGAGTATACATAAGCCGGCGTACCAAAGCGTTCGGCAATGGCAGAGACAGGCACATCTTCGGCGTAAAGTTCGCCGTCGCGGTAGTTAAAATGATCCATTAGGTTCCCGATCGTGTAGCGGAGTCTGGTATTGGCCGGCTGACGTTTCCGGGTTCTCCCGGTATAAAGGCCCTTTCTGGCCGCAGCCACCGAGTGTGGCCACCACAACCAGAATCGCGATCGGCAGTGTCCACGCGCGCATCGTTGTCACCCCTGAGTTAATAATGACCAAAGTATACCTGACCCGTGGTCCGCACGGCGAGGGCGAAGGGCTATCGAAACGCTTCCAGCTCACGGTTCAGGGCATCCTCCAGAGAAGCCCGGTAATAGAGATACTGGCTGGTCTGTATATCCTGCTGATACACCCTTGGGTCCAGGTCATGGGGCAGGTGCACATCCGTAAGGTAAACCGGATAGCGATCACGGCTCTGGCGCAGTGAGTGGATATAATGAGCAACCGCGGGAATCAGCTGGTCACCGTATTGCAGTACCGTAAATTCCTGCTCGCCACAGTAGAGATCAAAGCGAACCCGGCTATCGCCTTCCTGCACACCCACCGCTTGCACTTCAAGCCCTGACAAAGAGGCTCCGGTATCGGCTTGCGGCCGATATTCCGGGCGCCATTGCCCGTTGTTTGCAACCAATTCGTAGCACCGCACTCCGGCCAGAGCCACCGGACCCTCGCGGTTGCGCAGCGTGCGTCGCTCAACCAGGTTTTCCAGAAATCGCAACAGCGGTGTCAGCAGATGGCGGCGACTGGTAATCGGCTGATCCCAGCCGAACAGCGAACCTCGCTCATCAATCACCCGGATCTGCGCGCGCTCGCCCCGAAGAGCGTAAAACACCTGAATGCTGTCCGGCTCACTGGCCTGGCAGGCCGCCCGCAGAGCCGGGTCATCCAGCAGTGCATGGTGATCAAACACCACCGGCAGATAGACATCCCGGGGCTGAGCAAGGCACTCCATCAGGGCAGCCCGGCTTTCCAGAGCAATGAAACCAGGCTCGGTGCCACTGAACTCCAGCAGAAAGTACCGGTGACCCATTTCGATAACGTAACGCAAAGGGTGTGGGCCCGCGCCTCCGGCAAAAAACTGGCGCAACACATCGGCAAACAGCTCCCGCACTCTCCGGGCGATAGCGCTGCCATGCCCGCGGTTGTGACCGTGCACCTCAATATCGGGAACGTTGCGGGGGGCGAGGGCAACTGAAGCAAGGACATTCTTCAGGCACTGAATCAGAGTATCCCCCGAGGCGTAGTGCTGAAGGCTGACCTCGTGCCAGCTGTTAAGCGTGATCTGATCAATGGTAATAACCAGATTCTCACGCCCGCCACTGAATCCCAGCGAATCATGCCGGGCACTGAGCTTGTGCAGCCCACGCTCCGTAAGGTGGGATTGCGGATCAACCCCAACATTAACCAGAAGAAGATTGCGCAGAGGGTGAACGCCGCGGGCAAGAGCCTCCCGCTCGGCTGGCAAAACAGGAAAGGGTACAAAACCCGTAAACGCATCCAGCATTTCCCGCAATTCGCTGACCGAGGCGATGGCCTGCCCGGAACGGACGTTGAGGCGAGTAGAGCGAGTCAGCAACCCATTGTAATAGCACCAGGCTACCAGTTCCGCGAGGTTTCCGGAGCGCCGGATAACCGGCTGCCAGAAAGCATCTGATGGATCTTCCAGATCACGGTACAACAGCCACCCTGTTCCTGCGCCGCCCTGCTCCGACTGATGGTGAAAGGCCAGATTCTCCTCTGCCAGCGAAGGCGCCAGCCCCGGATTAATCTGCTCAATCTTGCCGGCCTTGCGCTGAAACGCAGCGTAGAGCTTGCGGCCCAGCAGGTTAATGTCGTTTGCGCTGATCGCAGACTGTTCACCGTGATCACGGGCCAATCTGGACAGCAACCGGTAACTGTGAGTGAGCTCCGACACCACAACGCGACGCAATGAAGACGCCTCTTCTGCCCGCCAGCGCTGACGATTATCCAACGCTTCAATGTGCTTTTCCGGCCACCCCCAGCCGGCCACAAGCTCCCTCAGAAGCCGCGCTCGCCAGGGCCCTGATCCCTGCTGGTCCGCCGCCCCGATTCGGGTCAGTGGCAGTCCCGCTTTGACATACAAACTACGGCGCACCAGATCAAGCCTCGATTCGGCTTCTGCTGCGATCAGCCACTGCTCAAGGCGCTGGTACAACATGACATACGGATCCAGAACATCCACATCGGTGATGCCGCTGAATACCGCCTGTTTGAACACGCGAGACAAAACCGGCTGATCCTGAGTCTGCGCGTAGCATTCGATAAGCAACAGCTTCATGATGGACTTCCAGGGCGCATCAATACCCTTATAGAGTTGCCACACACCGGCGCCGAGAAACTCACTGGCCGGGATGAACGGCACTGCGCCGAAATCAATGTATTCGTTGCCGCGAATAAACCGGTAGTCCACCAGCTTGCTTACACATTCCTGATAGCGGCCTTCCTGTTCAGAGGGAATGAGCCACCAAAGCGGGTAGCAACCACCCAGATGGATCCCGGTGCGATAAAACTCATCCAGCAACAGGTAGTGCTGGGCGCTGCCGCAGTTTTCACCACTCACCTCTGCGTGCTGTCGGCCTTGCCGCCAGTCGGCCGCAGAGAACACAAACACATGCAGCTCAATGCCAAAAGAAGATGCCCATTCCGTGAGCTTCGCAGCCTTGCGCTCAAGGCACCGGATATCCGGTTCCTGAAGGTCATCCCGATGACACAGCCAGACATCCAGGTCACTGGCGACAGAATGCCCAAGGGTGCCAGGACTCCCCATCAGAAACAGTGCTTCCAGATCGGCCCGGCGCCGGCCTTCGTCCCGAATGCTAAAGGTGCGTGCCAGACGCCTTGCAGCACTTATGGTTGCAGGATCCGGTCGGTAATGGCTCAAGCCATAGGGGCAGTCGGCGTCCAGATAGCCGGGCAGAGCCGGGTGGTTGGTGTGAAACACCAACGGCAAAACCTCGAGCACCACCTGCTGCCGATGAGTGAGCGACGAGTGCGCTCTCGCCCAGCGCTGGCGATTGACCACAAGAAACCTGTCCCGCAGGTGGTGCAGGGTTTTGCGATCAATGCCCTCATCAAAATCCAGGACAATCGGTGGGGCTTGAGCGGTCAAGGCGACTCCTTGAAAAAGGTTTTCCCAGTCCGGCCAAGGCGGGTTCAGCCGAGAAGACTTCGTGCGCGAGCAACGGCCGCCCGCACCTGAGCAGGTGCCGTGCCACCCAAGTGATCACGGGCCTGAACCGATCCTTCCAGAGTCAGTACATCAAACACATCATCACTGATGGTGTCAGAAAAGCGCTTCAGCTCTTCCAGTGTCATATCAGAAAGGTCTCGCTCCTCAGCCACACCGAAAGCCACAGCCTTACCCACAACTTCGTGAGCGTCACGGAACGGCATGCCTTTCTTGACCAGATAATCCGCCAGATCCGTCGCGGTCGAGAAACCGCGCTTGGCCGCTACGCGCATGTTATCGGCTTTGGCACAAATAGCCGGCACCATGTCAGCGTATGCTTTCAGGCAGCCTTTGATGGTGTCGACCGTGTCAAACAGAGGTTCCTTGTCTTCCTGATTGTCCTTGTTGTACGCCAGCGGCTGGCTTTTCATCAGCATGAGCAAGGACATCAGATGGCCGGTCACCCGTCCGGCTTTGCCCCGGACAAGCTCAGGTACATCGGGGTTTTTTTTCTGCGGCATGATCGAAGAGCCGGTGCAAAAACGATCGGGCAAATCAATAAAGTCAAACTGTGCTGAAGCCCACAACACCAGCTCTTCGCTGAAGCGGGACATGTGCGTCATCAGTAAAGCCGCGAAGCTGCAGAACTCAATAGCGAAGTCCCGGTCACTGACCGAATCCAGCGAGTTTTCCGAGGGTCGGTCAAAGCCCAGCAGTCGAGCGGTCATGGCGCGGTCGATCGGATAAGTGGTGCCGGCCAGCGCCGCGGCGCCAAGAGGCATCACATTCACCCGTTTGCGGCAGTCCTGCAGCCGCTCGGCATCACGGACCAGCATTTCATACCAGGCCAAAAGGTGGTGCCCGAAAGTAACCGGCTGGGCCGTCTGAAGGTGAGTGAAGCCAGGCATAATGGTCTCTGCTTCGCGTTCGGCCAGGTCCAGCAAACCGGACCGCAGGCGCCGGAGTTCCTCGGCAATCACATCAATTTCATCACGCAGGTACAGGCGGATATCCGTGGCCACCTGATCATTGCGGCTGCGGCCGGTGTGCAGTTTCTTACCCGTGATGCCAATGCGATCCGTTAACCGGGCTTCGATGTTCATGTGGACATCTTCAAGGCTCACAGACCATTCGAAGCACCCTGCCTCAATGTCTTCTTTTACACCGTTCAGGCCTGCAATAATAAGATCGCGCTCATCCACCGTCAGAACGCCAACCTCGGCGAGCATGGTTGCGTGGGCAATGGAGCCGGTGATGTCGTGGTGATACAGGCGCTGATCAAACCCTACGGATGCAGTAAAGCGTTCCACAAAAGCGTCTGTGGGTTCGCTGAAGCGCCCGCCCCAAGGTTTTTCGGAGGTTGTGGCCTGGTCAGGTTTTTTCTGATCCGTCATGGTCTATCTTTCCTGCTGGCAGCCCGGCATTATCTGGCGGGAACTGGGTACATTGAACGTGGCGGGAGTATAACATTCTGACCCGTACAAAAGAGACTCCCTTGGTCGGGGACAAAACGGTCATTACACAAGATTTCTTCGTGCCGGATCTGTGCCGGGTGCGATCCGTGTTCATGCTGCTAATCACCAGCGAGTTGTTGGTGCTTGTGCTGGCTATTGTTCAGGCCAGCGACGGCTGGATTGACTGGAACTATTTCGCGCTCCTGTCGCTGTTTGTGCAGTGGACCACCCTCACCAGCGCTGCGCTGATTTGCCTGCTACGCTTCCGACTGGCCAGAATGTCCGTGACCCGCGCCACTCTTGCAATTGCGGTGATCGTAGTACTGGATGTTCTCGCCTTCAGCCTGTTTGCAGACAACGTTCTGCACCCACAACCGGGCATTATCGACTGGCAGGCCATAGCCAAGAAGCTGCTACTGGCTCTGTTGATTGTTCTCATGGTTCTGCGCTACTTCTACCTGCAACATCAGTGGCAACAACAACGGGAAGCAGAAATGCAGGCGCACCTGGCAGCGTTGCAGGCACGCATACAGCCTCACTTCCTGTTTAACAGCATGAACACCATCGCCAGCCTTATTGCCACGGACCCGGAGCAGGCCGAAGAAGCTGTTCTGGATCTGTCCGAGCTCTTTCGCGCCAGCCTGCGCACCGGCGACCAACTTATCCCCTTGGCAAAAGAACTTGAACTTTGCCAGCGCTACCTCGCTATTGAAGCGCTGCGCCTCGGCCCACGCCTGAAGCTGGAATGGCACATTGCCGAAGGGCTGGAGCGCCAGGCCATTCCGCCTTTGACCCTGCAGCCGCTGGTAGAAAACGCGGTCTATCACGGCATACAGCCCCGCCCTGAGGGAGGCACGGTGCGCATCGAAGCGGAAGCACGCGGCAACTTTGTGTACCTGCTGGTGCAAAACCCCAAACCGGACGGCAATGGAAGCTTGCACAGCGGCAACCGAATGGCCCTGAGCAATATACAAGCGCGACTGCAGGCCCTGTTCGGGGAGCCGGCCGTTCTCAAACACAGCCATCAGGGAGACGTTTACACGGTGACCTTGAGGCTACCAAAAACCACACAACAGCTATGACAAAACAGAAGATTCTGATCGTTGACGATGAACCTCTGGCCCGTGGGCGCCTGCGGCGGCTGGCCGAAGGCTTGCCTGGCTACCAGGTTTGCGGTGAAGCAGGGGATGGCGATGCAGCGCTTGCTCAGGTAGCAGAGCTGCATCCGGATATACTGCTGCTCGACATACGCATGCCCGGCCTTGACGGCATGGAGATCGCCGCACACCTGAGCAAGCTGAGCAGCCCGCCGGCCATCATTTTTTGTACGGCTTACGACAGCTATGCCATTCAGGCTTTTGATGTGCAGGCGATAGCCTATCTGCTGAAACCTGTACGCAAGCAGGCGCTGGAAGAAGCCCTCGCCCGGGCCGGGCGGGTTAACCGGGTACAACTGCAGGCAGTTTCCGGAGAGCCCTCCGACAACAGCATGAGCCGGAATACTGCTGACGACGAGCAGCTGGCCGTTCGTACTCACAGAGGCACCGAACTGATAGATATAGTCGGGATCCGCTATTGCCAGGCAGATCAGAAATACGTAACCATTCACCATTCCCGTGGTGAAGCTGTTTCCGACTACACGCTAAAAGAACTGGAAAATGCCTATCCAAACCAGTTGCTCCGGATTCACCGCAACACGCTGGTGGGTGTCCGCTTTATTCAGGCTTTGGAACGTACGCCGGAGGGGCACAACCTGGTATTACTCAAGGACAACCTGGGCAAACTTCAGGTAAGCCGCCGGCACGCCAGCAACCTGCGCCAATGGCTGCAGGGGCAGCAACCGCGCTAAGCGTGGTTGACGCAACAAACCCTCCAGTGGCGAGCGATGCAAAGCAGGCACTCACGGGACTTTTACGGCGCCACAAGGTAACCTTGGCGAACATTTTTCAGCACTGACAGTGAGCATCATGTCTAAACGAACCCTTCGTGTAGCAACCCGCAGCAGCGCCTTGGCGTTGTGGCAGGCGGAATTTATCAAGGCCGAACTGGAACGACTCCACGACAACGTGAATGTAGAGCTCGTCAAGATCAAAACCCAAGGGGACAAGATCCTTGATGTTCCGCTAGCCAAAATCGGCGGTAAAGGCCTGTTTGTAAAAGAACTGGAAGAAGCCATGCTTGATGGCCGCGCGGATCTTGCGGTGCATTCAATGAAAGACGTACCCATGGCTTTTCCCGAAGGCCTGGGCCTGGTTGCCTACTGCGAGCGGGAAGACCCGACAGATGCTTTTGTCAGCAATCACTACGATAACGTAGACGCCCTTCCCCAAGGCGCCGTTGTCGGCACAGCCAGCCTGCGCCGGGAATCCCAGCTTCGCGCCTACCGGCCGGACCTGGAAATCCGGGTTCTCCGGGGCAACGTGAACACTCGCCTGGCCAAGCTTGACGCCGGCGATTACGACGCCATTGTACTGGCGAGTTCTGGCCTCAAGCGCCTGGGCTTCCATGACCGGATTCGTTACTCCATGCCGGACACCGTATCCCTGCCGGCCGTTGGCCAGGGCGCTCTTGGCATTGAATGCCGGCTTGGTGATGACGAACTGCGCGCCATGCTGGAACCGCTGAACCATATCGACACGGCCGACCGCGTGAAAGCAGAGCGAGCACTTAACCGTCGCCTTGAAGGCGGTTGCCAAGTACCGATAGCGGCCTACGCCTTGCTGGAAGACAACACTTTATGGCTACGTGCGCTGGTTGGTGCTGTTGACGGCACTCAGATTCTCCGCGTCGAAGGCCGGGCACCCCGGGCAGAAGGCGAACGCCTGGGCCGTGAACTGGCAGAAAATCTTCTGGCTATGGGCGCAGACAAAATACTGGCTGAAATTTATGGCCATACCCCGCACTGACTCTGCGTTCCTGACCGGCCGGCGCGTTCTGATTTGCCGGCCGGAACCGGAAGCGTCCCGGCTGGCCCGACAGTTTCAGGCTGCCGGTGCCGAGACGCATATATTTCCGCTGGTCGCACGAGAGCCGCTGCCAGAGACCCCGGAACGACGCACTATCATTCTCAGCCTCGATGAATTCTCCCATGTTATTGCTGTCAGCCCCTATGCAGCCCGCCTTTTGCTGGAAGAGCTGGACACCTGGTGGCCCCAGCTTCCCGCTGGCCTGAACTGGTACGGTGTGGGAGCCGGCACAGCCAAGGCACTTGCAGAGTATGGAGTGAGCCCGCGCAAGCCCGACGGGGGCTGGACCAGTGAGGCACTGCTGAAGCTGCCTTCGCTGGCGCATTTCGATGGCGAGCGGGTGCTGGTGGCCCGCGGCGAGGAAGGGCGTGAGCTGACCCGGAGAACGCTGGAGGCACGCGGCGCACGAGTTACCGTGATGCCGCTCTATCGTAGATTTTGCCCGGATTACACACCCGCGCAGATCAACACCGCTCTGGGGGAGTTTGCGCCAGATGCCATTATTGCGCTCTCCGGAGAAACCCTGAACAATCTCATCGCACTAAGTGCGAATTGCAGCCATAATCTATACGATAGACCCGTTATTGTGCCCGCCCGGCGTATTGCAGATCAGGCTCGCAAGGCGGGATTCAACGCTCCGTGTATACCAGGAAGCCTTGCCGATAATGACATCGTGGACGCCGTCACAGAACAACTGGCTGGCCGGGACGGTGACTCCGGAAAAGCAAAGTAAGGATGCCCGTGACTGAAACAACAAAACGATTACCCGCCCCGATTGCCAACGAGCAACCCTCCCGACAGACAGTCTGGCCGGTCTGGGTTATTGCTATCATTGCACTGATCAGTGTTGCCGCGCTGGCTGCCTGGAACTGGCAGCAATGGAACGGCCACCAGGCTACGATGCAGACACTGAGCAACCTGCAACAGGATACCGCGCAGCTGGAGAGCCTTTATGGTGATCGCGGCAGTCAACAAGGCCAGCGCCTGCAATCTCTGGAAGACAAACTGACATCCCAACGGGAGCTGATCGCTACCCAGCAGCGGCAGATTGATCACAATGCCCGTGAGCTTCTGGAAGCCGGAAACCGCACTCGCACCGACTGGTTGCTTGCGGAGGCTGAATACCTGCTACGGATTGCCAACCAGCGACTGTTGATCGAGAAAGACATTCGTGGCGCTCTTTCCGCTCTCGAAGCTGCCGATGAAGTGCTCACAGAGTCTGACGATATTGGTGTGTACCCTGTTCGCCAGCAGCTGGCTCGTGAAGTTCTGGCGCTCAAAGGCATCTCCAGTGTCGACAGGACCGGCCTTTACCTCACCCTCGAAGCTGCCATCGACAGCGTTCACCAGCTCACCGACCAGGCGCTTATCAGCGAGCAGGCGCCTGGGTTTGTCGGCGGCTCACAGGCAGAAGACGACCCTGAAGCCGGCGGAGAGCCAAGCATTCTGGCCAGAGGCTGGCAGAAATTCAAATCTACCCTGATGCAAGTTGTTGTGGTTCGTCGCCTGGATGAGTCGGTGAAACCCTTGTTGTCGCCGGATCAGAGCGCCTATGCGCGGCTGAACCTGCAACTGATGCTGGAAGAGTCGGAAATGGCCGTGCTCAGAGGCAATCAACCACTGTATGAGCGTGCGCTTATCAAGGCCCAGGCAGCCGTTGACGACTGGTACGACGCGAGCAATCCACGAGTAAGCGCTCTGAGCAGCACACTTGCAGAGTTGGCCACACGCAACGTCGCCCCGGACTTGCCCGACATCAGTAAATCCCTGGACCTGCTCAAAGAACGGCTCGCAGGCCGGCTAGACAAAGGTAACGGAGGCGATGATTCATGATTCGCCTGCTTCTGATCGTTCTGTTTGCCCTGTTAATCGGCACCGGCCTATCCCTTGGGCTGCAGTACGACTTGGGTTACATCCGTATCAGCCTCGGCCAGTACCTGATCGAAACGAACTTCTGGGTAGGCCTTGCTTTGCTCATCGCCCTGGTTGCGTTGGTTGTGTTGACCATCGGAATGATACGCCGCATGCGCCAAGGTGGCGGGCTGGTGGCCAACTGGGTCTCCCGCGGCAAGGAACGACGGGCACGCCGGCGCACAACTCAAGGCCTGCTTGCACTGGCGGAAGGCAATTGGCCAAGAGCACGCAAGATGCTTACATCAGGAGCCGGCAATGCTGACACCCCCCTGATCAACTATCTGGCGGCTGCGCAGGCAGCTTTTGAATGCGGCGACCACGAAGCCGTGGATGAACTGCTAAGAAAGGCGTATGAAAGCACGCCGGGTTCGGACATGGCCGTTGGTATTACCCAGGCCCAGCTGCAACTTGCCGGCAACCGTCAGGAGCAGGCTCTGGCGACGCTGGTACGCCTGCGCAAGCAGTCTCCGCATCATCCCTTTGTGCTCAAGCTTCTGAAAAACACCTATCTGCGTCTCGAAGACTGGCGCGAACTGGCAAAACTGCTGCCAGAGCTGCGCAAGCGCAGTGTGCTTCCGGAAAACGAGCTCGGTGAACTGGAGCGCCAGGTATGGCACAACTTGCTGGAGCGGGCAGCGGAAGACTGCCGGCGCCAGCAGAAGGAGAATCCGAACACGTCACTGGAACCACTCACCCGCCTTTGGGATGAGCTGCCAGGCTTTCTGCGCCGCGACGAGAAAACCATCGGGGACTACGCGCGCCTGCTGGCGAATCTGGGCGATGAGGAACAGACGGAAACTTTGCTCCGAAAGGTTCTGCACAATCACTGGAGCGACGATCTGGTTAATCTCTATGGTCGGATTGAAGGCCGCAAACCGGACGAACAGCTTCTTGCCGCCGAACAGTGGCTAAAAGACCGGCCGAACAACGCCGAACTGTTGCTGGCACTTGGCCGACTGAGCCTGCGCAACGAGCTCTGGGGCAAGGCACGGGAGTATTTCGAAACGAGTTTGAGGTTACGCCGCAGTCGGGAAGGTTTGGCAGAGCTAAGCCGCCTGAGCGCTCACATGGGCGACGAGGAAATGAGTATAAAACTTATGATGCAGGGGCTGGCAAACGATAACGGACTACCGAAACTGCCCATGCCCAAAGCCTGACCGGCCATTTCTCCCTGAAGTCTGCCACAGCACCTCAACTTCGAGGTGCATACTCCAGCACATCAGAAAAGAATGCCTCTGGTGGTAGCCCGGCTTCCACCAGAGCGTCCATCAGCGTGTAAACCATCGTCGGTGAGCCACTGGCGTGCACTTCCACGTTACTCCAGTCCATACCAGAGGCGAGCACCGCGCGTACGAGCTGGTCGTGATGCCCGCTCCATTCGCTGTCCTCATCACCACCTACCACGGGCTGAAATGTGAACCCTGGCAAGTCCTGCTCCCACTGCAGGGCCATGGACCTGAGGTACATATCCTCATGGCGGCGCGCTCCCCAGAACAGTTTTACCGGCTGGGCAAAGGACGTACCGCGCAAATAATCAACCAAGCTTTTCATCTGCGCAAAGCCCGTACCGGCCGCAACAAGCAGCAACGGTTTTTCCGGAGCACAAACCAGGCAAGCTTTGCCATGGGGCAGCTCCAGATTGACCGATTCACCGGAGGTCAGGGCGTCAATCACCTTTTGCGCCGACAACCATTCCGGTGAAGCCTGAATATGCAGCTCAATGTTCTGCTCTGTCGGGCTGCTGGCAATGGAGAAATAACAGGGCTCGGCATCGGGCAAGTTGACTGATAAATACTGGCCCGCATGAAAAGACAACTCCCGCCGCCGCGGCAACTGAAGCTCAACCCGATACACATCGTGATTGATAGAGCTTACGTCCACGACGTTTGCCTGAAATTTTCGGGGCTGGTTGTTTCCTGCTGCCATAACGGCACTAATCTCCAGTTCAAGATGGTCGAGCGCTGCGGTTCTGCACATCATCAGCCGCGCGCCGACCGGAATCATCTGTTGGTTTCGGGTATTCAGAGCGGTGCCGCTGAGCAGCCGGGCTTCGCAGAGCTCGCATACGCCATTCTTACAGGCGAACGGAACGGCAATACCTGCACTGGTTGCGGAGCTCAGCAAATCGGCATCGGCTGCCGCGAAAAATTGAACCCCGGAGGGTTCAAGGCATACCCGCCAACGCTTGTTGCCCATATCAGTCAGGGCGGGCAGGCGAAGTTTCAATCCCCAGGCTATCCCAGAGTTCGTCAACCCGCAGTTTTACCGCGTCCGTCATGGCAATGGGCTCGCCCCACTCCCGGCTTGTCTCACCCGGCCATTTATTGGTGGCGTCCATTCCCATCTTGGAGCCCAGGCCGGACACAGGCGAGGCGAAATCCAGATAATCAATGGGCGTGTTTTCGACCAGCATGGTGTCTCGGACAGGATCCATCCGGGTCGTAATAGCCCAGATCACATCCTCCCAGTTGCGGGCGTTGACATCATCATCGGTCACAATCACAAACTTGGTGTACATGAACTGCCGCAAAAAAGACCATACACCCATCATCACCCTCTTGGCATGGCCTGGGTACTGCTTCTTCATGGTCACCACTGCAAGACGATATGAACAGCCTTCCGGCGGCAGGTAAAAATCCACAATTTCAGGGAATTGCTTCTGCAGAATGGGGATGAAAACTTCGTTCAGCGCCACACCCAGAATGGCCGGCTCGTCTGGTGGCCTGCCGGTGTACGTGCTGTGGTAAATCGGATCTTTGCGGTGGGTCATGCGCTCAACGGTGAACACCGGGAACTCGTCCACTTCGTTGTAATAGCCTGTGTGATCCCCGAAAGGGCCTTCCGGCGCGTTATCATCGGGGTAAATAAAGCCTTCCAGAACAATCTCAGCGCTAGCTGGCACCTGTAGATCGCTGAGACCGCACTGCACCAGTTCGGTACGACTGCCTCGTAGCAAGCCTGCAAACGCGTATTCAGATAGCGAATCGGGCACCGGAGTCACAGCACCCAAAATCGTAGCCGGGTCTGCCCCCAGAGCTACAGCTACCGGATAGGGTTTACCAGGATTCGCTTTCTGAAACTCCCGAAAATCCAGCGCTCCGCCGCGATGGCTCAGCCAACGCATGATCAGTCGGTTACGGCCAATCACCTGCTGTCGGTATATCCCGAGGTTCTGGCGTTCTTTATGGGGCCCGCGGGTAATCACCAGCGGCCAGGTAACCAACGGCCCTGCGTCGCCCGGCCAGCAGTGCTGAACTGGAATCTGGAACAAATCAACCTGATCTTTTTCGATCACCACATCCTGACAGGGAGCGGACCTGAGCACTTTCGGGCTCATGCGCATCACTTGCCGCAGCAGTGGCAGTTTTTCGATAGCGTCTTTGAAGCCCTTGGGGGGATCCGGCTCTTTGAGATAGGCCAACAGCTTGCCGACGTCCCGAAGCGCGGTGACGTTCTCCTGCCCCATGCCCAGAGCGACCCTTCGGGTTGTACCAAAGAGATTCGCCAGCACGGGCATGTCGTAGCCTTTGGGATTTTCAAACAACAACGCAGGCCCACCTGCTCGCAGTGTGCGGTCGCAGATCTCGGTCATTTCCAGGTGGGGGTCTACTTCAACTGAGATGCGTTTCAGCTCACCCAGTTTCTCCAACTGGTCAATGAAGTCCCGCAGATCGTTGTATTTCATCGTTGGCTCCGTTCCCGGTTAGCTTCTAAATACGGAGTTCGCCGCCTTCCAGGCTTCTCACCCGGTGCCAGAACGCAATGAGGGCCTGCTTTCCCAGACACGCCGTGAACCCATCCCTGGGGGCTTGGTCTTGCCATCCCTGGCAAGACACAGTCTGGGAAAGCAGGCCCTCACCGCGTTCACGAAATCACCAGTTAACTCAAGGCCGAAACCCACAAAAGCTTAACTGTAATCCAATAAAGGCGCGCGCCCAAAACTTGATCGTCAGTACCGGGGACACCCTCCCCGGACCGTGCATTGCCAGGGATGGCAATGCCGAACCCCCAGGGATGGGTTTACGGCGTGTCCGGGGAGGGTGTCCCCGGTATTGCCAGCCCCAAAGGCAAAAGCGCGAATACAGCACCTGACCTATAAGACCAAGGTGCTAACACACCAATCTTAACGACGCTTCATAGACTGGAAGAACTCGTCGTTGGTCTTGGTGTCTTTGAGCTTATCCAGCAAGAACTCGATGGCCGCAGTGTCATCGTCCATGGAGTGCAGCAGCTTGCGCAGGATCCACACACGCTGGATATCCGCTTCGCTCATCAGCAGGTCTTCACGGCGCGTGCCGGAGCTGCGAATGTTGATGGCCGGGTAAACACGCTTCTCGGCAATCTTGCGGTCCAGGTGAATTTCCATGTTACCTGTGCCCTTGAACTCCTCATAGATCACTTCGTCCATTTTGGAACCCGTGTTCACCAGCGCCGTTGCAAGAATCGTAAGGCTTCCGCCCTCTTCTACGTTACGAGCCGCACCGAAGAAGCGCTTGGGCTTTTCCAGAGCGTGGGCATCTACACCACCGGTCAACACTTTGCCCGAGGAAGGAATAACCGTATTGTAGGCACGAGCCAGACGGGTGATGGAATCCAGCAGGATAACCACGTCTTTTTTGTGTTCCACCAGTCGTTTGGCCTTCTCGATGACCATTTCAGCTACCTGAACGTGACGCGCAGGTGGCTCATCAAAAGTGGAAGCAATCACTTCGCCGCGCACGGTGCGCTGCATTTCCGTTACTTCTTCCGGGCGCTCGTCAATCAGCAGCACAATGATGTGGCATTCCGGATGATTGCGAGTAATAGACTGGGCAATACTCTGCATCAGGATGGTTTTACCGGCCTTGGGCGGCGATACAATCAAACCACGCTGGCCCTTGCCGATGGGCGCAACCAGATCCAACACGCGGGAAGACAAGTCTTCGGTGCTGCCGTTACCGGTTTCAAGCGCCATGCGTTCATCAGGGAACAGCGGCGTGAGATTTTCAAACAGGATCTTGTTACGGGCGTTGTCCGGTTTGTCAAAGTTGATCTCAGCGACTTTCAACAGGGCAAAGTAGCGCTCACCGTCTTTGGGGGGGCGGATCTTGCCGGCAACGGTATCACCGGTGCGCAAGTTGAAGCGACGGATCTGGCTGGGGGAGACGTAAATGTCGTCTGGCCCGGCCAGGTAGGAGGCATCGGCAGAGCGGAGGAAGCCGAAACCGTCCTGCAGAATCTCCAGTACGCCATCGCCATAAATGTCTTCGCCGCCTTTGGCATGCTTCTTCAATATGGTGAAGATAACATCCTGTTTACGCGAACGTGCCAGGTTATCGAGACCCATCTCTTGCGCGATATCGAGCAATTCGGGCATGGAGTTCTGCTTGAGTTCAGTAAGATTCATAGGTTATTAGATTTTCAGGAATGGAATTGAACGGAAGTTGGGATGACAGGGGTGCCCCTGAACAAATTCATTGCTTGGTTGTTAAAACAGGTGCTGGCCAGATGAAGCAACCGGCGTAGACAAAATCCGGAATATAAATATTGAAGCCAGTAGAGTGGGTACAACCGTTCGTAGGGCAAGAGCGATAATCTGCTACCTTACCCGCCAATGTCAAGTGCAGGGGCCAAATTAACGCCTACTTTTCGGTTCTTGAAGGCGGCGCACACAAGCGGGGGCCTCCCCCTGATGGGTTACTCCCTTCCATTACCCGCCACTGAAAGGGATACTGGTAGCCAAAATTTTTCCTGTGGTTTTCGGAGTAGATTCCCATGAGCAGTGAACTCACCAGCAAACTCAAACCTCTCAATATCGCGATTCTTACGGTCTCCGATACCCGCGGGTTTGATGAAGATTCCTCCGGTCAATTTCTTGAAGACAGCGTTGTTGAAGCCGGGCACAAACTGATTTCAAGGCGCATACTGCCAGATGACATTTATCTGGTGCGAGCAGCCATGTCATCCTGGATTGCAGAGCCGGATGTTCATGTGGTGATCATTACCGGTGGCACCGGTTTTTACGAGCGCGACAGTACCCCGGAAGCTGTTGCACCGCTACTGGATAAATTCATTGAAGGATTTGGCGAGGAATTCCGCCGCCAGTCAGCCTCGGAAATTGGCACCTCCACCATTCAATCCAGAGCTTTTGGCGGCCTTGCCAACCATACGGCTATTTTCTGCCTGCCGGGTTCCACCGGAGCTTGTCGCACGGGCTGGAACGGTATTCTCAGCACCCAACTCGACAGTCGCCACGGCCCCTGCAACTTTTCAGCGCTGGTCGGCAGCAAACCAGAGCGCGCTGTTGAACGCCTTCAACAAGTTATTGGCAAGCGCGCCGCACGCTAATCCTGAACACGGAGAGAAAACCATGGCAGCCAATCTGACGCCGGTTGATGAGGCTATCGCTCACCTCTTGAGCAAAGCGCCGGTGATTACGGAAACCGAGCTTTTGCCCCTCACAGAAAGCCTGGGCAGGATACTGGCACAGGATTATCAGGTGCCGGCGGATGTGCCGCCAGCGGATAACAGCGCGGTAGATGGCTACGCACTGCGCGCTGAGGATTATGTACACGGTCAGGCTCTGTCGGTATCTGGCCGAATCCCGGCTGGCTCGGCGCCTGGCTCGCTGCAACCCGGCACGGCTGTCCGCATCTTCACCGGCTCCGAGGTTCCGGCCGGTGCTGACACGATTATCATGCAGGAGCGGGTCGAGGTTACAGATAACGGCATCCTCATCAACGGCGAAGTAAAGGCTGATCAGAACATACGCAGGCGCGGCCAGGATCTTGCCGAAGGCAGCCTGGGCCTGGAAAAGGGTATTAAAATCCGACCCCAGGAAATGGGCCTTCTGGCGTCCATCGGTGTAGCCGAAGTTGCTGTGGTGAAAAAACTGCGGGTGGCCATTCTGTCAACAGGTGATGAGCTTGTAGAGCCAGGCGTTCCGCTGAGGCCGGGCCAGATTTACAACTCCAACCGTTTCACCCTGCTTGGTCTTTTGGCAGAGGCAGGTTGTGAGGTAGTGCTGTGTGAAACCCTGCGGGATACACGCTCTGCTACCCGGGAAACTCTTGAACGCGCCGCTGCAGCAGCGGATCTCGTTATTACAAGCGGCGGTGTGTCTGTCGGTGAGGAAGACCACGTGCGAGCGGTGCTGGAAGAGTCCGGTCAGCTGTTGCTGTGGCGCATGGCGATCAAACCCGGCAAGCCGCTGGCGTTTGGCTCGATCAAGGGTACACCGGTCTTCGGCCTGCCAGGCAATCCGGCTTCGGTACTGGTAACTTTTCTGGTAGTGGGGATGCCTTACATCCGTACTTGCCAGGGGCGTCTGCAGATTCATCCTGTCGGTCAGCAGGTGCCTGCTGCTCTTAATGTTACTTCACCCTCGGCACGCAGAGAGTTCCTACGTGCGCGCACGGAATCAGTTGACGGCAAAATCCAGGTCACAGCTTATACAAACCAGAGTTCTGGCGTGTTGAGTTCTGCCTGTTGGTCCGGTGGACTTGCGGTGGTTCCGGAACACGCGATGATTGCAGAGGGAGACCTGCTGACCTATTACCCATTCACTGAATTGTTGAGCTGATATGACTGACCAGACCCTGACCGTTCGTTTTTTTGCCCGCCTCCGGGAAGAGTTGGGTACGGAACAACTCACGTTACCGGCAGACACGGATCAGACCGCTGGCGACCTGCTTGCGGCGCTGGCAAGCCGCGGCGGCCCCTGGGCACAACTGCAAGGCAGCCAGCCGGTGATGATTGCGATCAATCAGGCTATGGCAAAGCCTGGAACGCCAGTAAAGGCCGGGGATGAAGTGGCGTTCTTCCCTCCAGTAACAGGGGGTTAGGATGATAAGTATTCAGACTGAGGATTTTGATTGCGGTGCCGAGCATGCCGCTCTGAGGAGCAGCGGCGCCGGTACTGGAGCCATTGCTACCTTCACAGGGCTGGTGCGGGATAGCGGCGATACGCAGCATGTGTCGGGCTTGTTTCTGGAGCATTATCCGGGAATGACGGAGCAGGTGATTGCCGGGTTGATCGAGGAGGCGTCGCGGCGCTGGGACGTTCGTAAAGCGCGGGTGATTCATCGGGTTGGCAGGTTGCTGCTGCAGGAGCAGATCGTATTCGTGGGTGTTTGCAGCACCCATCGTGGGGACGCGTTTGCGGCTTGCGAGTTTATTATGGATGCTTTGAAGACTTCGGCGCCGTTCTGGAAGAAGGAGCTCTCTGAGGCCGGGGAACATTGGGTGGAGCAAAAAGCTTCAGATGTTGCTCGGGGTGAGGCTTGGGATAAGTAGCCTGGCCTCCAACGTCAATTATGCCAGACAGATACAATAACGGATGACGCCCGCGTCCTCTTCCCGGATCCATTCAATCCTGTGGCCGGCTATCTCACACAGCGCCTGTAAATCCCGACGGCCAGTGGGGTCATCGGCCAGGAATTCGACTTGTGTCCCGCTGGGCAAACCCTGAATGCGCTTTTTAAAACGCAAAACGGGGAGAGGGCACACCAAACCGATGGCATCGATTTGATGTGCTTCTGATTGTTCAGTCAAGACGCACGCTCGTTGCGCTGCTTCCTTGCTCGGCTGATGACCATCCGAACTGACCTAAAATCACCGGGGCGGCGAAGGCAATCACCAAGGAAGCGACAAATGCAGAAATCATAACTTTCACGAAACTTCTCCTTTGCTTTGCTTGGCCTCCACCTCGGCCACCCACAGATCGTGATGCTGGCGCGCCCATTCCACATCAACCTGACCGTTACCCATGGCGTCGAACGCACCTTCCATACCGACGGTACCAATATAAATGTGGGCAATAATGGCAAGCATCATTACGAAAGCCACGACCGAGTGCCAGATGTTGGTATATTGCATCTCTTCGTGCGGTGTCAGGGCCGCAGCGAACTCTGTCCCCAGGACACTGTTTATGACACTAAAGGTCTCGGCAAACATGGGCATTTGAAACGGGAACAGCAGCGATAGGCCAGACAGAGAAACCGAGAAGCCCAACACCATAACGGTCCAGAAAACGATCTTCTGACCGGCGTTGAATTTTCTTGCTGAAGGATGGGATTTGGTAAAAATACCGCCGCCCATCTTGAGCCACTGCCAATCCAGCTTGCCAGGGATGTTGTGCGCCACCCACATAAAAAACGTCATCACCAGACCGAGCATAAAAGACCAGGAAATGTTGTTGTGAACCCACTTCGAGCCAGCGGCCAGGGTCGCAAAGGCATCTGGCTCCATCACGGGGATCAGGAAACTCCGCCCCATCAGGGTAATGAGCCCGGTCATACCCAGCGCAATAAACGAGCCGGCCAACAGCCAGTGACCAAATCGTTCGATGGCTTTGAATCGCTGAATCGTGATGCCTGAAGGGCCGCCATCGATCATGATTTTGCCGCGAACGAGGTAAAACACCACCAGCAGGGCGATGAAAGCCAAGAGTGCGCCGCCGCCATAGGTGATGATCGGCCCCTCGCGCAGCTTATACCAGGTCATTCCTCCGTCCTGGATCATAACGTCAGCCGCAGGCCCCCGAACCTGTGTGTTGGCGTCAAATTCGTTATAGCGAATGGAGCGGTATGTGTCTGCGTCAGAAACCCCGCCGCGTGTACCTAGTTGATCGGTGATCGGCGCCGCATTGGCTGGATCACCCAGATTTTCAGATCGGAAAGTCTCGTCAACTTTCAACTTTTGCTGACGAGCCATAATATCTTCCAGGGTTTGAGCGCCCCCGGTTGCTGTGCGATCAACCGCGGGGGCCTCTTCCGCCCAGACAGAGTTGAGTGAAAGTGTCGCCAGTAGAAAGACGGCGGCACCCAATAGTTTCAAGTTCATGAGAGCGCTCCAGCGGAATAAACAAGAAGAATTCTTTGCCTCAATATGTTCCGGGGCCGAAAGGCCCCGGAACACTCAGGCGAACTTATGCACCCTTCTTCTCGTAGGCTGTGCCCCATCCCCAGGCGCCGGAACCGAAACCACGGCTCACGACACGCTGGCGATAGATATCCGCCACCTCGTTGCCGTCACCGGCCAGCAGGGCTTTAGTCGAGCACATTTCCGCGCAGAGGGGAAGTTTGCCCTCGGCAATACGGTTGCGTCCGTACTTGGCGAACTCGGCTGCTGAGTTGTCTTCTTCGGGTCCGCCTGAACAGAACGTGCATTTGTCCATCTTGCCCCTGCTGCCAAAATTACCCGCTTGCGGGAATTGGGGCGCACCGAAGGGGCAAGCGTAGAAGCAGTACCCACAACCGATACAAAGATCCTTGGAGTGCAGAACGATGCCGTCTTCGGTCTGGTAGAAGCAGTCGACCGGGCAGACGGCCATGCAAGGCGCGTCTGAGCAGTGCATACAGGCTACCGAGATCGAACGTTCGCCGGGCTTACCATCTTCGATGGTCACCACGCGTCGACGGTTAATACCCCAGGGGACTTCATTCTCATTCTTACAGGCCGTCACGCAAGCATTGCATTCGATGCAGCGTTCGGCATCGCAAAGGAATTTTGCGCGTGCTTGTCCTTCAAGTGCCATGGTCTACACCTCTTGTTATGCCGGCATAATCGAACACAGGGTGGCTTTGGTCTCTTGCATCTGCGTGACCGAGTCATACCCGTATGTTTGAACAACGTTTGTAGATTCACCCAGAACGTAAGGATCAGAGCCCTTGGGATACTTATCCCTCAGCGATTTACCCTCCAGGTGCCCGCCGAAGTGAAACGGCATGAAAGCTACGCCTTCGCCGACACGTTCAGTCACCATTGCCTTGACCTTGATGCGACCGCCTTCCGGTCCGGATACCCAGACGTCGTTGCCGTCGCGAATGTTCAGGTTGTTCGCATCACGTGTATTCACCTCAATGAACATGTCCTGCTGCAATTCGGCCAGCCAGGGGTTGGAACGCGTCTCGTCGCCGCCACCTTCGTACTCGACCAGACGGCCGGAGGTGAGAATGATGGGGAATTCCTTGCTGAAGTCCTTCTTCTGAATAGACTCGTACAAGGTCGGGACGCGCCAGAACGTCTTGTCTTCATAGGTCGGATAATCAGCGACCAGGTCACGACGGTTGGTGTAGAGCGGCTCGCGATGAACTGGCACTGGATCAGGGAAATTCCAGACCACAGTACGCGCTTTGGCGTTTCCGAAGGGTGCGCATTCGTGCTTGATCGCGACACGCTGTATACCCCCTGAAAGATCGGTCTTCCAGTTGGTCTCGGGGCCGGCTACCGCTTCAATGCTGGCACGTTCCTCAGCCGTCAGGTCACCGTCCCAGCCCAGATCCATCAACATCTGCATGGTGAACTCGGGGTACCCGTCCTTGATATCCGAGTTTTTCGAGTAAACGCCTTCTGCCAGCAGGTTTTCACCGTTGCGCTCGACACCAAACCGGGCGCGGAAAGTGAGACCGCCCTTGGACACTGGCAGGGACAAATCATAAAGATTCGGTGTCCCCGGGTGGTTCATTTCTGCCGTGCCCCAACAAGGCCAGGGCATACCATAGATGTCTCCATCGCAAGGGCCGCCATTGGCGCGAAGGGTGGTCCTGTCGAAGTGGTGCTGGTACTTCATGTGCTTCTTGAGACGCTCAGGCGATTGCCCCGTGTAGCCGATGGTCCACATGCCACGATTGAATTCACGAGTGATGTCCTCGATTACCGGCTCGTCACCTTCAATGGCAATGTTGCGGAACATGCGATCGGTGAAACCGAACTTGTCCGCAAACAGTTTCATGATTTCGTGGTCAACCTTCGAATCAAACAGTGGTTCGACAACCTTTTCGCGCCACTGGAGCGAGCGGTTCGATGCGGTTACGGAGCCGCGAGTCTCGAATTGGGTGGTCGTTGGCAGCAGGTAGGCGCCGTCTTTGCGATCGTGCAGCACGGCTGAAACGGTCGGGAAGGGATCCACTACGACCAACAGGTCCAGCTTTTCCATAGCTTCCTTCATTTCAAGCATACGGGTCTGGGAGTTTGGCGCGTGGCCCCAGAGCACCATGGCTCGGGTGTTGTCCGGCTGCTCGAGGTTTTCCTTTGCTTCCAGAACGCCGTCGATCCAGCGAGACACCGGGATGCCCTTCTCGTTCATCATGGCTTTGGATTTGCCGTTTTTGTCCCACACGGCAAATCGGCCTTTCAGCCAATCCGGATCTTCCTCCCAGACTCGCGCCCAGTGGGCCCAGGCACCAGCGCTCAGGCCATAATAGCCAGGCAGGGTGTCGGCCAGTACACCGAGGTCGGTGGCGCCCTGAACGTTATCGTGACCACGGAAAATGTTGGTGCCGCCGCCAGAAGTACCCATATTGCCAAGAGCCAGCTGCAGAATGCAGTACGCGCGCGTGTTGTTGTTGCCGTTGGTGTGCTGGGTACCACCCATGCACCAGATCACCGTACCCGGGCGATTATTGGCCAGGGTGCGGGCGACACGTTCCAGCTGAGCGCCCGGCGCACCGGTTACGCGCTCGACTTCTTCCGGATCCCAGCGTTTTACTTCTTTGCGGATCTCGTCCATACCCCACACGCGGGTGCGGATAAATTCTTTGTCTTCCCATTTGTTCTCGAAGATGTGCCAGAGAATGCCCCACACCAGCGCAACGTCTGAGCCCGGCCGGAAACGGACGAACTCATCGGCGTGGGCTGCGGTACGAGTGAAGCGCGGATCACAGACGATCAGTGGTGCGTTGTTTTCTTCTTTGGCTTTCAGAATGTGCAGGAGCGACACCGGGTGCGCTTCGGCGGGGTTGCCTCCGATCAGGAAGATCGCCTTGGAGTTGTGGATGTCGTTGTACGAGTTGGTCATCGCACCGTAGCCCCAGGTGTTGGCTACGCCAGCGACCGTTGTCGAGTGGCAAATCCGGGCCTGGTGATCGACGTTATTGGTGCCCCAGTACGCCGCGAATTTGCGGTAAAGATAAGCCTGCTCATTGTTGAACTTGGCGCTGCCCAGCCAATAGACCGAGTCAGGTCCACTCTCCTCGCGGATCTGAAGCATTTTGTCGCCGATTTCGTTGATTGCCTGATCCCAGGGAATCTTCTGCCACTGGCCGTTAACCATTTTCATGGGAGACTTGAGACGGCGTTCACCGTGGGCATGCTCGCGCACTGAAGCACCCTTGGCGCAGTGAGCACCCAAATTGAAGGGGCTGTCCCAGCCTGGTTCCTGGCCAATCCATACGCCACTCTGAACTTCGGCTTCGACGGTACAGCCTACCGAGCAGTGCGTACATACCGATTTTTTGCGGACGACTTCGCCGCCACCGGTCGACGGGGTCGCAGCTTCAACCCGTCCCGACGTCAGCGATAAAGCCGCCATGCCACCCACTGCAACACCGGAAGCCGTTAAAAATTGACGGCGATCCAACGTCTTCGCAGCGAGAGATGAAAGCAAAGAGCCTGCACGGGAGCGTTTCGCTACCCCGTTGGTCTTCTTCCTTAACATGTCTCTTACCTCTCTCGTTTTTATTCTCGTTTTTTCTGGAGGTGTGGTCATCCAAGAGCATCACGCAACCTTGAATGATTCACGCTTCCTCAAAAGCGAGCCGATTCGAAATACTTACGTGTGTGTTCAGTGTCACGCAGGCCGCGGCTTTTCGGTACGTTTTGTTTGACGACCTCGGCTGCGGCGTTCGGTGCAACCGCCATTGCAACGGCAGCCGGAGCTGCAGCTGCTGCCATTTGCAAGAAACGGCGACGGCTGTTTTCACGCTTCGGGTTGTCCATAGGACACCTCCCCACGGGTTAAGGAATCATTCAGATCCCGGTTACTGAATTGCAAAGGCATCTGCTTCTACAGCCATGAAAGCCCGCCCCAGCGAGCCCACCGGACCGTAGAAGATGGCACTTTGCGCTTCTTCCAAATCGGTAAAAAACAATGCCGCCCACTTTGCCAGGTGTGCGTCAAAAAAGGCTTTTTGCGACGGCAGGTCACTGTCGCAGGGAAATTCGCCGGTAATGATGCCGGCCATGATCTCGCAAAGGGTACCAATGTGATCTTCCGGTTCTTTGACATCGCTACGGGCTTTGATGCCCCTGGCCATAAGATCGGTACGCAGCGCTGCAAGCGGCTTCTCGTTCAAAAAACCGGTCAGGTAATAACTGGTGTAAGGAAGCAATTCGCCACGACCGAGCCCGACAAAAAGGTTATTGTACTCACGCTCGGCGTCATAGGGATTGGTGCGTTCCGCAAGCACTGCCAGGTTTTTGGAGGCCGCGCCCAGAGGCGTGTCGTCACCCTGCAAAGACCCCAACCCTTTCAACAGTTCGCTCGAGGGTGGACCGGAAAGCAGGATGCCCAAAAGCTGATAGATCTGGGCCCGGGCGCGATCTTCTTCGGTGACCGAACGCGGGCACTGAATTTCCGCTGTGTTGTTCAAATCGTGTTCCTTTAATTATTATTTGCAGTCTGACCTACTATTCTAGTACACACACAGGAATAGTGGAGAAACTTTGCTATCGTTCGCCAATGGCTGAAACGCATTCCGTTAATAGTCAAAACGCATCCGGGGGCGGAAGCGTGGCGTTTGATCCTCATCCGATTGATTCGGTTCGTTTTCCACATGGCGTGTTACCTGGCGTGTCACAGAAAGTTCCGATTGATCCGAGGCACGACCCGTTTCAAGGGAAACGTCTGTTCCGGGGGCTTCGGCGACCGCTGGAGGTCTAACATGCTCCACTATGCTGGCAGACTCTTCGATCTGGCCCTCAATCTGCCCATCGACCTTTTTGGCTCTATCAATAAAACCCTGTCCAACCTTGTAAAGGGTCTTTGCGCCTTTAATCGTGGGGCCGGCGTCAGTGAAATCTTCGTCGTAATCATTAAGGCCATCCAACACCGCAAGCACAGGGTTGGATTTCCATAACGCCCGGAGAGCCTTGCGGCGCAAGAGCTCGGGAATCTCTTTTCGCATGAATCCGGTGATGTCAGTGCCCAGTTCGATAGCATCCGGATCGGGCAACCCGTACTTCACAAGTACCTCATGCTCCGGCAGGGTCTCATTGACAGCGAGTTCCTGCGCTTCGGGTGATGGCTCGGCTTCAACGACCGGAGGCGTCGGGGGCTCCTGTTTCCTGGCAGCTTCGGCTTTTTGACGCGACCAACGCTGTAGACGTGACTCGGCCATCACTGAAGTCTCGGTTTTTTGCTGTTGGCGGGAGCGCGATAAACATCACTCTCCTGACGGATACGCGGATCGCCTCTAGCGTCCTCGGTGCCATCAACACGGATCTCGTCTCGACGACGTTTCTTGAAGGGCTCTTCTATATAGTGCATGTCGATAAACTCCATGATCCAGGCCGCAAGGGACTCTGGAATGGGAACTGCCTCGACAATACTTTCGCCGCTATCGAGAGCGTCCAATGCCTCATGGGCGCTGGCGGTAACGGTGCTGACAACCCACCCGGATGGCGACTGGCTCGTGACATCCCTGTCCATTACGATCCAGACAGAAGGAGCCGCCATATTCAGGGACACCAGGTAACCCTCGACATCAGCGCGGAACAGTTCCATCGTGACCGTGCCCGCGTGATAATCGACCACCTCTCCGTCGCGAACCATTTCTTTCCAGAACGCTTCCGGTGCCCCCGGTATCACAGCCACCGGTTTCCAGATATCCCGCGCCCAACGAGTCACCCCAGGTGACCGGCGAACAACGGCGCCTACCTGTAATTCGCGTCTCCAATGATCTGTCCGACTACTCATGGCAATTCTCATTTTTTTTCTTACAGCCCCAAAATAGCAGGGCTCCAACGATTATCCAACTGTCCAAAAGTAAATGGCTGTGGCATGCTCGATCAGTAAACTTTGTGCACACACGGATAAAAACAACGAAAGAGTCAAACTCCTGATGACGGCATACAAGACCCTACTTTTGTGTAGTTGTGACAAAACACAGTCTTTCAATCCGAAGGCGCTGCAGAAAGCCGCCGCAGCTGCGCAGGTGATCGCGGTGGATCAACTGTGTGGCACAGAATTGAACGTCGCCGCTGAACATCTGGGCGCAGACAATGAAGTGCTCATTGCATGCAGCCAGCAGTCAGCTTTGTTCGAACGCCTGTCCGAGGACGTATACGCCGACAGTAAGCACACCGCACCTTTCCATACTATTGATATCCGGGACAGGGCTGGCTGGAGCGCTCCCCATGCCAAGCCAGAGCGCCAGCATGCCAAGCAGGCCGCTCTGATTGCTGCTGCGCAGCTGCCGGCCCCCATGGCACCGGCGAAAACCATTCAATCCAGCGGCGTCTGCTGTGTTGTCGGCCCCACCGAGCAGGCCATCAGAATGGCCGAGCTGGTTCAGGACGAGCTGGGCGTCACCTGTATTGTTAATGATGCCGGCCCAATTCAACTGCCCTCCGCTGCTTACGATGTTGCAAAGGGTCAACTGACGAGCGCCTACGGCGCACTTGGCAACTTCAAACTGGAATTTGCCCGCATGCAAACCCTGAATCCGGCCGGACGAGGTGACTTGGGTTATGGCGAAGCAAAGCCCACCGCCCGCAGCGAATGCGATGTGTTTATCGACCTGCGGGGTGGTGCCCCGGCATTTCCGAGTCATGAGAAGCGCAACGGCTATTTCTGGGCTGACCCGAAGAAGACTGGCGAGCTGGAGCGTATTGCCCTGACTGCCCGGGAACGGGTTGGTGAATTCGAGAAAACCGTGTATTTCAGGTTGGAAGAATCCCTGTGCGCGCACTCGCGGGCCAGCAAACCCGGCTGCACACGTTGCCTGGATGTCTGTTGCACAGAGGCCATTTTTTCTGCAGGGGACCACATCCAGATCGATTCGGATATTTGCGCCGGCTGCGGGTCCTGTGCCGCCGTCTGCCCCACTTCCGCGATTACCATGAACGAAACGTCGTTCGAAGCGATAACCAAGGTCGTGGAGGTGATGGCCAAGGTCTATCGGGAACATACCAGCGAATCTCCGCGTCTGGCGTTTCACACCCTGGGTGCCGGAGCAGAAGCCATTGCCAACCTGGCGCGATACGATGACGGGCTGGCGGACGATCTGATTCCGATTGGGCTGGAGCATATAGACCGGATTGGCCATGCTGAAATAATGGCGGCATTCGGCGCAGGCTATGCCGAGGTTCTTATCCTGGCGGACAATGAGTTAGACAGGCGAACGGTGACTGCAGAAGTTGAACTGGCCCAGGCCCTGCTCCAGGGCACCCATAACTCGCCGAGCCGGGTGCGGATCATTTCCGCCATCGAGCTCTGCGATGCGGGTGCCAATGCCGGGCGAGTGAGTGATCCTATCCTGCTGGTCGGCGGTCGCCGTGACATCACGCGGGTGGCAGTTGCCGCCATGTCGGACAAAATCGAAGAGCCGATTCCGCTCCCCGTGGGTGCACCTTATGGTGCGATAGAAATTGATTCCGATAAATGTACGCTCTGCCTGGCCTGCGTATCACTGTGCCCGACCGGTGCGCTTGGCGATCACGGGGACCGGCCGGAGGTTCAGTTTACGGAAAATGCCTGTGTTCAGTGCGGCATCTGCGACAGCACTTGCCCGGAGACGGCCATCACCCTGCAGCCCCGGCTGGATGTGTCCAAGGCTGCGTTAAGTGCCCGGGTCTTGCACGGAGAGGAGCCTTTCGAGTGTATTAAATGTGGCACTCCGTTTGGCGTAGCCAGCACCATTAACCGAATCATCGAGAAGCTGGAAAACCAGCACTGGATGTACAAGAATTCTGACAATGTTCAGCTCATCAAGATGTGTGACGACTGTCGGGTCAAGGCCCAATTCCATGGGGACAGTGCACCCATGGCGGGCGGTGATCGGCCTCGGGTCCGTACCAGTGATGACTATCTGGGCAGCTAAAAACAACAGGACACACCATGGTCGAGTACACCGAAGTTGGAAAAAAGCCGAATCTGATCGGAACGGATGCCCCCCGGCCGCAGGACAAAAACCCCAGAGGCGTTGATCGGATCATCGCCATTGCGTCGGGCAAGGGTGGCGTTGGCAAATCCACGGTGTCTTCCAATGTGGCCGTTGCGCTGGCTTCAAAAGGTCTCAAGGTTGGTCTGCTGGACGCCGACGTCTACGGTCCCAGCCAGCCCCGCATGCTGGGTGTTTCTGGTCGTCCTTCCAGCCCGGATGGAAGTACCATCCTGCCTCTGAGAAACCACGGGGTTACGTTAATGTCCCTGGGGCTGATGGCGCCGGAAGATGAGGCCATTGTCTGGCGCGGACCCATGTTGATGGGCGCTCTGCAACAGATGATGAATCAGGTGGAGTGGGGGCGGCTCGATGTGCTGCTGGTGGATCTGCCGCCGGGTACCGGCGATGTTCAGATGACCCTGAGCCAGAAGTTCTTCGTTGCCGGAGCGGTTGTGGTCTCAACGCCCCAGGACATAGCGTTGATGGACGCCCGCAAAGGCATTGATATGTTCAAGCGGATGGACGTGCCGCTATTTGGTTTGATCGAAAACATGGCCTCTTTCATCTGCGACGGTTGCGGTAAAGAGCACCACCCATTCGGACATGGTGGCGCGCGGGCGGAGGCCGAAAAACTTGGTGCGCCTTTCCTCGGGGAGATTCCGCTGGATCTCGATATCCGAATCGGGTCGGACGGTGGTGTACCAATTGTGGTATCGAAGCCGAACAGCCCTCAGGCGCAGGCTTTCCAACGCATCGCCGATGAAATCGTTGCCTCCGACTTATACGCCCGGGCTATCCAATGATCGAGTCACCCCAGTTCCCGCCGTTACTGACCGGAGAAGTGGTGCCGAGGCATACCGACCCTTTTAACAAAGCTGTCAGCCGGGCCATCGCGGGTGTTGATTCAGGCACGGTGTTCTACTCCGAAGCGGGCGACACCTTACGTGCAGCTCTGGTGCTGGCGCCGGAAACGCCTCTGGAAGATGCCGTTCAAGCGGTCTACGTTGCCCAGATAGGCCTTGCCGAGAGTCTGGGCGCCTTGGCTCCACCCGAAGTACCTGTGCACTTTCAATGGCCTGATCGAATCAAGGTCAATGGTGCTCTCTGCGGTAGCGTTCGATTCGCAGCGGATGTTTCGGATCCCAAGGCTCATCCAAATTGGCTGGTCATCGGCATCAGCGTGCCTTTCAGCCAGGAAGCCAACGAGCCCGGAGAAAATCCGAATGAAACCTGTCTGTACGAGGAAGGCTGCGTTGATATTACGCCCATGGCCTTGCTGGAGAGCTGGTCCAAGCACACACTTTTATGGCTGACCTATTTCATGGACAGTGGCTTTGAGCGGGTGCACAAGGAATGGCGGCCACGCTGCGATACTCTGGGCAAGATGATCGAACGGCCCCGGCCGGGCGTCTTTGTTGGCCTGGATGAAAAAGGCCGGATGCTGTTGCGTCAGGATGTCATGACCGAGACAGTGAGTTTGATTGAATTCGCGGAGCACGTATGAAGCTGGCCCGAACCCTGCAACTGGATATATCGGACGAAAATGTATTTGAAAAGCCTGCGCCCAGTGGCGAGTGGGCGATCCCCGGCGGCTTCGAGTTTTCCAGCTGGACCGAAGTGGACCTGAAGGGGAAAGCCCGCCAGGCGTTCAGTAATGGCTGGTATAGCATTGAGTCCGGCGGTCGTGCCAGTTTCGTTGGCGTATGCAATATCACCAACGCGGAGTTGGAGCAGTTGCGCACAATCCTCGCTCAAACGTTTGTCGACCATTATGGCGCGCCGGATCTCGAAGCAGCCTATCCGGTTGCCTGTGAAGAGATCGACCAGATGCGCAGCATGTGTGAGGACTTCGAGGACAACACGCTACTGATGGTCAGCCGCACGCTGACCAAGCTGGGTGTTGAGGAAATCTACCGCTCCCGAGCGCCGCAGGATGCCTCACTCGAGGCATTTGCGGTCCATGGCAGCGTTGACTGATTACAACCCGAAGCTGCCGTAGGGAATAAACCGCACCGGGGTTCCCGGCTCGATTTGCAAGGCGCTCTCATCCAGCTCGACCAGGCCATCGGACCAGGCCAGGCCGGTCACCCGACCCGAGCCTTCAGAGCCGAATACCTCAACCTGTCCTTCCCGAATCCGGGCCCGCAGCATCTCGCTGCGTCCAGATTTTTTGCTCTTCGAAAAATTGGCCGGCATGACATAACCCTGAGGTTCAAACCATTCACCCCCTGCCAACAACGCCATCGCCGGAGCGCCAAACCGCAATGCACAAACCCAGGCGGCCACCGGGTTTCCCGGCAAGCCCACCACCGGCTTTCCATGGAACATAGCGAGAGCGAGAGGTCTCCCGGGTTTGATCGCGATACGCCAGTTACTGATCTCCCCATGTTCTTTCAGCGTTTCGGAAACATGGTCTTCGTCACCGGCAGACACACCGCCGCTGGTCAGGATCAGATCGCACTGTTCCGCTCCTCGCACCAACGCCGCTTTCACCTCCTCGGCGCGGTCAAGCACATGACCAAGATCAATCAACTCATAGCCAAGCTGCGCGACCAGGGCGCCGAGCATCGGGCGGTTGGCGTCGTAGATCTGCCAATCGGTAACCGGTGCACCAACCGGCTTTACCTCATCACCGGTAGAAAGAACCCCGACCCGCAACCGCTGATACACATCAACTGACTCGACCCCCACACTGGCGAGCACTGAAATCTGGGTCGGGCTCAGCCGGGTTCCCGCTGTGAGGATCCTGTCCTGCGCCTTGATGTCCTCTCCGGCTTTGCGGGCATTGGCGCCGGCTTTTAACGTGCCGTTCAGGTGCAGATGGCCATCAATGACTTCGCAGTCTTCCTCCAGGACTACCGTGTCCGTGCCGACCGGAATGACCGCGCCAGTCAGAATCCGGATGGCATGGCCTTCGGGCACCCGCCCCATATGGGGTTCCCCGGCGGCACTGCGGCCATCCACCAGAGGCAGTATGCTGGGCACGTCCGTTATAGGTCCGGCAAAGGCATAGCCATCGACCGCGGAATTATTACTTGGGGGATGGGCTCGCGGCGCATAGACGTCGCTTGCCAGGATGCGGCCATTGACCTGGGCGAGCGGAACTGAGCGCTGCACATCGACTACAGGGTGTAAGCGTGAGCGCAACCGCTCCAGCGCTTCTTCGACCGGTGTCCAGTTAACTCCGGGGGGCAGTGCAAAACAGTCGTTACGGAGCTTACTCATAGCTTTTTCGTTTCCGATAGTTTGGTATTCGAGAGCACCGACGATGATTTTTCACGGTTCAGAATGAAGTCTGCAATGGCGGGTATATCGTTTACGTCGAGAACGGGGCCCGAGAACTCCGCAGCGTAGTCCGCGGCCACAGCCACAATGCTGGAATCTTCTCTAAAGAGAGGCGAACGCGAACCTTCCCGTCGGTGTACCTCGATTTTGGGGTGCGAGTGTGTCTTGAAACCCTCCACCACTACCCAGTCACAGGGGCCCAGCCGGGCCAGCAGTGCATCCAGCGTCGGCTCTTTGGCTCCCCGGAGCTCATGCATTATGGCGAAACGCTGACCGCCCGCCAGTATCACCTCACGAGCGCCGGCATCACGGTGTTTGTAACTGTCGGTTCCGGGCTGGTCCACATCTACCATGTGATGGGCATGCTTGATTGAGTTGACCGTAAACCCTCTACTGGATAACTCGCGAATCACTGCACTGGCCAGAGTCGTTTTTCCCGAATTCTTCCAGCCCACGATGCCTATAACGTTCACTTGAGATGCTGCTCCGCCCAAGCCAGATCGTCTGGCGTATTGATGTTGAAAAAGTCGCCTTCGTCGAACACCACCAGTGTTTCGCCCTGGGACTGCGTCCACTGGCGGATCTTGCGTACACCGTCGTTCAGGGCAGCCCGAAGGTCGTGCCGCAATGCGACCTGCCATCTGCCAAAGGTGGGTTGGGGCAGGCGACCGCGCTCGGGATCCGGCGTGGCCGCCAAAACCACCGGGGTATCGTGCTTGGCCAGCCGCTCCGCCAGATCCCGGGGGAAAAACGGGGTATCGGCGGCGACGCTGATCAGCCATTCGTGGCCCTGTTCGGCAGCCCAGTCCATTCCCGCCAGAATACCAGCCAGTGGGCCCGGAAAATCACCGATCGAGTCGGCGACCACGGGCAGTCCCAGATCATCAAAACGACTCAGATCCCCGTTAGCACTTAAAACCAACGAGTCTACCTGCGGTGTGATCCGCTCAATAACTCTCACGATCAACGACTGGTCTCCCAGCACTAACCGTCCCTTGTCGCCTCCGCCCATTCGGTTTGCCTGACCACCGGCCAGAATAACGGCGCAATCAGTCATGTTCCGCCCCTTTTCGCCGCACTTTCTTGTCTTCATCCGGCACCTGCGACAAGTCCTGATCGAACACCAGGCGATGCTGGCCGCTCAGGCAGGTGAATTTTTTGCCTCGCATCCGTCCGATCAGTGTCAACCCGACCTGGCGGGCAATATCGACACCCCAGGCGGTAAAGCCTGACCGGCTGATTAGCGTCGGAATCCCCATCAGCGAGGTTTTGATGACCATTTCGGAGGTCAGGCGCCCAGTGGTATAGAGGACTTTGTCGGCCGCCGGAATGTCATTGAGGTGCATCCAGCCTGCGATTTTGTCGACTGCGTTGTGACGCCCGACATCTTCCATATAGGCCAGGATCTGTCGGCCCTGGCACAGGGCCGTGCCATGAATCGCCCCGGCTTCCATATACAGGCTGGGCGTGTGGTTGATCTGATAGGAGAGATCGTAAAAGGTGCTGGTGTGTACCAGGGTGTCCGGCAGCGACAGCCCTTCGAGTCCCGCCATCATGTCGCCAAAGACCGTGCCCACGGCGCAGCCCGACGTGCGGGTTTTCTTTTCCAGCTTGTCCTCGACATCGGTAACGCCCGCCGTGCGCACCACGGCGACTTCAAGCTCTTCGTCGAAATCGATCCCGGTGACCTGATCGCTCTCTTTCAGCATGCCCTGGTTCAGCAAGAAGCCGAGTGCCAGATACTCCGGGTGATCGCCGATGGTCATGGCCGTGACAATTTCCTGGCTGTTCAGGTAGATGGTCAGAGGGCGCTCTTCGATCACGCTGATTGATTTGCCTTGACCGTTTTCATCAACGCCCTCAACTACGCGGGACAGGCGGGGGTCTGTAGGATCGGGAAGTATGGGATCAATCGTCATTTTTGTTATAGCCGTTTCATGGACGCCGCAGAGTGGAATATGTACGGATAATGCCAGAGATTAGCCTATTTGGCATTCGGGAAAAACAGTTGCTGTCCGTCTACCTTGAAGCCGGCAATCGCCTGCTGGCCATCTTCGGAGAGCAGCCAGTTGTGCCACTGCTGGGCCAGATCATGCTTGAGGTGCGGATGCTTCTCTTCGGACAGCAGCAAGCTGCCATACTGGTTGAACAACACTTTGTCACCTTCGAAAAGCAGGGTCAGGTTCTGACGGTTTCCAAAGGCCACCCAGGTGGCGCGATCCGACATCACATAGGCATCCATTGCAGCGGCGGTGTTGAGCGTTGGTCCCATGCCGCTGCCGAGTTCCCGGTACCAGTCGCCATCTGGGGCAACGCCAGCATTTTTCCAAAGGCGCAATTCGGCGCGATTGGTGCCACTGTCATCGCCGCGTGACGCGAACGGCGCCTCGGCATCGGCGATCGCCGCGAAGGCTTCAGTGACGCTCTGCGTTTCACTGATATTGGCAGGATCATCGGCGGGACCAATCAACACGAAGTCGTTGTACATGACATCGGCCCGCTCGGTGGCGAAGCCGTTCTCGACAAAACGCTTTTCGCCCGCGGTGTCGTGCACGAGAAGGCTGTCGGCGTCGCCGCGGCGGGCGATTTCAAATGCCTGGCCGGTACCCACGGCCACCACTCGAACCTGGATGCCAGTGGTGTCTTCGAACTTCGGTAAAATGGATGCGAATAACCCCGAATTCTCGGTCGATGTGGTTGATGCCAGGGTGATGTAGTTCTCGGCCCAAGCGCCGAACGCCATGCCCATGCTGGTTACACCCGCGAGTAACAGATTTAGCGTCTTCTTCATCTTGATTTTTCCTTCTAATAGAAAAGCCGAACTACTCGACCAGCTCTCCTGCGATAAACGCCTGCGCCTCTGGCGAGACGGGCTTGTCAAAGAAGGTTTCGGCTGGAGTGTGTTCACGCACCCTTCCGCCCGACAGGAAAAGTATATCCCCTGCGAGTCGCTTTGCCTGATGCAGATCATGAGTGGTCATCACGATGCGGGTTCCCCGCTGATGAAACTCTCGCACCGCCGCCTCCACAGCTTTAATTGCCGCCGGGTCGAGCGCGGAGGTGGGTTCATCCAGAAACAGTATCTGCGGCGAAAGCACCCAGGCCCGCGCCAGTGCCAGGCGCTGTTGTTCACCACCAGAAAGTACCCGCGCCGGTGTATTACAGCAGGCGGTGAGGCCGAAACGCTCAAGTGCATCGTGAGCCAGCTTTACGCGTTTTCTGCGCGGCACGTTATTGACCGCCAAGGCGTGAATGAGGTTAGCAACGGCCGAGCGGCGCAAGAGCACAGGTTGCTGGAATACCATTGCCTGGCGGGGGCAAAGCCCACCTGACCATGTTATCTGTCCCTGTGTCGGGAGAAGCAGGCTGTGGGACAGTCTCAGAAGAAGGCTCTTGCCTGCTCCGTTAGGGCCCATCACAAGAGTGGGACCGGTGCCCTTCAGCGTGAATGAGCAAGGCCCCAGCAGCACCTTGTCCTCGTGGTGGAAGGTGACATCATCAAAGCACAGCTCCGGTGGCGGAGACAGGATAAACGACGCGAGACGTGGAACGTGGAAGGAGGTCACCCTACCCGCCTCCTGGTCAATTCACCCACCAGATACGCGCCGGCATTAATCAGCATCACCAGCGTGAGTAGTACAATGCCCAGACCCAGTGCAAGAGGCAGGTTACCCTTGCCGGTTTCCAGTACGATGGAGGTGGTCATTACGCGCGTAACGCCCTCAATATTGCCGCCTACCATCATCACAGCACCCACCTCGGCACTTGCGCGGCCAAAGCCGGCAAGCAGAACGGTTAACAGCGCAAAACGTGCATCCCACAACAGAGTGGGCATCATGCGTGAGCTTGACATGCCCAGTGAAACAAACTGTTCCCGGTATTCACCCAGAAGCTCCTCTACCTTCTGCCGCGAAAGTGCGGCCAGAATAGGCAATACCAGCACCACCTGCGCAAGTATCATGGCACCCGGTGTAAACAGCAGGCCCCACTCTCCAAGCGGGCCCGCGCGCGAGAGCAGCAAATACACCATAAGCCCGGCCACCACCGGAGGCAGACCCATCAGGGCGTTGAGCACGACAATCATTCCGCCGCGCCCGGGGAAGCGCCATATCGCCACCGCCGCACCCAAAGGGAAACCCAGCAACGCCGCAATCAGTACCGCGAGAAGCGAAACCTGAAGTGAGAGTGCCACGATCTGAAAGAGCGAAGCGTCGAGATTTAACAGTAGCGACAGCGCCACGTAAAACGCATTATTTTCCACAGCTGCGTCTCCTTGGTATTGAGCATCGTGGCGTTTATGGCTACGCTTTGCACAATCTGTTGAAAAATATGCAGTTCAAAACAGTCTTGTGCTTTATTTGCCCTGCAGGAGAGATTGATGCCCCTTCCCGCCTACCTCACCACGGCTGAAGCTGCCGAGTACCTGCGCCTGAAAGAACGCAAGGTCTACGATCTCGTCAGTCAGGGCGTTATTCCCTGTATTCGGGTGACGGGGAAGCTCTTGTTTCCACGCCAACGTATTGATTTGTGGCTGATGAATCATCTGGAGGGTGACGATGCCGTCAGCTCCCCCATTCCCCCGGTTCTGGCCGGCAGCCAGGATCCGCTGTTGGAATGGGCTTTAAAGGAGAGCAGCGCTGAGCTGGCTTCGTTGTGCCAGGGAAGTGGAGATGGCGTACAAAGGCTGGTCGACGGGCGGGCAATGCTCGCAGGCATGCATATCTGGCATGCTGAAAGTCAGAGTTATAACGACCCCAATACGTTGGGCTTGAGCGGGATGCGCGACCTGGTGCTGATTCGTTGGGCAAAACGCCAACAGGGGCTTCTACTGGCAGCCGATAATCCACATGGGGTTGGGCGGCTTGGGGATATCGCACGCCCCGGTATACGTGTCGCGCATCGCCAGCCGGACGCTGGCGTCAGCCACTTGCTGCAAAGCTTGCTGGCTCGCTACCGCATTGATGCCCGGCAACTTACATGGGCTCCTCACCCATCACTCAGTGAGGACGATCTGGCTTTGGCTATTAGCCAGGGCGAGGCGGATATCGGTGTGGGGATCGAAGCTGCGGCGCGGCGCCAGGGATTGGCTTTTATTCCCCTGCAACAGGAGCACTTCGACCTGGCGATGCGTCGGCGTCACTATTTTGAATCGGCGATGCAACGTTTGCTGGCGTTCGCCGGTAGCGAGCGCTTTATACAGCGCGCCGAAGCGCTCGGTGGTTACGACATCAGTGAGCTGGGGAAAGTCGTCTATAACGCTTGAACGGCGACAATAACAACAAACAGGCGGATTAATCATGCCTTCCGTGCAAAAAAACCTGGTGAGGGATGCCAGCGGAGCGTTGGGTGATCTTGGCACCCTGATTCCGCTGGGCCTCGGGACTGTTGGGCTGGCGGGTCTGGCCCCGGTACCGGTGCTGCTGGGGTTTGCCGTATTCTACATCGCAACGGGGCTGTATTACCGCCTGCCGGTACCGGTGCAGCCCATGAAAGCGGTTGCTGCGTTGTTGCTGACCACCCAGGTGAGTTCCCAGAGCCTGGTCGCCAGTGGTGTTCTGATAGGGAGCATATTGTTGATTCTGGGCCTGACCGGATGGATTAACGGGGCAGCCCGTCTGATACCTCGTTCAGTGTTAAGCGGCCTTCAGTTGGGCCTGGGGCTGATGCTGGCCCATATGAGCATTGGCCTGATGGCCACGTCCTTGCCCTTGGGCGTTGTCACGTTGGCGTTACTGGGTGTTACCCTGAAGCTGTTTCCGCATTGGCCGACAGCGTTGATAGGGCTTATTGGCTCTGTTGCACTGGGTAATTTTCTGGGGGCCCAGGGACTCATGCTTCCCGCGGCCGATTCGGTTGCATTTTCATTGCCTGAGTTACCGGGTATTGAAGATTGCCAGCAAGGGGTCTCCACGCTGGTCTTACCCCAATTGGCTCTGACGTTAACCAACGCCATCGTTCTGACGGCATTGGTGGTTGGGGATTACTTCGGCGAGCAATCGCATCGTGTCACGCCCGCCCGGTTATCGGTGTCCACCGGCCTGGCCAATCTATTTTTGGTCCCCCTCGGCGCTTTGCCCATGTGCCATGGCGCGGGTGGCGTGGCCGCACATCACCGCTTTGGCGCCCGGACCGGCATGGCGCCTGTTCTGCTCGGAACAGGTTTGCTCCTGATTGCTTTCACGCCAGGCGGTCTTTCAATGATTGCGGCGATTCCGCTGGCGGGTCTCGGGGCTTTGTTGTTCGTGGCGGCAGCCGAGCTTGCCTTGTCCAGGCGCCCGTGGACGGCGAAACCGTCCTGCTGGCCTGTTATCACGATAACAGCAGTGGTAACCGTTTGGGCCGACCCGTTTTTCGGTCTTCTGGCCGGGGTGGCTTCGGAGACTGTACGGGCTGCCTGGTTGCGTGGACGAGAGATTGCCTAGCGCAGCCAGGATTCAAGTTGGCGGATACACCCGGATATCGAGCAGGGCGAGGCGTCACTGCCGGCTTCGCCGCGCAAAAAAAACCGCCCAAGAGCTTGGCCCAAGGGCGGTTTTCAGGCAGGCAGGATGCAATCAGAGATTGCTGTCCAGGAATGCCGCGAGCTGGGATTTGGACAATGCGCCCACTTTGGTGGCGTCGACGTTGCCGTTCTTGAACAGCATCAGGGTCGGGATACCACGAATGTTGAATTTGGGCGGTGTCTGCTCGTTTTCGTCGATGTTGAGTTTGCAGACTTTCAGCTTGCCATCGTATTCGTCGGCAATTTCCTCAAGTACGGGCGCAATCATTTTGCAGGGACCACACCACTCCGCCCAGTAATCTACCAGCACGGGCACGTCAGACTGAAGTACGTCCTGTTCGAAGGATGCATCCGTTACATTTACGATATTTCCGCTCATTTCATTTTCCTGATTAGTGCTTTGGTTACTACTTTACGCGATTGATCCCGCCTGTGTGAAGCAGTAGATCCACCAGCTTGTATCGACGATCTTCTGAGCCCGATCAATTCGGCGCTCTTTTCGCAGCAGTCAAACCCGGGCATCTACTGACAGGTCCTGCGGTTATCGCTTATAGTACGCGCACGCTCTTACCACAGGATTCCGATCACCGTGACGGACACCTCTTCTGCCGAAAATGCCGCTGCTCCACCGGATATGCTGGCAGCCATTGATATGGGCTCAAACAGTTTTCATATGGTTGTGGCGCGGCTGGTGCACGGCGAAATTCGCACCATGGAAAAAATGGGCGAAAAGGTGCAGCTCGGCGATGGTCTTGATTCCGACAACTACCTGACCGAGGAGGCCCAGGAGCGCGGGCTTGACTGCTTGCGCCGTTTTGCCCAGCGCCTTAACGGCACGCCGCCGGAGGGTGTCCAGATTGTGGGCACCAACGCCCTGAGGGTCGCGCGTAATGCCAGCCAGTTCATAGCCAGAGCGGAGGAAGTTCTGGGCTACCCGGTGGAGGTCATTGCCGGGCGCGAGGAGGCGCGTCTAATCTACCTGGGCGTTTCGCACACTTTGTCTGATGACGCAGGGCGCCGTCTGGTAATCGATATCGGTGGCGGTAGTACGGAGTTGATTATCGGCCAACGCTTTGAGCCTCAGGAGCTCGAGAGCCTGCACATGGGCTGCGTCTCTTTCCGAAACCGGTATTTTTCTGATGGCCGGATTACCCGCAAACAGATGGACAATGCGATTACTCACGCGGAGCAGGAGCTCCTGAGTATCCGCAAGCGTTTTCGGTCGGTAGGCTGGCAAAGTGCCGTGGGCGCGTCTGGTTCAATCAAGGCCATAAGCATTGTGCTGGCGACGCTAAAGATAACCGATGGCACCATTTCCTGGAGTGCCATGGAAGAGTTGCGCCGACGGCTAGTGGATATGGGCAGTGTCGAGAAGTTGGGCGAGCTGGGCATACGACCGGATCGACAGAATATTTTCCCGGCCGGTTTCGCCATCCTTATGGGAGCCTTTCAGTCCCTGAACATACAGGATATGACCTTCGCCGATGGCGCACTCAGGGAAGGCCTTCTGTATGGCATTGCCGGGCGGATTCAACACGAGGATGTGCGTGAACGCAGTATCTCGGCGCTTCAGGAGCGGTACCACGCAGATCAGAGTCAGGGCGGTGCGGTTGAGGCAACTGCGACTGCAGCGTGGGAACAGATTGCCGCCGCCTGGGGCCTCGATACGGTTCACGATGAAGAGGTTTTGCGCTGGGCTTGCCAGTTGCACGAAATTGGCCTGACCATTTCGCACAGCCAGTATCACAAGCACGGAGCCTACCTGTTGCGCTATTCCGACATGGCCGGCTTTACCCAACAGGCCCAACAGGAACTGGCCATTCTGGTACGGGGCCACCGGCGCAAATTCACCGCATCGATCTTTGATGGCGTCGATCCCGGCGATCTGAAGCGTTTGCGACACCTCTGCATACTGGTGCGCCTTGCCGTGCTGATCCAGCACTCCCGTAACCTGGAACCGCCACCGGCCTTCACGCTTCAGCCAAGCGAAAATGGCCTTTTACTGACTTTTCCGGAGGGTTGGTTCGATGAGCGCCCGCTGACGTTTGCAGATTTGAGGAACGAACAGGATTATCTGGCCAAGCAAGACTTTGTGCTTGAGCTAGCCGGAGGCTGAAAGGCTAGCTAGCCAGCTCTTCCTCCATCGTTTCTACCGCTTCGCTGACATCGAGCCATTCCGCTTCGGTGTCCTCAAGTCGGGCTTTGGCCTCAGCCTGCTTGCCCAACAGCTCCTTTAATCGGCTTTTCGAATCGCCACCATATATACCCGGGTCGGCAAGCGCCAATTCAAGGCTACTCAGTGTTTCGTGCAGTGATTCCATCTGCTGTTCCAGCGCTGTCTGCCGCTTTCGATAAGGGCTCAGCTTTTGTCGGAGTGCCGCTTCCGCGCGCTTCCGCGCTTTTCGATCCTCTGCACTTTCTCCAAAACCCGCGCCAGCGTCTGATTCCGTAGCTGAAATACTGCTCTCAGTATTACCGGCTCCAGCCGCCTGACGTTTCGGCGCTTCGGTATCGTCCTTGCGACGGTCTGCCAGCCAGCGTTCATAGTCCTCCAGATCGCCCTGGTATTCCACAACGCGACCGTCATTGACCAACCAGAACTCATCAACGGTATTACGCAACAGGTGTCTGTCGTGAGACACCACAACAATGGCGCCTTCGAAATTCTGTAGCGCCATGGTCAGTGCCTGGCGCATTTCCAGATCCAGGTGGTTGGTCGGCTCATCCAGAAGAAGCAGGTTCGGCTTTTGCCAGGCGATCACAGCCAATGCAACGCGAGCCTTTTCGCCACCTGAAAAGGATCGGATGGGGCTCAAGGCTTCATCGCCATGAAAATCGAAGCCACCCAGAAAGTTCCGAACGCTCTGTTCAGACGCCCGGGGCGACAACCGCTGCAGGTGCAGGAAGGGGCTGGCGTCAAGATCCAGAGACTCCAGCTGGTGCTGAGCAAAGTAGCCTATCGCCAAATGCTCTCCACATGTCCGCTCCCCGGATAGCAGCGTGCTTGTCGTCCCCTGATCACCCTGCCCCAGCAGCGCATCCATCAAGGTGGATTTACCGGCGCCGTTGGGGCCCAGCAAGCCAATACGGCTACCAGGCAACAGCGTCAGGTTAATGTTGTTGAGAATAACGCTTTCGCCATGTCCCGCTTGCCCGTGCCGTATTGAAAGCAGGGGGTTAGAGACTTTGTCTGCCATCGGGAATTCGAAGCTGAACGGCGAATCAATGTGCGCGGGGGCAATCTTTTCCATCCGCTCCAATGATTTTACCCGGCTCTGTGCCTGGCGAGCTTTGGTGGCTTGTGCTTTGAAGCGATCGATAAAACGCTGGATTTCTGCGATTCTCGCTTGCTGCCGCTCGAAACCTGCTTGTTGTTGCGCAAGCCGCTCACTGCGCTGGCCTTCAAACGCTGAGTAATTACCCGTATACAACTCCAGCTTCTGACGATCAAAATGAACCACATGGGTAGCCACCCGGTCCATGAAATCCCGATCGTGAGAAATAAACAGCAGGGTACCGTCGTAGCGGCGCAACCAGTTCTCCAGCCACAGGCACGCGTCCAGATCCAGGTGGTTGGTGGGCTCATCGAGCAATAAAAGATCGGAAGGCCGCATCAGCGCCTGGGCAAGGTTCAGCCGGATACGCCAGCCACCTGAAAAGGCTGATACTGGCCGGTCTGCATCGCCATTCTGAAACCCGAGGCCTCGCAGAAGGGATTCTGCACGCCGGGCGGCAGACCAGGCCTCGTGCACGTCCAGCTCGCCGTGTATGTGCGCAACCGAATTGTCATCTCCCCGCGCTTCAGCCTGTTGAAGTTCCCGCTCCAGCCGTCGCAAATCAAGATCGCCGTCGAGAACGAAGTCTCTGGCGCTTCGCCCTGTCGCCTCAACTTCCTGCGCCATATGTGCAATGCGGCAACCGCCTGGAAGTGACACACTGCCCTGCTCTGGCGCCAACTGGCCCAGCAATAACTGAAAGAGACTCGACTTGCCGGCACCATTAGCACCCACAATCGCAACGCGCTGGCCGGATTGCACCGTCAGAGCGACGGAATCTAGCAACCAGACGCCACCCCGTTGTAAACTGAGATCGGTTATCGTTAACATGATGTCATATAATCAACGTAGAATAGTCAGGGATGGTTCAGCGTTTATGCCGCTCAGCTCGGAAACCAGCCCGAATTTATCTTTAAAAGCCATGGAGTTGCCGGCAAATCTCGAACCGGACAATCCGCTCTGGCGGTTTGCACTGACATTCTGGCAGCTCTCGACGGCGCAGGAAACCTGTCTGGCTCTTCAGAATGAGGGCTGGAGCGTAACACGAATTTTATGTGCCGGATGGCTGGCACTGAACGGCAGCGCGTTCACCGGAACCGAGGACACTACGGTAACAGAGTGGCGTGACCGTGTAACCGACAGCTTGCGTGCCATTCGCACCTCGGTGCCGAAGGCGCAAGCTTCATACAAGGCTCTGCGCACAAACCTCGCCAGCCTTGAACTGGAATCCGAGCGCATCGAGGTGGCTTTGGCCTGGCGGACTTTAACAGTGCTCAACCCGGAATCGAGCAATATGCAGGAACGTGAGAAGTTAATTCAACACAATCTCGCTGCCGCAGCACCGGTATCCGGCATGACCAGGATTACACGACCGCTTCTGAGCACACTCAGTGACGCGCTCATCACCTTCCATCAAGGACACACACAGCCATGATGATCAAATGGCTCGTCCGGCTCTCCTTTCCGGCTCTCGGCCTGCTGTTGCTGTTGATGTTCTTCGGCCTGAATGATCCTGAACAGGCATCTGAGCCCGTGGCAGAAGAAGCACAGCCCGAAATACCTGCGTTTGAAGGCCTGGTACCCTCCCCAGTTGCAACAGACGGCCCGGATATTGTTTTCAAGTGGCAGGATACTGACGGCAACTGGCATTACGCCGACCAGCCCCCTGAGCAAGGGTCCTGGAACACGCTGGCCATAGAGAGGGCGGATAATAATCGCGGGACCGCCATAACATCCAATCCTGAAACTGACTGGCAATCACCCTACAATGCGCCCTTCTATCTTGGCCCGAGTGCGAGAAACCACGGTAGCTGACAGCTTCTGTGGGAAATCCGTAGCGCCTTAACAGATGTTCAGTGGAATCTGCGTCCCGAACCCGTTACCTTTCCCCTTCTGACACACACCATATGTGGGCTATCGCCCGCTCCGTACTGAACCAAAAGGACGATGTAATGAAAAAAACCCTGCTTGCACTGGCGATGACCGGCATGGTTGCCGGTTGCTCAACTCCTCCCGAGACTCCGGTGGACCCTAAGCTGGACTCCACCGACCAAAAGGTCAGCTACGGCATGGGCCTGGTACTGGGTGAGAGGATGAACAACGACCTGCCAAACCTGCAGATGGATCAGTTTCTCCAAGGCATTCAGCACGGCCATGCCGGCGATGACGAAACCAAGCGCATGAGCCGTGAAGAAATCCAGCAAGCCCTGATGGAGTATCAGCAGTCGCTGCAGGAAGAACAAGGCAAGCAGATGGAAGAACTGGCGCAGAAAAATCTGGAAGCCGGCCAAGCTTTCCTTGCTGAAAATGCCGAGCGCGACGGCATTGAAACAACCGAATCCGGCCTTCAGTTCGAAGTACTGGAAGCGGGCGACGGTGAGCAGCCGGCCGCTACCGATACAGTGCAGGTGCACTATACCGGCGAGCTGCTTTCCGGCGAGGTATTTGACAGCTCCCGTGAACGCGGCGAGCCAGTAACCTTTGCCCTGAACCAGGTTATCCCAGGCTGGACTGAGGGCCTGCAGCTGATGAGTGAAGGCGCTCGCTACAAGCTGTATATCCCGTCTGATCTGGCCTACGGCCCAGGCGGCAACCGCGCCATCGGCCCGAACGAAACACTGGTTTTTGATGTAGAGCTACTAAGCATCAACCCGGACGCGAACTAAGAAGAAAGCGCCGCCTGCGAGCAATCCGGGCGGCGCTTTCAAAGCACTTCAGCCTGCCTGAAGTCATAAAAAAGCCTCAGCCTGCGTTACCGCTGCTGAGGCTTTTTTATGACTGCTCCAGTCAAATCAGGCCGGAGCTACTTTGTCGGCATGCACATTGTGGAGGTGCTCAATCAGAAAATCCTCCATCTCGAAGCGGCTTTCCAGCGCTTCACCCAACCGGGAAAGCTCATCAAAAAGCGTTTTCACGTCCTGCTCGGAAAGCTCGCCATCGCCCAGCTTGTCATTAAAATTAAGCGCTACTTCGGTGGTTTCCTCAATGCGCGGATAAACCTTCGCCGCCAGTTCCAGCCCACCGTCATTAAACTCCCGAGCCTCCCTGACCAACTGCTCGTATATTTCGAAGTGACCGGTAGACACGTAGTCCACCAGAACCTCACAAAGCCGCACAAACTTTTGCTTCAGGGCTTCTGTCTGCGAAAAATCACTTTCTCCGGATAAATCGCAGTAATGAACCAGCAACTCCTGACGATCCTTGAGCCAACGATCAATAAGTTCGCTGACGCCACCCCAACGCTCCCTGGCATTTCGGCAATTTTCCAACATGACGCCTGTTCTCCGCTAGCTAGATAGTCCGGCAATTGAGCCCTGAGCTCATATTCGTTAAGTCAGGATCAAGTTACCCCAAGCCCACTGCCTGCCGCAACCGTTTCAGCCAGCGATCCAGCCTTTTGGTTTTCCCCGATGAAGAAGCATGGCCAGGCCCAGAATCACTAACAAAGCAAAAAACAACGCTGTCCAGCCCGGAATGCTCAGCCCAAGAAAACGCCAGACCACGGTAGCACAGTCTCCGGTGCCTCTGAGGGCGGTAGACAGCACCTCCGCCCAGGGCAGAACCTCAAGCATATAGTCCACAGAGGGGCCGCAGGCGGGCACCTGGTCAGCCGGCAGGCTCTGCAACCACAATTGGCGGCCCGCCACACCCAGCCCGGCACCGGCCGTTACCGCCAGCAACAGCCCATATACACGTAAACCAAGCTGCCCGGGACCATGCAAAGCGGCTACAAAGCTCACCATGCCGACACCCATGAAACCAAAGCGCTGAAGCCAGCACAAAGGGCAAGGCTCCAGCCCCATCACATGCTCCATGTAAAACGCCACGCCCAATAATCCGGCGCAGACGACAAAAACAAGTGCAAAGATTGCTCTTCCTCTCACAAAGTTTCCCCAGTTTTCCACAAATGCTCCGCCGGGCCTGCTATTCTCGGTTTATCCGGCGGAAACGCTGCTGATTTTGTCACTAAACCCTAAACCATGACTAACTGCAAGCTTATGACACCTCAGCCAAAATTCGTTTTATTGAGTATCTTCCTGCTGTTCTCAGTGCTCCCCACCGCTTGGGCGGAAGACGCCGCCGAAGCTGAAGAGGAAACTATCGAAGAATCAGGCATAACGGATTATATTCCCATGGAGCCGGCATTCGTAACCCACGTCGGCAGCCCCGGCGGCAAACTGACCTATCTGAAAGCAGCAGTCACCTTGCGAGCTTCCCGGCAGACCACTCGAACTGCCGTTGTGGCTCATATGCCAAGGCTGCGCCACGAATTTGTAATGCTGTTTGGTGAGCAAACGGATACCGACAAGCTGACCACAATGGAAGGCCAGCAGACACTGCGCGAAGAGGCAAAATCAAGAATAAACGGGGTGCTTGAAGAGCAGCAAACCGGCGAAGCCATCACCGGCGTACTGTTTACCGAATTCGTCGTACAAAAATAGGACAAAGATAAGCTAAAAACAGGAAGCTTCAGGCGATCCAGGACAACAGGTCATTACCGTTACCCGTGGCTCGCTCTTCGAGGATAACTTCACCTGCATCATCCCAACCGGCCTCCCAGGCCGCTATGACAACGTCTCCGCGATAAGGGCAGCGGGGCTTATCCATGCCCACGGAGGCTGCCAGGTAGCCTTGGCGATAGGCTTTGTTTAGCGCCTCAACGCCCCAGCCGGGCTTCATATCCCTTGCCATGGCACTTCTCCCTGTAACTGAAGCTACTGAAGTTAGCGCCAGCGTCAGAAAGTGACAAACTTTTGTTCAACTTCTGTGAAGCACGCCCCTCAAGAACGCAGATATTGCTCAAGAAAGTCACTGAATGCCAAGGTATCCGAGGCCTCAATTCGCTTCTGTTCTGCCAGAGAATCCTTGGTAGCAGCGGTAAATGCGGCTTCTACACTGGCATCCATGCCTTCCTGTCGCAGTGTGTTCTGGTGTCTGAGTGCCATGTCCATCGTCCAGTCCCGATGACCGAGCCCGGAAGCCTGCATGGCGTCAATAACCCGGGCAGACGGCACTTGGCTATCGCCCGATAGAACTTCCTGCTGGGCTGAAAGCGCCTTGCGATAAACCTCACCACCGTTCCAGCCGTCCAGTATTTCTGCCAGCGGTTCAAGGCGATCCAGTATTTCCGTGGCCGCATCACCGATTGGCGTGCGTTCACCAGCCCGACACAGCGTTAGCTCGTGATTGCGGCCTTTGGTGACAACATCTTTGTAGTTGTCATCCAGCATGCTGCATTCCGCATCGTCGATTTGCGGCGACTCTGACAGCAAACAATCCAGCAGGAAGAGATCGAGGAAGTCGACCTGAGCCGCACTGACGCCTACCGGGGAGAAGGGGTCGAGGTCCAGGCAGCGCACCTCAATATATTCCACCCCTCGGGATTCAAGCGCGTGAATCGGCTTCTCGCCGCTTTTTGCGGTGCGTTTGGGACGTACCGCGCTGTAGTACTCATTCTCAATCTGCAGCACGCTGGTATTGATCTGGATAAACTTGCCATCACGCTGGGTACCCAGGGCTTCATAGGCAGGCCAATTGGTATGAATGGCTCTCTCCAGAGTCTGGGTGTAGGTGCTGAGCTTGTTGAAACAGATATTCAACGAAGACTGGGCGTTGTTGTGATAACCCAGATCACCCATGCGCAACGACGTAGCATGTTCACCAAACCAGCTACGCTCGCCAAATCGACCGAGGTCGTGACGCACACCGTCAACAAAACTCGCATCCAGAGCCGGGGAAGCGCCGAACAACAGCATCAGCAACCAGCTTCTGCGGCGGAAATTACGAATCAGCCAAAAATATTGCTCGGATTTAAAGTCTTTCATGCTTTGCTGGTCGCCGAGCGCGCTCTGCCAGATTTCCCAGAAGCTGTCCGGTAACGAGAGGTTGTAGTGCGTACCGGCTATGCTTTGCATCATGCGCCCATACCGCACCGCCAGCCCTTGACGGTATACATGTTTTAGCTGACCTGTGTTGGACGAGCCATACTCCGCGATGGGAATACTGGCGTCACCATCCAGCTCGCAGGGCATGCTGGCCGGCCAGAAAACCTCATCTCCCAGGTTTTTTTGCACGAAGCGATGGGTGTTGCGCAGGGACTCCAGCATCTCGGACGTACTGCTGCACACCGGTGTGATCAGCTCCAGCAGGGCCTCGGAATAATCCGTGGTTATGGATGGATGCGTAAGCGCAGCGCCCAGAGCCTCAGGGTGGGGGGTCTGTGCAATGAACCCGTTGCGGTCCACGCGCAAACCTTCTTTCTCTACCCCTTTCAGAAATCCGTTCCAGTCGCTGGCTGCGAACTGGCGGAACACAGAATGGCGGGATTCGCCCATGATTGACTCCTGCTGCAACCGGCTTTGCCTTGTGAGCAGGCGCCGGCTGGTGGAAATAGTTGAAATCGCTTAACGCTTATCCTTACTGGCGGACGCAAACGCCTGCGCCAGTGCCCCTGCCATAGCGCCTTGATCAGCACCCTTACTCTGACCACGGGGTGAAGACTTGCCCGCCCGCTGCCCGCTGCGGTTACCGGCATTCTGGTCACCCGCTGTGCGCCCGGAAGTGGAGCGCCTTGAGTCCGCTTTGTCGCCTGGTTGGTCATCCATACGCATGGTCAGCGCAATCCGCTTTCGAGGGATATCCACTTCCATGACTTTGACCTTCACAATATCCCCGGCCTTGACCACTTCACGGGGGTCTTTGACGAAGGTATGGGAAAGCGCAGAAATATGCACCAGCCCATCCTGATGAACACCGATGTCCACAAACGCACCGAAATTGGTGACGTTAGTAACGGATCCTTCCAGCACCATGCCCGACTCAAGATCACCCAGGGTTTCCACGCCTTCTTCAAAGCTTGCGGAACGGAATTCCGGGCGCGGGTCCCGACCGGGCTTCTCAAGCTCTGAGAGAATATCCCGGATGGTCGGCAAACCGAATTGGTCTGTCACGTAATCCTGGGGATTCAGACCACGCAAAAACGCCGCATCGCCGATAATCCCTTCAACCTTACGATGATTCTTTGCTGCAATGCTTTCAACCACTCCGTAGGCTTCGGGGTGCACCGATGACCGGTCCAGCGGATTCTCGCCGCTGGCGATGCGCAGGAAGCCGGCCGCCTGCTCAAAAGTGCGCTCACCAAGCCGGGCAACCTTTAACAACTGCTTGCGGTTGCGGAACATGCCGTTTTGATTACGGTATTCGATAATATTCTGCGCGATGGTCTGATTGAGACCCGACACTCTTGCCAATAAAGGCGTAGAGGCCGTGTTCAGATCGACACCGACACCGTTAACACAATCCTCAACAACCGCATCCAGGCTGCGGGAGAGCTGAACCTGAGATACATCGTGCTGGTACTGGCCGACGCCAATGGATTTCGGTTCGATCTTGACCAGCTCGGCCAGCGGATCCTGCAATCGGCGGGCAATGGAGACCGCGCCGCGAATGGTTACGTCCAGGTCGGGCAGCTCTTTCGATGCGAACTCGGAAGCTGAGTAAATCGAAGCACCGGACTCGCTCACCACAATGCGCGCCAGTTTGAGTTCGGGGTAGCGCTTGCTGAGATCCCCTACCAGCTTTTCTGTCTCACGGGATGCCGTACCATTACCGATGGCAACCAGTTCAATGCGATATTCACGACACCAGGCTGCGAGCTTTTCGATGGAGTTGTCCCACTGGTTCTTGGGCGCGTGAGGGAAGATAGCGCCGTGCCCGGCAACCTGGCCCGTGCCATCAATTATCGCTACCTTCACACCCGTACGCAGGCCGGGGTCCAGCCCCAGAGTGGGGCGCGGCCCGGCAGGCGCCAGCAACAGCAAGTCTTTCAGATTAGCCGCAAACACGTTGATGGCTTCGGTTTCCGAGGCTTCGCGCACCTGAGCCATGAGATCGGTCTCAATCTGCGTAGACAGCTTTACCCTCCAGGTCCAACGCACCACCTCCGATAGCCATTTGTCAGCGGCACGGCCGTTATCCCGAATGTTCCAACGGGCAGCAATGCGCTGCTCAGCGGGATGTGGCTGGCGTCGGTCCTCATCGATATCGCCCACAACCAGTGTGTAAGCAAGAATGCCTTCGTTGCGACCACGCAGTATTGCCAGTGCCCGATGCGAAGGCACTTTCTTCAGTGGTTCACTGTAATCGAAGTAATCCCGGAACTTGGCGCCTTCGTTTTCCTTGCCTTCAATAACCGTAACTTTTAGCTTCCCCTGCTGCCAGATCAAATCTCGCAACTCGCCCAACAGTTCCGCATCTTCGGCAAAGCGCTCCATCAGGATGAATCGAGCACCTTCGAGCGCGGCTTTGGTGTCGGCAACACCGGCATCGGCGTTGATATAGCCTTCAGCCGTAGCTTCCGGCTCCAGGGCCGGGTCACCATACAAGGCGTCAGCCAGGGGCTCCAGGCCCGCCTCCCGGGCAATCTGGGCCTTGGTACGGCGCTTGGGCTTGTAGGGCAGATAAAGGTCTTCCAGGCGGTTCTTGGCATCCGCACTCAGGATACTGGCGCGTAATTCGTCGGTCAGTTTACCCTGCTCTTCAATGCTCTTGAGGATGGTGCCGCGACGATCTTCCAGTTCCCGGAGATAACGCAGGCGCTCTTCAAGCATACGCAGCTGGTTATCATCCAGAGAGCCAGTAACCTCTTTGCGGTATCGGGCAATAAACGGAACGGTGGAACCTTCGTCCAGCAGGGCGACGGTGGCATTAACCTGTTGCTCGCGTACGCCGAGTTCGTCAGCAATGCGCCTGGAGATACTGTTCATGCAACCTCTGTCTGATGCGTTTCGGATAAAGCAGCAAAGGTACAGCGGCTTACAGTTGCAGGCAAGCGGACTCGCCACGCTTGTTCAGGAATTGCACAAGGTCGGCCCAGGGCATGGGGCGGGCGTAAAAGAAGCCCTGGATTTCATCGCAGTGTTGCTGGCGCAGAAACTCCAACTGGCTTTCGGTCTCAACGCCTTCGGCCACAACACTGATCTGGAGGCTGTGAGCCAGGCTAATAATCGCGCGGATTATGTGTTCCGCATCTGCTGACTGGCCGAGAGCCTGCACAAACGATTTATCGATTTTTACCAGCGAGATCGGCAGGTGCTGGAGATTGCTGAGGGAAGAGAAGCCTGTCCCGAAATCGTCCAACGCAAAACTGATACCCAACTGATTGAGCTCACGCAGGCAACGCTGTGCGTACTCGGGATCGTGCATCATGGCACTTTCTGTCAGCTCAAGTTCCAACAGGCTGGTATCAACGTTGGCGTTGAAGATGATGCGGAATATGGTTTCGGTCATCTTGCGATCGTGGAACTGCCGGAATGAAAGATTAACGGCAAATACCAACCCCGGGAAACCAAGCTCTGAAGACTCCTGCAACCGTTTGCAGGCCTGCTCTATTACCCAGTACCCTATAGGAACGATCAAACCACTACGTTCTGCGACCGGTATAAACTCGTCTGGCCCCACCAGCCCACGCTCCGGATGATTCCAGCGCAAAAGGCATTCCACGCCACGCACTTCATTGCTGGCCAGATCAATTCTTGGCTGGTAATACAGCTCCAGCTCATTGCCCCTGAGCGCATTACGCAGGTCTGCTTCCAGCCGGAGTTGATAGCCGGCGGAAATATGCAACTGGCGATCATAGAAACGATAACTGGTGCCCGGGTCCCGTTTGGCCTCAAACATCGCCCGATTAGCCCTGCGCATAAGGTTTTCGGGGCTTTCGCCGGCTTCCGGATAGGTAGCCACACCCAGGCTGGCACTGACAACAACGCTTTGGCCATCAATCGTTACCGGCTCTTCAAGGGCGTTGACTACCTTGCGTATGATCCGGGTGATATCGAGTGAATCTTCTATTTTTTCAATGATAATGGCGAGCTCATCACCGCCAATACGCATCAGGGAATCGACGCGACGCAGACCCTGGCGGACCTGAGCGGCCACCTGGATCATCAACTGATCGCTTTTCTGGTAGCCCAAAGACTCATTAATGCTGCGGAAATCATCGATATTGAGATGCAAAAGCGCCAGCCGCTGGTTTCCACGCTGAGCTCTTAGCAGCGCTTGCTGCAGCCTGTCGAAGAACAGATCCCGGTTAATAAAACCTCTTGCAACGCCGCGACCAAGCTGACTGTGAGCCGAATTCGCCAACTGCTCGCGATACCAAAGACACTTCACTGCCCGGCGAAAGCTCCAGTGATCAAGCTCCTGACGGCTCAAATAATCTGCCGCGCCACTTGAAAGCAGATCAGGCGCGCGCACTCCCGAAGCCTCAGCACTCAAGGCAAGTACAGGACGGCCACCACTGGCAACCGCCAGATACTGCAGAAAGGCGGTTTCTGACCCACCATGGAAAACACAGTTCCAGATAATAATGTCGAACTTCGCATTGCGGATAAGATCGTCACAATCCACCAGATCCGGGCACCAGGTTGAATCCGGGTTCATTTCAGGGTCGCCTGCCAGCAGTGCGCCAAGCCAAAGAAAATCGGCATAATCCGGTGTCAGAACCAGAACGCGAAGCTGGTCATGTCCGACGTTTTCCAGTGGCAAGGTCATTGAGCAAGATCCATGGGTGTGTGTAATCAATCCGTTCTGCTAAAAGGATAGCCGATAGATCGACAAGATACAGCCAGCCTGGTGTAGACTATTGCCTTACCAAGAAATCTCCCCGTCTTAATCTATTCTGGCCGCGTATTTGTGAACAAACTTAACCCGCGACAAAATGAAGCCGTGCGCTACACGGATGGTCCGTTGCTTGTACTGGCCGGTGCCGGCAGCGGCAAAACCAGCGTAATCACGCGGAAAATTGCCTATCTGATTGAGCATGTCGGCATTCCGGGTCGGCACATTGCCGCCGTTACGTTCACCAACAAAGCCGCCCGCGAAATGAAAGAGCGGGTGAGCCGGATTGTCGACCGCAAGCTGGCCCGCGGGCTGATTGTATCCACCTTCCATAATCTCGGGTTGAACATGATCCGGGAAGAACACGCCCACTTGGGCTACCACCCCGGCTTCTCCATTTTTGACGCGGAAGATGCCAAAGCCCTGTTACGGGACTTGATGCATCGGGAAGCCAGCGCCGACGCCGGCGATGAGCTCAACGATGTCCAGATGACCATTTCTTCCTGGAAAAATGCCCTGCGCGGGCCCGCTGAAGCATATAGCAAAGCGGCAGATGAGCGGGAGCAGCGCATTGCCATCGTGTACAAACATTATAGCGAGTACCTGAAAGCTTACAACGCAGTCGATTTTGACGACCTGATTCTGCTTCCCGTACAGCTGTTCCGCGACAACCCTGAGGTGCTGGCAAAATGGCGCCGAAAAATCCGCTACATGCTGGTGGATGAGTACCAGGACACCAACATTTGCCAGTACGAGCTGGTGAGAATGCTGGTTGCCGAACGTGCTGCGTTTACCGTAGTTGGCGATGACGACCAATCGATTTACGCCTGGCGGGGCGCGCGGCCGGAAAACCTCGCGCAGCTAAAGGAAGATTTTCCAAGCCTGAAAATCGTAAAACTGGAACAGAACTATCGCTCCACGTCGCGCATTCTGCGCAGCGCCAACACGGTCATCGCCAACAACCCACATGTTTTCGAAAAAGCTCTGTGGAGCGACCATACCATTGGCGACGAGATCCGCATTATCCGGTGCCGCAACGAAGACGCCGAAACCGAGCGGGTGGCCACCGAGATTCTCGACCAGAAGCTGAAGCAAGGGCTGGCGTTCCGGGATTTTGCCGTGCTTTACCGGGGCAATCACCAGGCTCGCCTGCTGGAGATGAAACTGCAGGCCTACCAGATTCCCTATCGCATCTCGGGTGGCCAGTCGTTTTTCTCGAAAAACGAGATCAAGGACGCCATGTCCTATCTGCGCCTGCTGATTAACCCCGATGACGACGCCGCTTTCCTGCGGGTGGTGAATGTACCAAGGCGCGAAATCGGCCCGCGCACGCTCGAGCAGCTCAGCCATTACGCTCGCGCTCGCAACGTCAGCCTTTTCCGGTCACTCAGTGACTTGGGCGCAGAAACTCATGTCACCGAGAAAGGCCTGGACCGGCTGCGGCGTTTTGCCCACTGGGTAGATGCCACCTGTGAGCGCCTGCACGGTGAAAACCCGGTGCCAGTGATAAAGCAGTTGTTCACCGACATCGAGTACGAAGAGTGGCTGCACCAGAACTCCGGCACGCCAAAACAGGCCCAGCGCCGCATGGAGAATATCTGGTACCTGGTGGATTCGATCCAGCGGATGCTCGAGGACGGTAAGGGCACAGCGGATGAGCTGGGCATCGAAGACGCGATCACCAAGCTGATTCTTCGCGACATGATGGAACAGCGCGAAGAGGAGGACGACAGCGACAAGGTACAACTGCTGACCCTTCATGCATCGAAGGGCCTGGAATTCCCCCATGTGTTCGTCCTCGGGCTGGAAGAGGAAATTCTGCCGCACCGCTCCAGCATTGAAGAAGGCAATATCGAAGAAGAACGGCGCCTGATGTACGTGGGCATTACCCGCGCCAAAGAAACCTTGACCCTGACCTACGCCGCCCAGCGCAGACAGTATGGGGAAAAGATCGAAACCATTCCCAGCCGGTTCCTGGACGAACTTCCCCAGGACGACGTGCGCTGGGAGGGCACTGGAGATCTGGATGCCGAGGCCAACCAGAAAAAAGGCAAGGCGACACTGAGCGCTCTACTTGGTGATTTAGGGCTATAAATGCAAAAACCCCGCACTCAGCGGGGTTTTGACAGCAGGAACCTCGGACTTACTTGCTCTCTGCCACTATATGCTCCACTGCAGCCGCGATTTCCTCATCCGGACAGCTGGCACAGCCGCCTTTGGCGGGCATAGCGTTAAAGCCGTTGAGAGCATGATTGATCAGTGTATCCATGCCCTGATCGATACGAGGTGCCCAGGCACCGGTGTCACCAATTACCGGTGCACCTGCAGCGCCAGTGGTATGACACGCCATACACACAGCTCCATAAACTTCGCTGCCTGAACGGGGGCCGGAGCTGGCTGTTTCAGAAGCAGCAGCGGCTTCACCGCACTCATCACCCTGCAGACAAACTTCACCGACCGGCTGAATGCGCGCGCGGATTTCATCTTCAACACTTGCCATAACGGCGCCAGCAGTAATGCCAAAACCGAGCAATACGACAGCCAGGACTCTCTTCATCTTCACAATGCACCTCGCATTTGAGCGTTATAATCTTTGGTTGCCGCATTATAGCGACTGAACCCCGGCAAAAAAACCGAATAGCAAAATGATAAATTGATTTCCACCATTTTTATTGCCATTGCGTAAGCGTGGAGACTCTTTCATGACATACGGTTACCATGTCGCAGCTTACACCAGAACTTTCAGGATTCGATTCATGAACAACCCGGAGAAACCCTTCCCGCACCCTCTGCGCAAAACACTTCTGATCACAGAGTTCAGCGCGTTGGCAGTGCTGCTGGCATCCATGGGCTGGTTCTCGATCCAGACGGATACCGGCCATAGTATCAACCCGGCGTGGCTGCTGATACCCGCGTTCGCAAGCTTCGCTGTTTTCCTGAGCTTCATTGGTCTTATGTACCTGCGCTGGATTGTGGCGGTGAGTGCCGCCAACCAGCTTCGGCACAAAGTTGTTTTTTCCTTACTCGCCATTACGCTGATCGGCGTCTGGGTTTACGGTATCGCCAGCACCTGGCTCAGCCTCAATGCCGCATAGAGAGATTCGGAGTATGTACAAACGCCCCAATGCCTGGGTTCTGAAGACGGCAGTGCTTGTATTGCTGTGGCCGGCGCTGGCAATTGCGCAGGAATCAACGCAGGCAGACGACCGCCAGGCAACGTTCCCTGAGGACTGCGCCCTGATTCGGGAAGGTGTTCAGCGCCTGGCCTGTTACGATTCTTTCGACAATCCACAGGCGGCCCGCGATCAGGCAAGCGAACGGCAGGTGGAGGAAGCGGAGCTGACAGCCGAAACACTGGCCCCAAACCGGGAAACCCAGAGGTCAGTGGCTGAGGATTCCGGCGACGACGATCCCGATAGTCGTGTGATGACCAACCTGGTCAACCAGCACCTGACCGCTGAGAAAGCACTGTTTTCGTTTTCTGGCAGTTTCATAAGCCACAAGCCCACTTATATCCTGCCAATCACCTGGATGGACGACCCAAATAAGGTGCCAACCAGCCCGAGAGTTGGCGCGACCGGCTATGACTACGGCCTGGAAAACGAGGAGGCCAAATACCAGATCAGCTTCAAGGTTCCCCTGATGACTGGCTGGCTGGATGACAGCACTACGTTATGGTTTGGTTATACCCAACGCTCGTTCTGGCAGGTTTATAACCAGGACGAATCTGCGCCTTTTCGGGAAACCAATTTCGAACCCGAGGTTTTTCTCCGCCACCAGGCGAACTGGAACCTGGGTGCTGTGACACTGAGCGGCATAGCGCTGGGCATTAACCACCAGTCCAACGGTCAGTCAGAACCCCGTTCACGTAGCTGGAACCGGATTATTGCAAGCGCTGGCTTTACTCATGGTCGCTGGCTTTTTATTGTGCAACCCTGGTATCGCATTCCGGAGAGCAGCAAAGACGATGACAATGCGGACATTGAGAGTTTTCTGGGGTATGCCAACTACAATATTGTTTACAAGCTTACGGAGGATCGGACGTTTTCTCTGAAGCTGCTGAACAATCTGCGTTCGGATAATCGCACGTCACTGGAGTTTGGTTATAGCTTTCCTTTGGGGGACACGATTAAGGGGTTTTTCCAGTATTACAACGGGTATGGGGAGAGTCTGATTGATTACAATCATCGGATTGAGCGGTTTGGGCTTGGGATTATGTTGAACGACTGGCTTTAAGTTTGGTGCTTAGCCGCAAGTTTAGTGCAAGACCGGGGCGCCGGAAGGGAGTTCGAAAACACGCTGTGAATACGTCCGTGTACGCTTGGCTCCGCCATCCATGGCTACGCACAGTTTCCGAACTCCCTTCCGGCACCCCGGCCCCAAACTACGTGGCTAGCGCCGTCTTTGGTTCTAGCCATCTCATCTGAAGCAATTATTTATTCAACTGCTCCATTTCTGCGAGCAACTCTTCTGTTTTCGCTTTCATCAACGGTATGTCAGCACGGGATTCCACGTTCAAACGAACGACGGGCTCGGTGTTGGACATGCGCAGGTTGAAACGCCAGTTGTCGAATTCAACACTGAGGCCGTCTACGTAGCTGATGCTTTTTGCGTCGGCGCCGTATTTTTCCTCAATTGCCGCGATTACCTTGGGTGGGTTGTCGATGGTGCGGTTGATTTCGCCGCTGGCCGGGTAGGCTTCGATACGAGTGTCTATGAGGGATGAGAACGGTTTGCCGGACTGACACAGGCGTTCGGCGAGCAGTAGCCAGGGAATCATGCCGCTGTCGCAATAGGCGAAGTCCCGGAAGTAATGGTGCGCGCTCATTTCTCCGCCGTATACGGCGTCTTCGTCGCGCATACGCTGTTTGATGAAGGCGTGGCCGGTTTTGCTTTCGATGGCTTCACCGCCAGCGGCTTCTACCAGGTCCTGGGTGTTCCAGATCAGCCTGGGGTCGTGGATGACTTTGCCGGGGCCGGTTTTGCGCAGGAACTGATCCGCCAGCAAACCGACGATGTAATAGCCTTCAATAAAACGTCCGTTTTCGTCGAAGAAGAAACAGCGGTCGTAGTCGCCATCCCAGGCAATACCCATTGCGGCGCCGTGCTCAATCACTGCGTCGGCCGTGGCCGCACGGTTTTCTTCGAGGATGGGGTTGGGTACGCCGTGGGGGAAGTTGCCGTCTGGCTGGCAGTGCACTTTGATGAATTCGAACGGAAGGTGCTTTTCAAGTTGGTCGATCACCAAACCAGCACCGCCATTGCCGGCATTGACCACAATCTTGATCGGTGCCAGGGCCGCTGCATCGATGTACCCCAGCAGGTGGTCTATGTAGGCGCTGGTGACTTCCAGTGGCTCATATCTCCCCTGCACCGGCGCATCTGAAAATGGCTCTCGCACTCTGTCGCGAATGTCGTTCAGGCCATTGTCGGAGCTGATCGGGCGGGACTCCGGCCCCACCATTTTCATGCCGTTATGGTTTTTGGGATTGTGGCTGGCGGTGACCATGATGCCACCGTCCATTCCATAGTGGCTGGTCGCAAAGTACACGTACTCCGTGCCACACAAGCCTATATCGAACACATCAGCACCTGCAGCCATCAGGCCCGAGCTCAGGGCTTCGGTGATCTCGTGGCTAGAGAGGCGGATGTCGTATCCGACAATGACTTTTTTGGCGCCTGTGATTTCCACATAGGCGCGCCCGATACGCTCAGCCAAAGCCGGGTTCAACTGCTCAGGCACACTGCCGCGCAGGTCATAGGCTTTAAAACAGGACAGATCCATTGTCGGTACTTACTCCGCTGCGGCAGATTGCAGTTGGATGTAGTTCTGAATGCCCATCTGGTTAATCATTTCCAGCTGGGTTTCAAGCCAGTCAATGTGCTCTTCTTCGCTGTCGAGGATGCTGCGGAACAACTGGCGGCTGGTGTAATCCTGGACTTCTTCGCAGTAAGCAATGGCTTCTTTCAGATCAACATGGGCGATGTGTTCGATTTTGAGGTCACAGGCAATCATTTCCTCAACGTTCTCGCCGATCATCAGCTTGTTCAGGTCTTGCAGATTGGGCAAGCCTTCCAGAAAAAGGATGCGCTCGATCAATTGATCAGCGTGCTTCATCTCATCAATGGATTCTTCGTATTCCTTGGCCGCAAGCTTGGTGATGCCCCAGTCTTTATACATGCGCGAATGCAGGAAATACTGGTTGATGGCCGTCAGTTCGTTGGCAAGAACTTTATTCAGAAACTGGATGACTTTCTTGTCGCCTTTCATTGCAGCACTCCTTGATGTCAGCCGGGCAATACAACTTTCTCTAGGCAAAAGGCTTGTCTGGCTAATTGGTTCGGGTTCAGAAAACCCTCTCGGTTTTCCAAGTGGTTCTCTTGTCACCCTACAAGGATAGCGCTTTAAGGCGAATTACAAAATTGCGGAAAGGAAATAAACGCCGGGCGCGTCAAGCGGGGCTTGCCAGCATGTTTGCCAGCGCAAGGTAATCCGGTGTTTGGCTTTCGCGCAGGATGCCGCGCGCCATGGAGGCGCAACGCCCGCACTGGGTGCCTACGCCAAGCTCTTTTCCGAGCTGACGCATGGAAGAAACACCGTTTTCTGCAGCTTCACGGATGTCCCTGTCTGTGACTCCGTGGCAAAGGCATACATACATAACGCAACTCCACCAACGACAACAATGTTAGTGATAATTATTGTCATTAGCATCCCTGATTGCAACCCTATCGTATTAATTTTGTGCAAAAGGTTGTTTCAGCCCTCGGATTCCCGGGTCAGGTTTCGACAGCCTGAATCCGTTACCACCACGTTGTCCTCTATGCGTATTCCGCCACATCCCTGTAACTCATCGAGTAACGGGCGACTAATATGACGCCCAAAAGGGCCAGACAACAAAGGCTCCAGAAGGGAGGAAATGAAGTACAACCCCGGTTCGATCGTCACCACCATGCCGGGTTCCAGCGTGCGCATCAGGCGCAAAAAAGGCGCATCGGCAGGCGACGGAACCGGTTTGCCGGCAACATCGTGTACCTGAACACCCAGGAAATGCCCGATGCCGTGAGGGAAAAAGGCTCGGGTCACCCCTTCGGCCACCATTTCCTCGTCGCTCAGGCCGCTGACCAGCCCTGTCGCGCTCAACAGTGCTGCAATACCCAGGTGCGTTTTGCGGTGGATGTCTACGTAATCAACGCCCGGCGCCACCATTTTGCAGAGCCGGAACTGCAGCTGTTCAAGCCCCTGCACCAGTGCGGCAAATCGCCCCTCCCCAACGCCCGCGGTGGTGCGGGTAATGTCTGAGCAATAGCCTCGATAACGCACGCCGGCATCAATCAGCAAACTCCGGGATTTTGTGGGGGGCGCTGTGTCGTAATATTGATAATGCAGCGTGCCAGCGTGCTCGTTTACCCCAATAATGCTGTGATAAGGCGCATCGGCCTCACGCTGCTGCGTTGCGCGCTGATACGCCAGACTGATTTCAAACTCACTGGCACCGGACAGAAATGCATCGCAGGCTGCGTGGTGCCCGGCCATTGCCAGTTTGTTGGCGTGTGTCAAGCAGGCAATTTCGTAGGCAGTCTTGTGCACCCGGGTTTCATCGAGCGCAGCGCGAAGTGCGCCCGGGTTCTCGTCACCAGGGAGATCTACCAGCAAAGACGGATCACCGATAACCGCGAGTTGGCTGACACCGCTCAGTTCAGGCGCCGAGCGGCTTTCACTGAAACGAAGCTCGAACTCTTCCAGCCAGGGCTCCTGCGCCAGTTCAAGGCTCGCGTGCCAGAAATCAACCGGCTGATATAGCGAGAGCAAAGGCTTGCGGCCTTTGCGGATCAGCAGCCAGGCGTGTTCAAAGCCGGCAAGTCCCGTCCAATGCAGGAAAGGTCCATAGCCCTGAAAGTGCCAGGACTGATCATCGCCATAACGCATGGGGGCGGCGCCGGAACTGATCAGCAGGCCGTCATAACCGTGATCTTCCAGAACCTGCTCATAGCGGCTCTGCAGAATACCCATATGATCAATCTGAAGGGATAGCAGATCGGTGTCAGGCATGTTGGTTTTCCAGTATTTTCCAGAGGGTTAATAGGTCGTCTGAACGTGGGTCCCGCAGGCGGATCAGGCGGATGTCCAAGGGCACATCCCAGCGCTCGTCGCCGGCCCGCGTAAGGCTACCAAAGTGCTCGCTCTTTTCCGTCATCCGGCTGGGCAACCAGCCCATGCCAAAGCCCTGCTTCACGAGCGCTTTGATGCTTGCCGACTGGGTATTCTCGTTCAGTGGCAAGAGGTTTACGGGCTCTTTGCTGCGCGACAGGTGCGCCTCAATGGCGGACTGCAGAAAGCCCCGGGAGTGATAGGCAATCAGCGGTACTATTTGGCCTGAGGCTCCCGGCAGGGGGAATCGAGGCTCACCATTGTCCGCCACAACACTCACCGGCACCAGCCATTCGCGGGCAAGCGTGATGGATTCGTATTCCCCCCGGGTCAGGCGGTCACTCCAAGGTAAATCCTGATGCCAGTAACACAGAACCAGATCGCATTCGCCACCGTCCAAAGCATCCAGAAACCGCTCTCCCACCCAGCTCGTCGCCTTGAGGTTAAGCTGAAGGCGGTCAGCAACGCCGGCATCACAGGCCCAACCCTGATAAAAATGAGAAAAAAGTCCTTGGGTAGAGCCCACACTGATACGTGCAGACACCTCCGCTTCCATATCAGCAATCTGGCTCCGAACCTCCCTCACGTCACGGGTCACCCGCTGGCAAAGCTCAAAAAACCGTTCACCAGCCGGTGTCAAAGACAGTGGCAAAGTCTGACGGTTAATCAGGGTGGCACCCATGGATTCTTCAAGCAACTTGATGCGGCGACTGAATGTGGGCTGACTCACGTGCTGCAGCTCGGCGGCACGTGAAAAATGGCGCGTGCGGGCCAGCGCCATGAAGTCGTCCAGCCAACGTATTTCCATAGGCTCCCCAGCGAATGGCGGGTAAGGATTGACGGTTTTTAAAAAGGCTACTCAACTGCGCGCATCATAGCCTATAGCCGGCCTCTTACAACCGCCCCTCTTCCACCGCATGGCAGGCAACCTGCGCACCACCATCTGTGGCGATCATCTGAGGTATTTCCTGGCGACAACGTTCATTGGCATAAGGGCAACGACCATGGAACACACAGCCGGACGGCAGATTAACCGGCGTCGGTACCTCCCCCTGTAGCCGAATGTAGTTGGGCCTGGCGTCTTCCAGCTTGGGAATCGCTGAGAGCAGCGCCTGAGTGTAGGGATGCCGTGGCTCGGCAAACAGCGTTTTGGTCTCTGCCAGTTCACACACCCGCCCGAGGTACATCACCGCCACCCGGGTACCGAAGTGTTCTACCACGGCAAGATCATGGGTGATGAACAGGTAGGTCAGGTTGCGGGTTTCCTGGGCATCCATCAGCAGATTCAGCACCTGGGCCTGAATAGACACATCCAGTGCAGAGATGGGCTCGTCCGCCACGATGAATTCAGGGTCTACCGCCAGCGCACGGGCTATAGCAATACGCTGGCGCTGGCCGCCGGAGAATTCGTGACCAAAACGGCTGCCCCAATCCGGGTCTATGCCCACCGACTGCATCACCTCCTGAACCTTGCTGCGCACCTCACTGCGAGCCAACTCTGGGCGATGAAAATGAATCGGCTCTTCCAGAGTCTGCTGTATTGTCATTCGGGGATTAAGAGAGGCGTAAGGGTTTTGAAAGATCATCTGCATTTTACGACGATACGGAAGCACATCCCGACCTTTCAGATTATCGATGCGCTGGCCGCCGTAGTTAACCTCTCCCGCACTGGGCGACAACAAACCCATAACCGTGCGGGCAATCGTGGACTTGCCACAGCCGGATTCGCCCACCACACACAGCGCCTCGCCTTTATGTACCTGCAGATCAACACCATTGATGGCATGAACAGCTTCCCGCTTGCGCCGGAATCGGCCATTTTTAAAGGTAATCTGCTCCAGCACGCTGCCAGACAAATCAAACCGCTTTTCCAGCCCGCGAATGTCTACCAGTGGGGAGGTCATGATTCAGCCTCCTGCATGTTTTTCTCCTGTTCAATCAGGTTGCTGACCTCGTAACACGCCACATCCACGTTGCCGGAGCGCACGTACTCGGGCATGGTTTGCCGGCATTGGTCGGTGGCGAAATTGCAGCGCGGGTGGAACGGGCAGCCGGTGGGTACGTTTTTCAGGGACGGCATGGAGCCGGGAATCTGGAACAACCGTGCACCAGGCTCGCCCATTTGCGGCAGCGCATTGATCAGCCCCTGGGTATAAGGATGCTGGGCATCGTTGATGATCTCCCGCGTTGGCCCCTGTTCAATAATGCGACCGGAATACATCACCAGCATGCGCTGGGTAACCTGGGAGACAACACCCAGATCGTGGGTAATGAGCATGAGCGCGACATTTTCCTGCTCACACAGATCCAGCAGCAGCGCCATGATTTCCGCCTGTATGGTGACATCGAGCGCGGTGGTAGGCTCATCGGCAACGATAATTTCCGGGTCCAGCAGCAAGGCAATGGCAATAATCACCCGCTGGCGCATACCTCCCGACAACTCGTGAGGATACTGATCAAGCCGTTTTCCCGGCGAGGGGATCTGTACCTTGCGCAGCTTGCTCAAGGCAATATCCCGCGCTACTTTCGTGCTGACCCGGCGATGCGCCTTGATGGCTTCCACCATCTGAGTGCCTATGCTCAGCACCGGGTTAAGCGTCATCATTGGATCCTGGAAAATCATGGCAATGCGATTACCGCGAATTTTCCGCAGCTCGCGCTCACTCATGGCCGCCAGATCCCGGCCTTCAAACAAAATCTGCCCACTGGCGATATAACCCGGGCGCGCAATCAGGTTGAGAATCGAGAAAGCCGCTACCGATTTACCGGCGCCAGACTCCCCCACCAGGCCCAGCCGTTCGCCCTTGTCGAGGCTGAAGCTGATACCGCGAAGAGCCGTGAGGTCGCCGCCGCGCACGGCAAACCGGACATCCAGATCTTTTACTTCCAGCAGTGGTGTATCGCTTTTCATGGTTCTCTTGCCCTTGTTTCTCTAGCCCTTGTACAGCCGTGGGTTCATAACATCCCGCAACCAGTCACCCAGAAGGTTGATGACCAGTACGAGCACGACCAGCACCAGGCCGGGAATCAGGGTAATCCACCAGGAACCGCTCTGGATGTAGTCAAAACCGGATTTGATCAGTGAGCCTAGCGACGGCTGGGTTTCCGGCATTCCAAGCCCAAGGAACGACAGGGCCGCTTCGGAAATAATCGCGTTGGCGATCTGTACGGTGGCGATAACAAAAATCGGAGAAAGCGTATTGGGCAGAATATGCCGGAACATGATGCGGTTGGTGCGAAAGCCCATCACCTTGGCGGCATCCACGTATTCCTTCTTTTTCTCCGCCAGCACGGAGGCACGCACGGTGCGTGCAATCTGCGGCCATTCGGCAATACCGATAATGAATATCAGCATATAAATGGCGATCTCACCAAACATCAGATTGCCAAAACTGGCCTTGAAGACCGCGCCTACGATAATGGCAACCATCAGGGTAGAGAACGAAAGCTGAACGTCGGCGATGCGCATCAGGATGGAATCCACCCGACCACCCAGATAGCCTGCCAGCAGCCCGAACAGAATGCCAAGCGCCGCTTGCAGTACCACCGCGCCAAAACCGATCAGCAGAGACACGCGGGTGCCATAAAGAATGGTGGAGAGCATATCCCGGCCCTGGGCGTCCGTACCCAGAGGGAACGCCAGGTCTGCCCCCGGCATACCCACCGGCGGCAGCTCCGAGTTCATGATATCGATCTGCGCCAGATCGTAAGGATCTGTCGGCGCGAACAGAGGCGCAAAAACGGCTGCAAACACCATCAGAAGCAGCACGATAAAGCTGGCAATCGCTACCTTGTCGCGTTTGAAGCTATACCAGAGAAAGGAGTCGCGAAAGCGATTCCAGCGGGAAAGCGTCACTGTTGTCATGCTTTCTTACCTGTCAGTTTCACCGTGGGGTTCACCAGCCCGTAAACCAGATCCACCAGCGTGTTAGTGATCACGAAAATCAGGCCAACAACCATCAAGTAGGCAACAATCAGGGGAATATCGCTGCGGGTGATGGCTTCCAGAAACATGAGCCCGACGCCGGGCCACTGGAAAACGGTTTCTGTGAGAATCGTATAAGCCACCATAACGCCGACCTGCACACCGCCTACCGTGATAACCGGCAGCATGGTGTTCTTGAGGGCATGAAGAAAATTGATCCGCACCGCGCTCAGGCCTTTGGCCCGGGCATAGCGAATATAATCGCTTTGCAGCACTTCCATCATTTCCGCCCGTATCAGACGAATAAACAGCGGTAGCATGATGGACGCCAGTGAGACGCAAGGCAGCACCAGATGCATCAGCCCGCCTTCTGAGAAAAAGCCGGAATACCAGGTGCCGAAAAGATGCGTAAGATCATCGCCGCGGCCATAGGACGGCATGCCACCTTCGGTGCTCAAAGCACCGTTCAGCCACTGACCCCAGCCGGTGTCCAAGGGGAACCACTCAACGGTCACGCCGATGGAATATATCTGGATAAGAACAATGGCCGTAAGAAACACCGGAATAGAGATCCCGACGGTGCTCACGCCCATAAAACACTTGGCCAACAAAGCTTGTGGCCGTATTGCGGCGTAGACGCCAATGGGCACCGATAACAGCATGATGATCAGGCTGGCACCGATCACGAGTTCCAGTGTAGCTGGCAGGTGCTCAAAAATTACCTCGAGGGTAGGCTTGCCGTAAAAGTAAGAGTTGCCCAGATCCCCCTGCACAGCATCACCTGCAAAACGCAGGTACTGAACCACCATGGAATCATTCAGCCCCAGCTCCTCACGCAGAGCTTCCCGCTCCTCCATGGAGACGGACATGCCCACCATTTCCTGAAGCGGATCGCCCAAGCCATCCTGGATGGCAAACGCGATCACACTGATCACGAACATGACCAGCACGGCTTGGGATATCCGCTGAACCAAAAACGCTAACATGAAGAATTTACCGCTAAGGAGTAATTAAAGCCGCTCTCCCCTTGCGGGAGAGAGGTTTGGAGAGAGGGGGGCAAGCTCCCCCTTACTCTACGACCAGATCACCCAGGTGGGGGAAGTTCATCACGTTCAGAATCGGCTCGATCTTCACGTTCTTCTTGCTGGCCCAGGCCAGATCCTGCCAGTGCAGGGGAACGAACGCGGCATCGTCGTAAAGGCGTTGTTCCACTTCCTGTAGCATGGCGGTGCGCTTTTCCACATCGGTTTCGACGTTTGCCTTTTCAACCAGCGCATCGATTTCCGGGTTGCAGTAGTTGCCGGCGTTATACTGGCCAGCGCCGCTGTCGGCTTCCGGACAGAAGGTCAGAAACTCATAGAAATTGGCGGAATCCTCGGTGTCTGCATGCCAGCCAATCAGCATCATGTCTCCCGAGCGGTTGTCGTACTCGGGCCAGTACTGGGCCTTGGGCAGTGTTTTGAGATCCACTTTGATGTTGATGCGGGCCAGCATGGCTGCGGCGGCCTGAGCAATCTTGTCATCGTTCACGTAGCGGTTGTTCGGCGCCATCATGGTGATGGTAAAGCCATCCTCGTACCCGGCCTCTTTCATCAGCTGCTGGGCTTTTTTTACGTCATAACGCGGCTTCAGGGATTCGTTGTGGCCCTGATAGCCAGCCGGCGACAATTGGGCCGCAGGCGTAGCAAAGCCTTTCATGATCTTGGCGGCAATACCTTCCTGGTTGATGGCAAAAGCAATGGCCTGGCGCACCTTCGAATTTTTGAACGCCTCAACTCGCTCCTGATTCAGGTGGAACAGGATAATGCGAGTACCACTCATGGTGACCAGATCCGAATTCTTGTCGCGCCTGATGCGTTCGAGATCGGTAGGCGGCACCGGCGCGATGAAGTCTACGCCGCCAGACAGCAGCGCAGAAACGCGGGTGTTGTTTTCCTTGATTGGAGTCAGCACGATTTTCTTTACGTTACCCGGGGACGCTTCATCCCAATAATCCGCAAAACGCTCAAATTCCATGCGCACGCCTTGCTGGCGTGACGTGACCAAATAGGGGCCAGTGCCGGACAAGTTGCCGGAAGCAAACGAGTTGCCGTGCTTCAGAATGGCGTCTTTCTTCTTGCCATCGGCTGTCTCGCCGGAATAAAACTCACTGTCCAGCGGGAAAATGTAGGTTGCGGTATTGAGCAGTAGCGGAAATGGCTCGCTTGTCAAAAGTTCAAAGGTGTAATCATCAATGACATTAATGCCACTGAATGGCTTGAAGATGGCCTTGAAATCCTGGCTTTCTTTCAGACGGTCGTAAGTAAACTTCACATCCTTGGTGGTGAGTTCGTTACCGGAATGGAACTTAACCCCTTCACGGAGTTTGAAGCGCATGGTTTTATCATCCACACGCTCCCAGCTTTCAGCCAGACGGGCCTCGAAACCAAGATCTTTCGTCCAGCGCACCAGCGGATCAAACGACATGTGAGACAGCTGCAGAATGCCCCCGGAGAGTTGCTCATGAATATCGAGGGTGACCGGATCGGCGTCATACGCCATTTTAAGCTCTTTTGTCGCCTCGCCAGACAGGGCAACAGGAGCTGTGGCCAGCGCCATGGTCCCGACGATAGCTGCAAGTAGTTTTTTCATTATGTTTTCCGTCGTTGTTTTACGAATTTTTACGGCACTTTCCAAGACACATCAGTGCCCAGGCGCGCCGGACGTCTACCATAGAAACTAGTCCCGGAAACTACGTACGGCAATCGAAATTACAACTTGCGGCTATTCGTGAACTGAATGACGGCCTGTTGACGCAGCCGCCACCAGCTTTTAAAGACGGAAGACCAAAGGCAGGATAAGTGCGGTAAAAACGCCCGTCAGCCCCATACCCAGAGAGGCAAAAGCACCAGCGGTATGGCTGATCTCAAACGCTCTGGCCGTGCCAATCGCGTGGCCATTGAGGCCCAGGGCAAATCCGAGGATGCGATCATCTTCGACCGGTAACCACTTTGCCAGCAGATCAACAAACAGCGTCGCAACCACACCGGTTATCAACAAGCCGCCCATCATTAGCGGCACAGACCCACCCAACTGCTCGGTAATGCCTATGGCAATCGGGGCGGTCACCGACTTGGGTGCAAGCGATGCCAGCACTTCCGGCGTAGCACCCATCGCCCAGGCGATCAAAACCGCATAAACCGCTGCCATTGTGGCCGCCAGCGGCAGTGTGACCACAATCGGGATCCACATGGCCCGGATATGATGAATCTGCTGATACAGCGGAATCCCCAAAGCCACCGTGGCGGGGCCAAGCAACACCGTTATCCAGAGTGCACCCTCCTGATAGCGAACATAGTCTACTGACAACACAGCAATCACCGTCGCCAACATCACGGCCGAGAGCACCACCGGCGGCATCCACAGAGGCCGCCCAATGCGTGCAAACAGCCAGTTGCCGGCAAAAAATGCACACAAGGTGAGCCCGATGGCGAATATCGGGCTGGCAGATAAAATGTCAGGGAGTGCGATCAGACGTTCCGCAAGCTCAGTCATTTGCCTGGCTCCGTGCAGACAGTCGCACCACGCCCTTCATTAATAGAAGAGTTGTCAAAACACTCAGAAGGGTACCCAGAAGCAACGCGGCCGAAACGGCCAGCCACTGCCCGGAAAACTGCGATGCCATGAAGAACACCCCAACCACACCCGGCATAATCAGCAGCACGAGGATAGAAATCAGCGCTTGGCTGGACGAAGCCAGCTCATCGCTTACCTTGCCCCGCAACATCAGCGTAAACGTCATCAGGATCATACCCAACACACCGCCACTGACCGGTATCAAAAACACCAGCCGCAAAGCTTCGCCAAAAAGAAAAAACAGAACCAATATCAGAAAACCGCGCAACATCGACATGCCGTCATGCTCATCATCCGGAGAATTGCATTACACTAGCGCAAACCAACATCTTGATACCACTGCAGGACGGTCATGGCGCTCAAAGCAACCATCTTTAAAGCCACGCTCAATATTGCCGACATGGACAGGCACTATTACGCGGATCATCAGCTCACTATAGCTCAGCACCCGTCAGAGAATGACGAGCGCATGATGATTCGCCTGCTGGCCTTTGCACTGAACGCCTGCGAGGGGCTCGAGTTCACCAAAGGCCTGAGCACCGACGACGAGCCAGAGCTCTGGCAGAAGAGCCTGAGTGACGAGATTGAATTGTGGATTGAGCTGGGCCTGCCCGACGAAAGCCGCCTACGTAAAGCCTGCAACCGCTCCCGCCAGGTTATTCTCTACGCTTACGGTGGTCGCGCCGTGCCTTTATGGCTGGAGAAGCATCACAATAAGCTGAGCCGTTTCAAAAACCTCACGATTATCAACCTGCCCGAAGAATCCACCGAAACCCTCGCCGGGCTGGCAGAGCGCAACATGAATTATCAGGTAACCATTCAGGATGGCGAGGTATCGTTCAGCAACGAAGGCGCGCTGGTGAGCATTACCCCGGAACCTCTTTTCCCATAAGAAAAGGCCAGCGCAGCAACGGATTCTGGGCTGGACAGTGCCCGCTTGCACACGTAAGATTGCGCTCTCGAAATTGACGCACAGCCGTCGCAGTCGAATGCGCCCGTAGCTCAGCTGGATAGAGTACTGCCCTCCGAAGGCAGGGGTCACAGGTTCGAATCCTGTCGGGCGCGCCATATTTTTCAAGGCCTTACGTGAAAGCGTAGGGCCTTTTTATTTGGCTGTTCCCAAATTGGGTCCATGGTGTGTCCAAGATTTTGGGCTGCTTTTTCTTAATACTGAAATTATGACCTTTGCCCTGAATCTGGAAAACAGCTTGTCGGGCACAGCAAGTACAATCTCAAGCAGTTGTAGATCCCACCGAAAAGTAAGAGTAGACACCATTTATTCAATCCCGCTCGGCAGTTCGGGTCACACTAACTTATCCCGCCGTCCAGCCCCCATCAACTAGAAGATGAGTGCCAGTAATGAAGGCAGCGCCATCAGAGCACAAGAAAGTCACCGCGCCCATTATATCTTCGACGCACCCTACCCGCCCCAGTTTAATCTTGCTCTCAATCCAAGCTCTCATTTTTGGGTCAGCGAAAGTGGATTCGGTTAGGGGGGTACGAATAAATGTCGGGCAAATCGTATTAACTCGAATATTCATTCGACCGAACTCCATCGACATAGCTTTTGTCATCCCCTCCACAGCATGCTTGCTTGCACAATAAACAGCCCGATCGATACCTCCCGTGTGCCCCATCTGGCTGGATATCTGCAATATTGAACCTCCACGGTCTTGCATTGATCGTGCTGCAGACTGCGCCAGAAAATAAGCTGCGCGAACGTTTACATCCATGACAGCATCGAAGTCATCAAGTGTCGTGTCAGCGGCTGGGGTATGGCGGGCGATACCCGCTGAATTAACAAGTATATCGAGTGCCCCTAGTCCATCAAATACCTTCCTCACTGCAGCAATATCCGTCACATCCAGCTGTAAAGATGTGGCTTTGTGGCCAGCTGACGCGAGAAGTTCAACCGCTTCAGAAAGCTGTTCGCCTCCTCGCGCGGCTAAGACAACTTCTGCGCCCGCTTCCGCGAGAGCAGCAGCCGCAGCGAATCCTAGTCCTCGAGAAGCGCCTGTTATCAAAGCTCTCCGACCATCAAGTCGCATAGATGGGGTAAGGGGCAGCATCACACCTTCTCCCGCCAAAGCGGCGCTGGCGCTCCATAAGGCACATCAATTTGTCCATACCGGCGAACACGGATGTTGCACTGCTCGGCGTGACCAACAAAGCCCTCAAGCATACACAACCGGGATCCAACGGAGCCAATCTGGGCCGCAGCAGAATCCGAGGTGACACGTTGATAACTATGAGTCTTCAGGAACTTACCGACCCACAATCCTCCCGTGTAACGCCCGGCTTTGTTTGTCGGAAGCGTGTGGTTGGTGCCAATTACCTTATCCCCATTGGCAACGTTTGTTCGAGGCCCAAGGAAGAGCGCTCCATAGCTAGTCATGTGTTCTAGGTACCAATCATCACGATCCGTCATTACTTGAACATGCTCGCTTGCCATCTCATTGGCAACGATCAACATCTCATCGTGGCTACCACACACTATAACCTCACCATATTCTTCCCAGCTCCTACGCGCAGTGTCTGCTGTTGGCAAAATCGAAAGGATACGTTCAATCTCGACCATAGTATCTTCAGCTAATTTGCGGGATGTCGTTATTAGAACCGCAGGAGAGTTGTATCCATGCTCCGCTTGCCCTAACAGGTCTGTCGCACACAATTCTGAATCAACAGTTTCATCAGCAATAACCATGGTTTCAGTCGGCCCCGCGAAAAGATCTATACCTACACGACCAAAAAGCTGCCTTTTGGCCTCCGCAACAAAAGCATTCCCAGGGCCAACAATCATGTGAACTGGGTCGACGGTCTCTGTACCGATCGCCATAGCACCAACAGCCTGGATGCCCCCTAACACATAAATTTCATCAGCACCGCCTAAATGCATCGCTGCAATCACGGCGGGGTTTGGTTTACCTTTAAACGGTGGAGTAGCGGCGATAATACGTGGCACACCGGCAACTTTGGCAGTTGCGACAGACATATGGGCAGAAGCCACCATCGGAAACTTACCACCCGGGATATAACAACCAACGGATTGAACCGGGATATTCTTATGACCGAGAATGACACCCGGCAGTGTCTCAACCTCTATATCTTGCATTGAGTTGCGCTGAGCGTGAGCAAAATTCACAACCTGCTCATGCGCAAATCGTATATCGATCATATCCTGCTCAGAGACCTGGTCAATGATTGATTCAATTTCACTCTGGGTGAGCCGAAACGAGGCTGGCGAATATTTGTCGAAACGCTCTGAAAGCTCTCTCACAGCGACATCGCCCCGCTGCTCAATATCAGCTAACGTGTCTTCAACTGTTTTTCGGGTTTTTAAATTATCTTCAGCTCGCAACTCCGCGGCCAGACCACGCTTGAGATATTCAGTCATAGCAATTTCCTTTTATTAAGTTTAATTCGATTTATTGAAAACGATTATTATTTAGTGTGGAGACAGATGCCAATTTTCTAATGCGCTACCCCATTGTTCTTACCAAATAGAGAGCTAAGCCGGGAAACGCAATAAGGGTAATAGTTGCCATCAACTGAAGTGCAACAAAAGGAATAGCTCCCCGATAAATATCCGAAGTACGCACTTCAGCAGGCGCCACTCCTCGAATATAAAATAAAGCGTAACCAAATGGAGGTGTTAGAAACGATGTTTGTAAATTCATCGCAACCAAAACTGCGAACCACACCAATATTTCATCCGCAGCTACGCCGGAAAATTGAAATGTTTGAATCACTGGTGCAAAAAGGGGTAGAACTACAAAACTAATTTCCACCCATTCCAAAAAGAATCCTAATATAAATATCAGTGCCATCAACATGAAAAGCACGCCGTATGGTCCTAACGAAGTACCCATGATCATGTCTTCAATCATTGTGTCTCCACCAAGACGCTTGAACACAGCACTAAAACAAGTCGCCCCAATCATTACAAAGATAATCATACCGGTGCTTGACCCAGTCCCATGCATAACCTCTCGCAGCATTGGAATGCTCAACTTCCCAAAAATAGCAGCTAATAAGAAAGCACCAGCCATGCCTAAGGCAGCAGCTTCTGTTGGTGTCGCGATACCCGTTAGGATCGAGCCGAGTACTGCTGCAACAAGCAACATCGGCCCAAGAAGATCTCGTAATAATTTAAGTACATCATGGGCAATGTTACTGCTAGGCGGCGTATCTTCAGGAAGCGGTGCCATGCCAGGTCGAAGCCATCCAATAAAAAATATAAAAACTATATACAGCGCACCTAAAATAAGTCCCGGAACAAGCGCTGCTTTGAAAAGATCGCCTACGGAGATCTGCAGAATAGCCCCCATAAGCACCAACATGATACTTGGAGGAATAATGATCCCGAGGGTTCCCGACGCAGCAACGACTCCGGTAGCGAGTGCCTTGGAGTAGCCCTGCTTTAACATCATCGGAAGCGCCAAGACTCCAAGCATGACAACTGACGCTCCGATAATGCCAGTGCTTGAAGCCAAGATAACTCCTAAAAGCGCAACAGCTACAGCGAGCCCACCATTCAAGCGCCCACATAGTCTTTCAAGTGAGACAAGTAGTCGACTAGCAATCCCTGATCTTTCTAAAAGGATTCCCATTGCAATGAAAAGTGGTACAGCTATAAGCAGCCAATTTTCTAGAACTCCACCACTTATTCGTGAGGCAACAACTCCCATGTACGCGATAGGTATGCCGCCAACCACCATGAACAGAATGCCAATTCCCCCGAGCACAAAAGCAACGGGATAACCGCTAAAAATGCCCAAAAGCAAAGAGACAACCATCGCGATAGGTAAAATATACTCAACCATTAGCATTGCTCCCCGAATTCTTGATCGAGCTTTGGATATAGGAGCCTTATCGCCATTTCGATAGCTTGAAAAATAGTTAGAACCAAGATGAGTAGGAAGCCGATCGGAAGCGCTGCTTTTACAATCCACCTGTCCTGTAAACCACCGTAGTCGGAGCCAGAATCCGAAAGCCAAGCTAGTTGCAGCGATGGAATTGAACGATCGATTATGACAAATAGGAATGGCATCAAAAGGAACAGATGTCCTATCAAGTTCACTGCCAGCCGCTGCCGCCGTTTCAAACTTTGATAGATGAAGTCAACCCGAACATGTGCATCCTCCTGCAACGCCTGGAGGCCTCCAAACATTACGAGCACTGCGAAAATATGCCACTGAAGCTCTCCCATGCCAGTCATCGTGAGTTGATTTCCAAATAAAAGGATGTCCGTATCCCATACAGCAATTTCATTCCAGCCAAGTGCCGCGCCTATCACACTGACAATTACTACTATCACGGTGATAAGGCTCAGCCACGCCCCACCGCGGGCAAAGCCCGCGGTGTAGTATTCGGCTGCGAGCACGAAGCTCAGAACAGCACGCATTGCCTTAGTCCTCACTGTCACGAGGCATTTCTTGTAATTCGTCCCATTCTTTGACTAGCGCTTGATAGCTCATAAGAGACTTATATGCTTTTGCGAAAAGAGGGTTGTCTTTAATTTCCTGCTGGCGCACCTCACCCCAAGCGTTTTTAAGATCCTGGATTACCGGCTCTGGCAAGCGGCGGACATCAACACCTTTATCTTTTAATTTGTTAAGCGCTTTCATATTTTCGGCGGTAACTACAGCCATCGACCGCTGCAGCGTTGCCTTACAGGCTAAGGTTATTTGCTTTTGTGCGAGCTCATCATATTCATTCCAAATGTCTTTATTGATTATCAGAGACATCCAGCTCGCAGACTGATGCCAGCCGGGGAAGTAGTAGTACTTTGCTATCTCGTCGAACCCCATATTGATATCTACTAAAGGATTCGCAAACTCAGTCGCGTCGATTCGACCACGTTCTAGCGCAGTGTAAATCTCGGCTCCAGGGATGAGCTGCGGAGACGCTCCGAGCTGCTCAATCACTTTTGCGCCGAGACCGGAGATGCGCATCTTTAGTCCTTTATAATCAGCACTAGACTGAATTTCTTTGTTAAACCAGCCAGCCGTCTCTTGAGCGTTCATCAAACATGGCAATACCTTGACGTTGTATGGATCATAAGCGCTCTGCAAAATTTCTAAACCACCTCCCTCCCACATCCAACCAGAAAAGACTTCAGGCGTTGGACCGAAGGGAAGGGAACCATAGAGTTTGGTCACAGGCACAATATCAGACCAGTATCCTACCCAGTCCCAACCGGCAGGTAATGCCCCCGTTGAAACGGAGGTAAAGACTTCCAATGCAGGAACCAGGTCTCCCGGCTCATGAACCTTAAGGGAGACATCTCCGCCCGTCGCGACTGATATGTTGTTACCAAGTTCAACAGCTACCTGGCCTAAGAAATTATTGGTACCAAAAGTCGATGCGACATCAAGCTTCTTGGGCCCATCAGCATAAACTTGCGCGGCGGAAATAACGGTCACGGCTGCTACTAGAATTGGTTTTACAATCTTTTTCATGTCGGCTTCCTTTTTGTTTTACTATTTGATGATCATTATAATTATCGTTACTTAAATTTAAGTATATTTATATGGGCAGGGCTTCCATGCCTCCCAGAGGCCTGGATCGTGGCAGATGACAATCCCTGCATCTAAAAATTCACCAAGCATTTTGATTCGCTGTATTGTTAACACGGCTTCAGCCGGCGTATGCGCGTTGCCTGGAGGGACAGCTGGGTCAAAGTTGGCAGGACAGAATACGGCGTCACCGGTCAAAATCATGACTCGCCCAGAGGGAAGCCGAACTAACATCGACTGGTGACCTGGCGTGTGTCCAGGAGTGGTCATGAGCGCTACACCCGGTTTCAGGATTTGATCACCTTGGAGCACATCAAGTGTTTTAATTGACTCGTATTGATTTGATACATAAACCCTTTGAACAAATGGATCCGGACGAGAGGCAAAGCGCACTTCACGATCCTGCATAACAAAACGAGCATCAGGAAAAAGATGGTTCGCTCCAGAATGATCCCAGTGCAAGTGACTATTAACCACAATAGCGACATCTTCTGGTTTATAACCCAACTGGTTTAAGCGGTAACGAATATCATCTTCAGGGTCGAAGCTCGCAATCAGGTTTTTCAGTCTTTCAGGAAGATGGCTCTGTCCCTCAAGCACACATGGAGATATCCCGGTATCAAATAGAATGTGCTCGCCGTCACTCATTTCGACAAAAGCACCGGTAACAGGGACTTCGACTGGAAGCCCAACGCCCTCGCGATACGTTAGGACCGACTGCTCTAACTTGAGTCGCCCCAATGGTAAGATTGACAGACTTTTAACATGAGTATCATTCATGACTTTTACCACCATTCAGAAGGGTGCTGGGAATTGCAACCTCTAGTTCAAGAAGACGAAACGACAAAGACTTTCCGTGCCCATCTAGGTTTAAACTTCCGTTAACACCGCCCTCAAGGGCTCCATCAATAACAAAGTTCATACCACCTAGCTTAGGAAGCAAGAACCGGCGCACTTCAAATACTCCCCGATGAGAAAAATGTTCATAAACCTTGCTTTCGTCAATTTGATTCTGAATGAATGGGTAAAGGTCAGGGTTGTATGCAAAGAGACAGATGCTTAAACGCTCCCCCTTATCTCCGGCGCGTGCATGAGCGATAGTATGGAGAGCAACAGTGACCAACTGATCCGTTGACGAGTTTTGAAGTGCTTTGCTCATGCGAACGTCACCTTGGCTTGGATCGAGGACTTGGGAATTAGGTAAGAAACCGTGTGTATCCGCTCTACATGGTTGCGACGTGCGCCACCGCCGCCCGCTGGTCCGCAACATAGCAGCGCAAGAACTTCCTGTGTCGCACGCTCTACTGTCTGTCGATCATCGGCTTCGACTGCAAGACGTAAACGCAAGTCGGAATGCGACGAAAGATCCATTTTCTGTCTGAGAAATGAGTCGTCACTATCAAAAATGCTAACAGCACCCATAAGATCAATACGCGAACGCACGTTCAATCCACGTATTTTGAGACGCTCTTCTATAATATCTGCGGCGAGTCTTGCGCGAGCACCTGAATTTAGACCGGCATAAGAAATTTCACCTTCACCGAGCCATCCCCCAGAAAGGCTTACAGTAACTTTATATGTTTCAGTTGCCGGCTTGCCACGAACTCCCTTTAGCTCGATTCGGTTTAGACCAAGCTCAATAATTTCAGCCGCAGACAAGTCCACTATGACATCTGGGGTGACATAGGCTGATGGGTCATGTACCTCATAAAGCAGCTGTTCACGGCCCGTCCGGGCGTCCACTCGTCCTCCGCTGCCATCAGCTTTCGTCATTATCAACCGTCCATCAGCATGTATTTCAGCTATAGGAAAACCAATGCGGGCCATGTCTGGGACATCCTTATACCCTGGATCCGCGAAGTAGCCTCCAGAGATCTGCGAACCACACTCGAGAAGATGCCCAGCCATTGTGCCAATGGCCATACGCTCCCAGTCGTCAAGCTGCCAACCAAGACCATAGATCAGTGGGCCCAATGCCAAGGCGGGATCAGCCACGCGACCCGTGACTACCACATCGGCGCCTTCCGAAAGGGCTCTAGCAATAGGAGCTGCTCCGAGATACGCGTTTGCTGCGACAATTTTATCTTTTGATAGTTGATATCCGGGAGGTGTCCCCTCCCAGGGGATTAACTCCATCTCCTGTATACGTTCACGTAGATCGTCACCTACAACAACCGCAATCCGGGGGGGGCTTAGCCCCTTAGCTTTAGCGATGTCATGTATGAGTCTTGCAGCTGCGCTCGGGTTTGCTGCACCGAAATTACCGACAATAGGAATATTGGCATCTAAGCACTTGCCCAGAATTGGCTCCAAAAGGTCTGAAAGTAGAGGCTCATACCCCTTCTCAGGATCCGCCCGACGGGCCTTTTGTGCCAGAGCGAGCGTACGCTCACCCAACGTCTCTAACATCAAAACTGCTGGGCGACCATCAGCAATCAGGTGATCAACAACGGGGCCAGGCGCATCAACTCGGTCGCCCGAAAAGCCAGCACCACAGCCAATGAGCATCTGATCAAATGGGGCTTTCTTCATGAGCAAACTTCCTTATTGAACTTATTATCGATAATTTTTACAATAAGAGCATACTCTATTGAGTTCAGTCAACACCCCAAATACCATGAGACTATGACAAACCAAAAAAACTCTGCTTCAAAATCGACAGCCAAGCCTCCAACTGTCTCCGCTATAGTTGGGGTCTTAGAGCACGAAATTATTTTCGGACAACTACACCCTCGTGAACGTCTAATCGAAGATGAGCTGATGAGCCGCTTCGGTGCAACGCGGCACAGAGTGCGTCAGGCCTTGGAAGAACTTGTTCAAGTGGGGCTAGCCTGCCAGGAAAGGCACAAAGGTACTCGAGTTCGAGATTACACAACGGAAGAAGTCATCGATCTGTATGAGATTCGCCATGCGCTGCAGTCTCAAGCAATATCTCGCATAACTTTTCCTGTTCCTTCCGAGGTAATTGATCGACTACAACGGCTAAATGAAGAGCATATAAAAGCATGTCAGTTAGCTGATTTAAAAAATATTTTTCGGCTTAACAACGAGTTTCATGATGTGTTTTTTAACGCTTGTGGAAATAAATTTTTAGTTGAAGCTATCGGCTCATATGCTTGGAGGAGCCACCCTATGAGATCACGAGGTTTCTTTAATGCGGAATACAGAGACAAAGCATCCAAGGAACACTTTGAAATGATCGAAGCGCTCATCGCGCAAGATCGGGAAAAACTATTAAAATTGAATGCAACTCACATTAATAGACCCCGCGATCTGTACATTGAAAATCAAAGTCGGAGGCTAAGCTAAGTCGTAGTGCTGGAGATTGGCATGTTGGAGTCAACTATCCGAGACACCCAGACTCTCAACTCCAATCTGACAATGCTAAAATCGGGGCCGGCCCACACCGAACAACCTTCCAATTCCTCAGCAACCAAGGGTCATATTCGGGCGATCCAAAAATCTCACGCTGTGCCCAAACTACAGGTCGTTATGTGAGCTTAACTGTTTTAATTTGGACAAGCGCACATCGACAAAACCCATAGGCAGCAACGACTTACACCGATTTAAGGCGAGGCCGGCCAGTTAAAACCGTCTAACGGGGTGCCCTCCGAAGGCAGGAGTCACAGGTTCGAATCCTGTCGGGCGCGCCATATTTTTCAAGGCCTTACGTGAGAGCGTAGGGCCTTTTTGTTTGGCTGTGCCCAACTGGTTAAAAATTAAGTAGTGCCAACTATCCTGCCAGAGGGGGACCCGGCCGCCGCTCAGCCTCTTCCATCAGCCAACCACGAAAAATTTCAGCGTGGGGATGAATATATTTATTGGACGGCCGCACCAGATAGAACGCTTCAGCCGTCGGTACTCTTTGTGCAAACGGCGCTGTCAGTATGCCTTTACCGATCATGTCTTCAACCAGACTGGTCCTTCCGAGGGCGATGCCATCCCCATGCTTCGCCACCGTCAGCGCAGAAATTAAAGTATCAAACTGAATTTCCTGTGAAAAACGGATATCAGACAAACCTACTTGATCGAGCCAATGGCCCCAACCTTCCTCATAACCGATAACGTGTAGCAGTGTCTGTTTACTCAGTTGTTCAAAAGCCTCCAGCCCCCCGGAATCGATATCTCCGAGATTGCTTGCCAACTGGGGGCTGCAGACGGGAAACAGCTCATCCCAGCTCAATCGGTCCGCGTCAAAGCCCGGCCAGTCCCCCTTCCCGTAGCGGACTTCCATATCGGAATCGTGCGTGCTGTTGTCCAGCCAGATATTGCTGGTAAAACGCACACCCACATCCGGATGTCTCTCGCGAAAGCGCGCAAATCGGGGAGCTATCCAGGTGGTGAAGAATACAAGATTCGTTCTGACGGTCAGTAAGCGGGTTTTACCCTGACCGAAAATTTCATCCGTCGCCGTGGTAAGCCGTCTGATGCACTCATGCACCACCGGCAGATACGCCTTGCCGGCGTCCGTCAATTCCAGGCCCCGGGGTAATCGCCGAAACAGGTCCGTACCGAGCTGAGATTCGAGGCCCTTCACATGCTGACTGATCGCAGCCTGAGTCAGGTTCAATTCAACTGCAGCCTGGGTCAGGTTCAGGTGGCGCGCTGCGGCTTCAAACGTCCGCAACCAGTTTAACGGTGGGAGCCTCTTTTTCATGATCCACAACTTTTTTATAGTTAAGAGTCCTATTCTGTTTTATCACTCACTGTAATGCCAGCATCGCTCCAGACATAAAAAAGGCGGTGACTCACTTCATGAGTACACCGCCAATAATCAACTTATGATGAGCAACCTATAGCTCTGAACGCTTACTTCATCGTTGGCATCGAGAACTCAGCGCCCTCACGCACTCCGGCGGACGGCCAGCGTTGGGTGATCGCCTTGCGACGCGTGTAAAAGCGCACTCCATCCGGTCCGTAGGCGTGCAAGTCCCCAAACAGGGAGCGCTTCCAGCCCCCAAAGCTGTGATAGGCCACCGGCACTGGCAGAGGTACGTTAACACCGACCATGCCGACTAGGATGTTGTCGGTGAAGTAACGGGCGGCTTCGCCATCGCGAGTAAAGATGCAGGTACCGTTGCCGTACTCGTGGGCGTTGATCAGATCCATAGCCTCCTGCATGGTGTTGACGCGCATCACCTGAAGCACTGGCCCAAAAATTTCTTCCTGGTAGCTGGTCATCTCGGGAGTGACCTGATCAATCAGCGTACCACCGACGAAAAAGCCGTTTTCGTGGCCGGCAACAACCTGTTCCCGGCCATCCACCACAATACGCGCGCCCTGCTGCTCGGCGCTATTGATATAGCCCACAATCTTGTCGCGATGCTGGCCAGTAATGACGGGACCAAAGTCATTACTGGATTCGCTGTACGCCCCCACTTTAAGGGTTTTCATGGCCTCAGCCATCTTGGCAACCAGAGCATCGCCGGCGGCATCGCCCACGGCAACCGCAACCGACAACGCCATGCAACGTTCGCCGGAGGAGCCAAATGCCGCACCCAGCAATTGGTTCACCGCATTGTCCATGTCGGCATCGGGCATGACGATGGCGTGGTTCTTGGCGCCGCCCAAAGCCTGACAACGCTTACCGTTAGCACTGGCGGTGCTGTAGATGTATTCGGCAATCGGCGTTGAGCCCACAAAACTGACCGCCTGGATGCGAGGGTCTGTCAGCAGGGTATCCACCGCTTCTTTATCGCCGTTAACCACGTTCATGACGCCGTCGGGCAAACCCGCTTCCTGCAGCAGCTGGGCAATGAACAGCGTTGAGCTGGGGTCACGCTCCGAGGGCTTCAGGATAAAACAGTTGCCACAAACGATGGCCATCGGGTACATCCACAGTGGCACCATGGCGGGGAAGTTAAACGGTGTAATACCCGCCACGACGCCCAGCGGCTGGAATTCGCTCCAGGTGTCAATACCGGGGCCAACGCTGGGGCTGTGCTCGCCTTTCAACAATTGAGGAGCGCCGCAAGCGTACTCCACATTTTCGATCCCGCGCTGCAGCTCACCCAGAGCATCGTGTTGGATCTTGCCGTGTTCTTCACCTATCAGCCGGGCAATGTGATCCGCGTTCTGCTCAAGCAGTTCCTTGAAGCGGAACATGATACGGGCACGCTTGATCGGCGGAGTCGCGCGCCACGCTGGGTAGGCGGCTTCTGCCGCGGCAATGGCCTGCTCTACCGTGGCTTTGGACGCCAGCGCAACCTGCCGTGAAGCCTCACCGGTGGAAGGGTTAAAAACAGGTTGCGTACGGATTTCGTCGGCAACCATCTGGCCATTAATCAAATGTCCTACAGTGTTCATAGTTTGTCCTCAATGTGTGTTCACCCAGCGGGTGCGTCAGTTGTTGTTAGATAACCGGTGGTTGGCTGCTGGTGTTACCAGAGCTTTTTGTAAAGTTCGATAATCTCATCAGCGCTGGGAATACGGGGGTTGTTTCCCGGCGACCCGGACTGCAGCGCCTGCTCTGCCATGGTCGGCAACAGCCGGAAAAATTCGGCGCGATCGATACCGAACATTTCCGGAGTCGGCACTTCCAGTTTGTCATTCAAGGCATAAAGCTCCGCCATCAGTTTGCTGTTGGCGACGTCGGTGCTGTCTTGTTCCGAAGCAACCCCCATAGCACGGGCACAGTCGGCATAACGCTCAGCGGCGGCAGGAATGGAAAACTCGGTGACCGCAGGCAACAACATGGCGTTAGACAAGCCGTGAGGCACATGAAAAGCCGCGCCAATAGGCCGGCTCATGCCATGCACCAGAGCCACCGAAGCGTTGGAAAAAGCAATGCCCGCCAGAGTGGAACCCAGCATGAGCTGCTCGCGAGCATTTTTATCGGTGCCATCATGGAACGCGCGCCGCAGGTTCGGGCCGATTAAGCGCATTGCCGCAATTGCCTGGCCGTCGGTATACAGGCTCGCCTTGCGACTGACGTAAGCTTCCATAGCGTGCGTCAGGGCATCAATGCCGGTATCGGCGGTGGTGCGCTTGGGCAGGCTCAGGGTCAGATCAAAATCAACCAGTGCCGCCACGGGCATAAAACCCACACCCATACACATCATCTTTTCATCGTTGGACTCGTCCGTGATGATGGTCATCCGGGTAGCTTCCGAACCGGTACCCGCGGTGGTAGGTATGGCAATGATGGGCAAGCCCAGTTCATTGACGATGCGCGGAAACTTATAGTCCCGCATGGTACCGCCAAATTTACCCAGAATACTGATGGCTTTCGCGCTGTCGATGGGACTACCGCCGCCAAGGGCGATGATGCTGTCGTAATCCCCGTCGCGAACTTTGGCAACACCCGCCTGTATTGAGCTGACCGTGGGTTCTGGCACTGTGTCATCAAACACGTCGGCCGACAGTGCACTGGCAGCCAGGCAGTCCTGAATGGTCTGGGTGTAACCGAGTTTGACCATCATTTTGTCGGTGATGATTAACGGACGACTGCAGCCCAGGCTCGCCAGTACTTTCGGCAGCTGTTGCGAGGCACCTTCACCGATTTGCAGGATGCGCGGGAGAATGACTTGGGTAACCATATTTGCTCTACCTGTTTCTGAAGTTGGGGGCTTACCCAGACTGGATCTAAGCCCAGGATATTGTTACTAATTTTCAGTGAGCACCTGTAGCAGCGGCCACACCCGATTTGTTAACCCGTGGCTCAGCTGCGCCTGCCATCCTGGCGGGACTATGCAGCTTCCCCGGCATCGCCTCCTCACGCAAGGACTTGAAAAAGCCGTAGATGGCCATGATTAAAATCACTGAGAAAGGCAAAGCCGCGACGACCGTGGCGGTTTGCAACGCCCCCAGACCACCGGCCAGCAACAGAACCGCCGCGACCGCGCCAATTGCCGCCCCCCAGAACACTCGATAACGGGCCAGAGGGTTGGTATCTCCCATCGAGATCAGCGTACACACTACCAAGGTCGCAGAGTCGGCAGACGTCACGAAGTAAGTCACCAGCATAATAGTGCAGATACTGGCCATCAGCGTAACCACCAGACTGCTGTCAGTCATCAGCTCAATCGTCTTGAACAAAGCCATGGTGGTGTCGGCATTGACCGCCTCAACCACACCGCCACTGCCGAACAGCTCGATAAACATGGCGGTATTGCCAAAGATGGTGATCCAGATAATCGCCAACAGAGTCGGGGCAATCAATACGCCAAGGATAAACTCACGAACGGTACGGCCTTTGGAGATGCGGGCAATGAAGATACCAACGAAGGGTGTCCAGGAAATCCACCAGCCCCAGTAGAAAATCGTCCACCAACCCTGCCATTGGCTTTCAGGATCGGGATCCACCCAGAAGCCCAACTCAACGGCGTGAACAACATAGTCGCCAAAATTGGTCATCAGTGCCCCCAGCAGGTAGGCGGTCGGCCCAAACACCAAGAACAACCCGAGAATGACCATGGTCAGGCGCATATTGAGCTCACTTAGCAGACGTATACCGCGATTCAGGCCGGTAACCACCGAAATCGTCGCAACAACCGAAATCACCGCAATCAAAATAATGGTGTTGGTCGTTGAAACCTCAACGCCCAACAAATAGTTCAGTCCGGTATTCATTTGCTGCGCGCCCATCCCCAGAGAGGTGGCAATACCGAAGATGGTACCGAACACGGCCAGCAAATCGGCCACATGGCCAATCGGACCGTAGATACGATCACCAAAAATGGGATAGAGACTGGACCGGATAGAAAGAGGCAAACCTTTGCGGTAGCTGAAGTAGGACAGGATCAGACCACTCATGGCGAACACCCCCCAGCCGTGCAGCCCCCAATGGAAGATCGACACTCGCATGGCCACTTGCGCCGCTTCCGCCGTCAGCTGCTGGTTTTCTGAGATAAACGGGTTGCCTTGAAAATATGAAATAGGCTCAGCAATACTCCAAAACAGGATGCCGATTCCGATTCCGGCTCCAAACAGCATGGAAAACCAGGAAAAATTACTAAACTCTGGCCGATCAGTGTCTTTACCCAAGCGTATGCTGCCGTAACGAGTAAACACCAAGCCGATCACCATAAACAAAATAATGCTCACCATGCCTATGTAATACCAGGCCAGCTCTTTGGCAATAAAGTTCTTGGCGGCACTGTACAACGCGTTGGCATACTCGGGGTCTGCTACGGTAAACAAAACAAACGCAAGTACCAGTACTCCTGCGCCCACGGCCATGACTGGACTGGTTCCAGCCAGCCAGCCGGACGAGCTGACTAACTCTTTGTTGTTATTCATACATTGTTACCTCTTGTGGAGTTCGCTAATTGTTATTGTTCGCTCTGATCCAATAAGTTCTTGAGATGACTCAGCACCCTCTGTCGAAGTGGTGTTATTTTCATCAGGTATTGCTGTGGATTGAAACCAATAAAAACCGCCCCTAAGACCTGCTTTTTTTTATGGCTCGCGCAGCCACAACAACATTACCTACAACCACCTATAAATAAATTGAGGTCTCAGGGGCTTTTTATATTGCTGGTCCGATCGTCGCGTGTGCCCCTAACATGACTGCCACCGAAACATTGTCGGTTTTCATGACAGCTCAACAAACGTTGAAACATAGCGAGAAGGATAAAGAGCAATGACAACAAAGAATCCCCTGCCGTTAGAAGGCGTGCGCGTTGTTGATTTTGGCCAGCAGATTGCCGGCCCCGCTGTAGCCATGGTGCTGGCCGACTTTGGCGCCACCGTTGTGCACATCGACCCACCAGAAGGCCCCCAATGGGATCACCCAGCTAACGCGGTGCTGAATCGCAACAAGAGCTGTCTGAAGCTGGATTTAAAAAGCGAGTCTGGATTAGCGCAGGCCAAGTCGCTGATCGAACAGGCCGACATCGTGATCGAAAGCTTCCGGCCGGGCGTCATGAAAGAGCTGGGGGTGGACTTTGCGCAGCTGCGTGCCGACCGTCCCGAACTGATCACTCTGTCGGTGCCGGGTTTTGCCAGCAACGATGAGTTACGCCGTGAATGGAAAGCGACCGAAGCTGTGGTTGCTGCAACTTGCGGTGCGTTCACCGACATGGGCTTCAACCGGGTGCTGATGGGCATCAACCCTAGCTTCTCCCCTCTCCCGCTGGGTTCGGCGTACGCCATCTCACTGGCTTCAAGCTCCGCCGTACTGGCGCTGTTGGAGCGGGAAAAAACCGGCCGGGGTGATCACGTTGAAGTGCCTGTCGCCGCCGCTTTGATGGAAGGCCTGTCCTACAACTCTTACGTTATCGACGGCTTGCCCAACCGCTACAAAACCATGCGGGAAGATGAAATCGAATACCGCAAGGCCAATAACATCAAGTTTGACCTGAGCTATGAAGACCTCCAGGAGTATCTCGACCCATTTTACCGCACCTACGAGTGCGCCGATGGCCGCATGTTCTACTGCGTTTGCCCCTCGCACCGCAATCACGCAAAACGTGCCCTGAAACTGCTCGGTGTTTACGACGAGCTCAAGGCCGCAGGGTTGCCGGAAGTGGAAGATCTGCATGCGCCGGTTGCCGAGTGGGATGGCGAGACCTCTATTGGCGTTTACCCGCTGCCCAAAAAGTGGGCCGACATCATCTCTGAGCAAATGAAGACGGCGTTCCTGACCAAGACCTCCGCCGAATGGGGTGTGTTGTTTGGTGAAGGCCAGATCCCCGGAGCCCCGCATCGCACCACCCAGGAGTGGGTGAACGATGAGCACACCAACGCTGCCGGCCTGATTGTTGAGGTGAACGACCCTGAATACGGCCTGATGAAGCAGCCGGGGCCGATTGCCTGGCTGGAAGAAATGGCCACCGACATGCTGACGCCGCGCCCTCGCAAACAGGTTTCCTTCGATGAAGCGCTGGCTGAGTTGTCCGCCGTGGCGGCACAGGAAACCGTAACCCGGCCCACCGGCCAATCTATTCAGCCAGCCAGCGGCAACGGCTGGCTTGAAGGTCTGCGCATTCTGGATCTGACCAACGTCATCGCCGGCCCGCACTCAACGGCTTTCCTTAGCCGCTTTGGTGCAGAAGTGATCAAGCTGGATACGGTCAAGCCGATGTACGATCCGTTGATTGGTGTTTTGTTCACCTTCCAGACCAATGTCAACAAACAAAGCGCGCTGGTGGACATAACCACAGCCGAAGGTCGGGAAGCGTTTAACCGTCTTGTGCGTTCGGTAGACATGGTTGTTATCAACGCACCCGACCGCCAAATGAAATCCCTGGGGTTGGACAACGACAGCCTGCAAGCCATAAACCCGGGCGTACTGTTCTGTCGCCTCGACTGCCTTGGCGGCCCATTGCGTGGCCCCAAGACCGACTACATCGGTTACGACGACATCGTTCAAGCCAACAGTGGCATCATGAGCCGCTTCGGTGGCCCAGCCACGCCTGAGGAGCACGCGCATCTGGGTACCCTGGACGTAAACTGTGGCTTTGCTGCGGGCCTGGGCATGGCGGTTTCGCTCTATCACAAGTTGAAAACCGGCCAGGCCACCCGCGCACGCACCTCGCTGTCGGCGGTGACCAACATTGCTCAAATCCCGTTTGCCTTTGACTATAAGGGCCGCGCGCCCTTCAATGAGCCATCCGGACGGGAAGCTCTGGGTCATCACGAGCTGTCACACTTCTATAAAACCAGTGAGGGTTGGATCTTCCTGGACTCGAACCGTTCTGAGCTGGACAAGCTCGAAGGTGTCGAAGGTTTGCAGGGTATTAGTTCAGCGGCCAGTATCCGCGACTTTCTGCACGCAGCTTTCCGTACAGCACCGGCCAGCTACTGGGCAGAAACACTGCAGGAAGCGGACATCGCAGCGGCCCAACCGAATGCCATTGAAGACCTGCGCGAGCAATACAACCGCGACGCCGATGGCACTCCGGGTACGGCTTTGGGCAGTTTCTCTTTCTCAACCTACCCGAACCACCCGAGCGGCCACTGCATTACGCAGATTGACCACTGTTCGGTTCGTCCGACTGAAGCGTCCACCCGAACTATTGAGCCAGCGGAGCAATATGGCCACTCCACACGCAATATTTTGGCTAGCGTTGGCTACACTGAGGAGGAAATCGAATCGATGATAGAGCGTGGTATCGCCGGGATGAAATGGAGTAGGGAATACCTGCCAAGCTAAGCCGGGCGCAGAGCCTGAGTTCTATACTCTACGGGACTCAGGCCTTTCAATTTTCTAGCCACTTACACCAAAACGCAGGGCAAGAACTCAGACAAGTGGACTATATCGTTAACTATCGGATACTTTTCAAGAGAAACGGATCACTGAAATTGTCCCCTTTTGGGACACGCTTTTCCTGACAGTTGCGAACATAAATCTCAGACGTAAAATTCAACCTAGTGTTCCGCGGCCTTACCCGGCAGGGACACATTTTCTACCCCATATGCATCGGTAGCCTGCATTTCGTTGATCAACCATTCTTTGAACGCCTTCATACCCAAGGTCAATGGGCGGTGCTTCTGATAAACCAGATAAAAGGCTTTCCGGGTATCAAGCGGAATATCGAACGGCACTACCAGATTCCCGGAACTGATTTCCCTGGAAGTCAGCGTGGGGTCCGCGAGCGCAACTCCAAGGTTTTCCTGCGCTGCCGCCGTAGTTAGTTGACTACTGGACAACTGAAGGCTGTCCTTGGGCGCAATGAACTCCGCGCCGGCAAGTTGTAACCAGTTCTCCCATTCCCACTTGCGTGTACCGACATAGATCAAGGTGTGATGGCGCAGGTCATTCGGAACCCGCAAAGGGTAATTTCCCTCCAAAAGCTTCGGGCTACATACAGGCACAAGCCTTACTTTCTGCAGAAAATAAACCTCAATGTCATCCCATTCGCCATTTCCATAGTAGACCGCCATATCCGTGTTCGACTGATTGAAATCCAGCAAACCTAAAGAGGCACTTATCTGCAGCTCAATGTCCGGATATATCTCTCTGAAACGAGACATGCGCGGCATCAGCCACCGAGTCAGAAAGTTGGGCGCTACGCTGATACGAACCACATTCGATTCCTGGTTGTCTGCCAACCTGTGAGTCGCCATTTCGATTTCGTCCAGCGCGTGTTTGACCGACATCAGGTACTGCTCTCCGGACGGGGTCAGCTCAACCTTCCGTTTGCTACGGCTAAACAGCCTTACCCCTAAATATTCCTCAAGTGTCTTAATTTGGTGGCTCACAGCAGATGCCGTCACGGACAACTCGTCGCCAGCCGCTGCAAAACTGCCTTTTCTGGCAGATGCCTCAAACACTCTTAGTGCATTCAAAGGGGGAAGACGGCGCATAAGGGTTACCACTAATCATGAGTTTTTCTAATCATTGTGCTTAGAAAGGATCGCTTTTCCAACTCTAACGATCTCAGTAGCATAGGTCACATAGAATTTTAAGGTGCAACCGAGGAGAATCACCCCATGGCTACAGAACTCTCAACCATACCTAGCATTGACGAAATTAACGATCTTGTGAAACGTGCCAAAAGAGAACGTAACCAGTACATCGCGGAGAGCGTTGGCTCACTGGTTGCAAAGCTCAACGCTGCATCTCGCTCTTTTTTTGAGACTGTGGCTTCCAAGCTGGCTCCGAGTCACTAATTAGTTTCCATCCAGGAATGTGTGCCAGGCCGGATACCAGTGCCTGTGCCCAGAAGTCAGGCCCCACTTTTAGCTTTACGGTGGGGCGTATCACAGACTCAAATCCTAGTGGGCTCGCCCTGTTTTTTTGGCCTTACGTGCAAGCGTAGGGCCAAAAAAACAGCTGATAACTTCAGATCCTGAGTAGCAACTCTACGTCGCCTCCTGGGATTATGGAACCGCTCTATGTAATCGAACACATCAGCACGCGCTTCATTTAAAGTACGGTATCGCTGGTGAACTGACTGCCTCGATCTGAATGCAGAATCACAGGCGCTTTGCCCTGATGTTGCCAAACCGCCATCTCAACGGTCCTGATCACCATGTAGCGATCCTGCCGGTGATGCATAGACCAGCCCATCATCCCGCCACTGTCATCATGAATCATCTCTGATGCGTGACAACAGGTGCTGGTTAGCCTTTGCCCTGGTGGACTGAGGGCGAGATACCCAAGCGTAATAACCGCTGGCTGACACCTTCAAGCATCGGCACATAAAACGTATCGGGAAGTGATTGCGACAACGTTGAATCGCCTGATACCTCAGGTCGACTCCTTTGCGAAGAACACTGCCGCTTCGCGCAAAAAACCATGCTCCTTCTTTACGCGCGCCAGTTCACGTTTGAGCCCGGCAAGCTCCTCATCTCTCGGTGACCCTGTTCCCTTGAAGGCCTTGCCTGCCTCGGCATCAGCTTCCCGCTTCCACCTCGACAACAGGTTTGGGTTGATGCCCACCTCCAAGGCTATCTGACGACAGCTCACACCGGGTTGGCGAGTTAAAGCGATGGCTTCGCGTTTTAATTCTGGGCTAAATTTTCTGCGTTTGGACGTGAACATTCCTTTGACACAGTGTGCCTCTTTTTAGAAGTGTCCGCAGTAACGGGGTAGAACCCTTCAGAACCCACCCAAACGTGCGGGCTCTGATGGGCCTTATAAGCCCGAGCAGGCGTGACCGTTATCAACCACTATTTCAGAACCCGTCATGGCTCTTCCTGCATCAGAAGCAAGAAGCAGGAGCGCACCATCCAGATCCTGGACCTGACAGAACTTCCGCGCCGGAATACGCTTTTTAAGTCGTTCCCCCGCGTCACTTTCCAGAAAATCCTGATTGATTTCAGTCATTACATAGCCAGGCGCCAATGAGTTGACTCGAACACCATGTCGCGCCAGCTCCAACGCCATAGAACGAGTCAGGTGAGCCAGGCCAGCCTTGGCCGCGCAGTAGGGTCCGACACCACCCGCCAGCCGAGTCGCCAGAATGGACGTAACATTAACAATACAGCCACCGCCATTCTGAGCCATTCTACGAGCACTTTCCTGAGCTACGATCCACGCGCCCTTGAGATTGGTCTGCACGATAGCGTCCCAATCGTCGTCGGTATAATCCAGCGCTGCCTTGGTATCGCTGACGCCGGCGTTGTTCACAACGACATCAATCCCGCCATACTGGCTGCAGAGCTCGTCAAGACAGGCAACAACTGACTCTCGTGAGGCAACATCCAGGGGCAAGGCCAAGGCAGTACCGCCCTCACTCTGAATATCCGCGACCAGCTCTTGGAGGCGATCAACCCGACGCGCGCCCACAACAACCTGAGCACCTGCTTTGGCCAGTGTTTTGGCAAAATGGCGCCCAAGCCCGCTTGACGCCCCTGTGACCAGCACACGCTTGCCGGCCAGACTGAAAAGATGATGACTATTCGACATGATTAACCTTTTGATTTGTCAGTGTTGCGAGCAAGAATTTTCCTTGCAAGACTCATCCGGTGAACCTCGTTCGGGCCATCATAGATGCGGAAGCCTCGGGCATCCTTAAAGATTCTCTCTACGATATTTTCCCCTGACACGCCTTGCCCGCCAAGAACCTGAACACTCCGGTCAATTACTCGCCAAATACTTTCGGAACTGATCACCTTGGCCATACTGGACTCGGTATTTCCGCGTTCACCTTTGTCCAGCACCCATGCGCAGTGCATGATAGCCAGCCGCGTAGTCAACATATCCATCTCGTTATCGGCCAGCATGAAGCCTACGCCCTGGTGCTCACCCAGGCGCTTTCCGAAAGATTCGCGTGTACTCGCATATCGACAGGCTTCGTCATGGGCCCGCTGAGCTGCTCCCAGCCAACGCATGCAATGGGTCAGCCTAGCCGGAGCCAGACGAACTTGCGCGTACCGAAATCCTTTGCCAATTTCGCCAAGTATATCGGTGGCTGGCACTCTAAGATTCTCGAAGCGTACGACGCCATGGCCGCCGGTGAAGCACGAGTCCATAACATCCATCATGCGGTCAACGTTAAAGCCGGGCCTGTCAGTATCTGTCAGAAACATGGTGGCGTTTCCATCGTCAGTTCGCGCCATGATGATCGCAAAAGTGGCCCCCTCTGCTCCGGTTATAAACCACTTTTTACCATTGATAATATAATCATCGCCGTCGCGGACAGCCGTTGTGTTGAGCATCGATGGGTCCGATCCTGCCCCCGGAGAAGGTTCAGTCATCGCAAAGCAGGAACGTGTTCTCCCTTCCACCAAAGGTCGTAGCCAGCGGTCTTTCTGCGCCTCTGAAGCCACCACATCCATCAGGTGAACGTTGCCCTCATCCGGCGCATGAATGTTAAGCGCTGTGGGCCCCAGCGGCGAATACCCGGCTTCCTCAAAGATCACAGCTTTCGCAACATGAGACAGTCCAGCACCGCCCATTTCACGCGAAGCATGCAGAGTAAGCAGTTCGTTTTTGCGCGCAAGGGCTACCAACTCATTTCGAAGTTCTTCGGTGGGGCCGTGGGCCGTCTGGCGCGGATCGGACTCCAGCGGCATCACTTCATCCCGGATAAAGCTGCGCACTTTCGCTTGCAGCGCCTTGAGCTCATCACTTAGTTCAAAATTCATAGTCATTTCCCAATCATTGGATTAATTAAAAACCGAGCACCGTGAACAGGCTTCGTTGTCACATCGACAACATGGATTGAGTTATTCGCTCCATCACTGTCGAGCGCTCACCGAATTTAATGGGGTTGCATGGAGTGTGGTTAAGGAGGCGCAAGTACGCTTTGACTGAACCATCAGCAATTGGGCGGTCTACATCTACAATATTGACGCAGGCATGATCCTGCTCAAGGAACGGCAGAGATGACAGATCCCCACTCATCAGCCACGAAATCAGAACCCGGTTGACGGCGTCATGGCTGGCAACCACCGCGTTCTGCCAATTCGGATCCGCAAGCAGAATGCGGAACCATGCGAGAACCCGTGCGCCGAAATCATCCCAGCGCTCGCCTCTCAGAAATCCTGCCCCAGGTTGTTGAGACCAGTGGTAAGCTTCGGCCACTTCCGTGTCGTAAGATTCTGGTGGCATCTGGCTGAGCCGCCCCGCCCGAATCTCTCTCAAGGCAGCGGTTGACTCCGTGAGGCAAGAATCTGACCGACCCGACAAAACCATCTCAAGCGTCTGAATCGCTCTGGGGTAGTCTGAGCTGATGGCTCTGTCGAATGTCACGCCTTGCAGTAAGCTGCTCGCCGCCTGCACCTGAGCTTCACCCTCAGCAGACAGAGGCACAGACCGGGGATCCAATGGATGACCTGCCGCGTCAAAATAGTTGACGTGTCCGTGCCGGATTAGGTACAGGCGGCGACGGCCTAAACCCTGGTAACGGTTCGGAGTTGAAGACATCAGCGTGTCCCCTCGGGCGGAGGCACAACTTTGGGATTACTGATCGCCAGCGCGTTCAAAACGACCTTCTGCAAAACCGCCTGCAGCTGTTTCTGTTTTTGCTCGGGGGCATCGAAAGAACCCGCCCGGATAGCGTCTTTCATGGCCTGCCGGGCACTCTCCAACGATGTTGAATCAATGGCAGCAGTCTCTGGCAACACCTCTGTATAGGCTGCGACTTCGTCCTGACTTACACTCGCCCCCATCTTCGCCTCGCGTGCCGCGATTCCCATCGCGCTGGCGATCATGCGCACCTCGTAACGTAAATGCTCCGAGACCGACGGGAAGACCTCGTTCATCAGAGTTTCCCGGGCCGCCTCAAGCAACTCACGCGCATCTGGACGATTCATGGTCGACCTCCCGTCAATGTCAAAATATTGTATTCAAGCTCCGGCACCAGCCGTCCTGTGAGTGCAAGCTCCAGGGAATGCTGCTTCCCGGAAAGATGTCGCTCGGCCTGCTGAACAGCCACTATGGCCCAACGAACGTGCGCCATAACCTGCCAGTAACGTAGCTCTTCCGGCGATATCTCTCGGGGACACACCTCCGAGTACCCGGCCATAACATCGCTCAGAGCACCAATACCACCGGCAACATGCTCATTCTTACCGAACCGCCAGCACTTTGCGGTTAGCCAACCTATGTCCTCACGCCAATCGCCCCAAGCGGTGAATTCCCAGTCGAGGATGCCTGACACTGCGCCCTGGTCCACCATGAAGTTACCGGTGCGAAAATCCCTATGAATGAGGCAAGATTCGGCCGGATCAGGCTTGTTCAAACGAAGCCAACGCAAACCCCACTCAATAACCGGAAATGCCCAGGGCAACTCATCCAGAAATCCCAGGTATTGCTCAATGGTTGCCTGAGCCGGATCCGCAACCGGTGCAGGCAGGAAGCCAAGCGCCTGCTGAGGCGGCTTTATGGAGTGCAGCTTCGCCAGGTTACGCCCAAGCTCACGGCAAAGAGCGGCTCGGTCAGGTACAAGCGAATCATCTTTGACCAAACGGTGGCCAGCGGCAGTGCCACCAACCGCTTGCATCACAAAAAACTCGCGACCAATAACACCCGGATCGGTGCAAAGCCAGAACGGCACAGGCACATCAACGCCGGCTTCGTGGACCGTTTTAAGTACGGCATACTCGTCCGTTCTGGACAGACTTACATCCACTACAGAAAGGGCGTCGGTCCGTAATACCCACCTGTGCTTTCCGGCTTTGGAGCCACCACTTACGTGAACATCCAACAGCCAGTTTTCCTGAATGGCGCCCCCGGAGAGCAACTCCATGTTGGTGATCCGTGCATCACTCTCCTGCAAGACACCGGACAAATAGTGCTCAAGGCTTTCCCGCCACCCCCAACGGTCCCCCGCAATACCATGCTGTGAACTTGAGCCACTCTGTGCAACATCCATTAGATACTCTCTTTTCGCAGATACGTTTCCATAAACTGCCTCCAGCAAACTCTGGGCCAACAAAGAGATGCGAAAATAAATACCTTAAAATCAATAAAGTAAAAAAAAATAGAGAGATGTATGGGCGACAGGCATCTCAGCGCTGGCGCAATCGTGAAACGTATAATTTCACTTTTGAAACGATTCGGTTCCAGCTACCATGGCCCCATAACCCCACGCAACGAAAGACGGATCCATGCCTGCAGAGCCCCGTAAACCCCGCATCATCGCACTGATAAACCATCTCACTTTCGACGGTCATCCGAGCAAGTTAACGCTAACATTGAACGAGATACTGCCTCGCTACGAACAACAAGCGGATATACAGATTGTAGAGACGTCGGTCGACAAGCTGCTTGCAACGGCTAAATCCATAGAGCGGGAGCAGCGCGCTGACATCCTGATCTGCTCCGGTGCATCTGCAGAATTTTTGCGGAAGAAAATTTCTATCACCATTCTCTCGTTCAGAATGGGTGAGTACGACCTGATCCGCGCCATTAACCTTGCCAAGGAGCGCGGCACCAAAGCCGGCATTCTTACGCACCAGCGCACCTTGAAAGAGCTTGAGGAAATGTCCTCACTATTCACTGTCGAGGTCTCGCAGGCAATCTATACCTCGCTACAGGATGCACGCGAGAAAGTTCGCACTTTTGTTGATCAAGGCTATCGCGTCATCATCGGCTCCCCAACCGTCGTTGAACTGGCCGAAGCCGCCGGCGCGGAAGGCGTCTTCGCCATCAATGCTGACGCTGTTCGCCTGACACTCGATGATGCGCTTGCCATATGCCACAGCCGCGCAGCCGAAGCCCAAAGGCACCGGCGCATTCATGCGGTCCTGAAAAATCTGAACGAAGGAGTCATTGCACTAGACGCAACAGGCACGGTCTTTTCCGTAAACAACAGCATGAACACCTTGCTACAACCTGACCAGCCAATCTCCATCGGAGATCGCGCCATCGAACACTTTCCCGACATTGATATAGAAGGCGTATTGACGACGGGAACCTCGATTGAAAGTCACCTGAGCTCTCGAGGAAGTCAGCGCCTGGCAATTAGCGTCCTTCCTATTATGGAAGGAGGGCAGATAGACGGAGCAATACTGACGTGCCAGGAAATACGGGAAATCCAACGGGCTGAGCGTCGATTGCGCTCCCAAAGTCGCCCCAGCCACTTCATTGCCAGATATCACTTTGAACAACTGACAGGCGAGGAACACACGTTTCAACAAGCAGTCCGCCTGGCAAAGCTGTACGCCCACTCCAACTCGACTGTGCTGATTACCGGAGAGACCGGCACCGGGAAAGAGCTGTTCGCCCAAAGCATTCATAACGCCAGCAACAGGCAACAGATGCCGTTCGTCGCGATCAACTGCGCGGCCTTCCCTGAAACCCTGCTTGAGAGCGAACTGTTTGGTTATGACGAAGGGGCCTTTACCGGCAGTCGCAAAGGCGGGAAGCCGGGGTTGTTCGAGGCCGCACACAACGGCACTATTTTCCTCGATGAAATTGGCGATATGCCGATTCATCTTCAGACCCGCTTGCTTCGGGTTTTACAAGAGCGCCAGGTTCTCCGCCTGGGAGGCTCGGAGCCCACTCCCATCAACATCCGGGTCATTGCAGCCACCCACCGGGATCTACAGCAAGAAATCGCCAATAACCGGTTTCGTGAAGACCTGTTCTACCGTCTGAACATCCTCAGAATATCGGTCCCGCCCTTGCGCCAGCGCGCCTCCGACATTCCACATCTCACCAAGTTGCTAACCAAAAACCTCGCCGGAGGCAACATCGACCGCGAACAGGCGGCTAATGAGATACTGAATACACTCATGCCCCGCCTGATGAATCATAAGTGGAGTGGCAACATTCGCGAGCTCGAAAACCTGATAGAACGCGCTTTTCTGATGAGCCAGTTCCCTGGCGAATCGCAACCACTTGAGGCCCTGTTTCCAGAGCTGTTCTCAGCGCCAACAGAGCATCATGCAATGTTAAACGCCCCGAAGGAAAGCCTGCACAATTTCGGCAAAGCCGCCGAGATAACGCTCATCCAGGAAACTCTCGACGCTCACGATGGCGATATGGCGAAAACTGCAAAAGCGCTTGGCATTAGCCGTTCTACCCTCTGGCGCAGGCTTCGTCAGCCCCAGGCGAAAACCCAAAACTGAAACGCTCAACCAAAAAAATGCAACATGCGTTTCAAATTTGAAACAAAGCCGCTTCTGTTAAACCGCCCCCCTTTATAGGCTCCAGCCCCGCCAATCGCGGGTTTCAACGCGTCGTCGCAAACGGGCATACATTTTGCTGAGTTCGATCTCAACTATTTATTCATCGTACCGTGGCAACGTGAAGTAGCCCTTTTTAAAACAAAAACCGGAGGCCTGTCTTGAAAGGTTTAATGATGGATGCTCCTCTGAGCATTAAAACAATAATATCCCATGCGGAAATGGTCGCCGCCGATACCAAACTCATTTCCCGCCGCGCAGATGGCAGCATCTCCAGACTGACTTACAGCGACGCCTTCGCTCGAGCAACTAAACTGGCAAATGCCCTGGACCGCCTGGAGCTGAACCCCGAAGCAAGAGTCGGCACTCTTGCCTGGAACGACCACAGGCATTTCGAGCTGCACTACGCTATTCCCTGCACTGGCCGCATCTGTCACACCATCAACCCGAAACTGTTCCCCGAACAGGTTAAATTTATTGTTAACGATGCACAGAACGAAGCGCTGTTCATCGATCCGGAGTTCATCCCGATGATCGAAGCGATGCAAGATCATCTTCCGTCAGTAAAACACTGGATAGCGCTATGTACGGCCAATAACCTGCCGCAGAGCACGTTACCGAATCTACAAGCCTATGAAAGCCTGCTGGGCCGAGAGCAGGAAAGCTATGACTGGCCTGTTCTGGATGAAAATCGGGCCAGCAACCTGTGTTACACATCAGGCACCACGGGCGATCCAAAAGGCGTACTGGGGAGCCACCGAAGCATTGTTTTGCAATGCATGTCACAGAACATGGCGAGCCAACTGGGCCTGACATCCGGCGACGTTGTAATGCCTCTGGTCCCTATGTTCCACGTTAATGCCTGGTGCATGCCATACAGCGCCCCCATGGCTGGAGCAGCTCTGGTACTGCCTGGCCCACACGTGTCGGATGCACAGGCGATGACCGACCTTATCAACCAGGAACAGGTTACTTTCTCACTTGCAGTACCGACACTTTGGAATAGCATTAACCTGTTCCTGAACACCTCCGGAACTCGCATCCCGAGCCTTGCCCGAGGCGTTATCGGGGGCGCTGCAGGCGCAATGCAGCTTTATGACGAAATGGATCGCCATGGCGTCAGACTGGAAAACGGCTGGGGGATGACTGAGCTCAGCCCCATCGGAAGTTACAACCGCTACTTACCCGAACACGATCAACTCCCCGACGATGCCCGGGCAGACCAGCGCCTAAAATCCGGCCGTCCATTATTCGGCATCCAGATGCGAATCGTTGATGAAGACGGGAACACCCTACCCCATGACGGAGAAACCACCGGCGTTCTGGAAATCCGTGGTCCGTGGGCATGTAGCGCCTATTATGGCAAGCCGCGAGAGCATGACTGGTTCAACACTGGCGACGTAGCGACTATTGATCCCTTGGGTTATATGCGCATCACAGACCGGGTGAAAGACGTCATCAAATCCGGAGGGGAGTGGATCAGCTCCATTGAAATTGAAAATGCAGTCATGTCACACCCCGGGGTTCGCGAGGCCGTTGTCATCGGCGTTGCTCATCAGCATTGGAGTGAGCGCCCCCTTCTCATTGTTGTGCCTGAAGAAACGTATCCTTCACTAGCTCCCGAGCAACTGTTGAGCTTCCTCGAGGGGAAGATCCCCAAGTGGTGGATACCGAACGCCTGTGAGTTTGTTGACACTCTGCCTCACACCGCCACCGGCAAAGTGAGCAAGAAAATGCTACGCGAAAATTTTTACCGCTATCAGTGGGCCTGATGTCTCGCGACCAAAATTCAGAACGGGTCCCATTAAAATAATAGAGAACGCTATGAATCCTTTAAGAATCATTGAAACGTTCAACCTGCTCGCCGGAAAGCTATTCAGCTTTTTCGTTTTCATAGGTATGGCTATCGTAGTTTACGAGGTCATCGCAAGATACGTCTTCAACGCGCCGTCGGTGTGGGCACCGGGTTACACGCAGCGTGTATTTGCAGCCTACTTCATCCTGATCGGCGCCTACACCCTGATAAAAGGCGGGCACGTACGAGTCGATGTTTTGCTCAATACCCGGTCACCCCGGTGGAATGCCTTTGCGGACATGATCAATTATTTGGCCCTGGCTTTCTGGACCACGGCCCTGACCTACGAGGCCTGGTTTTACTTTCTGGATGCCTGGGAGTTCAACGAATTAGACGCCAGTGCTTTGCGCCACCCTATGTGGCCGGTGAATCTGGCACTCCTCATCGGGACAGCTCTCATTCTGATCCAGGGCCTGAGTGGCCTTGTGGCATCCACAATCCAGTTCATCAATCCAAAACAACAAAGCAAAGGGTAAGTCCATGTCACCAGAACTTTTAACCGCTGGTATGTTTGGTCTTCTGCTCGCCTTTATCATAGCTGGCGTGTCGCTCGCTTTCGCTCTGGGTGCAGTCGCTACCATTTTTATATTGATCATGAACGGCACAGGCGGCCTGTTTCCTATTCTATCTGCCACCTTTGCCAGTATGTGGTCGATCTCACTAGCCGCCATCCCTTTGTTCGTCATGATGGGGATATCGCTCGGAAAGTCGAAAATAGCGACAGATCTGTACCGAGCATTTTACCTTTGGTCCGGAAAAGTTAACGGCGGGCTGCTGGTGGGCACCACTGGTTTCGCTTCCCTTCTTTCTGCCATGACCGGCAGCTGCGCGGCTTCAACACTCACTACAGGCATGGTGGGAATGCCTGCCATGGAAAAGCACGGCTACGATAAAAAACTCGTGCTTGGCACGATCGGGGCAGCAGGCACCCTCGGCATTCTGATCCCTCCCTCCATTACATTGATTGTTATCGGCATGAGTACCGGGCTTTCGATCGGCAAGCTGTTCATGGGCGGGTTGATTGCAGGGCTGGGCATGCTGGTTGTCATTCTTGGCTATGTCATTGTGACAGCGAATCTGCGGCCCGAAAAAGCGCCTGCTTCAGCTGAAAGCGTCCCCATGAGTGAGAAAATTCGCTCGCTGCGCTCCATTGTTCTTCCAATGGTCATTATTTCAGTGGTGCTGCTGTCGATATTCCTCGGCATGGCAACGCCAACGGAAGCTTCAGCCGTGGGTGCCGCGGCAGTTCTAGCCGCAATTGCCATTCGGGGTGAGCTTAACTGGAGCTTTATCAAAGATGTCAGTTATTCAACGGCCACCATGAGCGGCATGGTTATATGGATTATTTTTGGCGCCAGCGCGTTTGTCTCCGTTTACTCGGCTGCCAATGGCATCAACTTTGTGCAGTCATTTTTGTTGTCTCTGGAGATCTCTCCCTGGCTTCTTATTTTGGTCATGCAGGGGGCCGGGTTCATTCTCGGAATGTTCCTGGACCCCATCGGCATTATCCTGCTGGTGATGCCCATCTTCATGCCTGTTGTCGTCGAGCTCGGCTTCGACCCCATCTGGTTCGCTGTTATCTTTCAGCTGAATCTATGTGTGGGTTACATTTCACCGCCCTTTGGATACAACATCTTTTATCTCAAAACCCTCAGCCCGCAGACCCCTATCCTGGATCTTTATAAAAGTGTGTTGCCCTATGTTGTATTAATGATTCTTTTCGGAATTTTTCTCCTCGCGTTTCCTTCCATCCTTACGGAAGGCGTGAACTTACTCACTAAAGCCTGATACCTATTACAACAACGAGAGAAACTGATATGAAAGATACAAAGACAATAAACCGTCGTAAATTTTTGTCCACCGGCACCGCTGCCGCAGCTACCGTCGCGGCACTCGGCTTCTCTGCGCCAGCAGTAATCGCCTCTCCCAAACAGAAAATCAAATGGAAGATGCAAACTCACTGGCCTACCGGAAACTGGTATTACGATCCGATCTTTAATGGATTGGCGCGCCGCATCGAAGAAGCTACCAACGGTGAGCTTGAGATCGAAACGCATCAACCCAACTCCATAGTATCCACTGGAGATGTTCTGCGTGGGGTCCGTCGCGGAACACTGGACGGCGCACTTATTTATCCCGCCTACTGGGTCGGAGACATTCCAGCAGCGGGCCACCTCAACGGTAACTTCGGAACCTGGGATTCCCTTGAGGAAATGCAATTTTTCATGCACGACATGGGCGCGCTCAACATTATCCGCGAAGCCTACGCCACTCGGGGAATTTATCAGGTAGGTCCGATTTCGAATGGTGGCACGGCCATCTACAGTAACAAGCGCCTTGAAACACCAAAGGATTTCGAAGGTTTCAAAGTTCGCTCAAACGGCAGTTCCGCGCAAGTATTTGAAAAAATGGGCGCAGCGCCCGTTTCTATCAGCGGGGGCGAGCTTTACCAGGCCCTTCAGACTGGCGTGGTCGACGGTGCGCACTGGGGTGGCGTCTCTGCCGGATGGGGGATGAACCTGCAGGAGGTAAACAAATATATTATCCAACCGAACCTCGCATCTCATCAAAACAGTGAAGTATTTGTTTCCCTGAAATCGTGGAACAAGCTGGGATCGGATTTCAAAAAAGTCATCGAAGATGCTGTTCTGGCAACACACCTCGAAGCCGCCGGGATGTTCATGATGAGAGACCTGCAGCGAATGCAGGAATTCAAGACCAAATACAACGGAGAAATTGTTCAATTGAACAGCGACGCGGTAGCACTGCTCCGTTCGAAATCTCTCGAGGTGGTCGACGAAATATCCAATCGCGATCCAGAATACTCAGGCAGAATTGGTGCCCTTTTGCGAGAGTTTATGGAGCTCACTGGCAAGGTATAAACATCTCAGTCTAGTGGCTGAGCAGCACTCTGCCCTCGGAAAACCACCGGGGGCGCTCAGCCAGGGCAGTCATAAAAAGAGAAGGCCTGCTTTTGGCACCTCACTGAAGACCAAGGCCACACTTTCCAGGAAATCGTTCATGTGTAAACGCAGCCTGGTCACGTATGGCCACTCAGGCAACTGGAATCAGAAATGGACGGGTGTAAGAACCTCGGAGAGCAAACTGATAGCATTACTGGATGGTGCGCTGCTTTTCTAAGTCTACGGGGTAATTCTCGCAGAGTGAGCGCGGAGTCTGAAACATTGAGGACTTGCCACAGATCCATGTGAGGGTTATGAGTAAACCAGCATGACCGCTCACCGACGAACTGCCATGAAACCACACAAGGATTACTCATGATTTTCGGAATCGCCTGGTTCGCAATTATGTGGTTTGGTCTGATAATGGTCGCACTGGTGGCTGCCGTGGTGTTTTTACGGCGTCGTAAACGCGATGTCCGGGATGAACGTGAAACAGCCATTCGCCCCGAACAAAGCGAAGCCCGCCAGCAAGTGCTTGAAATGGTCAGGGGAATGCATACTGCAGCTGACGGCCTCCATGGCCGGGCTCGGGCAAAGGCGCTGCGACGCTACATGGATAGCATGAGCGACGAGCTGGAACTCGTCTCGGAAACTCGCGCCCCAGCAAGCGGCGGGCCCAAGGGGGAGTGGGTGATAGCTCCCGGATCAGAGCCCAACCGCCGGATTCTCTACATTCACGGCGGTTCCTGGATCGCCGGCAGCCCCAAAAGCCATCGCGCCATCACTGACCGGTTGTCGAGGCTGACCAATGCTTGCGTATTTGCCATTGATTACCGGCTAATGCCGGAAAACCGTTATCTGGACGGTATTATCGACTGCCAGCAGGCATACCGCTGGATACTCGACAACGGCCCGGACGAGAAAGCTCCGGCAGATTTCGTGGTGGTCGCCGGGGACTCTGCGGGTGGAAGTCATACTCTTGGGCTGATTGCCTGGATACGAGACCAGGGGCTGCAACCACCGGACGCTGCGGTTGCGCTGTCGCCGTCTACCGAGCTCATGCTCACGTCGCTGGGCAAACGAGCCAACCTGAAAACCGATGCCATGCTGGGGCCAACCGTTGAGAAACTGGCTCAGATACCTCTTCCGCTTCTGTGGTGGGGCACGGTTTTGGGTTTCCGGGTATTACCTACCAACCCGATGGCATCACCCCTGCGTGGCGATCTCCATAATCTCCCGCCAACCCTCATTCACGTCAGTGAATCGGAGCTACTGCTGGAAAACGCCCAACGATATGTTGCAAAAGCGCAGGCGGCTGGCTCACCGGCGGAAATAAAAACCTGGCCCGACATGGTTCATGTGTGGCATCTGTTTACACCCCTGTTGCCAGAGGCGGAAGAGGCGTTCGAGCACATCGGGGAATTTCTGACGCGGGTGGAAGCCAGCTCAGCGAAATAGAATCGAGGCGTCTCTCTATAAGCCCTATGAGAAAAGCCACACTTCTTCCACGCATTCCGCGTCACATTTCTTCATGAACCTGACCATAGGCCAGCATCGCGAACAACCCTGTGCCGCCGAGAATGTTGCCGAGGAGTACAGGGGAAATATGGTAGATCAACGCGTTAACCATATTCATTTCCCCACTGAGCACCAGGATAAAAATCTCATTTGACCCGGCAATAACATGGGTAAAATCACCCGCTGCGATCAACCAGGTGAACATGACGATAACCAGCACTTCAGATCTCTTCGCCGAAGGCAGCATCCACACTAATGCCGCTATAAAAAACCCTGATGGTATACCACGTAAAAATGTCTCGGCCGGAGTCAGCTTCGCTAAATGGTGCGATATCTCCATAATTGCCGCGAGGGTTTCGGCGGGAAGGATGCCCCCATGAACGCCGATGGCGGCAGTAAGAAACGTGCCACACAAATTGGCCGCGAGCACTATTCCCCAAAGGCGCGCGGCGCAATAGAACCGGTTGCGCGTCGGGTCAGCAAGAACCGGCAGCACAACCGTGATCGTGTTTTCAGTAAACAGTTGAAGCCGGCACAGGATGACCAGAACAAATCCGAATGAGTAGCCGAGGCTCTCAATCAACGTCAGGTACGGGTGATCCGAGCCAAGATTGGAGCGAATAATGCCTTCAACAAGGACTGAGGTCGAAATCCCGACTCCGGCCGCCACACCCGACCACCAGAGTGAGATGTTCGGGCGTCGAAGCTCGTCTTCGCCCTCACGCAGGATGATAGAGTAAACCGTCAGCGGCGACAGATTGCCATGCTCGGATACGGTATCGCGCTCTTTCGGAGTCAGTGACTTTTCGGCCGACGTGGGCGTCTGCTCGCGGGATTCTCGATCCCGAACCTTGGCACGAGTCTCTTGTTCTTCCGCAGCTTCCTCGGCCTTCTTTTTGGCGGAGGTATTCGGACCGGCGTCCCCGTCTCTCATTTAACTGTCCTTTAGCGATCCAGTAGGTTCCATTATGTCTCTCAGCTCAGCAGTCGCTCTTTGGCTTCGTTCACACGGGCAGCGAGATAGTTACTGCCACCATGGTCCGGGTGTATTTTTTGCATCACCCGGCGGTGGGCCTGGATGATCTGATCCCGACTGGCACCCGCCTCCAGCCCCAGGATATCCAGGGCTTCGCTGTCGGTGAGATGGTCGCCGCTACCAGAATTTTCACCCTCACTGTTTCCTGCGCTGTCATCACCCGCCGGGTCGTCAGCACGCCAGGAATCCCCGAAGCGACGGTCCAGATAGGTTTCCAGAAGCCGGACAGAGTCCTCGTCATGGTGCCGGCAATACTGCAATAATTCGATAAATTCATTCTCGCCCAGATCCGCCAGCGACCGCCCGGCCATGGGGCCTTTCAATATCTCACCGCTCATGGTTCCGGAGTCATGGTCCAGAGTCATGTCGAGGATCTCGCTGGCAACATGAGACTGGCTGCCCGGTTTGGCCTTGGCTCCACCCATTCCCAAGCCCGCCACCCGACCCATCAACAAAGAAGGCAGCACCCGGCGCAACAGTGGAAACAGGAAAACCAGCAAGGCAAACAGGATGTTCAAACGACCGGTAACAGCCAAAAGAGCCAATATCAGAACGCTGGCAATCAACGCCAGCTTTATAATAGCTGGTTTTCGTTGGCTGGGCGGCTGGTTGCGTAGCCAGACCCATGCAACAACCGTTATTACGATAACCAGAAGCGTTAGTGGCACACGGATACTCCGGGCCAATTGGCCCACCGGTTGATTGAAACAAGCGCTATCTGATCTGCTGAGTCAAACGCTTAACCTCTGCGGAGCTACGGCTGGAATAATCCTGCAAAGCCTTGACTCCCCCGGAAGCATAGACCGCAACAGCGGCCATAAGATCCTTCAGGACCTGAGGGCTGTTACGATCAAAGGGCGCATAGGCACCTCCCGACAACTTGCTCACCTGTTGGAATACGGCTTTGGCGTGTGCGTCGGTGCCCTCGTGGAACATGAACACCGGGGTTTTCAACATGCCCAGCTCGCCGGCAACATGACAGAGTTCGTCCGCCGGCTCCTCACAACAATCCCCGATAAACACCACAGCCTTGACGGCCTTTGCCCGGGTTTCTTCTCTGGCGTGCGCCAGCACCCTGCTAATCTGGGTACGCCCGCCCAGACAGGTAACGCCATTCATCAGGCTAAGCAACTGGCCGGTCTCGGTGACAAAACCCGTGGCCTTGAACTCCCTGAAACCGCGGTAATAACAGAGCTGAATCGCCAGGCCGCCAAGATCCCTGGTCGCCAGGAAAAGCTCACTCTGCAAGTGGCAAGCCTGATCCCAGGTAGCATCCCGGCTGGCGGTGGCATCCAGGGCAAAGATCAGCCTGCCCTGCTCGCCACCTCGCCCCCCACCTTGCTGAGGCAGCTTGCGAACCTGTTGGATAAACTGGTCGATGGACTGTTTATCGGATTTGGTGCGGAGCTCTTTGTCAGACATATGCGTTAGCACCTCCCTCGTCCCGCCAAAAACGGATATCGATGCAACCTCTATATTAGCTTGAGAGTCGCAGTAAGTTGTCGATTCTTCAAAAACCGCGTCATCTCAGCCACTGGCAACGGCCGGCAGAGCAGATAACCCTGCAGCTGATCACAGCCTTCACCCGCAAGACGAGCTGCCTGCTCCGGAGTTTCGACGCCCTCGGCGGCTGAGCGCAACCCCAGGCTTTTGGCGATAAACAGAATGGCCGATACGATGGCGGCATCCTTGGGATCAACAAGCATATCCCGCACGAAGCCTTTATCGATCTTGAGCTTGTCTATGGGCAATTCCTGCAGAAGACTCAAGGATGAGTAACCGGTACCAAAATCATCCAGAGAAATCGTTACGCCTTTTTTACGCATCCTGTCCAGATCGTCGATCACCTCTGGTCTGATCTTCATAAGAGCGGTTTCGGTAATTTCCAGCTCCAGCTGCCTGGGGTGAAGCCCGTTATCCTTCAGTACCTGACCGACAATAGTGGCAAGATCCTGGCGCTGTAGCTGTATGGCAGAGACATTAACAGATACAAAGGCATCGGTGAGCCCCTCAGCCTGCCAGATACTTAATTGACGCCCGGCATCACGCAGAACCCATTCGCCAATCGGCAGAATCAACCCGCTGTCCTCGGCGATTGGAATAAACCGGGCCGGGGGAATAATCCCCTCAAGTGGGTCATTCCAGCGCAGCAGAGCCTCCAGCCCAACGATCTTACCTGTCCTGGCCTGCACCAGCGGCTGATAATAAAGCTCTAACTCGTTATTGCTTAACGCATGTCTCAACCTGCTTTCGAGCGAGATCTGTTCGAACACGGCAAGATTGTAGGAAGCGGAATAGAACTGGAAATTATTACGCCCCTGCTCTTTTGCCTGATACATGGCGGCATCGGCACGCTTTATCAGATCATCCACCTCAGTACCGTCATCGGGAAACAGTGAAATACCAATACTGCAGCTGCTGTATATCTCCTTATCACCGAAATGGAACGGTAGCTTCATGATATCGAGAATACGTGAGGCAACTCTGGCCGCATCCTTTGAACTGTTGATTCTGGATAACAGAACAACGAACTCGTCGCCACCCAGGCGAGCGAGAACATCCGACGTGTTTTGAGGGGTTTCGCGGTGGATGACATCTTCCTCACGCCGGACTGAAGTGAGACGGGTTGCCATTTCCTTGAGTAGTTGATCGCCCACCTGATGACCCAGGGTGTCGTTGACCCGTTTGAAGTTGTCCAGGTCGAGAAACAGTACCGCCATCTTGCCGTTATCCCGGCGAGCGAGAGAGATCATGTGGCGCAGATTTTCGTGGGCCTGGAATCGATTTGGCAAGCCGGTCAGACTGTCGTGGTAAGCCAGGCGCTCGATCTTGATGCGTGATTTTTCCAGGTTGCCTGCCATTTCCTGAAAACTCATCACCAACTGGCCCAACTCGTCTTTGGTTGATAACGCGATCTTTGGTGCCAGGTTTCCATCACCGATCTCACGAACTGCCACCATCAACTGTTTCAATGGGTAAACCATAAGAAAATTCATGGCAATCAACAGCACGATTATCATCAGAACCACGGTGCCGAGTATGACCCAGGCGACAATATTCCCCAGCCGCTGGCTTTCTTCAAGCAGCTCCCACTCCGGCAGCACACCGACCAACAGCAGGCCTTCGTGCAGGCGCCGGGTCGCCAAAAGACTATCTGTCTCTTGATAGGATGCCGGCACAAGCTGCTTACTTTCTTCCGCCTTCAAGACCTTATTCAATAGCGACGCCGGTAGTTGCTGACCCAACCGGGAGGGATCCTGATGGAGTAGAATCTTGCCGCCTTCATTGACGACAAGCGCATGGCCGTTTTTGCCAATCCGGCTAGTGACCATCTGCTCCGCCATGAAATCCAGCCCCATAGTGACCACTAGATAACCGCGTAGCGTCGGATTGCTGTTGAGCGGGTCCTGAGTGGCCAGGTCGATCAGTCGAATGGGTCGCGCGACCTGCAGCGAGATCGCACTGCTCTCAGGTGGATTGGAAACCTGAACGAATGTCTCGCCGTCAAACCGGCTGAGCTCCTGAAAGAACGGTGTATCGCCTTCCTCTTCAGTGGCATTTGGTATCCGCATCAATGTGGTACGAGCATCCTCGTAGCCATCCGGTAGCAGGTAGCGGATCTCGGAGTAATCGGGATAGGCGCGCAGATAACTGGAGAACAACTTCATCAGGGAAGGCAGCATCAACACATACCGTTCTTCCTCGTCTTGCGTCAGCGCATATGTACGCATTAACGAAGAGTCGGCAAACAGCTCGACGTTAGCTTCGACAACGCCCCGACGCCTCTGAAAGTTATACGTCATTTGATCCATCAGCGTCGTTATCTGGCTCGAGCTGCGTTCTACCGCCGTCGAGTGCATCTGGTCATAAGCAAACCACCCCAGGACCAATAGCGGAATCACCGCTAAGGGTACGACAACTAATAAAACCTTGGCATGAAGGCGCATAGGCGTATTTGGGGCTCAGTTGACTAGACGCGAAAAAATCGCTGCACGGCTTTTTTGGCCCCGAGCGGGCAGGCGGTGATAGGTTTCAGACTTCTTTAACGCCTCCGCACTCGGATAGATAACCGGGTCGCTCTTGAACTCAGCCGGCAGCAATGCCTCGGCGGCGCTGTTCGGCGTCGCAAAATAGACGAACTGCGCCAGCCGCGCAGCGACCTCCGGCTCGTTGAGAAAATCTATGAACTGTTTGGCTGCGGCCTTTTCTGTTGAGGCGCTGAAAATACTTAGATAGTCGACCCAGATATTGCCGCCTTCATCGGGAAGCACGAAGGCGATCTCGTCGTGTTGCTCCTGCACCATCATGGCATCGCCGTTATACATCATGCTCATGGCGACCTGGCCGCTCACCAAAGCGGAACTTTCATCCCGCGAAACGTATTTGTAGGTCTTGACTGCCGGTGCTTGCGTCTGCAGTAGCGCCTCAGCTTCCTTGAGTTCTTGTGCATCGGTGCTGTTGAGCGGATAACCCAACGCCTTCAGTGCAACGCCAATCAGGTCTCTGGTATCGCTGATCATCGCCACCCTGCCCCGAAGCTCCTCGGCTGGCTGCAACAGATCCATCCAGCTTGAAACAGGGAAAGGCACCAGATCCTGGCGATAGGCGATGCCCAGCGTACCCCAGAAATAGGGCACGCTATAGACCTCAGCTTCCTCGTGAATCGCGCGCCAACGCGGATCAATATGCTTCAGGTTGGGAATATCCGTTTCATCAATAGGCTCTAGCCAGCCGCGTTTTGCCAGAATCCGAATCGAGGTGCCATCGATAAGCGCTACATCGAAGCCCCGCCCTCCCGTTTCGATCAGAAGTTCATCCCGATGGGCATCAGACTCGAAATAGGTCTGTTTCACCATAATGCCGGTGCGTTGCTCGAACTCCTCCAGGATCTCCGGATCCATGTAATCCGACCAATTAAGGAATATCAGTTCCTTCTGCTCCGTCGCTTGCGTAAGAACTGCGGTAACGAGCAAAGAAAGCGTTATCAATAGGCTTTTACTGGAGCTCATAATTTTTCACCAGTTTCTGAGATAACATATACGGCTGGCTCTATGCTATGGATCCATCATCCCCTATTAATTGGCCGACAGAGATAGCGCTTTTTTAAAGGAAGCTTTGCCATCGCATCTCCACAGCCAGTTGAAACATAACGAGGCCAAACTAAATCGCTGCGCCCCATTGGTGCTACTGCGTCCTTTTTGTGCTTATTGCCCAGCGTTTAACCACATAACAATCCTGGTGACTCACTCTGGCGACGAGTTTAGTTTTTACTGAGGCAGTACGGATCGGCAAAGATAATTGACGCGGCAGGGCACCCACAGCAGTTGCGCCTGCTACACTCAAAAACGAGGATAAAAAAATTAAAGCCCTGAAAGGACAAACCATAATGTTAAATACTGCCAAGAAACTGAAGAAGAAGCTTTACACTTCAGCGCTCGCTCTCGGGCTGGGGCTTAGCGTCGTAGCCGCTGATGTCGCTGCCGCCGAATACAACTGGCGTTTCAGCAATCTTTATAGCCGGGGCACAGCTTTTGGCGAGCTTTACGAAAATCTGGGCAAGAACATCGAGGAGCTCTCTGATGGCCGAATCAAGGTACAGGTTCTCTACTCGGGCGAAGGAGTCGGCACCACCGGCCTGCTGGGCGCGGTAAAGTCCGGGCTGATCACCATGGGCGCACCGTTCCAGTCGATGCACGCCGGGGAACTGCCGGCCGGGGTTGTCGAGATCGGCCTTCCCGGCGGTACCGACGATACCGATAAACTCTATAGCTTGTTCCACGAAAAGGGCTGGGGCGAGGTCCTGGAAAAGGCCTACGGCTCCCAGGGGATGGTATGGCTCGAACCGTACATCCAGCCACCGGTGTATATTCTGACCAAGAATCCAATCAATTCGGTGAAAGATTTCGAAGGCCTGAAGATCCGCGCCCCCGGTGCCTACGGCAAGTTCCTGCGTAACCTGGGCGCTTCCCCGGTTTCTATGGCCTGGAGTGAGATTTACACCAGCCTGGCCACCGGCGTCATCGACGGTTCCATCGGCAGCAACATGATCGATCACCGCGACGGTAACCATGTTGAAGTGGCCAAATACATGTACCCTTTGCCCCTCGCCGGCGCTCAGGTACTGCCGATCATTGTTAATCGCAGTGACTGGAACAAGCTGCCCGATGACCTCAAAGCAGCCGTGCGCAAGGCTACCGAGATCCATGCCGAGGAGCAGCTGACCAAGTCCAAGCAGTGGGAAAGCGAGGCTCTGGCCGATATGAAAGCCAAGGGACTGGAGTGGAGCCCGGAGCCAAGCGAAGCGGACAAGAAGGCTTGGGCTGCTGCCGGCGCCACTCTGCGGGAAGAGTACGCCGCACAGGGCAAGTACAGCAAGCAACTGATCGATATCCTGAATGCCAACGATTAAGCCGGTGCTACGTGCCGACTTAATCGGCCTCAAAAGCTGAAGAGGCCGGGAGGAGGCGGAAAGTACACGGTGCTTTCCGCCTTTTACATGATTTCAGGAGATCCCTTATGTTCCATACTTTTCTGAGGGGGCTCTGCCACAGTATCGATTTAATTGTCATGCTGACAGGCAAAGCAGCGGCCTACCTGATGCCTCTATTGGCCGGCATCGTCGCCTATGAAGTATTCGCTCGCTACGTCCTGGACAGCCCCACCATCTGGGCCTACGACCTGTCGCTCTTTCTGTTCGGCTATGTCACAGCTCTGGGCGGCGCTTATGCCCAGCAGAAGCGGGCACACATCAACGTCGACATTCTCTACCTCACCGTCTCACCCAAGACCAAGAGCGTCTTTAACCTTATCGGCTTCGCCCTGGGCATCTTCTTCCTGATCATTATCGTGAAGGTCAGCACGGGCAAACTGCTGGAGGCCCTGGAGTACGATTACCGTCGCGAAAGCGAATGGGCGCCGCCTATGTATCACTTCTGGGTGATGATGATTATCGCCTGCGCGCTCTTTATTGCCCAACTGGTGCGGGACACATTGAACGATATTTATTATCTGGCGACGGGGACCCCGCTGCTGAAACAAAAAGAGGGAACCCATCATGGGCATTGAACTGCTGACCGGGGTGCTGCTGCTGTGCATCCTGATCTTCTTCGCCCTGGGCGCCCCCGTGGGCCTCGCTCTGGGTGGAATCGCCATGGCGATCGGCTATATGACCTGGGGCGACGGCATCTTTAACGTCATTCCAACGACCCTGGAATCGACCTTTTTCAGTTTTATCCTGCTGGCTATTCCCCTGTATATCTACATGGGGCAATTGCTGACCAAGTCCGGGATCGGTGATGCCATGTTCAACGCCAGCCAGTTGCTGATCGGCCGGGTACGTGGTTCCCTGGCCATCAGCGTTATCGGGGTTTGCTCAATGATCGGCGCCATGGTCGGCATCATCGGTGCCGGCATCATGACCTCCGGCAGCATTGCCCTGCGTCCGATGCTGGACCGAGGCTATAACAGGCGCCTGGCGCTGGGCGTCATAATGGCGGGCGGAGGCCTGGGCATCCTGATTCCCCCCAGCATCCCCATGATAATGTTCGCCGCCGCGACCCAGAACTCGGTCGGGCGCATGTTTCTGGGCGCCATGATACCGGCCTTGCTGACGATCGTGCTTCTGATCACCTACGTGGTCATCAGCTGCCAACTCAACCCGGACCGGGCGCCCCTGGACAAAGACAATACCGATGTGGAACCCCGCACGCCCAAACAGAAGTTCGTCATCCTGCGCGACGGCCTCTCGGCCCTGCTGCTGATTTTCGTGGTGCTGGGCAGCATTATCAGTGGCATTGCCACCCCGACTGAGTCGGGCGCCATCGGAGTCGTGGGTGCCATCCTGTTGGCGATTCTGTTCAAGCGGTTCAAGCCGGCCATGTTCCAGGCCGCCGGTTTCCAGACCGCCACCCTGGTCAGTGTGGCCATGTGGATCATCTTCGGGGCCTCGGTGTTCAGCAATTTCCATCTGCTGATGGGCGTGCAGAATATGGTCGCGGAGATCACCACCGGCATGGACCTGCCACCCATCATGATCATCATCATGTTTCAGTTGATCATGCTGCTGCTGGGATTCATTATTGACGAGTTCATCATCGTGCTGATGTGTGCGCCGCTGTTTACTCCCATCGCGGTTTCCCTGGGCTACGACCCTATCTGGTTCGGGGTGCTGATGATTCTTAACATCCTGATCGCTGTGCAGACGCCACCCTATGGCTTCGCACTTTTCTACCTGAAGGGCATCGCTCCGCCTGACGTCGGAATGGGCGAGATCTACCGGTCAGTCACACCCTTTATCACACTGAATCTGGCCGTGCTGATTCTATGCATGATCTTCCCGGAGATCGTGCTCTGGCTGCCCAACAAAGTGATGGGTTGAGGAGGCTCTATGTTCAATCAAATCTTGATCCCTATCGACCTCGCCCATCAGGAGCAGCTCACCCGACTGATGGAAGCGGCCCGCTTGTTGATCGATGGCGCGGGCAGTATCACCCTGCTCTACGTAGACCCGACTCTGGCCCATAAGGCCGGCTCACCCCAGCTAGAGGGCAGCTACTACGACGACCACGAGAGGGAGGCGCACGCCCAACTGCAGCGCCTTTCCAGATCACTGCAGTTGGAAGGTGTCACCCTGAACGTCACTACCCGCGAGGGTGTCGTCCATGATCGGATCCTCGAGCACGCTTCGGAGATCAGCGCCGACGCCATTCTGATGATGGCCCGACGGCCGGGACTTTCGAGCTATTTTATCGGCTCGGCAGCTGAACGGGTGGTTCGTCACGCCGATTGTTCGGTGTTCGTTATCCGCCAATAGCAGAGACATCTCTGCGGTTAACGCGGCTCGCATGGAGCGCACCTGTAACCCGCTTGAGCGGGGAGTCACCGACCATCGGTGAGATTGACAAGTACATTATTAAATACGGCACTGAACAAAGCATTGAACAGAGGGCTAATGAAGAGACTGTGTGCGATGGTCAGGCGATTGGCCTGTGTCTGCGAGCAAGACGATTTCCCGGTAAACCCGGGAAATCGCAAGCACTAGTCTTCGAGAAAGCCCGTCAGGCGCTTGCGCACAATCGACTCGGCCTCCGCCACAATCCGCTGAATCAGCTCATCGCAGGTGGGGATATCATGAATCAGCCCCGCCACCATGCCGCAGCTCCAGGCGGCTTCGTCCATTTTGCCTTCCTGCAGCACAAGACGGCCTTTGGCGCCGGTGACCAGATGACGGATATCATCGATGATCACAGTTTTTCCCTTTTCTTTTTCAATACGGATGATTTCCTCAACAGCGGCGTTCTTCAGAACTCGTTCGGTATTGCGCAGGTTGCGCATGATCAGACGAGTCTGTAGCTCATCCGCCTCCACAATCGCCTGTTTGACGTTGTCGTGAATGGGCGCATCTTTGGTAGCCAGGAAGCGGGTGCCCATGTTCATGCCTTCAGCACCCAGGGCCATGGCGGCCACCAGGCTGCGGCCATCGGCCATACCGCCAGAGGCAACAAACGGAATCTTCAACTCTTCAGCCGCCCGAGGGAGCAGGATGAAGTTTGGTATGTCATCTTCACCCGGATGACCACCACACTCGAAGCCATCAACACTGACGGCATCACAGCCAATCCTTTCCGCTTTCAGGGCGTGGCGCACAGAGGTGCATTTGTGAATCACCTTGATGCCCGCAGCCTTGAGCTGAGGTATGTACTTTTCCGGGCTGCGGCCCGCCGTTTCAACGGCCTTTACTCCACCTTCAACAATCGCATCAATATACTCGGGGTAAGGCGGCGCATTGAATGAAGGCAGGAAGGTGAGGTTCACGCCAAAAGGTTTGTCGGTCATCTTATGGCAGCGGGCAATCTCCCGCGCAAGATCCTCAGGCGTGGGCTGGGTGAGCCCAGTGATGATACCCAAACCGCCAGCATTGGAGACGGCGGATGCCAGCTCGGCATAGCCAACATGGTGCATGCCCCCTTGAATGATCGGGTGGCGGATGCCAAACATCTCGGTAATTCTCGTTTTCATATCAGGGCTCCATCACAATCACGCCGCGGGCATTCTTGCCCGCCACCATGTCATCAAAAGCCTGGGCAGCTTCTTCAATGGGGTAGGTGCGTGTAACCAGCTCATCCAGCTTCAGCTTTCCGGCTTTGTACAGCCCGATGATGCGCGGGAAATCATATTGCGGGCGGGCCGAACCCAACCAGCTTCCTTTCAAAGTGCGTTCGTCTGCTGGCAAAGTCAGTGTGGTTATTGAGGTTTTGTCCTTCGGATCAGAGACGCCTACAACAATGGCTGTGCCGCCACGGCCAAGACTTTTATAGGCCTGCTCTACAACAGCGCCTGCGCCAACGCATTCAAAGGCGTAGTCCACGCCGCCGGTCAGCTTTTTAACGGCCTTGGCTGCATCCTCTACGTCGTTGATATTGATGGTATGGGTTGCACCAAACTCTTTCGCCATTTCCAGCTTCCCGGGATTGCTGTCTACGGCCACGATCATCTCTGCACCAGCCGTCGCGCAGCCCTGGATTGCGTTGAGACCAACCCCACCAATCCCGAAGACTGCCGCACGGGAGCCCGGCTCCAGCTGTGCGGTGTTGAAGACGGCACCGACGCCGGTCATTACCGCACAACCCACAAGCGCCGCATTCTGCATGGGCACGGATTTGTCGACTTTTACGCAGTTATCCACGTGCATGGTGGCGTATTCCGCCATTACACCGCAGGCTCCGAATACGTTAAGGGGCTCGCCGTTGGAATCTTTGGTTCTCACGGTGCCATCGGGCAATGTGAACATGGCCTTGCGGGCGTTCTCACACAGCACGGGGCGGCCACGCACGCACTGGCGGCACTTGCCACACATGGAGATAAAGGAGCTGACCACGTGATCGCCTTCCTGGAACTCGGTTACGCCCTCGCCGACTTCTATGACCACTCCGGCGGCTTCGTGGCCAAGTACCAAAGGTGGCGGGTAGGGTATTTTGCCAGTCGTAGCGGATAGATCGCTGTGGCAAACGCCGCAGGCGGCGATTTTGAGGGTTATTTCACCCCGTCTCGGGCCTTCAACAGTAATGGTTTCCACCTGAACTGGCTGGCCCCATTCACGACAAACAACAGCTTTGGCTTTTCTGTCCATGGTAAGTGCTTCCTGTTAGTAATCTGGAGGGCTAACACCTTTGAAGGAGCTGGACGCGGGGTGGGGTGCCTTTTCTGTCGGGAAAAAATGTCTGAGCGCAGCGAGTTGTTTTTCCCGACAGAAAAGGCACCCCACCCCGGGGCCGGCTCAACGCCAGTTATACAACTTCGAACAGACCAGCCGCGCCTTGGCCTCCGCCAATGCACATGGTAACAACAACGTACTTGGCGCCGCGGCGTTTGCCCTCAATCAGGGCATGGCCGGCAAGGCGGGAACCGGTTACGCCGTAGGGGTGGCCGATGGAAATGGAGCCGCCGTTTACGTTGAGTTTTTCCATGGGAATGCCCAAGCGATCACGGCAGTAAACCACTTGCGAGGCAAAGGCTTCGTTCAGTTCCCACAGATCAATGTCATCCATGGTCAAACCATTGCGCTCCAACAGACGCGGAATGGCAAACACCGGGCCAATGCCCATCTCATCCGGCTCGCACCCGGCTACGGAAAAGCCCCGGAAAATGCCCATGGGTTCAATATTGTTCTTCTCGGCATAGGTGCTGTTCATCACCGTACAAACAGACGCACCGTCAGACAACTGACTGGCATTACCCGCCGTGACAAAATTGCCCTCACCGCGCACTGCGTTCAGGCTCTGCAAACCCTCAAGCGTCGTGTTCGGACGATTGCACTCATCACGTGTGAGAGTGACGTCTTTCTTGCTGACTTCACCCGTTTCCTTGTCCTTCACCAGCATGGTCGCGTCAAAAGGCACAATCTCATCATCAAACCTGCCTGCGTCCTGCGCGGCCGCCGTGCGCTGCTGGGAGATCAAAGCGTATTCATCCTGAGACTCACGGTTCACTTTATAGCGCTGGGCTACGATATCCGCCGTTTCAATCATCGACATGTACAGCTCAGGCTTGTTCTTCATCAACCACTCATTGGTCGCATGAAAACTGTTGAGCTTATCGTTCTGCACCAGAGAAATAGATTCAACACCGCCAGCCACCATCGCCGGCACCTTCTCGGAAACCACCCGCTGCGCCGCGATAGCGATCGACTGCAAACCCGAACTGCAAAAACGGTTGATCGACAGCCCGGCGGTGGTCACCGGCAAACCCGCACGAATGGCCGCCAAACGAGCCATGTTCTTGCCCTGAGCGCCCTCGTGGAACGTTGCCCCAAGAATCACGTCTTCAACAATCGCCGGATCAATACCCGCACGAGCAACCGCGTGTTTAATAACATGCCCGGCGAGATCCACACTGTGCGTGGCGTTCAAAGCGCCGCGGTATGACTTCCCAAGACCGGTACGTGCAGTAGAAACAATAAGCGCATCTGACATAAAAATTGCCTCAAAATAAAAATGAAGTACTACCCCGCCGAAGGGTACGAAAACGATACAAATGCCCTAACCAAGCCGGCTTGGTGCGGGTGGTCTTTTCTGCCGGAAAAAAATGTCTGAGCGAAGCGAGTTGTTTTTTCCAGAAGAAAAGACCACCCGCGCCGAGCCAGCCCCCGAAGCTTGATCAATCAGAGGCCAGCACAAACCTCAAACGGCCTCACAGGTCGCCAAACTTCCGACCATCAGCAACCAATTGCTTCAGCAGCGAAGCTGGCTTCCACTGCTCTCCGCCAACCTCAGAGTGATACTTCTCCACCGCAGCCAGAATCACGTCCAGACCAATCTGATCCGCCCAGAACATGGGCCCACCACGATAAGCCGGGAAACCATAGCCATAAATCCAGACCACATCGATATCCAGAGCCCGGTCAGCAATACCCTCCTCCAGAATCTTGGCCGCCTCATTCACCATCACATACATACAGCGCTCAAGAATCTCCTGGTCCGTAATTTCACGGGAAGCAATGCCCTGCTCCTTACGGAAATCCTCAATAATCCGCTCCACCTCTGGATCCGGAATCGGCTTACGACTGCCCTCTTCGTACTTGTAAACGCCCGCCATAGTCTTCTGGCCCAGGCGATTCTGCTCGGCAAGTTTATCCATCCAGCTAGGCGCTACCTGCTCACCGGAATTGCGAAGCTCTTGGCGGATGCGGTAGCCCACATCAATTCCCGCCAGATCCGACATGGCAAACTGGCCCATGGGATAACCCAGATCCGTAAGCACCTTGTCGACCTGTTGCGGTGTGGCGCCTTCATTGACCAGAGCCATGGCTTCGGTACCGCGCTTGTGCAACATGCGGTTGCCCACAAAGCCGTGGCAGTTGCCTACCAATACACCCACCTTTTTAATCTTCTTGGCAACGGCCATCACCGTCGCCTTAACCTCATCAGAGGTTTTGCTACCGCGAACGTTCTCCAGCAATCTCATCACGTTGGCCGGGCTGAAGAAGTGCATACCCACAACATCTTCCGGGCGCTTCGTCGCAGAGGCAATTTCATCAATGTCGAGCGTAGACGTGTTGGAGGCCAGAATGGCTCCGGGCTTACAAACGCTGTCCAGCTTGGCAAAGATCTCCTTTTTCACAGCCATGTTTTCAAACACAGCCTCAATCACCAGATCCACGTCCTTGAAGTCATCATAGTTCAGGCTGCCGGTGATCAGAGCCATCCGGTCGTCCACCTGCTTCTGGGTGATACGACCTTTCTTTGCAGAGTTTTCGTAGTTCTTGCGGATGATGCCCAGCCCCTTATCCAGAGCTTCCTGCTTCATTTCCACGATGGTGACGGGGATACCGACGTTGGCGAAGTTCATGGCGATACCACCGCCCATGGTTCCGGCGCCAATGATGCCAACGCTGGTCACATCACGTACCGGTGTGTCCTTCGCCAGCCCTTTCACTTTGGAAACCTGACGCTCTGCGAAGAAGGCGTGAATCAACCCTGCGCGCTGCGGTGAGTCCATGCACTCCATGAACAGTTCACGCTCACGCCTCATACCTTCCGCGAACGGCAGGTTAAACGCCGCCTCAACGGCATCCACACACTTGAATGGAGAAAACTGACCGCGAGCCGTCTTTTGAAGAGCAGCACGGAACTGCTCAAACACGTCGCTGCCCTTGTCGGCTGCAATTTTGTCGGTCAGGTCACGAACCCGTCGAACAGGCTTACCCTCATCGGCAATCTTCTGTGCATAGGCCATGCCGGCCGCTTTCACGTCATTCCCTTCATCAACGGCATCCACAATGCCGAAGGCCAGCGCATCTTCGGCTGCTACAAACTCGCCGGTTGTGATCATCTCCAGCGCCTTCTGCGCGCCGGCCAGTCGAGGCAAACGCTGGGTGCCGCCGGCACCCGGCAGCAGGCCGAGCCTTACTTCCGGCAGGCCAACCTTGGCGCTGCTCAGTGCAACGCGGTAATGGCAACCAAGAGCCGTTTCCAGTCCGCCACCCAGCGCCGTGCCATGGATCGCGGCAACAAGAGGCTTGTCGCTGTTCTCGAACCGCTCAACCACCGCGGCCAGCCCCGGCTCCTGCATGGGCTTACCAAATTCGCGGATATCGGCACCCGCGATAAAGGTACGCCCTTCACACACCAGCAAAAGCACCTTGGCCTCAGAATCCTTTTGCCCTTGCTCCAGCGCGGCAACCAGACCTGAACGCACTGCATGGCTGAGGGCATTGACCGGCGGGTAATCCACTGTAATCACGCCAATATTGCCTTCAAGACTGTAAGTTACGACTTCAGACATAATCTTTTCCTCGCTTTATATGGAATTTAGTTTTAACAAGCGAAACATCTGTACGATTTAATACAAGTTCTCTCCGGGTTTCAACCACCATTTAAAACCGCGCACAAAAAAACCGCAGGACGGAATCCTGCGGTTTTTTTTGTGCGGCCGGGTTAAACGCCCAGCGATTCAATGTCACTTGCCAGCATCGCCAACTGGTGCGCAATCGAGTCGCGAAGCTTTTCAGCCGAGACCAGGTAGGACGGTGCTGCACAGGTCAATGCCATGGTCGTTCCGTCTTGCAAATGAACGGGGACACCCGCAGAGTTGATATTGCGATCCCACTCACCGAGTGAAAGGCAGAAGCCATGCTTCTTATAGTCTTCCATGGCGCGATCCAGGCCTTCCTTTTTCTCAGGCCAGGCTTCCGAGCCATATTTCACCGCCATCGCGTCATCAATAACCTTTCGCCCCTTGTCTGAAATCGCACAGTAATAAGCCCTGCCCGCAGACGTCGTCGCCAAAGGCAATTTTTTACCTATATCCATGCGCAACAGGGAGGCTTCCGGCGGCAGGCGGTTTTCCACATAAATCATATGCAGGCGATCATGGCAGGTCAGGCCGATAGACATATTATTCTGGCGGGCAAACTCATCCATGTAAGGCTTGGCCAGCTGACGAACTTTCAGGTTGGACACATACGCATAACCCAGCGCCAGCACGCCGGAGCTGAGCTGATATTTTTCCAGCTGGGTGTTGTAACTCAGATACCCCAGTTTGGTCAGCGTATAGGTCATACGGGACACGGTTGGCTTGGGCAGGCCGGTAAGCCGGGCAATATCCTGGTTACCGAGAATCACCGAACCCTGACTGAAAGCACGCAACACATCCAGACCACGCGACAGCGCCTCGACGAATTTCCGATCTTTCTCCGGCTTCACCGGTTCGCCGTCACCGGAGGCTGCCATCAGTTCCGGTGAAAAGGTTTTTGCTTTAGGCATAGTATGGCGTCCTCCAACAACGTCGCCTGTTCCCGTTTTTCGGGGTATAAATTTCATGTATCTAAAGTGTGCGGCATTTTAATCGTTGATGAACTCAAGTACCACAAACTCCGGGTAATACGAGAATCTCCAAAGCCAACAGCGCCAGTAACAGTGGCACTGCGATTAACACGAACACGCCGTTCCAGCGGAATGCCACCACCCAGCGCGGTACCTGGCCAAAACGGGACAGCAACATCACAGACGGCCCAAAGGGCGAAAGCATCATCGCCAGGGAAAAGCCGATAACCAGAGCGACGGATATCAGAATCGGATCCATGCCTTCTGCTATCAGCTGCGGCAGAAGACCTGCCTGAACGCTGAGTACCGTAATCGGGATAATCCCGATGGTTGATAGCAGCGGCAAGCTCAGCATACCGACCACGGCGAGCACCCACATTCCGCCTGCGGAGATTGCAAGCCCACTCAGCGCATCCGCCGGAATCACGCTGGACACTGACACCCCTAAAATCGCCGACGCGGCGAAAATCGCCATTTCATTATTCATGGCTGAAACCTGAGTCGCGCTCTCCTTGAGCACCACCCCGAGCGATTTTTCCAGCCACACCATATAAAGAAGCGTAACGGATGGAACGGCCATCATGGCGGCGACGGAAACTTTGAATTCCGTTAAAGCCACGATAACAGCCATAATGACAAATACGATCAGCACCAGCCCCAGCAACTGCAAAGTGCCCGACGGCCACTGTTCCAGAACCACACGCTCGCTGCTGACTTGCCGAAAGCGGCGCTGCTCCAGAAACCAGCCAACTCCGATCAGGACCACTGCCGCTGCAAGGCCATAGGGCAAAAGCATAAGCCAGGTTAGCTCGGGCAGCTCCCGGGTCAGTATTGCCACCGCGACACTGGTCGGCGCCACCAAAGGAACCAGCGCAAAACCACGCAGTGCACTGATCAGAACGCTGCGCAACCACTGCAGGCGGGATTCACCGGTAATTCCACGCTCCCGCAGGGTTTCCGACAGGCTGCCACAGAGTAAACTCATCATGCCAAAGCTCAACACCGATGCTATGCCACAACTAACCATGGCATACTTCGGGTACAACCACACCGCACGACCACCCAGCAACACATCGTGGATCCGACGCAGAACTTCAAACCGCCGGACCAGGCACTGCATCATCCCCAGGCTGCCAAGAAAGGCGGCATAAAACGCAGCATCGGCAGACGCTTTAATTAGCTTGTCCATGCCCAACTGACCACGAATAAAAAACCACGCGGTGACTGCTAAAGCAACCAGCAACAACATGCGGGAGTATGACTGCAGGCGGCCACCCGCCCACAGAAAACAAAAAATGAACAGCATGCCCGAGATTGCACCGAGCTGAGTGCTTGAAAAACTTATAGCAATCAGCTCAATCAATACCGCCAAAGGTAACAGCCAGCGATCTGCAGTACTCATGCCCGCTCTGCTCTTGGCAGAGCTACACTGACAGAGGTGGTCTCTGCTTGCATTTCACACACACCCGGATTAATCTTTTGCTAAGTAAATACAAAACTCAGTTTCGCTTAATGAAACTATACTAGCACAAATGACAAACACAAATGACATTGCAGTCCGGAATCTTTTACCCCGGGCGCCCTTTCCCAGGTTGCTGACTTAACCTGAGCGAAGGGAGCATTGCCACTGTGACCGAACGGGTTAACAACTGTTTTTACTGAGGAGAAACAACATGGCTTCTGCACCTTGGGACGACTTGCTGCAGTTTGACAAGCAGCTGGACGAGACCGAACGTCAGGTTCGGGACAGCATTCGCGGTTTTTGTGATCAGCGCCTGATGCCCGGCATCGTCGAGGCCAACCGCCACGAAAAGTTCGATCGCAGCATTTTTACCGATATGGGCGATCTTGGCATGCTGGGCGCCACCCTGCCTGAAGAGTACGGCGGCCCAGGCCTCAATCACGTCTGTTACGGACTGATCGCCCGTGAGGTAGAGCGTGTTGATTCTGCTTATCGCTCTGCATTGAGCGTTCAGTCCTCACTGGTTATTCACCCAATTCACGCCTTCGGCCGGGAAGCCCTTAAAAAGCGCATTCTACCCAAGCTGGCCTCCGGCGAGATGGTGGGCTGTTTCGGCCTGACCGAGCCCAATCACGGTTCTGATCCAGGCGGCATGGAAACCCGTGCCAAGAAAGTGGACGGCGGCTACCTGCTGAGCGGCTCCAAAACCTGGATTACCAACTCTCCTATCGCCGATGTGTTAGTAGTCTGGGCCAAGCTGGATGGCAAGGTGAACGGATTTGTTATCGAGCGTGAAGGCGCCAAAGGCCTCGATACCCCGAAGATTGAAGGCAAATTCTCGCTGCGCGCATCTGATACCGGCTCTATCTTTATGGATGAGGTGTTTGTACCGGACGAAAACAAGCTGGACGTAGAAGGCTTGAAGGGTCCTTTCAGCTGCCTGAACAAAGCCCGCTTTGGCATCAGCTGGGGCTCTCTGGGCGCCGCGGAATTCTGCTGGCACGCTGCTCGCAACTACACCCTTGAGCGCAAGCAGTTCGGCAGGCCTCTGGCTGCCAACCAGTTGATCCAGAAGAAGCTGGTAGACATGCAAACCGAAATCACCTTGGGCCTGCAGGCCGCGTTGCAACTGGGCCGTATGATGGATAACGGCGACGCCACGCCGGATGCAATCTCTCTGCTCAAGCGCAATAACTGTGGCAAATCCCTGGATATCGCCCGGGTTGCCCGCGATATGCATGGCGGGAACGGTATAGCCGACGAATACCACGTAATCCGTCACGTTATGAACCTCGAAGCAGTGAATACTTACGAAGGCACTCATGACGTCCACGCCCTGATTCTTGGCCGTGGTCAGACCGGTATCGCAGCGTTTAGCTGAAGCCCAACAGCCCAACACGACGAGGCTATTCCATGAATATGAACTACACCACCGAGGAGCTCGCTTTTCGTGACGACGTGCGAGCGTTCCTGGATGAGAAACTGCCGGCAGACATCGCCGCCAAAGTGAAAGGTTTCCGCCACCTGTCCAAAGAGGACCATCAGCGTTGGCAGAAGATTCTCAGCGAACAGGGCTGGTACGCTTCGCACTGGCCGGAAGAGTATGGTGGTGTGCAATGGACGCCCGTTCAGAAACACATCTGGGATGAAGAATCCTGCCGCTACGGCGTGCCCCGTTCTGTGCCATTTGGCGTAAACATGGTGGCGCCGGTTATCATCAAGTTCGGCAACGAAGAGCAGAAGCAGACCTACCTGCCTCGCATCCTCAGCGGTGAAGACTGGTGGTGTCAGGGTTATTCCGAACCTGGTGCCGGTTCCGACCTGGCATCCCTGAAGACTCGTGCAGTTCGCCAGGGCGACCACTACATTGTGAATGGCCAGAAGACCTGGACCACCCTTGGCCAGTACGCCAACATGATTTTTTGCCTGGTGCGCACCAACACCGAGGTGAAAGCTCAGGCCGGCATCTCCTTTTTGCTGATCGACATGAACACGCCTGGTATCACCGTGCGCCCGATCATCACTCTTGACGGTGAGCATGAAGTGAACGAAGTCTTCTTTGAAGACGTAAAGGTTCCGGTTGAAAATCTGGTTGGCGAAGAAGACAAAGGCTGGACTTACGCCAAGTTCCTGCTGACATACGAGCGCACAGGCCTGGCCGGTATCGGCCTGTCCAAGGCAGCGCTGTCTCATCTGAAAGCGCTTGCCTCTCGCCGCATCAAGAATGGCCGCCCGCTGATTGAAGATACAACGTTCAGCCAGCGCATTGCCAAGGTCGAGATTGATCTTATGGCAGCAACCATCAGCAACCTGCGCATTATTGCAGCAGTTGAAGGCGGCGGCATGCCCGGTGCCGAAAGTTCCATGCTGAAGGTTAAAGGCACGGAAATTCGCCAGTCTATTAATGATCTGGCACGCAGAGCCATAGGGCCTTACGCCATTCCGTTTGTGGAAGAAGAACTGAGCCATGATTATGACGGCGAGTTCCTGTCAGACGAGAACGCTGCGCCCCTCTCTGCGCAGTATTTCAATAACCGTAAGCTCTCGATTTTCGGCGGATCCAACGAGATCCAGAAAAATATCGTGTCGAAAATGATTCTCGGGCTTTAAGGAGACGACCATGGATTTCCGACTCAATGAAGAGCAGCAAATGCTGCAGGACACCGTGGCCCGTCTGGTACGCGGTGAATACAGTTTTGAAAAACGTCTTGAGTTCAGTGAAACAGACGCCGGGTTCAGCGTGGATTTCTGGAGGCAGCTCAGTGAACTGGGCCTGACAGCTGTTCCTTTTTCGGAAGAGCTTGGCGGCTTTGGCGGTGGTGGTGTGGAAGTGCAGTCGGTCATGACCGAACTGGGCCGCGGCCTGTGTCTTGAACCCTACCTGCAATCTGTGATTTTTGGCGGCGGCCTTATTGGCCAGGCCGGCAACGACAGCCAGAAAGAAACCTGGCTGGGCGGGATTGCCAGTGGCGAGGTGCAAGCAGCGGTTGCACTTCAGGAGCCCCAGAGCTTTTACAATCTGAACGATGTAGAAACTCGCGCCGAGAAAAAAGACGGCGGCTACCTGCTCAACGGCCGCAAGGCTGTGGTCATTGGCGGGCATTGCGCTGACGTTATTCTGGTATCAGCACGCATGTCCGGTGATGCGCGAGATTCAGGCGGCATCAGCCTGTTTGCCCTCAAGGCAGACACCGCCGGCATTGAACGCCGGGTTTATCCAACCATTGACGGCTCCAAAGGCTGCGACCTTACCCTGAACAACGTTCAGGTAAGTGCCGGCGCCCTGCTGGGTGAAGAAGGTAAGGCCGCCGAGGTGATTGAGTATCAGGCAGGCCGCGCAATCGCAGCACTGTGTGCCGAAGCCGTCGGGGTTATGGAAGTCGCCAACGAGCTGACTCTGGATTACCTTAAACAGCGCAAGCAATTTGGCGTGCCTATTGGCAAGTTTCAGGTACTGCAGCACCGCATGGTCGACATGATGTCTGAACTGGAGCAGGCTCGCTCCATGGCTACTCTGGCCGCCAGCGTGGCAGACGAAGAGCAGAGCGGTGAGCGCCGCCGCGTGCTGGCTGCGGCTAAAAGCGTTATCGGCCGCAGCGGGCAGTTCATTTCAGAACAGGGTATACAGTCCCACGGCGGCATTGGCATGACATGGGAATACAACTTTGCCCATTACGCCAAGCGCCTGATCATGATCAACCACCAGCTGGGCGACGATGACTTCCACCTGGAGCGCTACGCATCCCTTTTGCGAGCAAGCTAAACTCCCTGATCAGTGAGCCTGAGACCTCCTTCTTATCAGTCAGAGGTCTTTTTCGGGGGTGGCTTGCCACCCCCTTTTTTATGCACAGCGAATAACAAGGTGAACAACGCATGACAACAAACACCTCAAGCACCGAAGTAAATGCCCTGAGAAAGGCCGAATGGCAGGTTCGTAGCCAACTGGCTGCGGCCTATCGTCTTGTTGCCCTGTTCGGGTGGGATGACCTGGTTTTTACCCACCTATCCGCTCGGGTACCTGGCCCCGAACATCACTTCCTTATTAACCCTTATGGCCTGTTGTTCCACGAGATTACCGCTTCCTCTCTGGTGAAGGTGGACAGGGACGGGCAAGTGGTGGAATCCGGCGGTCTTGGCCGGGTGAACCCTGCCGGCTTCACCATCCACAGCGCCGTGCACATGGGGCGCGACGATGCCGGTGCCGTTATGCATCTGCATGCGCCAGATGGTGTGGCGGTTTCCGCCCACAGAGACGGCCTGCTGCCCCTGAGCCAGACGGCTATGCTCTGCCTGGCGCACCTGAGTTACCACGATTATGAGGGCGTCGCGCTGAACCTGGATGAGCGTGAGCGCCTGATACGGGATTTGGGAGACAAGTCCATGATGATGCTGCGCAACCATGGAGTTCTGACCGCCGGTAAAGACGTAGCCGAAACCTTTACGTACCTGTACTTTCTGATGAAAGCCTGCGAGATACAGGTTAAAGCACAGAGTTGCGGCCCGGTCTGGATGCCCTCCGAGCAGGCCATCCAGACGACAGCGGATCAGTCACAAGCCCTGGGCAGCGCAGCAGCGCTCACCTGGCCGGCACTGCTTCGGCTTCTCGACAGCAAAAACCCAGGTTACGCGGTATAAAAGGGGCACAACATGGTGGAAATACAACTCGACGAGCTCGTTAACCACAAAGGAAGTCTGTGTTGCTACAGCCCCTGGCTCACGATCACGCAGGAGATGATCGGAGCCTTTGCCGATGCCACGGGTGACCACCAGTGGATTCACGTGGATGTGGAGCGGGCAAAGCGGGAGTCGCCGTGGAAAAGCCCGGTAGCCCATGGATACCTGACGGTATCTCTGATGTCCCGGCTCAACCCTCAGGCGCTGCGGGTAACGGGCACGAAGGCCACGATTAATTACGGGCTGAATAAGCTGCGATTCCCAGCGGCAGTGCCAGTGGGTTCGGAGATCCGCACTAAAGTCGAGCTGGTAGACGTTGTACCGGTGGATAACAAAAGAACCTTGGCGACTTACAAAACCACCGTGGAAATAAACCACCAGGACAAGCCGGCCTGCGTAGCAGAAAACCTCGCTATGTATGTAGTCTGAGCGAGACCTCTGAACAAAACTACGTTATTCGGAGCCCGGCAAGCGGGCTCTGAGTACTATCTGAATACTATTCCCGCCCCTCCAGCGCTGCACGCATCTTCAGAGTCACCAACACCGTATTCAGGTGAGGTACTGCAATGCCATGACGCCCGGCCAAGGTCACCACATTACCCAGAACCGCCTCCCGTTCAATCGGGCGGCCGTTCAGGTAATCCAGTGCCATACTGTTCTTGTAGGCGGGCATTTTGCGGGTGCCCTCAATATTCTTATCAATCAGTGCCTCATCCATTGGATAGCCTTCAGCAGCAGCCACAACCATCACTTCACGCATCATGGCCCGGATCAGCTCTTCGCCGCCCTCAGTGTCCAGAATGGTTCGGGTATCTGCACCGTTAGCAACAACCGACAGGGGGTTAAACGGGGTATTCCAGAGACACTTGCGCCAGCGCTCACCCACAACGCGTTCGGTCAGGTCAATATTAATCCCGCCCTCGGTAAATAGCTGAGACAAAACCCGGCAGTTCTCATCAACGCCTTCCGGGTAACGCCCCATCACTAGCTTGCCGTAGGATTTATGCTCCACGATGCCAGATTCTGTCCGACTCACGGCAATGAAAGCCAAGCAACTTATAAGAGGGTTGTCGGGGTAAGCATCGGCCAGCTCTCTCTCGATATCAAGCCCGTTTTCGATCAGCACCAGACGGGTTTTCTCGCCCATCCAGGGCGCGACCAGTGCAACCCGGTCCACACCGGGCAAAACCTTCACGCACAGAATGAGAAAGTCAGGCGATTCCTCCGGCAAATCACCATCCCGGTATACATGATCAGGTTCGTAGGACAGATCTCCAAGCGTGCTCGTGATCCGAATACCCTGGGCCCTGACCGCTTCGTAGTCTGAACGCAAAACGGTGCTCACCGAGCAACCGGCCTTCTTCAGAATGGCACCGTAGAAGCTGCCTATAGCGCCGGCGCCAACAATCAGAATACTGGGTTTATCGTTCATGATTTGTCCCTTCCCTTCCATTCTTCGTCCTGAAGCGCTCGCCACATCAACTTGCCTGTGGGGGACTTTGGCAGGGCACTCACAAATTCAACAATGGTAGGTACTTTATAGACTGCCATGTGTTCCTTGCACCAACCTGTAATGTCTTCAACGCGGGTGCTGCCTTCCGCTTCAGGTGTGAGCACGATACAGGCCTTCACTGTTTCACCCCGTTTGGGATCCGGCGACGAGATAATGCATACCTCATGAACGGCAGGGTGTCGGTACATGAGGCCCTCCACTTCCGATGGCCACACTTTGAATCCGGACGCGTTGATCATTCGCTTAAGGCGATCGACCATGAAGAAGTAACCCTCTTCGTCGTAGTACGCGAGATCGCCGGTGCGGAAAAAGCGCTTGCCCTCAATTTCGATAAACGCCGCATCGGTTTCGGCCGGCCGATTCCAGTAGCCGATGGTTACCTGCGGGCCACAGGAAACGATCTCACCGGTTTCACCAGGGCCTTTCTCTTCCAGGGTATCCACATCGATAATCCGGCTGTCCACATCAAACACCGGGATACCCAGGCATTGGGCTTTGGGCTTTGCGTTGGGGTTGATGTGGGTTGCGGCCATGGTTTCCGACAGGCCATAGCCCTCGATGTAGTTCAGGCCCGTCAGCTTTTTCAGTTTCTCCGCAACGGCGACCGGCATGGCGGCGCCTCCGCCACCAATCATGTTGAGGCTGGAGAGATCGTATTTACCAATATCCGGATTGGACAGGAAGTCCACAGCCATGGTGACGATATTGGTCCAGCCGGTGACCTTGTAGCGCTCAATGAGCCTTGATGCTGTAGTGCGATCCCAGCGGGTCATAATCACCGAAGTGGATCCGGCGAAAATCGGCCCGTTCATGGAGCCAGTCATGCCGGTTACATGGAAAAAAGGCAAGGTGGCCAACTGCACGCTGTCGGAAGTGCTAAGGTTCCAGAACACGCGGTGGACCGCCGTTGCCATCACCGAGCGATGCGTGTGCATACAGCCTTTTGGTGCACCGGTTGTACCCGAGCTATAGGGGATCACCGCCAGATCTTCCGGGCCAGCCGTATGTTTTCGGGGGCTATGGCCCGCCGCCAGGGCGCTTTCCCAGCTTGCCAGGCCTGGAACATCGCCCGACCAGGCGGGGCTGGCCACTTCCGCAGGCAAGTCCAGGTCGGTACCTGGCTTGATATAGGTGTTATATGAAGCCACCACGACCTGCTCCAGATCGGTGTTTTCCAACATCGGCGCAATGTACTCGGCCAGCTCCTGGCCCGCCAGGCAGACGGCCGAGCGGGTATCCGCAATAAAGTGTTCGAGTTCTGCGGCCCGGTTCATGGGGTTCACCGGAATCACCACTGCATCCGCTCGCAGAATCGCATAGTAAGAAATCACATACTGCGGAGAGTTCTGCATGTACAACAGTACCCGATCACCCTTTTTTACACCCTGTGCCTGCAGATAACCTGCCATGGCCTCCACTTCCGCCAGCAACCGACGGTATGTGATGAACGCATCATAGAAAATAATGGCGGTGTGTTCGGGATAACGCAGGGCCGAGATTTCCAGGTTGGTAAATACACTGGTTTTCGGCAGAGTCATGGTCTTGGGCAATTCTTTAGGCCAGACCGCATAGTGGCGTGTGAACATGATTGTTGTTCTCTTCAGGTTTAAATCAGTCTGCCAGCATTGCGGACAGATCAAATTCTTTGGTTTCCCCGGGCAGGGGGTCTTCGTGCCGTAACGGCGTAATAGCAATCGCCCTGTCTCTCAGCACAGCAACATCGGAATCCAGCGCTACGATATGCCGAGAACTGCGATCAAACCCAAGCCACCAGTATGGCAGGCTGCGAGAATCCTGGCCGGCTTGCAGGCGGGCGTTCTGAATGGAACCGCTTGATTGCTGGCACCAGCGTGCCGAGACAATGTCTGCCGCCTCGCAGGCGGGGAAATTCACGTTCCAGGCCCGCGTTTCGCCCGGCTGCCACAGCTTACGGATGATCGTTTCACCAAAGCGCTCGACGGGTGCCCAGTCGATGCCGTCCCGAGACAAAAAAGCCTGGCTCAGAGCAATGGCGGGAATGTTCATGTGGTGAGCGCTGAGCACAGCACCTACCGTTCCCGAATACTGCACTGAATCGCTGATGTTGGCACCGCAATTAACGCCAGACAACACCAGGTCCGGAGGTGCTTCACCAAACCACTGGGCAAGAGAGTAGAGCACGCAGTCCGCCGGCGTACCGGAAATCGCGAAGCGCTTTTCTCCCGTTTCATAAACCCGCAAAGGGTGATGTATCGAGATACTCTGGCCTGCACCACTGCGATCGTGCTCTGGGGCAACAACCCAAACCTCTTCTGCCAGATTACGGGCAATTTTTTCCAGCCTCGCCAACCCCGGAGCGTTAATGCCGTCGTCGTTGGTGATAAGGATGCGCCGAACCATGGGGGCGGTCATATCCGCTCTCCTGCACTTGCAATTGCCCAGCCGGTTTCGGCCAGCATACTGGCACGCTTACCCACTTCCAGGGCATTGGCGTTGGCGGCGTTACCGTCGAGCGCCCGCTTGTAGACACCTTGAACGATAGAGGCCAGGCGGAACAGTGAAAACGCGAGATACACGTGCCAGTCTGCAATGCTTTCACGGCCGGTTTTAGCGCAGTAGCGAGCAATGGTTGCCTGCTCATCCGGGATGCCTAGTGCTTCCAGATCTTCTCCCAGCAGTCCGCGCATACCTGGCATATCCGATGGCAGATGATAAGGCAGACAGTAGTAGGCCAGATCCGCCAGCGGGTGGCCAAGTGTTGAAAGCTCCCAATCCAGAACGGCAATCACCTCGGGTTTGTCCGTCGCCAGCATCAGGTTACCGAAGCGATAGTCACCGTGGGCAATGGCGCACTCATCGGTCGAGGGCAGGTTTTCAGGCAGCCAGGCCATTAGTTTGTCCATGGCGGGCATGTCGTCGGTTTTGGCTGCCAGATACTGTTTGCTCCAGCGCGAAACCTGGCGTGCCACATAGCCTTCCGGGCGACCGTAATCGCCAAGGCCAACGGCATTCACATCAACGGAATGCAGCTCTGCGAGAGTGTCGATGGCGGAGTGGTGGGCTGGCAGCCTTTCCTGACGATCCAGCTCTCGCAAGGCGGAATGGCTGACAATGCGGCCCTCCAGAAAGTCCATCACGTAGAAGGGCGTACCAATGATCTCGCTGTCTTCACACAGGACTCGGGCCTTGGGTACCGGGAAGTTGGTGTTGCCTGAGAGTGCCCGGATAACCTTGTACTCCCGCTCCACCATGTGTGCGGAAGGCAGCGTTTTACCCGGAGGTTTTTTCCGGAGAACATAACGGCCGCGGTCGGTTTCCAGCAGGAACGTGGGATTCGACTGGCCACCTTGGAACTGTTTGATTGCCAGACGGTTACCAACCTCTGGCAACTGCTTTTGCAGCCAAACCAAAAGTCTGGACTCGTCGAATTTGTGTGCTGGCAGAACCTCTACCAATTCCGGCTTCATACTCATGATTCGTCTCAGCGTTCTTTAATCTTTAGGTGTCGCAGCCTGCAAAAGGTCAGCGGACGGTGGGTGATGTGTCTTTCTGCAGGGAACAAAGGTGTCTGAGCGCAGCGAGTTCTTTTTCCCGGAAGAAAGACACACCAACCGCCGGCCTCACCGCCACTCGCGAGGCCCTGTCTCAACAAATAGTTTCGCCGCCGTCGGCTACTATGGTTTGGCCGGTTATGTAGGCGCTGGCTTTGGTTGACAGGAATACGGCCAGGCCGGCGATGTCTACGGGGTCGCCGATTCTTCTTAGCGGGGTCTTATCTTCGGCACGTTTAACACGAACGGGGTCTTCCCAGAGTGCTTTGGCGAAGTCGGTTTTGATCAGGCCAGGGGCGATGCTGTTGATGCGGATACCTTTTGGACCCCATTCCACGGCCAGGTTTCTCGCCAGTGCGGCTTCTGCGGCCTTGGATACACCGTAGGTACCGATGGTAGTGTTACCACGGATTCCGGCGATGCTGGACAGCATCACAACGGCGCCCTCGCCTTTCTCCGCCATCTGCGGCAGCACCATGTTGGTGAGCCAGAAGGAACCTTTAACGTTGGTGTCCATGATCTTGTCCCAGGCCTCGTCGGTCATTTCGGAGGTTGGGCCATAAACGGGGTTGGTGGCAGCGTTGCATACGAGCACGTCGATAGTGCCCCAGGCTTCATTTGTCTTGTTCACCAGGTTCTGCAGGTCGTCTTTTTTACCGACGTGGCAGGGTATGGCCATGGCCTCATAACCTTGCGCTTTCAGCTCATTCGCAACCTGCTCACAAGCGTCGGCTTTGCGGCTGGAGATAACAACTCTAGCGCCCAGCCGGGTCATTTCTTCGGCAATTGAACGGCCGATGCCTTTGGTGGAACCCGTGATTAAGGCCACCTTTCCAGTCATATCAAAAAGCGGGTTGTTCATAACTCGATCCTCATTCTCAATACTCGGAGAACGAACGGGGAGGCACCTGCCGGGACTGTGAAAAACATGGATGTTTTTCTCAAGCCTACATGGACGTATTCACGGCGTGTCCCGGCAGGTGCCTCCCCGTTTGTTCGGGCACCCGACGATGCGGGTCGAATCATTTTTATCGGTACTGACGCAGTTCAATCTTGGCGACAGAATCCAGATGCACCTCATCCGGGCCATCCGCCAACCGCAGCGTCCTGACCTTGGCCCAGGCTGACGCGAGGAAGGTGTCCTGGCTCACACCGGCACCACCGTGCACCTGAATGGCACGGTCGAGCACCTTCAAAGCCATGCTCGGAGCAATCACCTTGATCATGGCGATTTCCTGACGGGCTACCTTATTACCCACGGTATCCATCATGTGTGCTGCCTTCAGCGTCAACAGCCGCGCCTGCTCGATCTCGATGCGACTACGGGCAATGTCCTTACGGATAGAATCAAAGCTGGACAGCGGCTTACCGAATGCCTCGCGCTCGTTGGCACGCTTACACATCAGCTCCAACGCACGCTCAGCCACACCAATGGTGCGCATGCAGTGGTGAATGCGACCTGGCCCAAGACGACCCTGGGCGATTTCAAAACCACGCCCTTCACCCAGTAGCATATTGGTAACAGGAACCCGCACGTTTTCGTAATGAACCTCTGCATGACCGTGAGGTGCGTGATCATAACCAAACACTGTCAGCGGGCGGACCAGTTTCACGCCGGGCGCATCCAACGGCACCAGAATCATGGATTGCTGCTGATGCTTGGGCGCTGTCGGATCGGTCTTGCCCATTACGATGGCAATTTTTGCCGAGGTCGTCATGGCACCTGAAGACCACCACTTTTTGCCGTTGATCACATATTCATCGCCTTCGCGCCGAATTTCACAGGCAATATTGGTGGCATCAGAGGAGGCCACATCCGGCTCGGTCATGGAGAAACAGGAACGGATTTCGCCCGCCAGCAAAGGCTTAAGCCACTGTTCCTGCTGCTCTTCATTGCCGTACCGCGCGATGGTTTCCATGTTGCCGGTATCCGGCGCGGAGCAGTTGAACACCTCCGGTGCCATTTCAGAACGACCCATGATTTCGCACAGGTGGGCGTATTCAAAGTTGGTCAGACCGGCGCCCAAATCACTCTCCGGTAGAAACAGATTCCAGAGACCCTCGGCCTTCGCCTTCACTTTCAGCTCTTCGATGATCGGAACCGGCGCCCAACGATTCTCTGCCTTTTCAATCTGTTCGTGGTGCGTGTGTTCGTTGGGATAGATGTGCGCATCCATGAACTCGTTCAGCTGCGCCTGCAGCTTTTTTACTCTGTCAGATAACTCGAACATGTCGCTTCCTCTTTAATAATGATTCGTTGACCGGTCTTCATCGCCGATCAGGCTTTTGTTAAATGTTCTGAAAATCAGATAGGAACGCCTTCGGGCTTGTCGCTGCCAGACCGAATCCGGAACGTGCCCTCGGCAATGGCAAGCAGGTTGCCTTTGTCGTCATGGACTTCGCCGGTGCTATTGAAAATCCGCGTGCCACCCGCCCGCTTGCGCCCGGTCACACGAATGGTGCCGCTGGAGCATTGGCCGGTAAACGTCGTGGTTAAAGACAGGGTGATGGCTTTGCGCATCCGCCCCGGGTAGGGACAGTGTGTGCCGGCTTGCGCCATGGCAATATCAAGCAGTGAGGTAAGCACGCCGCCGTGGATAACCCCGCCCAGATTCAGATGCCTCGGCTGCAGCTCCAGCGCAATAACCGCTTCATTTTCCTCCCAGGAGGCCTGGCGGTATCCGAGCAGGTTATGAAAGCCCGGCAGCTCTGTGCCATCTACATAAGCACCATCGACAGAAGACAATTCTTGCTTGCTCATTACACTTTCATTCCTGGCAGATTCAGAGAGGCAGTATTGCCGCCATCTACCGGCAGCGCTTGCCCGGTGATATAGCTGGCATCGTCACTGGCAAAAAACAGAATGGCCGCCGCGATTTCTTCCGGGTTGCCATAACGGCGGAGTTCGCAGCGAGCGCCCAGCTTGTGGGCTTTTTCATGGGCGCGGGCGTATTCAAATATCGGTTTTGTCATGCCGGTTTCTACCAGACCCGGGCACACGGCATTCACACGAACATTGTCGGCACCAAGATCACACGCAGCAGTCATGGTAAGGTTAATCACTCCAGCCTTGGAGGCGCTGTACGCGTTGCCCCCTGCGCCGGACCGGATACCGGCAACCGAAGCTGTATTGATAATAGAACCGAGTTTGCGCGCCTGCATATGGGGCGCAACGTGCTTGATGAGCAACATGGTGCCAACGAGGTTAACGGACAACACACTGTCCCATTCGTCTCGTTCGTTTTCAGTTACCGGCGGATGGCCTTTAACCGTGCTCGCAATGCCCGCGATATTGCACAGAATGTCGATCTTCCCGTAAGCTTTGATAGCCTCGTTTACCAGACCTTTCACCTGAGCCTCATCGGCAACGTTGACGATACGTCGGCGGTGTTCAGCGCCTTCCGGCATCAGGTTACCGGTTTCAATCAGGCCCGACTCGGACGTGTCCGCCATGACCACTCGAGCACCCTCGCGGGCCAGTCGCAAAGCGGTTGCCCGACCAATGCCACTGCCGGCCCCGGTGACAAGTGCTACCCGGTTCTCAAAACGCCCCATGCCGATGCTCCTTGTGTCTCTGGCTTTATTATTGTGGGTTTTATTATTGTGGGTTTTATTATTGCGCTGGCGGTTTTGCTTTCGTATTAATTTGTCATGCCTTCCGCTTTTGAGTCAATATAATCGGAAGTAAATTTCACTAGTCAAAACACCATAGCAGCATAAGGCACAAAAATGAAAAGTAACCTGAGCAAAATGCCGGTGTATGCACCCATAACCCAAAACGAACCCATGGAAGCCATCGGCCACCGGATACAGGCGTTTGCAGCCACCCGCGCAGACCATCCAGCATTGATCACTGAGCAGGGCACAGTGAGTTGGCGCGCCCTTCTGGATCGAACGAACCAGATCGCCAACCGCCTGAGAGTCGCAGGCCTGCGGACCGGCGACTCAGTTGCTGCGTTGTCGGAGAACAGTGCCGATTATGTTGCGCTGTATCTTGGCGTACTGACTGCAGGCGGCTGCATGGTGCCGCTTTCAGGCATGGCCAGTGCAGAAGCCCTGAACCTGATGCTGTCCGATTGCAGCGCGGATTTTCTGTTTGTGTCGCAAAAAAACCATGACCTCCTTCGTAGCTTCCGGCCAGCACTGAAGGAATTGTCAGGCGATCGAATTATTGCACTGGATGACGATGGTGAAGGGATTGGCGAGACCCTGAGCGACTGGCTGGGCAATGCCTCTGCAGAAGCCGCGCCCGCAGATGTAACAATGGATGATGCCTTTAACATCATCTATAGCTCCGGCACGACCGGCACCCCGAAAGGCATCCTTCATGACTACCGTTTCCGGCAGAGACAGATGGTGCGCATGAGCCGCTTCGGGTTGGATGGCGATGCCGTTAACCTGGTCTCAACACCGCTGTACTCCAACACCACACTTGTTTCAGTGTTACCCACGCTGTTCCATGGCGGCACCCTGATTATCATGGCGAAGTTCGACGCTCGTCGGTTTCTGGAACTGGCCGAAGCACACCGTGTGACCCACGCCATGCTGGTGCCTGTGCAATACCAGAGGATCCTGGCTGACACGGAGTTTGAACGATTCGACCTCTCCAGCTTCAAGCTGAAACTCTGCACCAGTGCACCTCTTAGACCCGACGTAATAGCCGACGCTATGGCGCGTTGGCCCGGCAATATACGGGAAGTTTACGGCCTCACAGAGGGCGGCATTTCAACCAGCCTCGATTGCGCCGCGCACCCGGATAAGTGGAGTTCCGTGGGCGTTCCGACGGAAGGCGCGGAGGTGCGCGTAATCAACGAGGATGGCCATGAACTGCCGAAAGGCGAAATCGGCGAGCTTGTTGGTCGGGCGATTTCAATGATGCGTGGCTATGTGAATCGGCCAGAGCAGACCCAGGAAATGCTGTGGCAAAGCCCGCAAGGCAATATGTTTTATCGCAGCGGAGACATGGGACGAATCGACGAGGACGGTTTTATTCATATTCTCGACCGCCGCAAGGACATGATCATTTCCGGCGGATTCAACATCTACGCAGTGGACCTTGAAGAAGCGCTGCTGGCGCATCCAGCGGTGGACGATGCAGCGGTTATCGGTGTTCCAAGCGAACAGTGGGGTGAAACACCGTTAGGCCTGGTCGTTCTCAAGCCCGGACACAAAGAGTCCGGGCCGGCGATACTCGAATGGGCCAACGAAAAACTGGGCAAAAGCCAGCGCATCTCTGCCATCGAATTCCGGGATGAGCTGCCCCGCTCCACCATCGGCAAAATCCTCAAACGGGAGCTGCGCGAGCCCTACTGGCAAGCTATCCCACACTAGCTCACGCCAATTCCGCTCAGCGCCGGGCCAGCTTATCCAGTGCGGCCCGGCAATCTTCGGAGCGAAGCCGCTCAGTAAACACCTTCCTCTCCCGTTCCAGCGCTCGCTCTATCTGCTCCCGCCAAGGCGCCCGGATCAATCGCTTACTGGCCCGCAGTGCCTCTCGGGGCTTACTTGCCAGGTTTCCGGCAATTACCAACGCTTCAGACAAAGCCTGCCCATCACCCACAAGTCGGCTTACCAGCCCGCAATCCCTGGCCTCCCTGCCGCTGATCACATCACCCAGCAATAAAAGATCGGTGGCTTTACGGGTCCCCAGATGCAAAGGCATAGTGACTGTCGAGGCGGCCTCGGGCACCAGCCCAAGATCCACAAACGCTGTTTTGAATTTCGCATTTTCGGTCGCCACTACAACATCCACATGCAACAACAAAGTAGTGCCAATCCCGATTGCCAAGCCTTCAACGGCCGCTATAACCGGTGTATCGCAATCCATCAGCGCTTCAATAAAAGCCAACCCGGCGGACGGCTTCGGGTGTTCATCCGTAGCGCGAGCCCGAAAATCATCCAGGTCGTTGCCGGCAGTGAACACACCGCCTGCGCCGGAGATAACAATGGCACTAACGGTCTCGTCTCCATTGGCACGGTTTAAAGCGCGACTCAGCTGCTGATACATATCCCGGGTCAAGGCGTTTTTCTTCTCAGGACGATTGATAACAAGCTGAAGCACACCATAAGACTGCTGACTGACGATCATTGAGCTATCCTTTTAATATATTCTGTTGTCCAAGCCTAAAACATCCTATTGCAAAAACCCGATCTTGTGATAGATTCACCAAACAATAGTTCACCCTGCAGTCGCAAGTTCTGCACAGTGAAACAACAAGAACCATCATTACAACAACGAACGAGGCACAGTCATGAATCTCTTCGCCAACGCACGCAAGACCCTGACCGTTTACGCGTCAGCCCTTACGCTTGGGGTTTCCGCTGCCCTGACCGCCGCACCCGCAGCAGCCCAGGAAACCTTCACCTGGAAAGTACAGTCCCACTGGCCAGGCGCCAGCAGCTCCTACACAGACAGCCTGGTAAGGCTGCAACGAGTTCTGGAAGAGCGCACAGACGGGCGCCTCAAGCTCAAACTTTATGAAGCCGGCGCGCTTTTCAAGGCTCAGGAAACGTTCAATGCCGTGAGCCGCGGTATTCTTGAAATGGGCACGATTTCACCCTCTTACGCTCAGGATAAAGTTTCCCTTGCCGGCATTGCCTCCGGCCTGCCCTTTGCGTTCCGTAACGTCTGGGAGGCTGAATACTTCCATCAGGGCATGGGCTTTGAGCAGATGCTCCGTGACGAAGCGGCAGAGCATGGCGTTTACTGGGCGACCGATAAAGTGTACCCCACCGAAATGGTGGTCAAAAAGCCTATCAATAACTGGGACGATTTCACCAGCCTGAAGATTCGCTCCTCCGGTGTTCTGCAAAAGTTCCTGACCGAAGCGGGTGCTGCAGCATCTTATATTCCGGGCAGCGAGCTATACTCGGCACTGGACTCGGGCATTGTTGACGGTGCTCATTGGGGCGCCGCTCAGGGCGCTGCCAGCATGGCTCTGTATGAAGTGGCCAAGTACCATGTTCAACCAGCCCTGAACATTGCGGGCACAGACGTCATCATTGTCAGCATGAAGGCGCTGAACAAGTTGCCGGAAGACATGCAGCAGATCGTCAAAGACGCACTTGATGAGCAATTCTGGATTCGTACCAACGAATACCTCTACAAGGAGCGCCTTACCCTGGCCAAGGTCATCGCCGAACAGGGCGTGCAGGTAAACGTTCTGCCGGATGACGTTCAGGACAAGCTGGTAAAAGCAGCTCAGGCAATGTGGGACGAGGAAGGTGAGCGCAGCGAAAACGCCAAGAAGGCGCTGGACATGCTGAAGGGCTACCTGGCCGAGCTCGGTTACCTCTGAGTAAAGAAATCAAATAATTGATAAAGGCCGGAGTCTTTGACGTCCGGCCTTTTTATCCCTGACGCAACCCAACATCCTCCGGGAGAATGCCATGAGTGTGCTGACCGCATTCATTAGTGGGGTTACCCGCCTTAATGACTTTGTCGGGCGCTGGATAGCCTTGCTCGTTTTCGCCATGTTCGCGTTCCTGCTACTGGAGGTGGGATTTCGTTATCTGCTGAACGCACCCACAGTCTGGACCAACGAGCTTACCCAGATGCTGTTCGGCGTTTATGCGGTCATGTCCGGAGGCTACATCATGGCTCATCGGGGCCATGTCAATGTCGACCTTCTGCACTCACATCTACCCCCACGCAAGCGGGCGGTAATGGACATTTTCACCTCTCTGATATTTTTCATTTTTACCCTTGCCCTGCTGTGGTTCGGCATTGATATGGCAAGCGAATCCATCTCGAGCTGGGAGACCACCTACTCAGCCTGGAACCCACCAATCTGGCCAGTCAAGCTCGCCATTCCTGTCGGCACCGGACTGCTGGTACTGCAGGGCCTGGCCAAGCTCCTTGAAGACATTGCCATTGCCTTCAATCTGGATTATTACCGCCCGGATCAGAGCATTTCCGAAGGAGAGCAGTCGTGAGTATTGAAATCCTGACCCTCCTGTTTTTCGGCTCGCTGCTGTTTTTCCTGCTACTGGGCTTGCCGCTGGCTTTTGTTCTCGGTGGCGTTTCGGTGATTTTTCTCTATTTCACCTGGGGATTTGATTCCTTCTATATGGTGGCCTCGCAGATCTGGGGCACCATGGGCAGCTTTACCCTGGTTGCCATACCCCTGTTTGTTTTCATGGCCATGGTGCTGGAACGAACCGGTGTCGCACGGGATCTGTACCGGATGATGCACCTGTGGTTTGGTGGCCTTCGCGGCGGTCTGGCAATAGGAACCCTGGTTATCTGCGCGGTATTTGCGGCCATGGTTGGTATCAGTGGTGCCGCAGTGGTTGCCATGGGCACCATCGCTCTGCCCTCCATGCTGGAGCGGGGCTACGACCGCAAGATGGCGCTAGGGGTAATCAATACAGGTGGCGGCTGGGGCATTCTGATACCACCCAGCATACTGATGATTCTCTACGCACTGATTACCGGTGTCTCTGTAGGCCAGATGTTCGCAGCCGGCATCATGCCGGGTGTGCTGCTGATGGTTATGACCGTTCTTTACATCCTTGTACGCTCTACCCTGCAGCCGCACCTGGCACCCGCGCTGCCGCCGGAAGAACGTGGCACCTGGCCCGAAAAGCTCCGCGCCCTGAGGGCTGTACTGCTGCCCATTGGCGTTGTTTTCATGGTGTTGGGCTCCATTATCGGCGGCATCACCACGCCAACAGAAGCCGCCGCCATGGGTGTTCTCGGCTCGCTAATTTCGGCAGCCGTTTATCGCCAACTCAAGTGGAGCATCCTGCAGGAAGCTGCTATTCGCACCTTCAAGCTCACCGGCATGATCATGTGGATTCTGTTTGCCGCCCACGCATTCAGCGCGGCATACCAAAGCATGGGTGCGCAGGAGCTTATCGAAGGCATGATGCAGCACATCCCTGGTGGCCCCTGGGGCATCATCATTGCAATGATGGTGATCATCTTCTTCCTGGCCATGGTGCTCGACCCGGTTGGCATCATGCTGATTACTCTGCCGGTGTTTATGCCGATCGTGAAATCCCTTGGCTTCGATCCGATCTGGTTCGGCATCCTGTTCGTGATCAACATGGAGATCGGCTACAAGACACCACCCTTCGGATTTAACCTGTTCTACCTGAAAGGTGTGGTACCGCCGCAAATCACCATGAAAGATATCTATACTTCCGTGATTCCGTTCGTGATCATCGAGATACTGGCTATTGGCATCATTATGGTCTTTCCGGAAATCGCCACTTGGCTGCCGGGTGTGTTCTTCTGACCGATCAGTGAGGTGCACCAAAATGGGGTTTGATAATCAATCAACCCTCGCTAAACCAAGTTGACGTTAATGACCGGAAAAACCAGCCGCCGACAATCCCGCAACGCCATAATGATGTTCGTGGGCATGATGCTGGTCGCCCTCAACCTGCGCCCGGCACTGACCAGTGTCGGGCCGGTACTCAAAACCATCGGCGATAGCCTTTCGTTGTCATCCATCGGCCAAGGCGTGCTTACAACACTGCCCGTGCTGCTTCTGGGTCTGGCAGCACCGATTGCTCCGCGTGCTGCGCGTAAACTTGGTATGGAGCGGGCGGTGCTGGCCGCCCTCATAATCCTCGGCGTGGCTCTGATCGCACGCCCTTACCTCGGCGTCAGTGGTTTGTTCCTGGGCACAGCGATCGCCGGCGGATGCATCGGCGTAATGAGCGTTTTGCTACCGGGAATCGTCAAGCGCGACTTCCCTGACTCAGCAAGTCTGATGACCGGTATTTATACGGCTGCACTGTGCACCGGCGCCGCCGTGGCAGCCGGCACGACTGAGCCACTGCGTATAGCTTTTGGCAATGCCTGGCACCCCGCTCTGGCATTCTGGGCAATACCCGTCGTAATTGCGGCGGTCGTCTGGTGGCTTCAGCTTGATGGCAAACAGGTTCCCAAGGCACCCCGCGCGCCAAAAAAATCCCTTTTCAAGGACACACTGGCCTGGCAGATCGCTTTTTATATGGGCTTGCAGTCATCCCTCGCGTATACGATTTTCGGCTGGTTACCGACGATCCTGCAGGACCGGGGCATTGACGCAGTTAACGCCGGACTGGCCCTGTCGGTATCGATTCTTATGCAGGTGCCATCCGCTATCGCAGCTCCCTGGATAGCCAGCCATATGCGCGATCAGCGAGCCATGGTCGTCCTGGTCATGCTGGCGATACTCATCGGAATTGGCGGCAGCATTTATGCGCCTATCGAAGGGGTGTGGTTGTGGGTGGTTTTGCTGGGGTTGGGCCAGGGTGGGGCATTCAGCATAGCGCTCACACTGCTTGCCGTAAGAGCAAGGGATGCAGAGACCGCCGCGCGCTTATCGGGCATGGCGCAAAGCGTAGGCTACACCATGGCTGCCCTGGGCCCGTTGTTTGTCGGTATTCTGCACGAAAAATTCGACAGCTGGAGTGTTGCAGGCGGTTTCCTTGGCCTGATCGCGATTAGCGCCATAATTGCCGGGCTGGGAGCCGGTCGCAGACGTTACGTACTGGATCAGTAAGCCGGGCTGCAGGCGCCGCGGCTATTGCGTGCCATCACCCCGAACGCCCAGCCGGTCGAGATACACATGCAGCTCGGCCTCACTCATATCCACGTACTCCAGCACCCTCCCATAAAGCATAACGGTGGGGACATTAAGCCCGTTCCGCTCCTTCTGGGTTTCCTGTATCAGATACAGAATAAGCCTCTCTGTGCGAGTCAGGCCATCGCGCACATCCGGAATAATGTCCAGAACGCTTTGCCACTGTTCGGGATCCATAATCACCTTTTTATTCCACACCGCTATAAATGAAGCGCCATGAATGCACCTGGCCTGATTAACGTACTGGCTGAAAACGACCGCTCCACAAACCCTCTCAGTTCGCACTCACTTGCTGTCGAGCTATAACTTTTGCGTAATCTCGGCTAGTGTGGCTTATCGTACCGTACATAAACCCATCACTCAGGCCAGACCAGTATATGGTAAAACTTCTGGGCGCTGCCGCTCAAATAAAAAACCTGCACTGGGTGGTGGTCGGTCTTTCCTTGCTGCTGACCATCACAGCCTGGCAATTTTCTGCACGAATTGCCGATGCCAGGGCTGAAGACCATTTTGACCAGAGGGTTCAGCAACTCAATGCATTATTGACGGACCGGATGCAAAAATACGAGCTTGCTCTGCTTTCCGGGGTCGGCACCATCCGCGCAAACGACGGCGACATTTCACGCACTCAATGGCAGCGCTTCGCAGAGTCACTTGCGGTACAAGACCGTTTACCAGGGGTGAGCGGGATCGGCGTTATTGAAAGGGTGCCGGAAAGCAATCTTGAATCCTATCTTGCGGAAGAGCGACAAGAACGCCCGGGTTTTCGCGTTCACCCGCCGCATACAGGAACCGACTTTTGGCCCATCACCTATCTTGAGCCGTTAGCCGGAAACGAAGCTGCCATCGGCCTTGACATGGCCCATGAGTCAAACCGCTTCACGGCTGCTCTGAAAGCCATGCGCACTGGCGAGACCCAGATTACCGGCCCCATAGTGCTGGTGCAGGACGACGAAAAGAAGCCGGGCTTTTTGTTTTTTCGTCCTTTCTACCGCACTCCGGAAGCAGGGCAACAAGAAGACAAAGAAGCGGATTTCCTGGGCCTTGTGTACGCACCGTTTATTGTCTCCCGGCTAATGGAAGGCACCCTGGCAAATACTAACCGACAACTGCATTTTCGAATCAGCGATGGCGAACACCAGCTATATAGCGAATTCAGTGAAACAACAGAGAACAATTACGACACCTCGCCCATGTTCCAGGCTTCTTACCCCCTGGGTATATACGGCCGGGAATGGAAGTTTGATGTCCAGACAACACAGCTTTTCGAAAAGTACAACGTCAGCAGGCTACCCACAGCTATTCTTTTAAGCGGCCTGACTATAAACGGGTTGATACTGGCCGCATTCATGTTGCTATCAAACGCAAAACGGCGGGTCGAACAGGAAGTCATAGAGAAAACCGCTGAGCTCAACATGCAGAAGCTGGAGGCCGAGTCTGCCGTTAAGGTGAAAACGGCATTTCTCGCAAACATGAGCCACGAAATCCGGACGCCCATGAACGCCATTATCGGCATGCTGGTGCTGTTAAAAGAAGCACCACTCAACGACTACTCACGGCGTTTGGTGAGCAAAGCGTTTTCAGCATCAGAGGTATTGCTGCAGCTTTTAAACGACATTCTGGACCTGTCGAGAATCGAGGCAGATCACATAGAGCTGGATTATAAGCCGTTTGAAATTGAGGCTCTTGTCCAACGCAGCGTTGAGCTATTTGCCATCGTTGCCGAAGAGAAAGGGCTGAAACTGCGCGTTAACATTGCGCCGTCAACCCCCAGGCGTGTAACAGGCGACCTCATGCGAATCTCTCAGATATGCACCAACCTGGTCGGGAACGCAATCAAGTTTACCCACGAAGGCAGCGTGAGCGTGAGCATCGGGTTTAGCGGCAGTGACAACACTCATGGGACGCTCAAAATCACGGTGAAGGATACTGGTATCGGAATCAGGGAAGAGGACCAACAGCGGGTTTTCGAGAATTTTCGCCAGGCCGACGAATCCACCAGCCGCGTTTTCGGTGGGTCAGGCCTTGGCCTGGCAATCAGCAGCCATCTTGCCCAGCTGATGGGCGCGACGCTCACGCTGGAAAGTGCTGAAAACCGGGGATCCAAGTTTACACTCATGATTCCCGTTGATCTGGCCGAGAACGAACGAAGCATCGGTACTCGCCATATTTCCAGCCCTATCCGGGTCTATCACTATGGTATGAAGCATAACCTTTGCCTCCTGGAGGCCTACCGGGAACACTGGTCTCTGGAACTGATACCGGCTAAAACTCTACAGGAGATCAAGTCGGTATTGGCAAACGCACCCAGTAATATAGACACTAAGCCTTCGATGGTTATTGTCGATATGGAAAGTATCGAAACAGACCTCATCAAAGCATTCGTGCAGGAACTATTGGGGGCTTCGGAGCAATATTTTCTGAAGGGACTTCTTCTGGTTGTCCCCGCTGGTTTCAAACGTGACTGGATGATCGAATTTCAGGACGCTGGCGGGCGGCTTGCATTCGAACCTTTGACACCCTCCAAGCTTTTTGAACAGCTGGCACCACAGCAGCTGGAGGAACACACGGTTATATCTGCCCCCCACCTTTTATACCAAAATCTGAAAGCGTTGATCGTCGATGACGTGCAGTTGAATTGCGAAATCGTTGCAAGCTATCTAAGCTCTTTAGGGGTGGACTCGACGTCTGTCCATAACGGAGCTCAGGCCATGCACCAGCTTGAAACCCACTCGTTTGATCTTGTTCTTATGGATCTGCACCTGGACGGTGAAACCGGACAGGATATTGTCAGTCAGATTCGAAGCCATGAGAACATCAAGCAGCCGGTTATAGCAGCTCTCTCCGCATCGATCTCCGAGCATGATCGCAGCAGCTCTTACGCCGCTGGTATGGACGACTACCTCACCAAGCCCGTTCTTCCCGGAGATATTCAGAGGCTGCTGCAGGCTTTTTTCAAAGAACATGCTACTACCCGCCCAATACCAGCCTCTGCCAGGTCGACAAGCCGACCGGAATACACTCCCAAGACGGGATTGCCTGGGTTCATTTCCCAACCTCTTTACCAGACTATGTTCGGAGCCGACCCGGCCCTTTTCAACCGCTGCATGCGCAGTTTTTTGGCCAGTTCCATAGAAATGACCGCTGACATCGAACGCTGTATACAGCTCAATGACCCGAGAGAAACCAAGGCCATTGCTCACAAAATAAAAGGGGCTGCGGCGAACATCGCCAATACGGAGCTGGTGAGCGTTGCCGAGCGGGTCGAACAAGCCGCTGAATCAGGCCAATCAATACCTGGCCCGGAGGCACTTCTGACAACGCTTCGGGAGCATGTTCAGGTGCTATCTGAAATAGCCTGGACTACCGAAACCCCAGCGTTGGCCGATAATATTCGAAGCGAGCCGATCCACCACACCATTACGCGAATGCTGCAGCGGCTGGGTAGCAACCGTGTTGCGAGCGACAGTGATATTGATCGGGTGCTGGAGTTTCTGCGCGAGAACAACGAAACCATCCTTGCATCCCGGCTAAGTCGGGCACTCGAAACCTACAAATTTAAAGACGCAACCGATCTGCTGTCGAAGATTGAACCTGAAAGCCAGGACAGCTAGCCCGATGGACATAAATAGCGCACCCACGGTGCTAATCGTAGAAGATGAACCCGTCGGCATTGCCAGCCTCGCTGGCATTCTGGGGGGCGCCTGCGAATTGATCATCAGCCAGAGCCTTGCTGAAGCAAGGCGGCTCGTGTCTGATGAAATAGATATCGTGCTTCTCGATCTGTACCTGCCGGATGGTTCCGGGCTTGATTTGCTGAACGAACTGAGAGCTTCACAACTGTATGCATACGTGCCCGTGGTCTGCATTTCGGCTTCTGACCAAATACAGGATATTGAAGAGGCCTTCCGGCATGGCGCAACAGACTATGTACTGAAGCCGTTCAACAAAACCATACTAAGCGCCAAAGTCTCTACGTTTATTGACCTCAAACGTAAAACAGACATGCTGGCAGAAGCAGCACTGACTGATCCGTTAACGGGTATTGGCAATCGACGCCTGTTCAATCAACAGCTTGATCTGGAGTGGCGACGAGCCTGGCGCCAGGAAAGCTCCGTTGGGCTGATATTGGTTGATCTGGATCATTTCAAACAGATCAACGATCGGTATGGTCACGCCCAAGGCGACTTATGCCTGCAAAAGCTCGCAACCGTCATGAACTCCAGTTTTGCCAGAGCCGGAGAAGTCGTTGCACGCCTCGGTGGTGACGAGTTTGTCGCACTCATACCCGGGGCGAATTTGCACAGCACGATAACAGCAGCAAACAATTTTGCCAAAGCCGTGCACACAGAACTCCACAACTGCCTGCAATTCGCGAAAACCTATACACCCTTCACTTTATCCATAGGTTGCACAGCGTATCAGCCATCGTCTTTATCAAGTACTGCCGAATTAATTGAAGCTGCAGACAAGAGCCTTTACGAAGCCAAGGAAGATGGAGGGCGCAATTGTGTCAGACCCCTACTTTGAGTTACCCAGGGAAAATGGGCCAGATGTTTTCAGGCCGAGCGGCAGCCCGAAGATCCTCGTAGTTGACGATGAACCCACTAATGTTCGCGTCCTGACAGACGCACTCAGTCAGGACTACGATCTGATTGTTGCATCCAGTGCCCCCGAGGCCATGGATATTCTTGAGCAAGGCGACAAGCCCCACCTCATCCTGCTGGATGTAATGATGCCCGGAACGGATGGGCTTCAGATGTGCCGCAACCTGAAAGCCAGGCGCGACTTACAACACATACCGATCATATTTATCACAGCCCTGAGCGACTCGAAATCAGAAGAGAAGGGATTTGCAGCCGGTGCCGTAGACTATATCCATAAGCCGATCCGCTTGCCTGCGGTCAGAGCGCGGGTGCGCACGCACATCTCCCTCAGTGGAATGCTTGATCACATCACGGCACTCAATCAGGCGCTCAAAGAACAGCTTGAACAACTCAACGGTTCCAATCTCCCCAACAGCAATCTGTTCGAGAGAGTTTTCATGGCAACCTCGGAAGGCATCATTCTGCTGGATGCCAGCGATACAATAATAGCGGTTAACGCAGCGTTTTCCCGCATTACGGGCTACTCCGAAAAAGACGTACTCAATGACAGTTACGCGCACCTGAGCAAAGACATTGATACTCCCATGAGCTTGGATAGCATCCGCACGCATTTGACTGAGCATGACTACTGGTCTGGAGAGCTTCATAGTCGCCGAAAATCCGGAGAACTTTATCCTGAGCTTCGGACAATCAGCACCATTCGCTCACCTGATAGTGAAATCACACACTACGTTATCGTTTTTAATGACATTTCCAGTGTAAAAGAAACAGAACAGCGGTTAGAAGAGCTGAAGTGGCGCGACCCGGTTACGGGCCTGTCGAACCGTGCTCTTTTTCTAAATCAGCTGGGTACCGTGCTGAAGTTCTGTAATCGTGGCAAGGTATCTACCGCAGTCCTTGTTATCGATATCAACAACTTTCGCTATATCAATGACACCTACGGTTTCAAATGCGGTGACCAAGTAATCAGAGAGTTCGCCAAGCGCCTGAGCAATGCTATTTTCGCAGACGACTCCATAGCCAGGCTCTCCGGTGACGAATTCAGCATAGTTCTCGCCCCTAAACAGTGGACTATTGATGACGCATATCGGGTTGTTCTAGCGCTCTACGATCGCATCCAGAACAGCCTGGCTGAGCCCATCCCGAATGAGTACAGTCCTGATCTGCGTCTTGAGGTAACCGTTGGCGCAGCCTTATACCCCACTGAAAGCTCAAATTCGCCGTCTTCCGCACTCCAACACGCCGAAACGGCACACCGCAGTGCCAAAGCAGCTAACCGGCCGATCGCCATTTTTGAAGATTCAATGAGCGATCAAATACGTCACCAGTTGAAGATTGAATCGGAACTAAACCGGGCGCTTGAACAGGATCAACTGGTGCTGTTCGCACAGCCCCAATTTTCACCTGACAGGGTTCTCTGCGCGTTGGAAATCCTGATCCACTGGGATCATCCCGAACGCGGCCTCCTGGGCCCGGGTGAGTTCATTCCGCACGCGGAAAATTCCCGACAAATTGTAAAAATCGAACGCTGGGTTCTGCGCAAAACGCTGGAGAAAATGAGTGCGTTGCATTGCATAAACCCCACTATCCAGTGTGCCGTCAATATTTCCATAAAGCACTTCGCGGAAGATGATTTTGTGGAAGCAGTAGAGCGCGCGTTAACCAACTCCGGGTTCCCCGCAGAGCTGCTTATATTGGAACTGACAGAAAGTGTATCGGCTGACAACCTGGACAAAGTTGTGGAAAAAATGAAGGCTATCCGCAGCCTGGGATGCTCTTTCTCGCTGGACGATTTTGGGACGGGTTACTCCTCACTGTCGCGGTTGCGGCGCCTACCCATATCCGAGGTCAAGATCGACCGGAGCTTTGTGCTGTTAGCGCCAGATGAGCCTATGGCTGCAAACATTGTAGAGATGGTCGTACGGATCGGCGAAACCATGGGGGTTCGGGTTGTTGCGGAGGGCGTGGAAACCCAGGCCCATGCCGACTTCCTGGCTTCCCGACACCCTCAGATATACCTGCAAGGCTATTTTTTCGGGGTTCCACAGCCAATTGACGTTTTTCTGGAGGCCCCGGACATAAACGTCGTTCCGGAATGAAGAAAGCCCGCCAGAGGGGCTTGCTGGTATCCCTGCTGCCGTTTTCGTTCGGCACAGGATCCATGGCATCCATGGCCGCGGGCGATTACCGGTCCTTCAGGTCATGCCCATCAATCTGCAGCTTTGGCCGATCAGCATCCACCTCGGCCAGCGGCGCGCACTCCCGCATGTTTTCCAGGCACCGCCGCGTCAGTGTCTGATATTCCTGGGTGCCACGCTGCTTCCAACTAACTTCTTTGTCGCTCAGCTGGCGCAGCACTTTTGCTGGCGAACCTACGATCAGTGACGCCGGCTCGCAGCTAAAGCCACTTTTTACGAAGGCTGCGGCACCCACGATAGAACGAGCAGCAATAACAGCCTCATCCATCACCACGGCATTCATTCCCACCATGGCGTCCTCCTCTATTACGCAACCGTGTAATACAGCGCCGTGCCCTATGTGGCCGTTGCGCCGGATAACCGCGTCCCGGCCGGGGAAGGCATGCACAACGCAGGTGTCCTGCAGGTTTGCACCCTGTTCCATCACTATACGGCCAAAATCACCGCGTAAAGACGCGCAAGGCCCGACATAACAATCCGGCCCTACATGCACATCGCCAATAAGCACAGCGGTGGGGTGTACGTAAGCCGATGGGTGTACCACTGGCGTTACACCATCAATCCGGTAACAGGGCATAAAGTGCTCCTCATAACATGTTTGTTTTTTTGTATTTTAGGCTACTTTTTCTGTATCAGAACAGATAGTACACGGCTTACAAAGTGACGGGGCCCGTTATAGAGTCTTTCACCTTCACCTAAGACTAAAGACCAAGAAAAAAAATAACCATAAAAATCATAAGCCTACAGATGCGCCAATTACCCTCATCATAACGTGATACAAAAACTTGTCTTGAGATTCTTGACCGGTATCAATTCGAACCTATACTCTTTCCAGAAATCAATAAGGTGGAACACCGCCCTGCGGAAGTCGCCTTGATAACAATCAGGCCTTACCGACAAACCCTTAGAACAACGCAATGCCGGAACCGCCATGCCACAAATACTGCTCCCGGAAGGGTTGGATCAGGGCGGTTGTCTGTCTGATTAAAACACCCACCCGATGCGACCAGACCGGGTTTCACTGCTATAACAAGGATTCTTCCATGACCGAGCAGAGTGTGCTTCTCGATATCGACCAGGGAATTGCCAAAGTCACCCTGAACCGCCCCAAGAGCCTCAACAGCTTTAACGTTGAGATGCATGAGCAGATGCGCGCCGCGCTGAAGACCATCCGCAACGATCACACCGTACGGGTCATGCTGCTTACCGGTAATGGCCGTGGTTTCTGTGCGGGCCAGGATCTCTCGGATCGCAACGTAAATCCCGGCGCCGCGGCTCCGGATCTTGGGTACTCTATCGAGACATACTACAACCCGATGCTGCAGGCAATTCGGGATCTTCCCATGCCGGTTATCTGCGCAGTGAATGGCGTTGCCGCCGGCGCCGGCGCGAACATTGCGCTCGCCTGCGACATCACGTTGGCAGCTCGCTCCGCAAACTTTGTACAGGCTTTTTGCAAAATCGGCCTTATCCCCGACTCGGGCGGCACCTGGACCCTGCCGCGCTCAGTTGGAATGGCCCGGGCCAAAGGCCTGGCTATGCTGGGTGACAAGCTCAGTGCTGAAAAAGCGGAACAGTGGGGCATGATCTGGCAGTGCGTAGAGGACGACGCACTGGAGGATGAAGCGATGAAACTGGCCCGCCATTTCGCTACCCAGCCCACCAAAGGCTTGGCGATGATCAAGCGGGCTCTGCACGCCAGTGCCGACAACAGTTTTGAAGAGCAGGTGTTGGTAGAGCGGGATCTTCAGCGGCAGGCTGGCCGCACTGACGACTACCGTGAAGGCGTTGCCGCTTTCATGGAGAAGCGCGCACCTGAATTCAAGGGGAACTGAGCATGCAACCACTTGCTACCGGTACACCCGTTGCCGTCATCGGTGCTGGCGCCATGGGTTCCGGCATTGCTCAGGTCGCGGCACAAGCAGGCCACCGGGTATTTCTGCACGACCAGCGCGAGGGTGCTGCCGAGGCAGGCCGCGAAAGTATCGCAAAACAGCTGCAACGCCGGGTTGATAAAGGAAAGATGGAGCAGTCTGCGCTGGACGCCCTTCTGGATCGCATCAAGCCGATAAAAGAACTCAGTGAGCTTGCGGAAGCCGGCATGGTGATCGAAGCCATCGTTGAAGACCTCGACATCAAGCGTAGCTTACTGGCCAACCTTGAAGACATGTGTAGTGAAAAAGCCATTCTGGCCACAAACACTTCGTCCCTATCCGTGACGGCATTGGGCGCAAACATGAAGCACCCGGCGCGCCTGGTAGGCATGCACTTCTTTAACCCGGCGCCACTGATGGCTCTGGTTGAGGTGATCAAGGGTTTGGCCACCAGCGATGAGGTTGCTCAATGCGTCTATGCCACTGCCGCGCAATGGGGCAAAAAACCCGTAACGGCAACCTCTACACCGGGGTTCATCGTTAACCGGGTAGCCCGACCTTTTTATGCCGAAAGCCTGCGCCTGCTACAGGAACAAGCAGCAGATAGCGCAACACTGGACGCCATCGTGCGCGAAGCCGGGGGCTTTCGCATGGGGCCTTTCGAACTGACCGACCTTATCGGCCACGACGTGAACTACGCAGTTACTTCCTCGGTTTTCAATTCCTACTATCAGGACACTCGCTTTCTGCCCTCCCTGGTGCAGAAAGAGCTGGTTGAAGCTGGCCGTTTGGGCCGCAAGAGCGGACAGGGCTTTTACAGCTACGCCGAAGGTGCGCAAAAACCGAAACCTGCAACAGCCGCATCGACCAGCAGCGATGCAGACGCGCTCATTGTCGAAGGCAACCCCGGCCCACTGGCCGCACTGGTAACGCGCCTGAGCGAAAGCGGCCTCAAGATCATCGAGCGGGATGGCCCGGGCCGCCTGCAGTTTGGCGAAGCCGTACTGGCACTGACCGATGGTCGCATGGCGACCGAGCGCGCCGCTGCAGAAGCCAACAACAATCTGATTCTGCTGGATCTGGCGTTCGATTATGCCAACGCCAGCCGCCTCGCAATCGCCGCAGCCGATCAGGCGTCATCACAGGCTACTAATGACGCCTGCGCCCTGTTGCAGAAAGCCGGCATTGCAGTAAGTCAAGTCGCTGATCGCCCGGGGCTGGTGATCATGCGCACTGTGGCTACGCTTGTTAATGAGGCCGCAGACGCATATTTACACGGCGTTGCGTCGGTCAGCGATATCGACCTTGCCATGAAAGCCGGCCTTAATTATCCCGAAGGCCCGCTGCGCTGGAGCGACAACCTTGGTTGCAGCCTGGTACACCGGGTACTGACACACATTCAGCAAAGTTACGGGGAAGACCGCTACCGGCCTGCCTTGTTGCTGCGAAAAAACCGGTTCGCCGAAAGGGGGTTCTATTCATGAGCAACGAGCATCACGCACCCGATGCGCAAAAACTGGCACAGGACTGCGCCGAATCCATGTACGACCGGGACCTTGCCAGTCGCAACCTCGGCATGAAGATTACCCACGTAGCTCCGGGCAAAGCCACGGTTACAATGCCGGTCACCAGCACCATGATTCAGGGCCACGGCTCCTGTCATGGCGGCTACCTGTTTACCCTGGCGGATTCGGCCTTTGCCTTTGCCTGCAACAGCTACAATAAAGCGACGGTGGCATCCGGTTGCTCCATTGAGTACATGCTTGGAGCCCGTGAAGGCGATCTACTCACAGCCAATGCGGTTGAGCAGTCCCGTGGCAACCGCACCGGCGTGTACGACATTACTGTCACCAACCAGAACGGCCATGTAATAGCCCTGTTTCGCGGCAAATCCTACCAGGTACGCGGCGAAGTCATCCAGTCGGAGAATGATCAATGAGTAACGAAAAACGCCTGCAAGATGCCTACATAGTAGATGCTGTACGTACACCGGTTGGCCGTTACGGCGGCGCCCTTGCAACCGTGCGCGCTGACGACCTGGGTGCCATTCCCATGAAGGCACTGAAAGAACGCCACAGCGAACTGGACTGGTCGGCAATCGACGACGTGCTGTACGGCTGCGCCAACCAGGCCGGTGAAGACAACCGCGACGTAGCTCGTATGTCATTGCTGCTGGCAGGTTTGCCGATCGATGTACCGGGCGCCACCATCAACCGCCTGTGCGGTTCCGGTATGGACGCCATCGGCAGCGCTGCCCGCGCATTGCGTACGGGTGAAGCCGGCCTGATGCTGGCGGGTGGAGTGGAATCCATGTCACGCGCACCTTTCGTGATGGGCAAGGCCGATTCCGCTTTCAGTCGTAAAGCCGAAATGTTCGACACCACCATCGGCTGGCGCTTCGTTAACCCGTTGCTGAAAAAGCAGTACGGCATTGATTCAATGCCCGAGACAGCCGAGAACGTCGCCTCTGACTTCAGTATTTCCCGTGAAGATCAGGATGCTTTCGCCTTGCGCAGCCAGCAACGCACCGCTGCAGCCCAGAAAGCGGGCCGCTTTGACAATGAAATCGTGCCGGTAAGTGTGCCCCGCCGTAAGCAGGACCCGCTCGTTGTTGATACCGATGAACACCCCCGGGAAACCAGCCTGGAAAAGCTTGCGAGCCTGGGAACACCCTTCCGTGAAAACGGCAGCGTGACGGCGGGCAACGCCTCCGGCGTAAACGACGGCGCCTGCGCCCTGTTACTGGCCAGCGGCGATGCCCTGAAGCAACACAACCTCAAACCCCGCGCCCGGGTTGTTGCCATGGCTACAGCCGGTGTTGAGCCGCGCATTATGGGCATGGGACCGGCGCCAGCTACCCGCAAGGTACTCAAGACTGCCGGCCTTGAGCTGGCCGATATGGACGTGATCGAGCTTAACGAAGCCTTCGCCGCCCAGGCACTGGCCGTGCTGCGCGATCTGGGCCTGCCAGACGATGCCGAACACGTGAACCCGAATGGTGGCGCCATTGCTTTGGGCCACCCGCTGGGTATGAGCGGGGCACGCCTTGTGACCACCGCGTTGAATGAACTGGAACGCCGTCATCAGCAGGGCCAAAGCGCCCGTTATGCCCTGTGCACCATGTGCATCGGCGTAGGCCAGGGCATTGCGCTGATTATCGAGCGCGTCGACAGCGCCGAATGATTAGAGAGTGGTTAGAGAGTGATTGAAACGGCCCGGGCAACCCCGAGCCGGTTACACGAACAGAAACTTGCCCGGCCGAAAAACCGGGGCGACAAGAACAAGACAGGAAGCATCCATGAATCTACCCATGCATAAACTCGGAAAACTGGACCGGATGGAAACGGCCAGCGTGGACGAACTGCGCCATGAGCAGCTGCAACGCCTGCGTTGGAGCGTTTGGCATGCCTATACCAACGTGCCGCACTACCGCAACGCGTTTGACGCCATTGGCCTCAAACCGATGGACATCAACAGCCTGGAAGACATCGCCAGAATTCCGTTTACCGGTAAAAACGACCTGCGGGAAAACTATCCGTTTAACATGTTCGCAGTCCCCATGAAGAAAGTCGTCCGGGTACACGCATCCAGCGGCACCACCGGCAAGCCCACCGTCGTGGGCTACACCCAAAGCGACATTGAAACCTGGGCTGACATAGTCGCCCGCTCCATCCGCGCCGGCGGTGGTAGCGCCGGGGACAAGATTCATATTGCCTATGGTTATGGCCTGTTCACCGGCGGCCTTGGTGCCCACTACGGTGCCGAGCGCCTTGGCTGTACTGTTATTCCCATGTCGGGCGGCCAGACCGAGAAACAGGTTCAGCTGATCAAGGATTTTGAGCCTGACATCATCATGGTCACGCCCTCCTACATGCTGAACATTGCGGATGAAATCGACCGCCAGGGCATTGACCCCAAGAAGCTGCCGCTGCGTCTGGGTATTTTTGGGGCCGAGCCCTGGACCAACGAAATGCGCACAGAACTGGAAGATCGTCTCGATATCCAGGCGCTTGATATCTATGGCCTTTCGGAAGTTATGGGCCCGGGCGTTGGCATGGAGTGCCTGGAAACCAAAGATGGCCCGACCATCTGGGAAGACCACTTTTATCCGGAAATCATCAACCCGGAAACCGGTGAAGTGCTGCCCGACGGCGAATACGGCGAACTGGTGTTCACCTCACTCACAAAAGTCGCCATGCCGGTACTGCGTTACCGCACACGCGACCTTACCCGACTGCTGCCAGGCACGGCCCGCCCGATGCGCCGTATCGATAAAATCACCGGCCGCAGCGACGACATGCTCATTATCCGTGGGGTAAACGTATTCCCTACACAGATTGAAGAACAGGTGCTCAAGTGCCGCGCCCTGGCACCTCACTACGAAATCGAGGTGTACAAGAAAGGCAACCTGGATTGCGTGGATGTCCGGGTTGAGCTGAAAGCGGACGCAAAAGGAGCGGACATCAAAGAAAACACGGCTAAAGAGCTGGCCCACCACATCAAGTCCTACATCGGCATCAGCACCAAAATACAGGTGCAGGATGCGGGAACCATGAGCCGATCTGAAGGCAAGGCCAAGCGGGTATTTGACCGTCGCAAGGATTGATTCCTATAGCCGGGCAAACAGACACAACGCCCGGTCATTTATTTTTTCTTCACGTTCATGAAAATCAAAAGCAATCATTAATAGAAAATTGTTAGTTGTTGATTTTCAATCAGTTAAAGATGATGCAAAAGTGTTACAAGGCAGACATGATACAAAATTATGATCCTTGATATTTATTCAGTATCATATAGTATGAAGTCATAGCTCGTGATTCGTCACGGTGCACTGTCGTTTAAAGACCGCAGACAAAAACAAGTCAGATTCGGAGAGAGTTATGTACGCACAGATGGTTGATACCGGTACAAAGCGCCTCAAGACCCTGGAAGAGATGTCTCCCGAAGAAAGGGACTTCCAGGAAAAGGTAGACGCTGAAACCAAGATTGAAGCCAAGAACTGGATGCCCGACGCCTATCGTAAAACGTTGATCCGCCAGATCTCCCAGCACGCCCACTCGGAAATCGTCGGCATGCTGCCGGAAGGCAACTGGGTTACCCGCGCGCCTTCGCTCAAACGCAAGCTGCAGCTTATGGCCAAGATTCAGGACGAAGCAGGCCACGGCCTGTACCTGTACAGCGCCATGGAAACCCTGGGCGCCGATCGCGATGAAGAAATCCAGAAGCTGCACGACGGCAAAGCCAAGTACTCGAGCATCTTCAACTACCCGACCCTGAACTGGGCCGACATGGGTGCAGTCGGCTGGCTGGTTGATGGCGCGGCCATCGTGAACCAGGTGGTTCTGCAACGTACGTCTTATGGCCCCTATTCCCGCGCCATGGTGCGCATCTGTAAGGAAGAGAGCTTCCACCAGCGTCAGGGTTATCAGATCTTGCTGGACATGATGCGTGAAGGCACCCAGGAGCAGAAGGATATGGTGCAGGACGCCATTAACCGTCTGTGGTGGCCGGCGCTGATGATGTTCGGCCCGCACGATGACGAATCTCCCAACTCCCAGCAGTCCATGGTCTGGAAGATCAAGCGCAAGAGTAACGACGAACTGCGCCAGATGTTCATTGATCAAACCATTCCACAGCTCGAATTCCTCGGCTGTACGGTGCCTGATCCGGACCTGAAGTGGAACGAGGAGCGCGGCCATTATGATTTCGGTGAAATCAACTGGAAAGAGTTCTACGACGTGCTTAAGGGTGATGGCCCCTGCAACCATGAGCGGATTTCCACTCGCCGCAAAGCAATTGACGAAGGCGCTTGGGTACGGGAAGCCGCCGTTGCCTATGCCGCAAAACAAAAACAGCGCGCTGCCAAAGCCGCGTAAACAGGAGAAATGACAATGTCTGAATGGCGCCTTTACGAAGTCTTCGTACGCAGCAAGCACGGCCTTAACCACAAACACGTGGGTAGTGTGCACGCTTCCGATAATGAAATGGCCATGGAAAACGCTCGTGATCTCTACACCCGTCGTAGCGAAGGGGTGAGCATCTGGGTTGTTCCGTCTGAAACCATCACAGCCTCTGCGTCGGACGAGAAAGAGATTCTTTTCGATCCTTCTGAAGACAAGGTTTACCGGCACGCTTCCTTCTACAAGCTGCCTGACGAAGTCGGGCACATGTAAGGAGCGACCCATGACACAGCAACAAGTTTTACAGGAATACCTGCTCCGCCTGGCGGACTCCGACATGATTCTGGGCCAACGTCTCAGCGAATTAACGGGCAAGGCCCCGGCTGTTGAAGAAGAACTGGCAGTGATGAACGTGGCGCTCGATCTGGTGGGCCAGGCCCGCAACTGGTACGAATACGCCGCTGAACTGATCGACGACGGCCGCGACGCCGACAAACTGGTCTTTCTGCGGGATGCCCACGACTATCGCAACCTGCTGATGGTTGAGCAGCCGAATGACGACTACGCCGTCACCATGGCACGCCAGTTTTTCTTTGATGTGTGGCACTACTTCACAATGAAAAGCCTGGTGAACGCCAGCGATGAGCGTGTTGCCAACATTGCAGCCAAGGCCGTCAAAGAAGCTACCTATCACCTGCGCCGCTCTTCGGAGTGGGTAAAGCGCATGGGCGACGGCACCGAAGAAAGCCACCGCCGCATTCAGGATGCCTTCAACTTGTTATGGCGTTTCACCGGTGAACTGGTAACTCCGGATGAAATCGACCACGCCATGTTCGAGGCGGGCATTGGCCCTGACCCTGAGCAACTGAAGCAGGACTGGTTCGGCATGGTGCGCGAAGTCGCAGCACAAGCCACCCTGACAACCGGCGAGGAAGACGCCTGGATGTACATGGGCGGCAAGCGCGGCGAGCACACCGAGCACCTGGGGCACATCCTGGCCGTGATGCAGTTTCTGCCTCGCGCCTACCCGGATGCGACGACCTGGTAACCGGTCTGATTAACAAAGGGGAGTCTTCCGGTGAATGAACGTGAACCATCGTCTGTAGACGTGCTGATTGCCAGCGATCGGGTGCCGGCCAACGCCCACCCGGAACTGCTGACAGAAGACGCCATCTGGGCCTTGCTGGATAACGTCAAAGATCCGGAAGTACCTGCGGTCAGTGTTGTGGAGCTGGGTATCGTTCGCAGCCTGAGCTGGGATGGCAAACATCTGAGCGTGGATGTAACACCCACCTACTCCGGCTGCCCCGCGACCGAGCTGATTGAAGAGCTGATCGAGGAAGCCCTGCGCGCAGCCGGCATTCGCGACCCGCAGATCAATCGCGTGTTAACGCCGGCCTGGACCACAGACTGGATAACCGGGGAAGGCCGGAAAAAACTCCGAGCTTTTGGCATAGCACCGCCCCAGGGCAGTGCCAGCAAAATGAGCCTTCTGGGCGCCGATGAAGTGATTGCTTGCCCGCTGTGCGGCAGCAAGAACAGCGAGCGCATCAGCGAATTCGGCTCTACTGCCTGCAAGGCGCTATACCGCTGCCTTGATTGCCGTGAACCCTTCGACTACTTCAAATGCATATAGAGCCGATACGATCATGAATAAATTCTACTCACTGGCCCTCAAAGAGGTCAGGCCGGAAACAAGAAACGCCGTATCCCTGTGCTTTGATCTGCCCGACGACATGGCGGAAAAGTTCAAGTACAAGCAGGGCCAGCACCTTGTGGTGCGGACCAAAGTGGACGGCGAAGAAGTACGCCGCACCTACTCCATTTGCTCAAGCGTTAATGACCAGGAGCTGCGCATTGCCATCAAGCGTGTTCCCGGTGGCGTATTCTCCAGCTTTGCCAACGAGCAACTGAAGCCAGGTTCCACGCTGGAAGTCATGCCGCCGCAAGGCCACTTCTCCATTGATCTGGATCCTGGGCGTGAAGGCAACTACCTGGCGGTCGCTGCGGGCAGTGGCATCACGCCGATCCTGTCCATCATAAAAACGACACTGGAAACCGAGCCCAAGAGCCATTTCACTTTGTTCTATGGCAACAAGGGCACCAGCAGCACCATGTTCCGGGACCAGTTGCAGGATCTGAAAAACGAATACATGACCCGCTTCAACCTGGTGTACATCTTCACCCGGGAAGAACAGGACATAGACTTGTACAACGGGCGCATTGATGGCAACAAGTGTGATCAGCTGTTTGATCACTGGATTGACGCCAAGAACCTGACCGGTGCGTTCCTTTGTGGCCCCCAGATGCTGACCGAAACCGTGCGGGGCTCGCTTGAGCGTCACGGCCTCGACAAGTCAAAAGTTCACTACGAACTCTTTACCCCTGCCGGCGGCGTGCCTCAGGCTCGCAAAGACCGGTCTGAAACCAAAATCGATCCGCAAGCGGTCAGCGTTGTGACGGTTAAAGCAGATGGCCGCTCACTGACCTTCGACCTTGTACGCGACACCAAAAGCATCCTTGATGCCGGTAACGCCGAAGGTGCCGATCTTCCATACTCCTGCAAAGCCGGCGTGTGCTCCACCTGCCGCGCCAAGGTCGTGGAAGGCGAAGTGGAGATGGATCAGAACTTTGCCCTGGAAGACTACGAAGTGGAAGCAGGCTACGTGTTGTCGTGCCAGTGCTACCCGGTCAGCGATAAGGTTGTTCTCGACTACGACCAATAGTAATTCTGGAGTTTTTGTAAATGTCAGTTCTTAAAAGCTTTATTGCCGGTGAATGGGTGGGTGAGCAACAAGCCAAGGCCCTGGCCAGCGCCATCAACGGCGAGATTGTCGCGTACACGCATGACGATACCCTGGACTTTAAAAAGGCCGTTGCATACGGCCGCAAGGTCGGCGGAAAAAACCTGCTGGCCATGGATTTCCAGGAGCGCGCCCTGGCCCTCAAAGCCATGGCGATGTACCTGCAGGAGCACAAAAAAGAGCTCTATGCCCTCTCGATGCATACCGGTTCCAGCAAAGCGGATAACGGTATTGATATCGATGGTGGCTTCGGCACGCTGTTTTCCTACGCCAGCATGGGCCGCCGTGAGCTGCCTTCAGGCAACGTGGTACACGAAGGCCCGGTAACGCCACTGGGCAAAAACAATCACTTTGCCGGCACCCACATTATGGTGCCCCGTGGCGGTGTAGCCGTACATATCGACGCTTACAACTTCCCGGTGTGGGGCATGCTGGAAAAGTTTGCGCCCACATTCCTGGCGGGCATGCCCTCCATTGTGAAGCCTGCGACGTCCACCTGCTACGTCACCGAACTGGCCGTGCGCCTGATGCACGAATCCGGCGCTCTGCCAGAAGGCAGTCTGCAGTTGATCATTGGTAGCACCGGCGATCTGTTCGAGCATCTGGAAGAGCAGGATGTGGTTACCTTTACCGGCTCGGCCAAAACCGCTCGCATGCTGCGTGTTCACCCCAACATTATCAACCGCTCCATTCCGTTCAATGCCGAAGCTGACTCGCTAAACAGTGCGGTTCTTGCGCCGGATGTAACACCGGAACACGAAGAGTTTGATCTGTTCGTGCGGGAAATTAGCCGCGAAATGGTGGCAAAAGCCGGCCAGAAATGTACTGCAATTCGCCGGGTGATGGTGCCTCAGGAACACGTTCAGGCTGTGTGCGACAAACTCAAAGAGCGTCTGTCGAAAATCACCACAGGCGATCCCTCAGTCGAAGGCGTGCGCATGGGCGCCCTCGCTTCTATCGATCAGTTGGAAGATGTCAAAGCCAACATCCAGGAACTGCTGAAGACCAGCGAACTGGTATCGGGCGGCGACGGCAGCTTCAAGCCAACTGGTGAAGGCACAGAAAAGGGCGCGTTCATAGAACCGCACCTGCTGCTGTGCCGTAACCCGGAGAACGGCTGTGGCGCTCACGACATTGAAGCCTTCGGTCCCGTGGTCACGATTATCCCCTACAACACTCTGGATGAAGCGGTTGAGTTGGTCGCCAAGGGCCGCGGCTCACTGGTTACCACGGTAACCACCCGCGACCCGATCACCATTGCCAAACTGGCTCCGGCGCTGGCTGCCTATCATGGCCGCTTGCACCTGCTGGATGCGGAAGCGGCAAAAGAATCCACAGGCCACGGATCTCCCCTGCCGATGCTCAAGCACGGCGGCCCGGGGCGCGCTGGAGGTGGTGAAGAGCTCGGAGGCATCCGCGCCGTGTATCACTACCTGCAACGCACAGCTATTCAGGGCTCGCCCACCATGCTGGCCGCCGTCACCGGCGAATACATTCGTGGTGCCAAGGTTATCGAGAACGAGATACATCCGTTCCGTTATCACTTTGAAGACCTGCAGATTAACCAGTCACTGCTGACACACCGACGCACGGTTACTGAAGCAGATCTGGTGAACTTCGGCTGCCTGTCTGGCGATCATTTCTACATGCACTTTGATGAGATTGCCGCCCGCAACAGCCAGTTCGGTAAGCGCATCGCACACGGCTACTTTGTGCTGTCTGCGGCCGCCGGTATGTTCGTTGATCCCGGCGAAGGCCCGGTACTGGCGAACTACGGTCTGGACACGCTGCGCTTCATTGAGCCGGTCGCGCCGGGCGATACCATTCGCGCCCGCCTGACTTGCAAGCGCAAGATCGATCAGGGCCGCACATCACCGGATGGTCACCCCCAAGGCGTGGTTGTGTGGGATGTTCAGGTTACCAATCAGAACGACGAGCTGGTTGCCAGCTACGATATTCTGACATTGGTCGCCAAAAAAGAAGGCGCTAAAGAGCCCGAGTAATTCTTCCGACCATAAAAAAACCGCCAGCAGCTTCAGGCTCTGGCGGTTTTTTTATGCCGGGCTGACACAGAGAAAAAATGTGTTGGACTACTCTTCGCTCCAATACGGCGTTTGCCCGCCATTAATGACGATAGATCTCAGGCAATACCCAATGGCACGATCAGCACCGGACGCTTGGAGTGAGTCAATGTCTTGGTCGCGGTAGAGCCCATCAGTGCCTGTCCTAGCGCACTGTGCTTGCGGGTTCCCATAACAATCACATCCGCGTTCATTTCGTCGCCGACTTCGAGGATTTTACGCCAAGGCGTGCCTTCTTCGATGCGCGCCTCAATGTTCTTCAGGCTTAACACTTCGTGCTCTTCCAGCTCTTCCGCGCAGAAGCGCTCTATCCGCCCGCGAATCTTGATGCTCAAGGCCTCAATGCCTTTTTGCAGCATGTCGTCGAGTTCGTCTTTTTCCATCATGTTACTCAGCAAGCTGCGTGTGGTACCCGTCAAAGACTCAATCACATGCAGATAGGTAATCTGGGCCTCGGAGTAATGACCACACAGGCTGACCGCTGCACGGAATGCCGGACGTGAACCTTTATCAAGATCGGAGACGTATAAAATCTTTTTAACATCATGATACATAGCTCTTCTCCTCTACCCACACGGGGCCGGCAAGGCTGCACCGCTTAGTGGTACAGCAGCTCCGGCAGAAACAGCGCAATCTGAGCAAAAAACACAATCAGCGCCAAACGCACAATATCGGCGCACCAAAACGGAGTGACGCCCTTGAAGATAGTACCCGTTTTAACATCCCTCAATACGGCACTTAGCACAAAGACATTCATACCTACAGGCGGTGTAATCAGACTGATCTCAGTCACAACAACAACAACTATGCCGAACCACACCAGATCAAAGCCCATACTCGCCACCAGCGGGTAAAATACCGGCACTGTCAACAGCATCATCGAAAGGCTTTCAAATACCATTCCAAGCACAATGTAGATACCCAAAATTGCCAGAATCACGACAATCGGAGCCACATTCAGCGCCGTCACAAACTCCAGCAGCATGCCCGGCAGCCCGGCGCGATTAATGAAGTCCGAGAAAATCAACGCCCCGATCACCACGGCAAACAGCATCGCAGAAGTACGCGCTGTATCCGCCAGTACTTCGAAGAGCGTCGGCAAGGAGAGGCTGCGCCGGGCAAGGGCAATCAGGAAAGCGCCACCTGCACCGATGCCCGCCGCTTCCGTCGGCGTGAAGATACCCAAGTAAATACCGCCCATCACAACGGTGAACAACAGCAATACGCCCCAAACTCCTTTCAGCGCGCGCAAACGTTCCGGCCACTCGGCTTTCTCACCCGCAGGGCCGGCGCTGGGATCACGCCAGACCACATAACGTACCGCCATCATATACATCAGAATGCCGAGGATGCCCGGAATGAAACCGGCGGCGAACAGTTCACGAATCGAGGATTCGGTCAGCAGACCGTAAATTATCAGAATCACGCTCGGCGGAATCAAGATGCCCAAGGTGCCGCCAGCAGCGATGGAGGCGGTGGCCAACGAGTCAGCATAGCCGTATTTGCGCATCGGTGGCATGGCCACCTTGCCCATGGTCGCCGAAGTAGCAAGACTCGAACCACAGATTGCTGAAAACCCCCCACAGGCGACTACCGTTGCCATGGACAATCCGCCTTTTCGATGGCCGAGAAAGGCATTGGACACATGGTAAAGCTCCTGGGCCAGGCCCGAGCGTGTCACCAGGTTGCCCATCAGCACGAACAACGGAATCACTGACAGGCTATAGTTCTGGACGGTATCAATCACCCGGTTGGACGCCATCGACAGGGCACCCCGCCAGCGGAACTCCATGAAGTTGGTCAGGTCCAGCCCCATCAGATAGGCGAAACCAAAGAAGCCGACCAGGCCCATGGCAAAGGCAATTGGCACCCTCAGAATCAGGATGAGAAAAAGGAGAACGGCAAAGCCGATCAGTACAACTGACATAGTGAGTTACCTGTATCCGGCGAGTTAGTGTTTATCCTGGAACAGGATGCGGTAGACGCCGAGTGTGATCATGCCGAAGGCTGTCAGCCAACTCATAATAGCGATGTACTCCGTGATGTAACCACTCGGCAGGCCGAGAAATTCCGTCACAACTCCACGCCGGATCGACCTCTCCCCAAGTTCAAAGATCCGTAACGCAAGGAAGTACATTGAAGACGAGATAATCAGGGCCGAAACCAGTCCGAAAACCTTCAACACCTTTAGCCCCAGCACATTATCAAGCAAATCCACCACGATATGGCCACCACGCCAGGTAATCAACGGCATCGCCGCAAATACCATCAGGGCAAGGCCGAGTCGGGTGAGCTCAGTGGCCCCGGGAACGGGACTGTTGAAGAGATACCGGCCGGCAACGTCCAGGCAAGTAGTTAACATAAGCAGGAAGAGAACGGTCGCGGCTACAAGCTCCAGAAGGAACGCCAGCCACCTGGCTGGCCCCTCTTCGCTATAATGCCTGTTAACCCATGTAGCGAGAGACATGCGGTTACTCCCCCCGGTGTTCACGCTCATACTCTCGAGCAACGGTCCGCAGTTCCTTGAGCGCCTGTTTGGCATCCGGTGCACGATCAGACACGCTCTGGATCCACTCTTCGTCCATGCCCTGAATCAGCTTCTGGAAGTCCTGCGCCATCTGATCCCCTTCCTTGACCCGGATGATGTTAACGCCGGCTTCCTGAGCGGCTTTCAGGCCCTCGTCATCAATAGCGTCCCAAGCGCGTCCGGCAAGGGCGGAGAGTTTTTCACCCGATACGCTCATGATTGCCTCGCGATCCTTGGGGTCCAACTTCTCCAGGAAGTATGGATCGATGAACATGGAAAAACTGCCGAGGTACATGCCGCCAGGGAGCACGGTGACGTTGGGCGCCACTTCCTTGAGGCGCAGGGTCTTCTGCTCACCCATGGGGAGGAAGGCACCATCGATCACTCCCTGTTGCATCATTTGATAAACTTCCGGGGCTGGCGCTGAAACCGGAGTCACGCCCATTCGCTGACCAAGCTCGGACTGGACGCCACCACCGATACGAATCTTCTTGCCCTTTATCTGATCGAATGAGGTGATTGGATCAACAGAATGGATATAACCCGGGCCATGGGTAAACATTCCAATCAGGGTCAGACCTTCAAACTCACCGGAGTCCAAGAAGTACTTGTTGTACACCTGCCAAAGTGCGACGGATGCCGCCTCGGCTCCTACACCCAGGCCCGGCAATTCCACAATCTGGGGCAACTGAAAACGGCCCGGAACATAACCGTGATAACTGAACCCGGCGTTGACGACACCGTCCTCAACGAGCTGGAACATGGTTTTCGGGTGGCCCAGATCGTGTTCGACTTCAACGTTGACCCGTCCCTCCGTTGCCTCTTCGACCCACTTGGCCCACGTCGGCCAGACAATGGCGTTCTGTGGGTTGGTGGGCGGTAGCCAGGTCCCCACGTGCAACGTTGTGGCGGCGAAAGCGCCGCTGGATATCGTCAGCCCCAATGAGAGGATGGCGGCTTTGGCAAAGAGCTTTGTTTTTATCATAACGGCCTAACTCCTGATTGCTTTGTAGTTATTACTTGCGTTACCGCGGCCCGGGAACGGGAAGACCCGCGTACCTTTCTGGCGCTGCCACTGCAGATCTTGCAGCGCCCACCCGCGCCTCCTTTCGTCAGGTATTTGAGAACAGGGGATGGATGTTGTTTTTGTTGAACTTCAACACCGGATCCAGCTCCGTCATCTCGAAAGAGATCTGTACATAGCTTTCATCTGTGATCGGCTGCATCCAGTCACACAGGATTTTGAAAACCTGCTCAGCAACGGCCTGCTTGAGTGCCATATCACGACCATGCCCGATCTTCAGATTCAGATTCAGGAAAGCAAAACCATCACGACCATCGGCTACCCGGAAGTCATTGCAGCAGATCGCGCGGCTGCGTACACCCCCCAGCGGAAAGGCACCCGTTGATACCAAGTACTCGTGCAAGCTTTTGAATAAGGACTGAAAATCCAGACGGTCATGAATATTGCCCGAATATTCGACGATGAAATGAGGCATCGCAGCACTCCCACCAGTGATTGTCTTGAGCCCTTATCCCCGTTTAATCCAACGATCCCGGATAAAGGATTAGCAACCAAAATATAGTTAACATGTTAAGTGTTGTCAATGCGGATAACCATGTCAATACTTTTATGGTAGTTGCCCACACACAACCATAACTGTAGTTCAGACATCGACTCTTGACTTACTTAATATGTTAACTAAAATGAATCTCATACATTCTGAACCGTCGCTAGCCGCCATTTGATTTGGCCGCACACGATTCAACGCACGGCCAGTAAACCGCAACGGACTATCAAAGGTGCCATCACGCATGTTGACAAAAGAGCAGATCAAGATCGCCGCCGATCGTCTGTACACAGCCGAAGTTGATCGTAAGCAGATCCCGGCGCTGACTCTGGAGCACCCTGAAATGGACATGGCAGATGCCTACGCCGTCCAGAAAGCCTGGGTTGACCGCAAGATCGAAGATGGCCGCAAGGTGATCGGCTACAAGATCGGCCTGACTTCTCGCGCCATGCAGATGTCGTCCAATATCGATGAACCCGATTATGGCGTTCTGCTTGATGACATGCTGTTTGAAGATGGTGCTACGCTCAAAGCATCCGATTTCCTTGACCCACGCATTGAAGTCGAACTGGCGTTCGTACTGAAAAAACCGCTGTCCGGTAAAAATGTCACCATTTTTGACGTCATTGATGCGACCGACTACGTAATTCCGTCGCTGGAACTGATCGCCGCGCGCTGCCTGCGTACCGATCCGGAAACAGGCTACACTCGCAAGGTATACGACACCATTTCCGATAACGCGGCCAATGCCGGTATCGTCATGGGCGGACGTCCCATCAAACCGATGGATATCGACCTGCGTTGGGCAGGTTGTATGTTGTACCTGAACGGCAAGATCGAAGAAACCGGCCTGGCCGGTGGTGTACTGGGCAACCCACTAAAAGGTATCACCTGGGTATGCAAGCGTTTCGCACCACATAATATTGGTCTGGAGCCGGGTCAGGTGATTCTGTCTGGCTCCTTCACCCGTCCGGTCCCGGTCAAAGCGGGCGATACTGTCCACGCCGATTTCGGTTCACTGGGCGGCGTAACCCTGAACTTCGAATAAGCCCAAACGAGCAGGAGACAAGCATGGAGCTGCCCAAGAATCGCTTCAAGCAGAAACTGGCTACCGGCAACACACAATACGGCCTTTGGCTCGGCCTGCCGGACAACAGCGCCGCTGAAATTACCGCCCTGGCAGGTTTCGATTGGCTATTGATTGACGGTGAACACGCGCCCTTCGACCTTCGTACCATCATGGCTCACCTGCAGGCGATCGCCCCGTACGATACTGCACCGGTCGTGCGGTGCGTTGAAGACAACACTGCTCTGATCAAGCAACTACTGGATATCGGCGTACAAACCCTACTGGTACCGATGGTCGAGACCGCCGAACAGGCGGCTCAACTGGTTCAGGCCGTACGCTATCCGCCACAGGGCATCCGTGGCCTGGGCACCTCACTGGCCCGTGCCGCCCGTTGGGGCCAGATACCAGGTTACCTTAAAAATGCCAACGATGAGATCTGCCTGATTGTTCAGGTTGAAACCGCAAACGCAATGCAAAACCTGGACGCCATCCTGCAAGTGGACGGTGTTGACGGCGTATTTATCGGCCCGTCTGACCTGTCTGCGTCCATGGGTTACGTTGGTGATGCTGGCAACCCCGTGGTGGTCGAGACTATCAATACCGGCCTGAACAAAATTCGCGACGCTGACAAGTATGCGGGCCTGCTCTGCCTGGACCCATCGTTGGTCGAGAAATATGTTCAGCAAGGTGCCAACTTTGTCGGTGTTGGTGTGGACACCATGATTCTGGCCAACGAAACCCGCAAGCTGGCGCAGCGCTTCAAACAGGGCGCCGCGGTTGAAGAAGAAAAACCTCAGGCCGGCTACTGATTACCGACTTTCAACACGAGAAGGTTAACAATGACTGCAAAAACTCTGGTTAACAGCAAGCTGATCTGCGTCGCACTGAACGACAAAGCACAGTTGGCTGCCCTTGAGGGGACATTCAACGAAGCCCCTTATAACAAGCCACCGACTCAGCCGGTGCTTTACTACAAACCGCGCAACACATGGAACACCGGGGGTGCCGTTGTTGAGTGGGCAAAAGATTTTGACGGCAACGACGTTGCAGAAATGGCTGTAGGCGCCAGCCTGGGCGTAGTGATCGGCAAGGAAACTTGCCGTGTCTCTGCCGAGGAAGCACTGAATTACGTGGGCGGTTACACCGTCGTCGCTGACTATTCGCTGCCGGAGCAGAACTATTACCGCCCGGATATCAAAGGCAAATGCCTTGACACCTCTGCGCCGGTCGGTCCTGAAGTGGTCGCCACGGACAAAGTGACCAACCCGGATGCCCTGACCGTGAACATCAGCGTTAACGGCGAGCACAGGAGCACCTTTGCGCTGGCCAATATGGAACGCAGCGTTGCTGAGTTGATCAGCATCATCTCGCGCATCATGACCCTGCAGGCAGGCGAGATCATTGCCGTTGGTTTCGCTGGCGACCGAGTTGCGATCAACAAGGGCGACAAGGTAGAAGCAAGCATCGAGGGTGTCGGCACCCTGAACAATGCGCTGGGAGGTGCCTGAACCATGAGACACGCACGCATTCTATTGAACGGCCACGAGTTGAACATCAACATCGACGCCAACGACCGCATCACCATTACTGAAGGTGAAACACTGGCCGTGGCGCTCGACTCCGATCAGATCACCTGGCTGCCACCGGTAAAGGAACCGGGCACCATTTTCGCACTGGGCCTGAACTATGCGGACCACGCCACGGAGCTGTCGTTCGAGCCACCGAAAGAGCCACTGGTGTTCATTAAGCACGCCAACACATTGACCGGCCACAAGCAGACCAGCTACCGCCCGGACAACATTGAATTTCAGCACTACGAGTGTGAACTGGTCGCCGTGATCGGCAAGACCGGCAAAAACATCAAGCGTGAAGATGCGATGGACTACGTAGCGGGCTATACCGTCTGCAATGACTTCGCCATTCGCGACTATCTGGAGAACTACTACCGCCCCAACCTGCGCGTAAAGAGCCGCGATTCCTTGCTGCCGATGGGCCCGTGGATCGTGGATGCCGCTGACGTGCCCAACGCCAACAACCTGCGCGTGACCACCGAAGTGAACGGCAAGATCACTCAGGACGGTTCCACCAAAGACATGATCTTTGATGTGCCCTTTCTGATCGAGTACCTGAGCAAGATCATGACGCTGAACCCGGGCGACATGATTGCGACCGGAACACCTCACGGCTTGGCCGACATGCAGCCGGGCGATACCGTAGTGTGCAGCATCGAAAGCGTCGGCTCCCTCGAAACGACGATTGTTTCCGAGCAGGAATATTACGGCGACAACTACTAAGAGCTTCAGGAGAACATCATGAGCGACACACTGGCAACCAACCTGGAACGCGCGCAGCAATACCTGGGGCGCTTCAAGAGCAACACCACCGGTCACTACATTAACGGTGAATTCACCCTGGGTAACGGTGGTCGTGAATACGACAACCTGACGCCGACTGACAACAGCTCCATCGGTAAAGTGATGGCCGGTTCCGTGGCTGACATGGATGCAGCCTGTGAAGCTGCTGAAAGCGCCTTCGAAGCCTGGGCCAACACGCCGGGTGCCGAACGTAAAACGATGCTGCACACATTCGCGGACCGGCTGGTTGAGCGTGCTGACGAAATCGCCCTGGTCGAATCCATGGACTGCGGTCAGGCGATCCGTTTCATGAAGCAGGCTGCACTGCGAGGTGCTGCCAACTTCCGCTTCTTCGCCGACAAGGCACCGGAAGCGCAGAATGGCCTGGCCTTGCATCAGGACGAGCACACCAACTACACCATCCGTAAGGCGATCGGCCCGGTCGGCATCATCACGCCGTGGAATACGCCGTTCATGCTGGCCACCTGGAAAATCGCTCCGGCACTGGCCGCAGGTTGCACCGTCGTGCACAAGCCGGCGGAACTGACCCCGCTGAGCGCCTGCATTTTGGCTGAGATCGCGGATGAAGTACTACCCAAGGGCGTGTGGAACATGGTCAACGGCTTCGGCGAAGACGCTGGCAAGCGTCTGACCGAACACCCGGCGATCAAGGCGGTGGCCCTGGTGGGTGAAACAGCCACCGGCTCTCACATCATGCGTCAGGGCGCAGAGACCTTGAAGCGCATGCACTTCGAGTTGGGTGGCAAGAACCCGGTGATCGTGTTTGACGATGCCGACTTCGGTCGCGCCCTGGATGCCGTGGTGTTCATGATCTACAGTCTGAACGGTCAGCGCTGCACCTCTTCCAGCCGCCTGCTGATCCAGAGCGGTATCCGCGACAAGTTCATCGCCGCGCTGGAGCAGCGTGTGCGTAACCTGCGCGTGGGCCACTCACTGGATCCGGAAACCGAAGTGGGCCCACTGGTCGCCACTGAGCATTTCAACAAGGTTCTGAGCTACTTCGACATTGCGGAACAAGACGGCGCCAATATCGCTGTGGGTGGCAAACGCGTCACCGAAGCCAAGGCCGAGCTGAACCCGGCTGGAAACTACGTTGAGCCAACTCTGTTTACCGGCGCCAACAGCAAAATGCGCATCACCCAGGAAGAGATCTTCGGACCAGTATTGACTACGATCACCTTCGAGACCGAAGAAGAAGCCATCAAGATTGCCAACGATACGCAGTACGGCTTGTCTGGTTACATCTGGACCGAGAATACCGGTCGCGCCATGCGCATGGCCAAGCACGTCGAAGCCGGCATGCTATGGGTGAACTCCGAGAACAACCGCAACCTGCCGTCTCCATTCGGCGGTATTAAAATGTCCGGCATCGGCCGTGACGGCGGTGATTGGAGTTTTGACTTCTATATGGAAACCAAAAACGTCTGCATCGCACACGGTACTCACCGCGTGCCGACACTCGGCAAGCACTAAACGTTGCAGAGACACTCATGCCGGCATCTTCGGTTGCCGGCATGAGTTTCAGTCCTTCCTGAAAGTCGACTGCACCAGGTTTGTCAACGTTTTCCAAGCGCTCACGGGGCTCGCTGCACAGCACTACCGAAGCCAGCAGCAACAGTTTGCAAACTGTTAATTAATACATTAATAAAATGATACCATGCAAAGAATTTGGCGACCGGACAGTGAATCACTGATGCGTAAATTCGACGACTCCATCCCTCTAAAACTCCTCAAGGCGCGCGAAGCGACCATGAGCTTCTTCCGCCCTGAATTGCAGTCCATTCCGCTCACCGAGCAGCAGTGGCGGGTCATTCGCGCACTGGTCGAGCACGATGAGCTGGAGTCAAAGCAACTGGCTGATCTGTGCTGCATCCTTAGCCCTAGCTTAACGGGCATTATCAGCCGACTGGAACAGCAGGACTACATTCGGCGGCGGCGCTCGCCGGAAGATCAACGCCGCGTGCTGATCAGCCTGACCGACAAAGCCAAGCAGATGTTTGAGAGCGTCAGTCCTGCACTGGAAGCCCGTTATCAGGAAATCACCAATCAGTTCTCCAAGAAGAACATGCAGCAACTGGCAGAGCTGCTTGACCAACTCTGTCAGATAAAATCCTGACACCCGTCAACAATCCATTCTATTGTTAACCCGCACTTGATTTGAGGGCGTTGACTTTACTTAACATGTTAACTAGGATTAGTTAACATGTTAATGAAATCAGCCCGGCTTCCGGTCTGAACGCAACCAAAACGCGAAACGACAACTCAAATTTTAAGCGCGCGGAGACTCATCCCATGTTGCAAGCATCTTATCCTTATTATCTGGCTAACGAAGCTCATACACCGAACCAGGATCTGGTGGTGTATGACAAGTTCACGGGTGAAGTTGCGACCCGTGTCGCTATGGCGGATGCCGCTGCAATCGACCGGGCAATCGCAGCCGCTGATGCAGCAGCTGAGCCAATGCGCGAGCTCCCGGCTTACAAACGTCAGGCAATCCTTAATCACTGCATCAAGCGCTTCGAAGAGCGCGCAGAAGAGCTGGCTGTCGCCCTTTGTATTGAAGCTGGCAAGCCAATCAAGGATTCCCGGGGTGAGGTGACGCGCCTGATCGACACGTTCCGTATTGCGGCCGAAGAGGCTGTTCGCATCGGCGGTGAAGTCGTTCCCATGGACATCAGCCCTCGCGCCGAAGGCTACACCGGTATGTGGAAGCGCGTGCCGATCGGTGCCTGCTCTTTTATTTCACCGTTTAACTTTCCGCTGAACCTGGCAGCACACAAGGTGGCACCGGCTATTGCAGCTGGCTGCCCCTTCATTCTAAAGCCGGCAAGTCTAACCCCGATCGGTGCGATCATCATCGGTGAAGTCCTGGCTGAAACCGATCTGCCCAAGGGCGCTTTTTCCATCTTGCCTTGTCACCGCACCGGTGCCGACCTGTTTACAACCGACGACCGCCTGAAACTTCTGAGTTTCACCGGCTCCCCCGATGTCGGCTGGCAGTTGAAGGCAAAAGCCGGCAAAAAGCCTGTTGTTCTGGAATTGGGCGGTAACGCAGCCTGTATCGTGGACGAAGGCACGGATATCAACGACGCGGTTGCACGCATTGTGTTCGGCGCCTACTACCAGTCCGGCCAGAGCTGCATCAGCGTGCAGCGCATTATGGTGCACGAGAAGCACTATGACGAAGTGCGCGAGAAACTCTCCACTGCCGTCAATGCCCTGGTACACGGCGATCCAAAAAACGAAAACACCTTTATCGGTCCGATGATCTCCGAGAAGGAAGCCACCCGGTTGCACGACTGGGTACTGGAAGCGAAAGAGTCCGGTGCCACCGTTCTGGCCGGTGGCGAGCGCGATGGCGCGATGCTGCAGGCGACCCTGCTGGAGAACGTTGACCCGGCTCAAAACGTAAACACTCAAGAAGCCTTCGGCCCGGTGGCCATTCTGTCCAGGTTCACCGACTTTGATGCGGCACTGATGGAAGTAAATAATTCTGACTTCGGTCTGCAGGCCGGCATCTTTACCCGCGACATTTACAAGATTCAGAAAGCCTGGGATGAACTGGAAGTGGGCGGCGTGGTGATTGGTGATGTTCCGTCATGGCGTGTGGACCACATGCCATACGGCGGCGTTAAGGACAGTGGTTTGGGTCGTGAGGGGATTCGCTATGCGATCGAAGATATGACCGAACTGCGTCTGTTGGTTATACGCGACCCTAAGTAAGTGTTGTCTGCAGTAGCCCATTGCGGCTGCGCGGACGACCTGACTGGCTGAGATACGTTGAAAACAACACCACCTGTTGCCCTTCTGACACTGATCGCCATGGCCAGCCCGCTGGCCCTGAACGCCTTCGTGCCGGCAATGCCGGATGTTGCGGTCGCTCTGGATGTGGATATCGCCACCATCCAGCTGACCTTTACGTGCTATCTGCTGACACTGGCAATTGGCCAGCTGATCACCGGGCCGCTGGCAGACTATTTTGGCCGTCGGCCAGTACTGCTGGCCGGCTTGGGTCTGCACACGGTTGGCAGCCTGCTTGCTGCCTCGGCTGACGGCGTTGATATGCTGATTGCTGGGCGCGTATTGCAGGCCCTGGGCGGCAGCACCTGCATGGCACTGGTTCGGGCCATCATTCTTGACGTGCATGGCCGCCAGGGCGCCGCTGGCCGCATGGGTTATGTGGTCATGGCCATTGCCATCGCTCAGGCAATCGCCCCAACCATTGGCGGTTATCTGAACCTCTGGAGCGGATGGAACTCTATATTTTATCTATCGGTTTTCATGGGAGCTCTGGTCTGGCTGCTGACTCTGTGGATGCTCCCCGAAACCAGCAACGTGCGCAGTGACAGCCTGCACCTTGGTGGCATTCTTCGGCGCTATCGTGAGGTGCTACGCTCAACACAATACCTGAGTTATGTGTTGTCGAACACGGCAGTGGCAGCAGCGTTCTACCTGTTTGTTGGCAGTAGCCCTTACATAGTGACAGGGCAACTGGGAGGCAATTCGGCCCAATTCGGTAGCTGGTTTCTGATCGTGTCCCTGGCTTTCATGGCTGGCAGTTTTCTATCAACGCGCCTAGCTCACAGGTTCAGTGTGGACAAGATGATACTCGGAGGCAATCTGCTTTCACTACTAGGGGCCGCTTTTCTGGTTGGCCTGTCAGCTCTCAACCAGCTCAGTTTTGTCGGCGTGTTTCTGCCGATGGCGTTGCTTACATTCGGGCGCGGCTTAAGCCAGCCCAGCGCACAGTCAGCAGCCATCAACAGCAGTGACCGCTCAGCCGGAACCGCATCAGGATTGATGGGTTTTATTCAACTGTTAACCGGGGCTGTCATCGCCCAACTGGTGCCCTTCTTGCTGGAATATGGCACGACGTTGGTCTTCGGATGCATACTGATAGCCCTCTTAATCGCTTTGATGGCACACGCCAGCACGTGGCGCTGGCAACACGAAAACGACCTGGCAATTAGGTGTAACAACCAACAACGATAAAAGAGGACAACCTTATGGGTAAGCTCGCATTAGTTGCAAAAATCACGCATGTACCATCCATGTATCTATCCGAGTTGGAGGGCCCGCAGAAGGGCTTTCGCCAAGCGGCCATCGACGGTCATATCGAGATCGGCCGTCGCTGTCGTGAGCTTGGCGTGGATACCATCGTTGTATTCGATACCCACTGGCTGGTGAACGCCAACTACCACATCAATTGTGCCGCCCACTTCAAAGGCAACTACACCAGTGGTGAGCTGCCTCACTTCATCTCCAATATGGAGTTTGAATATGACGGCAACCCTGAACTAGGCAAACTGCTGGCCGCCGAATGCAATGCTCAGGGCGTGGAAACACTGGCGCACGACAAAACCACCCTCGATCCTGAGTACGGCACTCTGGTACCTATGCGCTATATGAATGAAGACCGCCATTTCAAAGTTATTTCGGTCTCTGCAATGTGTACGGTGCACTACCTGAATGACAGTGCCCGCCTGGGTTGGGCAATGCGTAAGGCGATTGAGGAGCACTACGATGGCACCGTAGCCATTTTTGCCAGTGGCTCACTGTCCCATCGTTTTGCCCAGAACGGTCAGGCCCCGAAGTTTGCCACCAAGACCTGGTCTCCATTCCTGGAGCGACTGGATCACGACGTGGTTCGGATGTGGGAAAATGGGGAATGGGAAGACTTCTGCGAAATGCTGCCAGAGTACGCCGTAAAAGGTCACGGTGAGGGCTTTATGCACGACACCGCGATGATGCTGGGTGCGTTAGGCTGGTCTGAGTACGACCAGAAAGCAGAGGTGCTGACCCCTTACTTCGGCAGCTCAGGAACTGGCCAGATCAACGCCGTATTCCCGGTATCTCAGGTAACCGGCGACAAGGTTCCGGCCCCGCAAGCCTCAGTCACCGAGTCCTTTGTGCCCGGTTCAAGCCGTATCTGAGGGCAAATCCCGATTGTGATGTAACTGAATCAATTAACAAAAAAGCAGGGCAAACCGGTCTTAATATCATCCGGCCCAAGCCAGAAAAAAGGAGAAATAACAATGCAATTTCACCATCACGGATACGTATCCAGCGACCCAAGAATGGAAGAGGCGTCAGGGACCGGCATTAATCGCCCCGAGACACTACCGGATGTTATGGATGTACTTATCATTGGCAGCGGACCTGCCGGCGTAATTGCCGCCGCCCAGCTGGCGAAGTTCCCGAACATCACTACCCGAATTGTCGAACGCCGCCCCGGGCGACTGGAAATTGGCCAGGCCGATGGCATTCAGGCACGCAGTGTCGAGACGTTCCAGGCATTCGGTTTTGCTGAAAGAATCACTGCTGAAGCTTTCCATCTTACCGAGATGGCCTTTTGGGGTCCGGACTCCGATAACCCGTCGAATATTGCCCGATCCTCGGTGGCCCCGGACGATCCCGGTGGGAAAATCAGCGAATTCCCTCATCTGATCGTCAACCAGGCCAGGGTTCTCGATTACTTCGCCGAGTGCGCCAGGAACGCTCCTACCCGGCTAACCCCCGATTACGGACTGGAATTCCAGACCCTGACTGTTGATGAAGATTGCGAATATCCCGTAACAGTGACTTTGCGCCATGTCGGCGGCGAGAAAGATGGCCAGGAACGCACGGTGAAAGCCAAATATGTGATCGGCTGCGATGGCGCACACAGTCGTGTGCGCAAATCGATTGGCCGCCAGCACATCGGGGCGGTGTCGTATCATGCCTGGGGCGTGATGGACGTGCTCGCCAACACTGACTTTCCAGACATTCGCACGAAATGTGCCATCCAGTCATCAAGCGGCGGCAGTATTCTGCATATTCCCCGCGAAGGCGGTTACCTGTTCCGGATGTACGTCGACCTCGGCGAGGTTTCCAAGGATGACAATGGCCAAATACGCCAAACCTCTCTGGAAACCATTATTGCCAAGGCCAATAAAATCCTGCACCCCTACACTCTGGAGGTGAAGCACTGCCCTTGGCACACCGTCTACGAGGTGGGTCACCGAGTGACCGATAAGTTCGATGATGTTCCTCCGGGCGAAGAAGGCTCCCGAACTCCGCGAGTCTTTATCACCGGTGACGCCTGTCACACCCATAGTGCCAAAGCCGGTCAGGGTATGAATGTGTCCATGCAGGACGGCTGGAACATCGCCTGGAAGCTGGGCCACGTGCTTTCCGGCATCGCGCCCGAATCTCTGCTCGATACCTATTCGAGTGAGCGCCAGGTTGTCGCGCAGAACCTGATCGACTTTGACCGGGAATGGTCATCCTTAATGGCCAAGCCCGCCGACGAATTCGACAGCCCGCAAGATTTGGCGAATTTTTATGTTAAAACGGCGGAATTTCCCGCCGGCTTCATGACCGAGTACCAGAAGTCGATGATTACCGGCACCACCGAACACCAGCAGTTGGCTGCCGGCTTCCCGATTGGCAAGCGCTTCAAATCAGCTAAGGTAATGCGGGTTTGCGACGGCAACAAGGTCCACTTGGGCCATCATGCAACCGCCGATGGCCGCTGGAGGATCTACGCCTTTGCCGACAGCGCACGCCCCGGCACAGACTCTCGCTTGGCGACCTGGGCTGAATGGATACTCAACTCCCCTGACTCGCCGGTGGTGAAGTACACTCCCGACGGCTCGGACCTGGACAGCCTCTTCGACGTCAAGGTGATCTACCAGCAGCCCCATGGCGAGGTAGAATTCGGCCCAGGGACACCGGCCATTTTTGCCCCGAAAGTTGGCCCTTTCCAAGTGACCAACTATGAAAAAATGTATGCCGTCGACCCGGAGGTTGATATCTTCGAGGTGCGCGACATCAACAGAGACGGGGCCGTTGTGGTGGTGCGACCCGACCATTATGTTTCGCAGGTGCTCTCCTTTGAAGACGTTGAGGAGCTTGCAACTTTCTTTGACGGGAACATGCGCCGCAGCGCCCGGTGACGTCCTCGCCCATAGGCATATCGGATATCGAATCAAGGTCCAGTGACGCAGACAGGACCTCTCGATAGCCAGAATGTTTTATGGGGAGGGTAAAAAAACCGCCAGCAGCTCAACGCTCTGGCGGTTTTTTTTGTACCTGTTACATCACATACCCAGATACGCCTCACGTACTTTCTCGTTACTCAGCAGCTCACGACCCGAGCCTTCTATGACCACCCTGCCTGTCTCCAGCACGTAACCACGATCAGCAAGCGCAAGCGCCTGGGAGGCGTTCTGCTCCACCAGAAAGATGGTCATACCTTCGTTTTTGAGCTCTTTGACGATGTTGAAGATCTCTTCAATGATCAGCGGCGCCAGCCCCATGCTGGGCTCGTCCAGCAGCAACAGTCTGGGTTTGGCCATCAGCGCACGGCCCATGGCCAGCATCTGTTGCTGACCGCCGGACAGTTCACCCGCCAGGTTGCGGCGTTTCTGGCGCAGTATGGGAAATTTCTCATACATGCGCTCAATGTCGTCTTCCACTTCCTGGCTACGCCCGCGGGTGTAGGCGCCCAACAGCAAATTGTCTTCAACGCTCAGATCCTTGAACACCTGCCGCCCCTCGGGTACCTGGACAATGCCACTGGCAACCCGCTGGTCCGTACTCATTTTCAGCAGGTCCTTACCCTCAAAATTAATGCTGCCGCTGTCTGTCGGCTGCAGGCCCGAAATCGTCATAAGCAGTGTCGACTTGCCCGCACCGTTAGCACCAACCAACGAAACAATTTCACCGCTGTTGATACGGATATCAACACCGTGGAGCGCTTCGATCTGGCCATAAGAGGTCTTCAGGTCCTTGATAGAGAGCATTTCCTCTTTAGCGTGCTGTGAAGTTCTGCGCGGCGCATGGTGTAGCCCCAGGCCGCCCAGGCGTTCTGGCGTGTAACTCACAATTCGATGGCGCAACTCACGGAATTCGTCCCGCACCCGCTCGCCAAATAGCGGGTCGTTGGACTGATCCCGGGATTCGGTAATCAGGCGCCAATCGTCTTCACTCAGGAGCTTGCGCGCCCGGGGAATGACCACGCCTTCTTCTTTCTTGATGTGTTTGCGCAAGGCCTCGGTAAACCGTGCCAGTGCGTGGCTGAAGTCTTCCCGGCCATCAGGCCATTGCTTCATGCACACCATTAAAAGATGGCGTAGCTCATTGATCTTCTGATCACCAATCACATACCCGTGCGCAAGCTTGTCGAGCAAGGGTTTGGTTTCCGGTGACTTCTCTCCCAACAGGCGGTACAGCACAATTTCCTCGGGCGAACTGTGCACTCGCCGTGCAAAGTGCTGAATGTAGTCGAAGATAGTGCTGAACAGCGTTTCATCTGGCTTCTGTTCATTGATGTTCATATCGTGCTGGAGCTGATCCAGCAGATCCAGAATTCGCCACAGGGCCTGATGTTCCTGAACAATGGTGCTGATGGCTTGCAGGCTGTAGCTGTCCTCAGGCGCAACGTTGGTCGGTGTCTGTGTCATTATGGTTATTCCTCGCTCCGTTTAACCGCCCAGGTAGGCTGCAATCACGTCCGGGTTTGCACGAATCTGTTCCGGCGTACCTTCCGCCAGCACGCGCCCGTAGTTAAGCACCAGCAAACGGTCGGAAATACCCATCACCAGCTTCATGTCATGCTCTACCAGCATCACCGTAATGCCCTGCTCGGCAATCTTGCGGATCAGCTCTTCCAGCGCTGCGGTCTCCACAGCGTTCAGGCCAGCCGCCGGCTCATCCAGCAAGACGACTTTCGGCTCCGCAGCCAGCGCACGGGCAATTTCCAGCCGTTTAAGTGCGCCATAGGACATGGCCGAGGCTTCGGTATCGAGGTACTCGCCACAACCCACAAATTCCATCAGTTCAGCAGATTTCTCACGCGCGGCTTTTTCACCACGGGTAAGCGCTGGCAAACGAAACAGGGTAGTCAGCAAGTTGCTTTTCAGAGTCAGGTGCCGGCCCAGCATCACGTTTTCAATAGCCGTCATGTTCATACAGATCTGCATCTGCTGAAACGTTCGGCACATGCCCCGCTCCGCCAACTGGTTGGGCTGTAGTTTCGCGATGCTTTCGCCGTTCAGCTTCACTTCGCCGCTGGTGGGCGTGTACAGGCCTGTGATCAGGTTGAACAGCGTGGTTTTACCGGCACCGTTGGGGCCGATAACCGAATACACCTGGCCGGCATCCACTGCAAAACTCACGCCTTCAACAGCGTGTACGCCGCCAAACGCTTTAGACAGATTATTGACTTCCACCAGAGCGGTCATGCGTCACCTCCGGCAGACTTCGAGCGCCGTTTTGCCAGCAGGTTCGCAGCGGTTGGCAGCAGACCTTTGGGCATGAAAATCATGGTCAGCATCAGGATCAGACCAAATAACACCATTTCCATCTCCTGAAAATCGGCGAGCAGTTGCGGCAACAGTTCCAGCACCACAGCGCCGATGATCACACCAATGGTCGAGCCCATACCGCCAAGAACCACCATGGTGATCAACAGAATGGAAAAGTCGAAACTGGCGACAGAGGGCGTAATAAAGCCCTGGAAGTGCCCATAAAGCGCACCCATTACACTGGCGTATACGGCGGAGATTACGAATACCAGGCTCTTGTACTTTGCGGTGTTTACACCCACTACGCTGGCGGCCACTTCCGAGCCATGAACGGAACGCAAGGCCCGGCCAATAGGTGAATCAATCAGGTTCTGGGCCAGCCACACGGCGGCCAGAAGCACCACGCCGGCGAACAGATACCAAGCCAGATCACCGCTGATGTCCATGCCAAACAAGGAATACTGGCCGAAGGCGCTGAGTTCCCAACCGAACACGTCAAAGGCGGGCACTGGCATGCCGTCCGGCCCGCCTGTTATTGCCCGCTCGTTGTTCAGGATAATCGCGATGATGAAGCCCACTGCGAGGGTGGCCATGGAAAGATAATGACCTTTCAGGCGCAGAATCGGGCGACCAACAACCCACGCAATAATCGCTACGCCAACGGCACCGACAATTAAAGCGGGTATGGCCGACCAGCCGTATGTGCTGGTCATGATGGCGCTGAAATAAGCACCGAGCCCGAAAAACCCGGCATGGCCCAGACTGATCTGGCCGGCGAAACCCACCAGCAGGTTAAGGCCCACAACGGCACCGGCAATCAACGCGATTTGCGTAGCCAGGCCATAATGAAACGGGTTGGAGATGAACAGTGGTACGGCAAACACCACGATGGCCAGAAACAACAGGCCCTTGAGACGAAATTGCGACAGTCGGGCCATCATCACACCCGCTCCACAACTTTGGCGCCAAACAGGCCCCGGGGCATGAAAAACAGCACCACAAGAATCATCGAGAACGCCACCGCATCCTTGTAGTCAGACGACAGATAACCCGCAGCCATAGCTTCAACCACCCCAAGTGCCAGGCCACCGACGACGGCGCCCATACCGCTGCCCAGGCCCCCAATGGCCGCTGCAACAAAGCCTTTCAGCCCGAGGATGATGCCGATGTCATAGGACGTGAAGGTGATCGGCGCCACCACAATACCGGCTATCGAGCCCAACAATGCAGACACCATGAACGCCAGCATCAGCACAACCTGGGTACGAATACCCACCAGGCGAGCGGCATCTTTGTTCATCGAGGTAGCAAGGATAGCCTTGCCGGTGAGTGTGCGGGTAAAGAAGTACACCAGCACGGCAACAAGAACCGCGCCGACACCCAGCACCCACAGGCTCTGCGTGTTCAGCACAGCACCAAAAATCTGAATCGGCTCGTCACTGCTGAAGTTAGGCATTACGTGGTATTCCTTGCCCCAAACCAGCTGGGCCAGGCCACGAATGAAAATGGACGCTCCGATGGTAATAATGATCAGTGTAACCACATCCGCATTTTTAGCGGGTGCAATGGCCAAGCGCTGAAGGGCAATACCAAGTACGCCAGCCAGGACCACAGCAAGTACAATCGCGAGCAGCATGGGTACACCCATAGCGGTCAAAGATACGGTCGCCATACCGCCAATCATCAGGAACTCGCCCTGGGCGAAGTTGATCACATGGCTGGCGTTATAAATCAACGTAAAACCCAAAGCGATCAGGGCGTAGGTGGCACCAATAGTGATACCGGTAAACAGGTACTGCAGGAATTCAGAGAACATAATCGGGTCCGCTCGCGCAGCGGCTGGCGGCGACCCCTAAAGGTCGCCTCCAGCCTGTGGTACGGATGGGGATGGCTTAGTTGATCAGCTTCCAACCGCCATCCTGAACTTCCAGGATGCGGAAAGAATCGGCTTGCAGACCGTTGTGATCATCGGCCGACATATTGAAGGTACCGGTAACGCCCACATGACCCTGGATGGTTTCAAGAGCATCACGTACAGCGGCTTTGTCTGTGGTACCGGCTTTCTCGATGGCTTCAACCGCCAGCATCAAGCCGTCATAGGCATAGGCGCCAAAGGTTGACACCTTGGAGTTCCAGCGGGCTTCGTACTCGTTCTTGTAAGCTTCAACCACCGGCTTTTGCGGATCGGACTCTGGCAGTGAGTCCGGCACCAGCAATGGCGACGCAGGCAATCTCAGGCCTTCAGCACTGCTACCTGCCAATTCCAGGAAGCCATCAGAGGCAACACCGTGGGACTGATAGAACGGAAGCTCAATACCCAGCTGAGCGTAGTTACGGGTAACGATAGCCGGGCCCTGGCCAAAGCCGAAGTTAAGAATAGTCTGCACACCTTCGGTGCCGCGGATGTTGGTGAGCTGTGCTGTCATGTCAGTGTCGGAACCGCCGTAGGTTTCGTCAGCAACAATCTCGATTCCACCCATTTCCTTGGCCGCTGCGAGAGTTTGTTCGCGCCCGGAACTGCCAAAGCCACCGGTGCCCGAGATCAGACCCACTTTGGTCAGGCCACGCTCTTTCATATCATTCAGCACGCGCTCTGCCGCCATACGGTCGGTTTGCGGGGTCTTGAAAACCCACTTTTTAACCGGAGTGGTAATAACAACAGCACCTGCCAGAGAGATGAAGGGAATCTGCGCCTGCTCGACCATTGGCACGGCCGCCATGGTGGCGCCTGTGGTGCTACCGCCTACAATAATATCTACCCGGTCTGAACGAATCAGCCGGCTTGCGAAGTTACGGGCCTTGGAGGCGTTGCCTGCGTCATCGTAATGAACAAGCTCGAGTTGGCGGCCCAGCACGCCACCGTCTTTGTTGATTTTTTCAACATACATTTCCAGAGTTTTCAGCTCCGGATCTCCCAGAAAAGAGGCAGGACCAGTAACTGCAAGAAAGGAACCGATACGTATAGGCTCAGCTGCCTGAACGTTCATTGCCAGCAAGCCGGCCGCTGCAATGGCTGCAAACTTGCTTGCACGACGCGTAATATTTTTGAACATTTTTGTTGTTCTCCCAAGGGTGGTCAGGGCATTTTGGTTTTATGGGCCCCCAAATTTCCGGAAACAGAACGTTTTTCCTGCAAAAATGACGCTTTCCGTATCACGTACACCTTCGCAACGCCCTGTCTTCAGTTTGTCGTGACAGACATTCGCTTGCCACAACCATTATTGGCTATCCGCCATCACAATAATACGATACCGTTGACGGATATCAATGGAAAATATTGTATCATTAAACCGGTGTCAACTGAGGGCGGCGTCCAGGCACACAACTTTTACAGCAATCCATACCAATGTATTAGTACATAAGTGCCTTTTTGACATTTTCTTGTGAACACCCAACCCATTCCGGCAGCCGCAGGCTTGTGCATAAAAGCTGTAATTGCCCGCGCTGATTGTATACAGCTTTACCCGAAACCTGTATCGAGGATAATGAGCGCCGGAACGCCTTGAAGGGAAAAGAGAATCATGTCTGCAAAACAACAACTCGATAGCCTGATCCGGGACTTCCAGCAAAAACGCCCTTTACGGGCTGGGTCGCTGATCATTACGACCTACGGCGATATCCTCCACCCGCGCGGCGGAAACGTCTGGCTGGGCAGCCTGATGAAGCTTCTTACCCCCATGGGCGTGAGCGAGCGACTTGTCCGCACGTCTGTCTATCGGCTGGTCCAGGAAGGCTGGCTGCAAACCGAAAAGGTCGGCCGGTGCAGCTATTACAGCGTTACCGGTGCCGGCCTGAGGCGCTTTCAGCAAGCATTTGAGCACGTATACACGCTCGGCACCGACGATTGGAACGGCAGTTGGTGCCTGGTATTTCTCAACCAGCTGGAACCGGAAATCCGGGCCAAAGTGCGTGAAGAACTGAAATGGCTGAGTTTTGGCAGCATGGCAGCCGGCGTAATGGAACATCCACGCTTCACTCGCAACGAGCTGGTGCCGCTGCTTCAGGAATGGGGCGCGCTGGAAGACACCATCGTGATGCAGACCCAGCCACTGGAGCAGCGCAGCCCGAGGGCTCTGCGCAGGCAGGTCAAGGAAAGCTGGAACCTGGACGAACTGGGCTTTCGTTATAAGCGCTTTCTGGAGAAGTTCCGGCCACTGTGGCGAGAACTCAGCGCCAACGACAACCTCTCCCCGGAAGACTGTGTTACCGCGCGCATTCTGCTGATTCACGAATATCGCAAAATACTGCTGCGAGATCCTTTGCTGCCGGACGAACTGTTGCCAGGCGACTGGGAAGGACGCAGTGCCAAACAGCTGTGTCGAAATCTCTACCGGGCGATATACAGCCGCTCTGACGAGCACCTGGCAAGCCTGCTGGAAAATGCTTCAGGCCCACTACCCGGCCCGACACCGGGTTTTTATCGTCGCTTTGGCGGCCTGTCTGAAGAAAATGTAACAAGTAGCGCTGCAGTAATAGCGAAAGAGTCAGCCTGACTCTTTCGCTGAAAGCCCAACGCTCAACCAGCAGGACGCCCCTGATCCGGCTGGCTGTAATCGCAGACACCGTCAGGGAAAATCTCGTTCAGCCAGGTAACCTCCGCCGCGCTGAATGAAACCGTTCCATAAGTGCTGTCTGTCAGTGCGGTTGCAACCTGTTTCAGGCTGCACTTGAACACACTGCCCTCTATCGGTCCGCCCGCCTCTATTCTCGACGTAGTGTAAGTTTCGAACCTCGCGGTGCAGGCACCTTCAGCCTCGGCGTCCAGAATACCATTCCAGACATCGTCCCCCGCTGCTATGACAGTGCCATCGGTTTCATAGCAGGTGTCCACCGCTGCTGCAGGTCTGTTGTCAGCAATACTCTGCTCCGGGTTCGCGCGAATGTTCATCAGCCAGTCATGCAGTACGTCCAGTGCCGCCCATGTCGGGTTTGATTCTTCCCGTGGCTCAGGCTCACCCTCATCTGAGATGACGGCCGGCCGGGTATCGGTAAACCAGATGACCTGATTGCCGGCATCTCCCATTTTGTTGATGATGCGCTGGCGAACCGAGAAAGACTGGTGACTGTTGTGCATGTCCAGCACTTCCTCCAGGTAATGCCGCCAGTCGATGACCGGCATATTGAGCTGCCCATCGAAAACCATACCGGAGTCATAGGCGGCCTGAATCGCCAACAAATCGCCCTCGGTCCGTGACGCCGGCAATGTGCCATCCGGGCTGAGATTCATGTTGCGGGAACTCCAGGGATCGAATTTGCGGGGGTCCGCCTGGACATCCGCAAGTGAGCCAATGAACGGAAAGCCCTCTTGCACCATTTCAGAGGGCTGTTTCCAGCCACCAATCTGAGCGTTCAGCTTCAGGAACTCGGCTTTGGATATGTTGCTGTCGCGCAGCGCTCCAAGGCCATACTGCACGCCAACATTGTCGAACAGGGTTCGGGGGTCGCCGTTTTCGTCAAGGCCGTAGATATTTCTCAGATCGTCATAGTGAGTCCACTGCACGCTATCCATCACACCAGCAGGCTGCATCAGCTCCTGGTTGCGGGCATTTCCGAACAATGGATTCATCACCAATGGAGTCAGACCGCGCCACGCCGGGATGCACTCAGTCATACCCGGTGCCGTGCTGTATCCCAGCATGGCTTTTGCACCCGCAAACGGATCGGCATAGGCATCAATGGCGTTCAGCCCCACCAGCCAACTCCGGTTTGTGGTTGTCTGCCATTTCGCGTTGTCTTTGTCAGTAACGTCCATGTAGTACTCCAGCAATTCACAGTCGCCAATGTGAATGATCTGGGTCACCATGTCCGGGTAGGAGTACTGAGGCACACCCGCATCCAGAAGATCCGGGTGGTTCTGGGAATAGACGTACTGTTGGATGCCGCCACCGGATCCGCCAATGGCCACGGTATACTCAGGTACACCAAAGCGCTTGATGAAGTGCTCTTTTACCATCAGCGCGGTTTCGCCGCCCACCTGAAGGTTATAGTGGGTGTTGGTTCGAGTGCCGGTGGAGTAGATAACCGCGTAGCCTTTCTTGAGCACTTCCGCCTCAAGGGCCCGACCACTGATGCGGCCCTGGGTGTGCCCGATGGCAACGCCGCCTTCAAAATGAAACAACAGACGCCCGTTCCAGTTTTCCGTAGCGGCGTCATCTGCTTCGTCTCCCACGGATGCCAACGTGGCGAAGCTGTAGATAAACCGGTTGATGGTGCCCCGCTCCTGCCGCACAACAAAATCGACGATGCGACCATCGGTGAGCTCTGTGGTAGCCATATCCGCCGGCCGGGTACCGTCAATAGGCAAGGGCGCCCAGTCATCGCCGGTTGTGCGATAAACAAACTCCACATACGAGTCGATCGAACAGTCCTTGCTCAAACCAATCTGGCTACCACTGCCGTCCATAACCGGGAAGCCAGTATCGCCGGCGGTGTCCACCAAAGGCTGCTTGCCCAGCTCTGTGGTTACCGTACAAACGAACGGATACTGCTGCGGGCCAGAGAAAATCGGGCCGGTTACCGAATGAACCGTCAGAGTCAGGTCGCTCAGCGGTCCGTAGTCAACATGGTGCATTTCCAGCCGGTTTGTGCCTTTGGCAAGCCCTGCCACAAGTATTTCCGGGCCGTTGCGGCCATCTCTTATTACCGGGCGGATCCTGGCGTCATTGAGCCAGAATTCCAGGTTGTCTTTTTCCGCTGTGATCGTGGCGGCGTCGCCCTCAAGGCCGATCAGAACATCGTCACCACTGACCTGATCCGCAGCGCTGGACAGACTGGCGAGCTCAAGATCGGGCTGATCGGAGGAGCTATCGAAACAGCCGCTTAGCAGGAAGGCTATCAAGCCTGCGACCAGGCCAAGCTGCACCTTTGAGTTGTTACGCATAAACAAACCCCTCTTCGCTATATTGTTGTCGGGCTTAACAACGAGCATAGGAGCGGGTAGCACATCGCAACAGATACAGATTCGAACAAAACACTCAAACAGGCGCAGTCGTTTGAATGGTCAGGTCAGCTGCTGATGCGCCAGCACGCCAAGCTTGCGCACTGCCGCTGCAATGGAGGGCGTCACCGGGCTACCGGCATTCAGGCGCAGACAATGGGTGTGGCGTCCGGCCGGGGAAAATACCCGACCAGGGAAAATGTGAATCTGCTGCGCTAGCGCAAGATCAAAAAGCCGCCCGGAGTCGATGGCTTTTGGTAGCTCCAACCAAAGCACGCACCCCCCAGAAGGCTTATTGATTCGGGTCCCTACCGGGAAATACTGCTGGGCCAATGCCGTCAACTCACGGGTCTGACACTGGAGGTGAGAACGCAACTGTTGCAGGTGATGATGATAGAAGCCGCTCTCCATGAGCTTTGCCATCACCAGCTGAGGCGCAGAAGCCGTGGCAATGTTGCTCACCTGTTTCAGTTCCAGCACCCGGTGCAGAAAACGCCCCGGAGCGATCCAGCCCAGCCGCATACCCGGCATAAGGGATTTGGAGAAGGAGTTGCAGTAGATCACCTCGCCTTCCCGGTCGAACGCCTTGACCGGCAACTGCGCCTCCCCGAAAACTGTGTCGCCCCAGATATCATTTTCGATGACCGGAACCTTGTAACGTCCGGCCAGCTGCGCAAGCTTTTCGCGGTGCCCGATTGGCATGCTGAAGCCCAACGGGTTCTGGGCATTGGCTGAAATCATGCAGGCAGACACCTGGCCCCGGCGCAAAGCCTGCTCAAGCGCTGCCAAACGGATACCTTGCTGAGGGTCTGTGGGAATTGGCAGAGCCTTACGCCCCAATACCTCCAGAGCAAGCAGAGTGCCGTAATAGGTGGGTGTTTCTATAGCCACGGCATCCCCGGGCTTTGTCACTACCCGCAAAGCGAGTTCAATGGCTTCCATACAGCCATTGGTGACCAGCAAGCCCTGCTCAGTAACCGGCACCGGATAGTTCAGGCTTCGGCGGGCAAGCTGATGTGCAAAATTCTCCTCACCGCGTGGATGAGCGTAGTGCCAGGAGGCAAGCCCATCCGATCGGGTAACATCCCTGAACGTCTGCAATACCCGCTCAACAGGCATAATTTCGGAGCCGGGCAAGGCAATCCCGAACCGCGTCATGGGGCGGCTGGCGTAGGGTTCCATGTAGCGCAGAATTTCTTCACTGAGCGAAACTTCCACTGGAAGTAACGGAATAGGCGGCCGTGCCGCATCCACCGGCTTTTGTTCAGATAGATTCGGAGTGACGATCACGCCGGAACGCGGGATACGACGGATCAGACCATCGGCTTCAAGCTGCCGAAAGCACTGCAGAATAGTGTTGACGCTGACATGGAACAGCCGGCTGAGGACCCGCACAGAGGGCAGTTTCTCTCCGGCACGGTAACTCCCCTCATGGATATGCTGCCTGAGGTGGTGGCTGACGTTTTCATACAGGTAGGCTTTTCCAGACATGACCAATCCCGGCACTCTACCCAGAGCTGCCCCCGCGTGGAGAGGCTATCCAACAGATCGGCGAGGCGGCCCATATTGTTCTTTTATTTCAGCGTAGACCAGTCTGGCCCTTTGGTACAGGATGCTGAACAGAGTCACTTTTTATCAAACACTTGGGGCGCTTTATCAATTACTAATGGGCCTCTGGACACTTACATCCGCTGCCTCGACTTGATTTAGAACAACTCAAACCATCGTTCAATCCGGTCAGTCGCGTTAATGTATTGCAACTCTTCTTTATCTTCCAAACGAATACAAATACTGCTTTAAAAGCCCGCGTTCACTTGATTTGCTTGCCGGCCGTACTTAAGATGCATTAATAATGAATCAAAATGACAGACTATGACGCCCACCATCGCCGTTCTCCTGATCATTACCTTCGTGCTCTCCACGGTTGGCTTGCTGTTGCTGATCTGGTCTATCGCCAACCATCAGTTCAGCCGGTTATTGCAGCCATTGCCATGTCACTCAGCAGCCTATGTGTTCTGCTCAACAGCCTGCGCATGCAAAGACACGTTGCCGGTGATGCGCCAGACAAAGCCCATGCCGTCAGCCACGTAACTTCGCCGGCCTGAATGATCGCACCAGCCCAATGAATGTAATGGCCCAGGCAACCAGAGCAAGGTAGAAAAAGCTGATGGGAATGAAATCCAGAAAGTGAAAACCCAGAGCGGCCGTCATCTCATAGGTGCTGGCGGCGTACATGCCCAGAGGGAACACCGCACCCCAGTATAGGGGGTCATATTCCAACGGGAACTTCTTGTACACATGCCGCCATATCCCAAGGATAAACAGCATGGGTATCCACCAGGTTCCGGTGGCCCAATAGAACACCGAGAAGCCCTTCAGAAAGGGCAACAGTGAATCCAGAAACGGTGCATCTTTCACATTCACAATCAGCAAGGAGCCGGCCAGTGTCGAAATTGCCATGGCTCCCATGTTGATCCAGTATGGCGGCGCAAGATCACCCGGAGAAAATTTGAAAAAGGTATAGCGGTAGAAAATCAGCGACATCATCCAGATGTACAGCATGCCGCCCCAAAGCCACATGGACAGCGCCAGAAAGTTAATACCCAGCTTGTAGGGCTGAGGCATATCCACGGCAATTAACGCACTGAGCACCGCAATGGATTGAGTTGCCACCACCGCCAGCAACCATCCGCCGGTAATACCCTTATCCAGCGACGGTTTTTCTTCTTTTACCGTGAATGCCGTAAATATGGTGTAGGTCAGTGCCAGCCAGAGCAGAATCGCAAACACCCAGAGCACGCGCCCGGCCAGGGTAAATTCCGTCAACATGATGAATTGGCTGCCAAGAACAACGGAGCATCCTGTGTTATACCCCACCCGGCTGCACTCATTTACCTGAACACTCCCTCTCTGATGGGCACCCGTGGCCAGTTTCAGTCTAGCCCCGAGCAGAACCTGTTCAACTTTGCATTTATAACCATTCACCCCGCAATCAGACACATAATTGCCTTTAATTCCAAAGCTGATATGGTGCCCGGCCATCCAAGTGAAGGAGCTGGCCATGGTTTCTTTGTTCCCCCTTTCGATCACCTTCCATTAGTCAGCGAGCCCCGCCATACGGAGCTCGCGTACGGTCGTTATTTCTTTAGCGAAGACAACCAGCCAACCGTTTGTGTTGCCATTGGCAATGCGAACTTTTTAACATCAGAGAAACTGACATGATGATGAATGCGGGCTTTAACCTGGGTTCACGTGATATCAAAACGTTGAATATGAAACTGGGGCAAATTTACAGAACCCCCCTAACCAAACCAAAAAACACAGCATTGATTGGCAGCACTGTTACGTTGATCAATTGCCTGGACTCTTCAGTGCTTACGTTCCGGTTAACAGATTCCAGTTCCTGCCCGGAAGCCGACAAAGACGATGTCTGCATCGGCTCACGGTTTGGCCTTGCCTTGCTGGGCACCAAGCCGGGTAGTGTGGTCAAGCTCGGGTTGAGCAACGAGGAAGGCCACGCGGTAGTGCTGAAAATACTGAACTGATGAAGCAACCTCCATCGCCGGCGACGGCTGCTATGCGTAGAACAACACGCTGACTCAGTTGTCTTCAGACAATTCGGAACACGGAGCCCTGAGCGGGCTCCGTGCATATCGTGTCAGAACAGGCCTGCATTCAACCACATATGCGTTGCAATAGAAGCCGCGTAGCCAAGCATGATCACCGGTGTCCAGCGCAGATGCGACATGATGGTGTAGTAACCCCGGGCCTGGCCCATCAATGCAACCCCGGCAGCTGAGCCGATTGATAGCATAGAGCCACCAACACCCGCAGTGAGTGTCACCAGCAGCCACTGGCCGTGGGACATATCCGGCCCCATTGAGAGCACGGCGAACATCACCGGAATGTTATCTACAATCGCTGATATAACACCGACGGCAATGTTGGCACCCGTCGCGTTCCAGTCGCTATACAAAAGCTGAGACACTTCAGACAGATAGCCAATGTAACCGAGCCCGCCCACACACAGCACAACACCGTAGAAAAACAGCAGCGTGTCCCACTCGGTGCGCGCCATAGGGTTGAAGATGTCGAAAGGCACAGCTTTGTCGAGTCGCTCGAGCAGGCGGGTATTCTGGTGATTTTCAGCCCAGACCCGTTCACGGGCAACACCGCGTTTAAAGCTGCGCTGCAGGTAGTAACCCAAGAACTGCAGGTAAGCGAGGCCCATCATCATGCCAACCACGGCCGGCAGATGCAGGAAGTTGTGGCCCAACACCGCGGTTGTGATGGTTAGCAGAAACAGCGCAACGGTGCGGCGGGCACCGCGCTTCATAATAACCGGTTCCGACGCATCCTTCGGCGGCTCGCTGGGAACGGCAAAGCTCATGATCACTGCCGGCACCAGGAAGTTGACTGCGGCGGGAATAAACAGCCTGAAGAACTCGGTGAACTCGACCACGCCCTTCTGCCAGACCATCAATGTTGTGATGTCACCAAACGGAGAAAACGCCCCGCCGGCGTTTGCCGCGATCACAATATTGATGCAACCAAGGCCTATAAAACGCGGACTGTCTTCACCCACCTTCATCAGCACCGCACACATCAGCAGGGCCGTGGTCAGGTTATCGGCGATGGGTGAGATGAAGAATGCCAGCAACCCGGTAATCCAGAACAGGCTGAGATAACTGAAGCCCTTGCTCACCAACCAGCCACGAAGCGCATCAAAGAGCTGACGCTCCTCCATGGCGTTTATATAGGTCATTGCCACCAGCAGAAACAGCAGGAGCTCGGAATATTCCAGAAGATTGTGTTTCAAGGCGGCATTGGCGCTTTCGGTATCGCCACTCATGGCCGCCGCACCGGCGACCAGGAACCAGATCAGGCCTGCCGCCAGCAGCACCGGCTTGGACTTGCGCAGATGCAGTTTTTCCTCAAGCATCACGAACGCATAAGCGATAACAAAGATCGCAACCGCAAGGTAACCCACCGGGTGGCGGGTCAGATTCACAACGCCGGATTCAGCCGCGCTGGCAAACGCGCTGAACCCCAAAGAAAAAATCACAGACAAAATAAGGGCCACTTTCATACCGATACCCTGAGGTATAACGGCACGCCGGAGCCCAAGCCGGGCGGGTGGTTTTTCGTAACGTGTGATTTCAGTCATGATACCTGGCTCAAAAGTTTTGGGGGCCCATTATCAATCAAAATAAGCTTCTCAAACCATAGCTTCCGTCAAGTAGGCTTGATCCAGATCGTTCGCAAGCTATTCTGTCTGGTTTTCCCCCGTAATATCACTCTCAAGCCTTGTCACCTATACAACGTCTCGATCACCTCCGCGTACTTCTCATAGATTTTGCTCCGGCGCACTTTCATGGTGGCCGTCACTTCATCATCGTCGTGATCCAGCTCTTTGCTCAGCAGGTGAAAACGCTTGATCTGCGCCACTTGCGGCAGTCTGTCGTTGCCCTTGGTAACCTCCGCCTGAATCAGTTCCTGTACCTTCTCGTGCTCGGTCAGGCTGCGGAACGTGGTGTAAGCAATCCGTTCCTGCTCTGCCCACTTGGCGGCTGTCTCAAAATCCACCTGGATCAGCGCCGAGACATACTTGCGGGCCTCACCAATGACAATGCACTCCTTGATGTAAGGGCTCGCCTTGATGGTGTTTTCAATTTCCGTGGGCGACAGGTTCTTGCCCCCGACGGTAATCATGATGTCCTTGAGCCGGTCAACGATTCTCAACTGACCTTCCTTCCATTCACCTACATCACCGGTATGCAGCCAGCCGTCCTTCAGAGTAGCGTCTGTTGCCTCATCGTTCTTGTAGTAGCCTTTGAAAACCGTGCCGCCTCGCATAAGGATTTCGTTCTGCTCACCCAAAACTACCTCAAGCCCGGCAACCGCTGTTCCGACCGTGCCAAGGCAAACGCTGTCGACACGCTGGGCTGTCGCAATACCCGTGCTCTCGGTCTGACCGAAAACCTCAACCAGAGGGACACCCAAAGTGCGGAAGAACTGCAGAATGCCCGTTGAAATCGGGGCCGCTCCGGTCAGCGCAATGGTGCAACGGCGCAGCCCGATAAAGTTCTGCAAAGACCGGAATACCAGCCAGTAATAAATGCCGTAAGTAAGCCGTTCGCCAAGACTCCACTTTGCTTTTGGCTTGGTCGCCATTGGCTCACAGGCTTTCATGGCACGATCAAAAAGCATCTGCCGAAGGCGCCCTGTCTCCTGCATCTTTATATAGATGGCAGAATGGAGTTTTTCCCAGATCCGCGGAACACCCAGGAAAAATGTCGGTGCGATCTCTCGCAGATCTTCCTGAACCGTACGCAGGCTTTCGCCAAAGCTCACTGCACTCCCCACATAAACCGGCGCGATATTGGTCAAAGCCTGTTCTGCCACATGGCACAGCGGCAGGTACGACAAACTGGTACTGTGCTGATCCACGCCCAGCAATTCAATCAACCCGGGCGCACCTGCCTGCAGGTTGCCCCAACTGATCATTGCACCCTTGGGCCGGCCGGTAGAACCGGACGTATAGATCATCAGGGCGAGATCATCCATTTGCTGAGTGTCGAGCAGTTGGTCAATCAACTCAGGATGGCTGTTCTCGAATTCCCGCCCCAGGGTTTCGATTGCGTCGAATGAGGACGGAGGCTGCGGATAGGATCGCAGCCCTTTCGGGTCTATAACGATGTTGTGCTTTAGCTGCGGCAGCTCGGGCCAAGCCTCCAGAACCTTGTCGGTCTGCTCCTGATCCTCACACACCACCATTTCGGCATCGCTGTGCTCAAGTACGTAAGCCACCTCATTCCAGGGGCTGGTGGGATAGACCCCCACGCAGATACCTTTTACCAGGCCGACCCCCATCTGGGCGATAACCCACTCGACCCGGTTTTCGGAAATAATGGCAACGTGGCCACCTTCGGAAAGACCAAGCGCTCGCAGGCCCAGGCCAAAGTGGCGGGCGCGCTGATAGTAATCCTGCCAGGAATAGGCCTGCCAGATACCGAAATCTTTCTGGCGCAGCGCCAGCATATCGGGGCGCTCTTTGGCGTGCGCCCGAAGCATTTGTGTAAGCGTAAGATCAGGAATTTGCGATGCTGTCATGACAGCCACCGCTTGCGGCGCTTGTAATGTTTGATGTCCCGGTAACTGCGGGCTTCACCTTCTTTGCCACCAACGCCCAGATAGAATTCCTGCACATCTTCGTTGGTTGCGAGCTTGTCCGCCGGACCGTCAATCACGATTTTGCCGTTTTCCATGATGTAACCATAAGACGCAATCGCCAGAGACACGGCCGCATTCTGCTCGACCAAAAGTATTGCCGTACCCTGCTCCCGGTTTATACGGGCAATAATGGTGAATATTTCCTCCACCAGCTGCGGGGCCAGGCCAAGCGATGGCTCATCCAGCATGATCAGTTCCGGCTGGGCAATCAGCGCTCGGCCAAGCGCCAGCATTTGTTGCTCTCCGCCGGACAGATAGCCCGCAAGTTGCTTGCGGCGCTCTCGGAGCCGGGGAAAATAATCGTAAACCAACTCGTAAGAGTCGTTCAGTGAAGTCTTGCGCCCGCTGAGCGCGTAAGTTGCAGCAACGAGGTTTTCCTCAACGGTCAGGTCTTCGAATACGCGGCGCCCCTCCATTACATGAAAGAGGCCATCGCGAACCAGTTTTTCCGGTGCCATCCCTTTTAAAGGGCGGCCCTTGAAGCGAATCTCACCGGCCGTCACCTCGCCGTCCTCCAGGGCCAGCAGCCCGGACACACTTTTCAGTGTGGTGGACTTGCCAGCGCCGTTGGAACCCAGCAGCGCCACAATGGCGCCACGGGGAACACGCAGTGACAGGCCCCGGAGAACCTGCACCGCCTTGTTGTAAACCACTTCTATGTTATCGATTTCCAGCAAGGCTTCCATACAGCGTCTCAGTCGAGGTGAATCCAGTCAGATACCGGCTCGTAGCGAGCTTCTTTAGCGTTTACTCGCCAAATTCGACCAACCGGGAACGACATATCCTGCACCGTAACCGGAATACCGATAATGCCGCCTGTGTCCCAGTCCTTGATAGAAGCCAGAGACTCAGCCATGTTTTCGGCAGTCAGTTCCTTGCCTGCATCCAGGGTGCGCTTGATCACTTCGGTCCATACCATCGCGTTAAACCAGCCCTGCATGTAGCCAGTGGGGCGATAGCCGGCATCCGGATCGCTCTTTTCCGCCGTAGTGCGCAGTGCGTCAAGCATGGGCCCGCCTTCGGCGCTGTCATAGTAGTTGTATGGCATAACACCCATGTAGCCATCGGCGTCTGCGCCCATCTTGTTGATGATCAACTTGTCGGTAGACCAGAAGGTACCCATGAACCGGGTATCCAGCCCCATCTGCCGCATCTGCACCATGAACTCGTTTATGGGCGACAACACATAACCGTGGAATACCACGAAGTCCGGGCGTACCCGGCGCAGCTTCAGTATCTCTGCAGACACGTCCACACTGCCGGGTTTGGTAACAATTTCTTCTACCACTTCGATACCCATTTCAGCGGCTTTGGCCTTGCCGTTTTCAATAGGGTCTTTGCCAAACTCGGTATCGCTGTATACAAATGCAACGGTAGGCATATCGCCATCTTTGCCCTGAGTCGCAATGTACTCAAGAATAATGCCGAACATCTGGCTGTAGTTGGGGCCAGGGATGAACTGATACGGGTACTGTTCATTGTCTGTCAGCGCGGTCGCGAAAGATGCGCCGCTCATCAGTGTGGTGCCTCTGCTGTTCAGTTCCGAGGCAATGGTTTTCATGAACCCGGTGCTGTCACCGTAGTAAACCGGCACCGTGTTACTGCCGGTGATTTTCTTGAACGCTGCCACGGAACGGTCGACTTCGTAGCCGGTGTCTTCCATGACATACTTCACCGGATGGCCGTTGATGCCGCCCTCGCTGTTGATCCAGTTGGTGTAGTCGGTCAGGCCGGCGTGGATGTGCACGCCGGCAAAGGCGAACACGCCGGAAAGAGGTATGGAGCCACCAAATACGATGGGGTCTTTATCCTGTGCCATTGCGGGCGCTGCTGCTAGCAGGGAAGCGGCAATCGTGCCGATGCCTGCAAACCTGCGACCTTTACTTAAGATGCGTTTGAACATGTTTCTTCTCCTTGCGGCTTCTTGTTGTTAAATCCACTAGTTCTTGAAGGGCCATAAACTGAAAAAGCGCCGTATGCGGTGCCAGATCTCCGCAAGCCCGTGCGGTTCAAAAATAAGGAAACCGACAATCAGGGCACCGAAGATAATTTCGAGCATCGGCGACATGAATATCGGTGCGTTTGGATAAAACGGGGTCAAAGCTGCGGTGAGCAGTTTGAGCACTTCCGGAATCAGCGTCATGAAGGCCGCACCGAGGATGCCGCCCAGCAGGTTGCCCATACCGCCGACAATAACGGCTGCCAGATAGAAAATGGACATGGAGAGAGGAAAGCTTTCCGGCGTAACCACCCGGTAAAAATACGCAAACAAACCGCCCGCCACACCGGCATAAAACGAACTGAGCGCGAAAGACATCAACTTGTAGCGCAGCAGATTAATACCGAGTATTTCGGCGGAAATATCCCGGTCCCGGATCGCGATAAATGCCCGGCCAGTGCGGGTTCGGAATATGTTTGTGGCTCCAGCCACCATCAGCACCGCTAGCGGCACAATGATGAAGTACATGTCAAAATCACTTTGGAACGTCAGCCCGAACAGATGCGCCGGCTCCAGACTCAGCCCCCCCATTCCGCCGGTTACAGACTCCCACTCAGCAAAGATGAAGTGCAGAAAAACACTGGCAGCCAGGGTAGCAATCGCCAGGTACAGCCCTTTCACCCTCAGGGACGGAAGCCCCACCAGAATGCCAACCGCAGCAGCCAGCAACCCGGCAAACAGAAGCGTTACAGGGAAAGGCAGTGCTGTGTTTGCAGACAACCAGGCAACGGTATAGCCGCCCACCCCCATAAAGCCCGCCTGCCCGAGCGAAATAAGGCCGGTAAATCCGGTCAGGATGTTAAGCCCCGTGGTGCTGATAACCGCAATGCCCACCATGCAGCCCAGATACAGCAGATAGGCGTCGGCCATAAAAGGAAACACGGCAAGCGCCAGCAGAAAAAAAGCGAACCAGATTTTCTGGGTGGAACTTTTCCAGATAGCCTCATCGGCTTCGTAGCCCTGTTTTGCGTCACCAATGCGCATCTTATACTCGCTCTATGTCGTGGGTGCCGAGAAGGCCGTAAGGGCGGAAAACCAGAATGACTGCAAGCACCGCGAACGTAGCGGGCATACGGTACTCTCCACCCAGATATGCGCCTGCAACGGTTTCCAGCCAGCCAATAAATACCCCGGCAATCAGAGCGCCAACGATGCTGTCGAGCCCTCCGACAATCACCACCACCAGAACACTCAGGCCAATAGCACCAAACTGCGGGCTAAGCCCACCGGTTGCCGCCACCAGCACGCCCGCCAACGAGGCGGCAAGCGAACCGAACACCCAGGCCAGATTGAATACCCGGCGCACGTTAATGCCCATCGAATAGGCGGCCGCCTGATCCGAGGCGGTAGCCCGCAGCGCAACGCCACCACGGGAAAAGCGAAAATACAGCAGGTAAATGATGAGCAGTGCAGCGCCGATCAGGAAGCCATAGGCAATCTTGGGCGCCAGGTACATCTCGCCAATAAACACCGGCTTGCGGGGCAGGAAGCTCGGCAAAAGCTGCGGATCAGCGCCCCATATCATCTCTACCACTCCCATCAGAATGCTGGCGATGCCGATAGTGACCATGACCACGGAAATGGATGACTCCCCCAGCATCGGGCGAATCATGACCTTTTCAATCACGCCGCCGAGCAGGCTTCCACCAAGCACCGCCAGCGGCAGAGCTACCCAAGGCGACATTTCCATGCCACCGGCAAAGGCCAGAAACAGATACGCCGCGAACATCATGATCTCGCCGATGGCGAAGTTGATGACGCGGGTGGCTTTATAAATGATCACAAAACCCAACCCGATCAGGGCATAAAGACCACCCATGGCCAGGCCTGCCAGACTGATTTCTCCAAAAAACAACCAGTCCACTCAGGCCACCTCACGTTCTGGGTTGAGCTTCTTGCGCAGGCTGTCCATGTCACTGGTGCCAAGATACGCTTCGATAACCTGTGGGTTGTTCTGCACCTCTGCCGGCAGCCCCTCCGCTATTACCTGGCCGAAGTTGAGCACGGCAATATGGTCGGAAATATCCATGACCATGCCCATGTCATGCTCCACCATCAGAACCGTTACGCCCCACTCTTCCCGGATATCCAGAATAAACCGGGCCATATCTTCTTTCTCTTCACGGTTCATCCCGGCGACCGGCTCATCCAGCATAAGCACCTTCGGCCGCATGGCCAGAGCACGGGCCAGCTCCACCCGTTTCTGCAGGCCGTAGGACAAGCTGGCTACTGGCTGGCGTCGTATATGGTCAATCTCCAGAAAATCGATAATGTGGCGCTCTACTTCCTGACGCACCCCCATTTCCTCGCGGCGCGCCGCGCCAAAATACGCGAGGGAACCCAGCAGACCGCTTTTCATGTGCACATGGGCGCCCAATTTGATGTTGTCGAGTACCGTCATGCCACGGAACAGGGCTATATTCTGAAAGGTTCGCGCAAGGCCCAAGGCCGCGCGGGCGGGCGGTTTTATTCCCGTGAGCGCCTTACCCTGATAGCTGATGGTGCCTTGCTGGGGTTTGTAAAAACCGGAGATGCAGTTAAAAAGTGATGTCTTGCCGGCGCCGTTCGGGCCAATCACTGTGGTGACGGTATTTTCCGGCACACGGAAGCTCACATCCTGGAGCGCCTTCACGCCACCGAACGAGAGCGAAAGATGATTAATTTCGAGGATACTGGACATTATTCCCCGCATATCCGCAGATTATGGTTATTGTTGTTTACGTATACGTCAGGTTAGTTTCCTGAGCACGATTTAAAGTAGCCTATTCCCATCGCAAAAACCAAGACACTCTGTTCTATAGTTAGCTAAACAGGTACCCGAATACTCTCAGCGACGGAATTCACAACCATGACGGAAAGCCCTGTAATCTCGACGTTTGATGACCAAGCTGGCGTAGCCACCCTGACATTCAACCGCCCCGACGTCCTCAATGCCATCAACACAGCCATGGCCGAAGCGTTTCTGGAAGCGGTTAAGGATTTAAAAGAGCAACCAGGATTACGCTGCATCGTAATGACCGGCGCCGGCAGGGCCTTCATGGCCGGTGGCGATGTCGCCAGCATGGCCGGCACTCCGGAACACACGCAGGCAGTTATTAACAGCTTGCTCGTGCCGCTCAATGAAGCGATCCTTCTTTTGAGAAGCATGGACGCTCCGATCATTGCCGGCGTAAAGGGTGCGGCGGCAGGCGCCGGACTGAGCCTGGCTCTGATGGCAGACATCATCATAGCCGAGGAAAACGCGCGATTTCTTATAGGCTATAACGGAATAGGCACGGTGCCAGACTGCGGCGGAACCTGGTTTCTGCCGCACAAGATAGGCACGGCACGCGCAACGGAAATGATGCTGCTTGGCCGCCAACTCACAGCAACTGAAGCAGAACAATTAGGTTTGGTGACCGAGGTATCACCGGAAGAAACATTTGATGAGGTTCTGGCAGCCACCGTCAATCAGGTCTCCAACGGACCGACTCGGGCTTTTGGCGCATTCCGCCGACTGGTGGATGATGCCAGTGGGCGATCCCTCGAGATTCACCTGGAAGCGGAGCGGCAGGCGTTTCTGAAGGCCAGCGAAACCGCCGATTTCGCAGAAGGCGTATCAGCGTTTCTCGCCAAGCGACCAGCCGCTTTTTCCGGCCAGTAACGCCGGGGAACGACGTCTCGGCACGGTTTCTGACTTTGCAGCTTGCCCGCAAACACCCTATCCTCCATTTTTTACAACGTTCGCATGCTATCTGCGTGCTCACCGATTACGAGGAATCATGAATCCAGTCATCGAACTACTGAACTCCCACCGCTCAATCCGGAAATTCACAGAGCAGAAGATTCCCCGCGAGCTATTCAGGGAAATCATCCGTGCCGGCCAGAGTGCGGCCACATCCAGTCACGTTCAGGCCTATTCCGTGATTCACGTGGTTAATCCGGAAAACAGAAAGAAAATCGCAGAGTTGGCCGGCGGACAGAACTACATTGCCGAATGCTCCGATTTCCTGGTGTTCTGTGCCGATATGAAGCGGCCCACGGAAGCGGCACAAAGGGCTGGTGCAGAGGTGGTTCACGGTATGACGGAGCAATTAGTGATTGCCAGTGTCGACACCGCACTGATGGCTCAAAATGTTGCCATTGCCGCTGAATCCGAAGGCTTGGGGCTTTGCTACATCGGTGGCATACGGAATAATCCTGCCGAAATCAGCGAAATTCTCCGCCTGCCTGAGCACGTGTACCCGGTGTTCGGCATGTGCCTTGGGTACCCTGACCAGGACCCGGAGGTAAAACCCCGGCTGCCGCCAGAGGCCATTCTCAAGGAAGACTATTACCAGGACGAACAGGATGAGGCTCAGGTAGCGGGCTTCGACGAGACTATGAAAAAGTACTACCTGGAGCGCACGGGCGGCAACAAGGACACAAACTGGTCAGAGCAACTGAAGCCCCTGTTCACCAGCAAACTGCGTCCGCACATGAAAGACTTTCTCGAGGAAAAAGGCTTCAAAATGCGGTGAACCGCTCAGATCAAGAGCTGATTTTCTGCCACACGGTCAGCTCGGAAAAACTGTACTGAAACTTGTTACGTGTTTCCCTGATCACAAAAGGCAGGCTTCTGGATCCCAGTAGCAACGTGAAGTGAGGTGCCAGCATGTCGTGCAGCCCGTCGAGGGTGGTGTAGTCTTCTCCATCTTTCTGAAAGCCGCCCACCCATTTGTCCCTCGGCGTGTAGTCTTCCAGCCAAGTGTAAGGGGAAGCAATCAACAAAAGCCCGTCGTCATTTAATCGGTCATGAATACGGGTCAGGAAGAGTGCAGGGTCGTAAAGCCGGTCGATGAGGTTGCCAGCAAGCACCAGATCATAGCCGGTGAATTCAGGTTTGAGGTCGCAGGCGTCCCCTTGATGAAATGCCACCCGCTCAGCGGTAGCTTCCAGATCCAGAGACGCCAGAGAACGTTCCTGGTAGCTTACCAGTGCACCCTCTTCAGGGCGGGCGTATCGAACCAACTTATCCCGGGCCATCACCTGGCATTGCTCTACGAACTTGCTGGAAAAATCGATGCCGTCCACGTGTGCAAAAACCCGTGCCAGTTCAAAGCTGGTGCGCCCACAGGCACAGCCAATATCCAGAGCACGCCCTGGTGTTCGGCCGTCCATCGCATCAATCGCCACCCTGGCCAGGCCCCGGGGAAAGTTCGCTTCGCCGTGCCACTGTTCACCAAAATGAAACTCCAGATACTGGGCCAGCGTGGTGTCGTCTTCATAATAGGCGCTTTGCTGCACAATGGTTTCCTTCGTGGTAATTGGCGTTACATTGGTGTCAAGACGCCCCGCGCATTCTGAAACAGCTTGAGGCAGTGCGGGCTTCAGATGTTATCCTAGCACCATGAGCAACTATCCTGACTACTCACTGCTGGAACTCGCTTCGGTTCGCGAAGGTGATTCCGTAGGTGCCACCCTTAAAAACAGCGTGGCTTATGCCCAGCATGCCGAAAAGCTCGGTTTCAAGCGATTCTGGCTGGCAGAGCACCACAACATGGAGGGCATCAGCAGCTCCGCCACTTCAGTGTTGATCGGCCATATTGCCGGTAAGACCCAAACCATCCGGGTTGGTTCCGGAGGCGTGATGCTGCCCAACCACCCGCCGCTGGTCATCGCCGAGCAATTCGGCACTCTGGAAAGCCTTTACCCGGGCCGCATTGATCTGGGGCTTGGCCGTGCGCCGGGCACAGACCCGATAACCGCTCGCGCCTTGCGTCGGGATGGCTTGGGCGCAGAGCAGTTCCCGGAAGACGTGGCACGGCTGCAGTCCATGCTTGGGCCTCTGAAGCCTGGCCAGGCGGTGAAGGCCATTCCGGGTGCCGGCACCAATGTGCCCGTCTGGCTCCTCGGCTCCAGCCTCTACAGCGCCCAGCTCGCCGCCATGCGGGGCTTACCCTATGCCTTTGCCGGGCACTTCGCCCCGCGCCTGTATCGGGAAGCGCTGAAAGTGTATCGGGACAACTTCCAGCCTTCAGAACAGCTGCAGCAGCCTTACACTATTCTTGCGGTTCCCGCCGTGCCCGCAGATACCACGGAAGAAGCAAAATACCTGGCAACCACCAGTTACCAGCGCATCCTCGCACTTTTCAGGGGGCAACCTCTTTGGATGAAGGCGCCCGTCGAGTCCATGGATGGTTTATGGAATGCTGGTGAGCGGGCCGGAGTACAGGATTTTCTGGCGCTTCAGCTAATTGGCGATGCCAAAGCCATCCGGAAACAACTTGATGAACTGCTGGCCAGCGTAACGGTGGACGAGGTGATGTTTACTGTGGATATCCATGACCCGGAAAAGCGCCGTCATGCATTAGATATCCTTTGGGAGACACGGGGCAGAGCAGCTTAATGGCTCAAGCCCGAAACTGGATCGATGGAAAACGCCTGCCCATCAGGCTGAAAAACAGGATTTTGGAAAAACTGACCCATGGTAAAACAGACCATCACTCATATTTTTCTCTCACATGGACTGGAAAGCGGTCCTGGCAGTACCAAAATCCAAGCCCTGAAAATGCTGGCGGAGACCTTCGATAACGTTCAGGCGCATGCCATTGACCACCGGAGCAGTAAAGACCCGGCGGTCCGCCTTGCTCAGATGCAGGATGCTATTGCCGCCAGCGGCGCAGACGCGGACAACATCATTCTCGCCGGCTCCAGCATGGGTGGCTGGGTATGCGCACAAACCAGCGCCCAGACGCCCGTTCTCGGCTGTTTCCTGCTGGCGCCAGCACTGGCGATGCCGGCCTACCCGCAATCCAGCCCGCATATCCGGGCCCAACATGTGCAAATTATCCACGGCTGGGATGATGACGTTGTGCCGCCACTGCCGGTTATGGAGCTGGCCCGGCAGCAAGCGCTACCAGCACTGATGCTGCCCGACGGTCACCGCCTCGGGAACAGCCTTGACCGGGTTACAGAGGAGTTCGGGATGTTTCTCTCGAGGGCAGGCATCCACATAAAAGGCGCTGGTCAGAAGCAAAGCAAATAGGCCAATTTCTTGCGTAAGTCGCGAAGTTTTGCCAGTCTTTAGCAATGTAACAATAAATATCTATACATAAACGAACGGAGAAAACCCGATGAGTAGCATGAGTAAATTCAAGAAACTGGCCGGAATTTCAGCGTTCGCTTTCGCGGCAATGACAGCAGCAAACTCCGTGAATGCCGCCAACTGGCGTTATGCACACGAAGAGTACGAAGGCGACGTACAGGATGTATACGCATACAAATTCAAGGAATATATCGAGGATAATTCCGATCACACCCTTCAGGTGTATCGTTTTGGTGAACTCGGTGAATCCGATGACATCATGGAACAGACCCAGGCAGGCATTCTGAACTTTGTTAACCAGTCCCCCGGTTTCACTGGCTCCCTGATTCCCGAAGCCCAGATTTTCTTCATTCCTTATCTGATGCCTACCGACATGGATACGGTCATTGAATTCTTCCGTAAGAGTAAGGCCATCAACGAAGACTTCCCGAAGCTCTACGCAGAGAAAGGTCTGGAACTTCTGCAAATGTATCCGGAAGGCGAATTCGTGATCACTCTGGATGAGCCAATAACGACTCCCGAAGAACTGCAGAACAAAAAAATCCGGGTTATGACCAATCCCCTGCTGTCGGAAACTTACTCTGCGTTTGGCGCGACTCCAACACCACTGCCCTGGGGCGAAGTATACGGCGCTCTGCAGACCAACATGATTAACGGGCAGGAAAACCCGATTTTCTGGATCGAGTCCGGCGGACTGTATGAAGTATCGCCCAACCTGATCTTCACGGGTCACGGCTGGTTTACTACTGCAGCAATGGCTAACAAGAGCTTCTACGACGGTCTGCCAGATAAGGACAAGAAGCTGATCCAGGATGCGGCTGATTATGCCTTCGAAGAAATCATCAATCACATCGACGGCCTGGCGGACGAGGCACTCGCAAAAATCCAAAAGAGCAGCGACAAGGTTACCGTCACTCGCTTGAATGAAGAGCAGATCAAAGCCTTCAAGGAGAGAGCTCCGCAGGTTGAGAAAAAGTTCATTGAAATGGCCGGTCAAGGTGGCAAGGACCTGCTGAACCAGTTCAAGAAAGACCTTGAAGAAGTACAGAACGACTGATTCTGTACCTCTTCCTGTCCGCCGGCGCCCGCCGGCGGACATTTTGATGAATCAACCCGCCCCGCCATACAATAACGTCCGGTTGGGAGCGACATGATGTGGAGCCGACTACATGTCCGAGAATTCCCCGGAGATAGACGACGATACCGGCACTTTCAAATCTGGTCTGCCCGGATTTCTGGGGGTCATTGACGGATGGATAGCCAACGCTGAAGCAGTCATTCTGGCCGCAGGTATCATCCTCATGGCCATCAATACCTGTGTTAACGTTGTTGCGCGATTTGTATTTGGAGAGGGATTCTTTTTCTCCGGCGAAATAAACCGCATCCTGATTATTCTCGTGACCTTTGCCGGCATCGGTTATGCGGCGCGCTACGGCCGACACATCCGGATGTCTGCTGTTTACGACGCACTCCCGCCCAAAGGTCGTAAGATACTGATGATCATCATCGCCCTGTTCACCTCCGCGGTAATGTTCTTCCTGTGCTATCACTCCTACGGCTACATCGAGACTCTGTATAGCCGTGGTCGCATTTTGCCTGCGCTGGGCTTTGAAATCTGGTGGATTTATATCTGGGCGCCTGTGGGCTTTGCCGTCACCGGCATTCAGTATCTCCTCACCGCCATCAAGAACTTCACCAGTGAAGATGTTTACCTCTCCACCGGGGTGATTGACGGATACGCGGATTCTGAATCGGAAGTCTGATCCGGTTTCAGACCGGGCACGATAAAAAAGGGCACATCTATGGCAACTATTCTAATGATCATCATGATCGGGCTGCTGCTCCTCGGCTTCCCCATGATGATTCCACTGACGACCGCCGCCGTCGTAGGCTTTGTGATGATGTTCGACGGCTTCAGCCAGATGGGCACATTCATTCAGCAGATGATGGGGGGCATCCGACCAGCTTCGCTCATTGCCGTGCCCATGTTTATTCTCGCGGCGGACATCATGACACGCGGCCAGTCTGCAGACAGACTGATCAATATGGTTATGGCCTTTATTGGCCATATCAAAGGCGGACTGGCGATCAGTACCGCGACGTCTTGCACGCTCTTCGGCGCAGTTTCCGGCTCCACCCAGGCAACCGTTGTCGCCGTTGGTTCCCCTCTGCGCCCGAAAATGCTCAAGGCCGGCTACTCCGATTCGTTTACTTTGGCACTGATCATCAATGCCAGTGACATTGCCTTCCTGATCCCCCCCAGTATCGGCATGATCATTTACGGAGTTATCTCCCAAACGTCTATCGCGGAGCTGTTCATCGCAGGCATTGGCCCGGGTCTCCTGATCCTGTTCATGTTCTCGCTGTATTGCCTGCTCTACGCCTACAAAAACAAGGTGCCTACCGAACCCAAAGCGACCTGGCGCCAGCGTGTTTTCTCCGTCCGCGACGCCAGCTGGCCACTGTTTTTCCCGGTTATTATCGTTGGCGGTATCTACGGCGGCATCTTCAGCCCAACCGAAGCAGCAGCTGTGTGCGTACTCTATGCGTTCTTCCTGGAATTCATTGTGTTCCGTTCCCTGAAGCTCGGCGAGATTTACAAGATCGCCAAATCCACTGGTCTGATCACCGCAGTCGTGTTCATTCTGGTGGCGGTGGGGAACGGGTTCTCCTGGATCATATCCTTTGCCCAGATCCCGCAGGCAATACTGGAGTCAGTAGGCGTTAATGAAGCCGGCCCGGTAGGCGTCCTTATCGCCATCTGCGTGTCGTTCTTTATCGCCTGCATGTTTGTCGACCCCATCGTCGTCATTCTGGTACTGACACCTATCTTTGCGCCTGCCATTCAGGCAACAGGCCTGGACCCGGTTCTCGTGGGCGTGCTTATTACCTTGCAGGTTGCAATCGGCTCGGCAACGCCGCCGTTTGGCTGCGATATTTTTACGGCGATTGCCATATTCAAGCGGCCTTATCTGGAAGTTATTCGCGGCACACCGCCGTTTATCATCATGTTGGTCGCAGCTGCCGCTCTGATTATTGTGTTTCCGCAGATTGCCCTGTTCCTGCGTGATCTTGCCTTTGCAGAATAACGAGCGCCCGGTTCTGGATTTTAAGGAGAATACAATGTTCAAACGGATACTTGTGGCCGTGGACGGTTCCAAAACCTCTCTCGGGGCGCTAGACAAAGCCATTGGGCTGCAAAAACTCCTACCGGGGGCGGAGATCTTCATTCTCTGTGTGTATAAGCATCACAGTCTGTTTGAGGCGTCTCTTTCCATAGGAAGGCCCTCCGACATGGACATTCCGGACAAGGTGCTTTCTGAATACGCCAAAGAGGTGGTTAACCACGCCAAGATTATGGCAAAGGAGCATGGCGCGACCAAGGTTCGCGGCTTTGTAAAAGCCGGACGCCCCTCAAAGGTTATTATAAAATTTGCTCAGGACAAGGAAGCGGATCTGATCGTGGTGGGAACCCGAGGTACTCACAGCGACAAGGACGGGATGTTTCTCGGCAGCGTTTCACACCGTGTGGCCGCGCACGCCAAGTGCCCGGTTCTGGTGGTCTAGGGCTCCGAAAAAACACCAACACTATTGCGGCCACGGAACCGGGATTTCAATATCGAAGCAAACGTCTGCAAAGCCGTATCACCCGCCTCATGCCCGTGAGTGTCGTTAAAGCGCTTGAAATGATCGATATCCAGTAGCAAAAACGAGAGCGGCGCACCTTTGCGTATAGCCGCGGCACTGGCCTCACAGACCGGATTTCAGTTTTTCCCAGTACTTGGCGTATACCTGCAATACCTCGTCACCAATGTCAGTCTGAAATTCGGCATTAACCATGTCTTCCGGTGTTGGGTAGCTGGCACGGTCTCCGGCAACCTTGTCTCCGAGTAGGTCTCGGGCTGACAGCACCGGCGTGGCATAGCCGATGTCTTCGCTAATCAGTGCCGCAATTTCCGGCTGCAACACAAAGCTGATGAACTTGTGGGCGGCTTCCGGGTTTTTGGCGTTCTTCGGAATCACGAAGCTGTCCAGCCAGGCGATAACGCCCTCCTCCGGATATACATACTCCAGTGACTCCATGCTGTCCTTGCCCATAACGGCCTCACCGTTCCAGATCATGCCCACATCCGCTTCACCTTCCAGGAAGGGCATGCGCGGTGCGTCTGAGTTAAACGTGCGCACAGAAGGCATGAGCTCTGTAAGCTTTTCATAGGCCTCTTCAATTTGCTGCGGATCGGTGCTGTTACCGGAATAACCCAGCACCCGCAGGCCCATGTGGAAGACTTCGCGCATATCGTTGGTCAGATTCACCCGGCCTTTGAAGCGCTCATCCCAGAGATCTTCCCAGGCGGTCACCGGCTCGCCTTCAATATCAGCGGTATCGACACCAATACCCGTTGTGCCCCAAAGGTAAGGCACGCTGTACTGGTTGTCCGGATCGATATCCAGACCGGTGAGTTCAGAATCAAGCTGCTCAAAGCCGCTGATTTTGCTTCGATCAATGGGCAGCAACAGCCCCTCGTTACGCATTTTACTCACATAGTAGGTCGACGGCACCGCAAGATCATAAGCGGCGCTGTCGTCCAGCAGTTTGAGCCGGGCGTACATGGCTTCGTTGCTGTCGTAGGTGGTGTAGACAACTTTGACGCCGGTCTCATCCTCGAAGCGAGTCAACACCTCCTGTGGCATGTACTCAGACCAGTTATACAGGTTCAGTACCTGCGGATCATCAGAACTGCAGCCCGTCAGGCCCAGTGCCAGCAAGCCGGCCAGCGCGAGTTTCTTCATTGTTTGCTCCTTGAAAGTATCCATTGCGACACCATAAGCATCACCAGTGAGAACACCAGCAACAAAGTGCCCAGCGCGTTTACTTCGGGTTTAAGCCCTACACGCACCATGGAATAGATGCGCAGAGGCAGAATTTCGTAACTCGGGCCGCTCACAAAGGTGCTCACCACAACATCGTCCATTGAGAGCGTGAAGCCGAGCAGCCAACCGGCCATTAACGCCGGCATGATAACCGGGATCAGCACCGTACGGGTCATAGTGAAATCGCTGGCGCCCAGATCCCGCGCCGCCTCCGGCAGGCGCTCATCAAACCCGGCGAGCCTGGCCATAACGGTAATCACCACGAACGGCAAACAGAAAGTCACATGCGCCAGCAACAGCGATACGTACCCGAGCTTCAGGCCCAGTAACAGGAACAGCCCGAGCAATGAAATCGCCAGCACGATTTCCGGCGACATCATGACCACAAACAACATACCGTTCAGCACTCTCTTGCCACGAAAGCGATAGCGGTGCAGCGCCAGTGCGGTCAGCGCCCCTATCATCGTAGACACAGTCGCCGCCGTAAGCGCTAGCCACAAAGAATTCCACATGGCTTGCACCATAGCGTGGTTATTGAACAGCGACTCGTACCAGCGCAGGCTGAGGCCTCCCCAGTTGTAGCCGGTGCGGGAGTCATTAAAGGAGAACACCACCAGCACCACAATCGGCACATACAGCAGCAAGTACACCAGAGCGAGATAGCTACGGGAAAGCCAGCGCATCACGCACCCTCCTCGCCCAGACGGCGTTTACTCAACCGGTGCGCAAACATCAACAGCGCCATGGTGAGGGTCAGCACAATGCTGGCGGCAGCGCCAAATGGCCAGTTACGGGCATCCAGAAACTGGTTTTTGATCACATTGCCCACCAGCAGATTGCGCGAGCCACCCAGAATGTCCGGCACAAAGAACAGCCCCATGGCTGGCAGCAATACCAACATGACACCGGCCAGCACGCCCGGCAGAGTCAGCGGCACAACAACGTTTTTAAAGGTGGCAAACCGGCCCGCGCCCAAGTCGTGAGATGCCAGCAGAACATCCTGTCGCAGGTCCTCAAACACCGAGTACAAGGGCAATATCATGAACGGCAGCAGCAGATACACCAGACCAACTATCACGGCACCTTCTGTATACAAAAGCTGCGCCGGCTCGTCGATCACACCCAAAGACATGAGCGCGCTATTCAACAAGCCGTTCGTCGCCAGGATCAGCTTCAGGGCGTAAGTGCGCACCAGTGAATTTGTCCAGAAAGGCACGATCAAGAGAAAAATCAGCAACATCTGCCGACGCTTCTCCACCCGCGACAGTGCCCAGGCAAACGGATAGCCGATCAGCAGGCAGATCAGCGTGGTCATGGCTGCCATGTAAAGTGAGTGAAGAAACACCTCCAGATACAGCGGATTGAACAGTTGCCGATAGGCATCCAGGTTCAATGGCAGTGAAATAAAGGTAGACGGATCACGCGTCATCACGCTGGCACCCACCACCAGCATATTGGGCGCAAGCACAAGGAACAGCAGCCAACCCCACACCAGCACCAGAACCGCCGCTCTGAACGGCTGCTGCTTAATGCTCTGCATCATCAGCAGCCAGCTCCTCTTCATCCGTCAACGGCTCGTCACCCTCTTCTGCCAGCAACCATTCCCAGCCGTCTACCCAACTCACGCGCACCCGCTCGCCAATGCTGTAATCAAATGTCGGGTCGTCCTCGTCAAAGAACTCGCTGGCCATAACATGGCTGCCGCCCTCCAATTCGATAACCGAGTCCAGCGTACTGCCTTTGTAGTTGCGCTCTACGATCTTGCCTGCGACACCTTCGGTATCATCCGGCGCAAGTACCCGGATATCTTCCGGGCGCAGCAGAACATGCAGTGTCTGATTCATCACAACACGGAACGACGGCTTGCTCAGCTCTCGATTCAGGCCGAATACGTCCACACTTATGCGACCGTCCTCAACCCCGGTAACGCGACCGGGAAAGAAATTGGTCTGGCCTACAAATCGCGCAGTAAACACATTTGCCGGACGCTCATAGACTTCCCGCGGGGTGCCGAGTTGCTGAATATGCCCGTCCTTGAGTACCACGATGCGATCAGACATCGACAGCGCTTCCTCCTGATCGTGAGTGACGAACACGAAGGTAATACCCAGCTCACGCTGCAGCCGCTTGAGTTCTACCTGCATGGTGCGGCGCAGCTTGTAGTCCAGTGCAGACAACGGCTCATCCAGTAACAGCATCTTGGGCCGCTTGACCACCGCCCGGGCAATCGCAACCCGTTGCTGCTGGCCACCGGAAAGCTGGTGCGGTTTGCGCCTCGCAAAATCCTCCAGCTGAACCATGGCAAGTGCTTCTTCAACACGTTCACGTATTTCAGCTTTCGGCCGTTTCTCCATTTTCAGGCCATAAGCCACATTGTCGAAAACCGACATATGAGGAAACAGCGCGTAATTCTGGAAAACCGTATTAAGCGGGCGGTGCTCTGGCAGGGTTTGTGTGATATCAGCGCCGGACAGCGTAACAGTGCCGCGATCCGGGAGCTCAAACCCCGCCATCATGCGCAAAAGGGTCGTTTTACCACAGCCGGAGGGTCCAAGAAGGGTAATGAACTCGCCATCATCAATCGTGAGGCTCAGTTCATCCAGTACGGTCTTGCCGTCAAACTGCTTGCTGATACCGCTCAGCGATAGGAGTGTTTTAATCATCGGCCCTGTCAGGAAAACACCCCGGCTGCTGGGGCGGCCGGGGCTTGTTGGAAGATTTTATTGGCCAGCGACGCTGTCCAGGTAGGCCTTATCAGAAATGTTGGTCCACTGGCGAACCTGCTTCAGGTAATCACGCTGGGAGTTGATAATCTCTTTGGCCAGATCATCCTTCTCAGCGGCCTCGGCCAGCAACTTGTTGGTTGTCTCTCGCATCGCATTTATAACTTCCGGCGGGAACGTCTTGTGCGTTACGTTCGGATAGTCTTCTTTCATGCGAGCCCAAGCCACACCGCTTTCGTGGGTGGTCTGGATGTACATGTCATAAGCCGCTGTACGCATGGCGATCCGCAGAATTGCTTGCAGATCTTTAGGCAGCTTTTTCCAGGTTTTATCGTTAATCAGGAACTGAACTTCTGCACCTGGTTCCTGCCAGCCTGAATAGTAGTACTTGGCGATCTGATGGAAGCCCATGGGGAAATCGAGAGCCGGCCCTACCCATTCAACCGCATCAACCGTTCCGCGCTCAAGTGCTGTGTATAGCTCACCGGGAGGCAGGTTGGTTACTGCAACACCAAGCTCGGCCATAACTTCACCCGCAAACCCCGGGGTACGCATTTTCAAGCCTTTGAGATCCGCTACCGAGTTGATCTCTTTATTGAACCACCCGCCCATCTGGTTGCCGGTATTGCCACCCGGGAAGGACATCAGACCGAACGGCTCGTAAACCTTTTGCATCAGCTCCATGCCCCTGTCGTAGTAAAACCAGGCGTACATTTCAGGAGCAATCAGACCAAAGGGCACTGTGGTGAAGTACATCGCGTTGGGGATCGTGCCCTTATAGTAATAAGAGGCGGTGTGTCCCATGTCGTACTGACCGTTGCGGACCAGATCAAAAATACCAAACGGCGCTTTGTGCTTGTTGGAACTGTCGATACGGATTTTCAAGCGACCGCCAGACATCTCTTCGGCCATTTGCGCCATGTGCTCGGTGGTTTCACCGAGAATAGGAGAATTGGGCCCCCAGGTTTGTGCAAGGCGAAGGGTAAAGCTTTCCTGAGCCATACCGAGCGAACTGACGGAGAACAACAGCACCACCGCTGCCATTCTGAACAGGCGAGTCATCATTGTTAGCACCACTTGTCGTGTTGTTATGTTATATCTTTATCGCGAAAGCGCCCATAATCTTAGCCTGTGATGACGCCCGGCGCCAAGAGTTGTTCCAGCAGGCACGGGCGCACCGATATCCACAATGCCTCAATCAGACCTTGAACTGACTCACAAGATCTCGCAATCGTTCGCCCAGCCGGGCCAGTTCATGGCTCGCTTCATTGGTCTGGGTTACCCCTGTGTCGCTACGTTGCGCCGCATCGACAATACGCACTACGTTCTGATTGACTTCTTCCGCCACCTGGCTTTGCTGCTCGGCCGCTGTGGCAATCTGGGCAACCTGGTCGTGAATCTGTCCGATGGACGCCTCGATGGTGGCCAGAGCGCCTGTCGCGTGGTTAATACGCTCCACCGTTTCGGACGAACGATCCCGGGATCGGTTCATGCGCTCGACAGCGGAGCGTGACTCGCTCACGAAGCCATCAATCATTTCCCGGATCTGATCTGCAGACTCCGCACTGCGCCGCGCAAGCTGGCGCACTTCATCTGCGACCACTGAGAAACCGCGACCGTGGTCGCCGGCGCGGGCAGCCTCTATTGCCGCGTTCAATGCGAGCAGATTGGTCTGTTCTGTGACCGCGTGTATAACACCCAGAACCTGCTGAATATCGTCGGATTTTTCTGCCAGCGCATTGATACTGAGAGCGCTTTCCTGGATTTCCTCAGACAGCTTGTTTACCGCGCCCTGAGCACTTGCAATGGTTTCGCCGCCCTCCCGGGCCATGCGATCAGCATCCGATGCAGCGCCTTCCACTTCGCTGGCGTTACCAGAAATTTGCTGGATGGTCGCGGCCATTTCATTAATCGCTGAGGCAATCTGGTCCGTTTCCGAACCCTGCTCTTGCACCGACGCCCGCGTTTCATTGGCAACACGACTTAGCTCTTCCGCAGCGGAAGCAACCTGATCTGTCGTGGCACCTACTTCCCGAATGGTCGCCTGGATTTTAATAACGAAGGCATTAAAGCGACGTCCCAGCTCAGAAAGCTCATCTCTGCCATCGTCCGGCAAGCGTTGACGCAGATCGCCTTCGCCGTCAGCGATTTCCTGCATTATATCGCTGACGATCTTCAATGGCCTTGTTACCGTCCGGCCAACAAAAACACCGATTACCAATGAAATAACCACAACAATAACGGTGACCAGCAGGATAAAGCCTAGGGTTGAGACAATGTTATTCTCGATTTCGACACGCGCCGCGGCGACCTTCTTGTCGATATCAGTAACGTAGACACCGGTTCCGATCATCCAGTCCCAACCCGGGATGACCGTGGAATAGGAAACCTTGGGCTCTTCATTGCCGGAGGCCGGGTTCAGCCAGTCATAGCCGTAGTAGCCTCCAGATTCCCCGGCATCGAAAAGGTTCCCAACCAGCCGTTTGAGCGTGGGGTTATTGCTCGGGCCTTCTTTGGAAGGATCCGGGGCGTATGCCAGGTTGTATACATCACGCCTGTAAGCAAACACGTAGTTTGTTTTCTCAAACCGGATGGAGCGTAAACGCGATGCCGCGGCTGCCTTGGCTTCGTCTTCGGAAAGTGCAGGATTGTTTTTAGCCTCCAGTACTACTGCTTTTGCAGCGTCAACCAGATTTTTCAGCCCTGTCTTTCGAGCCTCCAGCAAGCTCGACTCAAGGCGCTTCAATTCTGCCTCTCCATTGGCCTGTATCTGACTCACGGAAATCCAGGCGACGGTGGCAGCTGTAATCAGCACCGGTATCAGCACAGCCAGAAGCAAGCGGGTTCGTATGCGCAGGTTGTTCATGAAATTCATTTCGGCAGATCCTCGGAAAGGCGTTATCTCAAGATATTAACGACAAAATCCGAAATATCTTGAATAAAAACTATGTCTTATCCTGCACAAAATCGCGCGCAGCACCCTCGTCGCACTTTCGGCAAGCAAGCTCAAAACCAAGCATGGAGCTCCGTCCCTCTTCGGTAGTCACCCAGGGCCTGTTAACCCACGGCGGGGTATGACGTACATGCTGGTTATGACCACAGGCCAGTCGGGCGACCCAGTGGTCTTCTTCATCTTTGTGATATCCGATTATCGGCTGTTTCATGGTAATGGCCTGGCTCGCCCGGTCCAGGCCGACCAGGAATAGATCCCCAATGCCGTCCATATCATGATAAAACTTGTCAGCTTTTCCATACTGAGCGGTTCACTGAACACCAATAATGCAATAAGGAACTGGATGGTAGGGTTGATGTACATCAGGAATCCGACCGTCGACAAACGCAACCTGCGAGCTGCACCGGCAAAGGCCAGCAGAGGAATCGCTGTCACTGCGCCGCTGGAAAGCAGCAAAAGCATGGTCGTTGTATCTTCCGAAAAGTGCGATGCTCCGGCATAGCTGACGGCCGTGAGGGCCAAGATAGCCACTGGCAACAAAAGCAGCGTTTCCACAAACAGGCCTGAGAGCCCGTCCAGCGCAACCTGTTTGCGGAGTAATCCGTAAGTTCCGAAACTGAACGCCAGCGCCAGCGTTATCCAGGGCACCACACCAAGCAGGAGCAACTGATAGAGAATCGCGATGGTCGCCAAGGCTACAGCGACAATCTGTAACCGGGAAATACTCTCCTTGAGTACCAGCATGCCCAGCCCAACGTTTACCAGTGGCGTCAAGAAGTAGCCAAGACTGGCTTGCAGCACCTGCCGGGTTTCAACTGCATAAATGTACACACCCCAGTTCACGGCAATAAGTACGGCGCAACCGAGAACAAACCCGAGCTTTTTCGGCTGGGCCAGTGCTGCTCTCACGGGCTGCCAGCGTTTCAGGGACGTGACAATAACGGCGAGTAAAACGCAGGACCAGACGACCCGATGGGCGACTATCTCCCAGGCGGGCACCCCCTCAAACAATGCGAAGTACAGCGGGAAGCAGCCCCACATGGTGTAGGCGAACAGGCCGTAAAAGACACCTTTGCGGGCTTCCTGCGCACCCATAACAATAGCTTCCTCATGACATTGTGGCACTGAATCTAACACACCTGGCGGGTGACGCGCTCGGGCATTATGGCTTAATCTGACAGCACATTGACCGTAAGGAGAGCTTGCCATGAAAACAGCCCAGGATTTTGTCGCCGAAGCCAGAAAGCATATTCAGGAGATCTCCCTGAACGACGCCGACGAGGCGATCCAGGCCGCAGATCTGCTGGTAGACGTCCGTGACGGAGACGAATACCGGCAGAGCCACGTGCCCCAGGCCACCAACATTTCCCGAGGCCTGCTGGAATTCAAGTTCAGCAATGATCCGGCGCTGGCCAATCGCGACATGAAGATTGTGATTTACTGCAAAAACTCGGGCCGTGCAGCGCTGAGCGCCAAAGCTTTGCAGGAGATGGGTTACCTTTACGTACAGTCGATTGAGGGCGGGTTTGACGCCTGGCAGGAAGCCGGCAAACCTATTGCCAAACCGGAGCTGCCGTCGTTCGATTGACGACGACAGGCTGGAGAGGGTCTACGGTCGTTTTGTAACCGCCATCGTCAGGCGAGAGATACAGGTCGTTTTACCCTCTTCATTTTCCATACGGATCTCCCATACCTGAGTCGCATTGCCAATATGGATGGGTCTGGCCGTTCCATAAACCCAGCCTTTGGTGGCTGGACGAATATGGTTGGCATTGATTTCAAGCCCGACGGCCACGGTATTCGGATCTTTCAGGCAGCCGTTGGCAGCCATGCTGCCTAAGGTCTCTGCCAGCACCACCGATGCCCCTCCATGGAGAATGCCAAAAGGCTGAACCGTGCGCTCATCGACCGGCATGCGGCCTGTCACGTAATCATCACCGACTTCAGTGTACTCAATGCCCATGTGGCTGACTGCCGTGTTAGCACTGGCTTTAGCCAACTGCACAAGGTTCGGTTTACGGGTCCAGATTGCCATGCTGATAGAAATTCTCTGACAGGTTGAAAATAAGCCGCCGGCAGCTACTGAGGCTGCGGGAACATGTAACGGGCCGTGTGTTCACTGACAATCTCGTCCAAGCGGCCCGAAAGAGTCAGTTTATACAGGAGATCCGCGATGCGTTCACGGAATTCAAATGTATTGCATGGCGAGTTCTTGGAAAACGTGAAGAAAAGTCCTTCGTTGCTGATGGGCACATCCAGAGGTACAAATTCTTCCGCCAGCCCCATACGCTGGAGCTTTACCTGCCCCTGCAATCGCTCATACAAAACGTAATCCACACGCCCGGCCAAGGCCATCTCAAAAGATTGCTCAATAGTCCGGACTCCAACAATTTCCAGATGCTTTGCTGCGTAGCGGTCAAAACCTTGCCCAAAACTGTTATTAATCAGCGTGCCTCCCTGTTTCCCGACCAGATCCGGCCAATGGCGATACTCAAACACCTGGTCTTTGGGCACCCAAACGGCGGTAGGAAGGCGGGTAAAAGGCGGCAGCAGATAATCCATGTACCGGATACGCTCTGATGTGATGAAAGCACCGGCAATCATATCGAGCTCACCTACTCTCGCAAGGCGCTGAACGCGAGCCCAGGAGCCGAGATTCTGAACTTCCAGCTCCACACCCATAGTTTCAAGAATTTCCCGCAACAAAGCGGGCGCAGCACCCGTAAGCTGCTCGGGGTATAGAGGATGCTCCCACAGCAGCGGTGGGTACTCCGGATTGCCGCTCACCGTCAGTGTTTTGCAGAGAGGCTCCGCCGCTCCGGATCGACTGAAAACCATAGCCACTATCAGCACAGGAAAGAGCAATCTGGCCGCGGTAAACAGTTTTTTTCTGAAAACTGACAAGTGAGCGATCATCCTGTTTCCTGGAACGGAGAAGCATATCTTTCGGTCGGGGAGATGCCAAAGCCCGGCGTAACGCTCAATACGGTTGGCGTCATTATTATACAAAAACAGTCTGCGCTCCGGCGGAAAGGCGGGCGCATTATTTATCACCCCTCAACAAGCATCTCCACACCCTATTTAATTGATCCATAAAAAGCCACATGCAGGAAGTATAGACACTCTCAGATCTGTGGCTGCTCAGGTTGCGTAAATAGATAGGCATCACCATGGTTGAATTAACAGGCTAGCAGCACAAAACAAGGTAACAAGTCTGGTAAAACAGGTGAATTTCACTACTCAACGAAAAGGACGCGTACTATGAACATTCTCATGGTTCTGACTTCCCACGACCAGATGGGCGACACTGGCCATAAAACCGGCTTTTGGCTGGAAGAATTCACTGCGCCCTATTATGTATTCCGCGACGCAGGCGCAAACATCACCATTGCATCGCCAAAAGGCGGTAAGCCACCGGTTGATCCCAACAGCGAAGCCGACGAAGCTCTCACAGACACTACCCGCCGTTTTCAGGAGGATGCACACGCGAAAGAATCGCTCGCCAGCACGAAAAAACTCAGCGATATCGATATGAACGGGTTTGATGCGGTCTTCTACCCGGGTGGTCATGGCCCTATGTGGGACTTGGTGAACGATGACAAATCTGTCGCTCTGATCAAAGCCGCTTACGAGCAAGGCAAAGTTATCGGCGCCGTCTGCCACGCACCCGCTGTTTTTAAAAATGTGGAGATCAAGCCGGGGCAGAACCTGGTTGGCGGTCGCGAAGTCACCGGCTTCAGCAACAGTGAAGAGGAAGCAGTTGGTCTTGCATCAATCGTACCTTTTTTGCTCGAAGACATGCTGAAGGAAAACACCGCAACCTACTCCAAGGGTGACGACTGGGCTCCGCACATTGTTGTAGATGGCAAACTGATTACCGGCCAGAACCCGGCTTCATCCGAGGGCGCTGCCAAAGCTGTGGTCCAGGCGCTGCAGCAAGGCTGAAATCCGTATTAGTGGCACCCGGCGTGGCGGCTCGCCTCGCCGGGAAACATTCACTCACACAATACTTCCGCCAATTAAGCCCCAAGTTCCGCCAGTCTGTGCTAACGTTTTGAAGAACATCTCAAAAGGCTGGCTTTTTTCATGAGTAATCCAAAACACACCCTTTTCTGGATGACCTTTTTTCTGGCAGTTGTTGCCGTCGTCGGCGTGTTGGTCCACAAACCTTTGGCCACCGCCTTTATGGCGAACTGGGTCTTCAACCTGTTAATTGTTGGCGTTTTGATTGTCGGCATCGGCCTCACCTATCGTCAGGTTTTCGTGTTATTCCCCGAACTGCGCTGGATCGCCCAGTTCCGCACAGGCCATTCCGGCCTTTCGGTGCTGGAAGAACCCCGGCTGCTCAAGCCGTTGGCACGGCAGCTAGGCGAAGACTCCAAGCGTGATCGTTTCACCCTCTCTACCATGTCACTTCGGACGGTGCTCGATGGCATTCATTCGAGAATGGATGAACAGCGCGAAATTACACGCTACTTTATCAACCTCCTGGTGTTTCTGGGGCTTTTGGGCACCTTCTGGGGTTTGCTGGGCACCATCAATGCGGTTGGCGAGGTCATTACCAACCTGGATATGGGCCAGGGCGACTTCGGCAAGGTATTTGCGGATCTTCAGACGGGGTTGCTGACGCCCTTGCAGGGCATGGGGACGGCATTCAGTTCGTCACTGCTCGGCCTTGGTGGCTCACTGATTCTGGGTTTTCTCGATATCCAGGCCGGCCATGCCCAGAACCGTTTCTACGACGGGCTGGAAGAATGGCTGACCGGTGTGACCAACCTGCTCGACCCGTTCACCAGCAATGAACGCCAGCCATGATCGGATCCAGACGTCGGAGCCGAAGCACCACCAACGTCTGGCCGGGGTATGTAGACGCGCTCTCCGCCCTGCTGATGCTGGTGATTTTCATGCTGTTGATTTACGTGGTCAGCCAGCTTTTTCTGTCCCAAACGCTTTCAGATCGCAACTCTGAACTGGCCCGACTGAACCAGCGGCTGAGCGAAATATCTCAATTATTGGGGCTGGAACAGAGCAAAACGGAAGCTCTGGAGCAGCAAATGCTCACCGTTCAGAGCAACTTCAGCGACAGTCTCGCCCAGAACGAAGACCTGCAGGAACGGCTGGACGCCTCCCGCAACCAGTTAATGCAGCAGACCGCCGATGCCGAAGCCCGGACTGAAAGACTGGCGAACATGAACCAGGAGCTGGATGACAAGGACGAGCTTTCTGCCAGCCAGCAGAACATGATCCTGCGGCTATCCAATCAGATTGCATCACTTCAGAACCAACTGCGACAGATAACCACTGCACTGAAACTGCAAAAAGAAATGACCGTCGACAAGGAAGACGAACTGGAAAATGTCAGCCGACGCCTCAACACACTGCTGGCAGAGCGCATCAACCAACTGGAACAGTACCAGTCCGAATTTTTCTCACGGTTGCGGAACATTCTGGCCGCCAATGAAAATATCCGCATTGTCGGCGACCGTTTCCTGCTGCCATCCGAACTGCTGTTCGCTTCCGGCTCAGCCCAGTTGGGCGACGCAGGCAAGCGCGAGCTCGACAAGCTGGCCGGCGTGTTGCTCGATGTCGTTAAAACAATCCCCGACGACCTGGACTGGATTCTGCGCATTGATGGCCATACCGATCTGATCCCCATCAATACGCCGCAGTTCCCCTCCAACTGGGAGCTATCAACCGCCCGGGCGGTAGCGGTAGTTCGCTATCTTGCGAACCAGAACGTGCCACAAAACCGGATGGTCGCTGCAGGATTTGGCGAATTCTTTCCCGTTGCAGAGGGCACAACACTCGAGGCACTGCAGAAAAACCGGCGTATCGAAATCAAGCTGACGGACCGCTAGCCCAGGCCATGCTCCAGAAGAGCATTAACGGTGGCGGTATAGGGGGCGTCGATTCCGAGCCCTCTGGAACGACGAAGCACTGCCCCCGCGATACTGTCCAGTTCCAGCGGGCGCCCCTTTTCCTTGCCATCATGCCGTACACAATCCGGCTGAATTGCGGGTGTCGCGTCAGACTCTGCGTGTCCAGCCCGGTGAGAGCCGAGATCGGATTAACGCCGTTGTTGATCACCAGCTTGCGCCAAAGCTCATAGCGAATATCATCTGAAACCGTCGTAGGAATGCCAGCCAGCTCAAAGGCGTTGTGCAGGGTTTCCAGAAGCGGGCGACGGGCGTCCTGCTCATCCGGAACACAGGGCCACTCACCCATAACAATCTGAGCCACACCTTCTGCCTCAACCACACCTGGCTCAACGATATGGCCACCAATGCGAACCGCTAACCCGCCCAGAACACGGCTTTCGCCAAGCACCCGCGCGATCATCGGCTCATTGTCCACACCGTTCTGCAACGACAAAACCGGCACATCGCTTTGCGCCAGCCAGGGGCCAAGCTCATCCAGCACCGCTTCTGTCGCGGTGGATTTCAGGGCGACAGCAATCACATCAAAATCGCCAGGCTGGCAGTCCTGTATCAAAGCAGCATGATCAACTGCCGGAACCCGGCACTTTATCAGCCGTTCTTCATAGTGAACCACGAGACCTTTTGACTGCAAGGCAGTAAGGTGTGCGCCACGAGCCGTAAGCACAACCCGATGGCCCGCCTCAGCGAGCCGCGCACCGTAATAGCCGCCAATACCCCCTGCGCCGATCATGAGTATGCTGAGCATGGTATACAGGCCTCTTTATGCAATTTCATTAATCATCCGGTTTAAGATGACTAAATACCAGCACGACCTGCGCAGCACCACTGACGTCACACCGACTCCCTCCTTCTGACTCAGAGGGACTGCAGCCCGCCCATCTGCCAACACCTTATCGGCTAACGCCCCATCTTTTTCGCCGACTGGCCGGCTATCCCGAAGTGCTGTTTCGGCATCTCGGTAATCATCACCCGGATACGTTCCAGAGGTGCGTCCAGGGAGCGAGCCATGGCTTCACTCACTTCCCGGATCAGAGTTTCTTTCTGCTCGTCCGTCCTGCCTTCAATGACATACAACTGGGCAATCGGCATACATCCTCCTTACTCGAAGCGGGCAGACACTGTGCCCAGGCCCTGATAACGCACAGTGATGTTGTCACCGGGCTGCACCGAAATGGCGGCGGTAATGCCGCCCGTCATGATGAACGTGCCCGCCGGGATATGTTCGCCCCGCTCCGCCAGCAGGTTCGCCAGCATCGCCACGCTGGACGCCGGATGACCCAATACCGATGCGCCGGCACCTACTTCAACCACTTCACCGTTTTTCTCGACCACCACACCCAGCGTCTTCAGATCCACATCCGCCACGTAGGCCATCTGGCCACCGGTAATATACCGGGTGGAAGAAGCGTTGTCGGCCACCACACTCACCAGATCGAACTTGAAGTCCTTATAGCGGGAGTCGATCACCTCAACCGCCGGGATCACGAAGTCGGTTGCCGCCAGTACATCACCGACATGGCAACCCGGACCTTTCAGGGGGGCCTTGGTAACAAAAGCAATCTCGGCTTCGATTTTCGGATGAATCAACTCTTTGGTGTTCACCACGCCACCATCAGGCACGCTGAAGTAGTCCGCCAAGAAGCCATAAATTGGGGTTTCCACACCCATCTGCGCCATCTTGGCCCAAGAGGTCAGGCCCATTTTCAAGCCGACAATTTTATTGCCACGCTCTTCCTTGCGGCGGCGGATTTCCCACTGTACTTCGTAGGCATCCTCAAAGGTCATGTCCGGGTAGTCATTGGTAACCTTAGTGATATCGTAGGCCTGCAGCTCGGCGTTTTCCACGTGTTCAGCCATGGCCAGAACCTGTTCGCGGCTCAGTGTCTTACTCATGCGTTTTGCTCCTTTTGGGCGGCCAGAAGGTCCAGCGCCACGTCCACAATCATGTCTTCCTGGCCACCTACCATGCGGCGGCGGCCGAGCTCTACCAGAATATCCACAGCTTTCAGGCCATACTTCAGCGCCGCCACTTCGGCATGGCGCAGGAAGCTGGAGTACACCCCGGCATAACCCAGCGCCAGGGTTTCGCGGTCCACTCTTACAGGGCGGTCCTGCAACGGGCGCACAATGTCATCGGCCGCATCCATCAGTGTGTAAAGATCAGTACCATGCTCCCAGCCCATACGCTCCGCGGCGGCAACGAACACTTCCAGAGGTGCGTTACCCGCGCCTGCACCCATACCGGCAAGGCTCGCATCAATACGATCGCAGCCCTCTTCCACGGCCACAATAGAGTTAGCCACCCCCAGGCTGAGGTTATGGTGTGCGTGCATGCCGGTGTGCGTTTCGGGCTTGAGCACATCTTTCAGCGCACGAAAACGATCGCGAATGTCGTGCATGCCCATGGCCCCGCCGGAATCCACTACATACAGGCAGGTAGCACCAAAATCCTCCATCAACTTGGCTTGCTCAGCCAGGCCCTGTGGGGTCTGCATATGGCTCATCATTAAAAAGCCAACCGTATCCATACCCAGCTTGCGGGCGTGTTCGATGTGCTGCCGTGACACATCTGCTTCTGTACAGTGTGTGGCAACCCGAACGACGCGTGCGCCAGCGTTATACGCAGCATCCAGATCGTGAACAGTGCCAATGCCAGGCAACAACAAAGTCGCGATTTTCGCGTGGGTAACCACTTCTGCCACGGCTTCGATCCACTCCAGATCGGTGTGGGCCCCGAAGCCATAGTTGAAGCTGGAGCCCTGAAGCCCGTCACCGTGGGCCACTTCAATGCTGTCAACTTTGGCCTTGTCCAGGGCACGGGCAATGTCCTGCACGTTCTTGATCGAATACTGGTGTCGGATGGCGTGGCTTCCATCGCGCAGGGTCACGTCGGAGATATACAGTTTTTTTCCGGGATTAAACGTCATGATTCTGTCTCCTCAGTTGACCAACGACTCGGCAATACGCTCGGCGGTACCGAGTGCTGCAGAGGTCATGATGTCGAGGTTGCCGGCATAGGCCGGAAGATAATGGGCAGCGCCTTCTACTTCCAGGAAGATGGAGGTTTTAAGGCCGCTGAAGCGTCCCAGCCCCGGAACGTTGATCGGCTGGTCAGCCGGAATCCGGTCGAATTGCACTTTCTGCTTGAGGCGATAGCCTGGTACGTAACTGTTAACCGCGGCCACCATTTCCTCAACCGAAGCTTCCACTTCGGCTTCATCCGCCGCATCAGACAATACGTAGACCGTGTCCCGCATCAACAAAGGTGGCTCCGCGGGGTTCAGGATGATAATGGCCTTGCCCTTCCGGGCACTGCCAACCACTTCAATGGCTCTGGAGGTGGTTTCGGTAAACTCGTCAATGTTGGCTCGTGTACCTGGGCCAGCGGACTTGCTGGAGATAGACGCCACAATCTCGGCGTAGTGCACTTTCGCAATACGTGACACCGCCGCCACCATCGGAATGGTGGCTTGGCCGCCACAGGTCACCATATTGACGTTACCTTCCTGCAAATTCTGCTCAAGGTTGACGACCGGAACACAATAGGGGCCGATGGCCGCCGGTGTCAGATCAACAATTTTCAGGCTCTCCTTATGGCCACGCAGGAACACTTCGTTGTGCATGTGGGCACTGGCTGAGGTGGCGTCAAATACGATATCGATATCGGCAAATTCCGGCATGTTTACCAGACCATCCACCCCTTCGTGGGTAGTCGCAACACCCATGCGGCTGGCACGTGCCAAGCCGTCGGATTCAGGGTCGATTCCCACCATGACACCCATTTCAACGTGCTTACCATTACGCAGAATCTTGATCATCAGGTCGGTGCCTATATTGCCCGAACCGATGATGGCTGCTTTCAATTTCTTGGCCATCGTTTAATCCTCTGTGTTCCGTATCCAGGCCTGGTGGCCATGTTTTCCAGCGTTCCAGCCGCTGGCAGCCAGATGTGCATTGGCGACTGCCTCTGGCTCCGCCTCCAGCGGCGTCGCCAGGCTGTCGTTCCATCGGTTAAAAAAGCCAAACAAGCCGACAACGCTCAGCAGCTCTACGATCTCGCCCTCATTCCAGTGAACGCGCAGCTGCTTGAATAACTCGTCGGTCACAGCATTGGGCTGAGATGCGGCGGCCAGTGCAAACTCCAGAGCCACCTTTTCGCGCTCGCTGAACAGGGCGCTGTTGTGAAAGTCCCAGACCGCTTCCAGCTTCTCCGCCGGAATGCCGTGACGACTGGCGCTGACGGCAGTGTGGGCACGGCAGTATTGGCAACCGGCCGCGGCGCTCGCCACGTGGCCGATTAAGCGTTTGAATCCAAGATCCACCTCGCCTTTGGGGTCGTAAACCGCTGCAGACAAGGTCGTCACTGCCTTGACGAGCTCCGGACGACGTTGCATCACCAGAAAACTGTTGGGAACAAAACCCAGCGTGCGCTCGAAGAAGGCGAACTTCTCTCCCAGCTCTTCGTTAGTCTGAACGGGTAACGGCTCCATGCGTGCCATAAGACTATCTCCTTACCTTCAATTCAGGAGAAGCGCACGGAGGCGCTGCCAATGCCGCCGATGTCGACGCGCATATAATCTCCGGCCTTGACCGGCTCCAGTGGCACCAACGAACCGGAAAGAATGACTTCACCGGCTTTTAACGGAATACCAAACTCACCCAGCGTGTTGGCAAGCCAAGTGACGCAGTTCACTGGCGAACCCAAGGCGGCAGCACCGGCCCCTGCGCTTAGCACGGCACCATTCTTTTCAACCACCATGCCGCAGGTCACCAGATCCAGTTTGCGCGGCGAGACGGCCTGATCACCCAGCACAAACAAACCACAGGAGGCGTTGTCGGCAATGGTGTCCTGAATTGCGATCTTCCAGTCACGGATGCGGGAGTCGACGATCTCGAAGCAAGGCATCACACACTCGGTGGCAGCCAGCACATCCGCGTTGGTCACCCCAGGGCCGACCAGGTCTTTCTTGAGGATAAAGGCAATTTCGCCCTCCGCCCGCGGAGCAATCAAGCGGTCACTGATAGGCACCACTTCACCGCTGTTGAACACCATGTCATCGGTCAGATAGCCAAAATCCGGCTGGTGCACGTCAAGCATGTTCTGCACGGCTTTGCTGGTGACCCCGATTTTCTTACCGATTACCGACGCACCAGAGGCCAGCCGACGCTCCAGCATACGCAGAGATATGTGGTAAGCATCATTGATGGTGATGTCTTCGTCGCGGCTGGTAAGCGGGTCAACGGCTTCACGGGCCAGCATGGCCTGATAAAGTTCGTCGCCCAGTTCCTGAATTCGTTTCTGTTCCATTAAAGTGCTCCTGAAGCCATGACATCGGCTTCGCTGAGAAAATCGTTGACCAATCGCGCAAAGCGGCTGGCGTGTTCAATCTGAGTCCAGTGGCCACACCGGCCAAAGACATGAAGCTGGGATCGATCGATCCAGTTTGCGAGTGTCAGGGACGCCTGAACCGGAATCACCCGATCTTCACGGCCGTGGATGACCAGCACTTCGTGGGGCAAAGCACGAATGTCCGCTTCCGGGCTGGCCAGGCTGTCTACCCACCGTTGGCGTGGCGCCGGAAACATAGCGGCAAATGACTCCTGAAAACCGGGGCGAATACTGGCCTGATAGCGCAGCTGGGCCAACTCGTCATCCACCAGACTCCGGTCAAAGGCAAAGGTATCCAAAAGCTGGCGAATGGACTCAAGGGAGGGCTGATAGCCCCAAACCTCATCCAGCCCCCGGGTGATCGGAAAGCTCACCCCGACGCTGCCCATAAGCACCAGTCTACGAACCCGTTCGGGGTATCGAATCGCCAGAGCCAAGGCAATTCCTCCGCCAAAGGAGTTACCAATCAGGTCCACCTGCTTTAGCCCCAACTCGTCCATAACGCCAAGCGCGTGGTCGACCCAGCGATCCCGGTTGTAAGACTGATCTTCCGGGCGCTCGCTGTAGCCAAACCCCAGCATGTCCGGCGCCACTACTCGGCGCTGTCGGGCCAGCTCTGGAATGACCAGCCGCCAGTTGGCCCAAGCAGTTACACCAGGACCAGACCCATGGATCAGCATGACCGGGAAACCGTCACCCTCATCGTGCAGATTCGTCCGGTAACCCGCCGCGACAATTTCGCGACCAATCTCGGGGCTGGTTGTAGTTGCCAAGTTCACCGTCATACCCGCCTCATAGCTTGACGCAGATGTTCTTCATTTCGGTGTAGAACTCCAGGGAGTGCACACCACCCTCACGACCAATACCGGACTGTTTGCTGCCACCGAACGGAGTGCGCAAATCCCGCAGGAACCAGCTGTTCACCCAGATAATCCCGGCTTCAATCTGGCCAGCGACACGATGCGCACGAGTGATGTTTTCACTCCAGATCGCAGACGCGAGACCGTAAGGGAGGCTGTTGGCAAGCTCGATGGCTTCCTCTTCGGTGTCGAAGGGGCGAATGTGGCAACAGGGGCCGAAAATTTCGTCGGTCACCACGGCCGAGTCATCTGCCAGGCCGGTCCAGATGGTAGGCTGTATCCAGGCACCACCTGCCAGTTCTTCCGGCATATCCGGCACACCACCACCGGTGACGACCGTCGCGCCGTCATCCACCGCTTTCTGGTAAAAGGACAGAACTTTCTCTCGGTGCTTGAGACTGACCAGAGGCCCCATGTCGGCCTCGGGGTCGTTAGGAGGGCCCACTTTGAGCCCTTCAGCACCGGCTTTAAGTCGGGCTACAAACTCATCAAAGATGGAACGCTCGACATAGACCCGCTCCGTGCCCAGACACACCTGACCGCAATTGACAAACGCGGAGCGCATGGTGCCCTCAATCGCCTTGTCCATGTCGCAATCAGCAAACACCAGCCCGGCATTCTTGCCACCCAATTCCAGGGAAATGTCACGAATGCCCCTGGCCGCAGATTTCATGATGACTTCGCCCGTGCCGGTTTCACCGGTAAAGGTAAAACCATCCACCAGAGGGTGTTCGGTCAGGAAGGAGCCCGCGGAGTCGCCGCCGAAACCATGAACCACGTTGAATACGCCATCCGGAACGCCGGCGTCTTTCATTACCTCCCCCAGCAGCGCCGTCGTCGTCGGCGTTTCTTCCGAAGGCTTGACCACAACCGTGTTACCGCACGCCAGGGCCGGCCCCACTTTCCAGGTCATCAGCAGCAACGGCAGGTTCCAGGGGCTGATCACCCCAATCACACCTTTAGGCCGACGTACCGCGTAGTTAATTGCTCCGGTGCCATCCGACGTTGGCATTTCAAACGATTCCGCGGGCACGCTCTTGACCATGTCAGCGAACACTTTGAAGTTCGCCGCACTCCGGGGAATGTCGATGTGGCTGGCCATAGATTTCGGCTTGCCGGTATCCAGGCATTCGGCGTCCAGAAACTCGTCGAAACGCGCGTTAATGCCGTCCGCCACCTTGTGCAGAATGGCACCGCGTTGATCCTCGGTCATTTTGCCCCAAGGGCCACGCAGGGCAGCTTTCGCCGCCTGCACGGCCGCATCCACTTCCTCTCGCCCGGCTTCGTGAACCTTGGCGATCACTTTGCCGGTAGCCGGGTTAACGTTGTCGAACAGCCGGCCACCGGCCGAACCCACGTATTGCCCGTTGATGTAGTGCTTGATTTCTTTCATTGCTGCTATGCCCTGTTAAACCAAAAGAGATTCACGTCAGAACCGTCAGGAAGCGCTCGTTCAGAACCCGGTCGTGGTAGAAAATGGCCTTGCCCAGTTCTTCTGCATCCCAGGTCACCGGTTCGTGGTCCGGGTAGTGGTAATCACCGCCAGCAAACACTTCATTTCGGTTACCGGAGGGGTCAAAGAAGTAGATGGTCTGGCCATGGGTGAGGCCGTGACGGGTCGGGCCAATATCAATGGAGGTGTCTGTCATGGACAGCAGATCTGCCGCCTTGAGAACATCCTGCCAGGTCTCCAGGAAAAACGACGCGTGGTGAAATTTGCCCGGCTCTTCGTGGTGAATAAACGCGATATCATGAGCCTTGGTACTGACCGTCAAAAACTGAGCAACCCGCTTGCCATCAGGCGCAATGACCTGTTCTGCCAAGTCAAAACCGAGAACATCCCGGAACAGATCCAGAGTTTCATCCAGGTTCGGGCCATAGAGCAGGCAGTGGTCAAAGCGTGTGGCCTTTATACCCTCTAGGCCGCGCGGCCAGGCTTCCGGGTTGTGATTGCCTACGCCCCATTTACCGGTCTGCTTTTTGGTGGCGTAGAGTTCAAAGGCATGGCCGGTAGGCGCAATAAAACGAACCCGCCGCCCACAATCTTTCAGTTCGCCCGCAGGGATATCTTCAACCTCGCAGCCACGCTCGATGAGTTCACTGCGCAACTGGCCCAGCACGTCTTCGTTGAGGCATTTAAAGCCCATAAAGTCCATGCCAGGCTCATCAGCTTCCCTAAGGACGACGGAGAACTTGTCCACTTCCGTCCAGCCCTTCAGGTACACGCGGCCCTGGTCATCACGGTCCATTTCGATAAGGCCCAAAAGGTCCTTATAATGTTTGACGGCCTCATCCATATCGAGAACACGGATCTGCACGTGGCCGGGACGCATTACACCCTTCTTCATGATGCTTACCTCAGTACTTTTGTTGTTGTGTGCTCGCTCGCGAGCCTGCCCGCAGGTTGCGGACGGCATTCAATAATCAGATTGCCCAGTGGGTAGATGCGGCAGGCCAGCACCTCGCCCTCTTCAATTGCTCCCGGGGGGACATGCACCCGGCTCATCTTTCCACACTCAAAATCGCCGTTGAGCACAGTGATCTTGCAGAAGCCACAACCGCCGCCCCTGCAGCCTACCGGCACGCACTTCAGCCCCTGCTGCTCCATGGCTTTGAGGACACTTTGGCCGGCTTTACAACGGAACGTCTGACCGCTGCGCTGCTCAGTGACCTGATACGTCTCTCCCATGACTGGCCTCGCTTATATCTTTTTGAACAGGGCAGAACGCTGTGCATCTTCTGCTCCGTCGGCCGCCGTGAGGAATTTCTCCATGAAAATGTCCCGCTCGAACAGGCGGCCCTGCATCAGTGCGGTGATGGCTGCATCAATCATCGGAGGAGGCCCGCAGAGATAGGCTTTCAGACCGGAAAAACGGTCGTCAAAATGTGCTTTCGCGGCATCGTGCACATAGCCCTTGAAGCCCTGCCAACTGGCGTCGCCTTCCGCCTGGCTCAGGGCTGGAACATAGGTGAAGTTTTCATGGTCACGATCCAGTGCTTCGAACAGCTCACGGTTATAGAGTTCGTCCATATTGCGGGCGCCCTGGAACAACACGATTTTGCGCTCGTCACCCTCTTCCAGCAGGTCCAGAATCATGCACTGAGGGCTGGAAAGCCCTGAGCCGCCGGCAATAAATATAAGATCGCCCGGCTGCGAGCTGCGTACGAAAAACTGCCCGTAAGGACCAGACAGGCTCATGGTGTCGCCTACATTGAGCTGATGATGAACATAGGTTGTCGCTGCCCCGCCTTCGACCAGCCGAACATGCAGTTCCACCTCATCCGAGCGACTGGGAGGGTTAGCCAGGGAAAAGGCTCTGGGTCCCTCGACGCCAGGCAGCTCGATGTTGATGTACTGGCCAGCCTGAAAGGTCATCGCACGGTCGAGCTTGAGATGCACACCCTTGATGGTCGGCGACAGGTCGACGACTTCTGTAACGGTGGCCTGATAATCCTCAACCGGATAGCCCTCAAAGTCCTCATCCACATCAATATCCGCTTCGATGGTGACGTCACTTTCAAGGGTGGCGCAGCAGGCCAGAACCTTGCCTTCCTCACGCTCGCTGTCCATCAGCGCAAAGGGTGAGGCTTCACCCACATCCACATCACCGTCGATCACCTGGACTTTGCAGGTCGCGCAGGTTCCGTGACCGCAGGCAAACGGTAACCACACACCGTGGCGCAGTGCGGCCTGCAGGATAGTCTGGCCATCTTCAACTTCAATCTGTTCGCCAATCGGTTCGATGGTAACGGTATAGCTCATCACTCAGTCCTCAGGATGCAGAACCCTGGATACCTTCCAGGCCCGGTGTGGTTACGGTCAGCATGCTCTTGTGGTCAATGCCATTGGCGATCAGTGTGACCGCCAGGTCCGGCGTGAATACCTCCTCGTTAAGCCGCCACTGCGCATTCAGGAAATCCGCGGTTTCAGAATCCGGGTGCCCCGCAACCGCAGGTTTGAGTAACTCCTCCACAAAAGCACCGAAGGTCATATCCGGCGCTACCAGCATCGCGAAAGGGGCGCAGAACATCAGGTGATGGGGCCAATAGACATAAAGCAGCTGCATGCCATTGAAATTCTCGACTCGATCTTTGGGTTCGGCGTGATACTCGGAAATAGCGTTAACACTCATGGTGCACTCCTTTTTGTTATAGAGACCCGCCTGACCACAGCCAAGAGGGCGGGCAAATCCAGTCAGGTCAGGCGGCAGTTTTCTTTTGACGACTTGTGGAGAGGGGCTTCAGACCTTTGATATCCAGCCAGCGCTGGTGATCGGGCGAGCCAAGATATTCCATATTGTCGACGCCAGGAACGATGTGATAATACTTCTCAACCACTGTCGCTACGTCCGCACCGCCGCAGTTACCCTGATATATCTGATGCACAGGCAGCCAAGCCTGGATGTACTTTTCAGGCTCATTCTTGAAAATGTCGCAGCAACCATCCGAACAGAAATGATAACGCTCGCCTTCGTGCTTGATCTGGCGATGGCTGAACACCGTCGGGTCGTCTTTCTCGGTCATAATGTTTGGTATCTGACACACCTGACAAAGCTGGGGAAGCGTGTTGTTATAGAAGCGATTCCCTTCCTTCTGCTCCTTGTCCCAATGCTCGAAGCGATCACGGTAGTACTTGTCGAAAGTCTCGGGGTACTTCTCAGACAACCAGGCCATCTCTTCTTCCTGCGGCATCCAGGTGTGGAAGTTGGTCGCCTGACTGTACTGATAGAACGTGGCCCAGGTTTGGTGGCTGGAATGATTTTTGGCGGCGTTGGCAACATCCTGATACTTGGGCGGGCGAATGCCATAACGCTCAAGATCCTTGAACAGGGCACCACCGCTTTGCTCGTAATACATTTCCCAGGCTTCAGCCCAGGACATCACCTTGTTGGGCAGCATGTAGTCCATCATCATGCCCACCAGACTCAGCAGGCGGAAGCCGCGCCAGAACCACTTGTCGATCCACTTCTGAATGATGGGCACGTTGTCTTCGTGTTGCTCCAGAATGAACTTGATGACCTCAAGACCCAGCGTCATATGGCGTGCTTCATCCGACTGCGCGGAAAAGCCGAATGTAACCGTTGCCATATCTCCGTTGTAGGCAGCACCAGACATGAATGGAACAAACAACAGGTTGGTCAACACGTATTCAAACGAGAAGGAAATTGCAGTCAGGAACTCAAACGGGCCTGCAGAACGTGCATCATCAAAAAAGGATTTGGGAACCGACAGGAACCAGACCCGATCGTGCTGATACGAGGCATCGTGCAATCCATTGAAGTGCTTATTGTAGTGACTCATCGCGTGTTGCTGCGTTTGCGCATGGCGCAACTCGTCAATCGCTTGCATCTGGCAGGCTACTCGCGCACCGGCACCACTAAACTGGCGGCCCACTCGCGCATAACCTTGGTATGCAGCGTATTCAACGGGTGAGATGCCAGAAAGGAACAGCTTTAAAGCGTTTACGTAGCGGGCATCTGTAATATTCTGTTGGCCGTTATTCTGGGCAAACGCATCAAAAATGGCGTAAAGCTTCTTTTCCTTTTCTGCCTGATACTTCCAGTAGGTATCCATGGTCAGGCGGAACGGATCTTCCCATTGGTCCCAGTTAAGGATCTTGATGCCTTCAAAACTCTCATCCGGGTAGATATCTTCGTGCTTCTCGTAGGTTGGCTCCCACGCCATGTCACGCGTCAGATACTGGTATTTGTCTTTAAGATTCAGCTTCTTGTTTTTGCTAGCCATGTTAGGTCTCCTGATCAATTCCACGAAACAATGAAATGGTCGTCGTCTTCATCGACATTGCCGCCAATGCTAATTACCTCGAGCAGCATTTCCTGAACTTCCCAATCCCGGCCAAGTGTTTCTTCCATTGTTTCCCGGTTGATCACCAGACGCTTTTCAGCGGTAATGCGAATCATCGCCGGCGAATGTTGCACTTCGGCCTCCGGATTATCTTTAACGATCGCATCGACCAGATAGCGGGCGTTGTCGTTGTCCTGAAATGCCATAAATACTTTCTGGCTCATGCCTGAACTCCTGTGCTTTCAAGGCCTGTTTTTTTAAGACGGGCTGAAAGCTCGGCACGGAGTTCATCCAGAGCGTCCAGTCCCGTTGTGGCCTGAGCAATAGGTGTGAGTGCCTCGTAGACCTTAGGCTCCCAATATTTGACCCAGCTCTGGACCTGCTCGCGATTACGGTCACTCTCAGCCACGACAGTTTTAATCATGGCGCTGGTCCAGCGCAGGGACTCCTTGTACCAGTCACGTTGGAACTCGGTGAGCATGGATATATCTTCAGCGCCCTGTTCGCCAAACCACGCATCCATCCGGTCGTAAACCAGCGGATACATAAGCCCATCAAGCAGTACGTTCTGCACAAGGGTGATTTCGAACCAGTCATCAACGACCAAAATACCCTCTACCAGTTTGCGCAGAGGCTGCCACAGCTCGTCATCCATCCAATAGGTTTTGGACTCATCAAGAGCGGTGCCGGTACTGCCATCAAGCAGCAGTGCGATACGAGACAGATACTGGCCCATACCCAGGTGATCGGTAGCGGCAAACATATGCATCTGTGACACGGTAGTTGCTGTCGAATCGCCGGCAATCTTGCTGTTATTCATGTTGGCGCCTAGCGCAACGTGGCGGAATGGCACCAACAGGCGCAGGAGCTGCTTTTGCGTTTCCTCAGGCAGGCGGGTGAGCAGGTTACGCTTGTCACAAAACGCGAAACTGCTTTCTGCTGCTTCCTGCATCTTTGCCCGATTGCCAACGTAGGCGCCGTAGAAAAACTGGCGCGGGTCGGTCACCGCATACCAATCTTCCATGTGCAAGGCTGTTCGTGTTGGGTCATTCAAGGTGCGCTTCGGATCCCATAGCGGGCGATAATGGAAGTTGGTTGTGGCCGCAAGGTCGAAGCTGGCCTCTTGGTAGCGAGTTGCCGGCTTATCACCAAAGCGACGCGCAATAGCCGAGTAGGTATTGCGAATGGGTTCCACCGAGGTGGTTTTAATCTCAACACTCATATCTGCCTTCCCATCGTTGTTTTTATGAATTGGATGTTGGCGCTGCTTATCTTCTGACTTCAGCGGTGGCCTTTCTCACCAAAGCGCCACTTGATCATGTCTTCATCAATCTGACGGATCATGTCGGAATCCATGTGCACCACATTGTTGTGCTCACAAAAGATCCGAAAGGCTTCCTGGGGCAGCACCAGCTCGACAAACAGTTCGGGGTGACCAAGCGCAAAATCGAACTCCACAAACCGGTCTTCCGGAGCACTGCGGACCCGGATATAGCGGGTTAATTCGTTAAAGGTCTTTGTTCGCTGTTCCATCGTTGACCTCGTTGCTTTTGTTATTGAATGACAAGAGTTCAGCAACGGCTGTGCCACAATTTTTCAGAACCTAACGAACGACATCACAACTCATTGTTTTTAAAAATATTTCAAGAAACCCCAAAACTGAGACAGCGTCTTAAATCGAGCCTTCAGCCTTGAGTTTTATCAGGAGAAATTGATCATTTAGTGAAAAATTAAAAGGAATTGAGCAAATGCTGAGACACTCGGGCATACCTGCGACTTTCCGGTTGTTTTTTACCATTTGGTTGATTTTTGACATCGATCAGGGGTTATATAAATAGAACGCTTCATGGGTGTTCGCGCTCACCCCATACAAAAATAATAAGGGACCTGGATATGGTCGTCAGCTATAAATCAAAACTAAAATACAAAGATTATCAAGACCTTACAGATCAAATTCGATTTCTGAGCCTGGAAGGGAAAATCTGGCTTGGTGAGCAGCGTATGCTGTTGATGGCGGTGAGTGCGATGGCTGCGTTTCGTCGCGAAATGGTCAACACAATGGGTGTCGAAAGAGCAAAAGGCTTTTTTCTGCGCCTCGGCTATCAGTCCGGCTTGCGGGATGCCGAGCTGGCGCGCAAGCTTCGCCCTCACTGCGATGAGATCGATATTTTTCTGGCAGGCCCCCAGCTCCACGCCCTGAAAGGCATGGTCAAGGTCATTCCCATTCAGGTAGATATCGACCAGGAAGCCGGGAATTTCTATGCAGAAATAGAATGGGTTGACTCCTTTGAGGTAGAGATCTGCCAGACTGAACTGGGACAGATGGATGAGCCTGCCTGCTGGTCCCTGCTCGGCTACGCATGCGCGTATACATCCTCCTTCATGGGGCGTGAGATCATCTTCCGCGAAATCAGCTGTCGGGGCTGCGGAGACGAGAAGTGCGTGATTGTAGGGAAGCCTGCGGAGCAGTGGGAAGATGCCGAAGAGTTCGCCCGCTATTTCAAGGCTGATCCCATCATAGAGGAGCTTTACGACCTGCAATCCCAGGTCAGCTCGCTGCGCAGCAGTCTCGAAAAACAACAGGGCCAGTACTATGGCATTGGCCAGTCGGCTTCCTACAACAAAGTCTGCAAAATGATTGATAAAGCAGCATTAGGCAAAGTCTCGGTGCTGCTGCTGGGAGAAACCGGGGTTGGCAAAGAAGTTGTTGCTCGCAGTGTGCATTTGCGCAGTGAAAGGGCTGACGGCCCTTTTATCGCTGTCAACTGCGCCGCCATTCCGCCCGACCTGATCGAGCCTGAGCTCTTCGGCGTGGAGAAAGGCGCATTTACCGGCGCCAATCAATCCAGACCGGGGCGTTTTGAGAGGGCAAACGGCGGCACCATCTTTCTTGATGAGGTGGTCGAATTGACACCCCGCGCACAAGCCTCACTGTTGCGGGTGCTTCAAGAGGGTGAACTTGAGCGAGTTGGCGACAATCGCACCCGTTCTGTTAATGTCCGGATCATCGCAGCAACAAATGAAAGCCTCGCTACAGCCGTAGAAGCAGGTAGATTCCGGGCCGATCTGTACTACCGGCTCAATGTTTTTCCAGTAAAGATCCCGCCTCTGCGCGAACGGCTGGAAGACTTGCCACTTCTGGCAGAGCACTTTCTCAGGAAGTTCCAGACCGAGTACAACAAGCGCACACTTGGGCTCTCGGACAAAGCGCTGGAGTTGTGTTTGCGTTATCGCTGGCCCGGCAATATTCGAGAACTGGAGAACGTCATTGAGCGGGGCGTGATACTTACCGACAACAAAGAAACCATCAGCCAGGAAGCGCTTTTTGCGGTCTTCCCGGATAGCGAATTCCACCAGGCTTCGCCTCAGCCCTCGGAAGTCATTGATGATGACGGCCAGATTGTAGCCGGTAACACACACAGCGCATCCGGGCATTGGGCAGACGGCATACTGAACAGCGGGATCAGCCTGGATGAAGTGGAAAAAACCCTGATGCAACGGGCTATGAATGAGGCCAACCAGAATGTCTCAGGAGCCGCGCGACTGCTTGGGCTCACCCGCCCCGCATTGGCTTACCGGCTCAAAAAATCCGGGCTTCTCTCGGAAAGCTGAGCTCGCCTACGTCTCTGTTGAACACGGATGTTCTTTGCAATTCCCTAGTTGATGAAATCAGCAACCTCCCATCTACATTTGATTATTTGATAAAAATCATTCCGCAGCGCTGCTCTTCACCACCCCGAAAAACGATCGGTTAGAATATTTTTCTATTTTTTTTCAATAGCTTAAAATATATACATCAGAATGGCATAACCGTTGCAATGTTTCTGTCAAGTCGCTTTACACACAAAAACAAAGACGGTGACGCAACATGCAATATGCCTTGGCGTGCCCAACCGGCACCTTCCGAAATACCTTTGCCGTCGCAGCTCTGTCGTCGCTCTTGCTGACCGGTTGCGAAGCGCCCCTTAACCTCGACGCTGTGCGGGCGCAATCACAGGAGCCCCTGAAGCGTACAGACTTTTATCAGTCCATGACCCGGAACGAGTCGCTCGTGGTACTTGCAGGTAACGCAGGCTCGTTACTGCGGAGCCCGGACAACGGGGAAAGCTGGAAAAGAATCTCTCTGCCCACCGACAACAGCTTCATAGATGTCGACACCTGTCCCGATGGCAGCTTCATAGCACTAACATTTAATAACGAGATCTGGCACGGCGATACCCGTGGTAAAAACTGGACAGCGCACGCCCTTCCCAGCCAGGAACAGATGATGACAGCCAACTGCGCCCCCGATGGTAGCTGGTGGGCCGCCGGCAGCTTCACCACCATCCAGAGCAGTGGCGACCAGGGTGAGACCTGGACGGAGACCTCCCTCAACGAGGATGCCATCCTCAATAACCTGCAGTTCATTGATGCCGACAATGCCTTCATCACGGGTGAATACGGCATGGTGCTCAACACCCGCGACGGTGGCAAAAGCTGGGATTACGCCGGCTATCTCCCGGATGAGTTTTACGCCCATACGAGTCATTTCGTTTCAGACGATGAGGGCTGGGTTGGCGGGCTGAACGGATTCATCTACCACACCATGGATGGTGGAGAAAGCTGGGAAAGGTTCCCTACAGGAATCAATGCTCCGATTTTCGGGTTCGTTGCCGGCCCTTCCGGGCTGTACGCGCTGGCAGACAACGCTACGGTGCTGAAGCTCACCGGTGACTCCTGGCAGAAGATTTCCACCTCTGACCAGCCCCTATATCTGCGCAGCGGACTATTGATGTCCGATAACCGACTGCTCGCCGCAGGTGCTCGTGGCCTTCTGTTGAACCTTGAAATCCCCATGGCCCTCTCGGCCAGCACTGACTGAGGAGCGTCTCCATGCCTGGTTTGCACCGTTTTACCCACATGCTGCACTTGCTGGAGCTGTGGATTTTCAACAACCCGCGCAAGGTGCTGAGTGTGATTGCCATTCTCACGCTGGCGTTCGCCTTACGCATTCCCGGACTGAAAATCTATACCGATTTCGCCGACCTTCTGCCGCAGCAACATCCCTATATCGAGCTCCACAACAGCATCAAGGACAGCTTCGGTGGCGCCAATGTTCTGGTAGTGGGCATTGAGTTCGAGGAAGGCGACATCTTCACCAACGAAAAACTTGCCAAGATCGACAGGATCACGCAGGCGGTAGACAACCTGCCCGGGGTCAATCATAACCTGGTTTCCAGCGTGACTCACCGCAATTCTCGCAAAATCTGGCTGACAGAAGTTGGCAGCATCAATTCCGAGCCCTATTACGATTCCACGTCCGGGGCGTACTCCGAGGAAGCCCTGCAGTCCATGAAGTCAGACGTGTCCGCCAACCCAAGGGTTTACGGGCCCCTGGTAGCGCCAGACATGAAAATGGCGCTGGTCAAGGCACAGCTCATCGAGGGCCAACTGGACTACGAGAAAACCTTTGCCCAGCTTCAGCAACTGCGCGCCGAGGAAGAGCAGGCCGGTGTCAGGATCTATGCCACGGGCCAACCGGTTTTGGTGGGCTGGGCCTATACCTACATGGAGCAGATTCTCCAGATCTTCATTTTCACCGTCGTTACCATGCTGGCCCTGCTCATCTTCCACTTCCGCAAGGCCTACGGCGTTCTGATTCCCTTGGGTGGCGTGCTTGTATCCACCATCTGGGGCCTCGGCATTATCAGCCTGCTCGGCTACAACCTGGACCCACTCGGGCTGGTTATCCCCTTCCTGATTGCGGCCAGGGCGATGAGCCACGGTGTGCAACTCGTTGAGCGCTACTACGCTGAAACCCTGGAACGTGGCAGCGGGCCAGAGGCGGCGAAGGCCACCTTCGACAGCCTGTTCCGCCCCGGCTCTCTGGGTGTGGTGTCCGATGCCATTGGCCTGTCTCTGATTGCGATCGGTTCCATACCCCTGAATACCCACTTGGGTATCTACGCTTCCCTGTGGGCCATTACCGTTGTATTGACCGTGTTGATTGGCGTACCTCTGCTGCTGTCCATATTGCCAACGCCAAAAAATCCGGCAATTCGCGAGACCGTACTGCGCCACATTGGCGCCAGCTGTTCCCGCACCGTCACCCGACCCGGTGCTGCAAGGGTCGTCCTGAGTGCAGCGGCGCTGGCCATGGTGGCAGGACTACTGGCGTCGTCCAATGTGCAGATCGGCGATTCAGAGCCCGGATCACCGATTCTGTATCCGGATCATGACTACAACATCTCATCTCGCGTGGTGAATGATCGCTTTCCCGGCTCCGAGGAACTCTACATCGTTGCAGAGACGGAAGAGAACGGCGGTTTAAAGCGGCCGGAAGTATTGGCAGCTCTGTCAGATCTGCAGTCACACATGTTAATGGACCCCGAAGTGGGCGGCAGTAAAGGTCTTCCGGATCTGGTCAAACAGGTCAACCGCCTGATGCATAACAATGACCCGCGCTGGTACCAGATTCCGCACGATGCGGGTTATGTGGGCGGCCTTATGTTTACCTACATGGCCTCCAGCCCGATCCCCGGGGCTCTGGATGAATTCAACGACACCGACGATCGCGTCGCCAACCTGGTGTTCTATTACAAGGACCGCCAGGGCGAAACCATCCGCCGTGCCATTCATATGGCCAAGGAGTGGATTGCAGAGAACGGCGGCAGCGTTGAGGGGCTGACAATCCGTCTGGCGGGAGGAACGCTCGGCGTTGCCGCTGCAATGAATGAGTCAGCCTTTGAAACCAATGTGGTTGTATTGCCTCTGGTATTCCTGCTGATTTTCATCTTCGTGATGTTGTTCTACACCTCCTGGCATGCCGGACTGATGATGCTACTGGCGATGCTGTTTGCCACCACATTGACCTATGCCTATATGGGGTTGAACGGTCTCAGCATCGACATCAACACCGTGCCGGTGATTGCTGTGGGCATTGGTGTCGGCATCGATTACTCCATCTACATGATGGATCGAATCCGGGAGGAAATGTCCAAATGCGGCGACTTGCGAGAATCCGTTCGCCGCGCAATCTCCACCACCGGTATGGCTATCAGCTTTACGGCTCTTACGTTGATGGCCGGCATCATCATGTGGGTTATCTTCTCGAACCTCCGTTTCCAGTCTGATGCCGCACTGCTGTTGTGCGTGATGATTGTGATCAACGGCATGGCCGCCATGCTGCTGGTGCCTTCCTGGGTGCTGGTGTTCAAACCCCGTTTTGTCACCGACGTTTATGCGGACGAAGACGGCATCCTCCATGCCGATCTCCCCAAACCAACACCATCTTCTTCTGACCCCGTGCGGGAACAGGATGATGGGTTCGTGCCTGGAGCACAGTACCGGGCCTGAAGCCGGTACAGCGCCCCACTAAAACCTGTAACGAGGACATGCCATGCAAACAACAATAAAAGGCCTGAGATTCTGGTGCTATACCCTTGCCGGTAGTGCCAGCCTGGCGCTGTTACCGATGACCAACACCTTGGCAGCGGAAGACACCCGCGTGAACGGATACGTTGAGAATGCGACTTACGGGAGGGAAGGCGTAGGGCTTTCCAAGTTCCGAAACACACTGCAGATGGAGATGGAGAAAAGCGCCGGGAACGTCGGTATCTTTAACAACGTCCGTTTCAACGCGACTCTCCGTGGCAGTTATGACGGAGTTTACGATCTTAATGATGATGAGTATGGGCGTAATGCGGGAGGCCCGGTTCAACTGCAAGACCTGGGAAGCGGTTACGTACCTCATGGCGGTGGTATCGCACCCGCTTTTCTGGGCTTTGATTCAACCCGGAATCCGAATGAAGGCATGGTCGTTTTGGGCGAGCATCTGCACGACCAGAGCAATGGTGTTGCTTTCGGTGTTCCCGTTCGCCCATGTGACAAAGATGATCGCGGATGTATTAACGGCTATCTGGACAAAGACTCGAATGAGCTTCGATTTCAGGAATTCAACGATCGCGCCGACTTCGTTCGAGAGCTCTATGCCGATTTTGATATCAATTTCGATAATGGAAATATCCTCAGCACACGCCTGGGTAAACAGCAGGTAATCTGGGGCAGAACGGATCTGTTCCGGGTCCTGGATGTCATCAACCCGGTAGATTACTCCCGCAACAACATCTACGACGAACTGGAAGATATCCGGATTCCCATGTGGATCCTGCGTACGGATTACCGTATGGGCCCTACAGAGGTATTCGACGGGCTAGCCTTCGACGATCTGAACTTCCAGGTCGTCTGGAATTTCGACAAGTTCCGCCCACATGATATCGGCCAATGTGGTCAACCCAACGTGATTCTTGATGCCGGCTGTTTCTTCCGTGGCATGAACAACCTTTGGGAAAACGGTGGCACTGTGGCCAATTTCGCAGGTGCAACTCCGGATGGCGGCTTGGCCACTGACTTCGGACCCGGCCAGATTGGTATCCGAGAGGCACATATGCCCAGTTGGAGCCTGGCCAATACCCAGCTAGGCATGAAGCTTGAAGGTGTTTATGGTGATCTCGGTTTCTCGCTGAACGCGCTGACTTACCGTTCCCAGTTGCCATCCCTGAGAGGCGGCATTCCGGCCCAGAATGGGTTTACCGGCCAGACCGGTGTATGGCCGAGCCTGATTGCCTTCGACATCCACTTCCCACGGGTTAACCTGGTTGGTGGCTCTGTAGACTACTACTCGCAGGGCATCGATACGGTATTTCGGGTCGAAACCGCCTACACCTCAGGCGAAGAGTTCGCGAACACCCTTCGCGACAAGCTCTATTCCGAGTCTGACGTACTTCGATATGTCATTGGTGCAGACAAGAACATCGCCATCCCCTTTCTTAACGAAGATAACTCATTCCTGTTCTCCGGTCAGATCTTTGGCGAGCACATTCTCGATCACGAGCGCGAGCAAAGAACCTACGGCGAAGCCGGTATTCCGAACTACGAGCATAACTGGACCGCCACACTTCTGGTTCAGGGCTTCTATATGAACGGTCGCCTGACTCCGAAAATTATCACCGCTCATGATTTCCGAGCCCAGGCCACTGCGATTGCACCCTCAGTCGACTGGTTGGTCAACGACAATTTCAAGTTGACTCTAGGCGGCAATTTCAAGGTAGGCGATGGTGCTCGTGAGTTCGATGACTGTCGTTCCTGCAACCCATGGGACCCGTTCACACAAACCCCGGGTGTCATCAATCACCTGCCGGGCGAGTCTGCAGGTCTCTCGGGATATGAACCCCTTGGACGCTTCCAGTCGGGCCCCATCGGTATGGCCCAGAAAGAAGACGAAATTCAGCTGACTGCCCGTTACAGCTTCTGATAGAGGAAATAACATGAAAACAAGACTACAAAAATCCGTGTTCAACGGTCTGTTGGTCGGCCTGACTGCAGGGATATTCTCCGCCAGCACCTACGCCAGTGATGAGGTGATCAACGCGTCCTTCCATCCTTACAACGATGAGATACCTGGCTATGAGGGTCTCAGCGTCGGCATGACGATTGACCAATCCAATGTCGCTCAGTTCAAAGACATCATTGATCCGGCCTTCCTCACGTTCATAGAGAACGGCTGGACCTCCATGAACGTGGGGGAAACCACTTCTTTTGACCTGCACCCTGCTTATGTGGAGGCAACTCGTGACTCTCTGGGAGAGGTAACCCTGGGCGAACAGGTGGGTGAAATCACCGGCTGGAAGGCCGGCCGCCCATTCCCCCAGTCGCCGGATCCAGATGACGCGCGGGCTGGCGAAAAACTCGCCTGGAACTACAAGTATGGCTACAACTGGGGCGACAGTGCCGCTATCTACCCGTTCTACTGGAAATACCGGGATATGGATTCAGGTAAAGTGGAGCGGACCATCAAGTTCAACTTCCACTTCCTGAACTACAAGGGCCGTGTGATTCAGGAACCAACACCGGCAATCACACCCAACCCGTCAGACCTGTTCCGCGCCATCTATGTTCAGGTGCTTGACCCGGCGGATGTGCGCAATACTCAGTTACTGATCCACCGCGCAGCAGATGACCTCAAGCGGGATAACTCCTGGCTCTACCTGGGCTTCCAGCGCCGGGTTCGCCGTCTGGCGACTGGGCAGGTCACAGACGCCTTCCTTGGATCGGACCTGATGATCGAAGACTTTGAGGGCTATAACGGTCGCATTTCAGACATGAACTGGACCTACAAGAGCACCCGTTACATGCTGATGCCGTTCTACAATCACAATGAGATGAACCTGGACACAGAAACCCATCAGGATGACGACGGTTATCAGGTAATTGCCTTTAACGGCCAGGGTGGGTGCTTCCCGGACATCACCTGGCAACTGCGCAAAGTCTATGAAGTAGAATCTGTACCGGTGGATGACAGCCACCCACTGTCAAAGCGCGTTCATTACATGGATGCCCAGACCTTCACCATTCCCCGCACCGTGTCTTATGACCGAAAAGGAAGCATGTGGAAGACTTTCACCATTGGTCAGGCCCACCCTGATTTCCACCTGCCAAAGAACAAGGGCACCGGCGTGTCTATCGATGACTCGTTTAGCATGATCGATGTCCAGGCCAGCCATTGCACCACCGGCCAGTTCAAGGGCCAGGTTGACCCTGAGCTGTCCAAGCCACAAATGTTCAACGTGCAGCACATGCGCGCAACCGGCAGCTAACACCTGCCTGTCATTGTTGCTCCTCTATTGGACCCGCTTTCGCGGGCCCCTTTTTCGTATCGGAGGTAGAACGAGATGTCCCGATTTGAACCTTTGCCAAACGCCCCCCTGGAGCACGATCAGCTAATGGTGCTGACCGACAATAAAGGCAAAATCACCTATGCAAGTTCAGCATTCTGCAAGCTCTGCGGTTTTTCTGAAGACGCACTGAAAGCCGCCTCCTTCAACACACTCAGGCACCCCAAAATGCCCATAGGCCCGCTCAAGGATCTTTGGGAGACCCTTGGCAAGGACGACTCGTGGATGGGCATGATCCTGAATCGCACAGCCGACGGGTCTGACTGGTGGCTTGATGCGTTTGTTACGCCCATTACCGACGAACAGGGTACTGTTCTTGAGTACCAGGCCATTTACCGAATACCGGATGCCGCTACCATTCAGCGTACCAAGCAGGTGTATCGTGCCCGCAGCAGGGGTAAACAACCCCTGGCCCTGAGAATCCCCAGGCTTGCGCCAAGCACCGTGCAATGGCTGGCGGGCACCCTTTGCCTTGCTCCATCCCTGATCGCAGGCATGACCGGCCAGCCGGGCCTGTCTGCCACGCTGTTCGCTCTGGGTAGTGCTGTTTCTCTTGGCCTGCTGTATAGCCTCAACCAGCCCCTGACCCGACTTTTCCATCGTTGCCGCAGCCTTGTCAGCCACCCGATCAAACAGTTGGTCTATACTGGTAGCGCCGGTGTGGCGGGACAGATCGAACTCGCTATGCGACTGGTGGAGGTTCGACTGGAAGTCATGGTGGCCCGGATTCGCGACAGCGGCGGGCAAATTGAAGACAACGTCCTGCAGGCCAACGCGCTGCTTCAGGGAAGCACAGACGCCTCGGAAAAGCAGCAAGCGGCCCTTTCCACTGCAGCCACCTCCATCGAGGAATTCACGGCAACCATCCGGGAAGTTTCAGAGACTACCCAGCATGTCGCCAGTCTGAGCACACGCAACCGAGAAGCCGGAGAAGATAGCGCCCGCTCAGCGGCAGCCGCCCAAGAGAGCATCCACGCTCTGGCCCAGGAGCTGGAAGAGTCCAGCCAGACTGCGGAAGAACTGAATCAGAATAATCAGTCCATTGGCCGGATTCTGGATGTGATCGTCGCTATTGCGGAGCAGACCAACCTGCTGGCACTAAACGCGGCGATTGAGGCAGCCCGGGCCGGTGACAGCGGGCGCGGATTTGCCGTAGTGGCGGATGAAGTCCGCTCTCTCGCAAAGCGTACCCAAGAATCCACAGACGAGATTCAGGAGATGATCACCGCCTTGCAGGAGGGCACCCGGCGGGTGGTCGAATCCATCGAAAAGGGCAAGCGCCAGTCTGCCATCAGCGTCGAGCAGGTGTCCGCTAGCGCTGAATCACTCCAGGCTATTGTGGTGGGCATTGCCGAAAGTGATGGTCTCAACCAACAGGTTGCCGCCGCCAGTGAGCAGCAAAACCAGACGGTATCGAAACTGAATCAAGAAATTCACGATATTCATCAGATAGCGGTCACAACCAGCGAGCAGCTTCTCGATACCGTCAAGGCCGGCCAGGCTGTCGGCTACCATGCTAGCCGACAGCAACTCCTTATCAAACACCTGATGCCAGCCGAAACCGGCAAAGCCCGCCAAGTTCCTATGAAGGAAAGCGCATCATGACGGAGGATCCAATGCACGTGATGTGGTGATGATTCTGATGAGCTACGTACTGATGCCGCGAATGACCCGGTGGTTTTCGTTCTGGTTGTTTCCTGAACATAAGGGGCAAAGCCACTGACCGGTAGCGTAATTCACTCCCTACAGATGATTCATCAGGGCTCGGATACGACGGTTATCGGGAAAACTCTTCAGCAAAGATTGGGTCATCTCCCGAGCCCTTTTCTTATGACCCAGTTGGTACAGAGCTACAGCGTAGCGATATCCAAACAACCATTGCCCAGGCTCAAGTCTGGCGGCCTGTTCGAGGTTCGCGAGGGCGGCAGGATAATCTTCCAGATTCAGATTGATCAGTCCCCGGAGATGAATCAACGGGGCCTCATCAGGCGACTCCGCCAGCGTCCCATCAATCACCCGGATAGCCTCAGGATTGCGGTCTCCCGAGCGGAGAATGTCCGTTAACTGAATGGCGGCCGGCACGTAGCCACGATCTTTCTCCAGCGCAATGTTCAGTTCCTTTTCGGCCTTGTAGACTCTATTGTTTGCCAGCAGGTACTGGGCCTTAAGCACTCGACCGGAAGGCAGGTCCGACTGAACATTCAGGAACTGTTCATACTCGTCTCGGGCACGTTTCCACTGTTCGGAATCCAGCGTCACACCCAGCCTCACCAACGTCTCAAACGCAGCAATACGCACGGCCAGTTTCGGATCATCAAGACCTACTTCCACCAAGTTGCGGACCGAATCCACAGCGCCATATCGCAACACCCGATAGCCACTTTCGCGAATCACCGCGTGCTCGTTTTTAAGCAGTTCCTCTACCAGGGACAGCCGGTTCCCGGACAGTGCCTCACCGCGCTGCTTCAGCACTGTTGCACGACGGAGTGCCGGCTGATCACTGTCTGTCAAATAATCCACCACCTCAGACATACTCTGCTGTTGCGCATGGGTCCAGCTGTCTGATTGATAGAGTTCCGGGGCCCAGTCTGCCACCGTTTCGATGGACCAGTCACGACTCCTGTCCGTGTGACAATCCAGACAGACGTCCGGGCTGCCGCTGGCTCTGGAAACATCCGGCCGGGGCACCATAAAGCTGTGCTCGCGACGAGCATCAATTTTCATGAACGTGCTTTCCGGCATGTGGCAGTTCACACACTTGGCCCCGGCGCTGCCTTCGGGATGGCGATGATGCGCCGTCGTATCGAAATCTCCGGCGTTGTGGCACTGGGCACACACTGCATTGCCTTCAGCTTTGAGTTCGCCGCTGTGCGGGTTGTGACAGTCGCTGCACACCACGCCGGCTTGAAACATCTTGCTTTGCTCGAAGGACCCGAGCACAAACACTTCTTCCCGTACACGGCCATCGGAAAAATACAGCGGCTGATTCAGCCTGGTGAGACTGAATTCGTCGTGGACCTGCTGCCCTCCGCCCTGATCTAAAAGGCTTGTACGCAGCGAATGACAACTGCCGCAAGTGGACACCTGAGTGGTACTGGAGAGCGGTCCCTGGTGGCGAGGAGGTCTTTTGCCTTCGCTGACCAGCCAGGCTCCCATCGCTGCCAGTTCCAGACCAGCAGCATGATTTTTTCCGTTCCTCTGGGTCTCGGCATGTTGTTCTGCTGATTCATGGCAGGCCGTACAACTCACAGCCACATGCTGCCACTTCGTCTGGTAGCTGTCTGAATCGCTGTCGTAGTTACGTTTCAGACCGGTTGAATGGCAGTCAGCACACTGACTGTTCCAGTTTTGATAGATACCAGTCCAGTGCATGGCGTCTCCCGGCTGGTTTTCTCCGGCTGCATCCAGTCGGAACCAGCGTTGGCCACCGACGGACTTTTCACGGGTGTCCCAGGCAATATTAAAAGCTTGCAGCCGTCCGTTGCCAATATCGATCAGGTATTGCTGCAGCGGGTAAACACCGAAAGTGTACTGTACCTGCCACTCCCGGGTGGTTCCCGCCTCTTCGACACGAATTAAGTAGTCACCCCCTTTTCGGCTGAATTTCACCTGAAGCTGATTATCCTGATAAATCGCATTTGAGAAGTCTCCAGCAACACTGTCCGTGCCCGTCGGCGCCATGGCGACTGCATGGTGGGATCGAGACCACTGCTCGACCTCTTCGGCGTGGCAACCTACGCATTCCACTGCTCCCGCTGCAGCGGACGTACTGATGAGCGCCAGAAGAGCAAGGGTTATCAGACGACAAAAATAGTTGATCATATCGTTCAATTCCGGCCTGCCATTTTCAAAATTTTACAATATGGTTAATCCATCAGGTGTCGGATGGCTACGATGAATTTCACATTCCTTCAGCACGCACGGGTCGGCCCACTTCGCCCTGACTGGCCGGTTAATTGCAGTGCTCTTATCAATTAACCGGCGATAACGTCGGAATCATGCTGACAATAATAACGAGACTGCCGTGAACCAACACCAAGTGCCTTTCCTGAAGAACATCGGCGTGCATTCGCCTGATTTCGATGAAGCACGCAACTTTATAAACTCACGGATCGATAACCGGGAGGTCTCTCCTTTATCTTCCGGGAGCAAAACTGACAACATCCTGACCTGGCAACCACTTGCGGACTCTACCCTGTTTGGGGCTAGCTGGTCTGAAAAAGTACACATCCAGTCCGAACCCCAAACAACATTTCATGCGATTCTGGTTTTATTCGGGGGCATTCTCTGCAAAACCAGCAACACCCACATAACAACCGGAGGCCTGATTCTCATTGCACCGGGCCAACAAGCTGACCTGGTGTGGGAAAAATCCACTCGCGCGGTGGTCATTAATCTCTCGCGGCGAGCTCTGATCGACCACCTTGGTGTACCCAGCCTGGAGCTACTTCGCAAGGCCACAACGATACTTCAACCTGAACATCAGGACGCACAGCTACTCAAAAACGAAATCGTATGTATCGCCCGGCATCACGAAATCTGCGGTGGCGAGATTAATGCCAGGCTGCAGAAGCAATGGGAGTCTCTTCTTCTGACCCATCTCTCAGGACCGATACAGCTGTCAGGCCAGGACTGCATCAACATATTGCCTGGTCGCGTACGGTTGGCAACGGAATGGATACACGCTCATATCAGCGACCCAATATCCGTCAGTGAGCTCCTGAAAATTACCAAGACCAGCCGGCGCTCTCTGGAGTCAGGCTTTCGAGACTACCTCAACACCACACCGGCAAAATATATTCTATGCCACAAACTGAAGGGCGTGCGGGAACGCTTACTATCCAGCCCTGACACCAGCATTGGTGACGTCGCCGTTGCTTTTGGCTTCAACCATCTGAGCAATTTTGCTCGCCAGTATCATGACGCCTTCGGTGAGCTACCGTCAGAAACGGTTCGCCAAAGGCGGGAATCCAGATTTATAACCACTAAAAAAGCCCGGCTTCAAGGCGGTTAACTAACCCTGAGCCAGGCGAGGGCACCTCACGTTCAGAAAGTTACATTAAGGCCCACCGCATAGTTGCTGGGGAGCTCTTCGTACTGCCCGGTTTCGACCCAAACTTTCATTTGCGGAGTAATTCTCTGCTCTACTTTCAGGGTGTATACAGACTCGTCGGCCGCGTCAAAATCGTGGTTCTTTTCCTTGTACCCGAGTGCGGCACCGACGCCACTGTCGGCTACGTAGTAGGCTGAAACTCCGTAGGAGTCAAAATCTGCTGTCGTGAAGGTACCAGAGTTCAATCTATAGGGTGAGTCCTGGTTATTTTCCCAGACGGCACCCAGAGTGAGCCCTCCTTTCTTGTAGCTGACACCGGCAGCGGATATCAGATAGTCGTCATTGGTTGGCACCTGCTCCTGCGCAATCAAGGTGGTGCCAATAGCCACCTTCAGACCGCTATTAACATGCACCAGGCGCACAGACTTACCGTCTGCATCCTGCTCGTTGTATTCCCTGAGTGTTATGGCGGCAGCCACCAGTTTGGTTTTCATAAACCAGGGAGTATGGTACGCCATCGTGCCAGACGTTCGGTCCGGCTGGGCAAAGATACCATCCGGATTGAGCGCCTCGTGAGGCTCGTTGTACTCATAGTGATTGATAGAGTCGTAGATATCGCGCCATTGCCCACTGGTTCCCCGTGGAGCGACCACAAACATGCCGTACTTTGTGGGCAACCAGAACACGGCTTCCTTTACGTGGATATCCCCTTCGCCATCCCTTCCCCGGCCTGGACCTGGATCTTTATCTGCATTGTTGGCGGCATCCGCCAGATCAACTTCTACCTTGTAATTCAGGTTCAGGCCTTCGCTGAGAAGAGCCTTGCCTTGCAAGCCAAGTTCAATCTCAAAAGCATCCACCTCGGCATCCGCACCCTCAATCTTCAGGGCTCCAGCGCTGAGATAGCCGTAAAACGCAGGTTTTTCGAGTTCGACCGCAAAAGCCGGTGTGGCTACCGCTGCAGAAACTGCAGCAGCCATCATAACGTCATGTAACTTCATGGTATTTCCCGTATCTGGAATGTTATAAGTTAATTACTCAACACACTTGCCATACAGGCAGGTAGTGAAGCTGTAACCCACTTTTTTCATGTCTTCCGGATCAGCGGGGAAAACACCATTGCGGCTGACATACGTGTCCCACTGCGCAACCAGTTCCTTCAGTTTTTCAGGCTCTTCAGATGCCAGGTTTGTGGTTTCAGTGGGGTCTTCAGCCAGATTGAACAGCTGCCATTGGCCAGGGCCGTATGGCGCTTCCAGCAAACGGATTTTCCAGTCGCCTACACGAACCGCAGAACGACCAAACAATTCCCAGCCAACAACACGGTCTTGCGGGGCGTTGCCATCCAGACCAGGGAGCATCGAAACGCCCTGCATTTCAAAAATCTCACGACCTTTATAAGGGCTGGAGGGTTTCTCAATACCGGCAAGCTCCAGAAAGGTCGGCATAATATCCATCACGTGGAAGAATTCGTGGGTGATGTCGCCTTTGCGGCCATCACCCGGCAAGCTGAGAATGACAGGAACCACCAGCCCGCCCTCAGAGGGAAAGCCTTTCCACATCGGGAACGGCGTGGCACCAACCTGCCCCCACTGGGCGCCATACCAGACGTAAGAGTTGGGCCTTCCCATATTTTCGTAGCTGTTATCGTATTCATTCGCAATCCATGCTTTGTTCCCTGGCAGTACTTCCGGGCTGTTACCATCTGCGCCGTTGTCTGACATGAACATCACCACGGTATTGTCCAACTCTCCGGTTTTTTCCAGATGTTCCAGAACCCGGGCGATGTTGTCATCCATGCTGTCGACCATGGCCGCATAGATTTCCATCTTGCGCGCTTCAGTTTTTCGCTGCTCGTCGGTCAGCTCATCCCAGCTAGGTAGTTGATTGAAAGGTAAGTTGCTCGCGAGCTTGTGGCCGATCAGCCCCATTTCCTTCATCTTGCCCAAGCGCTGCTGGCGAATGGCTTCGTAGCCTTCATCATAGCGACCTGCATATTTTTCAATGTAGGAGTCCGGCGCATGAAGAGGCCAATGGGGCGCAGTGAAGGACAGGAACGTAAAGAAAGGCTTATCACCCGCCGCTTCAATATAGCTAATGACTTTGTCAGTATAAAAATCAGAAGAGAAGAACTCTTTAGGCACTTCAACCTGCTTGCCGTTTTCCCGGTAAATGGCTTTCGGGTCAACGCCAATAATGGCTCGGGCATCATCAAAGTGACTCGCGCCGCCCTGAACCATAATGTAAGAATGGTCAAAACCACGAGCCGCCGGGCTCAGCTCCTCGGTGCGTCCAAGATGCCATTTACCTGCAATGGACGTGCTATAGCCATTATCACGGAGAACTTCAGGAAGTGTTGCTACCAGATCATTCAGGTAACCTTCGTAACCCGGCTTGCCTTTCTGCTCGGAAGTCAACAGTTCGGCCATGTTGCCCATACCAGCCTGGTGACTGTCAGTACCGGAAAGCAGCATGGATCGCGTCGGCGAACAGGTCGGCGCGGTATGAAAATTGGTCATGCGGATACCCTCATCAGCCAGGGCATCCAGGGTCGGGGTTTCGATTTCTCCGCCAAAAGCACCAATATCGGAGTAGCCGAGGTCGTCGGCCACAATCAAAAGGAAGTTGGGTTTTTCCGCGGCGCTTGCGGAAGCCATCATTGAGACTGTCACCAGTCCCAGGGCCAGGCCCAACAGACGAAGCAGTGCATTGTTGTTGTACATATCATGCTCTCAGTCAGTTTATTGTTATGCCACTTTTGTGTGGTCAACGTTATTCTGCTGAGGCATCGAGATAAGGGTTATCCTTTATGCGCAAACAGTGTAGAGATTGCGCAACTATTTTTGACTCCAGTATCAGATTTCAGGGAAAGTGACTTCCGAATGACCATTCTTAGCTGGACTTGCCCTCTGGCTGTTTCCCGACCGAAATAGAAACATTCGCTGATGTTGCACAATCGACTCCCCCCGGAGATGACTCATCAGCGCCCGAACGCGGACCAAATTAGCGCCTTGCAAGAGCAGACGCTGGTTTCTGTGCATACAGAGTACCGCGACAATCGAGACAACCTGGACACCAACCTGTTGCTGGCGCTGCCTCTCATTGATTCTGAAAACACCATGATCGGAATGGTGACCGTTGAATCCATGCCATTTTTCAGCTTTCAGCCCAAAACCTTACGCCTACTGGCCATTATGGCCGGGCACATGGCGGATATGATTCAGGAACACCTTCGGATTCCCGAGCAGTCTACATCCGACTGGCGTCATTTTGAGTTCCAGCTGGCCCGGGTAATATCCGATGCCCGTGAACATAAACTGCCATCGGCCCTGATTCACTTCATCTTCACCGATGCCACCACCGCTGCTCATATAACCCAGCGAATGCAGCAAATGCGCCGAGGCCTGGACGTAATCGCCAGTCCTTCCAACGCACCCGAAAACCAGCTGGCCATTCTGCTACCCCTAACTGATGAACTGGGCTGCGCGGCGTATCTACAGCGGCTAACAGACGATATCCGCCGGCAGTCAGGGCAAAACCTGGCATCTATCGCACGCATCCAGCATCAACAGATCAGCCGCACGATGAATAGCGCCGAGTGGCTTGACCGGGTTCAGAAGGAGCCTGCATGAATGGCTGGCTGATTTCACTGGGATTGGCATTAGAGGCAGGCGGCATTGCTTCACTGTTCGCAGACCTCCCCCCCCTCGCGGCTCTTGCTACCTATTTAGCAATGCATGCGCTGGCCTCCCTGGTGCTTACACTGGTCTCCTTATCCCTGTTACCTGCCAGCTATCGACGCAAAAGCCTTCAAGCCGGCAGTTTTTTGTTCACGCTGCAGTTTGCCATTCCCGTTATTGGCAGCATCGGTGTATTTGCTGGCATGTTGCTACCACTGCACTTGCCGCGCTCAACGCACAGTGTTCCATGGCAGGAAACAGCCATACCGGAATTACCCTACAGCCCCGTAGATATGAACCAACAAATGATTTTCAGCGACGGCGGCCTGCGCGAAGTGCTCAGAGAAGCCAATGCTCCCGAGAAACGCCTGAAGGCATTGCTGGCCTCCCGTCAATTGACTGATAGAGAAGCAGTCAGCATTCTTCAGGAAGCGCTCAAGGACCCATCCGACGATGTCCGGCTGCTGGCGTACTCGATGCTGGAACAAAAAGAAAAGCACCTGACCACTCGGGCTCAAAGCCTGAAAAAACTTTTGGGGCAGCCTGATCACCCGGACCGTCACCTTCTAACCCGTCGGCTGGCCCATACCTGGTGGGAAATAGCCTATCTCGGTCTGGCACAAGGCGGACTCAAGCAGTACTACCTGGAAAACGCCCGGGATCTCCTGGCCGACCTGACCAAAACCATGTCCCGACACAATGACTGGTGCCTTCTGGGCCGGATCGAACTTGCGCTGAACCACACCACTGCCGCCAATCGTGCGTTCGAGGCCGCTCTTGCTAATGGTGCTCCACCAGAGCTGATTTATCCCTATCAGGCAGAAATGGCGTTCCTGGCGCGGGACTTTCGCAAAGTACGCTTCCATCTTGCCAACTGTTCACGGTTTCGCCCTATGCCCGCTGTAAAAGAGCTGATGGAGGGTTGGCTATGATCGGCCGCAAGCCTGTTCCAGAATCGCCAATAGCCGATATTACATTGCTACTGGAAGGCACCTACCCATTTGTTCGGGGGGCGTTTCGTCCTGGGTACACCAAATTATTACTGGCCTTCCACAATACCGTTTTTCGTTGGTTTTTATGGGTGGCGACCGCAACCATTACGGCAAGCAGCAATATGAGCTGCCGGACAACGTCGTGCATCTGGAATGCCATTATCTGATGGACAACCTGGCAGACGCCAAGCCCAAACCCAGCAAAGGCAAACGCACAGCGTTTGATACCCAGCGCAAACTACACGATCAGTTCCGCAGTAATGAGCCTGTACCAGCCGGGGTACTCAGCCAGGCTCTCCGTGATCTCGGGCGTAAAGCCGGAATCAGCAAAGAAGATTTTCTGTACAGCCAGGAAAGTTGGCAGATGATTGACGAAAGTTACCGCCAGTACTGCACAGAGCCGTCCTTCGTCGATTATTTCTGGACCATAAGAGTCATGCATGCGCCGCTGTTCCAAATTGCGGAAATTGCCCGCAATATTCCGGCCACCCGAACGGTGCACGCCATCTCCACAGGGTACGCCGGGCTACTGGGCGCAATGCTGAACGATATACGAGGCGTGCCTTTTATCCTCACCGAGCACGGCATCTACACCAAAGAGCGTAAAATTGACCTGTCGCAGGCCGAGTGGATACGGGATGTCAGCGACAAGGTCAGCACCAACCTCAACGACCAGCTTGGGTATATCCGGCAACTCTGGATCCGGTTTTTTGAGTCCTTGGGCCGCCTGGCTTATCAACAGGCCGACCCCATAATTTCCCTCTATCTGGGCAACCAGCAACGGGTGAGTCAGCCGAGGGAACTGCCCCCTCAGCTGCTCTCAGAACCCGGCGTGAACCTCTCAGCTCACCGGGCTCCCATTGCTCCAACCGAAAACGCCCCACGCCCGCACCAATGCGCGAACATGCTTGCCTGTTTTCGCTTCATGCCTGCAAGCCATGAGATCGCTCTCATCTTGCGGCCACGTAAGCGCTTGTATTTCCGCATAGCCCATCGAATGATGGCACGATCGAGGTGATCCGCTACAGGCTGGAACTCAGAGCCTCTGAAACGACAATAATAGTTGATCCATCCGCGTACGCGTGGCGCTAATACTTGAGCTAGCTGTTCCAGCGACAAGTCACTTCGGAGGGTCAGATGCCATCGTCGTATCGACTGGCGCATGGCCGTCATCGCTTGCCGGCTTACTGCCGGGGTGAATCCCAGCAAGGGCCTGCCGTTTCGACTGACCGTACGTCTTGGCCGGAATGTGTAGCCAAGAAAGTCGAATTGAATATGCTCATGGGTTTCTGTTCGCCTGCTGTCCTTGCAGTACACCACCCGTGTTTTTGTCGGGTGCATCTCCAACCCGCAGTCACGAAGACGTGCCGCCAACCGCTCTCGCAGATAGTGTGCCTCGTCTTCACTGCGGCAATGCAAGATGCCGTCGTCAGCATACCGACAGAAGGGAATGTCCTTGTGGTGAACCGTTAGCCAGCGATCCAAGGCATAGTGTAAGAACAGGTTCGCAAGAACCGGAGACAGCGGGCCACCTTGTGGCGTGCCAACGTTCCTTGATTCTTGCGTCCCATCCCGACGTTGCATTGGTGCTGTGAGCCAGCGTTCTACACAGAGTAACACCCACCGATCCTGACAATGATGACGAAGGGCTTTGAGCAGCAAGTTGTGGTCAATGTGATCAAACAGGCCACGAATATCGTATTCCAGCACCCAATCGCGCTCCCAGCAACGCTTACGCGTTACCGCCAGTGCGTCATGTGCTGACTTTCCTCGGCGGTACCCATAGGAGTCATCGTGAAAGACCGGCTCCAGAATCGGCTCAAGAGTCATTGTGACGATGGTCTGTGCAATTCGATCCCCAACCGTTGGCACGCCAAGTATTCGTTCTCCACCAGATTTCTTTGGGATCGGCACAGCTTTGACCGCGGGCGGGAAGTAACTGCCCGACGACATCCGATTCCAGACTTGGTAAAGATTCCTGCTTAAATCCCGATCGAAGTCGGAGATTGACTGGCCATCAACACCTGCTGCGCCTCGATTCGCTTTAACACGCTGATACGCATCCCATACCAGTCGCTTTGGAATTACAAACGGTTTTACGGATGTCACGGGTTCATCCTTCCAGAGAAGTTGATCCATGGATCCGCTGAAGCAACTCGCCCCCTTCGCTCCGCATCCATTACAGACACATCGTCACTACTACGAGGCAATCCGTCCTCAATCCGTGCATCGGTACTCTGCATCTCGCTTTTCTTCACTTGACGCCCTCCCTTAACATCACGGTATTGAGTTCCCACAGTTCCGTTGAAGCGCCTGAACCGAGCTCGCGCCATCTCTATGCCGGATACCGCCCATCCAGTAAACAGGTTCCCGATGAGCTTATCGCGGGGATAGTTGTGGCCCCCGGTTTTGATATCGTCTGTCAATTTCGACACCTTAACGATGGTTCGCTTGTACTCGCCTTCTCGGCTCTTACCTGACACACCACATGGGTGAGCCTTTTCCCCCGATGCTTACGACAACGGTCTTCAGCCAATGCCGCTCGGGGTGGTTTGGAGCCAGCCCCTGCAGGCAGACTCCGGGGGTTCGGTTCCCCCATCACTTCAACAGCTTCTCATGCAGCCCGTTCAACTCCTGTAGGATCGGACGGCATTGCTGTGGCACACACAACTCGTTGACGGTGCCGACCCTGCCCGCACCCACATTGTTCCAAACGGAATTGACCCGCAACGTTTCGAAGGCGCTCTCGCTGCCCGGCCGAAAGACGTACCCATGGTCATGGGCCTGGTTGGCCGAGTGGTTCCGATCAAGGACATCAAAACCTTCATTCGGGCCATGCGCTCCGTGTACGAGGTTGTTCCGAACGTCGAAGGCTGGATTGTAGGCCCTGAAGAAGAAGACCCGGCCTATGTAACCGAGTGTCGGGAGTTAGTCAGCAGTTTGGGTCTCGAAAGCTGCGTGAAGTTTTTGGGCTTCCAGAATGTGAACGACATACTGCCGCAACTGGGCCTGATGGTTCTGACATCTATTTCAGAGGCATTGCCACTGGTTATTCTGGAAGCCCAGGCCGCCGGGCTTCCATGCCTGGCCACGGATTTGGGCGCGTGCCGTGAACTTATTGAAGGCGGTACCGATGAAGATAAAAACCTGGGGTGCAGCGGCGCAGTCGTTCCCATTGCTGATCCAGAAGCAACCGCCAGGGAGGCGATTCGGCTGCTTCTGGATGAACGGCTCTGGACTCAGGCAAGTGCCGTAGGGCTGAGAGGCGTAAAACGCTACTACACACTGGACGCCATGTTTGATTCCTATCGCACTATTTACGACACCGCAATTTCAACCGGGTACCGGGAAGACTGATGGCAGGCATTGGGTTTGAACTCCGACGCATTCTGAAGCGCGACAACCTGAGCAGCCTGTTCGGCGCTTACGGCCTGGCCAGTATTATCAGCTCCGGCCCCTGGGTGCTGTCAGTGCTCGGGGTAATGCTGATTGGTATCGTCAGCCTCAGCCTGTCGGTTCGCGATATAGAGATTATCCAGTTTCTGGTATCCGTGACCTACCTGATGGCGATTTCCCTGACGCTCTCCGGGTTGTTCCAGCACGTCTTTACACGCTGGGTTGCCGACCGGCTCTATGAAAAGCGCAACGACTTGATACTACCCAGCCTGATGGGCGTGCTTTGGCTCTCAACCCTGCTGGCGCTGGCAGGCGGTCTACCGGCCATACTCTTCCTATTGCCGGACACCAGCGTTCTCTACAAGCTGCTAATGCTGGCCAATTTCGTGGTGTTGTGTAATGTCTGGCCGGTAACCATCTTTCTTTCAGGCATGAAGTCCTATGGCCTGATCGTTGCCCTGTTTGCCGTAAGCTACACCACCGCCATTATCGCATCACTGCTGCTGGCCAGATTTGGCCTGGAAGGCTTGCTAGGCGGCTTGCTTTTGGGCCACGGCCTGTTGTTGTTCAGTTTTCTGTTCACCATTATCCGGCAATACCCCAGTGACAACCCCGTGGGTTTCGACTTCACCCGCCGGTCACAGATTTTCCCCGCATTGATCGCGACCGGCCTGCTGTTTAATGCTGCGGTGTGGGCCGACAAATTTATCTTCTGGTTCCACCCCGACACATCCCAGCACGTGATCGGAACCCTCAGGGCATCGGCCATCTACGACCTGTCGATATTCCTTGCCTACCTGGCCATTATCCCGGGCATGGCGGTATTTCTGGTGCGTATGGAGACCGACTTTTCCGAAGCCTACGACCGCTTTTACAGTGCCGTGCGGGAGGGCGACACCCTGGCCCGCATCAATGGTTTTCGCGATGAAATGGTGCGCGTAGCACGGAGTGGCATTTACGAAATCTGCAAGGTACAGAGCTTTACACTGATCATTCTGTTTATCTGGGGCGACGAGCTGCTGTCCGCTATTGGGATATCCCCACTGTACCTGCCTATGTTCTATATAGACTTGGTATCCGTGAGCATGCAGCTTATTCTTCTGGCCATCCAGAACGTGCTGTTCTATCTGGACTCCCGCCACATCAACGTATCTTTGTGCGTGATTTTCTTTTCCAGCAACCTTATCTTTACCCTCGTGACGATTGAGCTAGGCGCCAGCTTCTACGGTTACGGCTATGCCGGCGCCACATTCTTGTCTTCCGTTATCGGCCTGGCCCTGCTGTCACGTAAATTTGACCTCCTGGAGTACGAAACCTTCATGCTCCAGGGGCGTTAACCAGTAGCTTTAGAAGTGAATCACAGTGCGAATGCTCTTGCCTTCGTGCATCAGATCAAACGCCTTGTTGATGTCTTCCAGGGGCATTTCGTGGGTAATGAAAACACCCAGTGGGATTTCGCCCTTCTCCGCCTTTTCCACATAGCCCGGCAGTTCCGTCCGTCCTTTTACGCCGCCAAACGCTGAGCCTTTCCAGACCCGGCCGGTAACCAACTGGAACGGACGGGTGCTGATTTCTTCCCCTGCACCCGCTACGCCGATGATGATGGATTCACCCCAGCCCTTGTGGCAGCACTCCAGGGCCGATCGCATCAACTTTACGTTGCCCACACATTCAAATGAATAGTCCACGCCGCCATCGGTCATTTCGATAATCACATCCTGGATGGGCTTGTCGTAATCTTTCGGGTTAACCACATCAGTAGCGCCGAGTTGCTGTGCAATCTCGAACTTACCCGGGTTGATGTCGACCGCGATAATACGACCAGCTTTGGCCATTTTGGCGCCAATAATGGCTGCCAGGCCGATACCACCCAGGCCAAAGATCGCAACCGTTTCACCTTCTTCAACCTTGGCAGTATTCAGTACCGCGCCAATGCCTGTGGTTACGCCACAACCCAGTAGGCACACTTTATCCAGAGGTGCTTCTTTAGGAATTTTGGCCAAAGAAACTTCTGGCAACACGGTGTATTCCGAGAAGGTTGAGCAGCCCATATAGTGATAAAGCGGCTCGCCTTTATACGAGAAGCGGGACGTGCCATCGGGCATCACGCCCTTGCCCTGGGTTGCGCGCACGGCACCGCATAAGTTGGTTTTGCCAGAGGTACAAAATTTGCACTCGCCGCACTCAGCGGTGTACAGCGGAATTACGTGGTCACCGACCTCAAGGCCGGTTACGCCTTCGCCCAGAGCTTCCACAATGCCGCCGCCTTCGTGGCCCAGAATAGTGGGGAACAGGCCTTCGGGGTCGGCACCGGAAAGAGTATAGGCATCGGTATGGCAAACACCCGTTGCCACGATGCGAACCAGAACTTCGCCTTTTTGGGGCGGTGCGACATCCACTTCTACAATTTCCAGCGGTTGATTGGCAGCAAAAGCCACGGCGGCACGGGATTTAATCACAGGATATCTCCTTGCAGGCAGAGTTATGGTTAAAGAACCAAGGTTAAAGCGTTACGGTTATCCCGGATACTGAGAGGTTGACGCGCTCTAGACGACCGGTCTAGTATGGCCGCCATGACGACGAACAACACACGCAATCTCATCATCCAGACCGGCGCCGACCTTATCGGCACCAAGGGCTTTGGTGCAACCGGCATTAACGGCATACTGACGGTTGCTGGCGTGCCTAAAGGGTCGTTCTATCATTACTTTAGCAGCAAAAATGACTTCGGCCTTGCGATCATCGACACCTTCGCCGAGGAATACGATGCGAAGCTGGAGCGAATTCTCAATGACAGTAGCCGTTCCTGTGTTGATCGCCTGCGCGCTTACTTCGATACCGGCTTTGACAACATGGCCAGCTGCAACTGCGCCCGTGGCTGCCTCATTGGCAACCTTGGCCAGGAGCTTGCGGGCCAGAATGAATTGTTCCGTGTGCGGCTGGAAAAGGTGTTCTCCGGCTGGGAAAAGCGCTTGGAACGCTGCATTGCCGAGGCACAAACCGCTGGCGATATTGGTACCAACATTGCCCCTTCAGATGCCGCCAGTTTCTTGCTGTCGGGCTGGGAAGGCGCAATCCTGAGATCCAAGGTTGTGAAGTCAACAGAACCGATGGAGCGGTTTGTCCGGGTATTTTTCAAGCAGTGCTTTGGCATCGATTGATTTTTTTTCGCACACTCGCTAGTAGACCAGTCTAATTAAATTTCATTAATCCGAAAAGAGACTATTTTATGAGCAACCAAAAACCGAATGATCCATTATTTCAGTCGTTGAATATGGGCGGCCTTACACTGCCTAACCGGGTTCTGATGTCTCCGCTAACCCGTTCACGCTCAAGCCAGCCGGGCGATATTCCGAATGACATGAATGCCCACTACTACCAGCAACGGGCCAGTGCCGGATTGATCCTGAGTGAAGCAACTCAAATCTCACCGCAAGGCAAAGGCTACGCTTTCACACCGGGCATTCACTCTCAGGAACAGATTAATGGCTGGAAAAAGGTTACCGGCGCCGTGCACTCCGCCGGTGGTCGCATCCACATGCAGCTATGGCATGTGGGCCGCATCTCGCATCCGGAATTGCAGCCGGATGGGCAGCTACCGGTTGCACCATCCGCCATCAAGCCGGAAGGTGCCAAGACCTTTATCAGTGCCGACTCCGGCATGGTGGATGTGCCCGAGCCGCGAGCGCTGGAAACCCATGAGATGGCCGGCATTGTTGAGCAGTATCGCCAAGGCGCACTGAACGCGCAGAAAGCCGGATTTGACGGTGTTGAGGTTCACGCCGCCAATGGCTATCTGTTGGACCAGTTCTTAAAAAGTGGCAGCAACCATCGCACCGACCAATACGGCGGCTCCCTGGAAAACCGTCTGCGCCTACCGCTGATGGTCGTTCAGGCTGTGATTGATGTGTGGGGCGAAGATAAGGTGGGCGTTCGTATTAGCCCAACAGGAAGCTTTAACGCCATGTACGACAACAACCCGATTGAAACCTTTGGCACCTTTGCCAAACATCTGAACGATCTGGGTATCGCTTACCTTGAGGTGGTTGAGGATTCCTTCCAGGGCAATCATGCCAACGGTCGACCGGAAGAAGTGATCGAAGCGATCCAGAACGTTTTCAAGGGTACCTATATCGCCAACGGCGCTTACACTGCCGAGGAAGCCCGCACACGTATCAGCGAAGGCCGCTGCGACCTGGTTTCCTTCGGCCGGCCGTTTATCGCCAATCCGGATCTGCCGGAGCGCTTCCGCGAGAATGCGCCTCTCAACGAGTGGGATGACAGCACCTTCTACGGAGGCGGTGAGCACGGCTATACCGACTATCCCACACTGGAAGAACTTGAAACTAACGCTTGATCAGAATTTTTTGATCCAAACAGGAGAAATACTATGAGCAACACCAACGACCCGATTAACAGCAAGGTTGTCATCATCACCGGTGCCAGCAGCGGCCTGGGCGAATCCACCGCCCGTCGCCTGGCCGATCGTGGTGCCAAACTGGTACTGGCCGCCCGCAGAGAAGACCGCCTGAAGTCGTTGGCCGACGAGCTGACGGCAAAAGGTGCCGAAGTCCTGTGGCAGGTCACCGATGTCACCGACCGCAAACAGGTAGAAAGCCTCACTGCTTCGGCCAAGGAAAAATTTGGCCGTATTGATGTCCTGATCAACAACGCTGGCCTTATGCCTCTGGCACCGCTGGATGCCCTCAAGGTAGACGAATGGGAGCAGATGATAGATGTTAACATCAAGGGCGTTTTGTATGGCATTGCTGCCGTGCTACCGACCATGCGGGAGCAGCACAGCGGGCACGTGATCAACCTCTCGTCGGTAGCTGGCCACAAACTGTTCCCGGGCGGTGCGGTTTACTGTGCAACCAAATACGCGGTCAGAGCCCTGTCTGAAGGCTTGCGCATGGAAGCCGGTGACGAAATCCGCAGCACCAACATTTCACCGGGTGCAATAGCCACCGAACTGACCAGCACCATCACCGACCCCGATGCAGCAGACGCGGCGGAAAAGCTCTACAAGGTCGCCATCGACGCCGACGCGGTTGCCCGCGCCATTGTCTACGCGATTGAACAGCCGCATGATGTGGACATCAACGAGATTATCCTGCGCCCTACGGCGCAAGAGATGTAAATCTGCGTTCAGGTTGAGATCTGTCCGGATAACCTTTTCAACTGCCCGAAGCGTATCACTTTGATCGTTAGGGCAGTTGGGAGGGGCCTGTTTCGTGACATTATACAGACCGGCCATCCATCGTTTTCCAACAGAGGACACTTGTTCATGGCTCTGTTCAGCCAGAAGAATGCGCGCAAACAGTTGAATGCCGAAGCGGAGAAGGTAAACCGTGCCGATCTGGAAGCTCTGCTGGAACGACAGAAATCCATAGAGGAAAAGGTCAAAGGCAGTGGCAATCTGAAGCGGTTCAGCGCCGACATCAAGCTGATGTTTTCCATGATTCGGGACTACTGGAACGGCAGCTACCGCAACGTTCCGTGGAAAAGCATCGCCGCCATGGCCGGCGCGCTTCTGTACGTAATGAACCCGTTGGACTTCATTCCCGATCTTATTGTTGGCATCGGCTTTGTAGACGATGTTGGCGTAGTTGCACTGTGCTTGAAACTGGTTGAGTCTGATTTACACAGGTACGCCGCCTGGAAAGAGTGCAGGACCAGCACCGTATCGTCATACGAATAGAGGAGAAAGGCTCGTTCCCCTCTGGCTCGGCAGAGTTGACCTGCGAGTTCGAAGGCCTGCTTCTGGAGATGGCGAAAGTGCTGGCGAATATGCCTGGCAAGCTGATGGTGGAAGGGCATACCGACGACATACCAAGTCGGACGTCCGCTTCTACAGCAACTGGGATCTTTCAACAGCCCGCTCCGCAGCAGTCGCCAACGTGTTGCTGGCTACCGGTGATGTTGAGCCCACTCGTTTGGCTGTTAAAGGGTTAGCCCACACTGAGCCCAGGGTAAAAAACACGTCAGCAGAACACCGCGCGAAAAACCGCCGCGTGGAGATTATCATTGATCTATCCGAACCTTTGGAGAAGCAAGGAATGCGGCTTCGTGAGCTTATTCAAAAAGATGCCAAGGACCGCGAAGCCATCATCGATATCCGCCCCATCACTATTAGTCCTGGAGAAGGTTCGAAGTCCGAGCCGGACTCAAACGGTCTTATTACCTGGTAGCCACCAGAGACACCTCTAGCGCCCAATTTCGTGCACGCGTGCAAAAAATGCATTGATTAGGTGCGAAAATAATACCCATACCCTCGATTTTGTGCCCCGGTTTCCCGCCAAACATACAGCCCCCGGCAATTCGCATTGTTTTGGAACACTTATTGCTGGTTCTGCCCTCAGTTAATGCACACAGCCCGCCAAAGGCTGATAACCAGAACATCAGGAGAGCAAACCTGTGGACCTCACGAGTGCAGTACACACCCTGACTGAAAGCGCCAACACACTGTTCATTCTTATCGGCGCCATCATGGTACTGGCGATGCACGCCGGCTTTGCCTTCCTGGAAGTGGGCACGGTGCGACATAAAAACCAGGTCAACGCCCTGGTTAAAATCATGACCGACTTCGGCGTCTCCGCAGTGCTCTACTTCTTCGTCGGTTACTACATAGCCTACGACAGCCATTTCATGGTCGGAGCCGCTGAGCTGACGACCAATAACGGTTACGAACTGGTCAAGTTCTTTTTTCTGATGACCTTTGCCGCAGCCATCCCGGCCATCGTCTCCGGCGGCGTTGCCGAGCGCGCAAAGTTCTACCCCATGTTGATCGCTTCCGGCCTGATTGTCGGGCTGGTTTATCCGTTCTTCGAGGGACTGATCTGGAACGGTAACTATGGTTTTCAGAGCTGGCTGGAGAACCAGTTTGGTGCCGCATTCCATGACTTCGCCGGCTCCGTTGTGGTGCACGCTATGGGTGGCTGGGTCGCACTGGCCGCTATCCTTCTGCTTGGCGCCCGAAAAGGACGCTATCGCAATGGCCGGGTGGTGGCCTTCGCCCCATCGAACATTCCTTTTCTGGCTCTGGGTGCCTGGATCCTGACCGTCGGCTGGTTTGGTTTTAACGTCATGTCTGCGCAGACCCTTGATGGCATCAGTGGTCTGGTAGCTGTGAACAGTCTCATGGCTATGGTTGGTGGCATTCTGGTCGCCATGGTGGTGGGCAAAAAAGATCCCGGCTTTATTCACAACGGGCCGCTGGCCGGCCTGGTCGCTGTGTGCGCAGGCTCCGACCTTATGCACCCCGTTGGTGCTCTTGTTACAGGCGCCGTAGCGGGCGGTGTTTTCGTTTATCTGTTCGAATGGGCCCAGGACAAAATCGAGCGACTGGATGATGTTCTCGGCGTGTGGCCTCTGCATGGCGTTTGTGGTGTCTGGGGCGCAATTGCCTGCGGTATCTTTGGCCAGGAGGCCCTGGGCGGACTCGGTGGTGTGAGCCTGATATCCCAGATCATCGGCGCCGTTGCAGGCATGATCGTGGCCTTTGTTGGCGGCTTTATAGTCTATGGGGCGGTGAACGCCATCTCAGGCCTGCGCCTGACCGAGGAGGAAGAGTTCAACGGTGCGGACATCAGTGTTCACCGTATCGGCGCGACCGCGGTCGAATAAGCACCCGGGTTGTGTAAACCCTGCAACAGGCAGCCATCCGGGCTAACCGTTTCACGGCGCTTTATAACCGGTCAGTTCCATGTAACCCGCGCCAGAATGACTGCCTGACACACTGACCGGGCTTTCCCAATAGGGGTAAAGCCCCCGGTTAAGATAATCGCCGGGTGGTGCATTCAGCTCCAGGTCTGTTTGATACTTCGGAATGCTGAGCTGCCAGCGCACAGGTACGCCCTTGCGCCGATCCAGTTCCTTAAGACTCAACTCTTCAGAGCTTAATGGCACGGGATCACCTTCTGCGGGAAGCCAGGTGCCTGATAAAAAGCTCCCGTTTTCATCCCGCAAACGGAACGCCATTAACTTATCGCCGCTATCCAGATGCAGTGCAAACCAGTCCCAGCCTTTCTGCCCGGTTTTCAGCAGCTCGCTGCTCCATTCCCGATCGAACCACCCCTTTCCCCTGACCGCCAGCACCTCGCCCTCCAGCGTCACCTCGCCCGTAACGGCAATATCCACCAGGCTGAAATACATCGAGCCTTCGCCACTGGCGGATTTGGCGCTGAAACCCTGCTCCCCGTGAGCGACGGGCGCGCCCTCAATGTTGAGAGTCAGATCATAGCTCCAACCCTCACCTAGAGCTTGCAGTTGCCAGCGATCGTTATCGGCGTTGCCGCTCAACCGCCAGTTATCCAGCCACACCTGAAACGGAACGGCCGTGGCTCCCGCCGTACCCATGTCGCCACGGGCAAGCTTTTCCGCAAAATAGTGTTGGCCCCTCCAGCTCACCGCGCCATGAGCCATCCAGGCAGCTTGCAGCGGCCAGTCGGTTGCAGCCGGCACAGGCTCGGTTGCAGCTCTGGGCTGGAGTGCCTGGCGGAACTGCGTCCATTGCAGCCCTAGCGGCTCACCCGCGTCAGTTTCAAGATTTGCAGTAAGGTACCACCACTCAATGCGGTGCTGCGGATGCGGCCCGAAATCGGCAGGAAAGCTCAGCCGATCCCCGGGGCCTGGCTGCAAGTAAGGCGTATCGGCTATGGTGCCTTGCTCAAGCCCTGCAAGACCGGCAAAACCTTCATCCCCGGCGTCGCTGGAGCAGCCGGCAAACAAGGAGAAAAGCAGTAGAGAACCGACGTATCGGATCATCGCTCACCTCCCATCAAAGCGCTGGCAGATACAGGCGCAACAGCGGGTCTGCCAAGTTGCCGGCGCATAAGCGCAGCAATACTCAGACCGATGGCCAGGTTAAGAACAGCCAGCTCCAGCCAGAACGCCGGGTACACCGCCATCGGCAGCGACCAGCCAAACGCCAAAGGATTGATCCGGTGCACCAGTACCCAGGTCAGCCAGATACCCAGAGGCAAGGCCAATACGGCGATACCTCCGGTTAATAAAAGCGCCAACCGCTGCAACTGGCCTGCAACCTCGCGCTGCGACATGCCCCAGACCACCAACAGCCGGAAGTACCAGGCCCGGGTAGAGAAAAATACCCAACCCATCATCAGCAACGCAGAGGCTGCCAGAATCAGGGTAAGCAGAGTCATCGCACGGGTGAGCGCAAACGTCTGATCAAACACACCGGTGGCCAGCTCGCGGATGGTGCCATTGTCTCTCAGGGATAACTCATTCACGCCCCAGATCTGTTCAAGTGCACTGGTAATCTGCGTAATTCCAAGTTCGCCGGGCGTCACGGGCAAGCTCTCGAAACGGACGTCGAAATTATCGGGCAGGGTTGCAGCATTCAGAAGCACTTCACCCACCGGGCGACCATAGTCCGGGTAGACTCCCAGTACAGCCAGGGCCCGTGGCTGAGCGCCGAGAGTCAACTGCACACTGTCGCCAACCCCAAGATTCTGCCGGCGCGCCAGCTGCTCGTTAATCATCACACCTTCACCGGAGGCCAGAGCTTCCCAAGGCTGAACTGCCGCTTCCAGCAACGCCCATGTGCGCACCAGAGAGCCCACAGGGGCAACCGCCAATACATCCACTTGCGGGCCGCCAGGATTCTCCGCATCTGCCAGTTGGGCCTTGCCCCGAATCACTCTGTGCCACTGCAGGCCGGGAGCGCTCGCTTGTTGGCCGGTGAGCCATGCCGCAGCTTTGTGCCCGTCAGTCCCGCTGGGCACTTCAATGTAATAAGCGGCTTCCAGTCGCTGCCCCAGCCAACGATCAAAGGTGTCTTCAAAAGTGGTAACCAAAGCCTGCACTGCAAGCACCATGGCCAAAGCAAACTGCAAGGCAACCAGTGGTAACGTCAGGCGACGAACCAGCACGGCTAACTCCCGAAAGCGCCACCGGGCGAGCGGAGCTTTTGAACGACCGGCGCGCCAAAGGGCCAGATGCGCGACAGCAGCCGGTGTTAGCCAGCCGGCACCAGCGAAAACCAAAGCAACCGCAATAAACACCCAAGGTAGCGAGGGCGCCAGCCAGGCCATGGCCAACCCGGCTGCAAGCAAAGCGATCGCCAGCGCCGCCCGTGCGGGCTGGGGCAAGGAAAAACGTTCGCGGAACCTGAGTAAAAGCAGATCCCCCAGGCAGGCAATCACCACCACAGCCAGCATAACCAGCACCGGCGTTATCCACCCCTGCCCTTGGCCGGCATAAAGAGGAATATCGAACAGCCCATCAAGAGCCTGCCCAAACCCGCTCCCTAGCCCTGCCGCCAGCCAGCGGCCCAACCACACGCCCGGCACAACACTGACCAGTGCCAGCACAAGAATTTCCAGCGCCAGCCAACGTTGAACTCGCCCGGCTGGCACGCCAAGCCGATGCAGCAGGGCAAAGCTGTCCCGGCGCTGAGCCAGCCCCAGCAAGTAAACGCTGCGCAATAACAGCGCGGTGATCAGCAGTACCAACACACCCAGAGCTTCGAGATTGAGCACAAAGCTGTCGCCGAGTTCGCCGGTGTCCGGGCTGGCTGAGAAGGTTTTCAGATAGTAACCACCTGGCAGATCTGTGGCTTGGGTTGTTTCTGGTGTCAGCAGATATAAATGGCTATCGCGGGCACTGATGCTGGCTGCGGCGTGCATATCCACAAACGGTTTGCCATCCAGAGGCTGATCCAGCGCCTGAGATGCGCCGGTTCCGGCACCGAAACAATGGGCGGCCAGCGGATCAATCCCCACAAGGCGGCTACCGGTTTCGGGAGTTACCTCCAGCCAGGGCATAATGCACACACCGGCAAGGCGAAGTGACACAAAGTCTTCAACCACCAAAGCCCGGCCATCGTCTCGCATCACCTGCTGGCGTTGCGCTACGGTCCGTTCGCTCTGATCCAGGCTTGCTCTGGCCTGGCTGGTGAGATGATTCATACCCGTCCACAACATGGTTGCAATAACAATCATGGCCGCCAGAGCAAGCAGTTGCAGGGGATGACGGCGATAATGGCTGAGCAGGGCCCGGGGGAGGAATAAGGCGGGGAAGGTAGGCGGCAAGAGAGACAGAAAGCCTTTCATACGGCGTTCAGGTGGCCAAGATCCAGGCGCTGCTGGCAACCGGCAGCAAGTTCGGCATCGTGAGTAGCCAGTATCAGGCTACAGCCGTAACGGACCTGAAGATCGAACAACACCCGGGCAACCTCATCGGAGGTATGACGATCGAGGCTCCCCGTAGGCTCGTCCGCCAGAATCAGGGCCGGTTCCATGGCAAACACCATGGCCAGAGCGGCGCGCTGGCGCTGACCACCGGACACCTGATCCGGATAGCGCCGGGCCAGCTCACCGATATCCAGGCGTGTCAGCCAGTCTTCGCTGTTGGCCGGATCACGGCCAGCAAGCTGGGCCCGAAACCGCACATTCTCCAGTAATGACAACGCGGGCATGAGGTTAGCCTCCTGAAACACCACGCCAATATGCTGCCGGCGCAATGTCGTCCAGGCCGTTACGGTTCGACGCGCCGCAGCACCGCGCGCCTCAAAAACCCGGTCATGCAGAACGATGGTACCGGCATCTGGCAACTCCAGGCCGCATAGCAGGTTCAGCAGGGTGCTTTTGCCAGAGCCGGAGCGACCTGTCAGCGCCAGCGACTGGCCCTGACCGAGCGTAAACGACAGTTTTTCGATAACCGGGACGGTTTCGTTAGCGCTGACGAAATGTTTGCTCAGACCCCGAACAGCCAGCAGAGATTCAGTCATACAGGTTCCGCTCCTTACTGCCGTTTATTATTCCGCTGCTCCCAGTGGCTCTGCCTCCCCACCGTGACGGCTGGCCCACCATTCCCGGAACTGCTCCAGCCAGGATAACAGGGCAGGAATGACCAACAGCACCAGAAACGTTGAGAGCCCCAGGCCAAAGGCAATGGAGGTGGCCATCGGGATCAGGAACTGCGCCTGCAGTGAGGTTTCAAACAACAGGGGCAGCAAACCGCCAATGGTGGTCAGTGAAGTCAGCAGTACGGCACGCACCCGCTGCACAGCCGCTTCGTTCAGCGCCTCGTCAATGCCCAGCCCTTTTTGGCGCTGCTGATTGTAGAAAGACACCAGAATGATCGCATTGTTCACCACAATACCGGCCAGGCCAAACAGCCCGAACAGTGATAAAACGGTGAGCTGCAGCCCCATCAGCCAGTGGCCCAGCAGCGCACCTACCAGGGCGAAGGGAATGATCGCCATCACGATCAGCGGCAGGCTCCAGGATGAAAACACCCAGACCAGTATCACGTACATCAACGCCACCCCGATCAACAGGCCGGTTTTCATATCGGCAATGGTTTCCCGCTGGTCCGCCGACCGGCCTTCAAAGCTGTAGCGAACGTTGTAGCGGCTGGCAATATCCGGCAAAGCATCAGCCTGCAGGCTCTCGAGGATCTGCGCCGTGGTGCTTACCCGGGTGTTCAGGGCGGAGGTCACTTCCACGGACAGATTGCCGTCGGCATGACGCAGAGCCTCGAAACCCTGGCGATGATCCAGGTTCATCACCTGTCCCAGTGGCACGAAGCGTCCATCGGGTATGCGCACGGTCACGCGCGACAGGGTAGACAAACGCTCGCGCTGATCCCGGGGCAGTTGCACCCGCACTTCCATCTCATCACGACCGTCCTGATAAATCTGGGCGATCCGGCCATCGAACGCTGCGCGAAGCTGGCTACCCAAATCGGTGGTGGTGAGGCCCAGCGCTTCGCCATAGGCACTGGCCTGATAGATAAGCTGTTCCCGGCCCCAAGGCATATCATCTTCCACATCCAGCACACCGGGCAGCGTCGATAACGCCTGCGCCAGTTCTTCTGCGGCAGACTTCAGGTTTTCCGAGTTGTCACCGGTCAGCCGCACATTCACATCGCGGCCCGGAGGCCCGGCCTGGCGCTCGGAAATGGCCAGGTTATCCAGCCCGGCGGGCAGGTCCAGACGGCTGCGCCATTCCGTGATGAATTCCGGGTTACGCACCGGGCGCCGATCCGAAGGCACAAGTTCAATCATGATGGAGCCCAGCTCATCACCGGCCCGGGAGCTTCCGCCTGCGCCAAGCGTGGCGCCTTCCGTGGTAACCGCGTGCAATACGAGGTTGCCCCCCAGCGCCACTTCCGTCTCATTCAGTGCCTTCTGCATATCGGCCATAAAACGGTTAACGGTCTCGCTGTCCGTGCCCGCAACAAAACTGGCATTGGCGTAGAGAACCGAGGGCTCCGGTGTCGGGAAAAAGTTGAACCCGAGGCGACCACCGGCAAGCAGCCCCACGGTGACCAGGGCCAAGGCCAGAACGCAGGCCATGGTGATGCCCCGGTGCTCCAGACTGCGCTGGGAAAATCGTCTGAACGGGCCTTCGCGAAAGCGATCAAACCAGCGCTCGAAGCCAGCGCGAAAACGCGCAATCGGGTTACGGCTGGGGCGCGCAGGTTCCTGCGTACCTTTACCCGTGTTCCGGGGGCTGAAGGCGTGCCGCAGGTGCGCTGGCAGCACAATGAAGCACTCCAGCAGCGAGGCGATAAGTACGCAGATCATGACCACCGGTATATCACCGAGAATATTGCCGATAACGCCGCCCACCACCAGCAACGGCATGAAGGCGGCGACGGTGGTCAACGACGAGGCCAGCACCGGCCACACCATGCGTTTGGCTGCACCTTCCGAGGCATAAATGGAGGCTTCACCCATGCGGGCGTGAGCGTCCGCATCCTCACCCACCACTATGGCATCGTCCACAATCACCCCCAGCGCCATGATCAGCGCAAACAGGGAGATCATGTTGATGGAGCCACCAATAAGCCAAAGCACACCCAGAGCCGCAAGAAAGGCCGTCGGAATTCCCACTGCCACCCAGAATGCCACGCGCCCCGGAAGGAACAGATACAGCAGGCACACAACCAGGATCAGGCCGCTGAGGCCGTTGCTGGTCAAAAGCGAAATGCGATCGTTCAGCAGTTGCCAGGTCTCATCGTAAACCTCCAACTGTATCGAAGGCGGCAGCGTAGCCCGTGTCTCGTCGAGCCATTGCCGCAGAACCTTTGCCGCAGCCAGGGAATTACCATTTTCCGATCGCTGTAACTGCAACTCAATGGCCGGAAAACCATTGCGGGTGAGGGACACCTGGCTGTCGCGATCTTCCTGGCGGACATCGGCGATGTCCGCCAGGCGCAGCTGAATTCGCTCACCGCTGAGCACGGGCACGGATTCAAATGCCTGCGGGCTGCGCCGTTGCTCTACGGATCGCAGCTCACGGGCCGCGTCCTGCTGGGCCATTATCCCGGCGGGCAAATCCCGCGAAACCGAAGCCACCCGTTCGGCAATCTGCCCGAGCGTCAGTCCCAGCGTCTCCAGCCTTTCCACCGGAACCTCAATGCTGATCTGCTGCTCCGGCAAGCCTCTGAAAGACACCCGGTCTATGCCCTGTTGCAGGAGCTCGTCCTCGTAGCGGTAGGCCAGGGCTCGCAGCTCGCTGCGGTCAACATCACCGAACACCAGCATCCGGGCGACAGGCTCGTAGCGTTCGATCCGGGCAACCCGCGGCTCCTCGGCGTCTGCAGGAAAGTTGTTGAACTCATCCACCTGCTGGCGTACATCATCCAGTGCGGTAATCGGATTGGTACCTTCCTCAAACTCCAGAGTGATGGACGCCACGCTCTGAGCCGAGGTGGAGGTCATCTTCTTGAGCCCGTCCACGCTGCGCAGGCGCTGCTCCAGCGGATTGGTTATGCCCTGCTCCACATCTTCCGCCGAGGCACCGCTCCAGACCACTTGTACACTGACCACATCCAGCGCAAAGGTGGGAAAGAACTGAACGTTCATGCGGGTAAGAGCCAAGGCACCGGCAAGCAGCATCATCAACATCACCAGGTTGCCAGCAACCTTGTGATGTACAAAAAAAACTATGATGCCTTTTCCGCGCCTCATTGTGCGGCGCTCCCTTTACCTTCATCCGGGTCGGCAACGTTCACTTTAAGGCCAGTCAGGGCATTAGGAAGATGGGTAACAATCAGCTGCGCGCCTGGCTTCAGTGCCTCACCGGCAATCAAAAGGCGGCGTTCGCCATTGGCGGAGAGCGCTTCGCCCACCCGCTCGACGATAACGCGCCGCATGCGGTTGTCGTCTGTAATCAGGTACACGCTGTCTGCGCCATATAAGGCGGTGAAGGGAACGGCTACGGTTTCCCTGCGCTCCGGGCGCTCAAGGCTGACCGGCAGCAGGGCGCCCGGGCGCAAACCCGCGGCGTCGCCGGCCACCGCAAGAATCGCCTCGGTTCCGGCAGGGTCGCTGGTACCGGCGAAGCGCTCGAACCGGAAGCGAATCTCTCGCTGATCGCTGTATGCAAAAAGATTCTCGCCCTCTGCCAAGGCGCCAATCAGCTCGGCCCGATACATATCGGACACCCTGGCCCGAAGCTCGAGGCCCTTTATGGCATAGACCGAGAGCAGCTTCTGGTTTCGGGATACCTGATCGCCCACGGCCACCTGAACATCCGTCACCACACCATCAAACGGGGCAGTAACCCGGGAGCGTTCCGCATCCCGCTGGGTGGTCGCAAGCGTTGCCGCAGCCTGGGCCAGCCGGGCCTCCAGGCTTTGTCGCCGCGCCGGATGCTCTTCAATGGCGCGCTGGCGAATACTGACGGTGAGCTCGGCCCTGGCGGCAACATCGGTTACGCTCTCCAGGTTCTCACGGGAGGCAAGGTTACGATCTACCAGTGAGCGGGTGCGCTCCAACTGCCGACGTGCATTGGCCAGAATCGCTTGCTCGCTTTTCAGCGCGGCCTGATCATTGCGGTAGCGCACCTGTTCAGAGCGGATCTGCGCCTCAAGATCGGCCACCTGGGCTTTCGCCTGGGCCAGCACCGGTTCAATGTCGCGAGCATCCAGAGCGACCAGCAGATCACCGGCGTTCACCCGCTGCCCCTCGGCCACTGGCCGCTCACCAACGCGACCGGCCAGAGTGGCAACCACCGACACCTGTTCCGGTGCGACCACCTCGCCGTACAATGGCAACATCGGTGTGTGCGGTCCCGGCTCAACAACCTGAACCTGCACCCGCCAGCTGCGCTCGGTTGCGCTCACTTGTGCCGGCTCCGGGCGAGTCATTTTCAGGAACAGGAAACCCAGAACACCGACTGCCAGAATAATTACGGGTATAAGTCGTTTGGACATCGTGTGTTAGCCAGCTAAGGTAAATAAAGCTCCGTCACAGGACGGGTGCTATCATTGAGGTGTCTTGTAAGACGCCTCAGGACCAGTATTCAAAAGTACTTTCAGGAGTACTATACGTTTGTTCTCAGAAGATTATGCCAACCTGTTTAGCGCCACAGTGATCAATTCCTTCATTGTGGTCATCGTTGTGCTTATGCACCGTGAGGCACTTGTCCGCCTGAGCGGAATACTGGCTAAAATGCACTCCCGTCATCACTTTCGTCTGGTCGTTGCCGTTCTTGGCGTACTGCTCTCGCACACGGCACAGGTGTGGGTTTTTGCTGCAGCCTACTTTTTCATGCACCACGCCGATGCGTGGGGCTCGCTGACAGGCAACTTCAACGGAAGCTTTCTGGATTGCGTTTACTTTTCTTTCAGCACTTTCACCACCGTTGGCTATGGTGATATCGAGCCCATTGGTGCACTGCGCTTTCTGACTGGCACCGAAGGTCTCACAGGGTTGGTGCTGATTACCTGGAGCGCTTCTTTCCTGTTTATGAAAATGCAACGTTACTGGACGGGCAGCTAGACCCACTTACGCCTGGCCAACGTGTAATACAACAGTGGCACCACCACAACAGTCAACAGGGTGGAAAGCGCAAGTCCGAATATCAGAGAAATTGCCAGCCCGTTGAAGATCGGATCATTGAGAATGAAGTAAGCGCCCACCATCGCCGATATGGCCGTCAGGGTGATCGGCTTGATGCGCACAGCGCCCGCCAGAACCACGGCCCTGTCCAACTCAACGCCCTCCTCCAGAAGCTGCTGGATAAACACCACCAGCAGAATGGAGTTGCGCACGATAATGCCCGCCAGCGCAATCATCCCGATCATGCTGGTTGCGGTGAACTCCCGGCCCAGCATCGCGTGCCCGGGCATGATCCCGATCAGGGTCAGCGGAATGGGCGCCATAATCACCAACGGCAGGATATACGAACGAAATTGCGCCACCAGCAACACAAAAATCATGAATATGCCTACGCTGTAAGCGGCCCCCATATCCCGGAAGGTTTCGTAGGTAATCTGCCACTCACCATCCCATTTGAGCGTACCTTTTTCCGGCAAGGGTGGCTGATCAATAAAGTACTGTTCGGGAGCGCCTTCTTGCCGGTTCAGGCGCGACACCATGGCAAACATACCATACAGAGGTGAATCTACCGCGCCCGCCATATCAGCGGTCACGTAAGTCACCGGTAGCAGGTTCTTGTGATAAATAGCGCCCATCCAGTCGGCTTCTCGCACCTGTGCAATGCTGGCCAGGGGTACCAGATTTCCGGCACGGTTGCGCACCTGCAAGGACATAAGAACCGATGGCTGCGCCTTGTCGGCGTCCTCAAGAGTTACTCGGATAGGTACGGGGTATTTAGCTTGATGATCGTGCAAAAAGCTGACGCTCATACCTCCCAGTGCCATCTGCAAAGCCTCAACGACCTGGGCCTGGGAAACGCCAAGGCGAGCCGCCCGGGCGCGATCTACTTCAATTTCCCATTGGCGAGTGGGCGCTTCAAGCGTCGTGTCGATATCCACCAGCCCCTGCACTTCAGCCATACCCGCTGCAACCGAGCGTGCCAGCCTAGCGCGCTGGTCAGCGTCCGCGCCGTAGATTTCCGCCACCAAGGGCGATAACACCGGCGGCCCCGGCGGCACTTCAACAATCTTGACGCTGGCGTCGTAACGCTTGCCGATGGCGGTCAGCGGATCCCTCAGCGCCTGAGCTATGTCATGGGACTGCCGCGATCGCACACTTTCATCGCTGAGATTAACCTGAATATCGCCCTGGTAGGGGTCGCTGCGCAGGTAATACTGGCGTACCAAACCGTTGAAATTGATGGGCGCGGCCGTGCCGGCATAACTCTGCCAACTGGTCACTTCGTCAACGCCTTCCAGATAATGCCCCATTTCCATAAGCACCCGCTGGGTCTGCTCGACCGGCGCGCTTTCGGGCATATCAACCACAACCTGAAGCTCGGATTTGTTGTCGAAGGGCAGCATTTTCATGATCACTGCCTGAAACCCTGGCAAGGAGGCTGCGGTCAAAGTGAGCAGGATCACCCCAAGGGCCAGAAAGCGACGACGCCAGTGGTGCTCACCCAGAAACGGCGTGAGTATGCCTCCGAATACTTTCATGGACATGGGGCTGACGCCATCGGCGGAACTGCCGGCTCCTTCAGCTTCCGTGGCGGTTTCGCCTGCTTTTCGCTTCAACAACCGAAGCGCCAGCCAGGGCGCAACCACAAAGGCAACAATCTGGGACAGCACCATGCCGGCGGAGGCGTTGATGGGGATGGGGCTCATATAAGGGCCCATCAGGCCGGTTACAAACGCCATGGGCAACAGAGCCGCCATAATGGTCAGGCTGGCCATAATGGTAGGCGTGCCCACTTCGTCCACCGCCACCGGAATAATGTCCTTTAGTGGGTGGTTGGAATTGCGAATCCGGCGGTTGATGTTTTCCGTGATCACTATGCCGTCGTCCACCAGAATACCGATGGAGAAAATCAGGGCGAACAGAGAAACCCTGTTGAGTGTAAAGCCCCAGACCCAAGAGAATACCAGCGTCAGTAGCAGCGTGATCAGTACCGCCACACCCACAATCAGCGCCTGGCGCCAGCCCATGGCCACCAGCACCAGCAACACCACGCACAGAGTAGCGGATATCAAATCAGATATGAGCTTTTGTGCCTTCGCAGAAGCGGTTTTTCCATAATCCCGGGTAACAATAACTTCCACGCCTTCCGGCAGAGCGCGATTGCGAATCTGCTTCAGCCGCTGCTCGATTGCAGTGGTGATATCCACGGCGTTTTGCCCGGGTTTCTTTGCCACTGCAAGCGTCACTGCAGGATATACATCGCCAGGCTGACCAACACTGCCTGCATCCGTTGCCGGCCCGAAACCGGTCATCACGCTCTGGTCTGCAACCGTACCGCCGCGACTGACCCTTGCCACATCGTCCAGATACACGGCCGCGCCGTTGTGCATACCGACAACGAGGCGGCGCACATCGCCTACGTTCTCCAGCAGCGTGCCGGCCTGTACCGGAATGGAGAGGTTATCGCGGGTAATACGGGCTTCCTGGCTGCTGCTGTTGGCCGTTCTCAGAGCATCGCGAATATCGCTGAGGGTGAGGTTAAATCCGGCAAGCAGAGCCGCATCGAAATGAATATCAACCCGGTCGGGCACACCACCCACGGTGTAAACATCCCGGGTTCCGGGCACCCGCTTGAGCGCAACTTCCAGCATATGGGCCAGGCGGGTGATTTCTTCTCCAGTATGCCCACTGACCGGATCATAAAGGGTCAGTGTCATCACCGGTACATCATCAATGCCTTTGGGTTTGATGACCGGCTGAGTGGCGCCCAGATCCGGCGGCAACCAGTCCTGGTTCGAATACACCTGATTATAAAGCCGAACCAGCGCTTCCTTTCGTGGAATGCCAACTTCAAACTGCACAGTAATAACGGCCTGACCCTGGCGGGACACAGAATACACGTGCTCAATACCAGCAATTTCGCTCATCACCTGTTCAGCCGGGGTTGCGATAGCGCTCTCTACTTCCTGAGTACTGGCGCCCGGAAAAGCCACTATGATATCTGCCATGGTGACATCTATCTGCGGCTCCTCTTCCTTCGGCGTCACCACAACCGCAAGCACACCCAGAATGATGGAGAGCAACGCCAGCAAAGGCGTTAGATGATTATCCTGAAAAATCCGGGCGATCGCCCCGGAAGGGCCGACCGGAGGCAATTCGCGACTCAATTCCCTGCCTCCTTATTCGCCTTCTCGCCAGAGACGGGGCTTGCTGGCGTATTCAGGCGATCTGTACCAACCAGCTCACCGGGATGGATGACAACCTGTTCGCCCTCGCTCAGGCCCGCCAGGATTTCCAGTTGGCCTTCCTGCTGAACGCCAGTACGAACCTGGCGCAACCGCGGGCGGCCCTGCTCGTCCAGCACAAAAACCGCCCTCAGTTCACTGCGACGGACAAGGCTGCCGGCGGGAATCCAGAGTGCCTCACGAGTCGCAACCGGAACACCGACCTTGACCAACATGCCCGGAAACAGGGATCCGTTGGGCTCATTCAGGCGCATGCGTAAACGGAAGGTATGAGTGGCTGGATTGGCGTAGGGATAAAACGTCATCGCTCCGGTTTCCAGAACCCGGCCATCGGCAAGTGTGACCTGTGCCTGACGCTCGCGTCGGGCAAGGTCTGCGTACTGCTGGGGCAAGTCCACAACAACCCGCAGCTGTTCCAGAGACAGACCGCTAAGCAGGGGCTGTCCGGGGCTGACGGACTCGCCGATTTCCACGTGACGTTCTGTCAGTATGCCACCATAAGGCGCGATTATACGGGTATAACTCAATTGTTCGCGGGCTTCTGCCAAGGCCGCTTCAGCGCGCTCAAGCCGTGCCTGGGCGCCCGCCAGATTGTTCCTGGCGCGATCAAACTCCTGCCGCGAAACAAGGCCACGCTCGTGCACAGCTTCAATTCGGTCAAACTGCTGCCGAGCATCTTCGAGAGCGGCTCTTGCTTCGTCCCGACCACCCTGCGCCTGGTTGACCCGGGCGCGCTGCTCACTGTCATCCAGTTGCACAATCAGGTCGCCGGCGACCACTGAGTCATCCACATCAAAGGGCAAACGCTGCACAGTACCGCTGGTTTGTGCGGACACGGTGCTCTGCTGAACTGCCTCGATCACACCATCAAGAACCAGTGTTTCCTGAAGCTCACTGCGCTCAACAGGAACTGTTTCCGGCCTTGCTGGTGTTTCATTACCCAAAGCTGATCCGGTGAAAACCCACCCAAGAATGATCGTGCCCAGCACGGCAACAAGCTTCATCACCAGTCACTCCGAAAACAGTTATTAGTTAATAACCACAGGTTATCAATATACTCAGGACGAAGACACACTAACTTACCCTAAATCAGAGGTTACCTTTGGTAAAACCAACACCAACCATCGCCAAAGACAACTTACAAAAGCACCCATAAAAAAGCCCCGTGCAGAGGAGTTAGTCCCGCACGGGGCGAAGTGTTACCCGCTGGCTATGAGTAGCGGGCAACCGCCATTGCAGGGTTTACCACCTGGCCGTTAACGCAGCACGCAACGTGCGCCCCGGCTCGTTCACACGCACCGCATCAGGATTGAACGGATCAGTGTTTGCACGGCTAACGTGAGGCGCCCAGGTGTTATCAAACAGGTTATCCAGAGCCCAGTTGAGGGTGAGGTACTCCATCAGTGGGTGGCTACCAGAGAGGTTAAACACGCCATATCCGGGAGAAGTCCCCGCATCCAGCCCGGATTGTGGATCAATGCGATCCTGGCGGCGGGCCAGTTGCCACCGGGCTTCAATGCTGTGACCCATGCTCTGCCAGCCCAGTGTCTGCACAAACTGCACCGGCGGAATCTGCGCCAGCGCCTTGTTATCGTCACGATTTTCGCCGCGGACAGAGGCCAGCGCACTGCTGCTGCTCCATGTGCCATCAGTCCAGCCAACCGTCGCCTCAACACCCAGCAGGCGCGCATCAATATTCTTGTAGCGAGTATCAGTCGGCGTTTCTTTATAACGCAGCACGAAGTCGTCCACCTGGTCGATCCAGACGACCGGCTTCCAGCTCCACTGGTTCTTGCTGCCGCTCAGAGCCAGCTCCAGTTTGTAATGTTTTTCAGTATTCAGATCGGGGTTACCAATCCAGCTGTCACTCATGGTATTGCGGGCCAGGTAGCGCTCGGTAACACTCGGGCTTCGCACGCTGCGGCTGGCGGTAAGAGTCAGCGCCTGATTCTGCGGCAAACGCCATTCACTGGATACGAACCCACTGACATTGTTGTCTTCAACTTCCACATCTGTCGTACCGTATGCACTCCGGTAAAGCATGGCCGGCGTCAGACCCATGCTCGCGACATCGTTAGCCTTGGTGGCATCCATTTCCACACGGTCATACCGAAGACCGGTCCCCACTTTTACGTCGCGACCCAGGCGCCGGAAGCCCTCGGCGAAAAGCCCGGCACGCTCACGCTCTACTCCCGGCCACATGAATGACACAGCCATTGGCATGGGATTGGTAACGTTGGAAAGGGTGGCATCCCAGTCGTTGGTTTCCAGATCTGCGCCTACTGCCCAGTCGGTTAAGCTATTGGGGCTTTGATCAAGGATAAAGCGCAGGCCACGGGTTTCAGTAATGGAGTCGGTCTGCATTTTCATCATGCCCGCAGGGCGCAGGCTGAAGTTGTCCATGATGTGATCAACATCCGCCTGCCAGGCCAGCAGGCTCCACTCACCTTTAGCCACCGGAGACCCGATCTCCATGCGATACAGATCTGTGTCGGTTTGCGGAGCATCCATGCCGGAGCCGGCGTATTTCACGTCGCTTTCTTCCTGACGGCTGACCATGCCCTTGATGAAGAAACCGCTCTCGGCAGTCCAGGCTGCATCAGCACGGCCTTCGGCATTTTCATAGGCGCTGCGCACCTTGTTACCATCGCCGTCTTCGTAGTCGTCTGCTTCGTCATAGCCACCGGAAAGCCTTAACCAGGCATCCTCATTACCTACTGCAGCTGCGGCGTTTACCAGCTTGCCATTGCCGTTGTCCGCTCCACCAATGGTTACCTGTCCTGTGGTCGCATTGCCATTGAATTGCGGGTCCGCGGTGGTTGCAATTATCTGCCCGCCAGCGATGGGCCCCCAGCGCAAGGTGCGATTGTTCGTCATTACCTTTAACGACGGCGCCAATGCGCTGCTCAGCCGGCTGGTTGGCGGATCCATTCGATTAGGACAAGCGCCTTCCACACGGATACCATCGAGCAACACATCCACTCGCTCCTGACTCTGGCCTCGCACCACAGGCTCAAGGCCGCGGCCTCCCATCCGTGAGAGGGAGACAGAAGGGTCAGACGCCAGCCGGTTTACCGGCTCGCTTGCCAATACCGCATCAGAGCTGTCACTCAGGCGCCCTTCCGTTACACGAATGACCACTCCTTCCCCGGCAGTCTGTGCCAATACGAGCCCCGGGAGCCCCGCGAAACCGATAACAACCATCCGTGTAAGCCTGGAAAATGCTCGATCCTTCATACTGCTGATTCCCCTTGGGCGAGCGTGCCTGAATCAAAATGTCGGGGAATGATAAACGCGCCAGCTCCTGAGCGCGTGAGACACAATGCCGCATCTCTATGGGGGTATAGTCTTAATGCACCAAAACCGAGCATCTCTTGCTAAGCGCCCTCCAATATGATGAAATCACCGCCCCATTTTTCCACCATCCTTTCCACTCTCCTGCAATAAGCAAGAACCGAAACGAGGAATACTGTATGGCCGCCCGACTTGATGAGAAACTGGAGCTGATTTACGAAGACGTTCTGCACCGCAATCCGGGTGAAAACGAGTTCCACCAGGCAGTGCACGAAGTTCTGGAAACACTGGGGCCCGTTCTGGTGAAATACCCGGAATTTGCCGAGAAGAAGATCATTCAGCGCATCTGCGAGCCTGAGCGCCAGATTATTTTTCGTGTGCCCTGGCAGGACGATAACGGTGAAATCCACATCAACCGTGCTTTTCGCGTGGAATTCAACAGTGCTCTGGGGCCTTATAAGGGCGGCATGCGCTTCCACCCGTCTGTATACCTCGGCATCATCAAATTCCTGGGTTTCGAGCAGATCTTCAAGAACGCCCTGACCGGCCTCCCCATCGGCGGCGGTAAAGGCGGCAGCGATTTTGATCCGAAAGGCCGCTCGGATGACGAGATCATGCGCTTCTGCCAGAGTCTGATGACCGAACTGTATCGCCACATTGGTGAATATACAGACGTTCCCGCCGGTGATATCGGCGTGGGCGGTCGCGAGATCGGCTATCTGTTCGGCCAGTACAAGCGCATCACCAACCGTTACGAATCCTCTGTGCTAACCGGCAAGGGCCTGGACTGGGGCGGCAGCCGAGCGCGCACTGAAGCAACCGGCTACGGCACCGTTTTCTTTACCCACGAAATGCTGAAGGCTCGTGGTGACTCCCTGGAAGGCAAGAAAGTGGTTGTCTCCGGATCAGGCAACGTCGCAATCTATGCCATTGCCAAAGCTCATGAACTGGGCGCTAAAGTTATTGCCTGCTCCGACTCCAGCGGCATCGTCGTAGACGAAAAGGGCATTGATCTGGCCGCTCTCAGGCAGATCAAAGAGGTAGAACGTCGTCGTCTCAGCGCCTACACCGAGTTCCACAAAGACGCAAAATACGTCAAAGGCGGCAGTATCTGGTCTATTCCCTGCGACATCGCATTGCCCTGCGCCACCCAGAACGAGCTTAACGCCAACGACGCCAAAACCCTGGTTGAAAATGGCTGCATTGCCGTTGCGGAAGGCGCTAACATGCCTACAACGCCGGAAGGTATCGCTATCTTCCAGCAAGCAAAGCTGATGTATGGCCCAGGCAAAGCCGCCAATGCCGGCGGCGTTGCAACCTCTGCATTGGAGATGCAACAGAATGCCAGCCGTGACTCCTGGTCCTTCGACTATACTCAAAAGCGCCTTCAGGACATCATGATCGATATCCACAAGAGCTGTTATGAAACATCGGCGGAATTCGGCGCAGAAGGCAACTATGTGTTGGGCGCCAACATCACTGGCTTCATCAAAGTAGCGCGCGCCATGGAGGCCATGGGCGTTATCTGACCACGGAGCAAGATCTCATGCCCGGGAGCGGCGGAAACTCACAGGATAACACCCGGGTTTCTACCGGCCTCCCGGGGCTTGACGATGTGCTCGATGGTTTGCGAATTGGTGATAACGTTGTCTGGCGTATCAACGACCTGGACGACTATCGCCGATTCGTTACCCCGTTTATTGAGTCTGCGGCGTCTGCCGGGCGCCGTATTATCTACCTCCGTTTTGGCCAGCACCCCCCGCTGGTGTCCGCAAAACCCAACATTCACATCGAAAACGTTGACGCCCTGGATGGCTTTGAAGCCTTTACAGGCAGGGTCTGGCGTCTGATTGAAGAGCATGGCCGCGGCGCATTCTACGTGTGCGACTGTTTGAGTGATCTGCTCAACGCCTGGGCCACTGACGCCATGGTGGGCAACTTTTTCCGTGTGGTCTGTCCATTCCTCTTTGAGCTGGATACGGTCGCCTGGTTTGCGCTCTATCCGGACCGACACTCTCACACCACACTGGACCGTATCCGGCAAACGACACAGGTGATGGTGGATGTTCACCGCCTCGGCGACGACGTTCAGATCCAGCCCATCAAGGCCTGGTGCCGACAATCCCCTACCATGTTTCTGCCACACAGGGAGCGCAACGGGCGTTTTGTGCCCGTCACCGACAGCAGCGACGCAACCCGGCTTCAGGCCGGGCTGGAACTTGCCCAGCTGAATCGCCAACCACTCCTGGACTACTGGGACCGCCTGTTTCTGCAGGTCGCCAGCGCGCTTGAGACCGATGATGATGAACAATCAGCAGACATTCTGGATCGCGTACTGAATGTTCTGATCAGCCGGGATCCACGCATGCTGGATCTCGCTAAACGTTACCTCAGCCTCGAGAGCCTGCTCGCGATTCGCGCCAGAATGATCGGCAGCGGTTACATTGGCGGCAAAGCCACAGGCATGTTGATAGCCAGAAGCATTCTGCTCGCCAATCAGCCCGACATCTGGCAAGAAAACCTGGAGCCACACGACTCCAGCTATCTGGGCTCAGATGCCTATTACGCATTCCTCGTTCACAACGGCCTGTGGCCAGCGATTATGCGCCAACGCTCGACCGACGGTTATTTCACTGAGGCCGTGCAGCTTCAGCAGAACATTCTGAAAGGCAGTTTTCCTCCGGAAATCCGGACAGAGCTGGCTCGGCTCCTGGATCATTACGGGCAGTACCCGATTCTCGTACGCTCAAGCAGTCTTCAGGAAGATGGCTTCGGTAATGCGTTTGCCGGCAAATACGACAGCGTTTTTCTGGTAAACCAGGGCGCTCCAGAGCTTCGGCTTACAGCGCTGGAGGATGCGATCCGACAGGTTTACGCCTCTACCATGAGCGAAGACGCGTTGGTGTACCGCAAGCAACGCGGGCTGGATCAGCGAGAGGAGCCTATGGCGTTGTTGATTCAACGAGTCAACGGCCGTTTTCATGGGCGTTACTACTTACCGGATGCCGCCGGCGTTGGCGTTTCCCGCAATACCTTTGCCTGGGATACTGATATGGACCCGACCGCCGGCATGGTGCGTCTGGTCATGGGGCTCGGGACCCGTGCCGTTGACCGGATTGAAGGTGACCATGCGTGCGTTATGGCGCTGGACTACCCCAACCGCCAGCCGTTTCGCAATCTTGATGAAAGCTACCGTTTTTCCCAACACCTTCTGGACGTGCTGGATCTGTGGGAAGGCAAACTGACTACCTGCCCTTTGAGCCTGCTCGTGAGAGACGTGGCAGACCTCCCCCTGCGCCACCTCGGCGAAGTGGACCGGGCAGCCAGCCGACGGGCAGAGGAGCTGGGCCTGCCGGCTCCGGTATGGCGGCTGACGTTCAAGCCACTGGTGCGCAACAGCCGGTTTGTCAGCCGCCTGTCAAACCTGCTGCAAACTCTGGAGACCGGCTATCAGCATCCGGTAGATGTTGAATTTACCCTGCATATGAACAACGACGGGGAGCCGACTTTCAACCTGGTGCAATGCCGTCCATTGGCGACAATCGGTGAAACCATGGCCACCGGAATTCCTGCAGAAATATCCACGCAGGAGCTTCTTTTTCGCACATCCGGGAACTTTATGGGCGGCAACATAAACCTGAGCATCCAGCGTGTTATCAGAGTGAACGCAGCGGTATACAGCAGGTTGAATGTCAGCCAGCGCTACGAAGTGGCCCGCCTTGTGGGCGAGCAGGTTCGTCACAGCAACGACACCACCATGCTTATTGGTCCCGGCCGTTGGGGAACCAGCAGCCCTGAATTGGGCGTGCCGGTTCGGTTTGCGGATATAGCAGGAGTTGCCGTGTTGGTTGAAGTAGCAGAAATGGAGGGTGATATGGTTCCGGACCTTTCCTATGGCTCGCATTTTTTCCAGGATCTTGTGGAAACCGGCATCGCGTATGTTGCCCTGTTCCCCAATGGTCCCAACTGCATCTATCAGCCTGAACGGTTACCCGGAACAGCCCACAATCCGCATGCTACGCCGGAACAGGCACTGCAAATTTTTGATCTTCACACCAACCCGCTGCAGCTAACGGGCGACGTCGTCAGCCAGCGTCTGGTTTGCTATTTTCCACCTTGATGTCCATCAACTATTATCAGGAAAGCCGCCAAAAGCACGCACCTGATCCACCGCTACCTGCGCCGCCCTGCTAGAATCCACGCCATGGAATGGCTCACTCACTCTCAAACAGGCTTTCAACAAGCAGCACGCTACCTGCTGAGCATGCGCCTTGCCGTTGTTGGCCTGCAGCTTACCGCTCTGGCGGTGGCAGAAACGGTTGTAACGCTTGTCTACCGTGCTGAAGCACTGGCGCTGTGCCTGCTCTATGGTGTTCTCGCGACGCTGGGGTGGCTCTGGTTTACCCGGAGGCCGCCACGCTCCCCCTCCAGTGTCAGTGCCGGCCTGGCTCTTGATCTGGTCTTGATAGGTGGCTGGCTGTTTTTGACAGGCGGCTACACCAACCCTCTGGTATCCCTGTTATTGCTGCCAATCGCCGTGGCAATCATTCTGGTGCCGCTGAGCCAGAGCATCGCCCTGACTCTCTTTGGCATCGCCGCCTACACAGTACTGGTAATATGGCATACGCCAATCACCAACGAACATCACAACGCCAATCTGGCGCAATTGCACCTGGCCGGCATGTGGGTCACCTTTGCCATGACGGCGGCAATCCTGCTTCTGGTTGTGGGTTCTCTGGCAAGGCGATTGCGCCAGCAGCAGGAGCAACTGTCGACCATCCGCGAGACACGCCTGCGCGATGAACAGATCATTGCTCTGGGGCTTTCTGCCGCAGCCGTTGCCCATCGTCTGGGCACGCCTTTGAACACCATGACATTACTGGTTGATGAAATCCGTTCTACCTTTCCAGATCCGGATCTCGCCGATGACCTGAGCCTGATGGAGCAACAACTTGGCCTTTGTAGCAAGCATCTGCAGCAACTTTCCAGCTCGGCAATACAAGCGAAAACCGCACAACTTGAAAGCCTCAGGATTCCGGACTGGGTAGCACGGCTAAGAGAGTCCGCAACACTCTTGTGGCCGGCTGCGCCCATTGAATGGTCGGAAGCGGTTCCGGATTGTCGGGTTGCGGTTGACGCCACCCTGGATCAAGCCATCCTCAACCTGCTTGCGAACGCCTTGACGGCCAGTCCATCATGGGTAGCTGTCAGCGTGCGCTGCGCCGAATCCAGCAGAATCGAAATGGTCGTGGAGGACCACGGAGATGGCCTGGAAGACGCCCTCCAGAAGACCCCGGGCGAACAGATCGTGGGTTCAGAGAATGGCCTCGGCGTCGGCCTCTTTCTTTCCAATGCAACGATTCAGCGCCTTGGTGGCACCCTCAAGGCGCGGGTCGACCAGCATGGCACCACCATGATCATCGATTTGCCCGAAGCCCGAGCGGTTAACGCAAACATGGGGGCTAACCGATGATCGCTCAAGACCGTTGGCTACTTATTGACGATGACACCGCCTTCCTGCAAATACTCCAGCGAGCGCTGAGCCGGCAGGGGATCGACGCCACCGCAACCCATTGTCATTCGGAGGCGCTCCATGCCTTGGAGGACCAGGTTTTCCGGAAGTGCGTTCTGGATCTGAACCTCGCGGGCGAGAGTGGCCTGCAACTGCTGCCTGAGCTCCTCGCCAAACAGCCAGATTTGGACATTCTTGTGCTGACAGGCTACGGCAGTATTGCCACGGCTGTTGAGGCCATGCGCAGGGGCGCAGTCAACTATCTTTGTAAACCGGTTACGGTTCACCAGCTCCTGTGCGGTTTCGAAGCTCTGACCAAGACACCAGAACTGCGTGAGGAACCGCCTTCGGTGGAAGAAATGGAGTGGGAACACATTCAGAGGGTGCTCAACGAGCATGACGGCAACGTCTCTGCCACGGCCAGAGTTCTGCACATGCACCGGCGAACCCTGCAACGAAAGCTGCAAAAGCATTCCCGATGGCGCAACTAAAAAGTGACCATAGAATTAACCATGTCAGAGTCAGATCATCCGGAACATAAAATGCCCACTCCCGAGGTTGACTTGAAACGCTTGTCACTGGTTGCGAGCGCCAGCCGCAATATGGTTCTGATTCTTGATCGCGCGGGTATGCCTTTCTGGGTTCATCTCCATGGTGTCCCGATCGGCGCCGAGCAGAGCGTAGCGCCGGGCTTCATCGCTGTCATGAGCAACATTCAGATCGCAAACACAGTGAGCGTGGTTTGCGCATTGCGGCCAGTGTGTTTGATCGCAGCCATGAAGCCATCGTCATTTCGGACCAGAACAACCGCATACTGGATGTAAACCCGGCCTTCTCCCGCATCACCGGTTACAACCGGAGTGATGTGCTGGGCCTTAACCCATCCATTCCAAGTTCTGGCCGCCACTCTCCAGCCTATTATCGCTCCATGTGGCGACGTATTAAAGAAACAGATCACTGGCGTGGTGAGATCTGGAGCCGCCGAAAAAACGGCGAAGAATTCATCGAGTTGCTATCAATCAGCCGCGTCCATCTGGACGAACCTGGGCGTTATTATCATCCCGAAGAACTCGACCGCGCGGTCAACTACGATGACAGAGGAGGCTTGCCTGCGCACCTTGCCAGTTGGTCTGGTGAAGATCGATAAGAGTTCAGCTAGGCTGTGATTGTATTCAGGGTTACGGGATTGCGCGCCCGATGCCGGCAGGCGAGGTACTGGGGTGGTTGCAGCAATGGCATCAGCACGCCGCTATCGTAGGTGACGTTCTGGAGCCACTAAGCGCCGGCGAAGCGGACAACTGATAGCCGGTTGCGTGCAGGCTCGTTATCGGTAGCGTCGTTGATCCAGCGTTGTCAGCCGCTCCGGATGGAATACCATCAGGCCGGTAACAATTGCGCCGTTCACAAACCCCTCCGGTATCATGAACAGTGGCAAGTACCGCAGGTAATCGTGAACCAGCTCGGAAAACTCGTAGACACCACTGACCCAGAGCATCAGGCACATCAACAAGCCGGCAACAGCTACTGAAATACCGGCCCCGAAAAACCCGCAGAAAAAGATATAAGCAAAAAAATTGCGGAAATTACGGTGCCTCTCCCAGAGCATGATGCCTTGAGTCACGAGTGCTGGAACCATAACCGTCACCAGCCCATTTGCTGCGAACATCAACACAGGCTCTCGGCCGGTGATGACGGTAATGACCAGGGCCAACAGCCCCGCAAACACCGCCAGTGCCCAGCCCAGTATCAGCGTAACCGCAGTAATACCGAAGATATGAATGGCGAGTCCGGGATAGATACCCGCCCGCAACTGCCAAATGAAGCCCAGCACCACAGCCGCGCCAAAAAACGAATGCTGCAACGCGTTGTCTGAACGCAGGTTGCTCCAGCGTACCGAGCGAGCCGCCTGCACCAGAATCAACAGGAACAGAGCCAGAGTTACCAGCCACTGCCCGGTTGATAGCAGATTATCGGTCATGCCCATAATGAAAACGCCCACTGAAATCTGGAACAGATTCCCATGATAACGACCTCAACCGTCAAGCGGCCAATGATCTGTGCAATCCGAGCACAGAATCTCGGAAAACCCGCTCTATTCAGGCGGTTTTTTTAAGGGAAACGAGGCTGCCGGTGAGTGTCTGCCAGGCCTCATACGTGCTCAGAAACACCTGTCCGCTCAGATGAGCAAGCAATTCCGTATTTTTCAGACGGTCCATTACCGGTCCTTTCACCTCGGCGAGATGCAAACACACTCCGGCATCTTTCAGGCGCTCATTAATTGCCTCAAGGCTTTCCAGCGCCGAGGCATCCACCAGGTTGACCGCCGGGCATACCAGCACCAGATCTTTCAGCTCTGGTTTGCTAAACACCAGATCCATCACCGTCTCTTCCAGAAAGCGCGCATTGGCAAAATACAGGCTTTCATCCACCCGTAAAAATGTGACTTTCGGACACAATTGCACGTCGTGACGAAGTACATTGCGGAAGTGCTCGGTGCCGGGAACCCGACCCACGACCGCGCTGTGCGGCTGGCTGGTGCGATAGAGAAACAGGCCGATAGAGAGCGCCACACCCGCAATTATGCCCGCCTCAACGCTGTGCGCGAGAGTCAGAAAAATAGTTGCCAGCATGGCACCAAAATCGGTGCGCGAATAACGCCACGTGCGGCCCAGTGCTGGCAGATCGATCAGCGTCGCCACTGCAACAATAATGGTCGCCGCCAGCGTTGCCTGTGGCAGATAGGCAATGGCCGGCGTCAAAAACAGCGTAGCCAGTGCAATCCCGACGGCTGTGTACGCCCCGGCGGCCGGAGTTTCTGCGCCTGCATCAAAGTTGACAACCGATCGTGAAAAGCCGCCGGTTACGGGCATTCCTCCTGATAAACCTGCACCAAGGTTAGCGGTACCCAGACCGATCAGCTCCTGATCCGGGTCGATCCGTTGGCGCCGTTTTGCCGCCAGCGTTTGCCCTACGGAAACCGATTCTACGAATCCAACGACGCTGATCAGCAAGGCACTGACCGCAAGCTGCTGCCACAAGCCCCAGTCCATTGAAGGCATTGTCAGCTCAGGAAGTCCCGAGGGCACAACACCGACCAAACGCACGCCTTGAGTGTCCAGTTGGAGTTGCCAGGCAACCAGCGTGGTGATCAGCACCGCCAGAATCGGCGCCGTTCTGGTGACGATATCAGCAGAGCGCGCGCCCACACCTGTGCGTATCAAGAGCGGTTTAAGGTACTTTCGGGCGAACATAAGAAACACCAGTGCACCGGTACCAATGGCAAGCGTTGATATATTGGTATCGCCTATCGACAAAATCAGCGACTGACCGATCGTCAGCAGGTTCTGGCCCGAAGCCTGTACGCCAAAAATGTGCTTGAGCTGGCTGGCAGCGATCACAATGCCGGAGGCGGTGATAAAACCGGATATCACGGGATGGCTTAGAAAGTTAGCCAGAAACCCCAGCCGCAGAATACCCATCATCGTGAGCATAAGCCCTGACATTATTGCCAGCAAAACAGCCCCGGCGACGTACTCAGGGCTCCCGGCCTCCGCCAGCGGCGACAGTGCAGCAGCGGTCATGAGAGATGCGACCGCCACCGGCCCGACCGAAAGTGTGCGACTTGTGCCAAAGATCGCGTAAATCATCAGCGGAAGAATACTGGCATAAAGGCCGATCTGCGCCGGTAAGCCCGCCAGCAGCGCGTAGGCAAGGGACTGCGGAATGAGCATAACGGTCACGATAACCGCAGCCACCAAGTCACTGGTGGCCTGACTGCGACCGTATTTCGGCGCCCACTGGAGAATAGGTAAATAGCGTTTCAAGTTCATTCGGCGCTCAGAACAGGTTGACCGGTATTTTCAGGTAAACCTGGCCATTATCCTCTGCCGGCGGCATCTCTCCTGCACGCATATTGACCTGCACAGACGGCAGAATCAGCCGGGGCATATCGAGGGTGGCGTCGCGCTCAGTGCGCATCTGTACAAACTCATCTTCACTAACACCATTATGTACGTGAATGTTGGCCTCACGCTGCTCCGCCACCGTTGTCTGATGAGCGTACTCATCACGCCCCGGCGCCTTGTAGTCATGGCACAGGAAAATGCGGGTCTTTGAGGGCAGCGACAAAACCTTGCCGATTGATTGGTAAAGTACACGGGCATCGCCACCCGGGAAATCGCAGCGAGCGGTTCCATAATCCGGCATGAACAGAGTGTCGCCCACAAATGCCGCGTCACCGATTACATAGGTCAGGCACGCAGGCGTGTGGCCCGGCGTGTGCATTACGCGGCACTCAAGCCCCCCAATAACGAAGATATCACCGTCCTTGAACAGGCGATCAAATTGGCTGCCATCGCGGGCGAATTCTGTGCCGGCATTAAAGGCCTTGCCAAAAATCTCCTGAACGTCGCGGATATGGGCACCAATACCGGTTTCTCCACCGAGTTTTTCATGGAGATAAGGCGCAGCGGAGAGGTGGTCCGCATGAACATGCGTCTCCAGAATCCACTCAACCTTCAGATCGTTTGACTGAACGTACTCAACAATCTCATCCGCTGAGCGCACATTGGTGACGCCTGCGGCGTAGTCAAAATCGAGCACCGAATCGAGAATGGCACAGGCCGGGCTAGCGGGGTCACGCACGACATAACTGAATGTATTGGTGGATTCATCGAAAAAATGCTGGACGATCGGATTGCTCATGACGTTCACCTTCGTTGCGGCGGGACCTCAGACTTTAATTCTAAGGATATACCAAAACGGAATATTAGGTGAAATTCTCTTGTTTTATATGCGCGATACTCCTGATGCATCAACAAGACAGTCACGCCCGGCCTGCTTTGCGCGATAGAGCCGGTCGTCTGCCAATCGGATAAGCGGATCCGGCGAGGCCGGGATGTCATTCAGTTCCCCGATGGCGGCGATTCCCGCACTGACCGTCAACGGCACCACACAGCTTTCAAAAACGAAGTTGTGATTTCGTACCGAGCGGATAATGCGGCTTACGGTGTCCCGCACATCCGCCTGGCTCACACCACTGAACGCAACCACAAACTCCTCCCCGCCGAATCGTGCCACGACGTCGGTCTCCCGGGTCTGTTCAAGAAGAATGTCGGCAAACGTACGCAGACAGAAATCTCCCCCCAGGTGCCCGTTGGAATCATTAATGTGTTTGAAGCGATCCAGGTCAAACATCGCCAGGGTAAAGTGTTCACCGTGGCGACTGGCGCGGCTGAGCATTTCATTGAGCCTGGGCATCAGATACCGACGGTTATGCAAGGCGGTTAATGGATCACGAATGGACTGATTGAGGAGTTCGCTCTCCAGGCGGTGGCGCTCAAGTGCTCCGGAGAGCAAGCCCGATACGATAATCAGAAGGTCAGCCTGATCTTCGCGCCAGGCCCGTTTGCGCAGTGAGCTCACGCCAAAAAAACTGGTAACCAGGCCCCGGACCCGAACCGGTACGCAGAACATGGAACTGACACCCTGTTGCTCCAACGTGGTGCGCTCGGGTCCGGCAGGTATCTGCTCAATCTCTTCAACAAAAATGACCCGGTTGCCACTAACCATCTCATTGATCTTGCATTGCCACCACTCCAAACCGTCAGTAGGCACATTACGCTGACTGTCGATGAGCGCTGGCACGCCGCCCGAACACCATTCGTAGGTGTTATCCATAACATGATAGTCCGGCGAGAACTCGTACAGGTAAGCGCGATCTACCTCAAAAAAAACGCCGATAGCGCGCAGTAACTCGGTAATGCACTGATCAATGGCGCCAATGCCAAGATTGATAAATTTGGTAGACAGGTTGGCAATCAGCTTCTGAAAATCAGCCTGAAAGGCAGACTCAGTCTCACGCTCTCTGAGTGTGCGCTCGAGATCTTTGTAGCGCTGTATGTTGTGGAATTGGCCATACCAGACGGTGCTTCCGTCTGCCTGGCGCTCGGGCATTGAATTGACCTCAAACCAATCATAGTGCCCGGCCTTCATTCTCAGGCGTGCCTGGCGATGCCATCGGCTAAGAGTAATAGCAGACTCTGCAACACTGACCTTCAAACCAGGCAAATCTTCCGGATGCACCGCAGAAAACATAGCTTCCGCGTTTTCCCGAAGTACCTCCGGGGCAATGCCCAGAACGCTTTGCACATGTTCGCTGATAAACACAAACCGGTGGGACTCCCCATCGGCGCTTAGCCAGTAGGTACTAAGCATGTCGGGAATAGCTGAAACCAGTTTCCGAAGCAAAGAGTCAGTATCGGTACGCCACTGACTCTGATCAGACTGTCCTGTCATGAGCCACTCATCTGCTAACCGCGAATTCGCATTATTTCTAAAAGTGTAGTTCACCGTGTCATACAGGGCTATTTCTAAACGGAAGCATTCGTTTCCCAAAGGTCTCCGGATCCGATTCCAACCAAGCGAGCGACTCTTGGTTAAAGGCTAGAGAGCGCTATTCAATCAGGAAAAAAATTTAAAGCCATGATACCTTTCTGACGCTCCCGATAGCTGGCGTTTCACTGCCCGAGGGAACACCCTCTGCTGAACGGAGCCGCCAATGCCTACCGAAACAAAATCGATATCAAATGAATGGCAAGCCTTCTGGTTAGCCATTGGGTTTCTCACCCGCATTCCCATGCTGGTACGCATCGATTATTCCCAGAAGCTGATGAACCAGTGCAGCATGTACTTTCCACTGATAGGCCTGTTTCTGGGCGCGCTGTATGCCGGATTGTTCGCACTGCTCAGCCTGGCCTGGAGCCCACTGATCTGTGTACTTCTGGTGCTTTGTTTCCACCTGTTTATTACAGGCGCTTTTCATGAAGACGGCCTTGCCGACAGCGTGGATGCGCTAGGTGGTGGCTATACCGTTGAAAAGCGTCTGGAAATCATGAAAGACAGCCGCATTGGCACCTATGGGACCGTTGCACTAGTGATGGCTCTCGGCCTGAAAGCGGCGTTGCTGCTGGATGCCCGGAACGTTTGGCTGGCGTTGCTGGTCGCCCCTGCAATCAGCCGCCTGACACCCCTGTTACTGATGGCCTTTCTGCCTTATGTCACCGACCCGGCCAAAAGCAAAAGCAAGCCCGTGGCGGGAGGCTTCTCTCGCAAGCGCCTGCTTGTCAGCATTGTATTTACCGCAGTAACAGTCTTGATTTTCAGCCCCTGGCTGCCGGGGTTGTTGCTGGTGGCCATAACCGCCATTTTGACGGTTGCCCTGGTGTGGGGTTGGTATTTGCAGCAGCAATTGGGCGGTTACACCGGCGACACACTGGGTGCCAGCGTGGTGTTTTGTGAGCTGGCGCTGCTGTTGGGCATGTAAGCACCCAACAGCAGGTTGATATAACTCAACGGTTAATGCGGGATATTTTGGTGCCTTCGATACTCAGCCCGGCCATCAGGCCTTGCTGGCTGAAGATAAATGCATAGGCATCGTTTTTAAGCGACGAACTTGAGAGGTTTTTCGCCACGCCTTCATCCACCAACACCACCGTCGGGCCGACACCAATCTCCCAGCCTTTCGATTTTTCCAGATAGGATACAGCCTTATCTGTCATCAGAAAAACCGCATAGGCATAGGACTGAGCACCTGCCTGCAAGCCCCAGGAGCCGGTAACCGAATTGTAGTAATCCGTCACCTCTGAGCCTTTCAACAAAACGCCTTCGCCGTAGCTGCCACCAAACACCAGCCCGGCTTTAACGATGTTGGGGAATACCAATATCGCTTTGGCGTCGCCAGACAGGGTTTTAGCAACGGGTTGAGCTTTGTAGAGTGTTTCCAGTGCCTGTTTGGCATTGCGATCAAGGTCTTCCGCGCTTGCAGCCATAGCTTGGCTTGCGCCTGTGATCGCTATAACAGAAGCCAGCGCGAGTGCAAATCCGAGAAAGGTGTTACGCAGTGTGGTCATGACACAGCCCTCCTGATTGATCATCAGACTATAAATCAGTTGGATGAAAATTGACCATTACAGCTGAGACATGCGGCGCTGAGGTTTAACTATCCACTGAGCAGGAGACAATCCGCGAAAGATGGCTGTAGGGCATACCCGTTTCCTGATGCCAGTTGTTGAATGCTGCCTGCGCCTGCTGCAGGCCTTTTTTGCTACCTGGCGATGCGTCCAGCAGTTCTGCATGACGCAAAACCGCCACCACTTCGTTCGACAGGATAAACCCGTCCCAGCCCACTCCACGCAGGAAATACTGTGCGCTGTTGCCGCCGAGGCGGGATCCATGGCGCTTGAGCCACAGCAACAGGCCAACCTGGTCGTCTGACGGCCACTGCTTCAGGAAGGCACCGAAGCTGCCATGTTCGCGCGCCGCATCCACAATCATGCGGGCATTCTCCGGCACCGTGCGGATCTTCTGCATGTTGCGCACAATACGCACGTCACGAGCCAACTCCTCCAGAACGTCCGGCGGTACTTGCTGCCAGTAGGCGGGTACAAACCCGTGGAAGGCCGTTTCGAAATCCGCCCACTTGTTCTCAATAACGCGCCAGACAAACCCCGCCTTGAATACACAACGGGTGATTTCCGAGAGATAGCGATCATCCGTTCGCGCCTCCAGCTCAGTGGCCGGTGGCAGTTTTAGCAGCAGGGCGTTCAACTTTTCAACGCCACCTTTGCGCGCAATGGCACGCTCATGAATACCTTCAAAGCGCATAAAATCTCGTTTTTTGAATGTTGATGGGTTTCCAGAGAATTTACATTACATTGATATTAATAGTGACCTACCTCAAATTCTTGCCTGGCTTATTCGCTACCGTAACTCTAACGAACCGGACATTCGAGCTCCCACCCGGCTGCGAGCCTATTGCACTCACAGCCTGGATCGGGAGCTGCCGTTGGCTCTATCCATAGCTGTCAGTGTACATAAGGAGAGATGCTGTGAATGATAACCCCCCCTCCACAGATAACACGTCAAATATTCCCGGGGACAATCAGCCAAACGACCCTGAGCAGGATTTGTCAACTCGGTTCCCCACCGCTTATACCATTCTGTTTCTGCTGATTATTCTCGTTGCTGCCCTGACCTGGATTATACCCGCCGGCCAATACGACCGGGCGATGAACGAAGAAGTCGGGCGTGAAGTCGCCGTGCCCGGCACCTATCAGACGGTCGACCCCCATCCCCAAGGCTTTATGGACATCATGCTCGCGCCCACGGCCGGATTTTATGATCCGGACAGTTACGTGGCCAACGCCATTGATGTGGCCCTGTTCGTACTGTTTCTCGGCGGCTTCCTCGGTGTAATGAACGCCACCGGGGCCATCGATACCGGTATACGCAGCGCCATGCGCCATCTCAAAGGCCATGAAATCTGGATGATCCCGATCCTCATGACACTGTTCGCCAGCGGCGGCACAACTTATGGCATGGCCGAGGAGACCCTGGCGTTTTATGCCATTCTGATCCCGGTAATGATGGCTGCCGGATACGATGTTGTAACGGGCGTGGCCATTATCCTGATCGGCGCCGGTGTCGGCGTGCTGGGCTCAACCATCAACCCGTTTGCCACAGTTATTGCAGCAAACGCCGCAGACATTCCGTTTACCGATGGCATAGTCGTACGTTTTATCCTGCTCATTGGCGGACTGTTAATTTGTTCTGCCTACGTTATGCGTTACGCCGTTCGTGTTAAAGCGGATCCATCCCGCTCTGTTGTGTCCAAACAGTGGGATGCCCACCGCAAGCTCTTCCTGGGCAAGCATGGTGATGACGTCCTGGATTCCACTCTCAACAGAACTCAGGTGATTGCCCTTCTTATATTTGCCGCAACCTTCCTTACGATGATCTGGGGCGTATCCTCACAGGGCTGGTGGATGGCCCGCATGGGCGCTCTGTTTTTCGGTTCGGCCGTAGTGATCGGCATCATCGCGCGCCTTGGCGAGAAGAAGCTCACTGGCAGCTTTGTTGATGGTGCCCGCGATCTTCTGGGCGTCGCTCTTGTCGTTGGGCTGGCGCGAGGCATTGTTGTGATCATGGACCAGGGCATGATTGCCGATACCATCCTGCACAGTGCAGAAACATCCCTTGGCGGATTGCCCGAACTGGCCTTTATCAACCTGATGTTCTGGATTGAAGTGGGCATGAGCTTCTTTGTACCTTCGTCTTCCGGGCTGGCGGTTCTTTCAATGCCGATCCTGGCGCCGCTCGCGGACTTCGCAAATGTGGGGCGTGACCTGGTCGTAACTGCCTATCAGTCCGCCAATGGCCTGGTAAACCTGATCAACCCCACCTTTGCAGTGGTGGTCGGCGGGCTGGCTATCGGTCGCGTCTCTTATGATCGCTGGCTCGCATTTATCTGGCCCTTGCTGTTGATTCTTACCCTTTTCATTACTTTGGTCATCAGTGCAGCAGCACTGATTTAGCGGAGGACTGAGTTATGTCTGAACATACGCTTGGAGTACATTCCGAAACCGGCACTCTGCGACAGGTCATTGTCTGCCGCCCGGGACTGGCACACCGGAGGCTAACACCCTCCAACTGCGACGCCCTGTTATTTGATGACGTATTCTGGGTAAAACAGGCGCAGAAAGATCATGATGTGTTTGTCAGCGTAATGCGGGAGAGAGGTGTCCAGGTACTGGATGTCAACGAATTGCTGGCAGAAACCCTGAACATCCCTGAAGCCCGTAAATGGATTCTGGATCACCGCATTACCTGGAACCAGATTGGTGTCGGGATGATTTCCGATTTGCGCGCCTGGATGGACGAGCTTCCGGGCAGAAAGCTTGCTGAATACCTTATTGGCGGGCTTGAGGTGGCCGACCTGCCCTTTGACCCGACGGGGCTTTTTGGCAACCACCTGGGGCATTATGGGTTTGTGCTGCCACCACTGCCAAACTATCTCTTTACAAGGGACAACAGCGCCTGGATCTATGGCGGTGTCACTCTGAACCCGATGTACTGGGCCGCCCGCAAGCCCGAAACGCTGTTAATGGCCGGCGTGTACCTGTTCCACCCGAAATTTGCCGGCAAGGTCGATGTGCTCTGGGGTGACCCTACACAGGAACATGGGCTTGCGACACTCGAAGGCGGAGATGTCATGCCCGTAGGCAATGGCACTCTTCTTGTAGGCATGGGAGAGCGTTCATCACCTCAGGCTGTCGGGCAACTGGCTAACGCGCTCTTTGAGAAAGGCACGGTAGAACGGGTGATTGCCTGCCAGATCCCGAAATCCCGTTCCGCCATGCACCTGGACACCATTTTCACCTTCTGCGGTGGCAACGTGGTCACCACCTTCAAGGAGGTCGCGGACGAAGTGGTCTGCTATGACTTGCGCCCCGGTGAAGGCGAAAAGCACCTGTCTTTCCGCCAGGACCCTCGACCCCTGTTTGATGTGGTTGCTGACGTTCTTGGCTACCAATCTCTCGACATAGTCCCCACCGGTGGTGATAACCCGGCCGAGCGGGAACGCGAACAGTGGAACGATGGCAACAACGTGTTGGCACTGAGCCCTGGTGTGGTCGTCGGTTACGACCGCAACGACGACACCAATACGGCACTGGAAGCGGCGGGCATTGAGGTACTGTCTATTCCCGGTGCCGAACTGGGACGTGGCCGGGGCGGCGGACGGTGCATGAGCTGCCCGACAATGCGCGACCCCATCTGACTGCACAGGACCAAGCCCATGGCGTTTAATCTGAAAAATCGGCACTTTTTGACCCTGCGTGATTTCTCCCCGCAGGAGATCAAATTCCTGCTACAGCTCTCGGCTGATCTGAAGACTGCCAAATACGCCGGCACCGAGGTTCCTCAGCTCAACGGCAAGGAAATAGCCCTGATCTTCGAGAAAAATTCCACCCGAACACGAGTAGGTTTCGAAGTCGCCGCTTATGACCAGGGGGCCAGAGTCACTTACCTCGGGCCCACTGGCAACCACATCGGGCACAAGGAGTCAGTAAAAGACACGGCGCGGGTGCTCGGGCGCGTCTACGACGCCATCGAATACCGTGGTTTCGGCCAGAAGATTGTCGAAGAACTGGCAGAATATGCCGGCGTGCCTGTCTATAACGGCCTGACCGATGAATTCCATCCAACCCAGATTCTTGCCGACTTCCTCACTATGCAGGAGCATACTGAGAAACCCTTGCACCAGGTGGCTTATGCCTTTCTGGGCGATGCCGCCAACAACATGGGCGACAGCCTGCTAATCGGTGGTGCCAAAATGGGTATGGATGTGCGTTTGTGCGCACCAAAAGCCTGCTGGCCGCGCCAGTCGGTTCAAGACGAGGCTCAGGCGATAGCCCGGGAAACCGGTGCACGTCTTACGATTACCGAAGATCTGGACCCTGCCTTGGCGGGCGTTGATTTTGTCTACACCGATGTATGGGTATCCATGGGCGAGTCAAAAGAAAAATGGGGGGAGCGCATTGAGCTGTTGATGCCTTACCAGGTCAATGCAGAGGTCATGCAGAAAACCGGCAATCCCCGGGCCCGCTTCATGCACTGCCTGCCGGCTTTTCACAACACCGAAACCACCGTAGGCAAAGAGATCCAGGCCGAGTTTGGCATTGACGCCATGGAAGTAACGGACGAAGTTTTCGAGAGCCCGGCATCGATAGTATTCGATCAGGCAGAAAACCGCATGCACACCATCAAAGCGGTGCTGGTAGCCACGCTCGGGGCCTGATTCCGGAGCTAATCGTTGATAAAGGATGCACCCTATGCTGATTGTCGCAGCTCTGGGCGGCAACGCCCTGTTAAGACGCGGAGAGCCACTGACGGCTAAGGCTCAACGCGCCAATATACGAACCGCAGCAAAATCACTGGTCGAACTGGTACGAGCCGGACACCAGCTCGTTATTACCCACGGCAACGGTCCTCAGGTGGGTTTGCTGGCATTACAGGGTGCCGCCTACAAACCTGAGGAAGCGTATCCTCTGGATGTGCTGGGTGCCGAGACCGGCGGCATGATCGGTTATATGATCGAACAGGAAATCGAGAATGCCCTTGACCATGACCGCCCTGTGGCCACTCTGCTCACCCAGGTTGTGGTTGACCGGAATGACCCGGCCTTTGCCAAGCCGACCAAATTTATCGGCCCCGTCTATAGTAAAGCAGAAGCAGAGGCCAGAGCTGCGGCCGCCGGCTGGCGCATTGCAGCCGATGGTGACAAATGGCGCAGAGTCGTGCCGTCGCCGGTTCCCAAAGAAATTCCGGATATTCATGTGCTGAAACTGCTGCTGGATCAGAACGTGATTGTGATCTGTACCGGAGGTGGAGGCATCCCGGTGCTGCGCCGTAACGATGGCAGCATGACCGGCGTTGAGGCGGTTATCGACAAGGACGCGGCCAGTGCCCTGCTCGCACGCGAGTTAGGCGCAGACGCGCTGTTATTGCTGACCGACGTAGACGCAGTTTATCGTGACTTAAACACTCAGGCCGCGGCCCCAATACATAGAATTACCGCAGACCAGGCGCGAAAACTGGATATGCCAGCCGGTTCCATGGGGCCAAAGGTGACAGCCGGCGCCGATTTCGCGGACACTGGGGGCATCAGCGGCATTGGCCGCCTGGAAGATGCTCTCGCTATTCTGGGTGGACACGCAGGTACGCTCATTACAAGAGCAAGCTCCCAAAACTCCTAACCGTTCAGGCACGTTATCATGTCTAATCTGGTTGCTAACGACGGGGATCTCACGCCAGACACTGGCAGTGACAGTGTCGGACAGATTGTGGGGATTCGTGGTGGCGTTGTCGATGTAAAGTTCCCCGGCGTTGCCCCCCGCATCCAGGACCTGGTCCGCGCTGGCAACCTGGATCTGGAGGTCACCTCACTGCTTGAGAACGGCGCAGTACGTTGCATGGCGCTGGCCCCTGTGCGCGGACTGGGCCTGGGAATGTCCGTGCAGGCCACAGGCGCGCCCATTCAGGTTCCCGTAGGCGACACCGTACTGGGCCGTATGCTCAACGTATTTGGCGAACCCATTGATGGCAAGCCTGCTCCTGCCGCCACAGTGCGGCGCTCCATTCACCAACCACCGCCGGCACTGGAAGACCGCGTCATACACAGCGATATTCTGGAAACCGGCATCAAGGCCATTGATTTGCTGTCCCCCATTGAGCGCGGCGGCAAGACCGGGCTGTTCGGCGGTGCCGGAGTCGGTAAAACCGTGCTGATCACCGAATTGATCAACAACACGGTTCAGCACTACCAGGGTGTAAGTCTGTTCTGCGGCATTGGCGAACGCTCGCGGGAAGCGGAAGAACTGTACCGTGAGATGGGCGACGCCGGTGTGCGGGATAAGACCGTCATGCTGTTCGGGCAGATGAACGAAGCCCCGGGTGTGCGGTTTCTGGTAGGAAAAACTGCGCTCACCATGGCGGAGTATTTTCGCGACGACCAGAAACAGGATGTGCTGTTGCTCATCGACAATATTTTCCGTTTTGTTCAGGCCGGTTCTGAGGTCTCCGGGCTGATGGGTCGTATGCCCTCCCGGGTCGGCTACCAGCCTACCCTGGCCACCGAACTGGCCACCCTGCAGGAGCGCATCACCTCTACCCGCAATGGAGCGATAACCTCCATCCAGGCAGTCTACGTGCCCGCCGATGACTTCACCGACCCGGCAGCGGCGCATATTTTCTCACACCTCTCTGCCTCCGTGGTGCTTTCCCGAAAGCGCGCCAGCGAGGGCCTGTACCCGGCGGTCGACCCGCTCGGCTCCGCCTCGGTGATGCTAACGCCCGCCGTGGTCGGCCAGCGTCATTACGACATCGCCCGGGCAGTAAGGCGCACCCTGGCAGAGTATGAGGATCTGCGCGATATCATTGCAATGCTGGGCATGGAGGAGCTCTCAGCCGCTGACCGAGCCACGGTTGCCCGGGCGCGGCGGCTCGAACGCTTTCTTACCCAGCCGTTTTTTACCACCGGCTCTTTCACCGGTACCGGCGGCAAACGTGTGCCCATCAAAGATACCCTCGATGGCTGCGAAACCATTCTGAACCAGACCGAGTTTAATGATAACGAAACCGACTATTATATGATTGGTTCACTGAAGGACCTGGAGGTGAAGTCATGAGCCTGGCCGACACCATGCAGGTAGCGCTTCGGCTACCTACCCGCACACTCTATGAAGGCACGGTAAAGCAGCTATTTGCCACGGCGGAGAACGGCGCTTTCGGGATGCTTCCCAACCATATCGACTTCGTTACGGCGCTGGTGCCCTCGGTACTTATTCTCACTTCAGCCGACGGTGAAGAACTTTTTTTTGGCATTGATGAGGGTGTGCTGATGAAAAAAGGCCATCGAGTGGATATCGCCATACGCCGGGGTGTTCAGGGCCAGGACCTCAACTCCCTGAACGAAACCATACTGGCCGCGTTTATCGAAGTGGATGAAGAAGAACGGGTGGCCCGGTCAGCACTGTCCCGCCTTGAAGCGGGCATCGTCCGGCATTTTGGCGACTTGCGGAAACCCACCGTGTGAACAGGAACGACCACCGCTCAGCAGAAAACATCCGGCGCACTGCCGAGCGTATGAAGCTGGCGCGCAGTTCTCCAGGCCTGAGTCCTCTGCGAGGGTTGGGGGCATTCGGAATTGTTGGCTGGTCGATTGCCGTACCAACAGTGGGTGGTGCATTTCTGGGTTTATGGCTGAACCGGGTAGCACCCCAGGACTTTTCCTGGCCCATTGCACTTATCCTGGGAGGTGTCGTGGTTGGAGGTATTATTGCCTGGAACTGGATCAGCAAAGAAGGTCCGGACCAGAAAGGAGACAAGCGGTGATAACAGTCGACTGGCATGCAGCTCTGTTGGGGTTGTCAGTAGGTGTTCCCGTCAGCGCCCTGTTCTTTGCGGGTCTGGCCTGGGGAATGCAGCGAGCCCTCGGTTCCAAAAGACCCGGGCTATGGCTGATGATCAGCGCCTTCAGCAGGATTGCGGTACTCCTGGCCGTTGGCTTCTGGGTAATATCGACCGCAGGAAGTAACTGGGCCGTAGCCGGCTATGCGCTGGCGTTTTTTCTGGCACGGCTGATGGCCATACTCTGGGCCAGGACGGGCAAAACGTCCGCCACCACTGGACAGGAGGGCATATAATGCAGTTGACTCCCGATGATGTCGTTGTTTTCGCTCTGGCTGGTTGGGAAATTAACGCCACCATCGTTAATACCTGGATCGTTATGGCGTTGCTGGTAGGCACTTCCATGCTGATTACCCGCAACCTACGCGCCGATGTGCCACCCAATCGCTGGCGTACGGCGCTGGAAGTGATCGTTAAACTGATTCAGGGCCAGATTGAGGAAGTTACACGGAACTCCGCGCGCCATGTCATGTATTTTTCCGGCACGCTGTTCCTGTTCATTGCCTTATCAAATCTGATGCTGGTGATACCGGGGTTTTCGCCGCCCACATCGTCCTTATCCACCACAGCGGCTCTGGCTTTGTCTGTACTGATGGCGGTACCGGTATTCGGCATTGCCACTGGCGGGCTGGGAAGCTACCTGAAAACGTTCATCCAGCCTTCGGTCATCATGCTGCCATTCAATATTATCGGCGAGTTCTCCCGGGGCATATCCCTGGCTATCCGCCTTTACGGCAACATAATGAGTGGCGCCGTTATCGCGGCGATTCTTCTGACCATCGCGCCATTTTTCTTTCCCGTCGCCATGGACATGCTCGGCTTACTGACCGGCATGATTCAGGCGTATATCTTCGCCATGCTCGCCACGGTTTACATCTCCTCTGCCACAGCAGAGCCTGACCCTTCATTGCAAAAACACGAGGACAAGCCATGACAGATCTTGCCATTATCGCAGTCATATCAATTTTCACGGCAGGCCTGACCGTTTCCTTCGGCGCTCTCGGCCCGGCCCTCGGCGAAGGCCGGGCCGCCGCCGCTGCAATTGCCGCCATGGCCCAGCAACCGGATGCCGCTCCCACTCTGTCCCGAACCCTGTTTGTGAGCCTGGCGATGATCGAATCCACCGCTATCTACTGTTTTGTGGTGGCCATGATTCTGCTTTTCGCCAACCCGTTCTGGGCCGCGGTGCAGGTTGCCCCAGGAGGGTAGAAGCGATCATGTCCATTGACTGGATTACCGTTATTGCGCAGATCGCCAACTTTCTGGTACTGGTCTGGCTACTGAAGCGCTTTCTCTACCGTCCGATCCTTGACGGTATTGATGCACGCGAGGCCGAGATCGCGCGCAGCATGGCAGAAGCCGGGGAGGCTCAAAAGAAAGCCCAAGCAGTTGAAGCGGACTACCAACAACAGCGAAAACAGCTGTTATCTGACCAGAATGCCGTGGTCGAACGGGCGCTCCGGGAATCAGAAAACAAGCGCGACGCTCTGCTCGCCGAGGCTCGCGCCAAGCTTGAACAGGAGCAGAAAGACTGGCACAAACATCTTGAGCGTGAGCGGCAGAAGTTCACCGCGCAACTGCAACGCGCCGGAGAAGAAACCCTGTTGGAACTGACCCGGAAAGCCCTTCGGGATCTTGCGGACGAATCACTGGAGGAGGCTATTGCTCGCCACGTCAGCGCGCGCCTGCGCCCGATTGCCAGCGAACTCTCCGACGCCGCCGGTGACAACAAAGAAGCCCTTGCCACCACGCGAGACCCCTTGCCGGAGGCCGCGCAGGCGCAGATGCAGGCCGATATCGAAAGCCTGCTGCCAGGCATAACCCTGCGTTTTGAAACCGACCAGAAACAGGCTCCCGGCCTGGTTCTGCGGGTCGGCAGCGCCCAGGTTGCCTGGACGGTCGACAGTTACACTGAGGCCTTTGATGCGCTTTTAAGCGAGCGCCTCGCCGCCGGTGCGTCCGGCCGGGTTCAGCCAGGTAATGCCTGAGAGAGGTAGATAAACTACGATGGAGAACCGTTCTGAACTGCCTGTAACTGACCCCTTTGACGCCTGGCGGGAAGCCCTGCTGGCAACACCCGCGCCCGCGCCGGAACTGACTGAAATCGGAACCGTCACAGAAGTGGGCGACGGTGTTGCGGTCGTTACCGGCCTCGCCCGTGCACTGGCGGATGAACTATTGATGTTTGACTGCGGCGTGCGCGGCATTGCCCTGGACCTGGAGCCTGGAAGGCTCGGTGTGATCCTGCTCGGACCTTCAGAGCTCATTACCCTGGGCGAAGATGTACGCCGCACTCGTAAGGTAGTGAGCGTGCCGGTCGGCCCTGCTCTACTCGGCCGCGTGGTGGATGCCATGGGGCGCCCAAGGGACGGCCTGGGGCCTGTTGCGGCAGTAGCCGAGCACCCCATTGAAGCAGAAGCACCGGGCATTCTCAGCCGTTCGGCCATTTTCCGGCCACTGGCGACCGGCATCAAAGCCATTGATGCCGCTGTACCCGTGGGCCTCGGCCAACGCGAGCTGATCATCGGGGACCGCCAGACTGGAAAAACCTCAATCGCCATAGACACCATCCTCAATCAGGTACGCTCCGCCGTTACCTGCATCTACTGCGCCATTGGCCAACGTGGGGACGCGGTCTCCCGAGCGATCGGGGCCCTGAAAAAAGGCAACATGATGGCCCGCAGCGTGGTTATGTCAGCCGGCGATGAAGAAACACCGGGGCTGGCCTACATCGCGCCCTATGCCGCTATGGCTATGGCGGAGTACTTTTCAGATCAGGGCCAGGACGTGCTGGTGATTTTTGATGATCTGACACACCACGCCCGTTCCTACCGGGAATTATCACTGCTGCTACGCCGGCCACCGGGGCGCGAGGCTTTTCCCGGCGATATTTTCTACGTTCATGCCCGCCTTCTGGAACGGGCCGGCCAGTTTACAAAAGAAGCCGGCGGCGGCTCGATTACCGCCTTGCCCGTAGTGGAAACCCAGGCAGAGAACCTGTCGGCCTATATCCCTACAAACCTGATTTCCATAACGGATGGCCAGATTTACCTGTCGCCAAGGCTAGTACGCAAAAACCAGTTCCCTGCCGTTGATCTGGGGCTGTCTGTCTCCCGGGTAGGCGGTAAAGCACAGACCCGTGCTCTGCGAGAAGTGGCCGGCAACCTGCGGGTTACCCTGTCGCAATTTGAGGAACTGGAAGACTTTGCCCGCTTCGGTACGCGGCTGGACGACGCCACACGCGCCCGTCTGACCCGTGGCGCTGCCGTTCGCACTGCGCTGCGCCAGGCCGAGCGAGACCCCATGCCTGCCGCTGAGCAACTGGCGGTGCTGATTGCCGCGATGGAAGGTCTTTTCGATGCCTTGTCTGAACAACAACTGACTGATGCCATGGCCCGCATTCGTGCCGCTACGCAGAAACAATTACAGGTCATTGACGAGCGCATCAGTGAAAACAAAGGGTTGAGTGAGGCAGACCGGGAACTGGTTATAACAAGCGCACGTAATGCACTTGCTGCGAGCAGCTCCGCAGATATCTCCAGCGCAGAGGCCCGCCATGGCCCAGACGCTTGAGACGCTTACCCGGCACAGCGATACCCTGACCAGTATTCGTGGCATCGTCCACACCATGAAAACCCTGTCTGCAATTAACGCAACACCCTATGAGCACGCAGCACGCTCAATTGAGGCCTATCACCAGACCATCCTTCAAGGTTTTGCCGCCTTCGCTTACCGAACCGGAGAAATCGTTCTGCGCCAGGATGACACACTTGAGCATCTGGTTATCGTGTTCGGCTCCGACCATGGTCTCTGTGGCAACTACAATGAAGTTCTCGCAGAAAAGGTGAAGCAGCATTGCCAAGGCCAAGCCTTCCGTAAGCAGCGTCTACTCTGCATCGGTGCACAAATGAACGACGCCCTGGATGATCAAGGCCTTACACCAGAAGCTGTGCTGCTGCCACCGGCGTCTGCCGAAGGCATCGGCCGCCTTGCCGGCGATATCGTTACACGCATAGACCGTTTCAGTCAGGGCCAGCCGCTGCATCATCTGGCTGTCACCCTGGCGTTTACCCAACGCGGCGACCACGGCCTGCGCGAGCCGGTAACGCAAAGACTTCTGCCGTTGGCGCCTTCGCTGCTGCAGCGCGAAAAGCACTGGGATTCACGCTCGCTTCCGGAATACACCATGGAAGCTGACGCGCTGCTGTCATCGCTGATTCGCAGCCACATCTTCGCCAGTGTGTTTCGCGCTTCGGCAGAAGCCATGGTGACCGAAAATTCCGCACGGCTGGCTCTGATGCAGCAGGCCGAGCAGTCAGTGGATGAGCGCATAGAGGAAGTAACAGGAGAACTTCGATCTGTGCGGCAAACAGAGATCACCAATGAGCTGATGGATGTAATTATCGGTTTTGAGGCACTGAAGAAACCGAAAAACAGCGCAACCGAATATAATTCACAGTAGTGTTCGCTTACTTTTTCAGTTGCTCCAGTAGTACCTCATCGTCCAGCGCCACACCCCAGCCGTTACTATGCACCAGCTCTTCCAGCGGTAGGCGCGACCGCCAGCCTTTGGTCTCGAGTTCAGGCTGGTCCAGAAATTCGCTAACGTAGCCCATACATAAATAAGCCAACGGGTATACGTTATCCGGCAAGTTCAGGATATGTGCCAACTTGGACTGGTCGATGATGCTCACCCAGCCCACACCAATACCTTCAGCCCGCGCCGCCAGCCACAAATTCTGCACGGCCAGGCAGGTGCTGAATAAATCCATATCCACAATGGAGTTTCGCCCCAGCACATGGGTGCCGCCGCGGCTGCGGTCGCAGGTAATGCACAGGTTCATCGGGCTTTCGACAATGCCCTGAAGTTTCAGGCTGCGGTAGGTTTGCTGGCGTTCACCGCTGTAATTTTTCGCCGCTTTGGCGTTTTCTTCGTTGTAGCTGGCCAGCACTTGCTGGCGCACGTCCAGGCTGTCGATCAGGATAAAGTCCCAGGGCTGCATGAATCCCACCGATGGCGCGTGGTGCGCGGCTTTTAGCAACCGTGCTAACACCGGCCGAGGGATAGGATCTGGCAGGAACTGGGAGCGCACATCGCGGCGTTCGTAAATGGCGCGATACAGTCCGGCGCGCTCTTCGTCACTGAACCGGCGGTCAGGATCGTTCATTGCTGGTTCATCTCCTTGGGCGCAGCCGCTGCTGCCGGCAGCCCCAGCAGATCGCAGAGCCAGTCAGTATCCAGATGTTGCTCTACCTGATCCGCCAGCCGGTCAAGCTGGGCCAGGCGATGGCTTTGATAATCCACTGCCGCGCCCGATTGATTCAGCCCAGCCCATTGCAGCAGTGCGTCACAGGCGGCGGGCTCATCAAATATTCCATGCACATAGGTACCGGCGATCTGGCCATCAGTGCTCATCGCGCCTTCGTTACTGCCATCTATCCGGCCGAGCGGATGCGCCAGGGCCGCGCCTTCACTAACGCCGTTGTGCATTTCGTATCCACTGAAACCGATCTCTGCTTGCACGCAATCCGTTGCGGCCGGGTTCAGCGTGCCACGCACGTTTTTCAGTTGTTTACCAGCCACCATGGTGGTAGCCATGGCCAAAAGGCCCAAGCCTTTGGTTGAGCCACTTTGGCCTTCCAGTCCATCGGGGTCATCCACAGATGACCCCAGCATTTGAAAGCCGCCGCAAATGCCAAACACCTTGCCACCGTAGCGCAGGTGTTTTTGGATGGCTTGCGTCCAGCCCTGGGCGTGCAGAAAGGCCAAGTCCGTCCGGGTACTTTTGCTGCCGGGCAAGATAATAAGATCAGCCGCCGGGATGGGTTGATCCGGGCCGATGAACTGCAGGTTTACCCCCGGGTGCAGGCGCAATGGGTCGAAATCGTTGTGGTTACTGATGCGCGGCAAAACGGGCACGATCACATTGAGAGCGCCGGCTTCGCTGGTGCCCGTGGTGCCTATGCTATCTTCAGAATCCACAATCAGGCCATGAAGATACGGCAACACACCCATCACCGGCTTGCCAGTGCGGTCAGCCAGCCAGTCCAGGCCCGGTTCCAGCAAACTGATATCGCCACGAAAGCGATTAATGATGAAGCCTTTTGTGCGTTGCTGTTCGCTGCTGGAGATCAGCTCGAGAGTACCCACCAGCTGAGCAAACACTCCGCCCCGGTCTATATCGCCCACCAACAACACCGGGCAATCCGCCGCTTCCGCAAAGCCCATGTTGGCGATGTCGTTCGCCCGCAGGTTGACCTCAGCCGGGCTACCGGCGCCTTCCGCAATGATCACATCGTAACGTTCGCTGAGTGAACGCCAGGCAGCCATCACCGCCTCCATGGCTTCAGCTTTGTAGGCGTGATAATCCAACGCGCCCATATTGCCATGCACTTGCCCGCGCAAAATTACCTGGGCGCCACTGTCGCTTTGCGGCTTCAGCAATACCGGGTTCATGTCGCTGTGAGGTTCAATCCCGCAGGCCAGCGCCTGCAACGCTGTGGAGCGGCCAATTTCACCGCCGTCTGTGGTTACCGCACTGTTTAGAGCCATATTCTGGGGCTTAAACGGTGCCACTGAAACGCCCTGGCGAGCCAGCCAGCGGCACAAGGCCGCGACGACAGTGGTTTTACCGGCATCTGAGGTGGTGCCCTGAATCATCAAGGTAGCCATATTTAGAGCTCAACGCCCTTCTGAGCCTTGATACCCTGATCCTTAAAGGCGTGTTTCACCACGCCCATTTCTGTAACGGTATCCGCGATATCGATCAGCTCTTGCGGTGCGCTGCGGCCGGTGACAACCACATGCTGCATCTCTGGCCGGGCCTGTAGGTCGTCCAGAACGCGATCCAGGTCGATGTAGTCGTACTTCAGCGCAATATTGAGTTCGTCCAGCAAAATCAGATCATAGCTGTCGTCCTGCAACATGCCTGCAACGATATCCCAGGCGGCATTGGCCGAAGCAACATCCTGCTCACGGTTCTGGGTCTCCCAGGTATAACCTTGCCCCATTACGTGGTAATCCACATTGGGCAGATCCCGAAAGAACGCCTCTTCGCCGGTACTGAATGCACCCTTGATGAACTGCACAATGCCGACCTTCATGCCATGGCCAAGCGCACGGGCGACCATACCAAAACCGGAGCTGCTCTTGCCTTTGCCTGGGCCGGTTAGCACCAGCAATATGCCCTGCTCTTTCTGGGCTTTAGCAATCCGTTCCTGCATGATTTTTTGTTTGGCTGTCATTCGGCGAATATGGCGTTCCGGGTCTTTTGCGCGTTCACGCATGGGTCTTCTCCTTGGTATTGGGGAATGTCGGTGACTGGCCCTTGAAAATAGCGGCAACGAGTTTCGGCGCAGACGAGAAGTACCCGTGAAAATAGCTGGCAACTAAGCCTTTATCACAGAACACTGCCTCACTACCCGTGCCCGCCTGCTTGTGAGTATAGGCTGCCGGTTGCCAGTTGGTATCCAGTGTGGAACGGTGAAAGGTGTGGCCCCGCAACTCCCCCTGCTCCGCTGTCAGGCTGTGCATGCCCAGGCCCTGTAAGCGTTTGGCCATGGCCGAGCGACCGGGTATCAGGCCAAACAGTGAATGCACAACGCCTTCCTTGTCTGATAATTCTTCCGCGCAGGCCATCAGACCGCCGCACTCTGCGAGAATCGGTTTGCCGGCATCATAAAACCCACGAATCGCGTCTGCCATAGCGGTATTGTTGGCCAAAGTGCTGCCGTGAAGTTCCGGGTAGCCGCCAGGGAGCCACAGGGCGTCAGCCGGCGGTAACTGCGAGTCCGCCAGTGGGGAAAAATAGTGCAGCTCAGCCCCCATTGCCAATAACAGGTCTGTGTTCGCGCGATAGATAAAGCTGAATGCCAGATCGCGGGCAATGGCAATGCGCACACCGTTCAGCAAAGCCTCTGGTTTAACAGGCTCAGCCGGGGCAATCGTGACAGCCTTCGGTAACTCACCAAGGCCGGCGGCTTCAAGCACAGCGGCCGCCGCATCAAGCTGCTGGTCGAGGTTGCCCAGCTCTGCCGGTTGCAACAGGCCCAGGTGCCGATCCGGAATATGCATGGCCTCGTTGCGAGGAATAGCACCCAGCAGGCTGATGCCTCTGGGCAAACCTTCCTTCAACATCTCGCCGTGGCGGGGGCTGCCGATCTTGTTGGCAATCACCTGGTACACTGACAGTTCCGGATCAAAACACGCCAGCCCCAACACCAGGGCACCAAAGGTTTGTGCCATGCCACCGGCATCAATAACCGGCAGCGCAGGAATACCCAGCAGTTTCGCAAGATCTGCACTGGATGGGTCGCCATCAAACAGCCCCATCGCACCTTCGATCAGAATCAGGTCGGCATCCCGGGCGGCTTCCGCCAGACGCCAGCGGCATTCGTGTTCACCGGTCATCCAGGGGTGAAGCTGGTAAACCGGCTGGCCTGATGCGACTTCAAGTATCATCGGGTCCAGATAATCCGGACCGTGCTTGAACACTCGTACCGTGCGGCCAGCGTTCCTGTGCAGGCGGGCCAGCGCGGCCGTCACCATGGATTTACCCTGCCCGGAGGCGGGAGCGGTAATCATCACCGCCGGTATGGTTATATTCATTGGCTGGCCAGGTTCAGGGTTTCGGCCCGGAGCGCACGGGTACAAATAGTGTCGCGCCATCGGCTTCTACGGTGATAAGTTTCTGGTTATACAACTGCTCAAGCGCAGAAGGCTCCAACATAGCGCCTGCCGGCCCCCAGCAGGCATCACCGTTGGTGTATAAAAGCAAAACATGGCTGCACCAGCGCGCTGCCAAATTCAGGTCGTGCAGGCACAGAAATACGGTTTTGCCGGCACCCGCCTGATCCGCGAGCAAGTTCATTACCTTGACCTGATGGTGCAGGTCCAGATGGTTGGTGGGTTCATCCAGCAGCCAGATATCCGGGTTCTGAGTCATCAGCGTGGCAATGGCGACACGTTGCCGTTCACCGCCGGATAGCGTGTTCAGCAAGCGACCCGACAAATGATCTACATCCAGTGCCGTCAGCGCCTGCTCTGCAAAAGCCTGATCTTCACCTCGCTCGCTCTCCCATGGCGACAGCCAGGGGTGACGCCCGATAAGGGCGGTTTCCATCACGGTTGCCGGGAAACTGTCCTGACGGTCCTGAAACACCAGGCCCAGTTGCCGGGCGATATCCCGGCGCTTCTGTTCGCCCAAGTCTGTGTCATTCAGCACTATCTGGCCGCTGCGGGCGGGCAGCAAACCGGCGAGTGTATGCAGCAAGGTGGTTTTACCCGCTCCGTTGGGACCAAGTACACCCCATACCTGGGCTGGCTCAACACTTAGATTGAGAGCAAAGCCATCTGGCCTTCCCGGTACGTTAATGATCAGATCGCGGGTACTCAGCTTGCTCATCAGCGGCTCCGGTGCAGCAGGTACAGGAAAGTCGGCACACCAAGCAACGCGGTAATCACACCAACCGGCAACTGTTCAGGGGCTATCACCGTGCGTGCCAGCGTGTCCGCCAGCACCAGCAGAGCGCCACCAGCCAAGGCACTGGCTGGCAAGATAATGCGCTGGTCGTTGCCCAGAACCAACCGGAGCATATGAGGCACAATCAGGCCGACAAATCCGATACTGCCAGCGGTGGTCACGGCGGTGGCCGTCAGCAAGCTGGCGAGAAGGTAAATCACCCATTCCAGCGGCCGCACAGCGACACCCAACGCAGCAGCCTGCAACGGTCCACGAGCCAGCACATTCAGATTACGGGCAAGGGGCATAATCAGCACCACCGCTAAAACAAGCACAGTCAGCGCCGGCCAGGGTGAACGAGCGTAAGAGACATCGCCCATCAGCCAGTACAGCATACCGGGGAGTTTGTAAGAGGGGGTGATTGCCAGCATGAGAGTAATGACAGCGCCCCAACCAGCAGCAACCACCACACCAGTCAGCAGCAGGCGGGAAGGTGTCCAGCTGCCAGTGCCGTGGGCGATACCGAAGACCAGCAGGGTGGCCAGCATGGCGCCGGCGAAAGCCGAACCCGATATCAGCAGCGCACCCATGCCAGCCAGCATGGCCAGCAACGCCCCGACTGCAGCACCGCCGGACAACCCCAGCACGTATGGGTCGGCCAGAGGATTCCTCAGTAGCACTTGCATCAGGGCGCCCGCGACCGCCAGCAAACCACCGGTGGCAAAAGCTGCAAGAGTGCGTGGCAGGCGCAAGTCCATCAAAAGTGTGCGATTCAACGCGCTGCCTTCGCCCTGAATGGTCTGCCAGAGATCAAGCAGTGGAATGTTTACGCTGCCCAAGGCCATGGCCAGCACCACCGAGAAAAAAGCAAGGATGCCAAGAATTAACAGCGAACGGATCATCGACCACCTGCCTGTAAGCTATCGCTTGGGGCATTAACGCTCACGCGCAACATCCAGCTTTTCACAGATTAGCTCGGTCGCTTCGAGAAGCCTGGGGGTGGGCCTCGAAATCGGGGATGCAGGTACAAAAAACAGGTTGTCTCTGGCAACAGCCTTCAAACCGGAATAGTTCTTCCAAAGATCGAGCTGATCGTCACTTTTACCATCCACACTTCCTGTAAGAATAGCGTGGGGGTTAGCCTCCAGAACAACTTCTGCACTGATTCGCGGCACCAGGCGGGACATCTCACCAAATACATTCACACCACCGCACAATTGGAGAACCTTGCCAATCAAATGATCATTATTGATCGTCATCAGAGGCTGCTCCCAAACCTGATAAAAAACCCGTATGGGTTCAGCACCCCGGTACTGCTCAGAGATTGCTTTAATACCCGCCCGAAAATGCGCAGCTTCCGCATACCCTTCCTGTTCCGTTCCCGCCAATGTGGAGAGCCGCTCAATAACGCTGGAAACCCCTTCGAATGTCCGAGGTTCTATGGAAAACAGTGGCACACCAAGTTCCTGCAGCAGCTCGACCTGCGCAGGCGGGTTACCCGTTACCCAGGTAACCACCAGATCCGGCTTAAAGGCCAGCAGAGCTTCCAGATCTATGCGGGTGTGATTGCCAACCAAAGGCAACTTGAGCGCGGCAGGAGGGTAGTCGCTGTAGTTAACAACAGCAACTACCTTGTCGCCAGCACCCGCCGCAAACATAAGCTCGGTAGCTCCGGGCGACAGAGTAACTATTCGTTTGGCCGGTTCTGGCAGGCACACTTGCGCACCCTTCTCATCTTCAGCACACACCTCTGCCCACACCATCACAGGCAGGAACAGAAGCACGCAAAACAGTGCCTTAACCGGCCAGTAAGTCATAGTTCGGCTCTCACTCAGCGGAAATCATAACGTACGGCAAGCATGCCCGTGCGGCCCGCAGCAATGTAGTTCTGAGTGGCAGATCTCCGGGCAGTTGAGTACTCTTTGTCAAGCACGTTTGTCAGAGTCAAACGCGCACTCCAGTCAGGGGCAAAATTCCAACCTGCGCGCAGGTCCAAGGTCGCAAAGCCTGCCAACCGATTGGTGTTTGCAGCATCATCGTAGCGATCACCCTCTGCAATCACTGAGCCGCCAAAGACAAAGTTACTGACAGCCTTATCCAGATCAATACGCGCGGTCTGGCGCGTACGGCGTCTTAACTGTTTACCGGTTTCCCGATCTTCCGGGTCCATGTAGGTCAACGCAATAGCAGTGCGCCAGCCGTCTAACTCATAGCCGGCTGAGAGTTCCGCACCGCGAATTCGTGCGTCGTCGACGTTCACAGCGGTATTAACACCGCCAATCATCCCAGAGCTGATCAGGCTCTCAATGTCCATCTGATAAACCGCCAGATCCCAGAACCAGGCTTGGTAATTTCCGCTGACTCCCAGTTCATAGTTTTCTGATTCCTCCGGTTCCAGATCGGGATTGCCCTGATATGAAAACCCAAAACCAAAGTCCGTGAACGGAAAATAGAGGTCGTTGAAAGTAGGGGCACGGAAGGCCGTACCGTAACTGGCCCGCACACGATGAGAACGATCAAACCTGTAGCCCAACGCCAACCCGCCAGTTTCCTGGGTACCGTAGGCTTCATTATCATCGCTGCGCAGGCTTAGCTGAGCATCAACCGGGCCAAAATTAAGGCGTAACTGGCTGAACACGGCGGTGTTCGTCCTACTGGTTTCGTTGAAGTCTTGAGTACTGCTGACCTCGTCCTGCTGCAGCTCTGCGCCGATAACCAGTTCGTGGACACTGTAGGAGAACGTGTTTTCCCATCGGGCCTGTTGCAGGCGCGTGTTAAACACACTTTCACTACCACCCTGGAAGCTTTCGGCTTCATCCCGTGATTCAGAGAACTGGATACCCGTTTTCCAGTTGTCGTTCAGAGGCGTCATCACTCCAAAGCCAAGGGCACGTAGCGTAAAATCAGTATTGCCGCCCTCAAACTCGGAGTTTCCCTCAGACTGCAAAAGCATAACGCTGGCTTCACCGCCGTTATCAAAATCGTGCACAACCCGGCCAAGCCCGGCTGAATTGCGAAAACCTCTGTCATCACCGTTTTCCACAATCGCCGTGCCGTCGGTTTCTTTATGAAGACCGCTCAGGCTGAAGCGCGTGTTCCCAGCCTCGCCGGAAACACCCGCGCTCACCTTCTGGGAATCAAAGTTACCGGCACCCGCCTCAACCCAGCCTCTTTGCCCCTGCTTTGGATCCAGTGTGAAAGCCTGAACAACACCGCCCATGGCATCTGCACCATAGAGCGAACTGCGAGGTCCACGCACGATCTCAACACGCTGAACAAGCTCTGACGGGAAGTACTGCCAGGAAGCGCCACCGCCGGTTGCCGAATGCAGCTTTACACCGTCAACCAGAAAAACAGTGCCGCCGTTCTTGACGCCACGGGTGTAGACGCTTGTTGATTTGCCAAAAGAGCCGTTACCGACCACGTTGATGCCAGGCTGGCCGCGCAAAAGATCGGAGAAATCGGCTGGCGCTTTGGAGCGAATATCTTCTTCGTCAATCACCGTAACGGAGGCAAGGCTCTCACCGACCGTTCTGGGACCAAGAGTTGCGGTGACAACAATCGGATCTAATTGCGAAACCTGAGCTTCTTGAGCGACCGCAATTGAGAGGGGACTAAACGCAAAAGGAACTACCAGAGCTCGGGTAGCTGACAGGGACACTTTCATAAAACGCACTCACAGACTCACCACGCGCACCCGCATGGTTGATTGTTCGGTGCTACATAAGGGAGGCTAATTCCGGCGACAAGCCAGGGTGAAGCATTTCAACAGGTGGGAAAATTCCGTGAGACAGACCGGTGCTTACCCACCGCAACTGCCCTCCGCAGCGTTCGGTGTGTTTACAGGCCGGTCTCCGGACTTGTGGGTTATAATACCGATCGGCATAAGCCTTCCCATGCTCGCGCACAGTGGCATCTCTCTTCGCCGTTCACCCACTTACCGTTGCGGGGGCAGTGCCGGACTTTAACCGGCTTCCCGTTTCACTGTTATAGAGGCGATGATTCCGCCACAACAGCACCTACAAACGCGAAGAAATACTAACAATGCGTTAATGTCTGGTCAATGACTAAGCACAAATGCTGGTCGCTAGAGCCGCCTCTAGCCGTCGCCACTGACTCTCATTTCCCGCCAGACCAAACCGCAGCATTCCCGATTGCTCAAAGACTCTGACCAGCACCGCCTGGGCAGCCAACTGGTCCGCCAACAACTGTGGATTATCAGTGCGAACTGTCTGAAACAGTGGACTACCGCCCGTATACGTGAGCCCGGCGGCCTGTAATACCTCCCGCAACCTGTCGGCACTTCGTTGCAAGCCGTCGCGGCTCTGAAACTGCCAGTCAGTATCGGTCAGCGCCTGAGCCATCACATAGCGAGCTGGCCCACCAAGCGGCCAGGGGCCGAGCACTTTCCTTAAAGAGTCAGCAACTGCAAAATCAGCAAGTACCGCCCCAGCCCGTGCGCCAGCCAGACCAAAAAACTTTCCAAGCGAACGGAGAACAATCAAACCTGGCAAGCCCGCTCGGGAACACAGGCTGAAGGCCGGCGTAGCATCCATGAATGCCTCATCCACAACAAGCCAGCCACCCCGCTTTGTCAGCCGTTCATGCCAACGCAACAGCGTGGAGGGCGGGATTATTTCTCCGGTGGGGTTGTTGGGGTTGATCCAGACAAAGACATCCAGCCGGTCAAGCCATCGATCATCGCAACCGGAAGCGCCACCGCCGGTCTGCTCAGGCCCTATGGGGACAACCGTATGACCAGAACGCCCCCAGCTATACCCATGTTCACGATAACCAGGTACCGGTATGCCTACACGGCAGGGTTTACGCAACCCCGGCAGAGCCATAATAGCCGCCTGGCTGCCTGGTACGGGAACACAGGCTACCGATGACGATGCGCCCGACCACTCACGAACAATACCTTCAAGCCCGTCATCAGCTTCCGGCAGTCTTTGCCATACCTCAGCCGGTATGTCAGGCACTGGCCAGCCAACCGGGTTTATACCGGTGGATAGGTCAAGCCACTGCGAACGGGGAATACCCCAGCGCTCAACAGCTTCATTCAGGCGCCCACCATGTTCCAACATCATTATTGTGTCACCACAACAAAAGCAAGAATTGTAGCTGCCAGAGAAATACCAAGCCAGAGCCAGACGCCATGTCGCACCAGCCTGATGGCAGACTCAACGCTTGCCGGACTCGCATCTCGGGTACCACCAAGAATCGGGCGTTGTTTTATGCCACCCGGATAAGGCGATGGCCCGCCGAGCCTGACATTCAATGCACCTGCGCCTGCCGCCATAACAGGCCCCGCATTGGGACTGTCCCATTGTGGCGCCTGGTTTCGCCAGCACCACCAGGCCAATTTGCGATCGCCCAACAGCGCATAGGTATGAGCTGTCAGCCGGGCTGGCAACCACCCCATCAGGTCATCAAGCCGTGCCGCAGCCCGGCCAAAATACAGAAACCGTGGGTTGCGATAACCCCACATGGCATCCAGGGTATTCACCATTCGGTGCATAACCACGCCAGGAATGCCCGCAATCAGGAACCAGAACAGGCTGGCAAACACCGCATCTGCTCCGTTCTCCAGCATGGACTCGGTCGCGGCAGCAGCCACGCCCTGTTCATCCAGCGCACTGGCCTGGCGACTGACAATACGGCTGACTTGATCACGAGCCCTTTCGAGGTCGCCCTCGTGTAACGGTTCAGCTACAGCTCTGCCATGCTCGGCTAGCCCACGAAGAGAAATGGCCAGCCAGAGCGCTACCATCTGAGCCAGCATCAGCAGCAGCCCATCGAGTGCCAGAGAAACCCAGACGGCCAGACCCAACAGAGGAGCCGTCAGCAAAAGCACCGCTAAAATGCCGGTCGTCAAACCTCGAAGGGGATTTTCCGGTGAGATGTTGAGCCTCTTTTCCACAGCAGTGACCAATCGCCCGAACCCGACAACCGGGTGCATGCAGCGCGGCTCGCCAAACAGATAATCGAGGGCAAGAGCAAGCACACAGACAATGAAAGGAGTGAATAGCAACACAGGTGTTCCCGGACCAGACAGAAGGTAAAGCCGTCAAGCCTACCTCAAGACGCCCAGTCGGAGTATGATCCCGCCCTATATTGTATTGAACTCATGCTCCACACTCCGTAATCAGAACCTGCTTTACGGTACATTGATGTCTGAAGGTATGTGCAATGTCATTTCCCAGCAGTTGGACCACCCCTCCCCGGCAACCCGAAGCACGTTTTTTCGAGCAGGCAGCACGGCGGCAAAGTGTGCTGACCAAGCCCACCGGCTCTCTGGGCAAACTGGAGAACGTTGCCGTTCAGCTCGCCGGACTTCAGGGCACAGATACGCCGACGCTTGATCGCATCCAGATCAGTGTTTTTGTGGGTGATCACGGTATTTGTGAAGAAGGGATATCCGCATACCCCCAGGCAGTTACCGCACAGATGATTGCAAACTTTGCCAATGGCGGCGCGGCAGTCAGTGTTCTGGCTAAATCATTGGGCGCGGGACTGGAAGTTGTAAACCTTGGCACGGTATCTGACGTCGAACCCGATTTGCCCGGCGTCATAGATGCTCGCATAGCGCCCTGTACCCGTAATTTTGTGGCCACCGACGCCATGACCACGGAACAGGTATGCGCAGCACTGAACCACGGCGACGCAGCCGCTCAGCGGGCATCAGACAAGGGCTGCCAACTGTTTATTGGCGGTGAAATGGGCATAGGTAACACCACCTCTGCAACCGCCGTTGCCTGCGCGCTAATGGAAAAAAATCCCATGAAACTGACAGGGCCCGGCACGGGCTTGGACATCGCCGGTGTGCGTCATAAAGCCGAAATAATCATTCTGGCGATTCAGCGCCACGATAACGACGATGATGGTCAGGATGCGATGGCGGTGCTCAAAGCCTTTGGCGGCTTTGAAATTGCAGCTTTGGCGGGCGCCATTGCCGGTTGTGCCGCACGATCCATTCCGGTGTTGATCGATGGATATATTGTCTCTGTCGCTGCGTTGATTGCAGTCCGCCAGCAACCGGATATCCGCCCCTGGCTGCTGTTCGCCCACCGCTCTGCCGAGCCGGGCCACCAGGCCATTCTGGCGGCACTGAATGCGGAGCCACTGCTTGATCTCGGGATGCGTCTTGGCGAAGGTAGTGGTGCAGCCGTAGCCGTTCCTCTGCTGCGGATTGCTTGTGAGCTTCACAATGGCATGGCCAGTTTTACGGACGCCGGCGTCAGCAATAAAGAGGGGCATCATGATGGCTGACAACACAACGATGTTTGACCTCATCCGCCACGGCGAGCCCGAGGGCGGGCCGATGTACCGTGGCAGCATAGACGATCCGCTGAGTGACACAGGCTGGCAGCAAATGCGAGACGCCATTACCGAAGCCGACCACTGGGACGCAATCGTTACCTCCCCCATGCTGCGCTGCGCTCACTTTGCCCGGGAACTGGCAGATCGCTACCAGGTTCCCCTGCACAGGGATGACCGCCTGCGGGAAATCAACTTCGGAGAGTGGGAAGGGCGCACCGCTGATGAGGTGATGGCGAGCAATGGTGAAAAACTCAGCCAGTTCTGGGCTGACCCGGTTTCCAACACACCTCCGGGTGGTGAGCCTGCCACGGACTTCAACCACCGCGTTGTTGAGAGCTGGCGCCACTGGCAACAGGAGCTTGCGGGCCAGAATGTACTGATCGTTTGCCACGGAGGCGTCATAAGAATGGTCGTTGCTGACGCCATGAACATCCCGTTGAAACACGCATTCTCCAGCCTGACTACACCCTATGCCTGCCGCAGCAGAGTTCAGGTCGATACGTCAACCCACGGGCGGTTTCAGAGCCTTGTAGCGCATGGGGCATTTAAGACTTTAAAACCATAGGCAGTCCCGCGACGCTCATCACCACCTTGTCGCTCCGCGCTGCCAGCGCCTGGTTCAGCCACCCCAGCTCATCCGCAAAGCGGCGGGTAAGCGGATCCATTCCGATAATGCCCAACCCGACTTCGTTGCTTACAATCACCAGCTCGCCCGGGTAATGACTTACCTGAGTTAAAAACGCTTCCCGCTCTTGCGCAAACGTGATTTCACCCGCATGCAGCAAATTACTCAACCACAGGCTCATGCAGTCAACCAGAAGGCAGGGCGCGCTCTGGGTAAGAGCATAACCGGCAAGCACCTGAGCCAGAGCCAGGGGCTCTTCTTCCAGACCCCAGGCTGTCGGGCGCTGTTGCTGGTGGCGCTGAATACGCGCCCGCATCTCATCATCGCCTGCCATTGCTGTGGCGAGGTACACCACCGAATTATTTGTGCCGGATGCCAAACGCTCCGCAAGCGCGGTTTTACCGGAACGAATGCCGCCAAGAACCAGAATATGCATGTTTAGGTGTTTCTCTGAGAGCTTGGCAAGCATGCTAACCGGCTGATACACCGCAAAGCAAAAAAGCCCCGCAAGCGGGGCCAGGTCGGAGACGGAGAGATCACCAGAAGAAATAATCAGAACTTAACGCGCGCACCTCTCATAGCAATGTTGATGTCACCGTACGTACCCGCCATGTTCACCTGGCAAATCTGTGCAGATTGCGGGGCCGGTTTTCAACGATATAGCCTTTTGGCTCAGGCTCCGCCGCCCAACCCCGGGTTTCTGCTATAGTTTTGCGCAGGCATTATCCATTCCACCCGGGAGACAGCATGCAGGCTGAACTGATCGACATCCGTAACCATCTTATCCAGCATGCCCCGTTTGATGACATGCCCGAGGAACTGGTCAATCAGCTCACCGCCAGTATTGAAATCAGTTATGTGCGAGCGGGAACCCAGATAACGGAAACCGGGCAAATCAGCACACGCATGTATTATATCCGCAGCGGTGCTGTGGAAATTTACCGCCGTTCCGGCGAGCTCTATAACCGCATCGGTGAAGGCTGTATTTTCGGCCAGTTTGGCCTGTTGATTCGAGGCCAGGTAAGGTTTCCAGCCAGGGCGCTGGAAGACAGCCTGCTGTATCGCATTCCGGCCGAAACCTTTCATTACCTGTTTGAAAACGACGAGAACTTTGCCGACTTTGTTGAGATAGAAGATCGCAGCCGTTTACGCTCTGCAGTCTCTCGCCGGGAAAAATCCAACACCCTGATGACATCCCGCGTGAGCCGCCTGATTTCCCGGAAAACAGTCTCGGCACCCACGACCGTGCGCTTGCAGGAAGCCGCACGCATCATGACAGATAACGGCGTATCCGCTCTATTGCTGATGGACGGCGAAGGCGACAATGAGCGCCTTACAGGCATTATCACCGACCGTGACCTGCGCACCCGGGCAGTAAACGAAGCGCTGCCCTCAGAAACGCCCATCAGCGAAATCATGACCGAAGGGCTGATCACCATACGTGCCAGCAGCTACATCTTCGAAGCCATGCTCACCATGCTGCATAACAATGTGCACCACCTTCCGGTGATGGACGGCCATGAAGTCCGGGGCGTAATCGCGCTTGCAGATATTGTGCGGTATGAAAGCCAGAGCAGCCTGTACCTGGTGAGCAATATTTTCCATCAGCAGCATGTAAGAGGTCTGAAAAAGATCAGCCTCGATGTCCGCGACAGCTTTGTGCGCATGGTCAATGAAGACGCCAACTCACACATGATTGGCAGTGCCATGGCCGGCATTGGCCGCAGCTTCACCCAACGCCTGCTGGAACTGGGAGAAGAAGAACTGGGTCCGCCGCCAGTGCCTTACTGTTTCATGGCCCTCGGTTCCATGGCGCGGGACGAGCAACTGGTGGTAACAGACCAGGACAACGCCATGATTCTGGACGACAGTTTTGTACCGGAAGAGCACGATGAATACTTTTTGGCGTTGGCGAAGTTTGTATCCGACGGTCTGGCAGAATGTGGCTACACCTACTGCACCGGCGACATTATGGCCACCAACCCGAAATGGCGCCAACCTTTAAAGGTTTGGCGAAGTTACTTTACCGACTGGATTGAAAACCCGAAGGCGGAATCTCTTCTGAACAGCAATATCTTCTTTGACCTGGACGGTATATTCGGCCGCACGGAATTTGCGGAAGAGCTCAAATCCCTGATCACAGAAAAAGCCAGCAACAGCCAGCTATTTCTGACGTTGATGGCGCGCAACGCGCTTAACCGGACACCCCCTCTCGGTTTCTTCCGCACCTTTGTGCTTGAGGAAGACGGCAAGCATCAAAAAACGTTCAACCTGAAACGCCGGGGTACAGCCCCGCTTTCTGATCTGATCCGGATTCACGCGCTGGCCTGCGGCTCGCGGGCACAGAACTCTTTTGAGCGCTTGAACAGCATTGGTAAGACCAAGCTTATCCTTGAAGACGACTTGAGCAACCTGAGAGACGCGCTGGAATTCATTTCCATTGTGCGTATCCGCCACCAGGCGCTGACTCTTGAGGCTGGAGGAGAGCCGGATAACAACGTGCGGCCAGAGGACTTGTCGCCGTTTGAACGCAGCCATCTAAAGGACGCTTTCCAGGTTGTCAGCAACGCCCAGAAGTTTTTGAGGTTCCGTTATACCTCACAGGCGACCCGGCATGTCTGAGACCCCATTCATGCTCGACGATGCCAAACGCCTGCCTTGGCCGGAGCAATACGAGGCGCTGGCAAACAGTGCCAAAGCGCCCGTATTGAAAGCCTTTTACGAAGCCGGCTGCGCCCCACCGGATACACCTGTGTCCGAGGTTCCCATGGTGGCACTGGACTTTGAGACGACCGGTTTGGAGGCGGATGAACATTCTATTGTGAGTATCGGGCTGGTGCCCTTTACTCTCGATGCCATTCAGCTTAGCCAGGCAAGGCACTGGGTCGTGCGCCCGAAGCTGCCGCTGCACCAGATGTCGGTTACCTTCCATGGCATCACCCACGCCGACATATACAACGCTCCGGACCTGTCAGAAATACTCGAGGAGGTCTTCGCCAGCCTGAATGGCCGCATTCCGGTGGTACACTTCAGGCATATTGAGCGGCCTTTCCTGAATGTGGCGCTGCAATATCGTCTTGATGAAGGTATTCGCTTTCCGGTCGTCGACACCATGGCCATTGAGGCGCACTTACACCCGGACCGACAGCCTTCCTTTTTGAAACGCCTGGTGGGGGAGAAACCGCTGTCCATCCGCCTCGCAGACAGCAGAACGCGCTACGGACTGCCACACTATGCGGCCCATAACGCTCTGATTGATGCCATTGCCACTGCGGAGCTGCTGCAGGCCCAGATACAGCATCATTTCAGCCCGCAAACACCCATTGGTGATCTTTGGCTTTGAGGCAAAAGTTTACTCTTCCAAGCCTTACTGCGACGCCTTCACTTCTGCCATCCAGTCGCCGTAACCGGCGTCAGCCATTTCTTCCAACGGGATAAACTTCAGCGCGGCTGAGTTCATGCAGTAACGCAAGCCTGTAGGGGCCGGGCCATCGTTGAATACGTGCCCGAGATGCGAATCAGCAAAGCGGCTGCGAATCTCGGTACGTTTCATGAAGAAGCCGTTGTCTTCCTTTTCTACAACCATGTCCGGGCTCAGTGGGCGAGTAAAGCTCGGCCAGCCTGTTCCGGACTTGTACTTGTCACGGGAGGAAAACAAGGGCTCACCTGAGACAACATCCACATAGATTCCTGGCTGCTTGTTGTCCCAATACGGATTGCTGAACGCCCGTTCTGTACCGTCATTCTGGGTTATTTCGTACTGCGTACTGGTCAGACGCTGCTTCAGGGTCTCCGAACCCGGCTTGACGAACGTTTGCGGATCAAAGCCTTTCATCCCGGCGCTTTTTGCCGCAGTCTTCTCAGCGCTACCAGCGGCCGTGGCCTCTGGTTTGAACTGACTGAAGTCCAGCTCGTAGTCTTTTCCATACACGTCTTCGATAAACTGATACCGGCCTGAGTTGAAGGTGTAAAGGTTGTAGCGCACCGGATTCTTTTTGTAATAATCCTGGTGATACTTCTCAGCCGCATAAAAGGCTTTCAGCGGGGTAATTTCGATCACCACCGGGTTCTTGTAAACACCTGATGCCTGCAGCTCTTGTTTCGCGGTTTCTGCCAAACGTTTCTGCTCGGCGTTGTGGTAGAAAATTGCGGGGCGATACTGCTGTCCGCGATCAACAAACTGACCCTTGGCATCCGTCGGGTTCATCATTCTCCAAAGGCCTTGCAGCAAGCCTTCGTAGGTAATCACATCAGGATCATAATAAACCTGCACCGCCTCGGTGTGCCCGGTACGGCCCGAAGCAACCTGCTGATAGGTCGGATTGCGCTCGTCTCCGCCAGCGTAGCCAGAAACGGCCTCGACGACGCCGGGGATCTTCTCGTAACCGGCCTCAACGCACCAGAAGCAGCCACCGGCAAAGGTAGCGACCTTCAGGCCCGGATCTGACGGCGCGTATTCGTTGGCATTGGCCGTTGTCTTTTCGGCCGTGGCAACGGCGGCGTATAAGGCGCCGATGACCGCAATGAACAACGCGGTGACCATAGCGAGTATTTTTCGGTTCATAACAACTCTCCTGCGAGTAATATCGTAAGCCATCCTATCGCCGTGACTTCACCAAAACGTTCCTTAATTCTTACGAATCTATAACGCTGTGGATTCTTTTGCCGTGGCATCAACCAGCGGCAACCAGAAACGGAACGCTGCGCCAGCCCCGGGCTGGCTTTCTACGGAGACCCGTCCCTGCTGCAATTCTGCCATGCGGCGCGCGATAGCAAGGCCCAGCCCGGCATGTCCGCTGCGGATGGCACCCGGCGCCTGATAAAACGGATCAAATACATGATCAATATCCTGCGGGCTGATACCTTCTCCGGCGTCCAGAACACAGATTTCAACGCCTTCGTTGTCCACCGTAACGCTCAGTTTTACTTCGGCACCCTTCGGTGAGTGATCTACAGCGTTACCAATCAGATTATCGAGCACCCGCTCGGTCATCGCGATATCTGCATACACCATCGCCGGTTGTGCGCGGGTAATGCTCAGGGCAACGCCCGCCTGTTCTGCTTTCGGCCTGTGCTTTTGCACCACATCGTGCAACAGTTCTGCGGGCATGAACGGCTCCGCAAAGGGCTGTCGCTCACGGGCGTCCAGTGCTGCCAGTTCAAACAGTTCGTCAACAAGCTTGCTGAGGCGAAGGGTTTCGGCCAGTGCCACATTCAGAAAACGCCGGCGTTCGTCGGTATTGAGCTCCTGCTGTTTCATCCCCAGCGTTTCCAGGTAGCCCTGAATAGACGCCAGCGGTGTGCGCAAATCGTGTGATACCTGAGCCACCAATTGACGGCGCTGGCGATCCTTGTCTTTCAGCAGCTCCAGCTGAGCGGCGATGCGGGCAGCCATCTGATCGAACCGGGCTGCCAGATAGTCCACATCGTCCCCGGGAACACCGGTTTCGTCTGCGCCGCCAGTGGTTACAACACCCTTTGCTTCCGCTTCGAAGGCTTCCACCCGAGCAGTCAACCGCGACAGCCTTCGTGTCAACAGCCGAAAAAACACCAGGCCCGCCAGCAGCCCCACGAAAAGGCTGATGGCCAAGGCGCCGCCGCCCATCTGCAACAAGCGCTCACTGTGCACCATGCTTTCGGCAAAATCGTATTCCTCACCTCTGAGCACGACGTAGAGATAGCCCGTAGGGTTCTCAGCGCTGGGTACCGGTGTTACCGAGAACACTTTGCGGCGATCATGGCTGCGCGGGTCGTCGCCCTGTAATGGATAGGCATCCGGGTTTTCCAGCAGCCTGCGAACTGGCTCCAGGGATACATGCTTAAGCTTGATTTTGGCCGGGTTGGCGGAATAGGAAAGAATGCGCCCTTCCTGATCCAGCAGATAAATCTCGATGCTGGGATTGATGCTCATGTAGAGATCAAACAGCCGCTCCAGCTCACTGTGGTTAATCCTGCCATCGGTAACCAGATTGCGATCGGAAACCAAATGGCTGGCCAGGTCACGATTAAGCGCCTGGTTCACCGCCGCGCTGTATTCGCGCACTGAGTAGAGACTCAGCACGGTAAACAGCCCGCCCACAATCACCAACAACAGAAACAGGCCAAGGGCCAGGCGCGCATACAGGGTTTGAAACAGGGATCGGGTCCGGGGTCGGCTCATGGTTCAGTCCAGAAACCGGTAACCGACGCCCCACACCGTTTGCACGTAACGGGGCTCGGCCGGATTGGTTTCAATCTTGTTGCGTAAACGGTTGATGTGGGTATTCACGGTGTGCTCGTAGCCATCGTGATTGTACCCCCATACAGCGTCCAGCAACTGCGCGCGGCTAAATACGCGCCCGCGATGGCAGGCAAAATGCCAGAGCAGATCGAACTCACGGGCTGTGAGTTCCGCTTCGCTACCACGAACAAATACGCGGCGTCGCACTGGGTCTATTCGGAGCCCGTCCACTTCCACTTCCTCAGCTTTCGCTTGTTCAGAATTGCGTGAAGAAAGCGCGTCCACCCGACGGAAGAGGGCTTTGATACGGGCAGCAAGTTCCGCCACGCTGAACGGTTTGGTCAGGTAGTCATCTGCGCCCATTTCCAGACCAAGCACCCGGTCCAGCTCGGTGCTTTTTGCGGTCAGCATCAGCACCGGAACATAGCCCGGGACCGCACGGATTTCCCGGCACACCGAAAGCCCATCGAGCCCCGGCAGCATCAGGTCGAGAACAACCAGATCTATACCGCTCTTTTTAAACCGCTCAAGGCCGTCGTCCCCACGATCTACCAGAACCGGCTGCATGCCAAGATCCTTGATCTGCATGCTGACCAGCTCGCCAATCCCGGGGTTGTCCTCAATAATCAGTACCGTTCGTGTCATGGTGCTCCGGCTCGGTTGTCCGGGCTGTGCGAACAGCCCATCTGCTGTGTTTCCTTTTCTGCAGTCTAACGCGAAAACTTCACGAATCTGTCACACGGGCCTCGATGGAAGCTGCCCTCGGGATGACGAAAACTGACGCCTCTTTACAAAAAAGCCCGGAAGGCATCGCTGCCTTCCGGGCTCTCTGTTTGCCTGTGCGATTACGCCGTCAGGTTGTAAACAAACACAATCACAACCGCCACAGGCGACACATAGCGCAGCAGAGTCAGCCACAAGGCAAACGCACCACGGCTCAGGTTCACATCAGCTTTCAGGGATTCCTTGGCAACAAACCAGCCCACAAAGATCGCCGTCAACAAGCCGGACAAGGGCAACAGGATGTTGGCCGTAAAGAAGTCCAACAGGTCGAAAATCGTCTTGCCTTCAAATCGCTCGAACATATCGAGGGGCGCAAAATCCGCCCATACGTTCAGCGACAGAATGGACGCAATGCCCAAAAGCCAACACAGCAGGCCAACCACAATGGCACTGCCCACGCGCTCCATGTTGGTGTTTTCTTCCACCCACTCAACCACGGGCTCCAGCAAAGAGATGCCCGATGTCCAGGCGGCGAACAGCAACAATACAAAGAACAGCGTGCCAAACAGGCCGCCCATGGGCATGTTTCCGAACGCCAGTGGCAAGGTCTGGAAAATCAGACCGGGGCCAGCACTGGCCTCAAGACCGTTGGCAAAAACCACCGGGAAAATTGCCAACCCGGCAAGCAACGCAACAACGGTATCCATTAACGCAATGCTCACCGCCGTGCGCCCCACAGGCACATCACGCCCAAGGTAGGAGCCATACGCCATCATGATGGCCATACCCAGGCTCAGCGTGAAAAACGCATGGCCCAGCGCAATCAGCACGCCATTGATGGTCAGCGCCCCGAAGTTTGGCGTAAACAGAAAACTTGCAGCCTCATCGAAGTGGCCTGTGGTGGTGGCGTAGCCCACCGCAATAAGCAGCAGCACAAAAAGCGCCGGCATCAGAATTGTGACTGCACGCTCCAGGCCGCCCGTCAAACCCCGGGATACCACCAGTATCACCAACGCCATAAACAGAGTGTGCCACGCCAACAGCTGCTTGGGGCTGGCCAGCAAACCACTGAAAAGCTCGCCAATTGAATCTGCAGTGCCACTGGTGAAATCACCCATGGCCGCATGGCCGATGTAAGAAGCAGCCCAACCACCAATAACGGAATAGAAGGAAAGAATCGCAAAAGCCGCGATCATGCCGATAACAGCAGAAATACGCCACGCCGGCGAGCTGAGGTTGCGCTCGGCAACCAGGCGCATACTGCCAATCGGGTTGTGGCGGCCACTGCGGCCCACAAATATTTCGGCCATCATGATGGGGATACCGATCACAGCAATACACAGCAGGTAAACCAGAACGAACGCGCCGCCTCCATTCTCGCCCGTGACATAAGGAAATTTCCATATGTTGCCGAGGCCAACGGCAGATCCGGTTGCGGCGAGAATGAATGCAAAGCGGGAAGACCAGAGGCCGCGAGAGGCCCCGCTATCGCTACTCGAAGCCGGGTTGTGCTGAGTCATGTTATGTTCCTGTGCTTTCGGCTAAGGAATCGTCAAAGAGAGCCGCGGCTGCTGTCTGCCAGCCCGGCAAGTAAAAAGTCCAAATACTTAATCGCTTTTTCCTAGAAACCTCGAAACCAGATCCTTCAGCCCCCGGGACATGGCGCTAAGGCGATCACTGCTTTGTTTGGCAGAAAACGCCTGTTCTTCGCTTTGGTCTGCAAGCTCAGCGATATTGATAATCTGACGATTGATTCCCTCAGACACCTGATTCTGCTCCGCAAATGCCGCTGACATGTTGATGAAGCTATCAGAAATCGTTCTTATGGACGTTACGATATCCCGCAGAGAGCTCTCGGCTTCACGCACTTTCTCCAGCCCCTGGCCGGCAACCGCCTCGCCGTCCCGGGTGGCCTGCACTGCCGAGTCCACCTGCAGGCGGAAGTCGTCAATCACATCCTGGATACGTACGGTAGATTCGCGGGTCCGCTGGGCCAGCGAGCGAACCTCGTCGGCTACGACAGCAAAACCGCGCCCCTGCTCACCCGCGCGGGCCGCTTCAATCGCCGCATTCAAGGCCAGCAGGTTGGTCTGTTCGGCAATCTCGGTAATCAGGCTCGCCGCCTCTCCAATGCTCTTGGTGGACTCACCCAGCCGGCTTATTGCCTTGCCAACTCCATTCACACGAGTAACCAACTGCTCAATTGCAACCAGCGCTTCTGAGCTACGCTCGCTGCCAATTACCGCAAGGCGGTCTGCCTCTTCGGCCTCCCGGGCATTGCCCAGCATGGATTCAGTGACTTCCTGAATGGAGGCCGTCATTTCGGTGATCGCCGAGGCCGTCTGATCCGTTTCAGCACGTTGGCGGCCAATGGCTTCCGCACCACCACTGATATAATTGTGAGAAGCACGTGCCTGCTCATAAAGCCGCTCAGCTTGATCATCTATCCGGGCAAGGGCCGTACGAATCCGTGCGTCTTCACTTATAAGCAGCAGTGCCAGTTGCGAAAAAAGCCCGGACTCATCGCTGTATGTGCGAGCAACGAGGGGGTCGCGGAAAGCGCCCGGGCGTAATTCCATTAGACTCATAAGCCGACCGCGCAGCGACTTCAGTAACAGAACGCCGCCCAATAGATGGCCAGCTACAATCAGCCCGCCTGCCATCCAGTCATTTTCAAACCCAAGCGCAACAAGGCTCAGCACCAGCGACAGGGCCAGGGGCCACCCGGATTTCATCACCAACAGGATACGACTCCGGATGTTCAGGGCTGACTTGTCAGCCGAGATGCGTGCATAGAGTGTCTCAGCCCGGGCAACATCTTCCCGGGCGGGCTCCACACGAACCGATTCGTAACCAACTATCTGGCCGTTTTCCCGGATGGGAGTGACATAAGCGCTCACCCAGTAGTGATCACCACTCTTTGCACGGTTTTTAACCACGCCCATCCAGGCTTTGCCTGCACCGAGGTACTGCCACATGTCCCTGAATACCGCCTGCGGCATATCAGGGTGACGAATAATATTGTGAGCCTGTCCAATCAATTCATCTTCCGGGAAGCCACTGATCTCGGTGAACTCATCATTGCAGTATGTGATAACACCCTTGAGATCAGTAGTAGTAATAAGCCTGCCGCCCTTGCGCATTTTAACTTCACGCTGGGTTACGGGGAGATTTGTTCGCATATCGTTGTTTGTCACTCGTTGTGCGCATGGAAATACAGGTTTGCCGCACACAATATAGACTCGCTTCCTTTATTGATATCCACCAAAAGTAAAGCTAAGTAACAGGTTATATCTCTGCGCCCCCTGCCCATGGCTGATGCCCAGCTTCTACGCTACTCCAACCAGCCGGGCCCGGGGATGCAGGCGTGCATTGATCCACAGCGACAGGGCAATAATGCCCCCACCGACTGCAAGCCTCAGCAAATCCGCATCGCGATTCCAGATGAGCAGGTTTACCAACAATCCGGCGGGCACCAGAACATTGTTCATGATAGCGAGGGTACCTGCATCGACTCGGCAGGCTCCTCGATTCCAGAGGAACAGGCCAAGCCCGGAAGCTGCCAGCCCCAGCCACGTCAGAATGCCCCATTGTAAGGCGGTGGTGGGCAGGCGTTCGGCGTTTCCGAATACCATGAACGCAGGCAGGGCGATAATCAGCGCACCTATAAAGAAGTAACCGAAGGTACGGTACGCGGGAATATCAACCGGAAAGCGCTGCATGACATGTTTGTAGCCCACCTGGCCCGCAGCAAAGGTGAAATTTGCAACCTGCAGCAACAGGAAGCCGGTAATGAAGTCTTCGCTAAGCCCGTCGTAGCGGATGATGCCGGCACCGAACGTCGCTATTGCAGCCGCAATCAGAGCAATAGGGGAAAACCGGCGAGACAGGGCGTCATCAATCAGGGTTACGTACAGGGGGGTAAATATGGTGAACAGCAGTACTTCGGGAACCGTCAGATAGCTGAACGAGCGGTACAGACAAAGATAGGTGATGCCAAACTGCAGCATGCCGGTTATCAGCACACCCAGCTTCAAGCCTCCGGGCACGCCTCGCCAGCGGGTAAACGGCAGGAATATCAACATTGCCAGTAACACACGGCTGAGCACCGCAAAATCGCTGTCTACCTGGCCGGCGAGAAATTCGCCAATCAGGCTAAAGGAAAAAGCCCAGAGTATCGTGACGAAAACCAGGAGTCCCATAATAATTGCTATCCGTATGAGTGTGCGGGCGCCCACTTTAGCGGGTTTCAAGCCCATTTTCAGCGCCTTTTCACGGCAAACCCCTATGATGCACATCGCGAAGATCAAGTAAAATATGCGCCCGCGAATCCTGGCCTTGATGGCTATCCGCTCAGGCCCTTCGGAACAGCACTCTATGGATGACATACATCAGCCACTGCCAGAAGTTCGCAAGCCTCTCGTCTCGCGGACACTGACCGAATGGAAGACTCTGGCGATACTCGGCGGGCCGATTCTGATTGCACAGATTGCCCAGATGGCCAATGGCGTTATCGATACCGTCATGGCCGGCCATGCCAGCGCTGAAGACCTGGCGGGTGTGGGAATTGGCAGCAGCCTCTGGATGCCGTTGTTTCTGTTTTTCATGGGCATGCTCGGAGCACTGCAGCCGATTATTTCAGGTTACAACGGCGCCCGCACGCCGGAAAAAATAATGCCGGCTACCTGGCAAGGCTTATATATCGCCGGTGTTGGTTCTGTTGTCATGATCCTGTTGCTGACAAACGTGCATCCGATTCTGGAAGGGCTGAAGCTCGAGGCCACTACCGCAAGCATAACCCAGGGCTACCTGAACGCTTTCGCATGGGGCATTCCTGCCCTGCTGCTGATGACTGCTCTTCGCGGGCTGACGGATGGGCTGGGGCACACCCGCGTAATTATGGCGTTCTCGGTGCTGAGCACTCTGATTAACCTGCCCCTGAATTATATCTTCATTTACGGCAAGCTCGGGCTGCCTGCCATGGGCGGCATTGGCTGTGGCTGGGCAACTTCGATTTCCAACGGGGTCGCCGCAATAGCGCTGCTGACCTACCTGAACCGGAGCCAGCTCTACAAAAAATTCCACCTCATTGCAGACTGGACAAAGCCCAATGCCACCCTGATTCGCTACATCCTGGGCATTGGCATACCTATCGGATTCACGATTTTTGTAGAAGCCAGCGTGTTCTCTGTGATCGCACTGTTTCTCGCACCACTGGGCCCTATTATTGTTGCAGGGCACCAGATTGCACTGAACGTGGTGTCTCTGCTGTTCATGCTGCCGCTGAGTATTGGCATGGCGCTGACATTGAGAGTCAGTTTTCTTATCGGAGCAGGCGCGCCAGATACAGCACGTTTGATTTCCCGCAGCTCTCTGATTCTTGCGGCTTCTACGGCTCTGGTTTTCGCCATTATCCTGTTTGTTTTCTCACAAGGCATTGCGGCCCTTTACACCAGCGATGTGGATGTTCAGGCGGTGACCATTCGATTGTTGATGTTTGCGGCAATCTTCCAGGTGGCAGATGTTATCCAGGTGACCTGCATAAGCGCCCTGAGAGGCTATAAGGATACGGGAATCCCCTTGCTGATCATGCTGTTCTCATTCTGGGGTGTGGGGTTACCGCTGGGCTATATTCTGACGTTTACCGATGTGATTGCTTCGGCTATGGGAGCTGCAGGGTTCTGGATAGGGCTGACCGGGGGTTTGGCATCAGCAAGTGCATTGCTGGGATGGAGGCTGTTTCGATATCGCCCGAAAACCAGCGGGCACCTAACTGGCTGACTCGGGACTGCCAACAGACAACTCCGCTTCGGCCGCTGGCATGCTATTCGAAAACACGATCCTGTCTCGGCCAGCTTTCTTGGCCTCGTAGAGAGCCGTATCCGCGCGCTCCAGCCAACTCTCAACGCTTTCACCGGGTCTAATCAGCGCGACGCCGAACGATGCGCTGATCGCGCCTCCCGGATGCCTAATCTTTTTCCGCAAGGTATGCTGGAGATTATTCATCACCGCTGTGAGACCCGCTCCATCAACACCTGGCAGCAAGAGCACAAACTCTTCACCACCGTAACGGAAAAGCTGGTCAGATTTGCGCGTGCTGTGCAAAATCAGTGTTGCCAGATCAATGAGCACTCCATCGCCTACGCCATGGCCGTACTCATCGTTGACCTTCTTGAAGTGATCAATATCCAGCATCACCAGCGCATAAGACAAGCCAGTGCGCTCAACCTGGGCTGACGCCAGATTGAGCTCTTCGTCCATGGATCGTCGGTTTTTCACGCCGGTCAGAGGGTCAATGGTCGCCAAATGTTCCAGACTATGGCGCTGAGTGTCGTTACGTTGCGCAAACACGAAGGCCGCCGCACTGACCACTACTGCGGTTGCACTAAACGACCACATCTGAACATCCGATTGAAAAACGTCGCCCAGACCTATCATGGCCAAAATCGAGGCAAGGTTGAGAAATCCGGCAATACGCGGGCTGGCCAGAAAAAACGTAGTGACCAGGCAAGGATACAGCCAGAACAATCCTACCTCACCTACAACCGCTGCCACCATAACAGCGCCAAAACACGCAACGATGGCCAGAACCATACCACTACGGCGTGTATCTCCGGTTACCCAGGCGTAAATCATACCACCCGATATGCTCAGCAGAATCGCTGTGTCTATGCCCCCGGCGACAAGCTCACCCTGCAAAAAGCGCATGACCGCAAATGGGGTGATTCCCAGCAATGCACTGGCACCCAAAAGAGTAATGATCGACAACCGAAAATCGGTTTTGAGACGCTTTAGCATGTCTGTTATCTTCCCGCCAAGCAGAAGTTACTACTGAAGCATAATTCAGTGCGGCGCAATAAGCGTCATATCCTACGTTTTTTAACAAAATACCTCTGAAAAGTCATAAAAAAAGGGGGGCGGTGATTTTGATACATGGACCGGTAGCTCTGGCAAATCAAATGCCTTTACTATAGTCATTACTGTGTTCAAACCCGACATGCCCTACAAGGAATCAGCAGGATTTTGAGTAACCTCGTTCGAATAGCCCCCGGCGCATTAACCATAGGCCGCCCGTTGCCATGGGACGTTTATGACGCCGAGGGCAACGTTCTGCTATGTCAGGGATATGTGATCCAGACAGATTCACAGCTAGACCAGCTTTTTGAGCGTGGTCGTTTCAAGCCGCGGGTTATTGAGGTACCGCAGCAAGGCACCAAAGCGCCTGACGATGAAGCTGAATGTAACCCGTTTGCCCGCTATCCGGATTACCTTCATTCGCTTGAAAAAGCGCTCGCAATGATCGCCAATGGCACACCGGAAGCCCGCAAACACCTGCAGGACCTGGCGCACGCTATAGAGCATGCCTGTATACGCGCGCCGGACTCCAGCCTCGCGCTCATCCACCTTTACTCGGTCGGGCCTACCATCCACGAACAGATCATTTTTTACGCCATTCTCTGCCAGCTTATTGCCCGGCAGTTCGGGCTCGAAGAGCACCGCATCCCGTTATTGACAGAAGCTGCCCTGAGCGCAAACCTCGCCCTGGTTCCTGTTGCCGACAAGCTCAATGCCTTCAACAAGATACTCAGCAAGGAGCAGAGAAGCGTTATTCGCAAGCACCCACAACGGAGCATCCGCGCACTCAAGGCTGTGGGCATTGATAACGAGCTATTGTTTACCATCATCGCGCAGCACCATGAGCAGGCAGACGGCAGTGGTTATCCGGAAGGACTGAGCGGCGCAGATATCCGGCCTGAGGCGGAAATACTCGCACTGGCCGAACGCTATGTCGCCATGATCACAAAACGTGCCTATCGCCAGCGAATGAACGTAACCGCTGCGCGCAAACTGATCGCCAATCTCGCAGACGGCACCTTCCGGCCGGCCCTGTCCAAAGCCCTGCTTCAGGTGCTGGGAGAATATCCACCTGGAACCCTGGTGCGACTCGAAAACAACGAGGTTGGCGTCATAACGGGCAGGCCAGTACGCGCCCGCGGACCGTTTGTTCAGGTTGTCTTCGATCCCTCGGGCAACAACTACGACACCCGCCAGGAACGTGACACCAGCGAGCCAGTCTACAATATCCGGGCTCTGGAAGAGCCGGACATCATGCCATCCATGAACTTCAGCCGGATCTGGGGCTTCCCGGACTGATCCGGTGAACCCTTCAGCTAAGGCCCAAGCTCTGACGTGCCTTGATCGTTCAGCAGGGGCAATCGCTCACCGGCTTCCGGAATCAGCAAGGTGGCCTCTGTAGAATACGGTTGGTCAGTCGTCAGCGCTTGTATGCTTCGAAAGCTCGAGTCCGCATCCGATGCGGGCAAGTTCAGCAAGCACAGCCGTGCGCGTTACGATGCCGATGAGTTTTCCGTGTTCAACAACAGGGTACACTTTCGGCTTGCCGGAGCCGAGCTGCTGCGCAAGGTCGACAATCGCCATGCCCGGTGAAATCGGCAAAGGTTCGCGGAACATCACATCGTCCACAACCGGATCTCCCTCACAGTGATAGTTGCTTACCAGCAGCGCATGAATGCAATCCTGCTCGGAAACAAAACCCAGCAAATGGCGGTTCGCATCGACCACCGGCAGCCCGGAGATATGATTCTCCAGAAGCGCCTTGACCACGCGGGTCAGCGGTGTTCCGCACCGGATGGGTTCAATGTGGTTTGACATAATATCGGAAACTCTGAGCGCACCCATGAATAACTCCTCGCATTGCTGGTTAACCCGACTGCACCAGCCGGGCGCGAATCCTGTCCTTTAAACATAGGCAATAGACACTAAATCCTCCAACTTTCACCTCTTTCCAGTTTACACATGGCAATAACTGACTAAACTCAGTCGGTTATACCCTCACGGGTAAAATCACATCATGGCACAAAACAAGGGGAACCCCATGGAAGCCATCTCAAACATTTTTGGTGCAATCAATGGGCTGGTCTGGGGACCACCCATGCTCATACTCATTCTTGGTGCCGGGCTGTTCCTGAGCCTCGGCCTGAAGCTGATGCCCATACTCAAAATTGGCGCTGGTTTCCGTCTATTGTGGAGTGGCCGCAGCGCCGGAGGCGCGGAGGCAGACGGTGAAATCCCACCGTTCCAGGCGCTCATGACCGCCCTGTCTGCAACCGTCGGAACAGGCAATATTGCAGGCGTTGCGACCGCTGTTTTCCTCGGGGGGCCAGGCGCCCTGTTCTGGATGTGGCTGACCGCTCTGGTGGGCATGGCCACAAAGTACTCGGAAGCCGTCCTTGCCGTGCGTTTCCGCGAGGTAGATGAGCGTGGCGCCCATGTGGGTGGGCCCATGTATTACATTCGCAACGGCCTTGGCAAAAAATGGGCCTGGATGGGCGTGTTGTTCGCCATCTTTGCGGCAATAGCCGGCTTCGGTATTGGCAATACGGTGCAGGCCAACTCGGTTGCAGATGTAATGGAAACGACCTTCGGCCTGCCGCATTGGATCAGCGGCATTATTCTGATGGTGCTGGTTGGCATGGTACTGATTGGCGGTATCAAGCGTATCGGGCGGGTAGCCAGTGCTCTTGTTCCCTTTATGGCGCTGTCGTATCTGGTCGCAGGCCTGGTTGTTCTGTCCATTAATTACGCAGAGATTCCTGCCGCCTTTTCCATGATCTTCGAGCATGCTTTCAGCCCGACAGCCGCAGAAGGCGGATTTGCCGGTGCCGCAGTCTGGGCAGCTATCCGGTTTGGTGTTGCACGGGGTATCTTTTCCAATGAGGCCGGTCTGGGCTCGGCGCCCATCGCTCATGCCGCGGCGCAAACCAAAGACCCGGTCCGTCAGGGCATGGTGGCCATGCTGGGAACGTTTTTCGACACCATTATCATATGTTCGATCACCGGCCTGGTGATCATCACCTCTGGCGCGTGGACATCCGGCGAATCCGGCGCCTCGCTCACTTCCATGGCCTTCGATCAGGCACTTCCGGGGGTTGGTGATTATATCGTGGCCATTTCTCTTGCGGTTTTTGCCTTTACCACGCTGCTTGGCTGGTCGTTCTACGGTGAGCGTAGCGTCGAATTTCTGTTCGGAGTGAAGGCGATAGTGCCGTACCGGATTGCCTGGGTTCTTGCCATTCCCGTTGGTGCAACCGTAAACCTGGGTCTGATCTGGCTGATAGCCGACACGCTGAACGCCATGATGGCACTGCCCAACCTGATCGCCCTTCTGTTGCTCAGCCCGGTAGTGTTCAAGCTCACCAAAGAGTATTTCGAAAAAGAAAGGGCTGCGGGTCTTTAACAGGGCTCTGATACGACTGTCATTGTAGCGGCTGGCAAATGCGGCAATGCAAGATGAGGTGGGTCAACTGACTCTTGCAATACCGTCATCCGGCACCAACGATTCTCGTATACACTCAATAAATGGATCCGGCAGGCATGCCTGCCGGCATCTCGAACCGCGCTATCATAAGCAGCATCAAAGGAGAGCGAGCATGAGCTTACGTCTAGGCGATACCGCACCAGATTTCGAACAGGATTCCAGTGAAGGCAAGATTTCATTCCACGAATGGTTAGGTAATGGCTGGGGGGTGCTGTTCTCTCACCCGGCAGACTTTACTCCGGTGTGCACCACAGAGCTTGGCCTGACAGCTAAACTCAAAGACGAGTTTGCACAGCGAAACGTGAAAGCCATTGCACTGAGTGTTGACCCCGTCGATTCCCACCACGAGTGGATCAAAGATATCAACGAAACCCAGGGCTGCGCGGTGAATTTTCCGATTATCGCAGACCATGACGGCAAAGTTGCCGAGCTGTATGACATGATTCACCCCAATGCCGACAGCACGCTTACAGTGCGTTCGCTGTTCGTGATCGATCCGAACAAAAAAGTTCGCCTGATGATCACTTACCCGGCCAGCACCGGTCGTAACTTCAATGAAGTTCTGCGGGTGATTGATTCCCTGCAGATGACCGACGAACACAAAGTCGCCACCCCGGGCAACTGGGAACGTGGTGGCGACGTGGTCATTGTTCCGTCTCTGCAAGATGAGGAAGAAATCAAAAGACGCTTCCCGAAAGGCTACAAGAAGGTCAAATCTTACCTGCGGATGACACCAGACCCCACAACCAACTGGAGCGGCGACTGATTATCAGTGCCAACTCCTGGAGCAAAAAAGGCGGGCAGCGCAAGCTGCCCGGCTTTTTTATGGTTTGCGCTCTGATCAGAACGCCGGAACCACCGCACCCTTATACTTTTCCTTGATGAAGTCACGAACCTCATCAGATTTCAGCGCCGCTGCGAGCTTCTGCATGGCGTCGCTGTCTTTGTTATCAGGGCGCGCAACCAGAATGTTCACATACGGGGACTCGGAACCCTCAATGATCAACGCATCTTCTGACGGGTTCAGGCCGGCTTCCAGCGCGTAGTTGGTGTTGATCAGTGCAACATCCACCTGGCCAAGAATTCGTGGCAGCGTTGCAGCTTCCAGTTCCTTGAAATCGAGATCTTTCGGGTTATCTGCAATATCACGCGGCGTTGCGGTGATCTTGCTGCCTTCTTTCAATGTAATCAGTCCGGCTTTCTGCAGCAACAACAACGCCCGGCCACCGTTGGTGGGGTCGTTCGGAATCGCGACAACTGCACCTTTTTTCAACTCATCCAGAGACTTGATCTTGTTTGAGTAGGCGCCAAACGGCTCGACGTGAATACCGGTAACGGTCACGAGGTTGGTGCCACGGCCGTCATTGAACTCATCCAGGTACGGCTGGTGCTGAAAGAAGTTGGCGTCCATGCGCTTCTGATCTACCTGAATATTCGGCTGGATATAGTCGGTGAACACCTTCACATCCAGTTCTACACCCTGTTCCGCAAGCTTCGGCTTCACGAATTCCAGCAGTTCAGCGTGGGGTACCGGCGTTGCGGCTACGGATAGCTTCTCAGCGGATACCGCCGCAGAAAAAACAGATGCGGCAGCCAGGGCTACAAAGGCTTTTTTGAAGTTCATAAACACACTCTCCTGTCAATAAACGGGACTATTTTTACTTGCATTAAAGTGAGGGTTTCTCGCAACTCTGGAGCCTGCGATGGCACAGCCCTTCCGAAAACGTGGAGCGCCAGGGATGGCGCGACCGAGCCCTACAGGGACGTATTTACGGGCGTTTTTCGGAAGGGCGGTGCCATCGCAGGCCGACTCAAGGTTCAAAAAACTACTTACGGCTAAAATACAGAACCAGACGATCGCCGAGCATCTGCAACACTTGTACGAAGATCACCAAAAGGGCGACGGTAATCACCATCACATCGGTCTGAAACCGCTGGTAGCCAAAACGAATGGCCAGATCACCCAGACCGCCACCACCGATAACGCCAGACATGGCAGCATAGGACACCAGCGTAATTGCTGTAACCGTAATGCCGGCGATGATGCCCGGAAGCGCCTCCGGCAGCAAGGCGCCGAGAATGATCTGGCGCACGTTGGCGCCCATGGCCTGGGTTGCCTCAATGATACCCCGGTCAACTTCCCGCAAGGATGTTTCCACCAGCCGGGCAAAGAACGGCGCACCACCTGCCACCAACGGGGGAATGGCACCTGCCACGCCCAGAGAGGTGCCGATCAGCATTACGGTGAACGGGATCATCACGATCAACAGAATGATAAACGGCACCGAACGCAGCACGTTCACGACAAACGACAGCACCGCGTAGGCAACCGGCTGCTCCAGTAACTGTCGTTTGCCGGTCAGGAACAGCAACACACCAATGGGCAGGCCGGCCAACACACTGAACAGCAGCGACATGCCCACCATTATCAGGGTGTCCCAGCTCGCTATGCCGATCTCTGGCCAGTCCACGTTACTCAGTAAAGCTTCCATCAGCGCAACACCTCCACGTGAACATCCGCCGCTTCCAGTGCGTTCATGGCAACCGCCAGATCACCGCCTACCAAAGACAGCGTCAACTGGCCGTAGGGCGTGTCCTTGATGTGGTCGATTCGGCCCGAGAGAATGCTGAAATCCACGCCAGAGGCACGCGCCACGCTGCCCAGTAAAGGCTGGTACGTGGATTCGCCCTTAAACGTCAGGCGCAGAATACGGCCATTCGCCTTTTGCAGATCTTCCTGACGCTCCTGGCTGTCGATGCTTTCACTTTCAAACACGAAATCCCGGGTGGTGGGGTGTTTCGGATGCAGGAAGACATCACTCACGGCGCCCATCTCCACCACGCGGCCACCGTCCATCACTGCAACCCGGTCACACACCCTGCGCACCACGTCCATTTCGTGGGTGATGAGTACGATAGTGAGGCCAAGTTCCCTATTGATTTCCGCCAGCAAGCGCAGCACTGACTGTGTTGTTTGCGGGTCCAGTGCGCTGGTGGCTTCGTCGCACAGCAATATCGTTGGTCTGCAAGCCAGCGCCCGGGCAATACCCACACGTTGCTTCTGACCGCCGGAAAGCTGGGAAGGGTATTTGGTGGCGTGATCCATGAGGCTGACGCGAGCCAGCAGCTCCCGCACCCGATCCCGGATTTCCGCCTTGGAATAGATGCCCGCCAGCTTCATGGGGAAAGCAATATTATCCGAAACGGTTTTTGAGGACAGCAGGTTGAAGTGCTGGAAGATCATCCCGACTTTACGACGAAAGGCGCGCAGCTCAGTGGCGTTGTAACGGGTGATATTCTCGCCATCAATCAGAATATTACCGCCGGTCGGAGGTTCCAGCAGGTTGATAAGGCGCACCAAGGTCGATTTCCCCGCCCCGGAATGCCCGACAATACCGAACACCTCGCCGGTTTCAATGGTCATATCGGTTGGGTGCAGCGCGGGGATCGCCCGGCCGTCCACCTGATACGACTTCTGTACCTGGTCAAATACAATCACGATCAGCGCCTTGTGGGTGCAGCATTAAAGCCGGCCATTATAGCCTATTCACCAGCCAAACCCGAACCCACAAATCACCACTAAAGCTCATACAGCTGGGCCACGTGCAGAATCGGCCCGGTCGGTTTGCCAGTTGGCGAACCTCCGACGGGTTCCAGGCTGATAGCAAGGGTGCGGCTTTTTGACAACGCTTGCCTGGCCGTGTCTGTCAGGGTGACCTGGTGCAGGCCTCCGACCGGAATGACGCCCAACGACAGGGGCGGGCCATTCTCCGGCACTATCCACAGCTCGTAATCCTTGCCGGCTTCGGCGGCACTGGCGGCGACAGAACGCAATTTCAGCAGGTTGCCTTGCCCGGTCTCACTCACCAGCCAGAGCGGATCCTTGGTATCGGCTTGAACAATCGCGCCGGAAAATTGTGCCCGGGAACTCTGAGGCGCTGGCTGCATCAATACAACCGCCATAACAAGGGCGGCTGCCGTCGCCAAAATGCTCCAACTGGGCCAGAACCAGCGCTGGTTGGCACGGGATTGGGCGTTGCCAGCCGGGCTCTCTACCAGACTCTCAACCGGCCATAAACGACGCTCGATAGAGCTCCATACGGAAGGCGGCGGCATGACTTCGGGCACCTCACCAGGTAGCCGGCCAAGCTTTCTCTCCCAAAACCAGACCTCTTCCCGGACTTTTGCGGATTCCATCATCCAGCTCTCAAAGCGTTTTCGGGCAGGGCCATGAAGGGAGCCGAGAACATATTCAGCGGCAAGCCGTTCAATGCGTTCAGGTGTCTTTTTCATCGCTCCAGGCACCTCTTCAAAACCATCAGTCCGCGGCGAATCCAACTCTTAACGGTTCCAATGGGAGAGCTCAAAGCCTCCGAGACTTCATCGTGGGTAAAGCCCCGGTAATAGGACAAAAGAATACTGTCACGCTGCACATCGGATAGTTCATCAAAGCAGCCGGTCAGCTCCGCCGCGCCCGCGCTGCGAAGCGAGACATCCAGCGGGCCTTCGCGCTGATCCTCCACATGCTCCAGATGACGGTCACCAGACGTTTGTTTTGCCTTTCTGGACCTCATCAGATCAAGCGTGCGATATCGGGCAATGGTCATCATCCAGCTCAGGGGGGCACCACGGTCGCTATGGTATTCTGCTGCGCGATGCCATATCTGTATGAACGCGTCCTGCAGCGCTTCTTCCGCGAGCTCCTGCTGGCTCCCCAGTTTCAGGCAAAGTCCGAACATGCGGCCGGAAATTTTTTCATAAAGCTGCTGAAAGGCCTGCCGGTCCTCACGGGAGACTGCAATTAACAGCCCCATAAGTTCATCCTGTTCAGAGTTGCTGGCCACCATCTGTGCTTTCCCTTGTCTTGTTTTCAGAGTCTTCTCCAATACTACGGGCGGCATCCCCATAAGGATGCACAAAGGTCGGCAAGATGAGCTGTTCAGCCAACGCTCTCGCCGATTAGCTTGTGGACGTGCTTGCCAAACCCGGCTCAAATACGCCGCTATAGTCGAAGTTATCCAGTGCATCCTCCCATTCCGTTAAATCCAGACCCTGATTGGCAACCCACGAGGGATTAAAGTAGGTGTCGATGTAACGATCGCCACCGTCACATAGAAGCGTGACAACCGAGCCTTTTTCGCCGGCTTTTTGCATCTCGCTGGCCAGGCTCAGTGTGGCGATCAGATTGGTACCGGTAGATCCGCCACAGCGCCTCCCCAAGTGACGCTCCAGGTAGCGCAGCGCGGCGAAACTGGCTGCATCGGGCACGCGCACCATGCGGTCGATCACCGAAGGGTTGAAGGAAGGCTCCACCCTTGGGCGGCCGATGCCCTCAATGCGTGAGCCGCACTGACCGGTAATATCAGACCGTCCGCTGGCAAAGGCCTCATAGAAAACCGAGTTTTCAGGGTCTGCTACGCAAAGTTCACAGCCCCGGGCAAGATGCCCGCCATAGCGAATATAGCGCCCGATGGTGGAAGAGGTGCCGCCCGTGCCGGCGCTGACAACAATCCAGCGGGGTATGGGGTAGGGCTCGCGTCGCAACTGCTCAAAAATGCTTTCGGCAATATTATTGTTGCCCCGCCAGTCCGTCGCCCTCTCGGCGTAAGTGAACTGGTCCATATAGTGACCGCCCAGCTCATGGGCCAGCCGCTGCGATTCGGTGTAGATCTCGCTGCCGTTATCAACCAGATGGCACTCACCGCCATAAAATTCGATCTTGGCGATCTTTTGGGTCGAAGTCGTTCTGGGCATGACCGCGATAAACCGTAAGCCCAGGAGCTTGGCAAAATACGCCTCAGACACCGCTGTGGAACCGCTGGAGGCCTCAATAATCGGCGTGCTCTGCGTGATCCAGCCGTTACAAAGCCCGAACAGAAAAAGCGAGCGTGCCAACCGGTGCTTCAGACTGCCCGTGGGATGGGTTGATTCATCCTTGAGATAGATATCGATATGGCGCAGCCCCGGCAGGTCCAGCTTGATCAGGTGCGTGTCCGATGAACGATTGAAATCCGCATCAATACGGGCAATGGCATCGGATAACCACTGGGCGCGATTAAACATGGTTGTTGATCCTGAAGGTTACCCCCCAAGAGTACCCTACAAGCGCACCCTGATAAAAAACTTGATAGTAACTGCATCTTTTCCGGCACCCGCTCCGTTAACTCTTCTGCAATTCCAACAATAGAAGAGGAAAACGGAATGAATACTTTTCTGAAACGCTCCGGCCTCGCCATTGCCGTTGCCGGTCTCTGTATCAGTGCCGGCTCAGCAACCGCGTCCAGCCATCGCGAAGCCCCCTTTATCACCGAAGTACCCAAAGTCGACGGAACCGACTTTTACATCTTTCGCAGTTACGAGACCGGCCGCGACGATTTTGTCACACTGATCGCGAATTACCTGCCTCTGCAGGATGCGTATGGCGGCCCCAACTATTTCGATCTGGATGAAGACGCGGTATACGAAATCCACATCGACAACAGCGGTAATGCACAGGAAAACCTTACGTTCCGCTTCCAGTTCTCCAACACTCTGAACGACATCCAGTTACCGGTCGGCCCCGCTGGCGACCAGCGAATGGTCTCTGTTCCTCTTAAAAACATTGGCGATGCCACCAACGACGCCAATGTTCAGCTCAGCCAGGAATACACGGTTTCTGTGATTCGTGGCGACCGCCGCACAGGCACCGTCGAGGCGGCAACCAATATCACCGACGGCACCAGCACATTTGACAAACCTCTGGACAACATCGGCGGCAAATCGTTTGCCGATTACCAAACCTACGCAAGCCAGCACATCTTTCAGATTGGCATTCCGGGCTGCGCTACCAACGGCCAGGTGTTTGTGGGCCAACGCAAGGAAGCCTTTGCAGTGAACCTCGGCGAGATTTTCGATCTGGTCAACACCAACCCGCTCGGTGCACGGGACGGCGAGGGTGCAGGTGACCTGGCGGACAAGAACGTGACCTCGTTTGCCCTGGAAGTGCCCACCGAATGTCTGACCGGTACGGCCGTTACCGGCTTGGACCAGCCAGTCATCGGAGCCTGGACCACCGCCAGTGTGCGCCAGGCGAGAGTCATCAACCCCGAGCCAACCGCAGGCGGTAAAGGTGCCACGGTAGAGGGCGGCGCCTGGACCCAGGTATCGCGCCTGGGCATGCCGCTGGTGAATGAAGTGGTCATAGGCCTCAAAGACAAAAACCTGTTCAACGCCAGCGAGCCCATGAACGACAGCCAGTTTGCCACCTACTTAACCCATCCGACCCTGCCGGAACTGCTGGAAATACTGTTCGGTGGCGCAGGTGCTGTGGCGCCGGATAACTTCCCGCGCACCGATCTGGTAACCGCCTTCCTGACCGGTGTACCGGATGTAAATATGCCTGTTGGCGTGCAAGGCTCCGAGATGCTGCGCCTGAACCCGGCCATTGCGGCTACTCCTGTGGCCATGCAAAACGACCTGGGTGTTTTGGGTGGCGACAACGCCGGATTCCCGAACGGTCGTCGCCCCGTCGATGACGTGGTCGATTCGGCCTTGAGAGTCGTCATGGGTGCCTTGACCAGCGACGCGCCAAACAGGAACACCCCGTTTACCGATGGCGTTCAGCTCGATCCGACCGAATTACAGGCGGTGTTCCCGTACCTGGCGACTCCGCTGGCCGGCTCACCTAATTCATGAGGAACGAATGATGAAACTGACCACACAGTTTGCCGGAATGGGCCTCATGGCGCTGGCACTGACGGGGTGCTTCGACGGTTCCAGCAGCAACAACAGTAGCCAGAGCCAGCCGCCCGCGATGTCGGTGGATTTCGGAACCTTCGTGAAAGGCGAATTTGATAACCCGGACCCCAATCGGGAGCCCAGGAAAATCAATGCCGTCACATTCAGCTTCAATGACCAGGATGACCCACGGGCTTTCGATGATCTACTCAGATAGAACAGTCCCACACCGGGCCCAAATGTCTTTGCATCCGGTCTTTTCTCTCCCTGCGCTTCGGTGCGGGGGGGCTTTTTGGATTGGGCTTGGTTTGCTCGGCGTGCTGTGCTCTTCAGCCGTTACGGCGGCTCCGAGTCCAATTCAAAGTGATTTTGATGACGACGCGGTGCTGGTAACGCTGCCGGCATCTGCACCAGCCAGTGATGGCGCCCCGTCCTCACCGGAAGCCATGGCACGGGAGATTCAACGGTTGATCTCCGAGGCAAGGCGCAGCGGCGACCCCCGTTTTCTGGGCTATGCCGAGCGCTTGTTCAATCAGCAGGTCAGTCAGGGCCTGACCGATCAATTACTGGTACTGCGAGCAACCCTGGCGCAGAGCCTGCACAGGTTCGACGCAGCAAGGCAGGATTTAAAGGCCGTTCTCGACCGCTCTGATGCACCGGCACAGAGAACTCAGGCATTGCTGACCCTGGCCAACATCGAGATGGTTCAGGGACATTATGATCGGGCACGGCCTCTGTGTGAGCAACTGACAGCAGAGTACCCCGGCCTGATTGCCTCTAGTTGCCACGCCCAGGTGGCCGCTCGTACCGGCTCCGCCAAAGCCGCTTATGACGAACTGACCGCCGCCACCCGCTCCTTGAGCAACGTATCCATTCAGGGCTATCTATGGGCCCAGGGTACGCTGGGAGATATCGCTGCACAGCTTGACCGGGGTTCGGCCGCAGAGCACTGGCAACGAGTGCTGAGCCAGGACCCGGACGACTTGTACACCCGGGCGCAACTCGCCGACTGGTACCTGCAGAATGAAAAACCCAAGCAAGCTCTGGTAGCAACCGAAGGCTATGAAGCCGTGGATAATCTGGCTGTCATCCGCGCTGTCGCCTTACATCGCCTGAACCATCCCGACGCGCCCAAGCTGGCGTCCCGCTTACGAGAACGGTTTGAAGAGGCCCTGTGGCGCGGCTCCATGCTGCACCAGCGCGACTTGTCCCGATTCGAACTGGATATCGAACAGCGGCCCAAGGACGCCCTGCAGCACGCCATGGCCAACTGGGACACACAACGTGAACCTCTGGATACCCGCTTGGCGCTTCGGGCTGCGATTGCTGCGCAAGACAACACCGCATTGAGCCAGGTACGTGGCTGGCTCAAGCAGCAGAATCAATCTGATGCCCGCTATCCGGAGGGGTCGTGATGTCTGTAAAATCGCTTCTGGCAGTGCTGATCATGGCGGCTTTCGCGAGCACAGTCCTTGCCCACAAGGCCAGCGACAGCTTTCTCTACGTGGATATGGACGCCTCCGAGGTACGAATCGACATAGCCTTGCGGGATCTCGCACTGTTGGTTCCTCTGGATACCAATGGCGACCAGAGAATCACGGGCCAGGAGTTACGCGCCCAGCGACCTCTCGCCACGCAAGCTGTTGAAAACGCGATTACTCTGACCGGCGAGCAAAGTGCTTGCACACTCAGTGGACAGGCCTGGGGGCTAAGTTCCCACAGCGATGGCCCCTATCTTGCCACCCAATATCGGGTCGACTGCCCCAACGGCGAGCTTCTGGAACAGATTGAATACACCTTGCTGTTCGATCAGGACAGCCTGCACAGGGGGCTGGTACAGATCACATCGGGAGAGACCCGCTCTCTCACAGTGCTCTCACCCGAAAAGCCGGTTGTGGATCTCTCCGGGGGTGCGATGGGGGCGTGGAGCACCTTCGGAACGTTTCTTTATGAAGGCATTGTCCATTTGCTGATCGGGCTTGATCACATGCTTTTTCTGCTGGTGCTGGTATTGCCGGCTACTCTGATCAGCCGCCGACAGAGCAATCGGGCCCCAACCCGCTCATTCAAATCGCGGTTGCTGCAGTTGGCGGGCATTGTGACCGCCTTTACAGTGGCACACTCCATCACTTTGGCTTTGTCAGCGCTGAATATTGTTCGGCTCCCCATCGCCTGGGTTGAAACCGTAATCGCGCTTTCCATCGCTGTTGCTGCACTTAATGTGGTCTGGCCTTTTCTGGGACGGAAAACCTGGAAGCTGGCGTTCGCCTTCGGGCTGATCCACGGCTTCGGCTTTGCCAGCGTGTTGGGCGATCTGACCGGAGGCGTTTCCAACCTGGTCATTGCTCTTGCGGGCTTCAATCTGGGGGTGGAATTCGGGCAACTGGGCCTGTTGATCATTGGTTTCCCGCTGCTCTACGCTTTCGCGCACGTCAGAGCATATCAACGGTTTATAGTGCCATTGATTCTCATGGGCATAGGCACCATCAGCCTGATGTGGGTTGCAGAAAGGGCGGGTTCGATTTAGAAAAGCACTTGAAACCAAAAAGCCGGGCGCCAAGCCCGGCTTTTCAACTCAGGATTTCAGAATTCCGGATTAGTGCAACGCCCGCAACTGTCGCGGATACAACGCAGCGCTTACCTCGGGCTCTTCCAGAAGATCAGCCAGCTCAAGATCAACGTCTGACTCCTCACCATGCTCCGGCAAGGGATCAAACAATGCGCTGAGCCAGGATGCAATCGACGGCTCTTCATCACGCCGGTAATCGGTAGACAACGCCTTGATTCGGCGAAAGCCGATGATGCGCTGATGCTTCGGATCCCGGATTTGCTCAAAACCACGCCAGTACACATGATCCCGGGTATGGAGTTGCACAAACAAGGTGTCTATAGGCTCGTTTGACTCTTCCTCGGCGTTATCTTTTGACGAGCCTCCAAGGCTGTCTACTGACGTATCTGGCGAAGCCTCAACAGAGGTTTCGGTGCCGTCATCTTCTGCAGCTTCTTTCTTTTTCTCGCGAATGGTTGTCCAGGCGGGGTACAGAACCGCCACGGCATCCGCTTCAACATGCTCGCGGGCAGCGCGGAGAATCAATCCCCAGCGTGCCTTGTCGGCATCGGTTTCAAGTGAGTTGATGGGCAAGTCATAGCTTTGTTCGCTGGCCAGAACAATCGCCATCATCGGAGCGTCGAGCTCTCCCATGGCTTCTGCCTGTGCTACGGATACCAGTTCATCGATTGCCATCGGTTGGTTCATAATGCGCTCGCCTCCTCGATGCCATCAGGGTAATTCAGGAAGATGATCTCCCTGATACACAGCATAGCCTGTAAAGCCTACAAAGATAAACGTAGGCTTCGGGCCAACGGATCACAACCTTTCATCCGCACGCAGCCGAAAAGGCATTGTCGAGCCGTTCATAATATCCAAACCAGGGCGCCGCTTCTTCAAGCTGTGCCGCCAGTTGCAGCAATACCTCCTCACCACCGTGCGGTGCGCCCAGTTGCACGCCAACCGGCAACCCCTCAGCCGTCCAGTGCAGGGGCACCGACATGGCCGGTGTTCCCGTGAGGTTGGCAAGCTGGGTGAACGGCGTTCGGGCGAGACTTTCCATCGCCATCTGATCCACCTGGCCACTGCGATGCACCAATCTGCCGGCTTTGAGCATCAACATCAGTTTTGCCGCCAGCTTCAGGTGTGCCGGCGTCTCCAGCTCACCGATACGGGCCGGCAACTGGCCGGTGGTGGGGCAGAGGTAAAGGTCATACCGGCCGAAAAAAACGCCCAGCGCCCGGGCAAACTCATTCCATTGCTGGCGCCGAAGCACATAGTCTGACAGCGGCATGGTGTTACCCAGCATGCCAATCAGGCGGGTATCCAGCTCAAAATCGCTGTCGGTCGCGCCAAACTGTTCCTTGGCTTTCGCCATCATGGCGGACACTTCACCAAAATAAAGGCCCAGATAGCAGCGCGCCAGCGCCATGCCATCAAATTCCGGGCGGGCATACTCAACCTTGTGCCCCAGATTTTCCAGAATACGCGCCGTTTCCTCAGCCGCAGCAACGCACTCGGGAGCCACCTCAGTGTCGTAAGGAGATGAGGTAAACACGCCGATTTTCAGGCTGCCAGACGATTTCTGCATGAGGTCGGCGTAGGCAGTGCCGGGGGGTGGAATGACAAACGGGTCACCTGAGGCCGCGCCACTGAGCACATCCAGCATGGCAGCACTGTCGCGCACCGTGCGGGTGACCACATGATCTGATGAAGCACCGGTCCAGGACTCGCCCATCGTAGGCCCGCTGGAAATTCGTCCGCGCGATGGTTTGAGACCAAACAAGCCATTGTAGGCGGCAGGGATACGGATTGAACCGCCACCATCGTTGGCGCCGGCCATAGGTACAATACCGGCTGCGGTTGCGGCAGCGGAGCCCCCGCTTGAACCGCCGGGCGTGAGGCTGGTGTTCCAGGGGTTACGCGACGGCCCCCACAGCTCGGATTCCGTGATTGCCTTGAGGCCAAACTCCGGTGTGGCTGTTCGCCCCAGAAAGACCAGCCCACCCTCACGGGCACGGCGTACAAACTCGGAATCCTGCGGTGCAATGTTGTTTTTAAAGCCACGGCTGCCATAGGTGCAGGGCACGCCGGCCTGCTCCTGAGACAGATCCTTGAGCAGCAAAGGCACACCGGCGAGCACACCTTGCGGTGGGAAGTCCTGCGCCAGCGCTGCGGAAAACTGGGGAAAGCAAATTGCATTAAGGGAACCGTTCACAGAGGTTGCCCGTTCCACGGCAGCCTCGCATACTTCCCGGGAGGTCACTTCGCCACGGCGTATCAGATCCGCCAGCGCGGTGGCGTCATAACAAAGATATTCAGATTGCTTCATAGCGGCGTCCATTTGTTATTGTGGTGCCCGGAATGCCACGGACACATCGTTTATGAACTCAAGATTCGCAAGCTTACGTCAGCTTGTTCTGATTTTCATCCTGACCACGCTGGCGCAAGCATCTGCCCTGGCCGAAGAAGATCTGGTCGGCGATGATAGTGCTGACACCCCGGGCTGGACCGCTATTGTGCGGGGCTCACCCTACTGGGTCAGCCAGGGCGTGTACCAGAATATCCTCACCATCCGGCGCTGGGTGCTCAAAGAAACAGGCTATTGCTCAAGCCCTGAGCGTCACATTCTGTTCGACATACGCGGGCAGTTTTTGGGCTGGATCAGTAACGGCGCTGACCGCGAAACAACCCAAAAGCGCCTTAACAATACCCGCCAGTCGCTGCACGAAAAGGGGCTCACCGAGGACTGGGTTGCCGGCGACAAAGGTACCAAAGGCTACCCGTTTGCCTTGGCCTGTGACCAACCCCATGTAGATCTGGACCTCGCCGTTGGCCGCTATATGGGCGCCCGAGCCAGAGATCGCGTATGGGGGGCCTGGGACGACCTCTCGTTCGCAACCTCTGAAAAACCAGGATCTCTCCACGATGCGCTCATGTACATCGTTCAGCGCCGGAGCGAGCAAAATCGCTTTGCACTGCCAGAGGTTTTGCCCAGGTATCTGGCCGGCCAAATCCTGATTGAAAGCGGTGGACAGGCAAGAGCTCACTCTCGAGCGGACGCAAAAGGTATTCTCCAGCTTTCACCTTCCGCACTGAAAGACTGCCAGATAAAACCACAGAACTATTGGCACCGGCTGGCGCAGATCGACTGTGCATTACGCCTGATGCACCAGAACGCCCGCAACCTGCAGCCGGCCTTTGACAAACGTTTCGGCCACCTTCCGGAAAGCAAACGCAATAAACTGTTTGTGCTGTTGCTGGTTCAGGCCTACCACGGTGGCGCAGGCCGTGTGCAGGCGCTTCTGGATGACGAGACTCTGGCAAAACCAGCGGCATACTTTGCACCCAATCACGAGCGTTTTACTGCAGGCGACATCGCGTTTGGCATGGTGTTTCACAACCTGGGCCGGGACAGGCTTGGGCTGGCCTCCCTGTATTATGTGGCCGATGTACAACTGGCAACCGAAGCCTTGTGCCGAACGCCACAGCTAAAGCCCGAGGCATTCTGCGCGTGGAAATAGCACTGCTCCCAGAGAGCCTGAGCTTGTCAGTGGCACTTTTCCTGCTGGCGAGTTCCGTTGTTACGTCAATGATTACCGCCAGCCTGGGCGCCGGCGGGGGTGTTCTGCTACTGATTCTGATGGCCACCTGGATGCCTGCAGCCGCAATTATCCCCGTGCACGGCATGATTCAACTGGGCTCCAACGGTGGCCGGGCAATACTGACGTGGAAGCATATCGACTGGCGGACTATTGCGGCTTTTGCGCCCGGCGTTATCGCAGGCGCAGCGGCGGGTGCCTGGTTGCTGGTGAGCCTGCCCGCCTATCTATGGCAACTGACCATTGCGGTATTCGTGCTCTACCTGTGCTGGGGCCCTGCTCTGCCAAAAAGCGCGTTCGGCCCGGTTGGTGTTTTTATCGCCGCCACAATAACCAGCTTTGTCAGTCTCTTTGTGGGCGCTACCGGCCCCCTGGTGGCGGCGTTTGTAAAACAGATTCATGTGGACAGGTTTCGCACAGTCGCAACCTTTGCCACCGCAATGGTCCTGCAGCATGCCCCCAAAGCCCTGGTTTTTGGTGTGACGGGGTTTGTGTTTGCACACTGGTTGCCGTTTATCCTGGCCATGGTTGCCTGCGGTTTTGCGGGCACCTGGATAGGCTTGCGGCTTCTGAACTCGCTCAATAATCGCCGGTTCAGCAAAGCGCTCAATCTGGTTCTGACCATCCTTGCTTTGCGCTTGATGTGGCAGGCCAGCCTGGCGGCTGACTGGTGGACCTGAGCGCCCCTGGCTATTGCTTCGGCTCTGGTTCCGGTACGGGCACAACGACAACCCGGTTCCGGCCTTTTGCCTTGGCAAGATAGGTGCCTTCATCTGCCCGGGCGACCACATCTTTGGGCTCACGATCTGCGGGAAGCAGTTCGGTCATACCGATACTGGCCGTGACTCCGAACATGCGGCCTTCGTGTTCGATTTCGAGCGCGTCAACACCGGCACGAATACGTTCAGCAAGGGCCTTTGCTCTGGCCAAACCGCAAGCGGGGAGAATAATGCCGAACTCGTCGCCGCCCAGCCGCGCGACGGTGTCAGACTGACGCACCGACTCTTTGAACAAATCGGCAAGGCGCAGGAGCAGCTCATCACCGAGCAGGTGCCCGCCTTCATCATTCACCGGCTTGAAATGATCGAGATCGATGAGCATCAACACTGAGCTTGCATCCTGGCGCGCCGCGTCACTGAGACATTTGTTCAGCGCCACTGTAAAGGCACGGCGGTTCAGCAGTTGCGTCAGGCTGTCGTGAGTTGCTTCCCAGGACAACCGCTCTTCTTCACGCCTGCGTTCGGTGTCGTCCCGGAGCACGAACACCAGCCGTTCGTTCTGCCGCCCCTGGCGAATATGAATCATGCTGAGATCCACATCGAAAACATCACCGCTGCAATTGCGGAGGGTCACGTAAAGGCTGTCGAGATCGTCATGGTCAAGAAACCACTCATGGGTGAGCGCCTGATCCGCGTGATTAATTCCGAGCAGCTCAAACACGTTTTTACCAAGGTATTCCCCGCCGGCGCCCAAGAAACGGCCAGCCGCGTGATTGGCGTAACGAATCACACCCCCCGTATCCGCCATCAGCACGCCATCCTGCATCACGCTGAGTATATTTTTCGCTCTTAGCTGCTCGTCCCGCAGATCTTTCTCTACCTCCAGTTCGTGGGAAATATCCCGCACAACCGTGATGGTGCCCATGACCTTTTCCGGGGTTTCAAGGGTCGCCGTCATTACCTGACACCAAACCGGGGGGCCGGCGTTCGGCCCTTGCAGCCGGAAACGATCACGGAATACCTCTTGTTTTTTCAGGGCTTGCTGCCAGCCTTTCACCGCAGAATCGCGATCATCACCCGAGACATAATCGAACAAATGCGTACCGCTTAGCTCAGCCAGCTCCAGGCCTATGATATTTTCAAACACCGGATTCACAAACTCGATGCGGCCAAGAACATCGGCCTGCACAATACCGATAGGCGCGCCCCGCGTGAGTGATCGGAAAAACGCCTCGCGCTCGGCCAGGGAGCTTAGAACGTCGTCACGCTCATCCATCACCATATTGAATATTTCAACTACCTGGCTGATTTCCATACCTCCAGAAACCCTCACAGGTTTATTTCGCACACCCAGGTGGCGTTCATGCACCTGTAACCCAAGCTCACCCAAAGGCGCCATCAAGCGGCGGAAGCGCCACATGGAAACCGGAACAACCAGCAGGATCACCGCCAGCAAAACCCAGAGAAACGCATCCGTGATACGAGTGACAGGCGCATAAGCTTCACCGGCGGGCCAGACAGCGGCTACAAACCAGGGCACCTCAACCAACTGTTGTACCGACAGAATAATGTTCTCGCCTTCAGCACTGAGTGTCTTGGCGGTACCTTCAAAACCATCCATCGCGTTTCGGAGCATAGGGTTGGCACTTTTTACCGGCTGAAAAACCTCCCCGGTGCGACCATTGGCAAGAACAGTTCCACTGCGGCTAACGATGGTGAGGTAACCGGTTTTACCAATGCGGATGCCAGAGAACTCTTCAATCAGGTGCCCATCTGCCAGCGAAATCGCACCACCGAGCATGCCGATAAAACGCTGTTTATGGTCGAATACAGGTGCAGCCAACATCACTGCGGGCTTTCCTTCATCGTGCGAGCGGTAGGGCTCACTAATACCCGGGGTCAGCTGCCCGGAGGCCTGACGGAAATATGAGCGGCTGCTGACATCCGTCCCGATTATGTTCAGGGCCTCCGGGTACTCGGCGATCACCTTGCCTTGCGCATCGATCAGATAAAGACCATCGAACAGGCGCTGTAACGCCGTCTGGCGGCGCATCAGTACTTTCGCTCGCACCTCGAAAACCGTCTGGCTCATAGTTAACCCTTGCGCGACATGGCTGAGTGCTTCCAGGCGCTCTGACAGTTTGTCGTCCAGCTCGCCGGCAACCAGTTGCGCAATGGTGGCGACCTGGTTTGCCGCCTGTTGCTCGAGCTCCGACCGGCTGAGAAGCGAACCCGCAAGTGCAACCAGTAGCGCTGTCAGAACAATAACACCCACTACCATCAGAACCGCCCGGTTAACCAGGCTGCCCAGCCAACGGCTAATCAACACAGCAGAGTTACTCCGTTTTGCAGGGGTAGCGGGTGGATAGTAGGGCCTCCGGTTTCAAGTCAAAGAGTTTATAAGAGTGTTCTTGATAGCGACATGAATTCTAACAGAGGCTTGAAGCCGGTAGGATTACAGACCTTGCAAATCGAATGATAATCTTTATCATTATCATGAAGCTTCAGAAAAAGTGATCCCTGACATGAGTAGTTCTCTGGCACCCTTCGATTCCGCAATGGCAGACGGCCCTCTCAATCAGCTGCTAGCCATGGGCGGCCCAGTAATGATGGTACTGCTTGTTATGGCAGTTCTGGGCCTTGTCACGTTTACCTACCTGGTACTTGTGGGTACGCTCTACGCGCCCAGGTTATCCAGAAAACTTAAAAGCCTTATTACGCTTTGGCAACAGAACCCTTCTGGCGTGCACCCGCAAGCGATTCGTCTGCAGGCTAACCGATGGGCGAAACTGAACCCCCTGCTGAACCTGGTGATCAATACCATTGAGGCGCAGCAGAACAATCAGGATAATCGGCAGGTTCGCGAGATGTCAGCGAGGGATGCACAGCAAGCGTTAGAACCTTTTGAAGCACCCCTGAAAATCATTGAAGTTATCGCTGCCCTTGCGCCTTTGCTTGGCTTACTGGGAACCGTTCTGGGAATGATGGAGGCCTTCAGCGCCATGGCCGCAACAGAAGGCCGCGCCAATGCCTCGCAATTAAGCGGCGGCATTTATGAAGCCCTGACCACAACTGCAGCCGGCCTTGTGGTCGCTATTCCATTCGCTGCTCTGGCTGCCTGGATCGAATTCCGGCTGCGGCGTATCCATAAAATTATCAACAGCACCCTGGTTTCTGTTCTCAGCGTGACGCCTGAAGCCTTTACTGGCCAACAGGAACAAGTCAGTGGGCACGAGAGTGAAGCGCCAATCCAGGCGACTGCGCGCCAGCCCTGTGCGGAGCCGGAAGCCGCACAGGAATCAAGGACTGGCGACAGGCAGCGTTTCGCTCATGCAACTGGTTGAACCCAGGCCCAGCCGGCCAATACCGATCCGCATAACACCGTTGATTGATGTGGTGTTCATTCTGCTCGTGTTCTTTATGCTTACCAGCCGGCTTCTGCCGGTAGACTATCTGGAGCTAGCCAACAACACCGACGGGCGCAGCACCACAAAGGGCGAACCACTGCCGCTGCTGATCGTCTCGCAACAAGGCGATGTGAAGTGGCAGGAGCTCACACTTCCAATCGGCCAATTGCTGGCCGAGCTTCGCCGAGCCGGTATTTCCGAGGTAAATCTCACGACCACCCCGGAAACTCAGCTAAGCCAGTTCACAGCTGCCCTTGGTGAACTGTCTCAAAATGGCATCCAGACCCACTGGAAACGCGCGACTGAAGAATCGCCATGACCGAACTGGTTCCACCGCCTTCGACCTCCGGCAAGTCTTTAATGGAACGGGTTGAAGACGCACTTTTGCCGCTCATTAACCTGGTTTTTCTGCTACTGATGTTTTTCATTGTGGCAGGCCAGCTAGCAGACACCCCCTTGCCCGATCTGCCGACTACACCAGCGAGCGCTGAACAACAGTCACCCCATGCCGATCTGCTGGTTGATGGTCAGGGGAACTGGCGCATAGATGGAGAAACACTAAACGCGCAGGCCCTGCTTCAGAGGCTGCCGGAGCCCGACGCAAAGAACCCACTGAAAATTGCTGCTGCCAGTACCCTTTCCATGGCTGACCTTGAAACGCTTTTCCGAATGCTGGAGCAGGGTGGCTATGAGGAAATTCTGCTGCTGACGGAGCCTGAAACGTGAGGGACACAGGAAGGGCCGCCCGCCTGGGGTTGCTGGTTATCGCTGTCATACTGAGCGCTGGCATCATCATGGCCGCAGCGCCAGAGAAGCCCCTCGAGATAAATCAGCTTGGCAATGCGGCCGTCAATACAGCACCGGCTATCAAAATCTCGCTTGCAGGCAAACCCGCTCCGGCTCCCGCAGAAGACGCCAGCCCCGAACCCGTGCAGGAAACCAGACCCGCACCGAAGCCGAAGCCGAAACCTGAACCAACACCTGAACCAACACCGGAG
>NZ_JBLWYX010000001.1:435656-731042 GCF_048266785.1 Marinobacter sp.
CCAGAGCCAGAGCCAGAGCCAGAGCCAGAGCCAGAGCCAGAGCCAGAGCCAGAGCCAGAGCCAGAGCCAGAGCCAGAGCCAGAAATGGTCGCGGAAGCCGAACCCTCGTCAACCACCGATCATTCTCCGCCAGAGGCTATGGCCAGCAACGCTTCAGAGCTGTTGCCTGAAGAAGGAGAGTCTCAATCGCAGTCATCGGTTCCACTGCAGAATGCCGGCGATCCTTCGGCAGTCGAGAATTACCTGACACGGCTCAGCCGGCACCTGTCCCGGTTCTACGAATATCCCCGCCGGGCACGCAGGCTGGGGCAGGAAGGCGCCCCGGTTATAACCTTCGAGTTCCGCCGGGACGGCTCACTCCTCGGCCACAGCCTGCGCACAGAATCCGGCCACCCCTTATTGGACGAAGCCGCCCTTTCCATGCTGGAGAAAGCGGCTCCATTACCTTCAGTCCCCGATGGCATGTCTGGCCAAACCTTTCGCTACGCACTCCCCGTCAGATTCAGCCTGCGCTGAATTTCCGCACCATTGCTGCCCAAATAGCACTGAGCCGGTGCAGGAAAACCCCCGCTGCGCGAACCTTCCCTGAGCGCTTTATCTCGTATTACCCATTGAATAAAAAGCCTTTTCAGAAAACGGACAAGACTGGCACGACACCTGCTGAGACTTGTTTAGCAGGCCTTGGTTGTCTGCCCACACTCAAGTTTATTTCAGACGACGGCGTCTGCTCACACCTGCCAATCCAACGGTAGCTTGTGAGCGGCGCCGTTTTTTTTCGCCTGTCGAAAGACGGCCAGAAAAGCACAGAGGATTACCCTATGTCTTACATCATGCCTTCGGAGTTCGTCACAAAAATGGTGGACGCTGGTGAATCAAAAATCTACATGGCCACGCGAGACGTTCTGATCCGGGCCTTCATGGCCGGTGCCATTCTGGCTCTGGCTGCAGTCTTTGCCATTACCGTGGCTGTTCAGACCGGTAGCCCGTTGGCGGGCGCCATACTGTTCCCGGTGGGCTTCTGCATGCTTTACCTGATGGGCTTTGATCTGCTCACCGGGGTATTCATGCTAACTCCACTGGCTCTTCTGGACAGACGCCCTGGAGTCGATACCAAAGGCATTCTGCGTAACTGGGGCTGGGTGTTCCTGGGTAACTTTGGTGGTGCGCTGACAGTGGCCGTAATCATGGCCTTTGTCTTTACCTACGGCTTCAACACCGACCCCGGTGCAGTAGGCGATAAGATTGCCAGCGTAGGCAAGGCTCGAACCCTGGGTTATGCCGAATTCGGCATTGCGGGCTGGATGACAATTTTTTTGCGCGGCATGCTGTGCAACTGGATGGTTTCCATGGGCGTGGTTGGCGCCATGATTTCAACCACGGTGCCAGGCAAGGTGCTGGCCATGTGGATGCCGATCATGCTGTTCTTCTACATGGGCTTTGAGCATTCAATCGTCAACATGTTCCTGTTCCCGTTCGCCCTGATGATGGGCGGCGAGTTCTCGATTATGGACTACTTCATCTGGAACGAGGTCCCGACGGTCCTGGGCAACCTGGTAGGCGGCCTGTCTTTTACCGGTCTCACCCTTTACACCACGCACATTCGTACAGCACCCAAACGCACGGTGCCTGGCAGTTTTAATGGTGAACTGGCGCGTTCCAACTAAATGACTGACGTGGACACAAAGCCCGTGGGCCGCACCCCCGGGCTTTGTGTCGTTGCCTGAGGCGCGAAACGGATGACCATCCAGCTTTCTGTTACCACTGGCCAGCACTCGGACAAAGGCCAGAAGCCGGTTAATCAGGACTTTCATGGCCTGATAATTCCAGAAAATCCACAGCTCCGGTCCAAAGGTGTTGTTGTGGCCATCGCCGACGGCATCAGCTCCAGCAACGTTAGCCAGATTGCCAGTGAGTCTGCGGTCGCTGGTTTTTTGAGTGACTATTACTCAACGCCGGACAGCTGGTCGGTCAAACAGTGCGCCCAGCGGGTGCTGCGGGCAAACAACGCCTGGCTGCATGCCCAGACCCGGCAAAGCCGGTACCGGTATGATCAGGATCGTGGTTATGTGTGCACCCTGAGTGTGCTGATCCTGAAATCCGCCACAGCCCATATCTTTCATGTAGGCGACGCCCGCATCTACCGATTACAGGGTAAGGGTCTGGAACAACTGACTACCGATCACCGGGTCTGGCTATCCCGGGATGACAGCTGCCTGAATCGGGCCATGGGTCTGAGCTCGCAACTGGACATTGATTATCTGACCGTTCCGGTGTGGCCCGGTGATACCTTTGTGCTGGCGACGGATGGCGTTTACGAGCACCTGCCGGAAAGCAGCATGGCCAGGATCATCCGCGAATCCGGCGATGATCTGGACACTGCGGCCAGACAGCTGATTGCCACTGCACTCGCCAATGGCAGCGAAGATAACCTGAGTGCACAGATTGTGCGGGTGGACTCGATACCCGCCAACAAAAGCAATGAAGAAGTCACCCGGGATGCCCACCAACTGCCGCTGGCACCGGAGCTGGTTCCGGGGCAGCCGCTGGACGGCTACCGAACTCTGCGGCAGATTCATTCCAGCAGCCGCAGCCATGTCTATCTGGCAGTGGACCAGGCCAGCAACCAACAAGTTGCATTGAAAGTACCGGCCATGGAAATGCAGCAGGATCCCGGAGCGCTGGACCACTTTGCTACTGAGCAATGGGTGGCCCAACGCATCAACAGTCCCCACGTGGTGCGGCCCTTTGCTCCGGAACGACAGCGCAGCTGCTTGTACCTGGCCACCGAATACGTGCAGGGAATCAGCCTCAAGCAGTGGTTGCAGGACAATCCGGGTCCGGATCTGGAGACGGTGCGCCAGTTTGTAGAACAGATAGCTCGTGGGCTTCGGGCTTTTCACCGGCTGGAAATGGTGCACCAGGACCTGAAGCCGGAAAATATTTTGATCGATAGCCAGGGCACCGCGGTACTCATCGACTTTGGCGCTACCCGCATCGCCGGCTTACAGGAACTCCAAGAGCATGATGAGCCCGGCTGGCCCAGGGGCGCGGCGCTTTATAGCGCTCCTGAAACCTTTCTGGGGGAACCCTCGGGCTGGCAGGCCGACCAGTTTTCTCTCGGTGTGATCACCTATCAGTTGCTGACCGGCCAATTGCCGTATGGCACCCGCGTGCCAGGCATCCGCAACCAGAGCCAGTTACGTAAGCTCAGCTATAATCCCGCCCGCCTGTGCCGGGACGACCTGCCCGGTTGGGTTGATGAGGCCCTGGCCCGGGCCCTGCACCCCGAACCCCACAAACGCTATCCGGCACTGTCTGAATTCCTGTTTGATCTGCGACAGCCCAGTCATCACTGGAACCAACAGCACCGAAAACCCCTGATCGAACGCCATCCAGTAGGTTTCTGGCAAGGGCTATCAGCTCTGTTGTTGCTCGCTCTGATGCTGTCGTTCGCGTATCGACCGTGATCCGGGCAATAAATTGCCCGGCCAGCAAAGGCTCGCCCGGTCGCCAGGCAAGGGTTTGCTCATAACCCTGGCGCACCGCCTATGAATATCTTATGCCACTGTTTTAAATAGAGTTTATTGCGTTGGTATGCGCCTTGCTCTAAGTGATCTCGTCCAGGGAACACCTCGGGGACGAACATTCACTTAAACGTCATGGAGCAGACTATGCCAACCCCTTGTTATATCGCTATTGAAGGTAAAACCCAGGGCAACATCACCGCCGGTGCATTCACATCCGATTCCGTCGGCAACATATACGTTGAAGGCCATGAAGACGAAGTACTGGTACAGGAATTCAGCCACGTTGTTACCGTTCCTACCGATCCCCAGTCTGGCCAGCCTTCCGGCCAACGCGTGCATAAGCCGTTCAAGTTCACATCCGCACTGAACAAATCCACTCCGCTGATGTACAACGCTCTGGCTTCCGGCGAAATGCTGCCGAAGGTTGAGCTGAAGTGGTACCGCACATCTGTAGAAGGCAAGCAGGAGCACTTCTTCTCCACCATCCTGGAAGATGCCACCATCATCGACATCAACTGCAACATGCCACACTGCCAGGATGCTGCCAGCGCTGACTTCACTCAACTGGTCACCGTTTCCGTGTCCTACCGCAAAGTAACCTGGGAGCACACTGTTGCCGGCACTTCCGGTGCAGACGACTGGCGTTCGCCAATCGAGGCGTAATTTACGCTTTGATGTCAAAGAGGGGCTATGTCCCCTCTTTTTCTATTCCAACTATCAAAGGGAGATTGATAGTGAGCAACATTAATTTAACTGAGGAAGAAGTCGCCACGGTTCAGGCCGTAATCACTGCCTTTTACAGTGAGCGCATCGCAAGCCGGTTTCATGCTGGTAGCATAACTGCTGAAACACTAGAGCTTGTTGCTCAACTGATTACTGAGACCGATGAATGCAGTCGATGGATAGATGCTGTTCCGAACCCCAAAGACCTACTTGCTCCCGCAAACGGTATCCGAAAATGGGCAATCAGGGTTATTCGGGCAGCAGGAGAACCATTCGCCCATGGGTCGATTAAAATCAGCCTTACCTGCAAATTGACTCGTGGGTTACAATTCAGGAGTCTACTGGAAGCCTCTCTCGGATAAGACAAGGACGCCTGAAAAAATGAAGCTCATAGCAACCGTCATACTCATTTCGATTCTCTCCGGTTGTGCATCGACCCAGCCAATATCGTTTTCACCCAGTCAAGATTACGCGGTGTCGGTTCAATCATCTTTATTTGATGCGGTGCGGATCGACGAGAACGACACTTCCTTCTTTCGCAATGGGAAAGCTATCGGGTTTATCCGGGTTGAGCCAATACCCGAAAACATTTCTTCAACATCCAATTTTCTAAGCAAGCTCAGATCCGACTCTGAGTCAGAGGCCGTTAAAACAAAACCACTGAGCTTTTCATCAGGATTCACAGGGTTTTCTGCACAGTATCGTAACTACCTAACTGGTTATTTATTCAGTGAGGAACACCCCGATTCAATCCTTATTTTGAGCTTTCCAGAAGAAGAGTTTGATAAAATTGCGGGAACGATATCGCCCGGTATTTGACGGTTTTCTGCTGCCCAGTTCTACGCCACCCACTTCCGACCACTAGCCGCAAACTCCACCACCAGCTCAAACACGTTGTCGCACTTTTCCTTGAACGCCACGCGGTCATAGCTTTCCGGAAGATCCTTATCCAGAACCTCTTCAATGGCAGCCTTTACAGCCCGTTGAGTCTGGCCATCTTTCCACCAGTCCTGAACCAGTACTTTGGGGTGCCCTTCCAGTAACCGGATAATCAGATCCTTGGCCGCCAACTTGACCTTCTGCTCTTCCGACTTGGTGAGTTTGTCTTTCTTGAGCAGGTCATAGATCTCCAACTCTTCTTCCGTCAGCCCTTCCCGAATATGGCGCTCGGATTCCTCCCGCAGATTACCAACGTACTGAACCAGATCCTCAAAATATGCATCAGCAGATGAGCTACCGGAATTGTATTTGTCGATAATCTCCTGAAGCCGTTGGGCAAAGTCCGTGCGGGTATGATTCTGTTCCAGAAGCTGTTGCAGCTTGTTTTCAATAAACGCCCGGAGCTCCGCGATCTCAATATGCTTGTACTCTGCTTTTCCGAAATCTTCCCGAAGCTTGTCGTAATTGATCTTGCTCAGATCCCAGCCCTGGCCTTTCTGGACGATTTCGTATTCCGCCCGGTGGTCCTTGATGCTAAACGCTTCTGCGTTGTCCACCACCACGCTTTCATCCAACAACTCGGAGATCTTCTGGCTAACCTCATCAATGTCCGCCTGTTCCACCAGAGCATCCACAACGCCCCGCAGGTACTGGATTGCAGCAATTCGCAGGTTGTCGTGGAACTGAAAAACCTCCGGTTTGCATGCCTCGTAAAGGGCCGTCACCGTGTTTTCGTAGACGTTGAACTGCTTTCGCCATTCTTCATTGCTTAACAGGGTATCCGCCGCCTGGTTAAAGAAGCCGATGCTCTTGAACGTATCCTGTTTCTCGAAGACGACCTCCATTTCAATATCGCGCTCTCGACAGAATTCCAGCGTTTGGACAACGGCATCATCCAACAATTTAAAAAGTTCCGACTTCTCCTGGACCGGCGGTGCTTCGCCATCCGCTCCTTGCGCATAATCTTTCAGCGCCTTACGCATGTTGCGAAACACGTTGTAGTAATCAACAATCTCGCCGTTCTTTTTCTCCACCAGATCGCCGCTATGGCCCTTGATCCGATATGAAGCGACACGATTGGCCCGGGCGATCGTCTGCATCAGGGAGTGGCCTTTCATGGGTTTGTCGAGGTACAGGGTTGATACCGTGGGGGCATCAAACCCGGTGAGCCACATGGCGCACACAAACACCAGTTGCAGAGGGTGTTCCGGGTCTTTGAAGTTGTATTCCACGTCGTGCATGTGTTCATCAAGCTGATCCAGGCGTTTGATGTGGGGTTTGATATCCAGCCCCTGGCGTTCAAACCTCTCTTCATCGGCTTTGGGATCACTGATCACCACGGCCATCTCGACCGTTTTCATGTAATCCCGGATCTTCTTGAAACGTGCTTTCTCGATCTCGTTTGTGGATTCCTTGATCAGCTTCAGCAACCGCTTTTGTTCGTCCTTCCAGTGCTGCTGCACCTTGTCGTACATTCGCACGGCGGTGAACTTGTCGAGGGTAATTACCATGCCTTTGCCGAGATAACCACGGCGGGGGAAGTGATAAACGATGTCTCTGGCAATGGTATCCAGCCGGTCGTCCCGCTTGATCACTTCCAGTTCCCGGGCGTACTTCTTCTCCAGTTTTTCCTGCTGGGCATCGTCCAGATCTTCGTCTTCCAGAAGCTCGTAAAACTCATCCCCAAGATCATCGTTCTGTATCAGAACCTTTGGCACACGCTTCTCATAAAAAAGCGGCACCGTTGCATTGTCTTCCATGGCCTGCTGGAAGTTGTACTCGGATACATAATCACCGAACCAGCTATTGGTCTTGCGATCCCGGCCCAGCAAAGGCGTACCGGTGAAGGCGAGGAAGTGAGCGCCCGCCAGGCCCGCCCGCATGTTCTCCGCCAGATTCTTGTACTGCGTACGGTGAGCTTCATCCACCATCACGATGACTTCCCGGTTTTCCTTATCCGGATCGAACAGCTGTGGATACTTTCGGCCCTTGTCGTAGCGGAATTTCTGGATCAGGGTGAAAACCACCTTCTTGTTCTGCCCCAGAAATTTGCGCATTTCCTCGGCGTTCGCCGGTTGCGCAACATCCTCCTTGCGAACGGTCTCGGTGTTGAGGAAGTTCCGGTAGATCTGCCCATCCAGGTCCTGCCTGTCGGTGACCACCACAAAGCTGAAATTGCCCGTGGCTTTCCGGAAAATCTTACGGGCGTAGAAAATCATCGAAAAGCTCTTGCCCGAGCCCTGGGTGTGCCAGAACACCCCCAGCTTGCCGTCGTATTCGCGGCGGTTCAGGAAACGATCGTAGGCGTTATTAACCCCGAGGAACTGGTGGTTCTGGGCGATGATCTTGGTTTCGCCTTTGTGAAACAGCACAAAGTTCTCGATGTAGTCCAACAATCGGGAAGGCTCGCAGACACCGTCTGCTGCATGCTCCAGACTGGTTGCCTGCTCAGAAATTTTCTTGCGATCTACTGGTTCCTTTTCGTTCTCCACACGGAACCAGTTGAAGAAATGTTCCCAGCCTGCCGTAAAGCTGCCCACACGGGTTTCGAGAGCATTCGAGAGAACACAGAAGGCGTTGGTGTGGAATAGTTGCGGTATGTCGTGCCGGTAACTGCGAAGGTTGTCTTCATAAGCATTCCGCAGCTTCACATTGGAGTTTTTCAGCTCAACGAACACCAATGGCAGGCCATTGATGTAGAGAATCACGTCGGGGCGACGGTAAGCACCCTTGGGAGCCTGACCCACGGATTTTATCCAAAGCTGGGAGACCGCCAGCCAGCGGTTCTGCTTCGGATCATCAAAATCAATCATCTGCACCTTTTCGTGCTGTTTGATACCTTTCTCATCATCAAACTGAACCGGCACCCCATCCCGGATGAAATCATACAATTCCCGGTTAGCGGCAATCGGCGACATGGCGGTGCGCCGGTTCATCACCCGCTCAATGGCTTCATCGATCTTGTTTTCAGGGATGCCGGGGTTCAGTTCGAGGCAGGCTTTTTTCAACTCGAGCGGGAAGATTACATCTCGCTTGTCGGCCCGGTGAGAGCCGTCGTTCAGGTCTTCCGGCTTTGCGGTATAGCAATCCAGCACGTTAAAACCGTGAATATGCTGGAGGCGCTGCAACAGCGCCTGCTCGATGTTGTCTTCCGAAATAAAACTAGCCATCGGCCTGCCGACTCCATGGACCGGGTGGGTGCCAGATTTGCTCGGGGGCATCCGCAGCCTTACCTGCCATCACAGGCGCAACGAATTCAATCACCACCGTTACAACCTCCGCGAACGCTTCTGGCGCATGGGGCTGGCCAAGGCGCTTACGGAAAGCCTGCCATTGTGGCTGCTTGCTGTCTACAAAAGCGGCAGAAAAGGGACCGGTTTCAGGGATTTCCGTTCCGCGTGTCTGGAACGTGCGTTCAACCGCACCCATCAGATTTTCCAATCTGAACTCATGCTGGCGCGAGAGCAGCCAGATATCATAAAAGTCTTTCATCCGACTGTTCAGTTCGCCAAGGTTCACCATTGCCTGAAACTTCTCAGCGATGGAAGACTCCGGTGTGTAGCACTGAATTCTGGCTGAAGGAAAATCCAGCAGGGCCGGGAACTCCAACCAGGAGGGAAAGGGAAAAACCGGGTCGCCAAACCCGATATCCAGTTGCATCGGGATTCTGGCATTATCGAGAAAACCGGTGAAGGTCACTCTCAGCCCCTGATAATCGGCATCTTCGGTAATGCTATCCACTTTCAGAGTGTCCGGATCAAAGCGCAGACCATCATCGACAACATCCGCAGCAATCACATCACGAACTTGTGCCAGAATAGCATCAGGCTCATTGCTGGTCTCGCCCAGCATGTCGATATCCCGGGTCGGGCGGCTGTTCGGCCCCTGCATGGCCCAAAGCATCAGCGCGCCCTTGAGGGTGAAACAGTGGTTATGGGGCGACTGGCTCAGCCGGTATAAAAACCGCTCCATCCCGTAATACTGCAACAGTTCTTGAAAGGGGCGCTTCTCTTCCCTGGATTTATTCAGCAGCTTCTGACGAACAGACGCGGCGACATTTTTGGCCATAGTGAACTCCTTTCACGTTTGTTTATTCCATTAAGAACCTGACTCTATTCACAGCTTGGCTTCCACATAGGGTGCCATCACATTAGCAACCCGGCAGATCTTGGCATATTCCATCAGTTTGCCTGGCCGGAAGCTTTTGCGGGTGCGGTAGAGCTCCAGCGCTTCCAGCACCACATCCATACCGATGCGGTTGCGGAACTTGAAGCAGTCCGCCAGGGTTTTCTCCGGGCTGTAGACGTGCAGTGTGATGCCATCCACCGTCGCCTTCTCTATGCCTTCACTGAATGCCCGCCCGGAGAACCGGTAACCCGCCGTCGGGGGATAATCCAGAACCGGCAGGCGAGCATCCCGCTCAACCGCGAGATGCACCTGATGGGGAATCTGCGTGGTGATGCCGTGCCAGTCCAGCGCAGAAATCAGGCACAGCACCGCATGGGGAAAACGGGTAACGGCGGCGACCAGATCCGGATTTTCAATAGGCGGCAGATCCGCCAGCCGGTATAGGCCCCGGCTGACCGGCTCAATCAGCCCCTCATCCCGCAGCTGATAGAACTGGTACCGGTTGATGCCCTGGGCCAGCGCCTCGCTCAGGCGGAGCTGGCCGCCGTGCAGGCGGAACAGGGATTGGAGTTGCACCCGGGAAGACCGGGCGGAGTTAGGATCAGACAAACCGTCACCACTTATTTATATCTGGTGACAGTTTGTCTGATTACTGCTGAGGGTTCAAGCGACGGCTTCGACAGGGCTCTCTGTTTTGTCGTTCTGCATGGAGGGTGGGAACTGGATATCCAGGTTTTCCACGGAGAGTTTGCCCGAGATCAGGCGGGGGAGGAGTTGGTTTTTCGTCTGTTCCAGTTTCCGGTTCTGTCTCGACAGACTCTCCAATTGCTTAAACATCGGAGATACTAGTCCATCGAACTTCTCTACCACACTCTGATCAGGGGATAGAATCTCGATTCTCTTGAATGTGGATTTGATTAACTCAGGAAAAGTTGCCCCGCCAGATAATATTTCAAAGTGCGGTTTTGCCGTTTTGAGCCAGTGATACAGATAAGTCAGCGGGTACTGCTCATTCGGAACACATGTGATGAACCCTTGGTTGGTACAGGCAGGTTTCGTGTTGATACCAATTGCGCCAATCGTTGCACGGCTTGTCATCATTACCGAGTAAGCCGGAAACAGCTTTGCGGAGCTTCGCCGGAGACCTTCCTCGTTACACTGAAACTCGGAACTCGCCATAAACAACGAGTTTGATCTCGTAATATCTGAAGGCGTATACCAATCAACGTCACCATTGCGCCAATAACTGTCGTTGTCTTTCGACGGAGTACCACCACCGGTAAAGTCGAATGCTTCCGCTAACTTCTGGTGAGCCCAGCCAACTGGAAGCCCCTTCTCAAACTCCGCCTCCTTCCACCCCGGAAATCGGAACCGTACAAACCACTCGCGGTAGATTTCCTCGGCCATTTTTTCCAGTAGAGTGATGCGGCGCTTATTGTTTTCGATCAGATCGTCGTAGGCCCTCAGTATTGCAGCGATTCTGTTCTGTATTGAGAGCGCTGGAAAGTTATGCTCGTATTTTTTTAGCTCTCCGATCCCCATCCGGACCTGGTTCGCGCTACCTTTCGCCCGTGACTCAATGTGATGCTTGAATAAGATCGTCTTCGTGAGATACGCAAAATATTCCGAGCATATTTCCCCAGCTTGTGGAAATCTCAGACACACAGCATTCTGATTAAGAAACGAGCCAGCAAAGGTGTGATTTACTCTCGTCGTCCTTCCCACGACAGATCCAGGCTGAGTTGGATGCGAACCAACCGTCGCAACCACGATATCACCCTCCCTCAACTCATGCGTTTGGTATTTATCATGTTTAGAATCAGGTAAATAGCTATCATCCTGGCGTTTCACTATCTCGCCAGCCACTATATTGGTCACTTTGACAACATGTATCCCGTTATCTGAATACTCAGACTCCTTCCATGCCCCACCATTGATAAACTCACAAACATCGCCGAGCTTTCGATTTGCCATTTTAGTCCCCCAACAACATTTTCAGATTATTGGCAATGACACTCCGATTTTGATCAGAGCTCGAGTTCAAGGCTTCTAACTCATCTGCACACGCAAGCAAAGAGGCAGTGAACTCTTCCTCAGTCTTCCCATCTTCCTCAATCACAACCCCTACATACCGCCCCGGATTCAGGGAATAATCCTGCTCCTTCACTTCCTCCGGCGTAGCCAGCTTGCACAGGCCAGTCACATCCTCATACTCGGCGTTCGGGAAGCGTTCCTGCAGCCAGTGGATATGCTGGTAGTAGCTCTCCGCGCTTCGAACTTCTTTGTGCAGTTCTTCCAAAGCTTCCTTCAGGCGGCGAGCATTACGGTCGGTGGTGGTGCGCTTACCGGCTTTTCGGGCTTCTTCGGCTCTGACCTTTTCATGCTGGCGCACTACCTTGTCCAGTTGCTTCAGGCCTGTGTGCAGTTGCTGGAAGAAGGGATCAAATTTCGCCCTCAGCTCCTGCTGTTTGCCGTTGGCAATCTCCACAGCACCCGGTGCAGTTAGGTGCAGATCGGCCGCCTCTGTGTAGTCATCGCTGGCCTGCTTCAGAGCTTTCAGGCCCTGCCACTGACTAATCAGGTCGTCCACCGCCTGTTTACCTTGGGCGTCATCCAGCACGTCCAGTAACTGCTCGCTGACCGGTTCAACTCTTTCCCGATTGATCAGCAGTTGGTCTATGCCCTTTCGGAAGTAGCTGTCTACCAATCGGATGAAGTCGGCCGGCTTACCTTTGTGCAGTTTGCTGATGATGGCGATGTTCTGGATCTGTTCCTCGCTGAACTCCCGGTGGGCACGGTCGATCTGAGTGAAGATGTTGCGGGCGTCGATAAACAGAATGCGGTCGTCCTGCTTGTTCTTATCAAAGAACCAGAGGGTGGCAGGCAGGGTGACCGTGTAGAACATGTTGGAGGGCAGGGTGAGCATGCCGTAGATCAGCTTGTTCTCAATCAGGGTGCGGCGAATGTCTGCTTCGCTGTGGCGGGCATCGGAGGCGGAATTGGCCATGACCAGCGCCGCCCGGCCGCTGTCCGGCGTATTGTTCTTCAGGGAAGTGGCAAACAGGTTGATCCACAGGTAGTTGCCGTTGGGAACCGTTTCCTTGCCCTGCTCACTGGCTTTGACCTTGGTTTTCTTCCGTGGCAAGCCGTAGGTATTGAAGCGTGGGTCGTCCTCTACGGCAGCGAGGGGCACGTCATCCACGTTAAACGGCGGATTGGCCATCACAAAGTCGAACTTGCCGAAGCCATCAAAGGGGTTTTCGGTGTAACTGTTGGCTTGGCGTATCTCGCCCCGCAGGCCGTTGACAGCCAGGTTCATCTTGGCCAGCTTGACGGTATCCAGGGTCTTTTCCTGGCCGTAAACGTAGAGCTGGCCTTCGTTGTGAGTTTCGCCCAGCTCATCCAGCTTCCTGCGGTGGCGCTCCACAAAGTGCTGAGACTGCACAAACATCCCCGCCGACCCACATGCCGGGTCGTAAACGGTGCCATGGTGAGGCTCGATGATTTCCACCATCAGTTTAACGACCGAGGGAGGCGTGAAAAACTCGCCACCTTTCTGGCCTTCACTCAGGGCGAACTTACCGAGAAAGAATTCATAGATTTTACCGAAGATGTCACCGTTGGCATCGTGCGGAATATCGGAGAGGTTTTTTAGCAACTCCGCCAGCAGGGTATTGCTGGTGCGAGTAAGCGCGACATATTCATCCTTTGGAAGAATCCCATCCAGCTCGGGTTTGTATTCCTCGATGGCTTCCATGGCCTGTTTGATTTTTTTGGCCAGGTCTTCCTTTTCCGGCAGCTCCAGCAGGTAGTGGTAACGAGCATGGTCCGGAAGGTAAAAGCCGCATTTCCGGATGGCGATTTCGGAAATTGGCTTTTCACGGCGAGTGCCCTTGAGTTCCGCGAATTCTTTGGCGATGTCCGGCTCGGCCCGCTTGTACTTGTTGTCGGCAAATTTCAGAAAGATCAGCCCGAGCACCGGGGTGGCGTATTCGCTGGACTTGAGGTCGGAGTTGGCCCGCAGGTTGTCGGCGGCAGACCATAGGTCGTCTTCAAGCTGTTTAAGTTGTTCGGCATTCATGGCGGAAAGGCATCTCCTGAAACAACCACTACACAAAATGTGGAGGAGACTCTAAACAACATTGAACGGGTGAGCCATAGCAAACACGCTATTCGAACGTTATTCTTGTTGAAATCTATTACCCATACCATGAGGCGTGTAGCCCTTCAATTGATATGAGCGATCCGAAATCTCAAGCCCGCAAGCTCGGCGAACTGATGTGCACCGTTACCGAACAGATTCTCTGGCAACCCGCCGCAGGCTGGGTCCGGCAACGGGCATCTGGCAGCACTCTGGTGTGTCGGGTGGGCTCCGGGCAGGCGACTTATCATCGTTTTGAACCGCAGTACCAACAGCACCAGATTACCTACGGCCTTCGCATGATTCAGGCCAAACATCAGCCTGATACGGCCAGTGGCTGGCTCTCAGCCCGGGAAATCCACAAGCACGGTTATTTCGACGGTGAGTTGAGCACGCTTAACCTGTTGGCGCACACCTGCTGTCACGAATTCGCACACTTGTTACAACACAGTGCCGGCAAGAGATATCGCGGCTCGGTTCACAACCGGCACTTCTACACCATTCTTGATGGGTTGCATGAAAGTGGTCGTGCAGACGCGGCTCGGGAGGCACTGGCGAAGCAGGCCGGTGAACTGCATATATCGTTGTCCAGTGAGCCTTTCCAGCTCCCTGACCCGGCACTCCAGCCGGCGCCCTGGCAAGTAGAGGATGCCGTCGCGTTCGGCTCCGGCACTCGGGAGTTTCACGGGGAGATCGTCCGGGTTAACCGGAAAACGTGCACCGTCGACGGGACGGGGAAATTCCGGGGTCGGCGTTACCGCGTCCCCATATCGATGCTGCGCAGGGTGCGCTGACACATAATTCAAGACACTGCCTACCCGGTTTCTAAAAGCTCATCCTGCAACAGCTCACGAAGTTCAGGAACGCAGGAGCCACAGTTGGTGCCACATTTCAGGATTTTTCCCAGTGCCTCCACTGTCTTCTGTCCGCCACGGATGGCGTTGATGATTTGACGATCCCCCACCTGAAAGCAGCTACACACCAGCGCTCCGATCTCTTCTGTGTCAACAGATCGCCCCGCAAGCAAACACTGTCGCTGATCCGGGCTCAGCCGGTCAGCCGCAAAACACTCATCCAGCCAAGCCAGATCCGGCAACAGACCAACATCACTATCGACCAAAAGAACGGCTTCCAGCCGGCCATCAACCACTCGGGCCGCCCGGAATCGCCCTTGCGCCGAATCGGCCATGACCAGCTGTGGCTCTCCCGCCAACCAGATACTCCCTTCACTCTCCCAGTCCATGGTCTGGCTGCCTGCCAGCCACCAGCTATCACTATGAGCCAGTGGCTGGCGGCACCAATAGTCACACAACCCTGTCAGCCCCGGGAGTTCGTCGCTTGCACTGCGCCGCATCAGCCGGGCTTGCCATCTGCAGGCAAGTCGGCGAAGGCTGGCAACACCGTGCTTGCTTTCCGGCTGCCCTGAAATCGGATCCGTTACAGCGGCGATCAGGTTCGTTGCCACGCTTTGTGAAGCAAAACGTCCACTCCAGTGAATCGGTATAAACACCTCACCAGGTCGTTGATCCGATGTGATGCGGGCACGACCAATAAATGGCTCAGGCCCGGGGCCGGTAAGCTGGCACAACGCCCCTTCGCAGACACCAAGGTGGTGCGCATCGTCCGGGTGAATCTCAACGAAGGGCTCCTGGCGGTGTGTCAGAAGCCGCGAGACCAGTGCCGTCCGTGTCATGGTGTGCCATTGATCACGAATCCGGCCGGTATTGACCACGAGTGGGTAACGAGAGGTCACGATCTGGCGAGGCAGCCCAGCAGGTATGGGCACCAACCGGGCCCGTCCGTCATCCGTGGCAAAACGCCCGTCAGAGAACAGCCGAGGCATGCCGGTTACAACACCGGCCTCATCCAGAGTGACGGGCCATTGGATCGGTTCCAGTTGGTTATACCGAGCCTCTGTCAGTTGGCCCAGTGCTCCGATATCAAACACCTGACGGCCATTACTGGCCCTGCAAGCGAGGGCTGAGAGCGCCGCGTGTTCCCGGAAAATCTCCACAGGGCTCTGAAACCGGAAGGCCTTGGCATACCCAAGCTCGCACGCCACCGAAGTCAGTATCCGCCAGTCCGGCCAAACCTCCGTGGGCAAAGGCAGGAAGGATCGCTGGCGGGAAATGCAGCGTTCCGAATTGGTGACGGTGCCGTCTTTTTCGCCCCAGCCGGCCGCCGGCAGCAAAATATCGGCAAAAGCGGTGGTATCCGTATTCGCCATGCAGTCAGATACGATCACCGTGGGGCAACCCGCCAGCGCCTCACAAACCCGCGCCGAATCCGGCAGGCTAACCGCAGGATTGGTACCCATAATCCAGAGCACCTTGATGTCACCGCGGTGCACGGCATCAAACAGATCAACGGCCTTCAGCCCGGGCGCTTCCGGAAGGCGATCTGTGCCCCAGAATCCGGCCAGCCGTTCGCGGGCACCCGCAGTATCGTATTCCATATGAGCGGCCAGGGTATTAGCCAGGCCCCCGACTTCCCGCCCACCCATGGCATTGGGCTGACCGGTCAGCGAGAAAGGGCTGGCGCCCGGCTGGCCCACACGCCCCGTGGCCAGATGGCAGTTGATAATGGTGTTGCACTTGTCGGTGCCGGTTACCGCCTGATTAATCCCCTGGGAAAAAGCTGTCACAGTCCGGGGGGTGTCGGCGTACCAGCGGTAAAACCTCTCGACGTCATCCTCGTCAAGATCGCATTGGGCCGCAACCGACGTCACCGACGGCGCAACCTCTTGTGCACAAACCAGCGTTTCCGCAAAACCGCTGCAGTGTTCCGCAATGTAACTCCGATCTGTCGCTTCGTGTTGCGTCAACCACACCAGCAAACCATTGAACAGAACCGTGTCAGTACCCGGTTTCAGTTTAAGGTGCAGATCCGCAAGCTCTGCGGTGGCGGTTCGGCGGGGATCAATGACCACCACCCGGCGACCGGCCCGTTGCGAAGCCTGCATACGCTGGTAGAGAACAGGGTGGGCCCAGGCGGCGTTGCTGCCCGCCAGCACCAGAAGATCCGCGAGCTCCAGGTCTTCATAACACCCGGGAACACAATCCTCGCCAAACGCCCGTTTGTGGGCGGCCACCGCCGCAGACATACACAGGCGAGAGTTGGTGTCCACGTGGGGTGTACCAATAAAACCTTTGGCGAGTTTGTTGGCGACGAAATAATCCTCTGTCAGCAACTGACCCGACAGGTAAAAGGCCACCGACCCCGGGCCGTACTGAGCGACCGCATCACGAATAGCGCTGGACACCGCAGCAAGGGCCTCTGGCCAGCTTCGGTCCTCACCAGCGATCCGGGGCTTTAACAGCCTTCCGCTGGGTACCAGGGTTTCATGCAACGCCGAGCCTTTCACACACAGCCGCCCCTGATTGGCCGGGTGGCGCTCATCGCCGGTTACTTCGGAAGGCGTGGCCGTCACACCACAACCCACACCACAATAAGGGCAAGTGGTCTGAGTGCCGGCTACCGGTTTGACCTTGGAATCCACGCTACGTCCTCTTTACCTGTATTTGATGGCTGTTCAGTTGATACCCAGAGCAAGCTGCAATAACAGGGCCAGCGCAGCTCCAAAGCCTTGGGAATGGCCTGTAAACGCGACGTATAGCACCCGCCACCCAATGATTAACCGATGACAGGCTTAACCAGATGTGGGCCATTCGTTTCACAATGGTGCAAAAAGTCGCCAACCTGCACCAAAGCAAGCCGACAAGATCTGTCAAAAACGCCCTATGAAACTGAGCCTTCCCCCTTACGTGTTGTTTTATAACATTTTTTTATCACTGGCACAGGCTGTGCAACCGTCTGACTTGAACATTCGAGACCACTCAGATTAAACAGGCATAGGCGCCTGCCTTCCGACAACGGAGGGCGGGCGTTTTTTTGCCTGAAAGAATGTCACGAGGTAAGGATTCATGAAGACGCCCCTGAACATCATCACCGGAACATTCCATCATGTGGCTGGACTGGCCGCTGCGGTCTCCCTGATAACCAGCGCCAGCATGGCCCAGGCAGAGATTGGAGCGCCAGAGAAGCCGGACCTGAAACTTGGCTTCATCAAACTGACAGACATGGCGCCGCTGGCCGTCGCCTGGGAACGTGGCTTCTTTATGGACGAAGGCCTGTTTGTTGAGCTGGAAGCCCAGGCCAATTGGAAAGTCCTGCTGAACCGGGTCATCACCGGCGAGCTGGACGGCGCCCACATGCTGGCGGGCCAGCCCTTGGGTGCCTCCATTGGTTATGGCACACAGGCCGATATCATTACCGCGTTCAGCATGGATCTGAACGGCAACGGCATCACCGTCTCCAATGATGTCTGGGAGACCATGAGCCAGCGCATTCCGGAGCAGGACGGCAAGCCGGTGCATCCAATCAGCGCCAGCGCCCTGAAACCGGTGGTGGAGCAATCCCGCGCAAAGGGCGAGCGCTTTCGCATGGGCATGGTGTTCCCGGTATCCACTCACAACTACGAACTGCGCTACTGGCTGGCGGCAGGCGGCCTGCATCCGGGCTATTACGCGCCTCAGCGTGGTGACACCAGCGGCACCCTGGAAGCGGACGTTCATCTGTCTGTCACACCACCGCCGCAAATGCCCGCCACTCTGGAAGCTGGCACCATTCAGGGCTACTGCGTGGGCGAGCCCTGGAACCAGCAGGCCGTGTTCAAGGGTATAGGCGTTCCGGTGATCACCGATTATGAGATCTGGCCCAACAACCCGGAAAAGGTGTTCGGCGTCAGTCAATCCTGGGCCGAGGAAAACCCCAACACCCACTTGCACCTGCTGCGCGCCCTGATCCGCGCCGCCTACTGGCTTGATGAGAACAACAACGCCAACCGGGAAGAGGCTGTCGAGATCCTCGCTCGCCCGAGCTATGTGGGCGCAGATGCCGAAGTCATTGCCAATTCCATGACAGGCACTTTCGAGTACGAAAAAGGCGATGTCCGGGAAGTGCCAGATTTCAACGTCTTCTTCCGCCATTACGCTACTTATCCGTACCCGTCCGATGCCATCTGGTATCTCTCGCAGATGCGTCGCTGGGGTCAGATCCCCGAGGCCAAACCGGACGACTGGTATATGAAAACAGCCGCACAGGTATACCGCGGAGACATCTACGCCAAGGCTGCCAAGTCCCTGGTCGACGATGGTTTGATGAAGGCCGAGGATTTCCCCGACTTCAGCCAGGAAAATTTTACCCGCCCGCATCAGGGTGAGCTGATTGACGGCGTCGCCTTCACGCCACACCAGCCCAACGCCTATATCGACAGTTTTGATATTGGCCTGAAAGGCGCCGACACACCGTAATCGGCAGCACCCAGGAGAACGACATGAGTACGCTAACCAATTCAAGTTCCGGAACCGGAGTCGTCAGCTGGCTCAAAGTACTGACAGACCGACTCACTGGCGCCGAACTGGCCCAGACCGGCAAGCAGCTTTTGCTGCCAATGGTCGGCATTCTGATTTTCCTCGGCTTTTGGCATCTGGCCGCCCCCCAGGTGAACACCTCGCTGGGCACCTTTCCGGGCCCGGCACAGGTCTGGGAGCAAAGTGGGCAGCTCTGGCAGGAACACGTTAACCAGCGGGAGCGGGCGGACAAGTTCGTGACCATGCAGGAGGAGCGGAACGCCCGCATTCTGGCCGACAATCCGGGCGCTGAGGTCAAGATCCGGGGCTATCCCGGCGCCCCGACGTTTCTGGATCAGGTTGTCACCAGCCTGATTACCGTAATGGCCGGCTTCCTGCTTGCTACGGCGATCGCCGTACCACTGGGCATCGTGCTGGGTCTGAACCACTATCTTCAGGCGGCGGTCAATCCACTGATCCAGATTTTCAAACCCGTCTCACCCTTGGCCTGGCTCCCCCTGGTCACCATGGTGGTATCCGCCACCTACGTCAGTGACGACCCGATGTTCGAGAAGTCGTTCCTGACCTCGATGATCACCGTCACCCTTTGCAGCCTGTGGCCTACCCTGATTAACACCGGCGTCGGCGTAGCCGCAGTGAACCCCGATCTGCTGAACGTATCCCGGGTTCTGCAGCTGTCGTTCTGGACCCATGTGAGAAAAGTAGTGCTGCCATCATCCGTACCGATGATATTCACCGGGCTTCGGGTCTCGCTGGGCATTGCCTGGATGGTGCTGATTGCGGCCGAAATGCTGGCGCAGAGCCCCGGACTTGGCAAGTTTGTCTGGGATGAGTTCCAGAACGGCAGCAGCCAGTCCTTGAGCCGGATCATGGCAGCGGTGCTGGCCATCGGTTTTATCGGCTTCCTGCTGGATCGCATCATGCTGATGATCCAGAAGAAAATTGCCTGGAATGAATAACGGAGACAATCATGACTAAATCCCATTTGGAACTGACCGGCGTGGAAATGGCCTTTGATACGCCCAAAGGTCCCTTCGTCGCACTGGACAACATCAACCTGAAAATCAAAAAGGGTGAGTTTGTCTCCCTGATTGGCCACTCCGGCTGCGGCAAGTCCACGGTCCTGAGCATCGTCGCTGGCCTGCTACAAGCCACTAAAGGTGGCTGCATCCTGGACGGCCGCGAGATCAACTCTCCAGGTCCGGAACGCGCGGTAGTGTTCCAGAACCACGCCCTGATGCCCTGGCTGACGGTTTACGAGAACGTCGAATTAGCGGTGCAGCAGGTATTCCGAAAATCCATGGCAAAACAGGAGCGCCGGGACTGGGTTCACCACAACCTGGAACTGGTGAACATGGCACACGCCGCCAACAAACGGCCGGGTGAGATTTCAGGTGGTATGGCACAGAGGGTTGGCATTGCCCGGGCACTGGCGATGAAGCCCAGCGTGTTGCTGATGGACGAGCCTTTTGGCGCACTGGATGCACTGACCCGGGCCCACCTGCAGGATTCACTGATGGACATTCAGCAGGACCTGAAAAACACGGTGATCATGATTACCCATGATGTGGACGAAGCGGTGCTGCTGTCTGACCGTATCATCATGATGACCAACGGCCCCGCTGCCGCCGTCGGAGAAGATCTTTACATCGACCTGGAAAGGCCCCGTAACCGAGTCACTCTGGCGGATGATCCCACCTACGTGCATTACCGACAGGAGGTTCTGAAGTTTCTCTATGAGAAGCAACGTAAGCTGGAAAGCATCGCGCCGCGCCGGAATAATCAGGCTACTGACGCAAGCATGAAAAAAGACACCGCTCTGGCGGCGAAGGCCTGAACAGGTCGATTACTTCAGCACATCTGCCATCGACACCAATGCCCGAGCAATCTCGGGCAGCTTTTTACCCTGATCCATCGCCAGCCTTCGCAAAACCCGATGAGCTTCATCATTGTCAATTTTGCGGTGACGCATCAGCAACAAGACCGCTTTTTCCTGGATTTTCCTCTCTTCCAGAGCTTCCTTGGCACTCTGCAAATCCTCGCTCATCTGTTGAAGCCGACGTGACTGCTCCTGCACCAGGTCAAAAATCGACCGTCCAAATTGCTGACCAATACCGTCGCTGTTCCAGACTTCACCTGATTGGGTCTGCCCACTACTGCCTGGCTCACAGAGTACCAACATGGACGGCACAGGATTTTCTGGCTGATCAAGTGCTGCAATCAGTATCTCATGATGTGCCAGTGAGCTCCGTGCGTCTGCATAGCGCTCGGCGCAGCGCCCATGAAAACTGTTTTCCACCGATTCTTCTACCTTTTTGAGCTCATCCATACGCTCGCTCATTAGCGCAAACCAGTGATCAGCAAGTTCCGGGTCCAGAGGTTTGTATCGGCCAATGGAGCATCCGAACCGCCGCAGGCGCTCAACTTCCTTTTCGCGCTCATGAGCAAGGAAACTCTGCAAAAGCCCGCAGCTTTGTTCGTCTGCAAACCCGAGAAACACCTCAAAACACCGTTCCTGCGCTTCAACAAGGTGCGTCATGCGCTGACTCAGTGCGATATCAAAGCGCCCTTTGGAAAACCCGGCGGAGCCTGTTGCACGCTCCTGACCACAGAACTCCTTGCCATTCATCAGATGCACCATAGCCACCAGCAAACGCGCAAGAGAAGGATCTACTGCGGTATCCGCTGCCTCGAAAACCACGACAATCAGTCGGTGAATGAGCATGCTGTAGGACTCGGTTGTCTCTGGCACCGACAGTGACCGGGCTTTCACCCGCACCCGCAGCGCCGGCAGGCTCTCCAGCCCATGAAGGGCGCTGGCAATATGAGCCAGCAAGTGGCTGCTGACAGGGTGTGTCGTCAGCTCTTTATGGATCTCAGCCAGTGCCCGCTTGAAAACGATATACAAACACTCCGATTCCGCGACCATTGTTTTTCGCTCCTGGCCAAACTTTTCACCATCCGATCCCAGAAAAATGGTGGACGCTCCGCGTTCCCGCTGCAGCCCGTGCACGAGATTGCTGATGCTCTGTACCAGCTTCCCCATCTGCAAAAAATACTGGAGGTTCATAAGCTCGCACCGTCGCGATGCGATCAGGTACGCCTCAGCCGAGGGCTGGACAGGGTTGTGTCGACGTCTACTGGTATTCATATCAAGGCTCCGGGCCTGCGACCACTGTCGCGTTACAGGAGTCTGGAGCAATTACCGCGCCAGCAAAAAAAGCATCAAAGTCGTGCAACCTGCTCCGGCAAAGGGCGAAAAAGCCGCATTTATTAGCGACCCACTCATTACAATAAATACAAGCGATTGATTTTAAATGTCTTTTAAAATTGGCACGAACATCGCTTTATACAATTCATGGATGATTATCCCGGCCAAGGATTCGGTCGAATCACCAGAACACTGTTATTGGCATTGGCGCCGGATCATCGACTCCCTCAGGGGATGAGGTGCTCCGGCTTTTTTTTGGTTTTAAACGGGGCAGAGGTACAGAGATGATCCGGAAAATGGAACCCACATTGATTGTCTGTGGCCACGGAATGGTGGCTCAGCGATTCCTTGAAGAGTTGGTGAGCAAGGCTTCAATACCCTACCGGAATATCATTGTGTTCAATGGCGAGACCTCTGCGGCATACAACCGGATTCAGCTTTCAGCCCTGCTCAGCGGAGACGCCGACGAGGAAAGCCTGCCCCTGAAACCGGACGCCTGGTTTGCCCGTCACGGCATTCGGGTTCATCACGGAGAAGCGGTTCGGGCTATCGCTCCCGACAAACACACCGTAACCACAAGCACTGGCCGGGTTTACAGGTATGACGCGCTGGTTATTGCAACCGGGGCCAGCCCCGCCCCCCTCGGGATCCCCGGGGAAGAGCTGAACGGCGTCATGCACTTTCGGGATCTCAATGACACCCGCACCCTGATTGAACTGAGCCAGAGTCGGCAACGGGCCGTCGTGGTCGGCGGTGGCTTTCTGGGGCTTGAAGCGGCCGAAGGGCTGCTGCGACGGGGCATGGCTGTCACCGTTCTGCACCGAAGTAGCCACCTCCTGAACCGACAGCTGGATCCGGACAGCGGCAAACTTCTGTCCGACGCTCTGACGGCCCGCGGCATCAACGTTATGACGTCGACCTCGCCACTCCAATTATTGGGGCGGGACAGTGTTCGCGCCATCCAGCTGAATGACCAGACCCTGATCTGCACCGATCTGGTCATTATCGCCACCGGTATCACGCCCAACCGCGAATTGGCACAAAACGCCGGGTTGGCCTGCGGCCGGGGCATTCAAGTCAACGCGCAACTGCAAACCAGCGCACCGGACATATTTGCCCTTGGCGAATGCTGTGAGTTCAACGACGAAACCTTCGGACTTGTGGAGCCGGGCTATCAGCAAGCGAAAATCCTGGCATCCGTGCTTGCAGGGTCAACCGAGGGCGCCGCATACCAACCATCTGTCACCGCAACCCGCCTGAAAATCAGCGGCATACCCGTTTTTTCCTGTGGCCAGCAGGCACCCGATGAACACACCGAATCCCTGGTCTGGCAGGACTTTGCAACCGGCAGCTACAGCCACTTGCTGGTTCGTGACAACCGCCTGGTCGGCGCCATCCTGGTAGGCAATACCAGCCAGGGCCCTTGGTACCAGGAGCTGATTGCCGGCAACGCCGACATCGACCTGTTCCGGGCCCAGCTGCCCTTTGGCAAACCGTTTTGTAAGGCGGCGGCTTGAACCGCTGCCCCTGAGAGAGGACACCACCATGAGCAAGAAAACCCTGATCGTGATTGGCAACGGCATGGTTGGCCATCACTTCCTGGAGCAATTCGTCGCCAGCCCCGGGGCCACTGAGTACGAGATACTCGTCTTCGGGGAGGAAAAACAGCTGGCCTATGACCGGGTACATTTGTCGGAATATTTCACTGGCTCCACCCACGCAGACCTCGCTATGGGCACCGCAGACTGGTACACCGGGCAGGGTATTAAACTGCAGCTGAATGAGCCGGTCACTGCGCTGGACCGTGACCAGCGCATCGTTACCACTCCAAAAGGCGAATACGGCTACGACGAGCTGGTACTGGCCACCGGTTCCTTTCCGTTCGTACCGCCAATTGAGGGTCGCGAGCACGCGCATTGCTTCGTGTACCGAACCCTGGACGATCTCGATGCCATTCGCGCCAGCGCCCAGGACGGTAAATCCGGAGTGGTGGTTGGTGGCGGGCTGCTAGGTCTGGAAGCTGCCAACGCATTGAGGAGTCTCGGCCTGCAGGCGCATGTGGTGGAATTCGCGCCCCGCCTGATGCCGGTGCAGCTGGATACCGACGGCGGTGCGCTGTTGCGTCACAAGATCGAAGAGCTGGGTGTTCAGGTGCACACCGAGAAAGCCACCACCGACATCGTGGAAGGCGAAAATGCCCGGCTGCGCATGAACTTCAGTGATGACAGCCATCTGGAAACCGATCTGATCGTATTTTCTGCCGGTATTCGCCCGCAAGACGCACTCGCGCGAGCCAGTGGTCTGGAGGTGGGTGAACGTGGCGGCATTGTCGTCAATGACCAGTGCACCACCTCAGACCCGCATATCCATGCCATTGGCGAGTGCGCACTCTGGGACCAGAGGATTTTTGGGCTGGTCGCCCCCGGCTATACCATGGCTCGCACCCTGGCTTCGGTTCTGAACAGCGATCGCGATGCGGCCTTTACTGGCGCCGACATGAGCACCAAGCTGAAACTGCTGGGTGTAGATGTCGGCTCCATTGGCGATGCCCACGGCCAGACACCCGGCGCCCGCAACATACGCTTTAACGATGAACAGGCTGGCCATTATCGCCGCATGGTGATCAGCGCAGATGGCAAGACGCTGCTGGGTGCCATTCTTGTGGGCGATAACAGCCATTACGACACCCTGCTGCAATACGCGCTGAACGGCATAGCCCTGCCAGACAACCCGGAAACCCTGATCCTGCCGGAGGGCCAGGGTGGCGCTCCGGCCCTGGGCCCGGACGCCCTGCCGGAAACCGCGTCGATCTGTTCATGTCACAACGTCACCAAGGGCGATATTTGCTGCGCTATTGACGCCGGCTGCAGCGATCTTGGCGACGTCAAGGCCGAGACCAAGGCCAGCACCGGTTGCGGTGGCTGCACTGCCCTGCTCAAGAACGTGGTCGACAATGAACTGGAAAAGCGTGGTGTGGCGGTCAGCAAAGACCTGTGTGAGCACTTCCCCTACAGCCGGCAAGACCTGTTCCATCTGGTGAAGGTTAACGGCATCCGCACCTTCCGCACCCTGATCAGCCAGCACGGCAAGGGTCAGGGCTGTGACATCTGCAAGCCGGTGGTCGGCTCGATTCTGGCGACCTGCTGGAACGAACACATCCTGGCCACCGATCACGTGCCACTGCAGGACACCAACGACACCTTCATGGCCAACATGCAGAAAAACGGCACCTATTCCATTGTGCCACGCATTCCCGGTGGTGAGATCACGCCCGACAAACTGATTGTGCTGGGCGAGGTGGCCAAAGAGTACGACCTGTATACCAAGATCACGGGCGGCCAGCGGGTTGATCTGTTCGGAGCCACTCTGAGCGAGCTGCCGGAGATCTGGGAGAAGCTCATTGCAGCGGGTTTCGAGACCGGTCACGCCTACGGTAAGTCCCTGCGCACGGTGAAGTCCTGCGTTGGCAGCACCTGGTGCCGCTATGGCGTGCAGGACAGCGTGGGCATGGCGATCCACTTGGAGAATCGCTACAAGGGCCTACGGGCGCCGCACAAGGTCAAGATGGCGGTGTCTGGCTGCACCCGGGAGTGTGCCGAAGCTCAGAGCAAGGATTTCGGGGTGATCGCTACCGAAAATGGCTGGAACCTCTACGTTTGCGGTAATGGTGGCATGCGTCCGCGCCACGCCGATCTGTTTGCGACTGATCTGTCTGATGAGGAGCTGATTCGCACCATCGACCGGGTGGTGATGTTCTATGTGCGCACGGCCGACCGGCTGCAACGCACAAGTGTGTGGATGGAGAACCTGGAGGGTGGTCTGGATTACCTGAAGAAGGTGATTCTTGAGGACAGTCTGGGCATTTGTGCGGAGCTGGAGGAGCACATGAACGGTATTGCAGATACTTACCAGTGTGAGTGGAAAACGGCGGTGGAAGATCCCGAGAAGCGTAAGCGGTTCCGGGAGTTTGTGAATTTGCCGGAACAGACGGATCCGGTGCAGCAGTGGACGACTGAACGGGGGCAGAGGCGGCCTGTTCTGGAACCTGCGTAGCCTTCCTGTTTTTGGGGCGGCGCAAGGGGCACGGGGGTGCTTTTCCGCCGGGAAAAACAACTCGCTGCGCTCAGACATTTTTTCCCGGCGGAAAAGCACCCCCGCACCCCTCGCTCACAGAGCCTTTGGTTATCGAAAGTTAAAAATTCAAGGAGAACACAGATGAAAGCTCGTACTTGTTGGAACACGGTTTGTACTGTTGACGATCTGGTGCCGGAATCCGGTATTGCTGTCTGGACGGAAGATGGACCTGTGGCGGTGTTTTATCTGCCACACCGGTTGCCGGCGCTCTTTGCCATCAGCCACACCGATCCGTTCAGCGGCGCTAATGTTCTGGCGCGCGGTATCACGGGGGACCTTAAAGGAGAGCCCATCGTAGCCTCGCCGCTCTATAAACAACACTTCAATCTGAAAACCGGTGTCTGTCTGGAAGACAACTCGGTCAGGGTCAAAACCTACGCCGTTCTCCTGGATGGTAACCGGATCGTTTTGGAAACCGCCGATAAGCAACGGGAAGCCGTGGCTGCCTGACCGGGCAAGAAGCTAAATCAGGGCAATTTGACGGGCCGGCATCCACCAGAGGTCAACCACTCCCGGACAACCTGAGGTAATATCACGAAAACGCCAATAAAAAGGATGCCGCCCGTGAAGCCTCTGAGCCCCACCGATCAGCTTTTCCTCTGGCTGGAGAAACGCCAGCAACCCATGCACGTGGGCGGGCTGCAGATTTTTTCGTTTCCCGACGATGCACCTGACGACTATGTGGCCCGGCTTGCTGAACAGCTTCGTAACGATACCGAGGTGACGGAGCCTTTCAACCGGCGTCTCGATAGCCGGTTAGCACAACCGGTTTGGGTACACGACAAACACCTGGATCTGGAACATCACTTCCGTTTTGAAGCTCTGCCTACTCCGGGCCGTATCCGGGAGCTGCTTGGTTTTGTCTCTGCGGAGCACTCACATCTTATGGATCGTGAACGGCCGTTGTGGGAGTTTCATCTTATCGAAGGTTTGGGCGACAGGCAGTTTGCGGTTTACACCAAGGTGCACCACTCTCTGATGGATGGCGTTTCTGCCATGCGAATGTTTCAGAGAATGCTGTCCACGGATCCCTCAAAGCGCAATATGCCTCCCATCTGGGACCTATTGGCACGACCACGGCGGGATGATAATCGCAGCTCTTCGCTATGGCGCAGTATCAGTCATTTGCTGGAGGAATCGGGAAAACAACTGGGTACCATGCCAACCGTCGCGCGGGAGTTGTTGCGCACCATAAACACCGCTCGCAAAGACCCGGTCTACAACTCCATTTTTCATGCGCCACGCAGCATTCTGAACCAGAAAATTACCGGTTCCCGGCGCTTTGCGGCCCAGTCGTATTGTCTGAAGCGGATAAAAGCAGTTTGTCATACGTATGGCACCACCGTAAACGATGTGGTCACAGCGATGTGCGCCAGTGCTTTGCGCACCTACCTCATGAATCAGGATGCGCTGCCGGAGAAGCCATTGATCGCGATGGTCCCCGTATCGCTACGTAAATATGAGAAGTCGACCGGCGATAAAACGGAAGGCAGCCAGACCGAGGGCAATCAGGTGGGCGTTATCCTGGCCAACCTGTATACGGATGAAAGCCACGCCGGCACGCGACTGCGGAAGATTCATCAAAGCATGCAGGAAGGGAAAGACCGCTACGCTCACATGTCGCCGGAAGAAATCGTCAACTACACCGCACTGACCCTGGCGCCAGCGGCGTTTCATCTGCTGACTGGCGTCGCTCCAAAGTGGCAGACATTCAACGTGGTGATATCCAACGTGCCCGGGCCGAAGGAAACCTGTTACTGGAACGGCGCCAAACTGGAGGGTATGTACCCCGTGTCCATCGCCATGGATCGGCTGGGCCTGAATATGACCCTGACCAGCTACAAGGATCAGATAGAATTCGGGCTGATTGGCTGCCGCCGCACGCTACCGAGCCTGCAGCGGATGCTGGATTACCTGGAGGATGGCCTGGTGGAGCTGGAGGAGGGCGCTGTCAGTTAAACTTTACCTGGCGGTTACGCTCTGAAATCTGGTCGTTCAATGTCCAGAAATCGTAAAGCACGCCGAGCAAAAACAGACCCCCGGTCAGCAGGTAGATAATCCCGCTGATCCACTTGCCCATATACAGCCGGTGTAACCCGAAAACGCCGGTGAAGGTGAGCAGCAACCAGCCAATGTTGTAGTTAACCTCACCTTCACGGAACCGGCTGTCTGCTTGCTCGTCCATGGAAGGAATGAGAAACAGGTCGATAATCCAGCCGATAAAAAACAGACCGAATGTAAAGAACCAGATGGTTCCGGTGATCGGCTTGCCGTAATAAAAACGATGGGCACCCAAAAACCCGAAAATCCAGAGCAGATAACCAAACAACTTGCTGTGCGTATCCGGTCGATCAATCATAAACGCTTCCGGCGACAATGGAATTCAAAATTGTATATGGGGCTATCCTCTTAATTCCACAACCCCTTTACGCCATAACCGCCACTCACCGGGCTGGTAGACGTCCCATTCTTCATCGCTGGTCAGTGGCTCGGTTACGATTACGCTCACGATATCGCCTGGCGTGGTTTCAGACTCAAAATCCACAATAACGTCGGCATCTTTCAGCCTTGCAGGGCGAAAAGGCGCGCGGCGGGTGATGCTGGCCATCTTGGTGGTGCAGTAGGTGAACAACCAGTCGCCGTTGCTCAACAACAGGTTGAACACACCCTGACCGGCATACGCTTTCGAGAGCTGAACCAAACGCTTTGTAATAGCCTCGACCGAGTCATTACGATCACATTGGCTACGCAGGTGATTAAGGATATCGCAGAACAGCGCCTCACTGTCTGTGCCGCCAACAGGCTCGTAAAACCCTGGCGACGACTGAAACTCGGAAAGCTGGCCGTTATGGGCGAACACCCAGTAGCGGCCCCAGAGCTCACGCATAAACGGATGGGTATTGGCCAGGCAGATTTCACCCACATTGGCTTGGCGAATATGGCAGATCGCCACTTCGCTTTTGATAGGGTGAGTCTGAACCACTTCAGCAAGCCGTGAGTTGGCGCTGGCGTCCACATCGTGGAAGGCCCGCACGCCCTTACCCTCGTAAAAAGCCACACCCCAGCCATCCTTGTGGGGGCCGGTGTCGCCGCCTCTGCGGGTCAGCCCGGTGAAGCTGAAGCAGAGGTCGGTGGGTGTATTGGCACTCATGGCCAGTAGTTCGCACATAGGGTGAAATGGCTCCTTGCAGAATCAGCACTTCTACCGCAAGAATACCGGAATTAAGCTGGCAGGCCAGTATCTCGTCTGCCCGCCTCACAATGCACTCCCGTTACAGCAATCAGGTATACAGATTCTTGTCGGGAAACGCTCTGACAATTGCCCCTGATCCGCATAGGGCTACAAATTTCTGTCTTGCACGACGCCTGGTGGGCCATTCGGACTCAGCCTTGGCTTTTGGGTACAATCCATCATCCGGGAGCTCGATCTCGCGGATTTCCTAAACCCTGAACCTGCGGATTTTCTGTATGGAATGGAGTCTCACGCATTTTTGGCTGATTCTGACCCTCGCTTTGGGCTTGGCTGAGTTGGCATACGGCATATTTCTGCTGCTGGCACTGGCTATCGCCGCTGCCCTGACGGCAGTGCTGGCCTTCATTGGTCTGTCGTTCGAATGGCAGCTGGTCGGCATGGGCGTGTTCTCGGGCCTGCTGGTGCCCATCGCTATCCGCTCGATCCGCCCGCGGTTTTCCCCCAAAGGCGTGGCCTACGGCACTACTGGCACAGGCGTCGAGCAGGGCGAGCGCTATCGTACCCTCAAGAGGGATTTCGATGGCGCTACGGGCATCAAGATCAACGGCGACTTTTACCGCCTGAGAGACGACAATACCGGCGCCACCGATTTCCCTGAGGGAACTGACGTTATATTCAAGCAATTTGATGGCACAACGGCCATTGTCCAAACAGCCACACACAAGGAACTGTAAGCATGGAACCCTATATTACACCGGGGCTAATCATCAGCCTGATTGTTGTCGTCATCGGTATCTTTATCATTGCCAAGGGGCTGGTAATCATCCGGCAGTCGGAAGTTATGGTCATTGAGCGCCTGGGTTCGTTTAACCGCGTTCTGGAAAGCGGCGTTAACATCATCATTCCTTTTATCGAACGACCCCGCCCCATCACCATGATCCGCTATTTACGCGCCGGTTCGGACTATCAGGCCATGATGACCGATGAAACCCGCATTGACCGCCGCGAAACCGTGATGGACTTCCCGGGGCAGCCGGTGGTGACCACCGACAACGTTACGGTGTCCATCAACGGCGCCCTGTACTACCAGATTATCGATCCGCGCCGTGCCGTTTACGAAGTAGCCAATATGAGCCAGGCGGTAGAAGTACTGGCCAAAACCACGCTGCGCTCGGTAGTGGGCAAGATGGAACTGGACAAACTGTTTGAATCCCGCGCCGAGGTGAACAACGCCATTCAGGCCGAAATGGAAGAACCTGCTTCAAAATGGGGTGTGAAACTGACCCGGGTGGAAGTTCAGGACATCAGCATGCCGGAAGAAGTGGAAGATGCCATGCGTTTGCAGATGGCTGCAGAGCGCAAGCGCCGAGCCACCGTAACCGAAGCCGAGGGTGAAAAGACTGCGGCGATTGCCAAGGCACAGGGCCAGCGCGAATCCGCCATTCTCAACGCCCAGGGCGACAAGGAATCCGCTATTCTGCGCGCCCAGGGTGAACAGGAATCCATTCGCCTGGTGCTGAGTGCCATCGGTGATTCCGAAGACAACAAGCAGACGGTTATCGGCTATCTGCTGGGGCAAAGCTACATCAAGGTACTGCCGAACATGGCAAAAGACGGCGAGCGGGTGTTTGTACCCTACGAGTCTTCTGCTCTGCTGGGCTCTATGGGCATGTTCCGGGAACTGGCCGGCAGCCCGGACGACGTGGTGCGCCAGTCGCTGCAGAGGGATGGCCTGCGCGGTGGCCTGGTGGGCGGTGCCAGCAACGCCTGATCCTCACAAACGCATGGACAACCTGCCGGGCTTAGCCCAGCAGGTTGTCCAGCGGCTCTTCATAGCTGGGCGCAAACACTTCCATAAAGTAAGTCACTTCCGGCAACCCCTCTTGTTCAAGCCTCTGCCGAATCTGCTTCTCGGCTGGCTCAAACTCGCGGTTACCCGCACGCACCTCAGCCTGACACTTCAACCAGGCCGATAGACGATCCGCCGCCTTGATCAGTTCACGATCCTCCGCCGGCAATTGGGACTCCCGGAGATAAGGGGAAAATTCCTCACGCAGATCTTCCGGTAACAGTGCCAGTAACTCAGCCTCCGCTTTGTGTTCAATATCACCGAAAGCCTCCCGCATAACCTTGGAGTGGTACTTCACAGGGGTGGGCATATCGCCGGTGATCACTTCAGTAGCGTCATGGTAAAGCGCCGCAGCCGCGATTTTATCGGCGTTCACCCGCCCGCCGAAGTGCCGGTTGCGGATCAACGCCAGTGCGTGGGCCAGAGTGGCCACTTCCCAGGAGTGGGTTGCTACGTTTTCTTCAATGGCATTGCGCATCAACCCCCAACGCTTGATCCAGCGCAGGCGGGAAACGTAAGCAAAAAAATGACTACCGGCCTGTGACACGTGAATTCTTCCCTATAACCATCGTTGTGAAACCCATAGACGCCTCAACGTACATCCAGCGTAAACCCGATAATAACCTTGCCATCGCCCGACACCTCCGCGTTACGTGAAGGGTCGAGCATGAATAGCTGGCTCGCCGGCACATTGTGGGTGTCCCGCAGTATTTCCTGCATCGAAGCACCCCGCGCCCTGGCAAGATTATTCAGAACCTCAGGCGCCAGTGACCGCTCCCCGGAAAGATAGGCCTTACGAGCCTCTTCCCAATCCTGCTCGGAAAGCTCGCCGCTCCCGGCGGCAAGCTCATTCCGCAGAAGCACCAGACCGTCAGCGGAAGGAGAAACACCTCCGCGAATGTTCAGCAACAGATCCGGGCGATCCAGTAGTGCGTCCGCCAGAACAGCAAGCTTCTCCGCCTCGCCCGGGGCTAGCCTGGCTGTACCCGGTTCGAAGCTCAGCTGGCCCAGCTCTTCACCACTCAGGCCGGCAAGGTCGGCGATTGAGCCAAGCACACTGAACGGTGATGTGGCCGCCTTGGCCAGCAAATTCACAAACGTTCGCATGATCACCTGACCAACCCTGAAATCCGGACTGTCCAAATCGCCGCTGATCGGCATGTTCACCTCAATAACACCATTGCTGTCCCTGAGCAGCGCCAGCCCAAGCTTCACCGGCGCATTAACGGCGTCTTTGCTGGCAATGGCCTGCCCCAGGCCGAGACGATCCATAACCACCCTGTTCGATGCATTTATCTGGCTGCCGGTAACTTTATAGTCAAGATCCAGTCCCAACTTACCGCTGTCGATACCATAACCCAGATACCGGCCCAGGTAGGGCGAAAGTGCGGGCAACGAGAAGTCTTTCAGGGTCAGCTTCAGGTTGCTGGTTTCTTCCGTTCCCAGGGTGCCAATTGTGCCGTCAACTTCCACGCTCGCGCTGCCACCCACTTGCCCTTTCAGGGACACTTTGCCTTGTTGCGGCGATACATTACTGAGACCGATAACCGAACCATTGAGCTGGTCGAGTGAGGTTGTAAAAACCGGGTCTAATGTACGGTCGGTGTAATCGAGCGCGCCCTTCTCAATCATCAGTTGGCCGATACGGAAGATAAACGGCGCGTCTTCACCCGTGTCCTGTTGTGGTGATGTAGAGGTACCAGCAGCCTCGGACTGCCGGACAATTTTTTCAACGTTATGAATACTGTTGGCGTTGCGAACCAGATTGATGGCTGGCTGGGCAAGAGTAACCGTGCCAATTTCCAGCCTGGCCGGGTGCACGTTGTACTCAATCGGTGCCAGGCGCAGCGTTTGCCATGAAATCAGACGCTCGTTGCTGCCCGGCAATTGAAGGCTCAGCCCGGAAACTTCTGCGGTGCCACTGAAGGTTCCGGTTAAGGGCTCCTGCTGGCCGTCCAGATCCAGGTTTCCATCCAGTCCCAATGTGCCCCCCGCAACCGCGAGGTTGGCCAACTCCTGCAAATAGGGTTCAAACGCCGCCAGCAGTATATCGGATCCGGAGATGGCAGCCTCCAGCGTAAAGGGCTGAGGTGTCAACTGACCGTTGAGGGAGAGCTTGCCGCCGCTGGCCAGGGCTGTCTCCAGCTGATACGAAATCGGATCTTCCATCTCGCTGTTGATGCCAGCGGTAGAAAACGAAAGTTGATCCAGTGAAAGCTCTGCGGTCGATGCAGGTTGCTGATCCTGCCAGAGCACCCGCCCTCCGGAAACCTTGATACCCGCCAGAGACCAGCGGAAAGGCTCCTTAGCTGCTGCAGGGGCAGGGGCAGGCTCTTCAGTGTCTGCTTCTGTCTTCCTACCATTTTTCGCAAAGGCGTCAAGCGCGGCAACCCAGTCGATTTCTCCGGCTTTGTTGCGCGCCAGCATGATGTCGGGCTGCTCCAGAATAATCTGCCCAACGCGGGCTTCACGGGCATTGAGATCAAATCCAATGTCGTCGATGGCAATGGATGCGGTGGTTAATCGGGGCTGATCACTCTGCTTATCCGGAGCAAAGGCCAGATCTTCCACTGACAATCGACCGTTGCTGGTAGACAGGTACAGAATGTTGGCGGCCTGCAGCTCATAGTCTGAACGTACCGTTACTTTTCCACCGCGCAAATCATAGGGAAAATAGGGGGCGAGGAAATGCCCGAGTGTCTTGTGATCAACGCCTGAAATGGCCAGATTTCCGCTTGAATAGAGCGGTGTAATGCTGAGATTTCCCTGCCATTCGATGGTCTGGTTACCCAAGGCTGCCTGTAGATGATAATCGCTGCTGCGATCATCCCGTTGCCATGTGGCAAGATCGCTCAGAGTGAGATCCAGGGGCGTAATCCGGAATTCCGCCATTTCCGGCTGAGTGAAATCCCTGAACAACAGTTCGCCTCCGCTTATCGTGAACTGCTGAAAATACAATGAGGGCGGCGCCTGATCTTCCCCGGGCTCGGTCGGTTTGCCACCTTCCCTTGCACTGGCAGCCTGAAAGTCCCGGGCGAAGTTCACGCTGTAGTCTTCCAGCAGATCCAGACGGATGAACGGCTCTTCAAGTTCAATGGCCTCAAACCCGACAACGCCTTGAATCAGCTCAAAGAAGCTCAGATTAATATACAGGCGATCAAAACCCACCACTTTTTCATTGTCGCTGTCCTGCGCAGACAGGTTCAGAGCTTCCACACCAAGCGTAAACGGGTTGCTGCGGATGTCACCAACACCCGCCTGCCACCCCATGTGTTGCTCCATCTGATCAGGCAACGTACGCTTTAGCCACCAGGGCAGCACCAGAAAACCCGCCAAACTGTATAACACGAAGAGTACGAGCGCGCCGATAACCAGATTTCTGCGCAAGTGACTGCTCTGACGGCGTTGGGCCACGAATTTCTCCTTTAGGGTGTCGATGGCTGGATAAAGAGCCTTTACATAAGGATAGTCGGCCCAGCAGCGGTTTGTCAGCCACTGTTCAGCAACCGCTGACAGGTGAAACTGAACTCTATATCCTGAGCGTTCGTATCGAGGCTTCTCGATCGCACCTTGTGATCGTATTTTTCTGACACTACCTGACACGATTTTCTGGTTTTTAACAAACGAGGCAGGCGTTTATGGACATCGGCGATATGCGTCGCGACTTTGAAAGTGAAGGGATGGATCGCGACGCACTGAGCGACGACCCGATCAGGCAATTCGGAACCTGGTTTGGTGACGCCCGCGAAGCCGGTATTCTCGAGCCCAACGCCATGTCACTTGCCACCACCGGTGCCAACAACATGCCCGATTTGCGCACGGTGCTGCTGAAGTACTTTGATCAGCGTGGTTTCGTGTTCTATACCAATTACGAAAGCCGTAAAGCCCATGAGATTGCTGAAAACCCAAGGGCCGCCCTGCTGTTCCCCTGGATTGGCCTGAACCGGCAGGTGCGTATTCAGGGCCGGGTCGAGAAGGTCAGCAAAACCGAATCGCTGAAATACTTCGCCTCGCGCCCAAGGGGTAGCCAGATAGGCGCCTGGGTATCCGAGCAGAGTAAGGCTATCACCTCACGGGGACTTTTGGAGCAGAAAGTGGCAGAAATGAAGCGCAAGTTCAGCGAAGGTGAAGTGCCATTGCCCGGCTTCTGGGGTGGCTACCGCGTTGTGCCTGAGCGCATCGAATTCTGGCAGGGCCGTCCAAGCCGCCTCCATGACCGGTTTGAATACGTAAGGGAAGACGATGACTGGCTCATCCAACGACTCCAGCCCTGATTTCGCCGGCACCCGGCAGAAGCCGACCATCAAGCTTTGCCATCAGACCGGACACTTGCCGGACGTTGCACCTGACTGGCTAACGGCTCATGAGCGCGAGAAATTTTCCGCGCTCCGCGGCACCCGCGCGGCAGAGTTCCTCACCAGCCGCTGGCTGATACGCCAGGCTTTGAGCAAAGCAGGCTCTATAACACCTGACCTGTGCTGCCCGGTGGAGGGGCGTCCAACGACTTCCGCCTGCCCGGCGGGCTGGCACCTCTCCCTGAGCCATAGCCATGGCCTCTCCGCCTGCGCTACTGAATATGGTTCTGCGCTGGGAATAGACATTGAGCCCAGCAGGCGCCATCCACAATGGAAAAAGGTGGTCAAACGCTGGTTCTCCCCCGTTGAGCAGGAATGGCTGTTCAAGGAAGACGACCCCCACACCTTTCTCCGGGTGTGGACACTGAAAGAAGCCTGGTTGAAAGCCACTGGCCGGGGCATTGCCAAAAATCTGCAGACTCTGGAAGTGCGCAGGAATTTTGAGCTCTACGGTGACCAACCGGACGATCACTGGCAGGCCTGCGCCTTTTATACCGAAGGGTTTCTGTGCACACTGGTGTACAAACAAACAGCCGGTAACCAGCATGGCGCATGGCCAGTCATCACGCTGCTGGAACCGCCCCCTGACGACTACAGCCTGAGCGCCGCAGAACCACTGGACACACACTGGGAGCCGGTATTCCAGCGCAGAATCCGCGCCAAACGCTGACAAGTGCGCAAGGAGACTCTTTATGCCAGCTTCGCTCAAATATAACGAAACCCCCACAGCTCCGGCCACCACCGAGCGCTGCTCGTGGTGCGGTACCGACCCGCTCTATGTGCACTACCATGATACCGTCTGGGGTCGCCCCGAATACGACAGTCTCGCCCTGTTCGAAAAGCTTTGCCTGGACGGCCAGCAGGCTGGCCTGAGCTGGATAACCATTCTGCGCAAGCAGGAGAGTTATCGAGCCGCTTATGATCACTTCAACCCGGAAAAAATCATTCAATACAGCGACACCAAAGTTGCCGAGCTTTTGACGAACCCGGGCATTGTGCGCAATAGGCTGAAAGTACAGTCGATCATCAAAAACGCCAGAGGGTTTCTGAATCTGCAGGAAAAAGGCACAGAGTTTTCACACTTTCTCTGGTCGTTTGTGGAAAACAGCCCGATTCAGAACAGCTGGCACAGCTTTGATGAAGTGCCCGTTACAACGCCGCAATCCGAGGCCATGTCCCGAGCGCTCAAGCGCGCCGGGTTTACCTTTGTCGGCCCTACCATTGTTTATGCCTTCATGCAGGCTACCGGCATGGTTAACGATCACATGGTTTATTGTCCTCAACACACGCAGTGCCGCTCGCTCGCCCAATGATCTTAAATGCCCACCGGCACGTAAGTTCTGGGTAATCAGGCATCCCGGAGCTTCACTGTGAGAATTACCCTGGAACAACTCGCAACCCAGCCAAAGCAGGTTATTGATCTGCTTGAAATCATCTCTATTGAAGGCCAGCAATATATGGCCAGGCTGAGCCTCGGCGATGATCAGTTTCTACTGTCTGAGAAAAAGGGCGCGACCCGACTTTTCCGCAGCGCCTGGCAACTTCAGGATACTCTTGCCACCTTTTCCATCGGGGAAACTCAGGTTGTTCACCCCTCTGCCTATCACGAGATGATTGGTATGGAGCCTGCAGGCATTGAACCTTTGCGAATCCGGGTTCAGAGCCATCAGGCTCAGGCGCAGAAAACGTGATTTCAGTAGCGAGACTTGCCATTCTCGTAGGGATGGTGGGGTTAATACCCTTCATTGCCGGTGTTGTCGCTCTTTTTGCGCTGCCGCAATACAGCGTCGCTATGCTGGGCTATTTCTACCTTTACAGTGCGGGTATTTTGGCTTTCATGGCAGGTGTTTACTGGCCCATAGCGATGCAGCTGGATAATCGCTGCTACCCTCTATCGCCGCTGGTAACCATGTTGCTAAGCCAGGTGTTCTTTGTCACTGCGGGCGTCGGCCTGCTTCTGAGTACGCCGGCACAGATAGTGCTCTACACTCTTGCGTACCTCGCCCTGTACGTTACCGATGCGCGCTGGATGCGGGTGTATTGGCCAGCCTGGTATCTTCGACTAAGGTTGGTCCTGACGCTCGTCGCAGTAACCTGCCAGCTAGCTGTCGGCGCCTGGTTCTTCCTGCTGCATTCCAGCCACGGCGTTTAAAGCCGAGAAAGACTTAACGCCTGAAAAACTCTGTCGGCGCACGAATCTACCCGGGGCTACATCACTCAATCACTCAGGCAGCAACAATCGCGTAGCCATGATTGTGAGGCTCGACAAGAACACCATGCAACGCAATGATCGTTTTTTCATAGTTATCTTCATCGACCACAAACTGGATATCAACCTGGCGCATGCACTGGTGCAAGGCCAGCACGCTGATTTCCTCATCAGCCAGCACTTTGACCGACCGCGAAAGAATGCCCGGCATCTTTATATCACTGCCAATTGCTGAAACCACAGCCACTTTACGGGTACTGATCTCACCGTTGGGGAACTCATCTTTCAGCGCCTTCACCACACGCTTTACATGTTTAAGAGTGCTGTCCACGTAATGAGTAATGGTATTCGCGTTGGTATCCTTCGCCATAAACCGTACTTTGAAACGGCTCAGGATATCGAGGATGCGACGGTCCGAGCCCGGCTCTCCCTGCATGTCCTGATCAAATACCTCAATGGCAAACACGCCCTTGGCACCGGCAATAATCTCAACCTGTGGCTTTTCACTCACATAATCGCCAGTGATCAGGGTGCCGGTATGTTCCGGCTCAAAGGTATTCATTACCCGCAGCGGAATCTCCGACTGACGCAGGCCTTTGCCGGCACGGGGGTGAATCGCTTCCATACCCAGATTTGCCAGCTGGTCGGCCACGTCGTAGTTGGTACGACCCAGAGGAACCACTTTTTCCGCGCCGACAATGTTGGGGTCAGCAGAACTCAGGTGGTATTCCTTGTGAATGATCGCTTCGCGAGCGTCTGTCATGACCGCCACACGGCTGAATGTCATCTCACTGTAGCCCCGGTCGAAGGTACGCATCAGGCCTTCCTTGCACTGGGCATAGCCGGTTACGATCGGCAATTCACGGCTCAGATCAACGGAGGCAAACGTCTGCTTCAGCTTTTCGTCCAGCGGCAGAAGCTCCGTGTCACGCCAGCCGGTAAGGTCCACAAAGCGTGCATTGATACCTTCCTGCTGAAGCTTCAGCGTGGTGTTAAAGGCGCTGTGGGCCTCACCAATGCCTGCCAGCATTTCACGAACCGTCAGCAGATGCTCTTCCAGCTGGAACTGGCCGTAAGAACACAGGCGTTGCAGATCAATCAAGCAACCGCGAACGCCCTCGATACGATCAGTAATGAACTGATCCGCTTGCTGTTTGAGCATGGGATCTTCAAACAGTTCGCCATTGATGTCCGTAATAAATTTGATCAGTTGGGTGAGATCATCGTTCCACGCCCAGTCAGATTCTGCATCGGCGAACAATGCATAAACGCCCGGTTCGCCGGTTTTCTTGTGCTCCAGCAGTTCGTTGGTTACACCGCTGTAGGCCGACACCACGAAAATACGCTGGTAGAGATCGTCTTTGCTACGATCCGCAACGATGATGTTATCGCGCACGGCTTCGTAGTTACTCATGGAAGTACCGCCGATCTTCTCGACGGTGTGCAATTGGCTTGTCATAGTTCTACCCTGGCTTTCCTGCAGATTAAATGTCCTGAATGGCGAGGCGTCTTACGACGCCTTGCTGACCCCTTCCTGCATGATTTCATCCACACTCTTTGCCAGCAGTTCCGCGCCCAGTTTCAGGTCTTCCTTGCTGGTTGTCAGCGGCATCAGGCATTTGATGACTTCATCATTCGGACCACTGGTTTCAATAATCAGGCCATGCTCGAAAGCCCGCTGGGTAATCGCGCCTGTAATGTCCGCGTTCGCCGCCTCGATGCCCCGCATCAGGCCGCGTCCTTTCATTTTGAACTCACCCGGGTACTTATCGCAAATCGCCTGCAGCGCATCGCCCAGAACCTGAGTCTTTTCCTTCACCTCGTTGGCGAACTTGTCGTCTTTCCAATAGGTATCAACAGCGGCACGGGCGGTAATGAACGCCATGTTGTTGCCACGGAAGGTACCGTTGTGCTCACCCGAGGTCCAAACATCCAGCTCTGGCTTGAACAGCACCAGCGCCATGGGCAGACCATAACCACTCAGCGACTTGGACACCGTCACAATGTCAGGTTTGATGCCTGCGAACTCAAAGCTGAAGAAGTCACCGGTACGACCGTTACCTGCCTGGATGTCGTCAAGAATCAGCAGAATGTCGTGTTTCTTGCACAGGGTCTCCAAGCCTTTCAGCCACTCGGCACGAGCAGCATTCAGGCCACCTTCGCCCTGAATCGCTTCCACGATCACCGCGGCGGGCAGTTCAACACCGGAAGAGCTATCCGACAGCAACTTGTCCATGACGGCCAGGGTGTCAACGTCTTCACCCAGATAGCCGTCGTAGAACATGAAGTCTACGCCCGACAGCGGAACACCCGCGCCACCGCGGTGATGCTTGTTACCGGTTGCAGCAACTGCACCCAGGGTCACGCCGTGGAAACCGTTAGTGAACGAGATAATGCCGCTACGGCCCTTCACTTTACGGGCCAGCTTCAGGGCTGCTTCCACGCAGTTGGTTCCGGTCGGGCCGGTAAACTGCATTTTGTAGTCCAGACCACGGGGATCCAGGATGTACTTCTTATAGGATTCAATAAAGTCATGCTTGGCCGTAGTGAACAAATCCAGGCCCTGGCTCACGCCGTCTGCCTCGATGTACTCAAGCAGTGCTTTTTTCAGAATGTCGTTGTTATGGCCGTAGTTCAGTGAACCGGCACCGGCCAGAAAATCCAGGTATTGCTTGCCGCTTTCAGTGTAAAGATGCGCATTTTTAGCGCGATTAAAAATCACTGGAAAGGCGCGACTGTATACACGTACTTCGGATTCAGTGGTCTTGAAAATTTCCATAGTTTTACCTCTTGGCCTGTTCGGCCTTTTCAACAGGATTCTTTAAAGGATAGCTCCGAGGCTGGGGCGTATGCGCAGGCAGGGCGCGGCTACGGGCGCCCCAGAAAAGCCTCACGACTTTGTGGTTGGCTCATGGCTTCTTGGTAAACGGCCCTATGCGCAGCAGAAATTCAGAATCGTGCTGGCCGCCAAAGTGGGTGCCTTTCTCGAAATGCTCGTGGTGCTCAAGTTCTGCACCCATGTCCCGCGCGAACGAGCGGAATAATGCCCATGACGCTTCGTTGTCGGCGGTAATCGTGGTTTCCATATGGGTCACGTTTCTGCACGCTTCCCGTGACACGATTTCCTTCAACATCCGCTTGGCCAGACCCTGCCCACGACCCTTCTCGTGAACGGCTACCTGCCAGACAAATACAGTTTCGGACTTTTGGGGAGGGATGTATCCGGAGATAAAGCCGACGAGATCGCCGTCCTTCTCTGCAGCAACGCCGGTGTCGGCGAAATGGCTGCACTGCAAAAGGTTGCAGTATATAGAGTTGGCATCCAGAGGAGGGCATTCCGCTACCAACTGGTGGAGCCTGAAGCCATCATCCTTGGCGGGTGTTCGCAGGGTGATGGCGGTGGTATTCGATCCTTCTGAAGTCATAACGTAGGTAGTTCACCTTAGAAAGTTAGAGGTAAATTATATAGACCACAAAATATAATTCAAGTCGGGCCGCCAAGCACTGCCTTGGGAAGACTAGCCTGTTACCTCAAGAATAGACCGGTTTAACGTATTCGTCAGTGCAGAAAAGATTAAATAACCGAAGGGAAAACGAGGTCGCCAGGAGTGAGAGACGTGCCTTTCAGGAGGCGCTCACGGTACGAGTTGGCTGCCGGTGAGTCCGCAGGCCAGAGGCGATCAAACTGCTCCAGCCATGCACTGACGTTATAGTTTACAGGTATCAGATCTACCCGAAGCCCACTTTCGGCAATCAGCCCGGCCACCGGCTCAAGCGCTGAAGCCGTGCGGCTTATGCGAGTGACCAGCCCTCGGGCATCCGCACTAAGGTTACCCATACCGGATGAGCCATTATTGGCGACGATGCAAGACCGACTTTCCACGTCGCCCGACCAGAGCACGGGCAGGCAAGTGTGGGTAGACGCTATCACATCGGCCCCGGAGGCCCGGAACCACTGGCCCAGCTTTTGCTCGTTACCCGCAGAGAAGGACTCGTGAGCCAGGCCCCAACCCGCCAGAGATTCCGGATCACCATGCAACACCAGAATCTTTAGGCCTCCAAACAACAGGCAGTGATATCTTGGAAGAGCGGCCAGCCGCTTCTGAATATCCGGATGCGCTTCGGCAAGTGTCTGTAGCCGCGCCATGATCTGATTCGAGCGCTCCACCACAGCCTGATCCACAAACTCGGGGTAGGCGCAGCCACACCCGGCACCGCTACTCGGCGTCGCCAGTTCATAGTCCACATTGCCCAGACTGGCCGTGTGGCTCAGTACCCGGCTGTTGATATCGCGGAACAGCTCATCACTGGCGTTAAACCAGTTGAAATCACCGTTGAACACTAACTTTACGCTGCGCCCCTGCCGCTCTTCCGCAAGCGCCATGTTCTCGATTTCATCAAGCGCAAACGGGTTGCCGTACAGCCCGCCAATGACATACAGAACCTCTTCAGTAACCGGCACGGGCTCCGCGCACAAAGAAGCGGGTTGATAGCGATAAACCAAAGGACAGCTGCGGCCTTCCGTCATCGCGCCTCTCCCGCCGCCAGAGTTTTCCCGGCCAGCAGGCGAACAGCCAGCGGCAGGAAGAAACCAGCGGTGCAGATCAGGAACCCGTAGGCGTTCACCCCAAGCAGCATGGCGTACCCGCCGTCACCGATAGCCCAACTGGCCGGAATCAGCCCCGCCGCCATCAGCACACCAAGCCCCAGGCCGGTCCAGAAGCTGAGGTGAAAACTCCACGGCGACCATCGGGTGAACCCGTAAAACAGGAACACCGGCGCCAGCCCCATCACCATGGTGCCGGAAACGGTGGTGGCTTTAAGAATATCCGTGCCGGCAAACATGGGCAGGTTGCCAATCACCGCAAACACAATCATCACCACCGCGCCCACCCGCACGCTGGGCAGCCGGTCTTTTGCCCGTTTTGCCAGCCGTGGCAGATCAACCGCCAGAGATTTGGCGAGCGAGGTAAACGTAGAATCCAGCGTCGACCCTGCAGAAGTCATCATCACCACACTCATGAAAAACAGCGCCGCCAGCCCCAGCGACTGCCCCACGGCCGCTGGCGCATTGCCCATGGCATCAATACCGTTCAGGCGCGCGTGAACACCCACCAGGCTGAACAAAAACACCGCCACAAAGCCCAACAAGCCCGCAACCACAAAGCTCTTGAGCATGGTTTTTTCCTTGTTCACAAAGCCCCGATCCGTCAGAACCGGATCGTGAAACGGGTAGCTGAACATCTGCAGCAGGGCCACCAGCAACAAATCAAACCCCGCATTCAACCGAAACTCACCTTCACTCAGCAATGCGGAAGTATCGTTAGCCGGGATAATCATGAACAGCACCGCACCCAGAAAGAACACAAACACAAAAGTCTGGATAACATCGGTAAAAATCGAAGACCGCAGCCCGCCCTTCAGGCTGTAGGCAAGCGTAAACGCCGTGAACACCATAGCGGCAACGTAATACTCCCACTCCCCGGGCAACCCGAAGTAACCACCCACAACCGCCGTGTTACTCCAGACCTCGTTATAAAGCCGGATCAGAATAGCCGCCGCAAACGCCAACCCGGCCAGACGCCCAAACCGCGAGGTAAGAAAATCCTGCAAACTGCGCGCGCCGGTCTGTGTACGAATCAGGTAAATGATGTACCCGGCCACCGGAATCGACAGCCAGTAACTGGCATAAGCCAGACCACCGGTCACGCCATAAGTCGCCCCCAGGTTGGCCGCATTGGTCACCGACTTGGCAAAAATCCAGCTAATAAAAATACTCGCCGTCAGCGACCACTGACTAACCGGATTACCCTGATCATCCGCGCCTTTGTAAAAAGAGTTCGCATTCCTGCTATTCGGCGACAGAACGTACATAACCACGCCATAAACCAGCAAGAACCCCCAAAACAGGGAGGCTTCTGTGATGTTCACTTTGTCTGTTTCCTCGTTTTATCCAGGGGTTTTTTCGATGTTCAGCACAGGAGGCCCGCACTGAGCAAGCCGCGGCATGGGGGATGTGTATTTAGTTTCGCCGGAAAAAATGTCTGAGCGCAGCGAGTTGTTTTTCCAAGAAAATAAATACACATCCCCCATGCCGCCAACTCTCAACAACCAGTCTTAAAAAAACTAACCAGGCGCCGAACAACTAGCCCCATACCGATAACAGGAAAAACACCGATGGTGCCGCAACATAATGCGCTCATCCATGCTCTCTTCCAGCGACCCACCCAAATCATACTGAGGATCATCATCCACCAGCGTGCATGCATAAACCCGCACAGAATCGCCCTTCTTCACCAGCATCCGCGTATAGGTGCACATGAAATGCGCACGGCTATCCACGGTTGGATACTTCTCCATGCAACCCTCTGTAATCTCCGGGCTACCATCCTCTGATCCTGGCGTACCCAAATCCGGAAACGCCGTAAACGCCAGATTTTCCGGAATCTGCCATTCACGAAATATCCCGCGAAACACCGCTTCTACCTCCGCAGGTACCTCATTGGCATCCGTCTGGCGAGCAATCGAAACCTTGAAGCCCTGCTCCACCAACCAGTGAATCCCCTCCAGCGCCTGCTCAAAACTGCCGTCTCCGCGATCCTTGTCATGGCGGGCGCGGTCGGGGAAATCCAGGCTAACGCGGAAGTGAATCGGGTAGGGGTTATTTAGCAACGGCAACACCTGATGCCGGCGCTTGAGCAACGGCTCGGTGGCGTTGGTCAGCACAAAGCAGGAGCGATGATGGCTGGCGTAATCCAAAATGTTCACAAAATCGCGAATCACGAACGGCTCGCCGCCGGTGAAAGAAAACTGCTCCACGCCCATATCAATGGCCTCGTGAATAAACGGCTTCACATCGCTCAACTTCATGCCGGGAATACGGCCATCACCGGGGTGGCTGCCTTCCAGGCAAAACGGGCAGGCCAAATTGCAGGCGGTGCCTGTGTGGACCCACAGCTCTTTCAGCTTGTTTGCGTCAATGTAACCCCGGGGATCGCCATTACGGGTATGAGTCCAGCTGTCGAAGGCTCTGGACTCCAGAACTTCCACAGCCGGAATACGTTTGCTGCGGGCCGGTCGGGTTTCGATCAGGGGCATAGTTGCTCCTCGATAGTTCAAGAATAAGGGTGCTCGGACACGGGCGATGCGGTTTTGTTTCCGCCATCGCCCAACTTTTTTCAGCCCGCAGTTACTTCTTTACGTTTCTGTTGGCGAGTTTGGCCTTTACCCCGGCGCCAGCCGTGCAGCTTCTCCAACAATTTCAGAATGCCTTCAGGCGCATGGGCACGTTTCCACTCACCGGCCGCGTACTTGGCCGACTCGTTCCAGGTCGGGTACGGGTGAATGGTGCCCAGAATCTTGTTCAAGCCTAAGCCATGCTTCATTGCGAGCGTGAATTCCGCGAGGATTTCACCCGCGTGAGAGCCCACAACAACCGCGCCAAGAATCTTGTCCTTGCCCGGCGGCGTGAGGACTTTTATGAAACCATAGTCTTCACTCTCGGCGATGGCACGGTCCAGATCATCCAGGCCATACCGGGTGACTTCGTAGGCGACGCCCTGTTCCCGGGCCTCTGCTTCACTGAGCCCGACCCGCGCTACTTCCGGCGAGGTGAACGTTACCCAAGGCATTACCCGGTAATCCACCCGAAAGCGCTTGAACTGACCGAACAGGCCATTCACAGCCGCATACCAGGCCTGATGGGCAGCGGCATGGGTAAACTGATAAGGGCCCGCCACGTCACCACAGGCAAACACGTTGGGGTAACGAACACTCATATCGTCTTCAACCGGAACGGTGCCATTGGGCTGGGTGTCCACGCCAATACGTTCCAGGTTCAAGCCGGTGGTGTTTGCCGCACGGCCAACAGCCACCAGAACCTGATCAAAGGGAATTCGCACCCGCTCACCGCCGTGCTCGCAGTAGGCGACTTTCTCGCCTTCCTCAAGACAAAACTCAACCGCAGAATGTTGCAGGCGCACGTCGATACCATCAGCCTCAAACTGCTCCAGAATCAATGACGCAACATCTTCGTCTTCTTTCGCCAACAGACGCTCGTCACGCTCAACCTGAATCACCTTGCTGCCCAACCGGGCGAAGGCGTGTGCCAGTTCAGAGCCGATGGGGCCGCCGCCCAGCACCAACAAACGCTCCGGTTGCTCCTGCAGCTCCCACAGGTTATCGGAGGTCAGCGGCTGCATGTCTTCCAAACCAGGAATTGGCGGAACAGCCGGTTTGCCACCCGTGGCAACAATAATGCTTCGCGCAGTCAGGCGTTCGGTGTGACCGTCATTGTGCCGGACCTCCAGTTCCCAGGGAGATACGAAGCTCGCCTCGCCCGAGATGCAGTCCACACCCAGTTTGCGGAAACGCTCCGGGGAATCATGGGGCTCCACTTTGGCAATCACTTCTTTAACCCGGTTCATGATGTTCTTGAAGGAGCCTTTCACCGGCACCGATTCCAGCCCATAGCGGTTGGCATGGCGCAGCGTATCGGCTGCCTTGGCACTGCGAATCAGAGCTTTCGAGGGCATGCAGCCGGTATTCAGGCAGTCGCCACCCATCTTATGCTTTTCAATCAGCGCCACCTTGGCTTTCACCGCTGCAGCAATGTAGGCGGAAACAAGGCCGGCAGAGCCGCCGCCGATCACCAGCAGGTTGTAGTCAAAGTGCTCAGGCTTCTGCCAGCCCGCATAGACTTTCCGGCGGCGAATGAAACCGACGACAAACTTGGCAATAAGCGGGAAAAGCCCCAGCAGCGCGAAGGAAAGCAGCAAATCGGCCGAGACGATGTCAGCGGTAGACTCGATTTGCCCCAACTGGGTGCCGGCGTTCACGTAGACAAACGTGCCTGGCAGCATGGCCACCCAGCTTACAAGCGCGTAGGTGCGCAGCTTCATGGCCGTGAGGCCCATGGCCAGGTTGATCAGGAAAAAGGGGAACACCGGCACCAATCGCAGGGTGGCCAGATAAAAAGCGCCATCTTTTGAAATTCCCCGGTCCATCTTCGCCACGGTTTCAGCGTATCGCTTGCGCAGCGTGTCACGCATGAGGAACCGGGCGACCAGAAATGCCAGAGACGCACCCAAGGTTGAGGCAATGGAAACCGCAGCCAGACCATAAAGGTTGCCGAAAAAGGCGCCGCCGGCGAGAGTCATGATCGTCGCACCCGGTAAAGACAATGCCGTTACAACCACATAAATCGCGGCATAACCGGTAACCGCCAGCAGAAGGTTCTGATCAATCCATTCAGCCAGAGCACCTTGATGACCTTGCAGATTTTCCAGTGTGAGAAGTTTATGCCCGTCGAAGCCGAGGAAAATACCCACAATCGCGACGATAAAAATAATAAGGAGAAACTTGCTGCGATTCATATTCACGCCTATTAAAAGTGTATAAACCAATACGTTGTTATCGCTAAGACACGATCACCGACTGGATGTTACATCTTCCATGAACTAAAGTTTTTGAGCAATCGCTACAGAATGCCGGAACTTTCCCCGGTTCTGAAACACTATAAAGAGACAACAAGTAAACTCGGACTCACTAGGGACGGAAACCCATGAGCACATCGGTGCACCCGGAAACTGAAGCTTCACTGATCGATGACCTGAGGAAAGGCAATGCGATCGCCTACAAGAGCGCGGTGCGGGAGTATTCTCCGGGCATGCTGGCCGTTGCCCGCTTCTATCTGGACCCGTCCAGCGCGGAAGAAATTGTCCAGGACTGCTGGGTAACGGTCATTGATGCCATCCACAAGTTTGAGGGCAGATCCGGCCTGAAAACCTGGCTACATCGCATCGTCGCCAACCGCTGCAAAAACAAACTCCGCTCCAGTAATCGGGAAGTGGCCACCGATTTTTCGGAAACCCTGGATCCGGAATTGGCCAGCCGTTTCAACTCCAACGGCCGCTGGGGCCTGCCGCCCAAGCTGCAATTTCACGAATCTGCAGACACCCTGATGGAAAACGACGCCCTCAGCGATTGCCTGGACAAACACCTTTCCACCTTGCCGGAAACCCAGCGCTCCGCCCTGATGCTTTATGAAGCTCACCAGCACAAATCTGAAGATGTGTGTAACATTCTCGATGTGAGCGCCTCTAATCTCCGTGTACTTCTACACCGTGGGAGGCAAAAAATCTTTCTCATGGTGGAAACCTTCCAGGAGACGGGCGAATGCTAATGTGCAAGGGTCTGGCCGAAATTGCCAGTGACTACATTGATGACGAGCTGACCGGCCGACAGAACCTGTCCGTGAAAATGCATCTGATGATGTGCAGACATTGCCGGACTTTTATTGGCAATCTGCGCGCGAGTATCGACCTTTTAAAGGTGCATTCATCCGGGCAAGGAAATGAGGAGCTGATTCGCAAAATCGATGAACGGGTGGCTGAAGCCCTCAGTGCAAGGAAATCTGAGGGCCGCGTTCGCAAATAAGGGGATAAAGCCTGCCGCATACAGGTTAGTGAGGCACCCGGACTGCGAATTTGTTACAACGTGCCTTGCCGAACCTGAGTCTTTTGGGCTTCCTCGTGCACACTCTGCCTTGCGATTTCGGCGTCCCGAAGTAGGTGCATGTCCTTGCTTACGCTGGTATAGGTCGAGACCAAATAGGGTACGCAATAGGTCAATGCAACCTTCAGCCAATCCATTGAACCCACTCCGGTGACCGCCTCCCACTGATTAATCACAACCAGCAGGGTACCTACCACCACCGCCAACTTTGCGGCACGCCGGGGCGTGCCATCGCTTATGGCAAGTTCACCCGCTTCCCTGCATTGGCGAACCACGGGCTTACGTAAAATCCGGACAAAAGACATTAGTACCTCAACAGTGTATCGCGTTATCTCAGAAATCCCTGAATGAGCTTTTCAGGTCAGGGAACCTGTTACCGTCACTTCCTCGCAAGGATCGGCCATTTCTGTAACAGATGCCCCGATTGTCTGTCTGTGTTATCAATAACAACAGATTCACGACCGGGGTACTGCATGTTTCTGAACTGGCTGTCGAGGCGTCTGGCTGCCTATCTTTCCAAACAGGTGGCGCAGCATTCCGTGCCTACTTCAACCTATGAAGCTCTGGAAAAGGTACTCAGGCCCGGAGACGTTCTGCTTGTGGAAGGGAATACACGCATCAGCGTCGCGATAAAGTACCTGACCCAGTCCACCTGGTCTCATGCGGCCCTTTACCTCGGGCCGAATTCAGGTTTGGGAACATCGGGAGACGGCGAACCTCACACACTGATCGAAGCGGATCTGGAGTTCGGTATTCGCTCCCTGCCGCTATCCTATTACCGCAATAGCCATACCCGTATCTGCCGCCCTGTAGGGCTGGATGACGAAAACATGCGCATGCTCATCGATTACGCACTGAGCCGGCTGGGCCAACAGTATGATATGAAGAATGTGTTTGACCTTGCCCGTTATCTTATCCAGACACCGCCGGTTCCTGCACGGCACAGACACAAGCTGCTGTCATTCGGAAGCGGCGACCCGACACGGGCTATCTGTTCAACGTTTATTGCCGAGGGTTTTCAGCGCCTGCGTTATCCGATACTTCCGACCGTCGACACGATACCTTCAGACGACCCAAACTGCACAGACTGTATCCGTGAACATTACCGGATCCGGCAAACATCCTTGTTCACTCCGCGGGACTTTGATGCATCTCCGTATTTCCGGATTATCAAACCGACGCTGGAAAACAGCTTTGATTTCAGGGCCATCAACTGGGCAAATCTATAACCGGCCTCAGCTGCGAGACAATACAAAAAAGGGTGGGGGTTTTGGCCCCAACCCAAGGTGGACAACAACCTCACTGGTGCAAGCCGGCGTAATTACTTGTCGATGAATTTCTTTTGCTCCACTCGTGAGTACTCAGTCAGCGCAGCCAACTCCTCGGACCCCCATTCCAGAGGCTCCGCTGCCATCGGCGCCACCATACAGATCTGGACCATTTCATCCAGGTGCACCATGTCCATACCAAAGTCACGCTGGCCCATGGCCACGAAATGCGGGTACTCGTTCTTGAAGGTAGGGTTGTAGAGCATGCCATTTGTATGGCATGTGGCGCACGAAAGGCCGTTGGAAGACAGGCTGGTATCGTTGAACAGCTTCTCGCCCTTGGCTCTCAGTTCGGCCACATTGCCCTGATAGGGTGTGTAACCTTCAGGCCGACGAACCGCTTTCTTGAGACGGGCAGATACGCCTTCTCCCTCAGCCTTGCCTTCCGCTTCACCCTCACCTTCGCCTTCGGCGCGGCCCTCTGCTTCGCCTTCTCCTTTAGCAGAGCCCTCAGCCTCAGCTTTGGCTTCTCCCTCGGCTTCACCTTTGGCTTCACCTTCAGCCTCACCCTGCGCTGCTTCGGCGGATGGAATCAGCTCCAGAAAAGAGCCGGAACCCGTGTTGAAGCCAGCTGCTGCCACTACCGTCATCATGGGAAGAGTCACCATGAGATTACGGGACAGTTTGCGTAAGAGTTCTTTTCGGTTTTTATTTGTGGACATATCAATAACCTCCGGTCGTATTTTTCCATTATTCAGGGTGCACAAGGCCTCAGGCGCTTCTGGCCATGCCCGACACCTGCCTTTCCAGGTAGCGCAACGTCGAGGGATGGACTCCGAATTCAGCACCGACTTCCACACCTGCCTGCTCAGCAAGCATTCCGATAATGGCCATGTGGTGAATGGTGTGGCTGGCCAGAAAAACCAGTTCACGATCGACACTGGTGGTTACCACTTGCCGCTGGCCATCACTGTTGTGCAGCATCGCAAGTTCATTGCAATACTCTGTTCCAAACCGGTTGCGCAATTCCCGTAAGATGTCTGACAGACGACGCCCCCCGGTCCGTCGGTCTGTCTCCAGTGACAGATCCCGGTTCCGGTTTTCATAGTCGAGCAATGCCCCGGGGCAATCAGTGGCCGACAACAAGGCGCTGTAGTGATCGATGATGTGACGAACGTGCTTGCCAATCACATGCTGCTTCCTGTGACCAAAGCTTTGCCGGTACAGGTTCCCGGGCAACGCTTGCAACAGGTCGACGAGTTGCCCGATGGCATGGGCATTTTCTTCAACAATGTCGCTCACGTCCCGACGCTTATCTGAAACTGGCTGTGTCATGGTATTCATCCGTTTCCTGTTGTTCTTTTAAGCGCTGAAAGCGACCGAGTGGACACAAGCGTTACTCATGCCCACACCGATCAACATCTCAGCCCTTGGCTTTTCCCTCGGCCTCGCCTTCCCCTTCGCCTTCTCCCTTGGCGTCATCCTTGTCATGGCCTTTCTTCTTGGTTTTGCCTTCAGCTTCTCCTTCACCTTCTCCTTTGGCTTCACCTTTGCCTTCGGCTTCACCCTCTCCATAGCCCTTCTTCTTGGCTTCGCCCTCGGCTTCCGCCTCTCCTGCGGCAAGCATCAGGTAGCCTGGCTCCGCAGTGACATCGGCGGCTGAAACGTTGAACGCCGAGGCGCCCATAATGACTGCAAACACGGGGCCGGTGTAGGCCATGCCCCGGGCAAGCTTGCCGAGCAATCTCTGTTTATGTGCTTCTCTGGACATGATGTGTCCCCTTTGCTTTTCACATTATTGCCAGGTTGTACGCCTGGCCTCCCAATACCCGGAATCGAAGAACATTTGCGCTCAACGGCTCCCGGATGCCTTTTGCGGTGTTCTCTGAGAACACCGCCCGGACAGTGCCGCAGCAGCGGCCTCCGGATTATTCATATCAACCAGATAGCGTTCGCAGTTTTCCAGCCAACCTGCAAGTCTGGTGAAGCCACCGGTATCCAGTGGCAGTCCGTCTTCGGAACAGCAGTTGGCAATGAGGTGTCTGAGTACCTCATTCACGGTCATGGCCTGTACACCGCTTTTGTCCTCGATTGGCTCGTTCGTGGGAACAAGCACCGCAAGTACCTGGGCGGTATTGCCCGTCATACCCTCCTTTGAAGGCACGAACATCCCCGCCTGATCGGGTGCCTGCAGGGGCAAACCCAGCCCTTCAATGTGATAATCCCCGGAGGCTTTCAGAAGTGCCCCGCGGCCATAATCAGCACGCCAGTGGACAGCCAGAGCCAGGGTCAGCGCGTCGCGCAGGGTTGGTTCGCTATGGCTGACCATAAACATCGGGCCAGCCTGATCGGGGCCGGCAACCAGGCCGGCGTCTATGGCGATGTCATCGTGTTTCGCTGCGTGCGTTGCCAGGCAGCGGGCAAGCGCGGGGGCGACAGCCGAAAGCGGCAACCGCGGGTGGACCACCTTGCCATCGAGAATCAACGTAAAGCCCGGCGTATCCCGGACAATTTCGAGCCGGGGCAGCGAGTCTTTTCCCGCCTCGTCGGAAACCGCCATCGGCTGCAACAGATTTTCAATCCGATTGACCAGCGCTGCACTGTCGGTAAAGAACCGGGCCCGGAAGCGACCGCAGGCCAGCACCATCGACATCATGGCGGACGTCTCCGGGAATGGCGGCTGGACAGATTCCAGCGCAACCCGTTCAGCCGGGAGATTCTCAGATTGCACCAGAAAACGGTTGTTAACCCAGTCAGCCAGCGTATTCCATACATCGTTGCGAATAGCCCAGGCGTCCAGGGCGACAGGCATACTTTTGAAAGCGGAATCTACCAGCGTCGACGCAATGTCATCCGGCCCGGCACCTTCTGTGGCCATCAACCAGATCAGTGACGCGGTCTCGTTCAGGCTGCTCAGGTGGCCCAGCCTGGTGTCGTAGACATAGACCTGGTCTTCACTGAAGGTCTCCTCGGACATCCATCGTTCAAGACGGGGCTGTTTCACCGGACGGTCGGAGAGCGCTTGGGCGACCACCCAGTCAGACAGCCGAGGCAGCGCCATAAACGGCAGGTATGCCGTGGGATCCGACCCCGGTATCAGGTTCCTGAAGCCACCACTGTTGGCCATTTCAGCCTGGGTTTCCCGAACCAGCCGTTCCGCCATGGAACCGGCAGAATCGGCACCAGCAGGCCGGTTAAGGCCAAGCATTTCAACCATATCCCTTATCAGGGCGCCTTTGATGCTTTCCTCAATGTCGCCGCCACTCTCAGGGCCGGCGCAGACTTCCAGAGACGGGCTGAGGTTACACTCCAGGATCCAGGGCTTGAGGCTGTCGTCGACCAGGCAGTCAATGCCCATGAGTTCATAACAGCCCCGGGTGTCGGCGCCGATGACTCTTGAGCGCTCACGCATGGGCTCAAGGGCTGCAAGGCAGGTCAGGGCAACCATATCCTCGATTTTGGCGAACAGCGCCTCATCGTTATGGCCCTGCTCCCGCAACCAGGCCCGGTAGCGCTCAAAATCCACGAATTCCACCGGCACCTCGGCCTCGAGGTTCAGAGCGTTGACATCGGGGTTGGTCAGGTAACTGTACGGATTATTTGCGTTTTCTTCGTCGTAAGGTGCCGACGCGAGCTTGGCAAACCCCTGGCGGTAAAGGTAAACCCTGAAGGGCGAAACAGAAGACACCAGCACATACAGGCGCAGCACATATTTCCGGCCATGCATGGTATGGGGGTTTTCAAGGTACTCCTGAACCATCCAGGAGGACTCCATGGGCACGTCCGCCGGGTCGCCCACCAATTGGACACCTTTTCCGCGGGCGGCATTCTTGGGCTTGAGAATCCAGCGTTTGCCCGGATTCTCCAGTGCGGCCTGCTGGAAGTCGTGGTAATCCTCGGGCATTGAAAAAACCCCGGGCACGAAAGCCAGGCGATCGGTCAGGTGCCCGTCGCCATTTTCCTGCCGCTCCACTCGTTCCCGCAGGTCCATGAGGCTGCGGTACAGGCGGCTTTTCACCGTGAGGGCATTGTTGCCGGGAATGTGATTAATTTTCCGCTCCCGCCCCACCTGGCTGAAAAACTCCGGGTCTGGCATCCCGGTGTACCAGCAGGCGTGCCACTGCTCGGAGGTCTCTGCCTGTTGCCACAGGGATTTGTCGAGGGATTCTTCGAAAAATCTGTCTTCCTCGTAGGACCTGTTGCCACCCATCCAATAGTGCCGAGTCATCTTGTCGCGCTCTCCGTTCCGGTTACTCACTGCCTCGGTACATCCCAAGGCATTGATTATTCGCGTTTCACGGATAGAGACACATGAGAAGTGCAACTGTTACAGTGCGTAAGGAAATTTCTGATCAATCAATAACAAATTAAGAGACTCTCCTATGCGCCGCCCGGTCAAAGCGGATCTTATGCCCTGGTTCGCCCGCGCACTTTCCAGTTCGTACCGACATGCTCTGCAATGATCCGTGCACAAAGCTCGAGCAAGGCTGCGGGGTGTGCCGAGCTTCCGGTATGAAACCATCAGTTCTGGGGCCAGGACAGGCTCTGGATAATTGAGGAGGCAATCAAAAAAAGGGTGGAGACCTGCTCCACCCAAGGGGTTTGCGACCCGACCAACAATGCAAAGGTTACATAGAGCCAACGCGGCATTTAAGGTAAGTCGTTCTGTAACTCATAACCTACTGACAGGCGAACCGGCAAATTGTTACAAAAATAGTCCCGGTTTTTTACCCTCCCGCGACCGCCGCCATCATTCCCATGTTGGCCACCCATCTGACTGGCCAACATGGCGATAACGTTAAGATCGGGCATCACTGCCTGGGGCGGAATGGCCGCGCCTTCGGTGCCCGGTCAACCGCTGTCCGGACCAGATCCCTGCCAGCATACCGGCCATTGCGGAGAGGCTGGCAGGGGATAATGCGGGCAAAGCCAGTAACAACTGGAAATCATTCCCCCCGAGTGCAAGTGCCGAACCGACCCCCATCAAAAGCCCACTGCCAAGGTGTTTGCCGGTTTCGCCGATGGCGGGCAACACCCAGCGGAAACGCCGGAAACGCCAGGCCCCGGCTGTCATGCCCAGCAACATGGCAAGCAGAATCAACACCCTGGATAGCGACGGGAATGGCAAAGTACCAGCCATCAGATTCAGCCCTGAGTCTCGGACAAAATCACTGGGCGACCAGGCCGGCTCGTACAGGAACAGCGCCCCGGCAAAAATACCGACCAACATAATGCCGCTCCACAGTCGCCAGCGGTCGTGGAACTTCCAGTAAACCAGTATTGAAACCAGCACCAGGGTGCCCATGGCAAACCAGGGCAAAAGCCCGGCCTGGTGCGGCGTACTGCGCAGGCTTGGCTCCACGCCGGCCATGATCAGCAACACCCACCCGACCAACCAGCCCAGCATGGTTAACGCCATGCGCAGATCCCCGCTGGCAAGGCGCGTGGCCGTGGAAATGGAACATGCGCCATTAATTGCAGCCCCAATCCCGAACATGAAACCACCCAGGGGGATAGACCAATGAAAGGCGTAGACCGTCAGAAAGGAATGGTTGTGATACTCGATCAGCGGGGTAAACAGGTAGATCCAGAATCCGGCCATAAGAATGGCCGTCAAGCGCAAACGCCTGCCCCTGATCCAGTCAGTGACACCACGGACCATACAGAGGCCAGTTACCTGAGCGGTATAGCCAATCACTGCAGCAATGGTCAATGTGATTACAATTGAAACCATGAGAGCCCTGTACCCCTGTTCTGATGTTCAGGACACGCGAACAGGGTAAATGTTACCGAAGGGCATCTACGCGTATTTTTGCATTCCCTATGAGGCTGTCGGAGTGACCGATGCAATCACCGCTCAATACATTCCCGACAGCAATCATCTTGAGCGCTTTAACGTTCAAATGTTTTTTTGAGTTGGCCCAGCAGCCCGGCATAAATGTCGTGGCAAAATTCAGCTGCTGCCTCATCATTACCGGTCCAGCTTGAATACCATTCCACGAAGGTGCCACCATTGCCTTCGGTTACCGAACGAACCCGGACATGCCCCTCGTAGTTACTGATTTCTTCATGAGAAATCGGTGAGGGGCCATCGTCGATGCTGTACGTGAGCTCACGGTTATCGTCATCGAGAACATGCAGGGTTTCGTGAAACGCCCCATTCAGTACGCGTTTGGCCCCTGGCTGGTCGCCTTTCTTTTCCCCGACCACATCAACGTCTGAAATGACATCCGGTGCCCAGCTCAGATCATGAAAGTCGCGAAGAGCATTCCAGATCTTCTCAGCCGGTGCCTTGACCACAATTGATTGATAAGTTTTGCCCATGATGAATCTCCTTGATCTGCACAGTTAACAGGATTTCGGTTTTCTAACGCTCTTATCAGCCTACCTCACCGGTTCCCATTTCTCGACCCGGTTGTCGGCAAAGTTCACGCTCCATACAGTTCCGTCACTACCAACGGCGACAGCCATTGCCGTATGGCCGGGGTTGTCCGGCGCGCTGCCGAATGCGGTGAGATAGTCACCCTGCGCCGTGAACTTCTGGATACGGTCATTATAGAAGTCAGCAACAAAGACATTACCCTTGGGCCCCAAGGCAATTGAAGTCGCGGTCGTGAACCAGCCTGCGAACGGCCCATAGATGCCCACGGCAAACGGTCCACCCCACTTGTGCAGAACATCGCCTCCGGCATTAAAGACCTGGATACGATTACCGTAGCCATCTGCCACGTAGAGAGTTCCGTCATCGGCAAGAGCCACATCCGTGGGGTAAGTGAATTCGCCGGCACCCTTTCCCGTCTCTCGGGTCGCTCCCCACTGCTTGACGAACGAACCATCCGCATGCAAGTGCTGCACTCGCTGATTGTAAAAGTCCGTTACCAGCAGGTCGCCATTGTCGGCAACGGCAACACCGCCCGGAGCATTGAACTGGCCAGGCTCCTCACCGGGGCCACCGATTATCTCAAGAGGCTCACCCGCCAGGCTAAAAACCTGAATCCGGTCGTTCATGTACTCAGGCACGTAGAGCTTTTCATCGTGGATGGTCAGGTTCATCGGTCGTCCGAGTTCGCCGACGCCATCGCCGGCAGTACCGAATGCCCGTTTGAATTGCCCTTCGTGATCAAAAACCTGGATACGCCCGTTGCGTGCATCGGATACGAAGACTTCGGTGTCCGTTACGGCAATGCCGGTGGGGTCATTCAGTTGCCCCGGAGCGCTGCCTTTTTCACCCCAGCTATGAGCCAGAGAGTACGGCGGTTCCTGGTTCCAGTTGATCGCTCCACCTACCCAGGCAAGCAGGGCGAGTATGGCAGTGAGACAGAGGACGCTGTAACCCAACCATTTACCGATTTTTCCCATGATCTGCCCCGGAAGCTAGAAGTTACGACGAAAACCAACGCGCACGATAGAGTCGTCCTGGATGGCGTCTCCATGGGAATTTTCAGCCACAGGCAGCTGTACCGTGCCTTCGACGATCCAGCCCCGGCTAACGTATTGTAGCCCCGGCGCCAGCAACCATTGGGTACCACCGGAATTGGCATCGGCACCACTGCCCACGTCATCGCGCTCACGGTAGATAAGATTGGATTCCAGCAGAGCGTAGACAAAGCCTGGCGTGCCGGGCACACCCTTCATGCTTCGCGGCCAGATCCGGTATTGCAGCGACGCATCGAAGCGTGTCTCGTCGCCTCGTGCGAAACCATCATGGCGCCCGTTTTCACGGTAGAGCAACTGCCCATCCACCTGGTACTGCAGCGTCTGGTAGGTGACCACCGCGCCGCCGAAAACATCCCAGGCGCCATCGCCGGCCTGCAGCGGTCTTGGCAGTTCGCCGAAACGATCGCTGTCGTTATCGTCGCCGGTGGGGGCGGTGAGCCCGAACACCGGTGCTACGCGAAAGGTGCTGCCAGTGAAGTCCTTCTTGTACAGCGTGTAGCGACCAAACAGCGAAATATCGCCAAAGCCGGCGGTGTCACGCTCCACCCGGCCCATGGGCGTGGTAACGTCCAGCTCTTTATTGAAAAAGTAGGGGACCATGCCAAACACGGCGAACTTTGAAGTGACGCCATAACCCAGCACACTGCCCAGGGCCTGTACCGAGACTTCACGATCCAAGAGCCCATCGTCTGAGCGCTCCCGCAGAACAAGCTGCTCGCGCCAGAGGTATTGCCCTTGGGCCACCGGCAGGGCGGTGTTGAAGGTGTTGGGGGCAGCCTGCGTCGTGTTCTCACCAGTCAGCAGCAAAGAGCCAATCAGCGCCAACACGCTAACGGAACGTCGGTTACTGCCCATTGCTACCGCCTTTTTTGCCCTCGGCTTCCGAGTAGGATCGAAGCGTAAAGCCTGCTTCATCAACTGCCTTACGCGCCTGATCCTCTGTAAGCGTTTTGCCTTCTTGCAAGATCACATGTACCACGCTTTCGCCAACATCGACCTGCACCCCGATGACACCGTCGACCTTGTTCAGACGTTTTTCGATACCGTAAGCACAAAACGGGCAAGCCAGACCATCCACGCCCAAAACATATTGATTATCGGCCGCCAGCACAGCAATGCTGACTGTCAGAGCCGACAACAGCAGGGTAAGTTTTCTAACCATGGCAATGTCCTTGTTGGTATCGAAATCGGGATCAACACGTTGAGCTTACCTCCGTACCTGACTACGGAATCAACGCCGGAATCAACACCCATGACCACAACCTCGATGACCATTGGCACCCTGACAAAGAAGGCCGGCACCCATTGCGACGAGGCCAGAGCCATGGCTGAGCATAATTTGTATGATATGCGCCGCTAGATCGCCGGTTTGCAACAGATCGAATCCACCCTGGATAGCCTGGTGGAACGTTGCCGATGCAGTGAAGACCCGCAACGATGGCCGATCATTCATTCGCTAAACAGCAATGCTGACCGGCGCGCCGGCTTCCCAAATACCTGATTGACTCCGCAACCTTAAAGATATCGGCTGGACCAGGCCACGAGCATATCCGCAACATACTCCGCATCCGCAGCTCTTGAGAGCAGATGGTCGGCATTATCAAGGGAAATAAAGCTTTTGGGATGCTTGGCCGCCTGATAGATGGTGGCCGCTTCGTTGATATCCACAACCTCATCAACCGGCGAATGGAAAATAATCAGTGCCTTACGCAAATTACCGATGTGGTCCGGTGTATTCCATTGCACCAGATCATCCAGCATCTGCGACTTTACATTGAATGTCCGACCAGCCAGGGTCACTTCGGCTTCACCGGACTCACGAATCTCGTCGGCCTTGCTGTCAAAAAGATGCTGGACGTGATGGGCTGTAGCCGGCGCCCCGATGGTGGCAACCGCTTCAACGGACGGCATGCGTTGGGCCGCCGCCAAAACCGCGGCGCCTCCCAGACTATGACCAATGATCATTCGTGGCGCTTCGTAGTATTCCTTGAGGAATTCGCCGGCTGCCAGCAAATCCTCGATGTTGGAGGAGAAATTGGTATTGCCAAAGTCCCCGTCACTGTTGCCCAACCCGGTAAAGTCGAAACGCAACACACCGACACCGTGCTTCACGAGGGCACGCCCTATCCGGGACGCTGCTGCAATATCTTTTCCACACGTGAAACAGTGGGCGAACAAGGCCATGGCGTAAGGCTTGCTCTGGCCCGGCAACTCCAGTAAGCCGGCAAGATTCTGGCCTTGGGCGTTTGCGAACTCGACTTTGGATCTTGTCATAGTGTTTTTCCTTGCCCGTTAAGATGGTCTACTTTTAATGGACTACCAAACAGCGCCAATTGTTACAGCAAAGGCCATCAAATGACGTTTTTCTTTCGTGAGAATCGCTGCCCTATCCCATTACCGCTCCTCGGTATTCTGGTGATACTCCTGTTTCCGCTGGGTGGCTGTTCTACGGGCACGCTCAACGCCAAACTGGGTCACACGGCCACTGCTGCCCACTATGACTTCCAGTCGCGACTGCCCGCCAATGACGAACGGCTGTTTGTTGTACTTGCCTTTTCCGGAGGCGGTACCCGGGCCGCAGCGCTTTCCTATGGCGTTCTGAATGCACTTCGTAATGAGCAACTGGTGATTGACAACCAGTCCACCCGATTGCTGGATCAGATCGATGTGATTTCCGCCGTTTCTGGCGGTAGCTATACTGCGGCTTATTACGGTCTTTTCGGGGACCGGTTGTTTGAAGATTTCGAGGCGCGTTTCCTACGTCGCAACTGGCCGCGTACTTATGGCTGGATGCTGGCGAACCCGTACAACATGGCCCGGCTGATCTCTCCTGATTTCAACCGCTCGGATCTGATGGCAGAGTTTCTGGGCAAACAGGTTTTTGATGACAAAACCTTTGCCGATCTGTCGGTTGGGCCGCTTCCATTTGTGATTATCAACGCCACGGATTTGAACAATGCCCTGACCTTTTCCTTCATACAGCAACAGTTTGATTTCCTCTGCTCTGACTTGAGCAACTACCCCGTTGCCAACGCCGTCATGGCCTCCTCGACCGTACCACCCGCATTCGCTCCGGTGAGGCTCCGTAACTACCCTGGTTGCGACCCAAGTAACAAGCAATGGGTTACCGAGGCGCTGAACGAACGAAACTTGTTGGCAAGAAAGTTTGCCGTCGCCCAAGCGCTGTCACGTTACCTTGATCCAGGGCACATGCCGTATCTCAATCTGGCCGACGGCGGCATTACTGACAACATCGGTGTGCGCGGTTCCATGATGAGCCCGGTCGCACACCGTGGCGATGTTCGAAAAATGGCTGGTGCTTTTACCGTGACGGCCCTCAAGAAGGTCGAAAAAGTACTGGTTATCCTCGTGAATGCTCAGGTATCCCCTACCTATCCATGGTCAATTTCTGGCAAGGAACCCGGCGCATACGATACCCTCGCGGCCTCTTTTGATGCGGCGTTCAATACATTAACCACTGAAAACATCGCCCAGGCGCGCCGGGAATTTCTGGCATGGGGCGAGAGTCTCAATCTCACCCGCCCACCCGGCAAGCCACTTGTTAACGTCTACTTTTCAACTCTGACATTCAATCAGGTTGAAGATCCTGCCAGGCGGGCCCACTATAATGCACTTCCCACGGCGGCACTGACTACCAGTGACGTCGACGCCCTGGTTGGGCTTGGCGGGGAGCTTCTGCGCCGATCAGAGCCGTTTCAACAGTTTCTCATTGACACGAAAACGCTGCCCGGCGCATCGGGCGGCACTAAAACCGATACTCCGCCATGAATGAGCCAAAGCTGTTTCTCGGATCTTCGCTCGATGGCAAGTTGCGGTCATCAACAGTGTCCGTGGACAGCCAGAGGCTCAAATGTGCCCCAAAGCGCGGCCCTACCCAGTGCAAGCCCAGTATGGTTTGACCGACGGTGCGGTTAATGCTGACCCTGTTTTTGTCTGTCCATTCATTGTTTACCAAAAGGTTACCCTCACGCGGCAGCGCCCAGGCAAAATAGGTTGCTCTCAGCGTAATCGAGGCATACAACCAGTTGCCTCCAGTTGGCAAAATATTCGCATCATAGTCCATTCCGCGACCTACCGGGTCCGGAATAAAGTGGAATCCTTGCGGACGATCACCAAACCGAAACTCCAGCCCTGGCTGCGCAAAGGTAAAAAAGTTACCCGCTGCAAGATCTCCCGTCAGGGCAACGTCAAACCAGGAATTGCGGTACAGACGACGCTTGCCACTTAGATACCCGTTCAGTATGGGCTCGAAATCGAGCTGGTTGCCCCAGCCTTCAGGGTCGTCACCGCCCGTCGCTGCATGAACAGCCTTCTGGGATTGCTCGGCCAATGCCTGTTCTCCGACCCAGCCAAACAACCACTGGGCACCAAAAAAATACTCGTCATTGAACCCGTAAAAACTATTGCCCCAGCCCAGAAACCCCACGTAAGGAACATCATTTTCAATGAGCGCCGATTGTTCAATGTCCGCCGGGGTCTGCATGTTCTGACCCAACACCCAACTTTCACGATAGTTCAGTCCGGGCTTATCGGGAATGGCCCAGGCGAGCAGAGCCTTTCCAAACGCCAGTGTACCCCCGGTTTTATCCAGCGAGCTGACAGGTTCGGACGAGATGATGACCGACGTGCCATTGGTGAACTGATTGTCGGAACTAAGGATAACGTCGTTGGAAAGTTCAAGCCTGATCGTCGTTTCAGCTTTGGCGTTTTCCGCCAGCACTACGGCGCAGATCATCAGCCCTGACGAGAACAGTCGGGAACAACCTTTTACTCTTTTAACCAGCCGTGGTTTTGTCATGGTGCTTTTCCTCACCTTTTATATCGTCCTTTCGCAGGACCACCAAACGCCTCCAATTGTTACACCGAAAGTCATGGAAGAACCAGAGCTGGTCTCCAGACCGACAGACCCCGTACGTTACAGACAAACAGAACACACAAGGGGCAGCGCAAGAGAGCTTTCTGTAACAACCGCTTCAACAAAGTGTCTCTTAATCCAGACCAACAACGAACCATCAGCTCTGGAAACAGGATTCTCCACATGATCTTCCGTCAGGTGTTTGTATTTTCGAGTCTGGCGCTGAGCGCCGCATTAGCGATCGCCAGCATCCTCTGGCCCGGCATTAACTGGATCTGGTTGATCATAGGACCGCTTTTTATTCTGGGTATTCATGACCTTACCCAGAACAAACACACACTCCTCAGGATCTATCCGGTTATTGGCCACTTCCGTTACCTGTTCGAATCGGTTCGGCGGGAGCTGCAGCAATACTTTGTGGAATCCGATCTGGATGGCGCTCCAGTCAGCCGGGAATTTCGTAGCCTCATCTATCAGCGTGCCAAAAAAGATGATGACACCCGCGCCTTTGGCACCATCTTCGATGTCTACCGCGACGGTTATGAATGGGTAAACCATTCCGTAGCACCCAAGGCGTGCCTTCCAACCAATTTGCGGATTACCTTTGGCGGGGCGGAATGCACCAGGCCCTATGAAGCCTCCCCGTTGAACATCTCCGCCATGAGTTACGGCGCCCTCAGCCGCAATGCGGTGATGGCACTCAACCGCGGCGCCAAACTCGGAAATTTCGCCCACAACACCGGCGAAGGCGGGATCAGCGACTGGCACCTTGAGTACGGCGGTGACCTGATCTGGCAAATCGGAACCGGTTATTTTGGTTGCCGCACGCCAGAAGGCGTATTTAATCCGGACCTGTTCGCAAAGCAGGCTGGGCTGGATGTGGTCAAAATGATCGAGATCAAACTGTCCCAAGGAGCCAAGCCCGGGCATGGCGGTGTGCTGCCCGCCGCCAAGCTTACCGAAGAAATTGCGCGTATCCGTATGGTGCCTATGGGGGAGGACGTATTGTCGCCACCCGGGCACTCGGCCTTCTCCAACCCCATTGAACTGCTCCAGTTCGTTGCGCAGCTGCGCAACCTCTCGGGCGGCAAACCGGTGGGCTTCAAGCTATGCCCCGGCAACAAACGGGAATTCCTGGGTATCTGCAAAGCCATGCTGGAAACCGGTCTGCGACCGGATTTCATTACCGTGGACGGCGGCGAGGGGGGCACAGGGGCCGCGCCGATAGAACTGACTAACTCTGTGGGTATGCCGCTGCGGGATGGCCTGCACTTTGTGCACAATGCTTTACGAGGTATCGGTGTGCGCAGCAAGATCAGAATTGTCGCCTCTGGCAAGGCTTTCTCGGCGTTTCACATGCTGCGGCTGATGGCTCTGGGGGCCGACACCGTGAATTCAGCCCGCGGCATGATGCTGGCACTGGGCTGCATCCAGTCCCGCAGTTGCAACACCAACAACTGCCCCACCGGCATCACCACCCAGAACCCTGCGCGCTACAAACAGCTGAATGTGACCGACAAGGGGATGCGGGTGGCCAACTACCATCACTCCTCAATGGAAACCCTGGCAGAACTGCTCAGCATCTTGGGCAAGAACCGACTGGAAGATCTGGAGCCCGCGGATATTAATCGGCGGGTCAATCAAGGCAGCATTATGACCTATGCCCAGTTGTATCCCTGTATTGAGGATGGGTGTCTTTTGCATACGGACTGCGCCCCGGATTCCTGGGCCAGTGACTGGCATCAGGCAACAGCGGGCAACTGGCGTTAGGAGGGCAGGGCTGTGGCGACAAGAGAGCGTCTTTACAAGCACAGGTGGGGCCAGGCCCTTGTAGAGAAGGAAATCCATCCTGCAGGCGCAAGAGTGGTCAAGGATTATAGCAAATGTGGTTTTCCCGGCGCGCTGATCTATGGTCGACTACTTCCCAACAGGGAGTATCACGCACTCCGCAGTCTCGCGGCAGTGAAAGGCATCCCCCAGCAAGTAAAACTCGAGAACCCCCACACCATCAGTTACCACTACATTGAAGGGCTCCCCCTGCGCCAGTTCGACGGCAACACGCCGCTGCCCCGAGCGTTTTTTAAAGACCTGTGGGAGCTGACGGCAAACATACACCGCCATGGCTTTGTGCATCTGGATCTGGGCAACGGTGGCAACATTCTGGTTCGTGACGATGCCAGCCCCGCCATTATCGACTTCGCCTCCTGCACATCCACCCGCCAATTCCCCGGCTGGCTAAGGCGCGCGCTTGAGAAGCGTGACCGGATCGGCCTAGTGAAACTCTGGCACAGATATTCGCCGGAGACCATGCCACCGGTGCTGGCTGACTACTTCAACCGGCACTATCACAGACATCTCGCGACACCGACCAGGCTTTACAGGGAAACCCGGCGCTGCCTTGAATCACGAGGATTGCAGGGCGAATGTGGGCGAGTCCGTCGGGCCTGGGTTGCCATCAGTGTTGCGATATCCATCGCGGCAGCCATCGGGCTGGCGATTTGGTAGCGATCAGGCAAGCTCTCCCGGAATCCGAAAGATCCCTCTCGTAGCTCCTCTTTGAACAAGCGGAAAACAGGAGACGCCCAACTACTAATTTTGTAACAACACGCCACGACAGTCGTCTACGTTGAGTGTAATGCATGCGTGCCCAGCCAAGCTGTCCCTTCCGGGTACCCATCACTGGAGAAGTCGTATGATAAACCACGATCTCAGAGTAGCCGCAACCATCTTCACGATACTGGCCCTTATGCCAGCCCTGCCGGCCTACGCCGCTGATAACGAAGCTATCCGCGCGCAACTTGCCCTGGAAGGATACAGTCCCGTCTCCTACTATGAACAGGGCCATCCCGAAAAGGGCTCCAGAGACTATCAGAGTACCTATCAAGGGAACGTGTACTGGTTCACCGGTGCCGCCCAGAAGGATGCCTTCGAGGCAAACCCGGCAACCTATGCACCGTCCTTTCCACGAAGCTGCCCCTATAATCTGGCACAGGGGCGCCTGGAGACCATTGACCCGACGAACTTCAAGATCGTTGATGGCCAACTGCTGCTGTTCCACCGATCCACAGAGCGAGACGGGCGTAGACAGTGGGAGGAAAGCATCTCCAGCTCCCGGATAACCGAAAAAGAACTGCTCCGAAGAGCCAAGGGCAACTTTCTCGATCTCAAATTCTGACCATGACGAATAAGGATTTCCAATGACCTGCACCGTGTCCAGCGAGAGAAAAGCCACGATGATCGCCGCCCTTGCCGGTGGGTGGGTTGCAGATGCGGCCAGTCTCGGTTTGCACTGGCTGTACGACAGCCAGCGCATCCATGAAGTTGGCGGCGCATCACCGGAATTTCTGCAACCGAAGGCCGACTATTTCAAAGGCGGATTCGGTTACTTTGCTCATGAAGGCAAACAGGCTGGCGATATCAGCCACTACGGTGCCGCCACAGGGGTACTGACCGACAGCCTGTTGGCTCATAACGGCACCTTGGATATCCGCGATTACCAGCGGCGCTTTCGAGCGTTCTTCGGGCCCGGTGGCCGCTGGCAGGGTTACATCGACAATCCCACCCGGGGCACACTGGACAACCTGAACACCATCGAACAGAAAGCCATTGAGCAGGCCCTGTCAGCCTCCGCGGTCAAACTGACGGAAAAACAAAAGCGGGTGCTGGTTCAGAAGGTTTTACCCTACACCCGACGCCTGAGCGGCGAGCAACTGGCAGATCCTGTCCGCAAGGCCATAAGCCTTACCTACCAGGAACCGGAGATACAGGAAGCCGGCGTTCACCTGGCCGAGACCATCGACCATCACCTGCTGCCGGAAAGCGGCGCCGACGACATGCAACTGCCGGCAATCTCCAAACTACCGCCGCTGGTGGCAAGCTATTACGGCAGCAACAACCTGCTGAAGGTCACAGAAGCGGCGGTTCGGGTGACCAATCACAATGACGAAGCCGTGGCTTGGGCAAAATGCGCTGCGCGACTTCTGGATCACCTTTTCCGGGGCAACCCCATGTCAGTGGCTCTGGACGCTGGCACTGCTGAAGCACCAGCCCCGGAAAACCTCAACAAAGCCCGGACCGGTTCTGTTCTGGACGCTCCCGGCGCGGGCGACGTCTATGGCCGCACCTGTTATCTGCATGAGGCCATGCCGGTGATCTTTCATATTCTGAGCCATGCCCGCAGCTATACAGAAGCCGTTCGCGCCAATATTCAATGCGGGGGCGATTCCTGTGGACGGGCCTGGATCATCGGGCCGGCCCTGGCGGCACTTTACGGCGTTGGCGGTGAGCGCGGCATTCCTCTGAGCTGGCTGGCACGGCTTACAGATGCCCCTGCAATCATCGCCGATGTTGAATCACTCGTTGAAAACAGATGAAGGGCGTAATTGCCCAATTTTCACCCCCGACTATGCTTCAGGTACGATGCACGTCGAAAGGAGGCTTTATGAAAACGCTATTGATCAATACATTGTTGGCAATTTCACTGTTCGCAAGTGCGCCTTTGCTCGCACAGGATAAACCCTTAAGAGTCGGGATGTCCGGCCAGTATTTCCCATTTACCTTTGTGGAGCAGGATGAGCTTAAAGGTTTCGAAGTCGATGTTATGAACGCGCTGAGCAAGGAGATGGGGCGTGATATCCAGTACGAAACCGCCAACTTCTCCGGCCTGTTTGGCATGCTGCAATCCGGGCGCATCGATACCGTTGCCAACCAGATTACCATCACCGACGAACGGAAGAAGGCGTATGTTTTCAGCGACCCTTACGTTTACGACGGTGCACAAGTTGTGACCAAAAAAGGCAATACCGAGGTTCGGGGTGTGGAAGACCTGAAGGGCAAAACCGTTGCTGTGAACCTGGGCTCCAATTTCGAGGCACTTTTGAAGGACTTGCCTTATGCGGACGAGATCACGATTAAAACCTATGAGAGTAATCTGGAACGGGACACCGCCTTGGGCCGCGTGGATGCGTTCGTGATGGACCGGGTCAGTGCCAGCCAGATCATCAAGGAGAAGCCGTTGCCCCTTGAACTGGCAGGCCCCACTTTCTCACAGATCACCAATGCCTACCCGTTCCACGACACCGAAGCCGGGCGAGCCCTGCGAGATGAGGTTAACAAAGCCCTGGCGACCCTGCGTGACAACGGCACCCTCGCGTCCATTTCCGAGAAGTGGTTCGGCACGGACATCACCCAGCCCTGAGGGGCGCACCGAGGCCTGATTCCCTATGGACGTGTTGAACGTCGAGTACATGCTTGGCCTGGTACCTGTTCTGCTCAGGTACCTGCCCCTCACCCTGCAACTGGCGGGCATCGGAATGGTGCTTGCACTGATTCTTGCCTGCCTGTTTGCCGTTGTCCGGGTGCTGGGCATTCCAGTGCTCAACCAGTTGACTATCGTTTTCATTTCCTTCTTCAGGGGCACGCCACTGCTGGTGCAACTGTTCCTGTTCTATTACGGGCTGCCCCAACTGTTCAGTGCACTAACGGTGATAGATGGCGTCACCGCGACGGTCATGGGCCTGACCATGCATTTTTCCGCCTACATGGCCGAATCCATTCGCGCCGCCATCGTGGGTGTTGACCGCAGCCAGACCGAAGCCGCCCTGTCTATCGGTATGACCAATGGCCAGTTGATGCGGCGGATTGTCCTGCCCCAGGCTACCCGAGTGGCTTTGCCCACTCTGATGAACTACTTCATCGACATGATCAAGGCGACCTCTCTCGCCTTCACGCTGGGCGTCACTGAACTGATGGGCGCCACCCAGAAAGAGGCGGCCGGCAGCTTTCTGTACTTCGAGGCCTTCATTGTTGCCGCCATCATGTACTGGATCGTGGTTGAACTGCTTTCCAAGCTTCAGAACTATCTGGAAATCCGCCTGAACAAGGCCTATAACCGATGATCAAACTGGCGTCACTGAGCAAACATTTCGGCAAGACCGTGGTTCTCGACGGGATCGATCTGACCATTGAGAAGGGCGAAATTGTGGTGATCATCGGCCCTTCGGGAACCGGCAAATCCACCCTGTTGCGCTGCATCAATTTCCTGGAACAACCTACTTCAGGAACCATGACTGTGGGTGATCTCACGGTGGATGTGAATCGGGCCAGCCGGGCGGATATCCTCGCCATGCGACGGCAAACCGCTTTTGTGTTCCAGAACTACGCGTTGTTTGCCAACAAGACGGCGCTGCAGAACATTGCCGAGCGTCTGCTGGTGGTGGATAAATGGCCCAAGGAAAAGGCTTACCGAAGGGCCCGCGAGATTCTTGAGCAGATCGGCCTGGCCGAGAAGGCAGATGCCTACCCCGCCTCCATGTCAGGTGGCCAGCAGCAGCGGGTTGGCATTGGCCGCGCCATGGCCGCCGGTGCCGAGGTCATCCTGTTCGATGAACCCACATCCTCACTGGATCCCGAGTGGGTAGAGGAGGTACTGGGACTGATGAAACAGCTGGCGACAGAGCACCAGACCATGATGGTAGTCACCCACGAAATGTCTTTTGCACGGGACGTGGCCGACCGCGTGATCTTTATCGACGGTGGCCGCATTGTGGAACAGGGGCCACCCAGCGAGATCTTCCATAACCCGAAGGATCCCCGAACGAAGGATTTTCTGAAGAAGATCCTGGCCACCAACCCGGTGTGAAGGCCAGGAAGGTGGTTACCAGTTTTCACCAAACGGCCGGATATCCAGCTCGAAGGTCCAGGCGGATGGATCCTGTTGACTGAGCGCCCAGACAGCGTCCGCTACCGCCGTTGGTTTCACAAAAAAATCGTCCGGCTTGTCCGCCAGCCATTCACGGGTGCGGGGCAAATCCACCACGCCATCAATCACCACATTGGCCACGTGGATTTTTTCAGGGCCAAGCTGGCGGGCCAGTGACTGCGTCAGACTGCGCTGGGCGGCCTTGGCCGAGGCGAATGGCGCAGTATTGGCCCGGCCCCGGGTAGCCGCCGAAGCGCTGGTAATAATAATGCTGGCGCTGTCATGCTGGCGTAGCTGCGGTAATGCAGCCTTGGTGGCAGCCACCAGCCCATGAACATTGAGACGCCAGTTGGCCTCGAACTCATCCAGGCTGGCTTCTTCCACGTTCTTGAATACACCGCCACCGGCGTTGTACATCATCACCGAAACCGGTCCGAGTTTGCTCTCGATTGCAGCCAGCACTGTGGCGATCTGGTCTGGCGCCATCAGGTCACATACAAAAGCATGGGCACCTGTAACCGATTGCTCCAACTGCTTCAGATAGTCTTCACTGCGCGCGAGCATCGCTACCTGAAAGCCCTCACCGCTAAAACGCCGCACAAAGGCCTCGCCATTGCCTCGACCCACACCCAAAACAACACATACCTTGTTCATCAGCTGTCTCTCCCGCCGGCTGTACCGGCTAGTTTGTCAGTCTCGTGTTGAGGGGCAGGGTGCTCCACATGGCGCACAGGCCGTTTCATCCCGCTGGCTCAACGCTGTTTGCACGTTGCCCTGCCCGGAATTGAACGCAAAGGTTGGGCTGCTCAGGTGGTCTGCCATAATCAGCACCAGAATGATGCCGAGCACAACCAGAATGCGGGTGGGGTGATAAGCTCGTTCCATGTTCTCCTCCCGCATCAGTTTGGCAGCCGGAACCAGGGCCGCAGGCGAATACCGATCAGAGATCCGGCGAAGGCGCAGGCAAACCAGATCCAGGCGTGCAGGCTGGCTGAAGCAATACCGGAAAACAGCGCACCGATGTTGCAGCCAAAGCCCAATCGGGCGCCGTAACCCAGCAGCAAACCACCCACCACGGAGGCCAGGAACTGGCGACCGTCCGGCCGGTTACGGCTCGCCTCGTTAAAACGGTTGGCCAGGCCCGCCGCCAGCATGGCGCCGAGCAACAGCCCGAAGTTCATTACCGAGGGAACGTTGGTGAGCACTGAGTCCTTCAAGGCCATGGCGGGGTATTCCCAGGTCCAGAACTCGAATTGGGACATATTCACACCCACCGCTTCCAATGCTTTGGCACCCCAGACATTAAAGGCAAAAGTAATACTCCAGGGAGCGCCACTGAAAGCCAGAGTCAGCGCATTACCTGCGGCCAGGATCAGAATCGCCCAGGTAAACGGCCAGCGACCACTGAGCAGGGTTCGGAACACTCCATGCGCCTGGCCTTTCCAGAGCAGTTCATCCCGCTCAAGGTTGCCATGGGCCTTGCGCTCAATCCGGTTAACCCAACGAGCTAGCAGGCCCAGCCCCAAAAGCTGAACAACAATTGCACCAATGACCCCAAAGGTGTTGACCAGTGGCACCGGGTCAAAGCCCGGCTGATCCAGCCACCAGGGCAGGTGAATAGAGCCAAGCACCGTGCCAGCTATAAAAAACACCAGCGTAACCACCATGCGGATGTTGCCGGCGCCTACGGTAAACAAGGTGCCCGAGCCACAACCCCCACCAAGCTGCATACCAAGCCCGAATATGAAGGAGCCTACAACGAGAGACGTGCCCACAGGCGCGACCGCACCCACAAGCCCGGCCTGCCCGCTGTAGAGCATGGGCACCATAATGACGGAAGAGAGACCAAACAGCATCAGTTGGGCCCGCATACCGGCGCCGCGCTTTTTGACCACCAGATTGCGCCAACCTGCAGTAAAGCCGAAGGCACCATGATACAAGGCCATGCCCAACACAGTACCAATTACAAACAACGCCACCATGAAGGGCGCGGTTTCCAGCCAGATCAGCCCACCCAGCAAAGCAAAGCCTGCCAGCGCGGTTGCTATAATAAATCGATCCATCTGCCAGACGGGCTGCTGAAGCCCGGGCTGGAGAACTGCAGAGTTGGCCATTACGAGTCCACTTGGTTAAACGGGTCAGTTAAACAGGTCGAGAAGCTTACCAAGCCCCTTCTTCGCTACCTGCAGCGGGCGGTTGCTGTCCTGGGACCACTCCGCCATGGAGCCATCATAGAGCGCAACCTCTTCAAACCCGGCCAGTTCACTCAGCACGAACCAGTCTGTGGCAGCCCAGTGACCGGTATTGCAAAAAGCGATGGTACGGGTGCCAGCATTCAGTTCGGCCTGGTTTATCCGCGCTGTGATACCTTCTTCGTTCAGGTACCAGACTGCGTTTTGTTCACCGAGGAAGTCAGCGTGAGGCAGGCTGCGGGAACCGGGAATCGTACCAGGGGCTCTGGCCGCCGGGGACTGGTTCTCGCCTCTGAAATAGTCACCGGGGCGTGCATCAACCAGTTGCGCCTGACTCCCCCTGGCTTCCTGAACTTCCTCGAGAGAGGCAATCAGATCTGGCTGCAGGGTACCTTCAAACTGCTCCACATTCCGCTGAGTCCCCTCGCCGCTGTCCACGCGGTAACCGGCAGCCTTCCAGCCAGCAAAACCTCCGTTGAGAATGGTCACGTCGTCGTGACCCAGCACTCTGAAGGTCCAGTACACACGGGCGGCACTTCCGAAATCGGTCGCGCCAGTGCCAGCGGACACAACCACCACGGTATCGTCGTTACTGATTCCCAGGCTACCAATCAGGCGCTCCACATTTGCGACAGGAGGCAACAGGCCCGTGACGCCGTCCCGGCTCTCGCGCCAGCCATCATCGGTGTAACTGCTGTAGACAGCTCCGGGGATATGAGCGTTCTGAAAGCTGCTTCGGTCACCACCATTGTCGATACCGGAGCGGACATCCAGCACCACCAGGCTATCTCGTTCAAGGTGCGCTTCAAGCCAGCTGGCATCCACCAAGGGCGGAGTCCTATCGCCATCCGCCCACGCAAGTGAGCTGGCAACCAGCAAAACAATGGCCAGGATACGGCTCATGGTGCTTCTCCTTTATCGCTATCAGTTTTTGAGCGATCATTATGAATTCTATGCCGGGTAATGAATAGCCCTGCTTCTATGACGTCTGGTTATATAAAAATCCCCAATTTTTCTTGCCTCCTCCCGAAAATCTGTAACACAAGGGGCCAGTCAGTTGTCTATACCTCGTAAGCGCGGCCTGACCGAGCATCGGATAGACCCCGTGCATCACCACGAACGAGGTACCAAGCCATGAGAAAACTGACACTGATACTCGCCGCTATTGCCCTATCGTTCTCTGCGTCTACTGCGCTGGCCATGAACGGTCAAGCAGACAGATACAACGAAGCAAGGAGCTTTCCGATGACAACGTCTGACAAGATTGTGGATGTGAAAGTCTCTGCAAAGTGATCAGGAACGGAAAAGGCCGCTACTCTCCGGATTAGTGGCCTTTTTTGTGTCCGTATTCCGAGAACCGGATTAACGCAACTCGGGAAAATTGGCCGGGCTGTTCAAAGCCCAGTCGTAGTCGATGAATTTTATGGTTTCTGTGCCTGCCACTCGATCTGCCACTACCGGATCAGCCCATTCTTCAATGAAAGCCTTTTCAGAACCGGAAACCTCGGTGAAGTCCTCTTCGTACCATTTAAATAATTCGGTAACATAGAGCACCTCACCCTCTACACGGAGGTGACGCTCTGTGCTGAACGCCCGGCGGGTATTTTCTGCGAGCATGTCTTCCAGATTATCTGCAGTATAAAGGGTGTCCCGAAGTGGCGGGCAGCCAACCGAAGCACAGTTCACAGCAAAATGTACGCGGGCATCCTTCCAGCCCTTGTCGGCATAGTCGTCACCCAGCAGGATTTCCTTTTCAATCTCATTGAGGCTGTAAGCTCGTCCTCCAACAGCAAAGCTCTTTCGCTCAAACACACTGTCAACAAACGGGTTCACCCGGCCGCCATAATCCCAGACGGACGAAACCAGTTCGCCATCCGGTCGCTCAGTGAGTATCTGGGCAAGCATGAAAAAATTGTAGGCGTTCGTCCAGAAGGCAACGGATTCCTCTCGCCCCTCCAGGGTCTCGGGATTGAATGCCATCAGCTTGGCACGTTGGTCCGTCAACGTTTGTTGCAGGTCATTATCGGCCAGGGCAGACCGGTACTCGAAGGCAGAAATCAGTCCGTCACCGGGTAAGGTCTGTTTAACCAGATAATCGGTAAGAAGGCGCTGATAACCCGCATAAAACCCGGAATTAATATCGGCCCACGCCAGGGCAGGCATAACAAGAAAGGCCAGAACAAATGACAAACGTCGGTAACCAAGCATAATCGCTCCCAGTTGTATCGGGTTTTTAGTGAAAGGGTGCGGTTACAGACAACAGACTTCGCTTTCTGTTACACAGAAAGGGCATAGGCTCAAACATCGCCATTCAGATGCAGCCAACGGGCCAGCCTGGAATTCGGGTGCCGGCCAAGATAAATTGGCAGGGTGCTCATAAACACCAGGATAATAGCGGCGGCTATCACCGTCAGCATCGGGTTGAGTTCAAAGCTCTGGCCAAGCCCCGCAAAAACCAAGGTCATTGGCACCATACCCACGGCGGTCGCAAGCATGTAACGCCAGAGATGTATTGCCGTGACCCCGGCCGCATAGCTGACCAGGGCAAAGGAAAACAGGGGGATCAACCGGGTCAGCAGTATCGCGACAAACAGGAAACGTTGTGACCCCTGTGCCGAGAACAGCGGATTGTGCTCCAGCTTCTTCTGAACGGCATCACGCCCGAGAATCCGCGCCAGGTAAAACGCAATAAGCGCCCCCGCGAGCGCGCCAACCACCGCAATGGCCGTTCCGGTATACATACCATACACCAGGCCCGCTGCAGCGCTGATGGGCAGTGTCGGGATAGGCCCGACAACCACCGCGAGGATCATTAACAGTATCAGAAGCAGCGGCCCGAGTTCCCCCTGATGAGCAAGCCAATCCGACAATGCCACTGGCGCGAAACTGGCTGGCATGCCAAGTTGGCTAAGCACAAGCCAGATCGCGATCATTACCAGCGCCACAATGGCCAGAAAGGAGAGGCGGAAAACCCACTGCGAACGGCTGTTCATCCGGCTATTCAATCACGTTAGCGCAGGTCCGGGTTGAGCGTATAGGTTCCGGTCACCCTGGCACTGGCCAGTACGTGGCCCGCCATGGCGTTACGAACCGCCTCGCCATCAAACTCCCCGGAAAGGCCCAGAGATTCCACATCCAACGCATGAACTTCGTAGTGATAGTGGTGCAGCAGCTCGTCGTTCCAGGGCGGACAGGGGCCATCGTAGCCGTAGTAAGTTCCCGCCATATCCGGGTTTCCGGCAAGGAACTGGGTAAAGTTGTTTACCCCACGCAGGCCAAACGGGCCTGGGCCGCTGTCTTTGCCTTTGGGTGTAACGCCATCACTGTCTTCGCCTTCTGGAATACGGCTAACGCGGGCGGGAATATCCACCAGCAGCCAGTGGAAAAAATCCACTCGCGGAATGTTTTTTGAAACCGTTTTGCCTTCCTGATTTGCATCATCCGCCACACTGGGCACATCCGGATCAAACATCATAATCACGAAGCTTTTTGTACCTTCCGGTGCGCCTTCCCAGGACATCCCCGGGTTCCGGTTAGGGCCAAAGCTCATGTGGTCTTCCGGGTGGAACACGCCGAACGCGAATATATCCGGGACCGGCTTGCCCTCTTCAATACCCTCAACGTTCAGTTTCATGGTGCTTTCTCCTGTCAGTTATTGCTGTTAGCAGCTGGGCTCTATTCCAGCGATTGTGTCTGAGACTAACTCATTCTGTGATAAAAGGTTGTATCAACGGTATCGTACGTATGTCCAACCGACCTTTGAATAGTAAATTAAACGGAGACCAGATGAACGAGCACAAGCCCGGCCAGCCGCAACAACCAGCGAACCAGCTGGATGAAGACGCCATTGCGTTCGCCCAGGGGATTTTTGAGCTGGCACGCAACGGCGGCACCAACATGCTCCGCCCTCTGCTGGAAGCCGGAGTACCCGTAGACATACGCACCAGCAACGGCGAAAGCCTGCTGATGCTTGCCGCCAGCAACGGCCATGCCGATACGGTGCAACTGCTGTTGGAAAAAGGCGCCAACCCGGAGCTGCAGGACGCAGATGGCAATACGGCACTGAATCTTGCCCGCGCCAATGGCAACCAAAACGTGATCAAGCTTCTGGAACGCTAGCCCCCGATTTTCTCAAAGAGCACCGCATGTTCAACAAAGGCGAGATTATTCACCACAGCCGGGACAAACTCGGCAGTATTCTGGTGATCGACTACCGCAAGCACCGGGTACTGACCTTCAACTCAGTGTTTGAACAAAGCAAGATTGACCGACGATACCCGCATGTTCCCGTGCACGAATACAGCCGGGCAATGCTGCTGCCCGCCGCCTTTAGCAGCCCCCGGCACGTAACCATACTCGGGCTGGGCGGCGGCGTGATGGCCAGTGCTTTTCATCATCTTTACCCGGAATGCCGCGTACACGCGGTTGAGCTGAGGCAGGCGGTTCTGGATGTGGCCCGGGAACACTTCGGGTTACCCGACAGCGAGCGCCTGAAGGTGACCATTGCCGATGCCCGCAATGCCCTGAGCGATCTTCCCGATGCCAGTACCGATATGATTCTGGCAGACCTGTACAACGCCGACCGCATGAGCCCGGCACAGGCCCAGCGGCAGTTTGTCGAAGGCTGCAGCCGAGCACTGAGCCCCGATGGCTGGCTGGTGTTGAACTACCACCGCACGCCGGACCCGGAAGGGCCTTACTTCCGCCAGCTGAGAAAGCACTTTGCCGTGCTGCTGGTATTCAAAAGTAAAACCAACAACACCATTGTGTACGCCAGCAAACAGCCCTTCGAGGCCATCCATCCGAAAGACCCCGCGCTGGCCAGCCTGGAAAAGCGGCTGCCGATTGACTGGAGCCAACTGATGAGCAAAGTCAGCCGGCTTTGAATTCAGCCAGTTGATCTTCGCCATGAGCTCAGGCTGATCATGGTAACTTGACCAAAAAATGTATACGCTTTCGTTGTCTTACGGCAAGCCGGTTTTCGGATCAAAACCGGTCATCACCCAAGGAAGGAGTGCCTCATGAGCAACCTCATGGTCGCCTGCGTTGGCGACACCCACGTTTGCCCCATTCCCGGCCACGGCAGCAGCCCCATTATTGCGAACGGCGCGACCGCCAATGTGGATGGTGTACCCATCGCCCGGGTGGGCGATGCCTGCGGTTGCGGTGCCGTAATCGTTCAGGGTTATCCACTGGCCCTGCTGGACGGTCGCCCCCTGGCCCACATGGGCAGCCCGACCTCCCACGGTGGCCAGATCATTACCGGCAAACCCCGTGTCATCTTAGGCGTAGCCACCCTTACCGCACCGGTGGTGGATTTCGCCAAGGCGGGTGCCCTGAACAGCCAGGGCCAACTGACCCCGGAGGCTACGCAGGCGCTGGACAAAGACCCTTTCGGCTTTGTTGAGTGGGCCAAAGCCAAAGGCGCACTGGTAGACAAAGGTCTGGAAGGCGCGACCCCCGAAGAAATTGAAGCCTCGAAACGCTATGCAGCAGGCCAGTCTGACCTCCGCCCCAAAGTGACCGTTGAGGCTGGAATTTTCTTCGACGGCACCGGCAACAGCCGCGATAACACCGGTGCCTTTGAGCGAAAGGTGGATGAATGCCTGACCGCTCAGGCAGCGGGGGCCATCAGTGAGGAAGCCTGCAGCGCTGAAATTTCGCAACTGATGGAGGGGAGCTACCTTAATGCTGAGACCAATGTTGCAAAGCTTCGTGATCTTTATTTGCCCTTTTCCACTAACACGCTAACCATCGAAAATCACCGATATCCTGTATATGTCTCGGGCGTTGGCACCAAATCCGGCAAGGAGGATGATGCCTGGGCTATGGGAACCGGTACGGGTGAGCGGGGGATTCTCGCCAAAATGACATTGGCTTGTGATGAACTGGGAGCATACATTTCCCGTGATGCAAGTAGCCCAATTGACGAGTTAATTCTGGATGTCTTCGGCTTCAGCCGGGGCGCGGCTACCGCCCGACATTTCGTGAATGAGGTGGGGGATGGTGCCAGCGGTGCATTGGGGCAATCTTTTCAGAAACTAGGCATTACCTGGCCGAAAACCGTCACCATTCGTTTTCTGGGGCTGTTTGATACCGTGGCAGCCGTTGTCGATATACTGGGTGCCGACTTTTCAGCTCACAATACCAACAATGGCGGGGTGCGCGTGGACATTGCCGCCGACTCGGTTCAGCGGGCCGTGCACCTGACGGCTCGGGACGAATGGCGTTACAACTTCTCCCTCAACAGCGTGCGAGGGCCGGATGGTAGCCTGCCGGATCATTTTGACGAGTGGGTACTGCCCGGAGCCCATTCCGACATAGGTGGCGGCTACCCCGATAACTTCCACGAACACATTCAGGTAGCCCTGCCCCGCAAGTTCCGCGGCTACCACCCCAGAGACAGTTATGAATACACAAAAATCCTGATGGACCGTCAGCGGATAGCCGGTGAAGGCTGGCTGGGGGCATACAATCCGGATGGCACACTAACAGTTGAAGAAGCTTACCACCGGCGGTTAAAAGAAGGTGAAGTCGAACTGCAGTTTCGTCTTTGGCTGGACCGGCGAGTACAGGCCGAATACTCTCGGGTGGCCCTGCGGCAGATGTACCGGCTGGCAAAAAATGCGGGGGTACCGTTTGACCCGGTAGACCCTGCCGACCCTGATATCGTCTTGCCCGATGAGCTTCAACCTATCGCTGCCCAGATTACCCGCCACATCAACGAAGGCCAGCCACTGCGACTGTCTGCGGCAGAGGAAGCCCTGCTTCGCCAACGTTACATTCACCACTCAGCCCATTACCAGATTGCCGGACCACTCTTTCCATTCAAACCTGCACCCGGTGGCGTGCGGGGCGTATATCCGAATAAGGGACTCAAATGATCAGAAGACTTGTAGTGCTTGTGACGGTGCTCTGCACGAGCTTCCTGTTAAGTGGCTGCTCCATCGCGGGTACGCCTGAATGGGACCATCCAGTGAAGTACCGACTTCGTGTCAGTGTGCCCCGACATTACGATGCGTGGGTCAAGCCAGTGCAATTCGAAGCGACAGGAGAGCGAGCCTGGTGGCATCCGATTGGCATCACGACCTGTTGCTGGAAGGCTTCGGGTAACGGGAACGCGCATCTGGAACCCATGCCCGACTACATCCACATAACATGGTTTTCCTTCGCCGAACAGCAGTCCTATACCCGGCTTATCCATATCCCTGACCCGGAAGCCCTACGTGAACGTATGGAGCAACCCGCACCGGTTCAAAGAAATGGAAAAACCATCAACATGCCCCGTGATACATTGGTTCTGGGGCTCGCCCCCGGCGGTACGGTTGTCCTATGGATTATGAATTGGGCCGAGACCGCCATCGAGGTGGGGCGTTATAAAGCAGTCAAAATAGACACTCATCCTGAGTACTATGAAAAGAGAACCGAACGCTATTTATCGGATAGTGGTGCCTATCTCAAGAAGCACGGCCTTCAGCTTGATCGCTGGTAAAAATATTTGCCAAGGATACGCAGAAGCTATCTGGCGGTGCGCGTGGATATCACCGTCGAGGTGGTTGCGACTGGCCGCACCCCAACGCCCCCAAAGTCAACTGTACCTGGGCCGACTGATGGGCAAAGTCAGCCGGCTTTGAATTCAGTCAGGCGCTCACGCTTGCTCAGGTCCACTTTTCCCGAGGCGGTACGTAGGCCTTGAAGCCATCAACCAGTTCTGTCGGTGTATCCGCCAGCACAATCATGTCGAGGTATTGCTGCTTAACAAAGCCAGAGGCCACCATGGTTTTAATCATCTCCAACAACGAGTCGTAAAAACCCTTCACGTTATAGAAGGCGCACGGCTTCTGGTGAAAACCGAGCTGCCCCCAAGTCCAGGCCTCAAAGATTTCCTCCAGCGTGCCAATACCGCCCGGCAGGGCGACAAAGCCATCGGCCAACTCCGCCATCTTCGCCTTGCGTTCATGCATGTTGCTCACAACAAAAAGCTCGGTAAGATCCGAGTGTGCCAGCTCCCGATTCAACAAATGTTCCGGGATAACGCCATAAACCTTGCCGCCGCTAGCCAGAACCGCGTCAGCAATAATACCCATCAGGCCGACGTGCCCGCCGCCAAACACCAGGTCTATACCGTTATTACCGAAGTACTCACCCAGCTCTCTGGCCTTTTCAGCGTATTGCGGCTCGTTACCTGAACGGGAACCACAGTAAACTGCTACTTTCATACTTTCCTGTCTCTTGCTGTGTATGTCGAATGATCAATAGGTGTTCCGACCAATTGTGCCGGTTGTCCGGAGCACGTTAGTATTATTCGGGCAGCATTAGTATCCTACCTTGTAAACAGGCTCCAGTGACGACAGCCAAGCGTTTTTCTGAAAGAGTGTTTGGCTTTCTTTACTTACAGGTTGGATTGCTATGGAAAACCTTCATCATATTGTTGTCGTCGGTGGCGGTGCCGGCGGCCTCGAACTTGTTACCAGCCTGGGCAGGAAGCTCGGCAAAAAGGGCAAAGCTCGCGTTACCCTCGTTGACGCAGGGCTGACCCATGTATGGAAGCCCCTCCTGCACGAGGTGGCATCCGGCTCGCTGGACGCCAATTCCAATGAAATAAACTACCGGGCCCACGCCCGCACGCACCACTACGAATTCCAGCTGGGGCGCATGAGCGGCCTGAATCGTGAAACCAAAAAACTGGTGATCGCGCCTTTTCTCGATGAAGAAGGCAACGAAGTGGTTCCCGAGCGCCACCTGAATTACGACACCCTGGTGATAGCCGTCGGCAGTACCGCCAACGATTTCGGTACCCCCGGCGCACAGGAGCACTGCCTGTTCCTCGACAGCCTGAAACAGGCCCGCCGCTTCCACAACTTGATGCTCAATGCGTTTTTGCGCAAAAACCACGAAGCTCGGCAAGGCGGTGATCACATGCTGAACATCAGCATTATAGGTGCCGGCGCCACCGGTGTTGAGCTGGCAGCAGAGCTACGGTTAGCCTCTCGCGAATTGCCGGTGTACGGCATGAACCACCTGAAAGCCTCCGATGTCTCCATCACCGTAATTGAAGCCGCCGACCGCATTCTGCCGGCACTGCCAGCCCGGCTCTCGGCAGCGGCCACCAAGGAACTTGGGCGCCAACATGTGAAAGTTCTTAACGGCCAACCCGTAAGCGAAATCCGCCCCGGCCTTGTGGTACTCAAAGACGGCACCGAGCTGCCCTCGGAAATGACCATCTGGGCTGCAGGCATAAAAGCGCCGGCGTTTCTCGCCGACCTGGATGGCCTGGAGTCCAACCGCAGCAATCAACTGATTGTGCACCAGACCCTGCAAACCACCCGGGATTCTGACATTTTCGCCTTCGGCGACTGCGCCGCCTGCCCGCAACCGAATTCTGACAGACCCGTCGCCCCCCGCGCCCAAGCCGCGCACCAGCAAGCCGATGCCCTGTTTAAGTCCCTGTGCAACCGGCTGGAAGGCAAAGACGCCGTGCCCTTCGTTTACAACGACTACGGCTCGCTGATCAACTTCAGCCACTACACCACCGTAGGCAACCTGATGGGCAACCTTTCTGGCCGCAGCATGTACATTGAAGGCAAGGTGGCCCGGCTGTTTTATGTATCGCTGTACCGCATGCACCAGGTAGCGCTGCACGGCTTTCTACGCACCGGCGTGATCTGGTTTATGGACAAGATAAGCCGGGCGATGCAGCCTAGGTTGAAGTTGCATTGAGGGGCTAAATTCAAGCGTTCTGGCGAAGGTAACGGCATGACGACGAGAAAGGCATGGTCGGAATTTGATCTGTTGGTTGCTCTGGGGCTTTACTGCGAGCTTCCCTTTGGAAAATTTCATCAGCGCCATCCTCGAATTATTGAGGTCGCATTCAAGCTTGAGCGCTCACCCAGCTCTGTTGCCATGAAGCTAAGCAATCTCGCAAGCCTGGATCCGGTTATCACCGGCTCTGGGCGCAAAGGACTTGCAGGAGCCTCGCAAGCAGATCGAGATCTATGGCAAGAGTTTAGCCAAACCCCCTCTCGAATCATGCCCAAAATAGTGATGGCTCTGGAGAGCCTGGATTCGGCCACACCCAATGAACAAGAAGCTATCGAGCTTAACAGCTACCGTGGTGAAACCATCTCTTCGGTCATCCAGCGCCGCAAAAGCCAAAACCTATTTCGTACAGCGGTGCTTTCTGCGTACGACTATCAATGTTGCGTTACGGGTATCGCAGACACACGTTTTCTAGTGGCTAGCCACATTAAACCGTGGGCCGAAGACGAGCATAATCGTCTAAACCCTCGTAACGGCCTGTGTCTCAGCACATTTTATGATCGAGCCTTTGATATCGGCTTAATCACGTTCGCCGATGATTACAGGTTAATGATTTCATCGGAATTGGAAAAACAGCAAAGCAATAATCACATACGCGAGACGTTTCTTGAGCGAAGCGGAACCACAATTGAACTGCCAGATAAGTTCTCACCATCGCCAGAATTTATGCGCTGGCACCGTGACCGTCTTTTCATACAGTGAGGAGTTTGGGAGGCTGTGAGATTGGATGGATAAATGACGCTTCATACGTCGAGCCACTCTAGGATTTTTGACAAACCCCATTCACCCAACACTCATCCCGCCCCGGTCAGCGGTTTGCCAGATCGCCATTTTCTCAAACTGCGGCAAGGCGCAGGTCCAGATGCCATCGTAGGCCTCGTATTCGCTAACCTGATCAAACGTGCGAACGGAAACGGGGTGGCTTATGGCCCTGGGGGCAAGGCCGGCCAGTTTGTCGGAGGCGTCAAAGGCAGTAACGCGATAACCGCGGGCCAGAAAACCGCGGGAGTCCCGGTCGGAACCACAGCCAAGTCAACCTTCGGGCAACTTATCGCCTACCAGAGGATACTCCCACTTGTGCTCTATTCTGTATCAAACGAAGACAAAGGCGCTGTTACGATCAAACCTTCCTTCACGAAGTCCTGCAGTACAATACCGTAAGTCCCGTCTGGCACCTCTTTGGCGATTTGGTAGACCATTCCGTTATCGTCTTTTGGAGCCGCCTGTAAATCCAATATCCTGAAAGAGACTACCGGTGTTTTGTCCGCATCCCGAACCATTAACACCTTCGGCTTGAGTTTGTGCAGCGCATGGCTTTCGATCACGATCCCCACTTCTCCGTTCACCATTTCGGCGATGGATCCGGGTGGATAAACGCCCACCATCTGAATAAACGCGTCAGCCAGCTCAGTATCAAACTGGGTTCCGCGATTATTGTGGATGATCTCCAGAGCATGCATGGACGCCAGGGCTTTTTGATAAACACGCGTGCTGGTAATCGCGTCGTAGGTGTCCACCAGCGCGATGATCTTTGCAAAGTAGGGTATGTTTTCCGCCGGTAGCCCTCTTGGATAGCCTTTGCCGTCTATTCGCTCGTGATGCGAGAAGGCCACGTCCACAGCGCTTTGCAGGGGGGCTCCGGTGCTGATGAGAATGGTGCGACCGTGAATCGTATGGTTTCGCATTAACGCAAACTCGTCGTCGGTCAGGCTGGTTGGCTTATTCAGAACCTCGTTCGGAATTCTGGTTTTACCAACATCGTGCAGCAGGCCGCATAGTGCCAAATTCTCAATTTCGCCCTTTATCATACCCAGAGATTTTCCAAACGCTGCGGCCAGAATGGAAACGTTGATGCAATGCTCGGCGGTATACTCATCCTGGTTCTTGATCTTGGTGAGCAGCATCAAGGCGTTCTCGTTGCGCAGCACACTCTCTACGCAACTATTCACAACCGTTCGGGCGTTGTTTATATCCAGCGTGCGGCTGATGCGCAAACCGGACATGATGGATTTGGCCGTGCTCTGAGCGTCTTCAAACCGCATGGTCGCCGTTTGCAATTCCCGACTCATGCTCACCTGGTTTATGTAGGAAACACGCTTTCGGGGGACTGTCCGGGCGGAGCCGGGTTTCGGCGGCTGCACAGGCTTCTGTTTGGGCTTGAAAAAACCTGCCAGACGACCCGGGCTGGAAACCTTCTCTCTGGGTTCCCGGTTTTTCTCGGCTACGCCTTGTATAACCACAAAATCACATTGAAGACGCAACGCGTGGACTTCGTTCAGGTCTCTGATAATAAAGCCCTGCATGAGAAAGTCTGTTTCTTCCCAGGGTCTATCCAACCGGATGACATGCATGCCGATTTCCAGATCAGCAGTATCTATCCGCGTTTCAACAAGCTCAACGTACGTACCTTGCATGGCTTTGGCCCAGCATTGAAGGCTATCAATATAAACATCGTGCAGCTGTAGCGCAGTATTAAAACATGAATTGTTAAAACAGTTAAACCTGGTTTGATGCGGTGTTTACTCCGGCGCGGCCTCCAGCTTGGCAATAGTCGATCGGGCTAATGCAGACAGCTCTGCCGGGTTTTCGCTGGCGTAGGCGATGATTTGTTGCTTCATGCTGCGGGCCCAGAACTTATGCAGGTGGTCGGCAGCCACGTCGGTTACCTTATCGTCGTCACCATGGTGCAGGTTGTTGGCGATAATCTGGTCGAGCATTTTGATCAGGTTGTTTAATTGGTGATCGTTCACAAGGTGCTCTCCTGCGCAGTGTCATCGCAGCTTGCATAGATTACGTGGCGGCCGGGGCGGGCGAAGCCGATAAGGTTCATGCCGCTTTTGCGGGCCTCGCGGATGGCCAGGGCAGTGGGGGCGGATACTGCCACCAGAGTTGATATGCCTACACTGGCGCTTTTCTGTGCCATTTCAAAACTGGCGCGACTGGAAATTAGCGCGAAGCCTTCGCCAAAGGCCTGATCGCCATATTCGCGCAGGCGGGCACCGATCAACTTGTCCAGCGCGTTGTGGCGGCCTACGTCTTCCCGGGTCTGAACAATCCGGCCTTGGGTGTCGCACCAGGCGGCACCGTGGGTGGCTCCGGTTTGCAGTTGCAACGGCTGGTGCTTTTTCAGATTTTGCAGTGCGGCCTGAACGGCTTCGTCGCCGGGGATTGGCTGCGGCGCCACCGGCTTGAGGGTTCGTACCACGTGGGTCAGGGATTCAGTGCCACAGAGCCCGCAGCCGGTTCGGCCGGCCATATTGCGGCGCTGCTCCCGCAGGCGGGCATAGCAGTCGCCGGCAATGTGCATGTCTAATTCTATACCGTCTTCACCCGGCTTTATCTCGACGCTGAACAGCTGGTCCGGCCGCTGCAGAATGCCTTCGCTCAGGCTGAAACCCAGGGCAAAATCTTCAAGATCGCAGGGTGAAGCCATCATCACGGCGTGGGACACGCCGTTGTAAACCATGGCCACCGGAATTTCTTCTGCAATCAGATCGCGGGACCGGGCGCCTTCAATACCACCGCGCACACTCACCCGGGCCTCACTCATCGGCGGTGAAATGCTTGCGGGTGTATCAGCCATGGCAACTGGCCCCTGATTACTTGAGTGCGTTTGCATGGCTGTCTTCCCCGCTTTCCATGGCCGGCTTCAGCAAGGCCTGCTGGCGCTTGTTGAAGTCCACAAAGTTGCGCTGCCAATCCGACGGCTGGGACACTTTTTCTACCTGCACGGCCGTTACCTTGTATTCCGGGCAGTTGGTCGCCCAGTCGGAATTGTCGGTGGTGACCACATTGGCACCGCTGCTCGGGTGATGGAAAGTGGTGTAAACCACTCCCGGCAACATGCGGGTGCTGAGTTTTGCCCGCAGCACGGTATGGCCTACGCGGCTGCTGATGCCCAGCCAGTCGCCGTCTTTTACGCCGCGCAGTTCCGCATCGCTGGGGTGCAGTTCCAGCACGTCTTCTTCATGCCAATCCCTGTTGCTGGTGCGGCGGGTCTGGGCGCCAACGTTGTACTGGGACAAGATGCGTCCGGTCGTCAGCAACAGCGGGAAGCGGCGGCCGGCTCGCTCCTCACTGGCCAGGTATTCGGTGACCGCAAACCTGCCTTTGCCGATGGGGAAGTCCACCGTGTGCATGGTGGGCGTGCCCTCCGGGTGCTCATCGTTGCAGGGCCACTGGATACTGCCCAGCTGTTCCAGCTTGTCGTAACTTACACCGGTGAAGGTGGGTGTTAATGAGGCAATTTCATCCATGATTTCAGAGGGATGGTTGTAGTGCATGGGGTAACCCAAGGCGTTCGACAGCGCCATGGTCACTTCCCAGTCTTCCATGCCGGCAATGGGCTCCATCACTTTACGCACGCGGTTGATGCGGCGCTCGGCGTTGGTGAAGGTGCCGTTCTTTTCCAGGAAGGTGGAGCCAGGCAGCAACACGTGCGCGAACTTGGCAGTTTCGTTCAGGAAGATGTCCTGCACAATCAGGCAATCCAGGGCTCTCAGAGCCGATTCCACATGCTGGGTGTTGGGGTCTGACTGGGCAATGTCCTCGCCCTGCACGTACAGCGCTTTGAACGACCCGGCGATGGCGGCATCGAACATGTTCGGAATGCGCAGGCCCGGCTCGTTGTCGATGGGCACACCCCAGACAGCCTGAAAGCGCTCACGCACCGTCGGGTCGCTCACGTGCTGATAGCCGGGCAGCTCGTGGGGGAAGGACCCCATATCACAGGAGCCCTGCACGTTATTCTGCCCGCGCAGCGGGTTTACGCCGCCGCCTTCTTTGCCAATGTTGCCAGTGGCCAGGGCCAGGTTGGCAATGCCCATCACCATGGTAGAGCCCTGGCTGTGTTCGGTCACTCCCAAGCCATAGTAGATGGCGCCGTTGTCTGCCTGTGCATAAAGGCGGGCGGCTTCGCGTACTTTGTCTGCCGCTACACCGGTTACCGCTTCCATGGCTTCGGGGGAATTACGCGCCTCGGCAATAAACGTGCGCCAGGCGTTGTAGGCCTCGGTGTCGCAACGGTTATGGATGAACTCCTGATCTTCCAGCCCTTCGGTCACAATCACGTGGGCCAGTGCGTTCACCATGGCCACGTTGGTGCCGGGGCGCAGCGGCAGGTGCAGGCCTTCAGCAGCATGGGGCGTGTGAATCACATCAATACGGCGCGGATCAATCACGATCAGTTTGGCGCCCTGGCGCAAGCGCTTACGCATCAGCGAGCCGAAAACCGGGTGCGCATCGGTTGGATTGGCGCCGATCACCACAATGGTGTCGGCCTTCATCACCGAATCGAAGGTCTGGGTGCCGGCAGACTCGCCCAGTGTAGTTTTCAAACCGTAGCCGGTAGGGGAATGGCATACCCGTGCGCAGGTGTCGGTGTTGTTGTTGCCGAAGGCCGCACGCACGAGCTTCTGCACCAGATAAGTTTCTTCGTTGGTGCAGCGCGAGGAGGTAATCCCGCCAATGCTTTCGCGGCCATGCTCGGCCTGAATGCCTTTGAGTTTTTTGGCGGAAAACGCCAGCGCTTCGTCCCAGGACACCACTTGCCACGGATCGTTGATGGTCTCGCGAATCATCGGCTCTTTGATGCGGTCTTTATGGGTGGCGTAGCCGAAGGCAAACCGGCCTTTCACGCAGGAATGGCCGTGGTTGGCCTCACCGCCTTTGTAGGGAACCATGCGCACAACCTGATCGCCTTTCATTTCGGCCTTGAACGAGCAGCCCACACCGCAGTACGCGCAGGTAGTAACCACACTGTGCTCAGGCTGGCCGGCGTCGATCACACTCTTCTCCATCAGCGTGGAGGTAGGGCAAGCCTGTACGCAGGCACCGCAGGATACGCAATCGGAATCCATGAACGGATCGTTCTGGCTGGCGACGACTTTGGAGTCAAAGCCGCGGCCTTCGATGGTCAGCGCAAAGGTGCCCTGCACCTCGTCGCAGGCTCGCACGCAGCGTGAGCAGACAATGCACTTGCTGGGATCGAAACTGAAATACGGGTTGGAATCGTCAATTTCAGCGTCCAGATGGTTCTCGCCGTCAAACCCGTAGCGCACTTCCCGCAGGCCCACCACGCCGGCCACGTCCTGCAGTTCGCAGTTGCCATTGGCCGGGCAGGTCAGGCAATCCAGCGGGTGGTCGGAGATGTACAACTCCATGATATTACGGCGCAGTTTCGCCAGCTTGCCGGTCTGGGTGGTAACGGCCATACCTTCTGCTACCGGTGTGGTGCAGGAGGCCGGATAGCCGCGACGGCCTTCAATTTCCACCGCACACAAGCGGCAGGAGCCAAAGGCTTCCAGGTTGTCGGAGGCACACAATTTGGGGATGTTGATGCCCGCCAGTGCTGCGGCGCGCAATACCGAGGTGCCTTCCGGTACGGTGATGTCACGGCCATCGACCGAAATGGATACCAATGCTTCTGACAGGCTAACTGGCGTGCCGTAATCAACGTCGGGATTCAGGCCGTTCTTGCCGGGCTGGTAGCTTTCGGTGCGCGGATCATAATAGTGCAACATATCAAGCCTCCACTGGGCGCGGGCTGGCCATCAGGTCTTCGGGGAAATGTTTCATCACGCTCTGAACCGGAAAGGGCGTCATACCGCCCATGGCGCAAAGTGAGCCGTCCACCATGGTTTCACACAGCTCTTCCAGCAACACCAGGTTGTTATCGCGGTTCTCACCGGCACGAATGCGATCAATCACTTCCACGCCACGCACCGAGCCAATCCGGCAAGGGGTGCATTTTCCGCAGGATTCAACAGCGCAGAACTCCATGGCAAAACGGGCCTGTTCGCCCATATCCACGGTGTCGTCAAACACCACCACACCGCCGTGGCCAATGCCCGCGCCGAGTTTGGCAAAAGCTTCATAATCCATCGGTGTGTCCCACTGGTTTTCGGGCATGTAAGCCATCAGCGGACCACCCACCTGCACGGCCTTCATTGGCCGGCCGGTAAAGGTGCCAGCGCCGAAGTCTTCCAGGATTTTGCGCAGGGTCACGCCAAAGGCCAGCTCAATGAGGCCGCCCTGCTTGATGTTACCGGCCAGCTGAATGGGCAGGGTGCCCAGCGAGCGGCCCATGCCGTAATCGGCGTAAGCTTTGCCACCGTGGGCCAAGATGTATGGCACCGCCGCCAGCGACAGCACGTTGTTTACCACCGTGGGCTGGCCAAACAGACCTTTGATGGCGGGCAGCGGCGGCTTGGAACGCACCAGCCCACGCTTCCCTTCAAGGCTTTCCAGCAGGGAGGTTTCTTCGCCGCATATGTAGGCGCCTGCGCCGAGCCGCGCTTCCAGACGGAACGAACGGCCGTTGCCGCAAACGTTATCGCCCAGATAACCGTGGGCCTCAGCGGTGCGGATGGCTTCGTCCAGCATCTTCTTGGACAGTAAGTATTCCGAACGTACGTAAATAAAACCCAGAGTAGCACCCACCGCCAGGCCGGCAATGACCATGCCCTCAATCAGCATGTAAGGGTCGCATTCCATCACCAGGCGGTCGGCAAAGGTGCCGGAATCGCCTTCGTCGGCGTTGCACACCACGTATTTTTGCTGGTTTTGAGGTTCGTCCAATACGGTCTGCCATTTTATCCCCGCGGGGAAGGCCGCGCCGCCGCGACCGCGCAGGCCGGAGGCCTTTACTTCACCCACAATGCACTGGGGCGCGAGCGCAGCGGCTTTCTTCAGGCCGGCGAAACCACCGTGGGCAATGTAATCCTCAATACAGATCGGGTCAGTGATGCCAATTCGGGCAAACGTAAGGCGCTGCTGTTGCTGCAGGTAAGGGTGTTGCGCAATGTCACCCAGATACAAGGGGTGATCGGGATGACCCTCAAACAAGCCAGCAACCACCAGTTCTTCCACCTGATCCGGCTCCACCGGGCCATAAGCGACGCGGCCATAAGGCGTTTGCACTTCAATCAATGGCTCGAGCCAGAACAGCCCGCGTGAGCCATTACGCACCAGGTTTACATCCAGGTTCTGCGCTGCTGCTGCGAGCAGTAACTCTTGCGCAACCCGGTCGGCACCTAAAGAAAGGGCTGTGGTATCGCAGGGCACATAAATTGTTGTTGTCATCGAACTCGCTCCTGCTTTTATTTTAGCTGAAGGACAGACGTTGTCAGTTTGTCCGCCAGCTGATCAAATTTCTGTGGGGTCACTCGGCCGATAACGTCATTGTTCACGCGAATAGACGGCCCGCAGGCACAGTTGCCCAGGCAATACACCGGCGCGAGCGTGAACTCGTTATCGGCGGTGGTTTCGTGGTAGCCCACGCCCAGCCTTTCCTGAACGTGGCGTTCAAGCGCCCGCCCGCCGCGGGCCTGGCAGGCTTCGGCACGGCACACTTCCAGCACGTTGCTGCCCGCCGGGCGGGTGCGAAAATGATGATAAAAGCTGATAACCCCGTGAATATCGGCTCGGGTTTGCTGCAGCATTTCAGCGATGATGGGTACGGCACCCTCGGGTACGTAGCCGATGCGATCCTGTATGGCATGCAAAATGGGTAAAAGCGCACCGGGTCCGTGCTGCAGGGCTGCGACTTCCTGGCGAATCATGTCAGGGCTCCAGTCGCCGGCAACGGGCACTGTTTTATGATCAGCTCTCTCTGACATATGCATGACTGTTCCTACCTGTTTTTATTCTGATACAGTAACAAAACACTCAACTACGCCAAATTAGCACTCCAGGCTCCGGTACGGAATATGAACAAGAATGCATAACAGGAAACTGACCATATCCCCGGCCTGGGTATTCCGCACCGATACTGACGAACTCTTCGAGCCCGTTCTGTTTCGCCTGCTGGCGAGCATCCGCGATACCGGCAAGCTCACCGTTGCCGCCGCCGCAGTCGGCATTTCCTATAGGCACGCCTGGAATTTACTCAACCGGGGTACCGATATTCTGGGCATGCCACTGGTCATCATGCGCAAAGGCCATGGCAGCCAGCTTTCTGCTTTGGGGGAGAAACTACTGTGGGCAGAGCACCGTGTAACCGCTCGGCTTGGCCCACAAATCGACAGCATGGCTGCGGAGCTGAACGATCAGGTTCAGCAGTTGCTAGCCGGCGCCCAACCCACTCTGCGCCTGCACGCAAGCCACGGCTACGCGGTTGCCTTGCTGCCAGAGTTCTCGGAGCAGGTAAACATCAACCTGCAGTACCGGAACCCGGAAGAAGCGCTTTCTGCCCTGAATCGCGGAGAGTGTGATATCGCAAGTTTTCACCTGCCCACTTGCCCGTCACTCGCCCGGCAGATTATCAGCCACTATAAAAAGCACCTGAACGGTCATGAGCACCGCCTTATCCGTTTTGTTACCCGGCGCGAAGGCTTGATGATGCGCAAAGGCGAACACGAGAACATCCGCACGTTGCAGGATCTGAGCACCTCCGGCCTCAGCTTCATCAGCCGTGACCGTCACTCCGGCACCCGGGTTCTCTTTGATCTTTTACTGAAGCAGCAAGATGTTGCCGGGGACAGTATCAACCGCACTTCTCAGCAGGAGTTCACCCACACGGCGATTGCAGCCTTCGTAGCGTCGGGGATGGCGGAAGTTGGATTTGGGGTACAGGCTGCTGCCGAGCAGTTCAACCTGAATTTTATTGAAATGGCCAGCGAGCACTACATGCTGATCTACCGCCAGGATCGCCTGCCTCCCGCCACACTTGCAGACCTGACAGCGCTTATGAAATCCCCGGCATTGATCGATCGCATCAACGGCGTGCCGGGTTACGAACCCGACAGCCCCGGCGAGGTCACCACATTTGACGCCTTGGCTGCCGGCCACTGAGTCCCGGAACAGACGGCCAACACGGTTGAACAGGCTAACATGGCCTGAAAACCGTCATGCCGCTTCTATGACGGCAAGCAGGCTCCGGCCGGACTTCAGAACGCCGTCTCTGATGTCGTTGGTAATGGCATCTTGCAGCGCAGTTGCGTCGCGGGTCGTCAGCGCTGCCAGAATCTCTTTGTGGCGATCAATCTCGTAATATTCGGTGACCCGCGTGAGGACCTGGCGCTGGAACGGACCCAGCTGCAGCCAGATGCTTTCAATGATCGGCATTGAGGCCTGGGCCGGGTTAACCGTGTATAAGGTGCGATGAAAATCCTGGTTCAACAAAGTTAGTTGATCCAGATCTCTTTCAGAGACGAAGCCGTCCATCCTGTCATCCATTTCCGTCAACTTTTCGATGATGACATCCGACATATAGGGCAACGCGCGTTGGGCTGTATGGACCTCGATCGCGACGCGGAGTGCAACCAATTCTTCAAAGCGGTCGAGCGTCATCAAAGGCACTGTCATACGCCGATTGTCTTTGATCTGTATCGCATGTTCCGAGCTGAGCCGCCGCACCGCCTCGCGTACAGGGGTTGGGCTGAGGCCCAGGCATTCAGCTAACCCGCGCATCGTCAGCGAAGTGCCGGGTTCGATCGCGCCCAACATGATCGCGTTGCGTAGGCGTTCATATACGTATTCCTGTGTCGTCGTCCCGGATAGTGCCGGGATATCAGGGATATTGAGTTCGCCGTTGTTGGTCATCAGCCCGCCCTGGGGTTTGTTGAAGGGGGTTATATTACCTAAATAGATTGACACAATTAAGGTAATGATATAAATATTTACAAAATGATATCACAATTCTTAAAACGGTATCGCAAGGTGATCCATGTCTGATAATAAGGCCGAAGCTTGGCTGGCACAGCATCCTGAAATTGATTCCATTTTTGCCTGCGTTTGCGATCTGAACGGCACCATGCGGGGCAAGCGCGTTCCGGTTGATCAGGTATCCAAGGTCATAGATGGCGGCCTGCGCATGCCGTTGTCGATTGTCGCCATGGATATCTGGGGCGAAGATATCGAAAACAATGAACTCGTATTCGAGACCGGCGATTCCGATGGGCTGTGTGACTATACCGGCCGCCCATTGATGCCAATCACCTGGACCAGTCGCCCGACGGCGCTGGCGATGCTGTGGATGCGGCAAGAGGACGGCACACCCTTCCCCGGCGATCCGCGTCGGGCCTTGGCGCGCGTGGCCGAACAATACAAAGAGCGCGGGCTGACGCCCGTAGTGGCGACCGAGCTGGAATTCTATCTGGTCGACCCCTCGGAGGATCACCCGCAGGCGCCTCGATCCCCGGTCACCGGTAAGCGGCTGGTATCTGACGGGGCGCTGTCCCTGGACGAATTGCAGCATTTCGATGAATTTCTGAACGATGTATACGATGCCTGCGAATTGCAGGGCATTCCAGCTGATGCGGCAATCTCGGAAAATGGGGCGGGGCAGTTCGAGATCAACATGCGTCACGTCGCCGACCCCTTGCGTGCCGCCGACGATGCCGTGTTGTTCAAGCGGCTCGTGCGTGGCATTGCCCGCAAGCACGGGTTTGCGGCCACCTTTATGGCAAAGCCCTATGGCGCCCTGTCTGGCAGCGGCTTTCACGTCCACTTCTCGTTGATCGATGAAAACGGGGTAAACGTCTTCGACAATGGCGGCGACGAAGGCTCGCCCCTGATGTTGAATGCGGTAGCCGGAATGCTGGCCACGATGCAGCAAAACACGCTGACATTTGCGCCGCACGAAAATTCATATCGCCGTCTTCTACCCGGCGCCCATGCGCCGACAAATGTCGCCTGGGGCTATGAGAACCGAACTGCGGCAATCCGCATCCCCGGCGGTGCTGCAAGCGCGCGGCGCATAGAGCATCGCGTCGCGGGTGCCGATGCCAACCCCTACCTCGTGTTGACCAGCATCTTGGGCGGCGCGCTGCTCGGCATTCAAAACGACATGCAGCCGGCGGCACCCATCACCGGGAACGCGTATTCGATGAAGCTGGACAATCTGCCGCTGGACTGGGCGACCGCCATCGACGCCTTTCAAAAGGGTACGGATGTGCCGAAGATCTTTTCCAAACGGCTGCAAACGATGCTGGTCGAATGCAAGATGCAGGAATTACGCACGTTTGCCCGCCATGTGACCCATTTCGAATACGACAGCTATTTGGAGATCGTGTGATGAGCTCCCAGGGCCACACTTATGCCGGCGACGGAAGCCACACCACAAGTTACTACGCCGCCTCAGCCAACCCGGCGCCGGAACGGCCGGAACTGATGGGTGATCACCAAATCGACGTCTGCATCGTAGGCGCCGGCTATAGCGGGCTCTCAACGGGCCTGTACCTCGCGGAAAAAGGCTACAAGGTTGCCATCATTGAGGGCGCTCGGGTTGGATGGGGTGCCTCGGGACGCAATGGCGGACAGATCGTTAACGGGCTGAACGCCAGTCTGCAAACCATCAAGAAACGCTACGGGCAAGACACGGCCACCTTCGTCGCGGGTCTGGTGCAGGAAGGAGGCGAGATCATCCGTGAGCGAATCAGCACCTACGACATCCAATGCGACCTGAAAGACAAGAACATCTTTACGGGTTTGACCAGCGCCCACATGGTCGAACTGGAAGAGCGGGTGAAGCTCTGGGCCAGCTATGGCCTGAAGAACCAGGAGATGCTGGACAAGGAACAACTGCGGAAATACGTTAATTCCGACCTTTACGAAGGCGGGATGATCGACCATTCCGGCGGCCACATGCACCCGTTGAATCTGGCCCTGGGCGAGGCGGCGGCGTTTGAGCAGAACGGCGGCACGATCTATGAGATGTCGGCGGTGATCGACGTGGATCACTTGGCGGCGCAGCCCGTTGTCAAAACGGCCAAAGGCTCGATGACCTGCAAAACGCTGGTTCTGTGCGGCAATGCCTATCTGGGCCACGTGGTGCCGACGCTCACCTCACGGGTGATGCCGGTGTCAACGCAGGTGATGGCGACCGAACCCTTGGGCGAAGCGCGTGCACAGGAATTGATTCCATCCGATGCCTGCGTCGAAGATATCCGCTATATCCTTGATTATTATCGCTTGTCCGGCGACAAGCGCATGTTGTTTGGCGGCGGCACTGTTTACGGTGGCGCTGACCCCAGTGACATAAAATCCAAGTTGCAGCGCAACATGGACAAGGTGTTCCCACAACTCAAAGGGGTGAAAATCGACTACGCCTGGAGTGGTAATTTCGCCCTTTCGTTCAGCCGTGTTCCGCAGATGGGGCGCATCGGCAGCAACACCTATTTCGCACACGGTTACAGCGGCCATGGCGTAACCGGATCGCACACCTTCGGGCGCATCCTGGCCGAGGCAATCCACGGCGACATGACCCGGTTCGACGTGTTTGCCAAGGTGCCGTGGTATCCGTTCCCCGGTGGACGCATGTTCCGCGTTCCCTATTCGGTGATGGGCTCCTGGTGGTACGGGCTGCGTGACAAAATGGGTATCTGATCCAATAATAAAAACTCTTTAGGAGAACACCATGAAAAAAACAACAATGATCTTCGGCGCACTGGCGCTGACTACCGGCTCAGCATGGGCTGATGGTGAACTGAACGTCTATCACTGGTCTGATTATGTGGCCGCCGATACGATTTCCAACTTCGAAAAGAAAACCGGTATCACGGTCAATTACGACGTGTTCGACAGCAACGAAGTGCTGGAAGCCAAGATGCTGACCGGTGCCAGCGGCTACGATGTAGTGGTGCCCTCTATCGAGTTTCTCGCTCGTCAGGCGCAAGCCGGCCTTTATGCCAAAATCGACAAGGACAAGCTGAAGAACTACGGCAATCTCGACCCTGACATTCTCAAAATCATCGCGGTGAACGACCCGGACAACACCTATGGCGTACCCTACATGATGTTCTCTGTCGGGATCGGCTATAACATCGACATGATCGCCGAGCGCATCGATGCAGACAAGATCGGCAGCTGGGACATGGTGTTCGACCCGGGCACCGTGGCCAAGCTGGCCGATTGTGGCGTGGTGATAATGGATTCTCCGTCTGAGGTTATGGCGTCGGCGCTGAATTATCTGGGGCTGGATCCGCATTCCGAAGATAAAGCCGATCTGGAGAAAGCCAGCGAGTTGATGTTGGGCGTTCGCCCCTACATCCGCTATTTTCATTCGTCGCAATACATTAACGATCTGGCCAATGGCGACATCTGCCTGACCATTGGCTACTCAGGTGACATCCTGCAGGCACGCGACCGTGCCGCCGAAGCCGGACAAGGCACCAACATCGCCTACACGATCCCGAAAGAGGGCGCGCTGATCGGGTTCGACATGATGGCGATCCCGGACGACGCACCCAATCCCGAAAACGCATTAAAATTCATCGACTACATCCTCGAACCAAAAGTTGCCGCGGACATCACCAACTATGTGTATTTCGGCAACCCGAACACGGCTGCTACGAAGTTTGTGAACGAAGACGTTGCGAATGACCCAGGCATTTATCCCCCCCAGGACGTCAAGGTCAAGATGTTCGTTTCCAAGCCGCACTCAGCGCGCTATGACCGGACTCTGACCCGCACGTGGACCACGATCAAGACCGGAAAGTAAGCCTGCACGTTGGCGCTCGGGCCTGCCCCGGCGCCAACCAATTTCCAGGATCGCTTTTTCGGGAGGGGGAAACCATCATGTCCGAAGTTATCTCGTCATCGGATGCAAGACCGTGGACCGATCCGAACGCGGTGCCATTTTTACAAATCAAAAATGTGACCAAGAAATTCGGCGCGTTTACGTCGGTCTACGACGTCTCGCTGGATATCTACAAAGGTGAGATTTTCTGCCTTCTGGGCGGATCGGGTTGCGGCAAGTCGACGCTGCTGCGGATGCTGTCGGGGTTCGAGGGTCTTACCTCCGGCCAGATCATCATCGACGGCCAGGATCAGGCCGGCATCCCGCCCTATAATCGGCCCACCAATATGATGTTTCAAACCTACGCGTTGTTTCCGCACATGACAGTGGAAAAGAACATTGCGTATGGGTTGAAGCGCGACGGTCTGCCACGGGCAGAGATTGCCACTCGCGTCACCGATATATTGTCGCTGGTGCAAATGGAAGGATTCGCCACCCGTAAGCCGCATCAACTGTCTGGGGGCCAGCGCCAACGAGTCGCGCTGGCACGCTCGCTGGTCAAAAAGCCCAAGCTGCTGATGCTGGACGAACCCCTGGGCGCGCTGGACAAGAAGCTGCGCGAAGAGACCCAGTTCGAATTAATCAAGATTCAGGAAAGCCTGGGCGTGACCTTTGTGGTGGTCACCCACGACCAGGAGGAGGCGATGACGCTGTCCAGCCGGATCGGTGTTATGACCGCAGGTGAGATCGTGCAAGTTGGCACTCCGCGCGAGATATATGAGTACCCGCGAAACCGGTTCGTTGCCGATTTCATTGGTTCGGTGAATATCTTCGAGGGCCGTATCGCCGAGGACGGGGAGAGCCACGTTATTGTCGCGTCACCCGAGGCAGGGTTGGACATCTATGTGCCCCACAGCATCAGCGGTGTGATCGGCCAAAAGGTCGCCGTTGCGGTGCGCCCGGAAAAAGTGGTGATCAGCAAGGATGATCTGGGAGATCTGCGTAACAAGCTGATTGGCACCGTTGATGAGATTGCCTACATGGGCGATGCGTCCGTGTATCAGATACGGCTGGATAACGGCAAACGTGTGCGCGTCACCCAGACCAATCTGACCCGCTCCGAGGAGAGCACTCTGAACTACGGTGACCGCGTGAACCTGGGCTGGGACGGCAGCGCCGGGGTTGTGGTGACGTCATGAGCAGCCTGCCGCTGGGAACCAGGATCGGGGCGGTTCTGGGCCGAATGGGGCTCAAGGGGCGCACCCTGGTCATCGCTATTCCGACCGTCTGGCTTCTGATTTTTTTTCTGATTCCCTTCCTCGTGGTCGCGAAAATCTCGTTTTCTGTGGCCGCTATTGCCCGGCCGCCCTATTTGCCAATCGCCGAATGGGTCGATGGTTTTTTCAGGATCAACCTGAATTTCGGTAACTATCTGTTCCTCCTGGAAGATCCTCTCTACGTTGCGGCCTATCTGGGCTCGGTCAAGATTGCCGGCATCTCGACACTCATCGCCTTGTTGATCGGGTACCCGATGGCCTACCTGATCGCGCGCTCAGAACCGGGTCGGCGCAACCTGTTGCTGATGCTGGTTGTGCTGCCGTTCTGGACGTCGTTCCTACTGCGGGTGTATGCATGGATCGGGTTTCTCAAGAGCAATGGCGTTATCAACAACTTTCTGATGAGCACCGGTATCATCGACGAGCCGTTAGTGATGCTACAGACGGATTTCGCGGTCTATGTCGGCATCGTTTATACCTATCTGCCGTTCATGATCCTGCCGCTTTATGCCAATCTGGTGAAACTGGACGAGGCCTACCTTGAAGCCTCTGCCGATCTGGGCGCGCGCCCGATCACCACGTTCTTTACCGTCACTATGCCGCTGTCGTTGAGCGGGATTATCGCGGGCTGCATGTTGGTGTTCATTCCCGCAGTGGGCGAATTTGTCATTCCGGCGCTGCTGGGCGGGCCGGATACGCTGATGATCGGCCAGGTGCTCTGGAATGAGTTCTTCTCGAACCGGGATTGGCCCATCGCTTCCGCCGTCGCCATCGTGATGCTGTTCGTTCTGGTCATCCCCATCATGCTGCTACGCTGGGCGCAGTCAGCGGGTGAAGGAGAAGCGCAATGAAGCGTAAGTCCCGGTTCCTTGCGATTGTTGGCGTTCTCGGCTTCGTATTCCTTTACGCGCCGATCCTGTCACTGGTGATCTTCAGCTTTAATGAAAGCCGCCTGGTGACCGTTTGGGGCGGATTCTCAACCAAGTGGTATGGCGAGTTGTTCCGCGATCCACAAATCCTGGATGCCGCCTGGGTTAGCCTGCGGATCGCCCTGGCCAGTGCAACCCTGTCTATTGTGATCGGTACCGTGGCCTCATTCGTGCTGATCCGGTTCCAACGCTTTCGCAGCAAGACGCTGCTGAGCATGATGATTACCGCGCCGCTGGTCATGCCTGAGGTGATCATTGGCCTGTCGTTGCTGTTGATGTTCGTCGCTATGGAAAGCGTTATCGGTTGGCCCGGAGGGCGTGGCATCCTGACGATCATCATCGCGCACTCGACGTTTGGCGCGGCCTATGCGGCAGTGATTATCCAATCGCGGCTGGTGGACATGGATCTGTCGATAGAAGAGGCAGCGCTGGATCTTGGTGCGCGCCCGGTACGGGTATTCTTCGATGTGACACTGCCGGTGATCGCCCCGGCGCTGATGTCGGGCTGGCTACTGGCCTTCACCCTCAGCCTGGATGATCTGGTGGTTGCCAGCTTTGTCTCCGGCCCGGGCGCCTCAACCCTGCCAATGGTGATCTTCTCCAAAGTCCGGCTGGGAGTCAGCCCGGACGTGAATGCGCTGGCGGCGATCATTATCGGTGTTGCCTCGTTGGGGATCATTATTGCGGCCTTGCAGGTTAACCGCCAGGCCAGGTAGCCATCCCATTGCCTCCTATCGAATTATGTTATGCTTCGATATCAATTTTGCGAACGTTCTGACCATGAATCTGACAGCACGCCCAGAAGAGCCGGCGGATATCAAAGAGAACCTCGGTATCCGCGCGTACAAACAGCTAAAGAATGACATTATCAAAGGTCAGCTCCGCCCCGACGAAAAGCTCCGCATGAGTGTATTGAAGGAGCGCTATGACCTCGGCATTGGACCTCTGCGTGAGGCGTTGTCGCAATTGGTAGCCGAGCAATTAGTTGTGGCAATCAGCCAACGCGGCTATCGCGTTTCTCCTATGTCGCTTGCTGAACTGCACGATTTGTATGACGCACGTGCCGAGCTGGAGGCCATGATGCTGGGCTTGGCGATTGAACGGGGCGATGACAATTGGGAAGCGGGTATATTGGGCAAAAATTATCAACTCGCTAAAGTGAGTGAAGCCAACACGCCCGACTCACTGCTGGAAGTATGGGATGCCCGCCATAGCAGTTTCCATACAGCTCTTGTGAGCGGTTGCAGCTCTCCCCAGCTAATGAAAGTACGCGATGGCCTCTTTGACAAGGTTCAGCGATATCGTCATGTCTGGCTGAAAGCCACCGTTTTTTCCAAGGAGGCCTTGGAGCAAAAGCGCAAAGAACACGATGCTCTCGTAGAGATCACACTTGCCCGCCGCAAAAAAGATGCCGAAAGGATGATGCGCGAACACCTGATGACGCCTGTTCCGATTATCACAGCAATAATGCAGCAACAAGGGACTGCTTGAAGGCAGCCCACTGAAAGAATAAAGGGACTATGGCGTCCCTTTATACTGCTATCGTTTTCCGGGGAATGGACTAAGCGGCTGCTAGAACAACAGGCCGGGTAGCCACAGTGCAATCATCGGAAAAGCGACAACCAGAGCAAGGCCAAAAAGCTGCAAGCCAACGTAGGGCAGCGCCGAGTGATAAATGTCCACAATGGTGATGGATTTTGGGGCCACCGATCGCATGTAGAAGAGGTTGTATCCGAAGGGCGGCGTCAAATACGCTGATTGCATGCTGAGGATAAACAGCACCGCAAACCAGGTAGTGTCAAAGCCCATGTCGCGCACGATCGGTACGTAAATCGGGATGGTAATGAACAATATGGCAAAATCATCCAGAAACATTCCCAAGACGAAAAAGCTGAACAGCATGATGAGGATGACGACATAGGGTGATAGTGAGAAAGCATCAATTGAGTCAGTGATGATCTCATCAGCACCCAACCCCATGTAGATTCGGCTGAAAAAGACGGCCGCAATAGCAATCCACAAGAGCATGCCAGTGATTTTTGTAGTGGATAGCATAACGTAACGCAGCAGATTCCAGTTCAGCCTACCGTGCATAGCCGCGATGACTAGCGCGCCAGCGGCGCCGACAGCAGAGGCCTCAGACGGAGACGTTACACCACCAATAATGCAGCCCAGCACAGTCGTGACCAGAATACCCGGGGATATAAGGTGGCGGAGCGACTTCAGTTTTTCTTTGGCTGTGAAGCGCTCTTCCACGGGCGCCGCAGGGCCGAGCGCAGGGTTCCGGCGGCAGCGTATCAAAATGTAGACCATATAGATGCCCGCCAACATCAAACCGGGCATCAAACCCGCAGCAAACAACTTGCCCACAGACTCACGTGCAAGAAAGGCATAAACAATCATCAACACACTTGGCGGGATCAGAAAGCCGAGTGCCCCGCCGGCCATGATGGTACCCGTAGCCAGCCGCTTGTCGTAACCTCGCTTAAGCATTGCAGGCAGTGCAATGATGCCCAGGCTTACGGTCGCCGCACCCGAGACACCTGCCATCGCGGCTATAAGGGCACAGATCAGAATGGTGCCGACACCAAGACCGCCAGGAAGCCGACCCATCAGCTTGTGTATCATCTCGAAAAGGTCGTCAGTTATTCCTGAGCGCTCAAGCACCAGCCCCATGAATATGAACAACGGAAGTGCCGCCAGCAAAAAGTTGTCCATGGTGCTGTAGGCTGATGAAAGCAGGAATTGCAGCCCACCAGGGCCAAACATCAAGTAGGCACTGCCCATGCCCGATATCATGAGTGCCCATGCCAGCGGAGCACCCATTACCATCAGAATAATCATGGAGGAAAACATGATGGCAGTGATGGCAAAGGGATCTAGATCTATCATAGAAAAAGCCTTTCCAGGGACTATCTCAGCGATAGACCCAAATGTGTTTCTTGGTGCGTCACGATAAGCATGGCTGCGTTGTCTGTCTTACCGGGGGCGCCTCAATCAGGCGCCTTGCTCATCACGCTGGTCTCGCGGGTCGTCATACTGCACGCCCGACAAACGGGCTAAGGCGCGGACAAGCTCTGCCATGGACTGCAGAATCAGAAAACCGACAGCAACAGGGATTGTTGCTTTAACGGGCCATACCATTGGGCGCCATATGCTGCTGTTGGAGTACTCGCCTATTTCCCATGAACGATAGGCAAATTCCACCGCCATTTTGAAAAACACAGCCAAAACGAGAATGCCCAACGAAAATACGATCACGTCACAAAGGGCTTGAACACGCACCGGAAACAAACGGTAGATGACATCGCTGCACACGTGCTGCCGATGGAGCAACGTATAACTCCCGGCCAGTATGGCCAATGCACCGAAGAACATTGTTGCCAACTCGTGCCCCCACACGGTGGGGGCGTTAAAAATATAGCGAGCAGCAACTTCATAGAGCAGTACACCGATGATACCTAACGTCAGCCAGGAGGTGGCTCGGCCAATCCATTCGGAGAGCCCGTCCTGAAAACGAAGATAGCGGGTAATCTTACTCACTGAGGCGCCCTTTCACTTTGGCATTTTCGATCAGGATTTCGACGGCGCGGGCATTGCGCTCGGAATGGGCGGCCTCTTCTTTCCAGATCGGAAGGGAAGCCTCCGCCAATCCGCGTGAATCCTTTTCTGGCAAAACGGAGAATTTAAACAGCTTGCCTTCGTCGATGAGGCGCTGATTGCCTTCTTCAAGCCAGTTATGGATGTCCAGAAGATATTGATCAATTTCTGCTGCAACTATCTTTTGTTGCTCGTCGCTCATCTTCTCCCATGTATCTGGATTGATAAGCACACTTTCTGTCCAGCCCGGATTGAGCAGGTTTATATCGGTGTAATAGCCGGCCACTTCGTTGATTCGCAGCTGCTCGTACTCCACTGGGCCACCATAAATAGCACCGTCAATGACACCCGTCGAAAGAGCAATGTAAATTTCTTCACCCGGGATGAAGGCGGTGGGGATATCAAACTTTTCCAGTACGGTGGCGATTGAGCTGGTGGCCCGAATACGCATGTCAGAAAGATCTTCAAGGCTGGTGATCGGTTCGCGAGTAACCAGACCATAATCACTGCCAAAACCCCGCCCGATCAGTTTGACCCCTTTTTCTTCATAGGCTGTCGCAATTAGCTTGTCCAAGCCTTGATTAGCAAAAACATCACGAGCTTCTTCTACGCTCACCCAAGCGCCTGGCAAGCCAGCTTCAATCGTGCCGATACCAACCGTACCCGGCCAATAGCTGCCTACACCGTGAGCGATATCGACACTGCCACGCGCAACGGCTTCCACAAACTGATCGCTGTCTACCAGCTCACCACCACGGAAGAACTGAATTCGGATAGAGCCGTCACTGGCTTCTTTAACGCGATCTCGAAGGTCGGAAGCGATTTGATCGACTTCTGTGCCGTAAAACGTATGCATGCGCAGACGCAGCGTGTCAGCGTAGACCGCCTGGCTGGCCAGCACGGAAACCGCAAGGGAAGTGGCAAGAAGGCTTTTCACGAATGCAGAGAGATTCATAAGAGGACCCTTAATCTGTAAGGAATGTTGTTGTTTGTTGTAGGTACATCGAGTGTCCGGAACGTCTAAACCGGATTCAGTGTAGCCCCATATAAATAGAACATGCCACAAAATTTCTACAAATTTGTAAAATATCCACGTTATTTGATCCATAGCAATTAAACCACACCTGCATGCACCCTAAGCCTAACTTGGCCTTATGCCGTGCAACGTAGGCTTTCTCTCGATACCGTCATTCGACTATCGGGCGAACATGCGTTTTCTTACGAGAAATATTTTGACGTTTTATTAAAATGTCGATATTTTGCTAGAACGTTTCCTGCACACCAATCGCCACTATCAGCTTTGGAGCTTTGACGATGAGCCGTTTTAATTGGGACGACCCACTACTGCTGGAACAGCAGTTGACTGACGAAGAGCGCCAGATTCGTGACGCTGCCTACGACTACTGTCAGGAAAAACTCCAGCCACGTGTCCTGTCTGCGTTTCGCGAGGAACGCTTTGACCGCGAGATCATGAGCGAGATGGGCGAACTCGGCTTGTTGGGTGCTACGGTTGCACCGGAATACGGCGGTGCGGGCGTCAACCACGTTGCTTATGGGCTGATTGCGCGTGAAGTAGAGCGTGTCGATTCCGGCTACCGTTCCGCCATGAGCGTGCAGTCGTCGCTGGTGATGTATCCCATCGAAGCTTATGGCTCGGAAGAACAGAAACAGAAATATTTGCCCAAACTTGCCAGCGGCGAAACCGTCGGCTGTTTTGGCCTGACAGAACCTGACCACGGCTCCGACCCCGGCTCGATGATCACGCGTGCCGAAAAAGTGGATGGCGGCTACCGCCTCACTGGCGCCAAAATCTGGATCACCAACAGTCCGATTGCCGACATTGCAGTGGTGTGGGCGAAATCCGCTGCCCATGATAACCAGATTAAGGGTTTTATCGTCGAGCGTGGCACTAAAGGTTTCAGCACACCGAAAATTGAGGGCAAAGTTTCTCTGCGTGCGTCCATCACGGGCGAAATCGTACTTGATAATGCTTTTGTTCCCGAAGAAAACCTGCTGCCTGACGTCAGCGGCCTGAAAGGCCCGTTTGGTTGCCTGAACAAAGCTCGCTTCGGTATCGCCTGGGGCGTAATGGGCACGGCTGAATTCTGCTGGCACGCAGCGCGTCAGTACACCCTGGACCGCAAGCAGTTTGGCCGCCCGTTGGCCGCTAACCAATTGATTCAGAAAAAACTGGCCGACATGCAGACCGAGATCACCCTGGGCTTGCAGGCAGCGTTGCAGGTAGGTCGCTTGATGGACAGCGGCAACTGGGCACCAGAGATGGTTTCGCTGATCAAGCGCAATAACTGTGGCAAGGCACTGGATATCGCTCGTCAGTCCCGTGACATGCACGGCGGTAACGGCGTTTCGGACGAGTATGGCGTGATTCGCCACATGGTGAACCTGGAGTCGGTTAACACCTATGAAGGCACGCATGACGTTCATGCACTGATCCTGGGTCGTGCTCAAACCGGGCTCCAGGCCTTTTACTGATTTTTTTCTAACGGCAGGTGTGCACCATGGCAGGTCCCTTGAAAAAGTTGCGCGTACTTGATCTCAGCCGCGTGTTGGCGGGTCCCTGGAGCACCCAGATTCTTGCAGACATGGGGGCCGAGGTTATCAAGATCGAGAGGCCCGATAGTGGCGATGATACACGCCTCTGGGGGCCTCCCTGGCTCAAGGCCGAAAATGGCGAGAACACCCGCGAGTCTGCCTACTTTCTCGCGGCCAACCGCGGTAAACACTCACTGACGGTGGATATCAGCCAGCCCGAAGGTCTGGAATTGATCCGTGAGCTCGCGAGCCAAAGCGACATCCTGGTCGAGAATTTCAAAAGCGGTGGCTTGGCGAAGAAAGGGTTGGACTACGCCACCCTCTCTGCGCTCAACCCGGGCCTGATCTATTGCTCGATCACCGGTTTCGGGCACACCGGGCCAATGGCCGAAATGCCGGGTTACGACTACCTGATTCAGGCGCAAGGCGGGCTGATGAGCATTACCGGGGCGGCGGACGACCAGCCTGGCGCCGGCCCAAAACGCGTCGGTGTCGCTGTAGCAGATTTGACCACTGGCATGAACGCCACCATAGCCATTCTGGGCGCTCTGTACCACCGAACCCAGACAGGCGAAGGGCAGCATATCGATATGGCGCTGCTTGATGTTCAGGTGAGCTGGCTAGCGAACCAGGCGCAGAACTATTTCTGCAGTGGCAAACCCCCAACGCGCACGGGTGACTATCACCCCAATCTCGTGCCCTACCAGCCCTTTCCCACCGCTGATGACCAACAGATCATCATTGCCATAGGGAACAATGGGCAGTTTCAGCGCTTCTGCGAGGCCATTGGCCACGGCGAGCTTGCCCAGGACGCGCGTTTTGCGACCAATGCTGAGCGAGTGAAACACCGCGTTGAGCTGATCAAGGTATTAGTGAGCGCGACCAAAACACGCACGCTGAAGCAATGGACCCTGCTTCTCAATGAGATTGGTGTGCCCTGCGGCCCGATTCAGGATATCGCCCAGGTATTCGATGATCCTCAAGTGCAGGCGCGCGGCATGGAGGTGACCCTCGATTCCGCTCATGGCCCGGTGAAGAGCGTGGCCAATCCGATCAAATACTCGAAAACTCCGCTTGAATACCACAAAGCGCCGCCCGCACTGGGAGAAGACACTTCCGCGGTGCTTGAGCGCGTGCTGCAAAAGACCGCCAGTGAGATCGAGGCGCTAAAGAGAAAGGGTGTGGTTTAGCGCGTAAAGCGATAGCCGGCTTGGAGCCGCGAAGCGGCGCACAATCGGTCGCTGTGTAGCCAATTGTTAAATCTTTACTTGTACGATATCCTGTACCAGTACAACATTATGTACAGGAGTGATCTTATGGATGTAATCAGCTACTCAGCTGCCAGAACCAATCTGGCAAAAACCATGGAGCAGGTCTGCGAAGACCGTTCCCCAATCATTATCACCCGGAGCAAATCGCAGTCCGTGGTGATGATCTCACTTGAAGACTACGAAGCGTTGCAGGAGACAGCCTACCTTCTGCGTGCGCCGAAGAATGCCCGACGACTATTAGAATCCGTTGCCGAATTGGAACAAAGCGGCGGACAAGAAAAGGAACTTCTTGAGTGAAGCTTATCTTCTCCGAGAATGCCTGGGAAGACTATCTGTACTGGCAAAAAACCGATAAAAAGGTTCTTAACCGAATCAACAAGTTGATTAAAGAAACCAAGCGCGAGCCGTTCGAAGGTATTGGTAAACCAGAGCCCCTAAAACATAGCCTGGCTGGCTACTGGTCTCGCCGAATCAACGAAGAGGATCGCATGGTCTACAAGGTCACGGATGACGCTCTACTTATCGCTCAACTCCGGTACCATTACTGATTTAAAGCTTTTGTTCAGCAACGACTTTTTTGCAACGGAGCGGAGAAAGAAAAATGCGTCCGGTGGAGGGCCGTCAGGCCCGGCGGACGTTCCAGCCGAACAAAACTGTTATTAAACAGCAGCAATCCTGGTCAACTCGGGATCACCCGGGCGAATATCACAGAATGGATTAATACCAAGCCAATCAGTCATTGTTTTTGCCAAATGCTTTTTGCCGTGTGCAGTGACGCGTTCGCCCTGCAACGCAGCCTTTAACCCCAGGTCACCTTCCCATATTTCAACCATGGCACGCAGCGAGCTGCGGATATATAGGTCGACATCCAGTCCGGGATTTTCTGTACAGAGGTCGGCGGTTCCGTCACGCACGATAATCCACCAACTGTTGTATCTCTCTATGTCATTAAAAATGAAACAGAATACCGTCTCACCCTCAGGCAATTTATCGATCTGCAGGCGGCGCTGGATATCCCACATCAGAAATTCAACATCCAGCTCCTCATCACGCAGTTGCCCGCGAGCCCAGCGCATACCCCACACCGCAAGGTTTTCGATCAACGGTTCCAGTTCTTTGCCCGCCGGGGTCAGATAATAGTCACGCCCGGTGCGGCCCTGTTTTGATTTGCGCACCACCACGCCCGCGAGCTCAAGTTCCTTGAGCCGCTTGGTTAGCAATGACGGGGAAATTCGTGACAAGCCGCGCTGAATATCACTGTAACGATGTGAACCCAGAAAGAGCTCCCGCAGAATCAGCAACATCCAGCGTTCACCAAGTAACTCGGTCGCCTTCGCAATCGGGCAGAACTGTCCGTAGTCCATAAATCCTCACCTCAAGTTATTTTGAATCAAGGACAACCCACAATCAGATTACTACAGATTTAGTAGCTGTTTACTACATTTTCAGTCGTATCAGTCGAACCCGTGGTTGCATAACCTTTTCATATCGACAGATTGCGTCGATAAACAACCAACCACGTTAGGAGCAATAATCATGACCAATACAGCCATCAAAACTGACCACATCGTAAACGGCATTGATACAGCCCGCATTGTTGAACTCGCGACCAAAATGTCGCAGGACGATAACTACGGCAACTTCCGATTCCGTGCTGACAATGAGTGGGTCAACGGGAATTTGAGCCGCACCGCAATCAAGGACTTCTATGCAGGCAACGACGAAAGGACCGAGCGCGCCCATGCACTCATCGTTGCCGCAGACCAGCCCGCGTTTCTGGCGGGAGACAACACCGCCCCCAACGCCGTTGAACACTATCTGAATTCGTTGGTGAGTTGCATCACCACCACTGTCGTTGCCCACGCATCGGTGCAGGGCTTTGCGATCCAGGCGTTCAATGCTTCGGCTGAAGGTGAGATGGATGCACGCGGTTTCTTCGGTGTTTCAGACGATGCCAACCGTGGCTTTAGCAAGGTTCGCGTCGACGTGAAAGCCAAGACGTCTGCCGATGAAGCAACTGTGAGAAAGCTGATGAGCTACTCTCCAGTATATGAGTTGGTATCCAAAGCCATTCCGGTTGACGTCAATATAACGGTAGAGCAATTAACCAGAGCTTGATCTATTCAATGCCTGCCAATCAGACTGAGGGAACACCCAGTGTTCCCTCAGTTTTTTTTGTTCCGCTGAAGGCAGGTTGCCTCCAGCATATTTTCAACCTCCGCTGGCCGCCAACCTGACCGATTGCGCCTCACTCTCTACCCGCTCAATAACCGCCAGTATGGCGTTGCCGACAATCTCGGAATGCGTCAGTGGCCCCATATGACCCATGCCGGCCAGGGTCACAAGTGAAGCCTGGGGGAACTGCCGCGTGAGTATTTCCGACATTCTTTTTGCGTGGGCGTTGGTTTGCTCACCCACGAGTAGATTGACGGGGCCGGGGTAACTGATGGCTGACAGCGCATGGGGGTCAACCGAATAGGCTTCTCTGAAATCCTGGTGCACCACAGGAGCCAGCCTGGCCAGCCTGGCTCGGGCGTTATCCGACAACCGCGACCAGGCATCAGCTTCGTGCCAGAAGTTAATAAAGGACTCCATTCCCACAGCGCCGGACGTTCCCCGGACAATCTCCGATAACCCCAGGATATCGCCGAGCAAGCTTAGATCCTCCGGTTGGTCCGTGCCTCTCAACAGCGACGGTGACACCGGCTCGAACAGCGTCAGGCTTGTGATTTGGTGTGGAATTCTGGCGACGACCTCAAGAGCCACTGAGCCGCCAAAAGAATGGGCCACCAAGTGGGTTGGTCGCCCGGACTGTTCAATGGTGTCGATGATTGGCCAGGCTCGTTCTTCAAGGGTCGAGACAGTGTCTGGTTCGGGCGTGTTATTGGCGCCGTACCCTGTCAGGTCGGGCGCGAACACCGCCCGCCGGGCCGTGGATAGCGTCGCAAGCCGACGCCATAGTGATCCCGTACTGGCAGAGCCGTGGATTGCAGTAATGGGTAGTAAATCTTCGCGGTAATCAGAAAGCTGTGGAATGTGCATGATCATCTCCTGAGTCAGTGGCGTAAGGCAAACCATGGTTTGGGTCACCCTCAGGATGTATTACTGCAAAAAGGAAACGGCCAAGCTTGAAGAAAATCGGGGGAATTCTGTAGAACTCGAGAGGTTGAACGTTAAAATCCGTCAGAGCCCTAAGCGGGTGAGCGAAGACTGGATCAGAGTGCGAATATTGCCGGCAACAAACGGCAGGGCCTTGAAGAAATACTGGCTGTCGATGTCTGGGTGTCGGGCTTTAGCCCGATCGATCCATTTAGCCGCAGCAACAGGGTCCTGGGCCATTTCACAGGTCGACGCCGCGAGGATATCCATCACCACAATGGACTCTGGCTGCAGTGCGGCTTTTTCGGCCCAAAGCCGGGCATTGTCGATGTCTTCATCGGCCAGGTAGGAAAACGCCCTGATGCCATAAAACCCATAGAGGAATGGGTCCAGCGGGCTCAGGGAAATCGCCTGTTCAGAACTGTCATAGCTCCTGAGCTCGTTGCTGGTCATCAAGGACGCCAAGCCATGAGCGTAAAATCCCTGGGCGTAGTTGGGGTTTAGCGCGAGTGCCCGCTCTAACCAAGGCAAACTCGCCTCAGTGTTGCCATGGAGCCAGTGGGTTCGGCCCATAGCGAAATTGGCCAAGGGGTCCAACCGGTCGAGTTCGATACTTTTCTCAGCGCTTCTGGTCGCATTCGCGATGGTGTCGTTCCTGTCGACGCCCGGGTAGAGATTGAAGGCGTTCTGAAACTCCGCCGAAGAGAGCCCGGCGTGAGCTCTCGCAAAGCCGGGTTCGAGTGAAACAGCGCGGGTAAAAAGAGCAACGGCCTTGCGATTATCAATCTCAGTGAATCGATACAGGTGAGCGATCCCCAGATGGTAGGCTTCCCATGCATCCAGATTCTCAGGCGCTTTCAATTGAGCCAACTGAGCCTCGCTATCCGAGATGCGAAGCTCCAGAACACTGATCATTCGCTTGATAATGTCAGATCGCAGATCATGGATGTCATGGGCATTCACGAGAATTCGGTCGGCCCACACCACCGAGCCGCTGAGAATATCGGAAAGCTCAATGCTCAGAATCAGCTGCCGTCTTTCCTGCTCAATAAAACCGGACAGGCAGTAACGCACAGACGTCAATTGGCACAACGCTTCCAGCCCCGTTTTATCGCCGCCCACCCGAAACGAGCTTGATCTGGAAATCACCTTCAGCCACCGCAGCCTCGATAGCCCGGAAATAACATCGTGGGCAAGGCCCTGAGGCACGATTGAAAGCCCCTCATTCACAGATTGAAAGGGCAGCACGATAATGGACGGGCGGGAATCTCCGGCGGTTTGATAAACGTCTTTTCCTGCGGTTGGTCCGCTGGTTTGAATCGACGGGCTGGAAGGAAAGGCATTCACCTCGCCAACAAACCGGAACCCGATACCGTGAACGGTTTTGATTAAACGTTGGGCGGTGCCATCGTCACCAATCGCCTGGCGTGCACTCTTGATGCGGCTGGAGATAGCCGCATCAGACATGATGCGCCCTCGCCAGATGCGCTCGATCATTTCATCCTTGGAAACAACTTTGTGCCGGTTTTCGATCAGCGTGTGCAGTACCGAGAAGACTTGCGGTTCAACAGCTACCAGTGTGTCACCCTGAAAGAGCTGATAGGTATCAGTATTGAGGCGGTAATTGTCGAAAGCAACAATCATGATGTCGGGCCTGAAAAATTATTGACGCTCTGTAAGGCTCAACCACGCTCGAAATTTACCGAGCTGAGTCATCGACTTCACTTTCCTCGAAGATAGCGGATTAGGCCGCCGCGATCGACTCGAAACACTCGGCGTAAATCAGCTGCGCGCTAGGGATCACCCTAACTATAGAAGGGGGCTACTGTTCGTGGGTAACTCGGAAATATAACGCCTAGGTAACCGCCAGCGGAGGGAACCAAAAAGCAGAAGGCTTTTGGTGTACGGTTGACTGATTGGCTATACCTGATCCAGGACACAGTCAATTTCCGTCTCCACAAGCCATGCTGGATCTATGAAGCGACTCACTTCTACGAAAGTGCATGCTGGCTTTATTGTGGAGAACAGCTCTCCATGTGCCTTTGCTGCGTCTTCCCAACGCGTTATATCCGTTAGCATGATTCGAGTTCTGGTTATGTCTGTCGGGTTCCCGCCTGCTTCTTTAATAGCTTGAATAGACAACTCCAAGCAGTACTTTGTCTGCCCATACACATCACCGACGCAAGTGGTTTCACCATTTTTTATAGGTGCAGTACCGGAGACAGCAATAACGTTTCCAACTCGACATGCTCTCGAAAAACCAATCGGATCTTCCAGATGAGATCCTGAACTTACAAGCTTCCTCATTAGTTTCTCCGTCAGGTATAACGCTGCCAGCACGCACGGCTTTGTAGTGGAGGCGAAGCCGCAACGGAAAAGCCGTCGCTGTGCCTGGTTTGGTTATGCATTTTATCGTAGCCCTTTGGACCACACTGTTTTAACTACACCAAAAAACCGACGATCTATCTCTATCGGACCAGAATGAGGGGAGTCCAATGTGGCCGAAAAGAGTATTTGGCACGGGTAATCGTCATATTGAAATGGCACGCTCTTCTTACTCAAGAAGAACTCTATATAATTCCGATCATTCTCCACTTCAAACGGTGAATCGCAACCGGTGGTGAACTCAAAATCATGCTTCCCTATCGACTCGGCCTCTATGCTCCAGCTTATATCTTTCAAATGGTCTATAGGAAAGGGCCAGCTATTCTCAAACAGCACCACCGGATTAAAGTGCAAATTCATCGACTGACGCCTGTTTTCATGGGACGTCACCGTTGCTGTACTCAAATGGATTCTCATTTTCTACTCATATTCGACGGTGTAGTGCATAACAGCTAATTCAACGACAAATGACATCTATGCTAAACGCGTCTATTCCCCCGCGTCGCGGGTGTCACCCATCAAATTTGTCTTTATTATCAAAAAACTACCTACTCTAAAAGGTAGCCTGCCTGGAAATAAGCGTCAATTGTCGGATTTCCTGCAAAATATCTGTTCGCTTATCTAGCATCGTTCTTCGCTGACTGTTCCATATTTTTCATAGGGTTGTAAGCTGTGCAGTCGAAAAATCATGACGTTTTGCGACAGTTGTCATCTATCTCCGTTTTTCGCCGTGCAATTGCGGCAAGCCAGCCTTAAAACTGAGTCGTATTCCTTGCCAATCACTCGTTGATTGTCGAGTGTGATCAGCCGTCGGTGAGGGAGTGGCGCAATGCAAAGCAGCTTGGCCAGGCTGGAAGCGGCGAACTGCCAGGCCCAGCCACACAGTTTCCGGGCAGCGACAGCTAAGAACAGCGTCATCTGCTTTGACGGCGGCCAACCATTTGATACAAGTGTGCTTTACGGTGATACTGAAAGGCATCGAAGTTCGGTTTGGAGCGGGTGATGGGAATCGAACCCACGTGTGCAGCTTGGGAAGCTGCCGTTCTACCATTGAACTACACCCGCCAGAAGGCGTGACTACCCGCGCAATATAAGCGCTTCCGCCGGTTCCCGGCAAGCATTCTCTTTTGGAGTTCTGATGGATCCAACGCTCACCCTGGTAGGTGCCCTGATGCTCGTCATCAGCATCGTTCTGAGCCCGCTTTCCAGCCGGGTCGGTATGCCGGTACTGCTTATTTTCCTGGCGGTGGGCATGATGATGGGCAAAGACGGCCCGGGCGGCATTGAATTCGACGATTTCCAGCTCTCTTTCCTGGTCGCCAATCTGGCGCTGGGCGTTATCCTGCTTGATGGCGGCATGCGCACACGGGCAGAAACCTTCCGGGTAGGCCTGAAGCCCGCCCTGGTACTGGCAACCATTGGCGTAGCCATGACGGCTCTGGGGGCTGCATTCGTTGCCTGGCTGGTCTTTGATCTGAACTGGATGACTGCCCTGCTCATCGGTTCCATCATTTCATCAACGGATGCGGCCGCAGTATTTTCACTGTTGCAAGGTCGCGGGCTGCACTTGAATGAGCGCGTAAGCGCGACGCTGGAAATCGAATCCGGCAGTAACGACCCTATGGCGATTTTCCTGACGCTGATGATGGTCTCGGTGATTGCCAGCGGTGGCGAACACGCGATCCAGGATTCGCTGATACTGTTGTTCAAGCAGTTCAGCATTGGGGGCGTTGGCGGTATCCTTGGCGGCTTTCTGATTGCTGAGCTGACCAATCGCATCCGCCTGACGCCGTCGCTTTACCCATTGCTGGTGGTCGCTGCCGGTATCCTGGTGTTTTCTGTCGTCAACGCCCTCGGCGGTAGCGGGTTTCTGGCCATCTACCTGAGTGGTGTTGTGATTGGTAACCGCCAGGTACGGATGATGCCCATGATCCTCCAGGTACACGATGGTCTGGCGTGGCTGGCCCAGCTCTGTCTGTTCCTGATTCTCGGCTTGCTGGTTAATCCATCCGACCTGCTTCCCCTGGCGGGAAGCGGCCTGATACTGGCGCTGGCGCTGATTTTTGTGATCCGCCCGTTAACCGTCATGCTCACCGTCTGGCCTTTTGGCTTTAATCGCCGGGAGCTGGGCTTTATCAGCTGGGTGGGGCTCCGGGGAGCCGTACCTATTGTCCTGGCCCTGTTCCCGATTATTGCCAACCTGCCCGAGGCACAACTGGTTTTTCATGCCGCTTTTTTTATTGTTCTGGTTTCTCTGCTGGTTCAAGGTACAACGATCACCCCGCTTGCGCGCAAACTGCGCCTGGAGATCCCGGCAAACGGCGAGCCTTACCGGCGCCTGCCACTGGACGCACCTGCGGCCGGCGATCACGAGCTGATGCTGTTCCCCTTGCGGGGAGAAAACTGGGAAACTCCTCGAGTCCTGGGCCAGCTTCGCTTTCCGGAAAACACAGCCGTTGCAGGCGTATTCCGCAATCGGGTCTGCCTGCAACCCAAGGCAGATCTGGAAGTCTCCAGTGGCGATATGGTCGCCATGTTTGCTACGCCCAGTGTTCTGAAAGAGCTAGGCAAGTCACTGAGTGGCCGCCACACACCAAAATACCTCGCAGAGAGGGCTTTCTTTGGCGATTTCGTGCTGAACGGAGATGCGCTGCTTGGTGATGTAGAGCAGGTTTATGGCATTGAATTCGATGAGCTGCCACCTGAATTGTCACTGGCGGAGTGCTTTGCCAAGCGCACCAAGGGGCACCCGGTTGTTGGCGATACAGTGGTTCTGGGGCCTGTTACTCTGGTAGCGAGGGCCACCGAGGCAGACCAGGTCACCAAGGTTGGTCTGAAAATGGACAAGTCACAAAATGCCTGATATCTGCATCGGATAGCTATAAAAGTTAACAAAACCCCTTAACCTCTGGCAGACCGGCTATGTTATAAAAGGTTCTGCGTAAAGATTAATCATTGGTAAGTTAAGGTTATGGCTATTTCCCGTTTATTAACCTCGTGCCTTCTGGCTCTTTTTGTTGCCGCAAGCTTTCCGGCCTACAGTTCAGAGTTGCTGGCTCGGGCAGACCCCCGCATGCCGGCAATGGACGATTCGCCAGACGAGTCTCTGATGGTCAGTACAGTGCTGGTGAAAAAAGGGCAGCGCCGCCTGTATTTGATGAACGGGGAAGAGGTGATCCGGAGTTACCGTATATCGCTGGGTGATAACCCGGAAGGGCATAAGCTCTTTGAAGGCGACGAGCGCACCCCCGAAGGCGACTACACGCTGGACTGGCGCAACTCTGGCAGCGATTTTTACAAATCCATTCACATTTCCTACCCAAGTGGAAAAGACCGTGAAATGGCGGAAAACTGGGGCCTGGATCCCGGTGGCAGCATTATGATTCACGGCCTGCCTAATGGTGCAGAAGACATGGCGTTTGCATACACAGGCCTGGACTGGACCAACGGCTGCATAGCCGTAAACAACCAGGAAATGGACGAAATCTGGCAATTGGTCAACGACGGTACGCCAATACGCATCCTTCCCTGATCGCCCTCCCATGGCGCAAGTATTAAGTTGTTGTCATACCCTGAAACAATTCAACATACTTAGTTAACATTTCTGCCCAGAGTGTTTTACACTGTTATACGTCTCCGGTAGTCAAAGCCTATCGGGCCGAAGCTAACAGGAAATAACTCGACCAATAAGGGGTTTTATAATGCGTAAACTGACGATCGCCGGAATCGCACTGGCTACTGCTCTGACTGCAGGTTGTGCAACTACCGACCAGGGCGCTCTTGACGAAGCCAATGCAACTGCTAACTCTGCTGAGCAAACTGCAGACAAAGCTATGAACACCGCTAACAGCGCTGCCAGCTCTGCACGTTCTGCCCAGCAGACTGCTGACCGGGCTCTGGCCGCTGCGAAGGCAGCTCAGAAGTCTGCTGACGAAGCAAACGAGCGCGCGAAGCGTATGCTCGAGCGTTCAAGCCAGAAGTAAGGCTTAAGCACTGCGAAAAAGGCCGGGGATTCCGGCCTTTTTTTGGTTTCCGCGTTATGGTTTCGGCTGCTTTGGTTGATTATTATCTGGCGCCTTCTCGATAAACATTTTGATCATGTCCATCGGTAGCGGGAACACAATGGTGGAACAATTGGTGTTGCTCATGTCTGAGAGGGTTTGCATGTAGCGCAACTGCATGGCTCCCGAATCGGCAGACATTACCTTTGCTGCTTCAACCAACTTCTTCGACGCCTGCAATTCGCCTTCCGCATGGATCACTTTTGCCCGCCGCTCACGCTCGGCTTCAGCTTGACGTGCAATGGCCCGAATCATGGATTCATCAAGGTCTACATGCTTGATTTCAACGTTAGCAACCTTGATTCCCCATTCTTCAGTTTGAGTATCAATAATCTCTTGAATGTCCGCATTCAGCTTGTCCCGCTCTGACAGCATTTCGTCCAGGTCGTGCTTGCCCAATACCGATCGCAACGTGGTCTGGGATAGCTGGCTGGTCGCGGCATTGAAATCTTCAACACGGATAATCGCGCGCTCCGGATCTACAACCCGAAAATAAAGCACCGCATTCACCCGCACCGTTACGTTGTCCCGGGAAATCACATCCTGGCTCGGCACATCCAAGGTGATTACTCGCAAATCTACCCGCACAATCTGTTGAATGCCGGGAATCACAATAATCAGCCCCGGGCCCTTCACGCCTTGGAACCGGCCCAGAAAAAACACCACGCCACGCTGGTATTCCGGCAAAATTTTGATGGCAGAGCCCAGAATCAACAACAACACCACAATGGGTGCCAGCCAGGGAATCAGATTACCAATCATACAGCCTCCTCAACGCTAACAGTCAGGCCATCAATTCCGGTGACCTGCAACACATCACTCCGGTTTACGGGATGACGGCTAACCGCCTTCCAGCGCTCTCCACTCAGGCGAACATGACCCCGGTAGCCTCCATGCGCCTCCTGAAAGTCGTCCAGCGCAACGGCTGTTTGCCGGGTTATCTGCTCGCTACCGATTACCAGGCGTTTTTTGCGCAGCCCGATAAACCGGGTGACTGTCCACAGAATAAAGCCCGCCGCGATGGTTGCAGTTCCACCAATCGCTGGTAGCGAAATCGCGCGATGACTCCCATCCATAAGAATGACTGATCCGGTAACGAACGCAACTATGCCCCCAACACCGAGAATGCCGAAACTGGGCACCAGGGATTCTCCGACAATAAAACCCAGCCCCAAAAGTATCAGCGCCAGACCGGCGTAGTTAACGGACAACACCTGGAATGCGAACATAGCCAGGACCAGGCAGATGGCGCCAACCACACCCGGCACCACGGCACCCGGGTTCGCCAGTTCAAAGATAATGCCGTAGAACCCGATAATCATCAGGAAATAGGCAACATTGGGGTTGGTAATGACTGAAAGCAGGCGTGTGCGCCAATCCGGTCGCATGCGGATAATCTCAAGGCCGGCAGTCTGAAGTGTTAGGTCACCAGACGCCAGGCGCACCGTGCGCCCGTCAATCTGGCGCATCAGCTCGGGCAAGTCCGCCGCAACAATATCAACAACGTTTTTATCCAATGCCTCTCGGGCGCCAAGGTTTACCGCTTCACGAACCGCCTCTTCCGCCCAATCCGCATTCCTGCCGTGACGCTCCGCCAGGCCTCGGATGTAACTGACCGCATCCTCAAGAACTTTTCGCTCCATGGGCGTTCCACCCCGGCGCTTGCGGTCCTCACTAGTGTCTTTTTCAGGCTTGGTATCTGCTGGCGGGTCCTCGCTTCCGGGCAACCCACCCATCTGAACCGGCGTTGCGGAGCCAAGGTTGGTTGCAGGTGCCATAGCCGCGATGTGGCTAGCGTACAGGATATAAGTGCCCGCACTGGCCGCACGGGCACCCTGAGGGGTCACATAGGTCACTACTGGAACATCGGACCCAAGGATGGCTTTGATGATTCCGCGCATGGAGTCCATAAGCCCGCCGGGCGTATCCATCTCGAGAACCATCAACTCGAAACTTTCGGTCTCGGCGCGGCGAATTCCGCGCACCACGTAATCCATGGTAGCAGGGCCGATGGCACCCTCAACCGTCAGAACGAGGGCGCCTCGGGGACTCTTTTGTTGAGCAAATACCTGGTGAGCCAGCAAAGCCAGAGCGAGCGATGTACCGACCAGAAAAACCACGGTCCATATTCCGAGCCATTTCTGGCGACCTGATCTCATGGGATGGTAGGACTGCATATCGCCTCCCCGAACCCGGAAGATTGATCAGAACAGCCTGGCGAGCACCGTAACGGGCAGTCGCCGCAATACAAAGCCGATGGGTGTCCAGGGCCAACCGGGCACAAAACACTCACTCTTTCCGGACTCAATGGCCTTTACCATAGCCTTGCAACCGGTCTGCGCATCCACAATAAAAGGCGCGTTTTTTACCTTCTCATTTATTGCCGTCCGAATATACCCCGGATAAAGCGTTGTCACCTTGATGGATGATTTCGCCTTTTTCAGTTCGACACGCAAACCCTCTGAAAGTGCCGCAAGACCCACCTTGGTTGCCGCATAGGTGTTCACATTGCCCGGCATACCGCGTACAGCCGTTACTGAAGACACAGTGACAAGGTGCCCCCGGTTTTGCTCACGGAATATTTCCATCGCTGCTTCCATCTGTGCCAGGGCGGCAACAAAGTTGGTTTCTGCGGTTTGGCGGTTAGCGTTGAACTTACCGGTACCCAGGGGCTGACCCTTGCCAATACCGGCGTTAACGACAATACGGTCGAGGCTACCAAATTCCTGCTGAAACGCCCGAAAGACCTCAAAAATCTGATCGTGGTTGTTTACATCAAGCGCACGGATACTGACAGTAACTTGCGGACCATGACTTCACCAAGGCCTGAACTGGCACCGGTGATCAGTATGGTGCGACTCATGGACTCTCCCGATTTATCAACATCCTGAACGTCGGCGTGGGCACCGTCAGAAATACAGCTTCTGCTTGGGCTCTTCCGGTGTGGGGGGTTGTTTGTCTTTTGCCGTTTCGCCGGATGCAAGGCGTGCAACCTGTTCACCAACCATGGCAGGAATACCGTCCGCCTGATCGACAGCCAGCTCGATTGCCCTGCGCTGTACCTCAACACCCGGATACTTCTTGCGGAAGGCTTCTACTTCCAGGGTCACTTCGCGCCATAGACGATCCCGATCTTCCTGGCTGTATTCTTCATGGGGGCGATGAACTTCAAGCCACACCTCGCCACCGGACATTCCCATTTTAACCGGTTCATTAACGATCTGAACCGAAGTACCTTTGCTCACCTGATACACAAAGCGGGATATGTCTTCATTATACATTCGAAAACAACCGTGGCTGACCGGCATGCCCACGCCAAACAGCTTGTTGGTGCCGTGAATCAGGTAGCCCTTTTCACTCAGCAAAAGAGCATGGCTGCCTAGAGGGTTGTCCGGGCCCGGCGGTATCATTCGGGGCAGGAAGTCTCCGGAAGCTTCATACTCCGCGCGAATACTGGCGGGGGGGTACCACGCCGGTGATTCCAGAGGCATGGTGACTTTTGCATCCGTCAGGGGGGACGGGTTTTCAGACGTACCAACGCCAACCGGATAAACCTGCACGCCATCTTCGGTAAAATAGTACAGCCGGTACTCAGCCAGGTTTATCACAATACCTTCCCGGCGGGCCTCGGGAATGATGTACTGGCGCGGCAATGTGATCGTGGTGCCTTCGCCGGGCAGCCAGGGATCAACACCCGGATTCGCTTTCACCAGCTCAAGGTAGCCCATTGCAAGTTGGCTGCCCACTTCGGCAAAGGTATCTTCATAACGGGTAGTAAACACGCCCAGTTGGCCGGCCAGATCTCCGGTCACTTTGAACGTTGGCACACGGGGGCTGCGATCGGGAACCTTTGCGGCAACAGGCTTTTCAACTGCTCTGGCCTGCTCGGCGGCCCACAGGGGCTGGAAAGCCATCGCGCCCGCCAACAACATCAGTGCTGAATACTTTTTCAATCCCATAAATCCCATTCCAGAAAAACCTGCATCTACGCATGCAGTGACAGCGGCCACTCTCAAGAGTTCCAGATGACCGATGAAAGGGTCACAACGGCCATGACGGCAAACAGAATGCTTGCGCAGACTCGAGCTGTCGCCAGTGGCATGCGATCCATTAACCAGTGACCCGCCATGATAACCGGTATATTGGCCAGCAACATCCCCGCTGTTGTACCGATGATAACCCAGATTGTTTCAGTAAAACGGGCTGCGAGTACAACGGTGGCTATCTGGGTTTTATCACCGATCTCTGCCAGGAAAAACATCACGGTTGTCGCCATGAAAGCCCCCATGCCCAGAAACCGGGAGTCGTCGGTGTCGTCCTTGTCCGGAATCAGGAGCCACAGCGCAATCAACACAAAGCTCACCGCGAGAATCCAGGGTAACCAGGCCTCGGGAATCCATGCCGCGACCCAGGCACCCAGCCAGGCGGACAAGGCGTGATTCAAAATCGTTGCAACCAGAATGCCCATGATAATGGCAGAGCGCCGGGAATAGCGGGCAACCAGAAAGAGCGAGAGCAACTGGGTCTTGTCACCAATTTCCGCAATGGCTACGGCTATGGTGGAGGTAAGAAATGCATCCATGGATCAGTCCGGGGCGGATAGTCAGACATGAGACAGCCTTACCTTCCGCCCTTGGAGGTAAGTCTGCCTCAGGTCTTGCCAATTTCACCGGTAAACCAATGAAACACGATGGCCATGGGGAATGTGCCCCAAGTATGTTGACCACCGTCCGCCCCTGAATACCAAGCGCGGAAGCTACTCCCCTGAAGAGAAGAATTGCATATTAAGCAATCACTGCAGACTTAACAACCACTTGAGCGAATGCACTTCGCATGCAAACGCTGAGCGGTCCCAAAGAACTTACTTCTGTTTTTCAGCGTTATCCAGAATTTTGTGGAACACTTTCAGCGCACTCTCGATTTCATTCTCACTGATACCGTCAAGCATTTCGTCCCGCAGTGCATTGGCCCGGGCAGACAGAACTTCCATGAACTCCCGACCGGGGTCTGTGAGATGCAGGCGGCGAGCCCGGCGATCATTCGGGCATGCCCGACGCTCAATCAGCTTTTGCTGCTCCAGGCTGTCCAGCAAACGGACAAGCGTAGGATTCTCGATAGCCATCAGGCCCGCAAGCTCCCGCTGGGTGAGGCCTTCGCCACCTTCCTTGAGGTAGACCATGGTGGTCCAGCGTGCTTGGGTAACACCCAGGTCTTTCAGGCGCTCGTCTAACAGCTTGCGCCAGCGACGGGTTACCCGGGCGACAGCAAAGGGGAACTGATCTTTCATGGTTAACACTCCGTTCCGGGGCCGGAATCGCGCTTCGTGAGCCACACAGCACCGACCAAAAGACTCACATTATGGGAAAGCTACTAATAGTAAGCTAACCATTAAGATAAGAACAGAATTTAAAACAAAACGAAATCGGGAAAAACCGAAAGCCTGGCCGGTTCCCCTGCGTCAGCCGGTGTGACGCAGAGATTCCTCATGCATTTCTTCAACCTCAGGGGATTCATGGAATTCCGTATTCCGTGGATCCATTTCTGTCAGTACAGAAGAGGTTTCGGGCATTGCGGGCACATAATGCTCCTGGTCCTTTACAGCGACATCATCGGTATAATTAATGCGCAGCGACGTGATCACCGCAAGAACAAACAAGACCCCGGCATTGCCCACAAACAGGCCTTTCGGGCCCATCAGATTAATCAGCTCCGCCATCGCAATGGGGCCGATGACACTGCCAACACCGTAGCTGAGTAGCAAAGTAGCACTGGCCGCTACGATACGAGTGCTTTCCATGCGATCGTTGGTTATAGCAACAGAAATCGGGTAAATCATTGCCGAAAGGCCGGTAAATATTCCCACCAGAAGCATGAGCAGCCAGAGGTTCCCAGCGCCCGTAAAACTGACGGCAACGGCTGCCATTGCCGCCGCAAACACCGCCCAGAACATGACCCGGCGGCGATCAAAGCGGTCGCACAGCCGCCCCAGTGGCCAGGCAAGAAGCATGGCCGCAATAATGGCGCTGGCCATAAAGGTTGAAGTTTTGGCGACATCCAACCCCATCAGGGTTGCGTACACCGGCCCCAGTGCATAAAAACCGCCAATCAGAATGCCACAGATCACGGCGCCGGAAACGCCGGTAAATGACTCGCGGGCGAGCGTAAAAAACGAGATGCGCTGAACCTGTTCGATGATCGGCGCTTCCATCCGGGTAAGGGACAAAGGGATCAGCGCCAGCGCCAGCAGAATCGCGGCGAGGGAAAATGGCATGAAGTTGGCTGGATCGCCCACGTTGACAATAAGCTGGCCACCAGCGGCAGAAAGGTAAAAAACGATCTGGTAGACCGCAAACAGGGCGCCCCGGTTGTTGTTGGTGGCACGGCTGGAGAACCAGCTTTCTATAACAACCAGCACGCCGGCAATGCTGAATCCCGAAAGCACCCGCAAAAATGCCCAGAGCTCCGCGGAAACTGCCATGGGATAGAGGAGTGCCGTCACGGCAGCAATCGTCGCAAATACAGCAAACGCTCGAATATGGCCAACCCGGCCAATAATTCGGTGCACGTAAAGAGTACCCAGAACAAAGCCAATGGAATAGCACACCAGCACCCAGCCGATAACGTCTGGTGAGACCGACTCGATGCTCAGGCGAATACCCAGCAGTGTCATCAGAAACGCATTTCCGCTGACCAGCAGAACGATACTCATGAGAAGAGCAGAAAGGGAGGCGACCGTTCGGGTCATTGAGAAAGCTCCGGGCTTTACTGGGACCGTATTACAACAGCACCTCAGCGAAGTGACTACTACGCACTTGCCGCAAGTCTGTAGCACGCAGCGCGGGAGTGTCAAACCCGTCTATGGCGCGGTTTCACAATGTTTCACATTAATGTGACGTAACAGAACAACCGTGGCATAGGAGGTAACATAAACTACAGATATTCAATAAACCCGTGAGCGTCTGGTTATGAAGAAAACGGACTGGCCCATCCGATGGGATTTGCTGCTTCGCTACCGACTCATCGAAACCATTGCACTGTGGGAAGGTCGCCTGACCACCAACCACATTTGTCACAGCTTTGGTATCGGCCGGCAGCAGGCATCCAAGGATATAAACACTTACCTGCGCGAGTTGGCACCGGGCAATCTTGTTTATGATCGCCACCTCAAAGGCTACGTGCCTGCGGCCCGTTTCAGGCCTGTGGTTACGCGTGGAAACGTCAGCGAATACCAGGACCTGCTCGCACGCCAGCAAAGCCTCAGCGGCACTTTCGAAGACCTTGATATCGGACTGCCAGACAGTACCGTTGTCTACGCCCCGATCCGGGTTATCGCACCCGAAACCATGCGCGCCGTTGTCGCCGCCACCCGCCATGGTCGCCAACTCAAAGCAAGTTACGCATCCTTGAGCCGCCCTGAAGCTGTAGAGGGCATTTTTGAGCCGCACACGCTGGTTTGCACCGGAAACAACTGGCACCTGCGCGCCTGGTGTGACTCCAATCGCGAATTCCGGGACTTCGCCCTCAGCCGCTTTCACGCTGCACCCATCGCTCTGCGACAGAAAGCCAAGCACTCCAGCCAGCAAGATGATGACTGGAACCGCAACGTCACCATGTCGATCACTCCCGATCATCGCCTGACGGAGGCCCAACAAAAGATTATCGCGCTGGACTACGGCATGGAAAATGGCGTTCTGGATGTTGATACCCGGGCCGCTCTTGCACCTTACGTTTTGTCGCGGCTTGGAATCACACTGGACAACCATCATCCAGACCCGCTGATTCAACAACTTGAACTGACCAATCCGGATCAGCTCGGCTTCGGCAGCAAACGCGAACGCGCCCTGAAAGCCGTTGCGGGTCTCAGATAAACGAATCAGCATGGTGACGGCCCCGAGCACAAAGCACTTTTGTGCCCTGTTCCTTGTTTTTTCGCTACCTGCCTCATACGGCTTTGCAGCAACCGCTTGTGGCGAGCCGGCGATACCGGTCTCTGAAATTCAGGGTCAGGGTGACACCTCTCCGCTCGCCGGTGATCGCGTTACTGTAGAGGGCATTCTCACGTTCGACGCCCGCATGGGCGCTGGTTTTAACGGCTTTTATCTGCAGCAGGCTGACGGCGAAACCGACGGTAACCCCCAGACCTCCGAAGCTCTGTTTATTTATACCCGCAAAAAGACGGGGGCGCCGGGGCAACGCTTGCGCGTTAGTGGCACCGTCAAGGAATTCCATGGTCTGACCGAACTGGCCGATGTTCAAACGATCACCTCCTGCGGCTCGGCATCCCTCCCGAAAGCTCAAACTCTGACGCTGCTTTGGCCGGACGCACTGGAATCTCTTGAAAACATGCGGGTCCAGGTGGCTCAGCCCTTGACGGTTATCGATTCCTGGAACCTGGCACGTTACGGCGAACTCACACTGGCAGCTGGCGATCAAGTGGTGTCCACGGAATACCTGGAACCAGGCCCACAGGCCACACAGATCGCCGACCGAAACCGACAGCAGAGACTTCTGCTGGACGATGGCCGCAGCGCTCGCGATCCCCGCCCGATACCCTGGCCACCCGGTGGTCTGAGTAACAAGAGCACGGTTCGCAGTGGCGATATGGTCCAGGAACTCACGGGGATTCTCGATTACCGGTTCGGAGCCTGGCGGATACAACCGAAAAAACCACCGGTTTTTGAGTCGGTAAACGTGAGACCACCCGCACCCGCCCGTCCGGAGGAGAAGCATATCCGGGTTATGACCATGAATCTGGAGAACTATTTTAACGGAGATGGCGAGGGTGGAGGCTTTCCAACGGCGCGAGGCGCTCCAACTGCGTTGGCTCTGGAGGTGCAGCAACGACGGCTCATAGAAGCGCTCCGCCGGCCGGATCCGGATATTCTGGCCATTACTGAGCTTGAGAATGACGGCTACAGTAGCGTCAGCGCAATTGCACAACTGGCACAGGCTCTCGGGCCACAATGGGCCTTTGTTGCCACCCCGGGCGCTGATGGCCAGGACAAGATCCGCACGGGCTTACTGTATCGGCGTGATCGCATCGCAGCCGAGGCAACGCCGGAACGCCTGAACACCGGCCCGTTCAGCAAACAGGGCCGCCCCCCGCTGAGTCAGACCTTCCGACCCGAAGGCCGGCGTCTTGCAATTCAGGTCGTGGTGCCACATCTGAAATCAAAGTCCTGCCAAGGTGCAACAGGCCCCAATCGCGACAGGAATGACGGTCAGGGGTGCTATGCCGCGCGCCGCACAGAAGCGGCTCATGCCCTTGCAGATTGGCTTGAACAACTGCCGCAGATCCCGGACCTTGCGGGTACGCTGATCACCGGTGATCTCAATAGCTATTTCCGGGAGGCGCCCTTACAGGCCCTGCAACAGGCGGGCTTCACCAGCATGGTCCATCATTTTCACCCCTGCACCGCTCAGCAGTGTGACCAATACACCTATCGATACAAAGGTGAAAAAGGTTCGCTGGATTACGCTCTCGCCTCGCCGCCCCTCAAATCACGGATCATCAGTGCCAGAACCTGGAACATCAATGCCGACGAGCCATCGGCTCTGACATACAAAAACAATTTTCCGGGCACCGCTGCGTCGCCGTGGCGCTCATCTGATCACAACCCGGTGATCACCGATATCCGGCTCTGAACCTCCCCGCGGATCCTGACTAACCCTGCCTTAATCAAGCTGATTGGCCTCGATTACTCAGGACCTGGATATGCCGGCCATCTACCTGCATATACTGGCTGAACTGTTGAACAGTATTGGTCTGGACGAACGCGATCTGCTGCTTCGGGTCGGGCTGGACCTGAGCGTAAAAAGCGGTGAACATGGCGTCAACCCAAGCCACTACCAGGGCAATTGAACGGGAATCGCCCGCGGTGTTTCCGCGCGCACAGACACCGGTTACTGCGTCATCAGTCGATTCCGATGATTTTGTGCATTTGCAGGGTCAGGCGCCACCGAGGGTTTGCCAGGCAGTAATCCGTGGCTTTGCGAGTATTGCTCTGCTTGACCGGGTCTGTGCCGCCATCCACGGCTGACGGTGATGCCATGGGCGAAAGGAAAAAGTGCCGTGCCTTTATATGGGTGAACCTCTCCGGCATGGCCTTGGGCTGCGGATATACGAGCTTCAGCTCATCGCAGGCCTCAATCACCACCGGGGCATCCGCCTTCGGGCTTACGCACAGCCAGTCAATACCGGCTGGCGCTGGCAGGGTGCCGTTGGTTTCTACACCCACCTCGAAGCCCTGTTGATGAAACGCATTGATCAGCTCGTCGTCCAGCTGCAATAACGGCTCACCACCAGTACAAACCACATAGGGTGCCCCTGGCGCATCCGGCCAGAGACTGTGGATGTGAGCCGCCAGGGCCTCTGCGGTTTCAAAGGCGCCGCCATTCTGGCCATCCGTGCCCACAAAATCCGTATCACAGAAATTACACACCGCCGTTGCGCGGTCTTTTTCCCGGCCTGTCCACAAATTGCATTTACTGAAACGGCAGAACACTGCAGAGCGCCCCGACTGGGCACCCTCACCCTGCAAGGTATAAAACGCTTCCTTGACCCGGTACATCAGCGCCCCACCTCGTAATCCAACGGATCTGCAAGACCGTTTTCCGCGAAGGCTTCGAGTCGTTCCACACAGGAGCCACAGAGCCCGCAGGCCTTTCCCCGCCCGTTATAGCAAGTCCAGGTGTGGGCGTAGTCGAGCCCGAGCTTCAGGCCTTCGGCCAGAATTTCACCTTTGCTCATATGCATGAACGGCGCCTCGATACCCACGGGTTCGTAGTTGGCTATGCGGCATACGGCATCCATTTTTTTGACAAACTCCGGCCGGCAGTCTGGGTAAATTGCATGATCGCCTCCGTGAGCTCCGTACCACACAGCACCTGCATTCACGGTTACGGCATAGCCGGTTGCCAGGGAGAGGAGGATCATGTTGCGATTGGGTACCACCGTGGCTTTCATGTTTTCTTCTTCGTAATGCCCTTCGGGTATGGCGTCGTCGGAGGTCAGCGCTGAACCGGACATAACCTCGCTCATGGCGCGTATGTCGATCACCTTGTGGGGAATGCCGAGGTCTGTGCAAACAGAGCGGGCAACATCAAGCTCACGGACGTGACGCTGGCCATAATTGAAGGACAACGCATGAATCTTCAACCCCAGGGCGCGCGCACGATGCAGCAAGGTAAAGGAGTCCATACCTCCGGAATAGATTACAACCACGGTGTCAGTCATGCAGGCTCCTGGCAAAGCGATAAACGATTGTGTAAAAACCGGGCAATATAATCCGCGTATTGTAACAGTGCAAAGGCGGGTTGGGTTCGCGTCTGTGAAGGCGGGCGGGTAAACTGGCCCCAAAACAACCTGACTGTCAGACTGCCAATGATCACAGAACCGCGCCCGGCATTTATCGATTTCGAGGCATCAAGCCTTGATCTGATTGCAAGCTACCCGATCGAGGTGGGCGTTTGCATGCCTGACAGCGCGCTCCATAGCTGGCTGATTGCGCCCCACGTACTCTGGCAGGACTGGTCAGCAAGCGCGGAGCAGATTCATGGCATTTCAAGAGCAAGGTTGTCTGCGGAGGGCAATGCCGTAACGGAGGTGGCTCATCACCTTAACCGGCTGTTGTCCGGTTACGTGTTCTGCGACGCCTGGACATTCGACAGTTTCTGGCTGTATCGGCTGTTCCGAGCTGCCGGTATGAAGCCCGGATTCCAACTGGAGTCTGTGTCCATGCTGCTCGATTCACGGCAGGTAAAGCTGTGGCCAGATGCACGCCAGCAGGTTATTGCAGAGCTGGGCCTACCCGTTCACCGCGCGGCAAACGATGCTCTGATTCTGCAGAAAACCTGGGAATACGTCAGTGCTTCAGCTTCAGGCCGCGCGCTCTGAGAACGACCATTTCCAGACCGTCCCTCAGGGTAGATAAGGTCCAGTAAGTGACCAGCGCCATTAGCCCGGCCCCTACAACGGTGAAGGCAAGATCATCACCAACGACCTGTCCCTGTGCCAGCACCATGTATATAGCCAGCGCGGCTACCAGAATGATTTCTACTGCGAAATGGAAACGGAACTTATTGCGGGCAGATCCGGATTCTTCGGACATCTTCTTAGGTTTCAACCTCTGGGTATCTTCAAGCATGGGTGTTAGTTAGTATGCGAATTATCGCCCATGCGGCACTGAATATCTGTACGAGTTAGTGGCTACGGACTTTCCACTACCGGGTCTGCTCCCCCACGAAACCCCGAGCGTCGAAGCCAGTTAATGGGGCCGGTTCAGACCCTGTATCTTTGCCAGGCCGCCATCATGCACCACTTCATAATTGCCGATTACATCGTAAATTTTCTCCTGGGAGTAAGGCTTCACGACATAGCCGTTGGCACCAGCGCTGATTGCCCGTTGAATGCTGTCGATAGAGTCATCCGCAGTGACCAGCACAATATGCTGTCCGTCCCGGGCCGCTTTGAATGCCTTCATCAATTCATGGCCATCGCCATCCGGTAAGCCGAGATCCAACAGCACGATATGGAACTTGCCGCCATCAAATGCCTTTTGGGCCGACGCCACATTTTCGCACTCTGTTACATCAGTTGCTCCAGCTTTATAAAGCATCTCAACCAGGCGTTCGCGCATCACTGGCTCATCTTCAACAACCAGTACGGTCAAATTACCCATCTTTTGTCTCCTATTTTCGCCGGGCGCATTGCAGAACGGCGATTACCAAGAGTCGGTGCCTGTGTGGCGAGGAAGATCCAGTGGCGCATGCCTGGCTCCCGGAACGTGGGCGATGTCCGTCAGATGCTCATCAGCATTGGCCGTGTAAGGTTCCTGGCCGTCATCCCGAGTCAGTATATTGCTGATACTGACAGCGGTTGAATAAAGCGAAATCGCAATAATCAGCAGCACAGGCTGCACAAATGCCACAAATCCCGGTACTTCGGTGCCCACGGTGATGCTTAGCATCAGAATAATGGCGGGCCCGAGCACCACAAACAGTGTCAGCGCGATAAAGAATACAATACGCTCCTTATAGCGGCCAAGGTCCCGGTTAGTGACCAGACCGAGCACAAACTTCCCGATGGCAAGGCCGGCAAGAATGGCGGCGGCTATGCTCAGATCTGCATTCATCAGAGTCTCATAAAGGCGACCATCCCAAAGGCGCTGCATACCAATAACAAGGAAAGGAAAAAGCACGAACAGAATATCGGCGTAGGTGCCGTACATCATGCTCATGGACTGGTGTTCTCGGTGTAACTGCCGCTCACTCATAGGCCCGATCCTGTTTTACTCTGTGTTTGTTCATTCACTATCATCTGATCCAGTATCGCCAGTTCACTGCGAACCTGGCTCCACTGCGGGCAGGTGACCTTTACAAGCGCCTCCAGAATGCCCGCCTGACGGGTCATTGCCGGATACCCCATGGCGCCCGCAGAACCTTTGATCTGATGCGTTTCCGTTTCAAGCACGGCCTGATCACCGTTTGCCAATGCCTGGTTCATCCGCTCCCGGCGTTCACTCAGCCCTGACAGAAATCTGGCTGCCAGGCGGCCGATTTCCTCGTCGCTCTCCACACGGCCGTCCCGAGCCAACCCAGGCTTCAGAAAACGACCCAACAGTGCCTGCAAACGATGCTCATCTATCGGTTTTTCCAGCACTCCATCGCAACCTGCATCACGCAGCGCATCGGTTTCCTGCTGGTCGCCCGCTGTAAAGGCAATGATCGGGCGCCGGAAACCCGCCTGCCTGAGCAGCTGCGTAGCTGCCACGCCGTCCATTTCCGGCATGTGCCGATCCATGAGTACCAGTTGCACCGATTCTGAAAGCGCTTTACGTACAGCCTCAGCGCCCGAGGCAACCGCTACAACATCCGGGCCAAGGCGGTTCAGCATCCGTTCTACAAGCTGCCGGTTTTCTTCATTGTCCTCAGCCACCAGCACCCGGCCACGGTATTGCTGGCCCAGCTCTACGGCGTTGCCGACATTAACCTTCAGGTACCGGGCCAGAACCTCATAAAAGCACTGCTTGTCGATGGGTTTAGCGAGGTGTTCGTTGCAGCCTGCAAATCGGTAGTCGGCAATGTCTTCAGACATCACATTGGCGGTCAGTGCGATAACGGGCGTATTCACCCCGGCCTCCCGCAGCGCTGCGGTGGCATCGCGCCCATTCATTACGGGCATCTGAATGTCCATCAGAACCAGGTCAAAAGGCTCCCGGACAGCCATCTCAAGCGCTTCGGCGCCGTTACCCACGTGCACAAGCTCAGCTCCGGTACGACTCACCAGCAACGAGACCAGGCGCCGGTTTACGTCGTTGTCCTCCGCACAGAGTATGCGCCCGGAAAGGCGTGGCGCCACAACCATTGGAATGGTTCGCCGGCGCTGACTCATCTCCGACGCATCCCGCAGGAAGTGAACCTGATCCAGGGCACCGGTACGAATCGATAACTCAAACTCGCTGCCCTCTCCGTAAGTGCTACTCACACGGATACTGCCACCCAGCATTTCCGTCAGCCGCCGCGAGATACTCAGGCCGAGGCCAGTGCCGCCATACTGTCGGGAAATTGCAGCACTGCCTTGAGCAAAGGGATCAAACAGCCGACCAATCTGCTCCGGTTTCAGGCCTATTCCCGTGTCGACAACCCGGGCGACCAGCATTTCCTGCTCACGGTCACAACGTATCGACAGGGAGATTGACCCTTTTTCCGTAAATTTAAGCGCATTTCCACACAAATTGATAATGATCTGGCGCAGGCGCGTCGGGTCAGTCTGGATCTGCTCGGGCAGCGGGAATTCACAGAGTATATTGAAGTCGAGACCTTTTTCCTTGGCCCGAGGGGCAAAAAAAGCACGAATCTCATCTAACAGCTCTGCCAGGTTCACCGGAACTACGTCCACATCGAGCTTGTTGGCATCGATTTTGGAATGGTCAAGAATATCATTCACCAGTTCAAGCAGGTGTCGCCCGCTCCGGACAACGGTCTCCGCGCTGCTGCGCTTTTCCTGCTCATCAAGATCCGGGTCCATAAGCGTCTCACCGTAGCCAATAATGGCCGCCAACGGCGTTCGGATCTCATGACTCATGTTGGCCAGGAACTGGCTCTTGGCCTCTGCGGAATTGCGCGCAAGCTCTTTCTCCAGCCGTTCCTGTTCCCGTTCGCGCTCAATGCGCTGGCGGCGATGGCTTTCTGTGGAATCGACGCAGGTTCCTTCCAGGTGCGTAGGCTCGCCATTAGTATCGTAGGCTGTGTGGAGTGAAATAATGGCCCAGCGCTCCTCTCCGGCGTTCGTCAGATAGCGAGCCTCCACCCCTTTTATCGTGCCTCGTGCCTCCAGCTGTTCAACCACCAGTTCCCGCAACTGGTTATCTGCAATACACGCCTCCAGTACATCCGGGTTATTTGCCAACAGCTCCCGACTATTGCCGAACCCCATTAACCGCGCCATGGCAGGGTTGGCCGTTACAAACTGCCGCGCGGGCGACATCTGGAAAACGCCCTCAATGGCGTTATCAAACAATGACTGGTAACGCTGCAGGCTGTTTAGTGCCCGCCGGCTCCAGTTCAGTGCCTGGCCCTGAACCTGCTTGATCCGGTCGGCCAGAGCAAAGGAAAACAGGATAATCTGAGCGGTGAGCCCGATCTGGGGCGCGTAACTGGTGAACGTATTAAGCGGCAGATAACCCATAACCGTCAGCGCATAGATGCCAAAACCAATGAGTGCCAGGGTCCATGCGAAAAAGTAGGAGCGAGCCGCCGGGTTGTAATAACGCCAGGACAGGTAGCTCACCACGATCAGAATAAGACAGAGCAGCATCGAACCAATAACAATCCATTCCATCGCAACGTGGTACGGAAGGAACAGCGACAACAGAAAAGTAAGGACAACGGAATAAATGCACATCATGATAACCCGGTCCAGATCCATTGAACGAGTACGGGTTTCGAGCAGGGCGCGGGCCATCAGCAGGCCCCAGAACCAGGTCATGATGATCTGGAAATGCAGGTACTCTTTGTCGAGCAGAGCAGGCCGGCTATCCAGCAGCTGGATACCATGAACCTGTTCGGTCGCAATAAACACCGCCGCTGAGACCAGATAGAGCACGTAGTAAATGTTGCTGCGCTCGCGAACTGAAACGGCTACAAACAGGTTGTAGGCCAGAATGGCCAGCAGGCTCCCCAACAGCGCACCCCGGACGATTTCGTCCACCGACACTTTTTCAATGTAGCTATTGGGGTTCCAGAGGCTGACAGGTAAGCGGAAGGTGTTGGTATTGATAATGCGCAGGTATACAGAGGTAACGCTGCCGGGCTCCAGGGTCAACCGGAAGGTGGGGTTTGGCACAGCCAGATCACGCTCTGCCCAGTTGTCCTGATAGCCTGCTTTGCGCTGGTCAATCAGCTCTCCATCGCGCACCAGATACAGCACCACCTCGTCTACCAGCGGCAAGGCCAGCTCCAGAATCCACTCTGTACCCACCTCTCCGGTATCTGCACGCAAATCAAAGCGGGTCCAGTAAGCAGATTCGGTATAGCCGAAATTCAGTACGCCGCTTTCGTGGCGGGTGAACCGCTCAGGTTCCATGTTCAGAATGTCCGGTAAAAGATAAAGCTGGCCGGCATCCTCCATATAAGAGATGCAACCGCCAAAATCACGGACGCTTTCCGTATTGCGTTCCAGAACGATCTGGCCATTTCGGCACTGCTCCTGAGCGCTCGCCAGACCGGGCGCCAGAGCCGATACCAAAAACATGGCGACAAGCAGCCACTGCACTGCTTTGCCTGAAGCCGGGTTACACCGTTGCTGCAAAATGTGGTCTCCGCGAGGGTCGATGCCTGTCTTATGGTTTATTGTCTGCAGTCGGATCGGGGCGGTTGCGGGCTGGAGGATACCGGGGAGTCGGCGTTCAATCCGGCAACCAATGTAGACCTGGTCTTTTCGACTTTCGACATCGAAGATACAGAAAGCGATGCGGCTGTGAGCTGGACTGCAACCGGAGCCTACGTGCGTCAGTAACCGCGATGCTCATCAAGATCGCAGGTCTGCAAAAAGCTTTTTTTGTGCTCAATCATCCGCTCATAGGCTGAAATCATAACGGCAACGTGGGGCGCCTTGGTCAGGCGCAGAACTTCGATTCGGCGTTCCAGCCGCTCTACTTCCATACTGACTTGTTGGTGCACATGGCTTAGCACGCTGTCGTGATGATCGAGCCGGACGTTTCTGGTCGGTGAAAGATAGTCGTGATGCTGAGTTGTGTACTTGTCCATTGTCTCTCATCCATTGAGTGGCGACAGTTCCTTTATCAGAGTGCAGTTTGCACAGTTGTCCGACAAAGTGCAACAAATGAATATGCTTTCAACTTTACGCCATTATCCAGCAACAGAGCAGGCACACAGAGAATCCCGACGAATCCGCTGCTATAGTTCTTCTGACTGTTTCTTTTCCAGCTACCGGGATTGTTTATGAGCCAGACATCCGTTGCCGATACCCTGAGGGAATACCTCTCCCTTCTTGAACTGCTGGACGACGCATACTGGGAAGCCGCCAGCATCCAGCACAAGGACATGCTGTACGACATCATCAGTATTTTCAGCCAGGAAGTGTCCGAGATAAACAAGCTCAGTATTCAGGATCACCACTATCCTTATGAGGTGATCACTGAAGGCATTCGCCGGGTTGTGCCCAAGCTTGAAAAGCTGGACGAGAGCCGCGAGGACGTCATCCAGCGCACTCAGACGCTAACGGACTTCCGCGACATTCTGTCATCCGTGCTTGGCATTCTGGAGGCCCAGCTAAGAACCCTGTGAATGGTCGTCGCTTCAGGCGGCGACCACAGGGCGCTCGCTTTCCGGGCGAAATGGGAACTGACTGGCAATGGTATAAACAAACTTGCACAGCGCAGGCAGGTGATGCCCCACAATAGGAAACCCGGTATTGAGCAGGTTTACGGAGATATCCCGGGCGGCATCTGCCCAGCAGAGCTTGTTGATCAGCCCCACATGCCCGAACGCGTAGCGACTTTTTTGCCCCCACAAGCCAACCGGATTGCCGCCCAGCATCATGCCGGCACTGAAACGCATGGGAATCATCATGGTGCGGTCAATCTGTAACGAACCGAACTGCTGAATGGCCCGGCGAACGGTGATTTCGCTGCAGATACGCTTGCCATTCCAGGTACCTCCATTAAGCATCATCTGGAAGAATCGCCCCATTTCCTCGGCCGTGCCGCACAGATTGCCCGCCGGAATCACAGCTTCCTGGAAGCGCGGATCGTTGGTCACGTGTTCCACGGTAGAGATATCACCGCCAAGCGCACGGTTGACGATCCAGGACACAGGGAAGCGCGGGGTAGGCCCGGTAGCGTAATTGGTGGCCAGCTCATGAAGGTTTTCAGGTTGAATCCCGTAAGTAAACCACTTCATACCCATTGGCTTGCGAAGATGCCTGTCGAGATAGTTTTCGATGGTATCGCCCGTCACCTTCTCCAGCACGCGCTGGAGTACGTAGCCTCCAGTTACCGCATGATACGCAACCTTGGAGCCGTCTACCTCGACGGCTCTGGCTTCACACAGCAGACGCCAAATCTCGTCCTGATCCCATAGCACATCAATCGGCGTGTCTTTTGGGATTGCCGGAATTCCGCCTCGGTGCGAGAGAATTTGATGCACCGTAATGGTGCGCTTTCCGTTCGTCGCGAACTCCGGACAGTAGTAGGACACTGGATCCATCAGATTGACCAGCCCCTGTTCCACCAACATGTGCATCAATAAAGCAGTGACCGCCTTGGACGCGGAGAAATAACAAATAGGCGTTTCCGTGGTCATCGCCACTTTGGGTGTGCCGACGGGGTCATGAGGGCCGTTGCCGCTGGAATGGCCAATCGCCCGGTGCAGAATCTGCTCACCCCTGTGCCGCACCGATATCTGGATGCCAGGATGGACACCCGTACGGTAAAGGGCTTCGACGCTTTTCCAGATAGTGTCTACCGTTCGGGGATCAACGCCAACCGCTTCCGGCTTTTCACCGGCGACATCACGGTGAGTAACGGTAGACAAGTCCTTGGGAACCTTGCAACTGTGCAGTGCACGACGGGCTATCGGGTTCATCGGGTACGCCTTGGTGTTGGTGACTGTTTTTATTCCGTCTTCGGGTTGGTTCGTTCTGAAGTTATCATAGACCGTTGAGCAAAAGAAAAACCAATGGTTTCAGGAGCAACCTATGACCCCCGGTATCGATGCGGCCTGTAAAGCCGGTATTCCCCACAACATCCACGAATACGAACACAACCCAGCCAGTGCGGGTTACGGCAATGAAGCCGCCGAAAAAATGGGGGTAGATCCGGCACGAGTATTCAAAACTCTGGTTGTAACCGTTGATGGCAAAACCCTTGCCGTTGGCGTGGTGCCGGTCACCGGCATGCTGAGCATGAAGCTGATCGCCAAGGCTGCCGGCGGAAAGAAAGCAAGCATGGCGGACCCGCAGGAAGTCCAGCGCCGCACCGGTTACGTGCTGGGAGGCGTTAGTCCGCTGGGCCAGAAGAACCGCCTGAAAACCTTGATTGACGCCTCTGCAGAGGCCTTTGACACTATCTACGTCAGCGCTGGCCGCCGCGGGCTGGAGATTGAGCTTTCACCCGAAGATCTGGCCCGGCTGACCGGCGGGCAACTGGTGCCGCTGCAGCAGGCATAAAAAACCCGGAGAGCCGTGTTACAGGCTTTCCGGGCTTCTGTCTCAGGCAGCCCCAGGCGAGGTGCCCGGGTGCCGTCCGGGATTATTTCACCGATGCGCGGGCATCTTCCATAATCCGGTTGAGAGTTTCACTTGGCTGCATGACCGCCTTCACCTTCTCCGCAGGTGGGTGATAATAGCCGCCGATATCCGCCGGATGACCCTGGACAACGCTCATTTCCTCCAGGATCTTGTCCTTGTTTTCTTCCAGCTGCGCCGACATTTTAGTGAAGAACTCTTTGAGTTCCTTGTCGCTATCCTGGCTTGCCAACTCCTCTGCCCAGTAGCGCGCAAGGTGGAAGTGACTGCCACGGTTATCCAGCTCACCGGTCACGCGGGAAGGCGACTGGTTGTTTTCCAGCAGACGCTCGGTGGCTTTGTCGAGAGTCTGGCCCAGCAGGCGTGCACGATGATTGTCGTGTTTCTCACCCAGTTCATCCAGCGACACCGCAATAGCAAGGAACTCGCCCAGCGAATCCCAGCGCAGGTGGTCTTCCTGCAGCAATTGCTGCACGTGCTTGGGTGCAGAACCGCCAGCGCCGGTTTCGTAGAGCCCACCGCCGTTCAGCAGCGGAACAATTGACAGCATCTTGGCACTGGTACCCAGCTCCAGAATCGGGAACAGGTCGGTAAGGTAGTCACGCAGCACGTTGCCGGTTACAGAGATGGTATCCAGACCACGAATCAGGCGCTCCATGGTCCAGCGAATGGCGCGAACGGGCGACTCGATACGGATATGGAGACCCTCGGTATCATGATCTTTAAGGTACGTATGAACCTTCTTGATCAGCTCGGCATCGTGAGCACGCTCGTCGTCCAGCCAGAACACAGCAGGCGTACCGGTAGCGCGGGCGCGATTAACCGCCAGCTTGACCCAGTCGCGGATCGGCAGGTCTTTGGTCTGGCACGCGCGCCAGATATCGCCCTGTTCCACGTTGTGCTCGGTCAGAACGGTGCCATCTTCGGCAACCACACGCACAATACCGTCTTCCTGGATTTCGAAGGTCTTGTCGTGGGAGCCATACTCTTCGGCTTTCTGCGCCATCAGACCCACGTTTGGCACTGTGCCCATAGTGGTGGGATCGAATGCACCGTGAGTCTTACAGAAGTTAATCGCTTCCTGATAGATGGTGGCGTAGGTGGACTCCGGCATAACGGCCTTGGTGTCCTTGAGCTTGCCATCTCGGGCCCACATTTTACCGGAGTTGCGGATCATTGCAGGCATGGAGGCGTCAACAATAACGTCGCTCGGCATGTGCAGGTTGGTGATACCTTTGACGGTATCAACCATAGCGATTTCCGGGCGGTGCTCGTAGGTTTTGTGCAGAGCTTCCTGGATTTCTTCCTGCTTGGATTCCGGCAGCAACTTGATCTTCTCAAGTACGGAAGACAGGCCGTTGTTCGGGTTTACACCGATTTCTTCGAACAGGTCGCCGTACTGATCAAACAGCTCTTTGTAGTAAATCTTCACCGCGTGACCGAACACGATCGGGTGGGAGATTTTCATCATGGTGGCTTTGACGTGCAGGGAAAACATTACACCGGTCTTTTCGCAATCTTCGATGACATCTTCGAAGAATTTGCAGAGCGCTTTCTTGCTCATGAACATGCCGTCGAGCACTTCGCCTTCCAGCAGAGGCAAATCGGATTTGAGCACGGTCTGCTTGCCGCTTTTGTTCTCGAAAACGATGCGGGCGTTGGTCGCCTTGTCGAGGGTCAGGGACTGTTCGTTGGAGTAAAAATCGCCACCACGCATGTGCGCTACATGGGTACGTGAAGCCGGGCTCCAATCACCCATAGTGTGGGGATATTTACGTGCGAAGGCTTTGACGGCGGCTGGTGCCCGACGGTCGGAGTTGCCTTCACGCAGAACCGGGTTCACGGCGCTGCCCAGTACTTTGGCATAGCGGGCTGTGATGTCTTTTTCTTCGTCGGTTTCAGGGTTCTCATTGTATTCAGGAACCTTGTAACCCTGATCATTCAGTTCTTTAATGGCCGCGCGCAGCTGCGGTATGGAGGCAGAAATGTTCGGCAGCTTGATGATGTTGGCGTCGGGGTCTTTGGTGTACTCGCCCAGCTCTGCAAGGGCATCCGGAACCCGCTGATTCTCTTCCAGGTACTCCGGGAAGGTCGCGAGAATCCTGGCCGCCAGGGATATATCACTGGTTTCGAATTCAATGCCAGCCGGCTTGGCGTAGGTTTCCAGAATCGGAAGAAGTGACCGTGTAGCGAGGGCAGGCGCCTCATCGGTCAGTGTGTAAACGATCTTTGCTTTGGATGATGTCATTTTCGTCCTCAGGCTTATAGGTGGGTTCAGGACGGTCATGGCGTGATCTTGCGCTTTTTGGGCGCCTGATCTTTGCAATGACTGATTTTGGAACTTTTAATAGGCCTACTAAGATACCATTTTTTTGTAATCTCGGGTTACGATCTTAGTATAAGAACGGACTAAAAACCCCTGATCTTCGGTGACAGTGTGGCTATGTGGCGGGAATTTACGAAACTTTCTAACATTTGGCATACAGCTTGGTTGGCTTGGGAGTATCGCGTTGGGGGTCAGTCCTTCCCAAAACACGCTCCTTGCGGCACATCCATGTGACGCTTGGGCTCCGCACAGTTTTGGGAAGGACTGACCCCCAACGCTCGGCAAGGTTTACAGTGGCCGCCCGCAGAAGGCACCTTTATGTCGTGCGGCACCAAAATTCCGATCCGCACGCTGTTTTGACGCTCAAGTTTCCGATCAGCCTTTTGGCAACAGATTCTCCTCGGCAAGCCTGTCCCGAATCTGGTCCAGCGCTTCCGGGTTGCCCAGGGCATCCCGGTTGTCTGCTTTGCTGGTGCCGTTGATCAGGCGAGCGACGGCCAGTTCCACTTTTTTACCGCTGCGGGTGTAGGGGATGTCCGGCACCTGAACTATGTGTTTGGGAACATGGCGTGGGCTGGCGCCCTTGCGGATCCGGACTTTTAGCTGGTTCAGCAGGTCGTCGGTGAGCTCCTGGCCTTCGGCAGCTACTACAAACAGTACAACTTCTACGTCGCCGTCGATCTGGCGCCCGACTACCAAACTGTCTTTGATGGCCGCTTCCGTTTCTACCTGGCGGTAGATTTCTGCGGTGCCGATGCGCACGCCGCCGGGGTTGAGTGTGGCGTCAGAGCGGCCGTAGATGATGGCGCCGCCGTGCTCGGAGAACTCAATGAAATCACCATGTGCCCAGACGCCCGGGAAGGTGTCGAAGTAGGCGGCACGGTAGCGTTCGCCGTCGGCGTCGTCCCAGAAGGCGACGGGCATGGAGGGCAAAGGCTGGCGGCAGACAAGTTCACCGCGGCCCTGTTCGACGGGACTGCCGTCGTCTCCGTACGCTACAGCGTCGACGCCCAGCAAGCTGCACTGGATTTCGCCCCGGCGTACCGGTAGCAGTGGAGTGGAACCGACAAAGCAGCCGCAGATGTCTGTGCCACCGGCAATGGAGCCCAGCAGTACGTTGGGCGCGCCGTGACTGTATACCCAGTCGTAGTCCTCCGGAAGCAGAGGCGAGCCGGTTGAGAAAATGATTCTCAGGTTGCTGAGGTCCAGGGTTTCAGCCGGTGCCATTTCAGCCTTGCGACAGCCTGCAATGAATCTTGCGCTGGTACCGAAGTGGGTAACGCGCTCTTCGGCTACGGTTTCCCACAGGAAGTTCAGGCTGGGGTAGCCCGGTGAGCCGTCTACGGTAATGACGGCAGCGCCGGTCAGCAGGGCGGAGGCCTGCCAGTTCCACATCATCCAGCCGCAGGTGGTGAAGTAGAGGAAGCGATCTTCCGGGCCTACGTCACCGTGCAGCATAAGTTCTTTGGCGTGATTGACGAGCAGGCCGGCGGTGCCGTGCACGATGCATTTGGGCTTGCCGGTAGTGCCGGAGGAATACAGGATATAGACCGGGTGGTCAGGGTCGACCGGCGCAAATGAGGGTGCTTGGCCTGCACCAAAAGCAAGTGCCGCGTCCCAGGTAGTTACCAGCTCACCCGGAACCGCTGTTTCTCCCGGAAGTTGCTCAACGCTGACAACGCATTTGAGCGTTGGCAGGCCGTCAATCAGTTCCGCAAAATCGTTCTGGCGGGCGAAGGTCTTACCGCCGTAGCCATAACCGTTTACCACGATCAGGGCGGAGGGCTCGATCTGGCCAAACCGGTCTAGGATGGCGCCAATACCAAAGTCCGGCGAGGCGGAACTCCAGATAGCACCAAGGCTGGTTGCCGCCAGCATGCCGGCGAGGGCTTCGTAGCCGTTGGTTACAACACCGGCTACCCGATCGCCTTTTTTGATGCCCTTGCTGCGCAGGAAGGCTTCCAGCGCACCGACATCGGATTTCAGTTCGCCGTAGGTGCGGCGCAAAACCGGGCGGGTTTCACAGTAGGCGACAATCGCTTCCTGGTTGGCATGCTCGCCTTCTGCCAGGCGCAGCAGGTTGGCGGCAAAGTTCAGCTTCATACCCGGGAACCACTCGGCGCCGGGCATGTCCCGCTTGCCCAGCACTTTACTGGCCGGTGTCTCGCATATCAGGCCACAGTAGTCCCAGACTTTGGCCCAGAAGGTTTCCAGGTCATCAACGGACCACCGGTGCAGTGCGTGATAATCCGCAAAGGGGCCATAACCCTGGCCTTCAAGCCACGTTTTAAACCGGCCCATATGGGCGTTGTCCAGCGTCGCCTCAGTGGGAGACCAGACTACGGGTGATTGTTCTGTAAGGCTCATCCGTCGCTCCTGTTGCTTACTGCATGTGCCAGCCGTGGCTGACGACAATAGATTGGCCAGTGAGGGCGGCCGAAGGAAAGGCCGCAAGATGTACGGCCGTTTCGGAAACATCTTCCAGCGTAGTGAACTCGCCGTCCACTGTGTTCTTCAGCATGACCTTGCTGATGACTTCCTCTTCAGAAAGTCCAAGCTCTTTTGCCTGTTCCGGAATCTGTTTATCTACCAGCGGCGTTCTCACAAAGCCCGGGCAGATAATATTACTGCGCACACCATGTTCGGCACCTTCTTTGGCAACTGCACGGCACAACCCCAACATACCGTGTTTTGCTGCCACGTAAGGCGACTTCAGAGGCGAAGCCTCCAGCGAATGCACAGACCCCATGTACAGCATAGTGCCCCCGCCGCTGGCGTACATCTGCTTGAGCGCGGCCCGGGTTACCAGAAAGGCGCCATCCAGATGCACGCTGATCACCCGGCGCCAGTCCGCATACGCCAGTTTGTGCACCGGGTCTATGTGCTGGATACCGGCATTGGCGACAGCGATGTCGAGGCCGCCCCAGGCTTGCACAATGGCGGCAACACCTGCATCGACTGCAGCTTCATCCGTCACGTCCATGGCCAGAGCCATCGCTGTGCCACCGGCTTTTTCTATGGCGTCTACGGCCTCTTGTGCGCTTTCCAGCGTAAGATCCGCGACCGCAACGCGAGCACCTTCACGGCCATAGTGCTCGGCGATTGCGCGGCCGATGCCACGCCCCGCCCCGGTAATCAACGCAATCCGTTTTTCTAGACGCATGGTTTTATCTCCTTAGTCGTAAGCCACGCTGGGCAGCCAGGTTGCGATCTCGGGCACCAGGAATACGATCGCCAACGCTATCAGCTGAATAATGATAAAGGGCATGACGCCCTTGTAGATATCGATTACCGTGATTTCCGGTGGCGCCACGCCCTTGATGTAGAACAGCGCAAAGCCTACCGGTGGCGTCAGGAACGACGTCTGCAAGCACATGGCAAAGAGTATGGTGAACCACACCAGGTTGAATTCCAGATGTTGGACAACCGGGGCGACCAACGGAAGAATAATCAGAGTGATCTCAACCCAATCGAGGAAGAAACCAAGCAGGAACACCGCGAAAAGAATGCTCAACACCACACCGTAGGGCCCGAATGGCAGCCCCAGCAGCGCGTCTTTGATCACCTCGTCGCCACCAAGCCCCCGCAGCACAACAGAGAAGGCCGTCGCACCAAGGAAAATTGCAAATATAAACGCAGACGTGCGGGTGGTTTGTTGTATTGATGAGCGGAGCACTTCCATGTTCAGTCGTCTTGCCATCACAGCCAGCAAAAGAGCACCCAGGGCGCCGACACCGGAAGCTTCCGTGGGCGTGGCTATACCGGCAAAGATAGAACCAAGCACACCGAGAATCAGCGCAGCCGTGGGCAGAACGGCCTTGGCTACTTCCCAGACAATACTCCAGGATACTTTCTCAGTACCCTCAGGCACAGGCGCAATATGCGGCTGCAGCATGGGGCGGATGATGGCATAGGCAACGTACATCGCACCCAGCAGCAAGCCAGGCAAGAATGCTCCCATGAACAGATCACCCACCGAGGCTTCCGGAACCGCCAACCGGTCAGCCATCAACACCAGCATGATGGAAGGAGGAATCAGGATCCCGAGGGTACCGGTGGCACAGGCAGTGCCCACGGCAAACCCCTTGTCGTACTTGTTCTCCATCATCACTGGCAAAGAGAGCATGCCCAACAACACGACCGAAGCACCAATGATACCGGTGGTGGCTGCCAACAGTACGCCAATAATAATCACCGTTACCGCATATCCGCCGCGAACCGCGCCAAACAGTTTTACCATGCTGTTCATCAGTCGCTCGGCGACACCAGACTGGTCAAGCATGATGCCCATGAAGATGAACATGGGCAGAGCCACAAGGGTCTCGCTGTTTACGACTTTCCATACCCGCTCGGGCATGAGCCCCATAGAGGAGGCATAGTCAAACCAGAGATTGGCACCAAAATTTTCAACGGCCACTACACCGACTAATGTCCAGATGACTGCGGTGCCGCCCAGCACCCAGGCAACCGGAAAGCCGGTCATCAGTAACGCCCCGAACGTCAGGAACATACCGATTACAAACAGGGTTTCAAGCTCCATCAGGACGCATCCTCTTTCTTGTCATTCCCGGTCTTGACAGGGATTGGCTTCGGAAAACCGAAAAGCAGTGCAGTGACTTTCAACAAACGGGATAGCGCAGCCAGAGCCAGAAGAACAAACGACAATGCCACGACACCTTTGAGTACCCAGCGGTATGGAAGCCCGGCAGGCGCCTGACTGGTTTCACCCTGTTGCCAGGAACTGAAGGCATAGGGAATCATTTCGTATATCGCCAACCCGAGAAACGGTAACAACAGGAACAACAGGCCGAGCAGTTCAACCCAACCCTGACGTCTCAGGGACATGCGTTCGTGGAGTACATCCACTCTCACGTGATCATCGACCACGAGGGTATAGGCCAGTCCCAGCAGCCAGCCCATGCCGGCCAGGTGCCACTGGACCTCTTCCAATGTTACAGAACCATGGTCAAAGGCATAGCGGCCAACCACCGCCCAGATGATCACGCCTGTTAGCACCACCCAGAGCCAGGACGCAGCCTTGCCGGTCGCCGCAATCACGCGGTCCATCTGCTGACTGACCCGGGTTGTCGGTAGCTCTGTGTGGTGGTGAAGAAATTCACCTGCGTCGGGCACCGGTGCCCGCGAGTTTTGCGGTGAGTCTTGATCAGACACCGTCATGGAATAATTCCCCGCTCAGAAAGCCTATGCTGCGAAACAAGGACGGCCCCGAAGGGCCATCCAGACTTGGTCGGAGAGCATCGGAATTTGAGCCGATGCTCAGGGTCAGCCCCGGATCTTAAAGATCCGATGGAACATAGGCGCGTGAATCCCACACCTTGTAGGTCTCCATAAACTCGTTCTGGCTGTCATAAACGCGTTTGAAGTCAGCATCGTTGGCAGCTTCTTCTTTCAGCACTTCCTGGGTAACCTTCTTCAAGTCCTGCAGGACCTCGCGGGGGATCTGGTCAGCGCTGACACCCTTAGCCTGGAAGCCGGCCAGAACCTTGCCGTTCTTGTACTCGCCTTCGGCCAGGGCCAGAGTTGTCGCGGCGGTGCAGGAGGCTTCAACCAGTGCTTTCTGGGCATCGGTCGCATTGTTCCACTCATCCTTGTTGATCAGCATGTACTGGGCAGTAAACTGCTGATGCCAGCCGGGGAAGAGGTTGTACTTGACCACCTGGTCGAATCCGAGAATCTGGTCAATGGCAGGCATGGAAAATTCGGTCGCATCGATTGTGCCTTTTTCCAACGCCTGAAAGAGCTCACCGCCGGGCATCATGGTGACCGAGGCACCCAGCTTTTCCAGAACCTTGCCGCCGAGGCCGGCGAAACGGATTTTCAGACCTTTGTAATCTTCCAGGGTGTTGATTTTGTCTTTATACCAGCCAGCTGTTTCAGGCCCGATAATGCCGCACAGCTGCGCGTGCACTTTGAAGCCCTTGTTGGCGTAGACTTCCTGCAACATTTCATGGCCACCACCGTAGTAGTACCAGCCGGTGTAGGCCCAGGGCTTCATGCCAAAGGGAACAGCCGCAAACAGCGGAATCGCAGGCACCTTACCCTGGTCGTAACCGATCCAGGTGTAACCTGCGGAAACCTTGCCGTCGGAAACAGACTGCAGGATATCGAAAGCTGGAACCAGCTTGCCGGGCTCATAGACGCGAACCTGGATACTGCCGTCGGAAGCAGTGTTGAGATTATCGGCAACCCAGGCGGCAGGCGAACCCAGGCCAGGGAGATTGGTGGAGAAGGCGACTGGCATTTTCCAACGCAGATCGTCTGCGTATACCGATCCCGTTGTAAGGGCAATCGCACCAGCGATACCGGTGAGGGCCTTGAAGAGTTTCATTGGCGTGTCTCCTGACATTGTTGTTGTAGTTGGCCGGCAGGATGATTTTCCTGACAAGCCAGGTCTGAGTGTAGTCAGACATCGCAGGAAACGAGACAGACATTTGTATTTTTCGGGTCCAACGAAAGCGCCAGTCTTGTTTTCTGCGTTGTTCTGACGTCCTGCATTCGAGAATGAGCATGGACTGTGCCAGAACTTTTTTTATCTTTTATATCAGATAGATAGGAAGAGAATCAGACATTTATGAGCTTCCGAAATGTCCGAAAAATCGGACAACATAATCCTATAGTCGTACGTACTTGTGCTGATATCAAGACACCTGTCCGGAAATCAGGACATCTTGGCCAGTTTCTCGTACAGTACCGAGCGGGAAATGCCCAATAGCCGGGCGGCTTTGGTGCGGTTTCCCCTGCTTGCAACCAGGGCCTCTTCCACGGCCTGAGCTTCCGCCTCTGCCAGGGTTTCAGCCAATCGCCTGATGGGTCGCGGCGCAATCTGAGAGGCCGGACGCACCCCGGCCCGAGGCAGCACCTTGAACATGGCATCGGCATCCAGAACGCCACCTTCTTCACTCATGGTCAGGGCTCTCTCCAGCACATTACGCAGTTCGCGGATGTTGCCGGGCCAGTCGTAACTGGCCAAGGCCGCCACGCCGGCATCGGTAATTTCCGCCCGCATGCCCAGCCCCTCGCTGATTTCCCAGAGCAGGGTTTCGCACAGCAACCCGATGTCGGCAAGACGCTCTCTCAGGGGTGGTATGGGGATCTCCAACACGTTGAGCCGGTAATACAGATCCGAGCGGAAGCTGCCATCGGCGATCATGGCTTCAAGATTGCGGCTGGTTGCCGCAATAACGCGGACATCCACAGATACTACCTTGTTGGAGCCCAGCGGTTCGACTTCACCTTCCTGCAGGGCCCGCAACAGTTTGGCCTGCAACGGCAAGGGCATATCGCCGACTTCGTCCAGAAACAGCGTGCCACCGTTCGCGAGCTGGAACTTGCCCTCCCGGTGCTTGCGGTCTGCGCCGGTATAAGCGCCTGGCGCGACACCGAAGAACTCAGCCTCCAGAAGATTATCGGGAATGGCCGCCACGTTCACACCCACAAACGGCTTCTCTGCGCGGCTGGAGACGGAGTGGATTGCCTGGGCCAGTACCTCCTTGCCGGTGCCGGTTTCACCCAGCAAAAGCACGGCCATCTCACGGCCGGCAGCCAGACGAGCACGGCGCTTCACTTCCAGGGCTCCAGGGCTGGCGCCAACAAAATCTCCGAGACTGTATCGAGTGCTCCTCGCTTTTTTAGCCAGCGCCTTGCGGGCCGCGGCGAGATCCTGATGCAGCCGCCGGTACTTGCTGACCAGGGGCGTGAGCGGTTGCAGGTCATCGTAGAGAACAAACGCTACAGCGCCTTCAATCTGTCCGGCTTCGTTATAAAAGGGTAACCGGGTAACCACCAGTTGTTGTTGGTGATGCTCCATGATGTCGAGCAGCAGGGGGTTGCCGGTTTCCACAACTTCGGGCATGCGGGTTCCAGGGATCACTTGGCGCACCGGGCGACCAATGGCACTGGCTGTGTCTTTCAGGCCCAGCAGTTGCGAATAGCTGCTGTTCATCCAGGTAATGCGGGCATCACGATCTACGGCAATTGCCCCTGCGCTGGCTTCCTCGAACATAGGGAAAAGCGCTTCGATAAGTTCCCGAGTCAGCCCGTTTTTGTTTTTCTCACCAAACAACTGTGTCATGTACTGCGTACCGCCGGGTTCAATATCATTCATGTTGAAAGCCCTGACACCCGGCAAGCCGGGTGTTCTGTCGGAAGTATATGGCCCTCTCAGCAGCCTGAGCAAATGAGAGGACGCGCGCGACGGTCAAAAAGACGGTTATTCCGGGATGTGTAACTCGTTACCAACCAGGCGAATAAGATCTCCATTTGCCGGTTGTGCTGCAATTACAGGAAGGTTGCTCTCAGCCAGCGGTGTTGCAAAATCTGCCCGTGGCGTGGTCCGGACCACCTGACTAGGCGGCAGCTCGGTGCCGTTGGTCAAGCGCTCCCACACCAGATCCAGAGCCTGAAAATAGTAATGGTGTAGCGGCACATAGCGGTCACCAATACCCGGAAACTGGTTCAGGATATCGAGGTGGTGAGCATTGAGTACTTCGTAGTAACGAAGTTCGCTGCCAGCTCCCTCAACTCGCTGATTAAGTCCGTAGTAGGGCCGGGATGTGTGGTTGATGGGCAGAATGGCATCCGCCCGACCGGTCACAAACACCGCAGGCTTGCCACGGAGGTTTCCGGTTGCCCTGATGTCTTCGATGCCCTCGGAGATCGCAGCAGCAAGCGCAGCATCGGTACCTGTCAAAGCATCTCCTGTAACGGCATCACGACCCAGGGCCAGGCCGTGCAAGCACAACAAGGCGTCCAGGCCATAATCCATCTGACTGCTGCTTGGAGATACACTTGTGGGAAGTGCCGTGGGCTGGCCTGCAGCGTCATCGTAAACAATATCGACTCCCGCAGTGGGTGGGATACCGTTACTGGTCGCAAAGGCTGCTGCTTCCTCGGTCGGTGTCAGCGGTCTTACCGCGTAGGCGTTGTCTTTATCCGTGGCGGCAAAGCTTAGCCCGCACACCCGGTCTTCAACTCCGGCACGGGCATAGGCGTTGGCGTAGGTCATGGAAATACTCTGGGCAACCTTGGAGGCAAAATGCACCGGCGCAAGCAGGTTCTGCTCGGGCTGGATGCCGAATTCCTCGTTCAGGATACGCTGTGCCTCGATAGCGTAGTCGTCGATGGTTGCGCTGGCGGCACCGCTGAGCAACCCTTTGCTAGCCAATGAGTTACAGATATTTTCACGCACCGCCGTCGCGTTAAGCACGTTCAGTGGTGCGATATCACGGATAGCCGGTGCCTGGTTGGCACAACCCTGGTACACCGCCAGCGCAGTGGTGTACTCGAAAAGGCTGCGACTGTGCTCGGTAATTGCGGTGCCGGTACCCTGAACAATGGTGAAGCCTGTATCCACAACCGGATTCACATTGGGCTCGGATACCGCCACCCCGTCGATCAGACCTTGCGTGTCCTGCTCTGCAGCGCGAACGGATGAACCGCCACCATTGGAAACACTGGAGGCAATAACCAGAGTTTTCTTTGGCTTGATCGTGATGAGGGTTTTCCCGTTGCCCAGCTCACGGCCAAATTTTTCGTTGAGCACGTAAAAACCGAACTCAATGGATTGCAGCACGTAACGCCCCCAATCCGCCTCAGGATTGGCTTTGGAGTGGGCGTGTTTGAAAGCAAAACGGTCCGGCCAGACCGCACTGAAATCCGACCGGGCCGTGTCAGACAGATCTGCACGGAACTGGACCGCTTCGTCCGCACCGGTCAGAGTGCCATCCATGCGCTGGGCCGTATTGGTTTCCAGATTGTGGGAGCCCGTGCCGGTGCCTTTATCGGTATAGACTACGGCGCAGCCCTTCTTCAGCCCCCACTCACCGGCGGTGCCGATCGCGCCATAGATACCCCGGGAACCCGAAGAGGGTGCGGTCACCATACAGGCGTTGCGCGGATCGAAGCTCTCAGGTACCTGAGCCATGACGGTTACCGGCACGTTGCTGCCCGGCACCGTCATGAAGGCAAGATATTCCTCGCCGGCAATCCGACCTTCACCGGTGGCGCCCACACTGGGGCCAAAGAAGGTACCGTATCCGCCACCGGGAGCCGTGTCGACCAAGGCCCGGTAATTGTTGTAGATCGCCAGTCGCCGAAGTTCGGCGGGCGTTGGCGCAAGCGGTTCGTTAAAAACTGGCGCCGAACCGACGAATCCGGAGGCGCCGAGACCAGCGGTCAGGAGATCGTCGGTGATGCCATCGTAGGTGGTCTGCGCAATATCGCCCTGGATGAACTCGGGCAGCGCGTTGAAGGGGGAATTGCCTTTCGCCCAGACACTCGATGCGAACACGGTGACACCGATCAGGGTGCCCATCATTATACGTTTCATGGTCGTTCCTTATTTGTTGTTGTTAAGAACGGGTCGGGACCACGACCCGAAACGACACCCATGCGCGTCCTGTGCCATAATTTTACGCGTTTGTTTTTATTGATTATTCCCAGGATTTGTTTTGGCGAGAAGAAATATTCGTCCTGATTCCCGGACAGCTTTACTCCCGCCGGGACTCGGATTCACATTGGAACACCCTGTTATAGGGGTTACTACAGCCGACATGTCCTGAAAACCGGACGTCGTCTTGATTGTCGGACAGCCGATTAAAGCGACACAAATCCAGCCCTGTCCGCAAAGCATAAATTCGCCTTGTGGAATGGCCCGGGAACCTAACCTATGTGGATAAACGGCAGCAGACTCAGACCAATCATTACCAAAATGGCAAAGCAGGCCACCAGCGTGCGAACTGGCTTATGCCGGAACATATGCCAGACTCCACCTGTTTCGCCACTCAGGCGCCGCGCCTCATAGGTCGCACGCTGGCTTTGCAACCGCTGGCGTTGGTAATCCTGCAACAGGGCTCGGGCTCGGTCAGCTTCGTCGGTATCGTGAACCCAGAAACCACCCATACTGATACCCCAGCGGCTTGGCGGCGTCTCGTAAAAGCGCACATCGTGAGCCTCAAACAGCGCCCGTATTTCCTCGGCTTCGTCATCCGGCACGTGGCGCAAATTCATCAGGTGGTGGGGCATGAAAGCTCGTTGTCTGGTATCGGACAGGGTATTACCGATATCCTACCACCAAAGATAGACAGACCGAATTCACAACCGGAACCGTTCATGACAGACCACCCCCTCCGCCTGTTGCTGGATTTTGATGCCTGCGCCCAGAGAGACAATGGCCAGGCCCCGGCATTTCTGCACCGGCGGGATCGCAAGTTTGCACTGACCTGCGAACAACAAGGCGTGACGCCTGGCCCGAAACGCTGGCTTGCACACATGAACCATCTCAGCGGCCCCGGCGCAGGCCCATCCTTCGCACAACAGACGCTGCGTTTGTGGCGCCGGATCAACAGCGGTTTTATGGCAGCAGGAGCTGTGTTCGGCTTACTGACCATGCTCGGCTTGTTGTTCTATGACGGCGGGCAGCGCATCAACGTCACCGTCATTCTGGCCTTTGTAGCCTTCCAGTTTTTGCTCGCGCTGTTGACTACGGTTCAGTCCCTGGTCGGCTGGCAGCCGTGGCGTGGACTGCTTCGGCGCTTTCGCAACAACCCCGAATCTGCCGTTTCGGTCAGGCTTCAGCCAATGCTCATGGCGCGGGCCGCGCAGCTGGGCGGGCTGTGTTTTGCTCTGGCTGGCCTGGCGACTTTGCTGGTTATGGTAGTGCTTCAGGATCTTGCCTTTGGCTGGAGTACGACACTCGAGACCGACGCAAGCAGTTATCACCGCATGATATCTGCGGTTGCCACACCCTGGGCTTGGCTGTGGCCGGCCGCCGTTCCTGACTCTGCGCTCGTGGAGGCCACCCGGTTCTTTCGCGCCACCACGGGAGAAAGCAGCCTGAACCCGGCGCGCTGGGGCCAGTGGTGGCCCTTCATTGCCATGCTCTGGACAACCTGGGCTCTGCTGCCCCGGTTCGTTCTTTTCATACTGGCAGGCGTGCTGATCCGCCGCAAATCCAGGCATCTGCTGGCCAGTCATCCTGCGATGCGCGCGTTAATGTACCGTATGGAAACACCGGCGCTTGATACCGGCAATGACCATAACGACGCCTCAGACCTGCCCGACACCGAAACGGATTTGAAGCTACAGCCCTTGCCGGATGCCCGCATCGTATTGTGCTGGGCCGGTGCTGGCGACCCGGAGCTGCCGGATGCGCTCAGCACTGGCAAGAGCCTGATTGCCAAAGCAGGAGGCAAGATGACTCTCGCGGAGGACCGGCAGACACTGGAGCAGATAGCCGCCCAGCTGGCCCAAGGGTCCAACCAGTCCGTTCAGCTGGTTACCCGCAGTTGGGAGCCGCCCACCGGCGAACTGGAGGACTTATTGGCCAGCACCAGAGAACTCTGGCCCAAAGGAACGCAGATCGCCCTGGTGCCACTGGCTACTCGCATTGAGCGGGAGCCAGATGCCCACCAGGTTCAGCAATGGCTGAGGTTTGCCAGGCGCGCAGGACCGGAGTTTGTGACGGTCAGCCTTATACCGATTCACGGGGCCGTTCCGGACATGGGCGGGGGAGTTACCCAATGAATACCGCACCCATCTTTGCCGTCGTGGGTCACCCGAACAAGGGCAAGTCCAGCGTCGTGGCGACTCTGTCGCAGAACGATGCTATCGCCATTGCACTGGAACCAGGCACAACGCGCACCCGGCAATCGTATCCACTGAGCGTAGACGGAAAAACTCTCTATACGCTAGTGGATACACCCGGTTTCCAGCGCCCCCGGCGGGTTCTCGAATGGCTGGAAGCCCACAGTGTATCGGCATCGGATCACAGCGAAACCGTGCGGGCGTTTGTTCTGCAGCATCAGGACGACGGCCGCTTTACCGACGAGTGTGAGCTGCTGACGCCGTTGATCGAAGGCGCCGGAATTATCTACGTGGTGGATGGATCCTCCCCCTACAGCGCCCAGCACGAAGCCGAAATGACCATTTTACGCTGGACAGGGCAACCCAGCCTCGCACTGATCAACAGCATCGGGCCCGACGATTACAGTGATACCTGGCAAGCAGCACTGGGCCAGTTTTTTCAGGTTGTTCGCAAGTTCGACGCCGTTCGTGCCCCGTTTGAGCAACATCTCAGCCTTTTACGGGCCTTTGGCCAGCTTGAGCCAGGCTGGGAGAAGTCGCTGGACCAGGCAACACATCATTTGTTAGCCCAGCGCCAGCGACGTCGCCTCCAGGCGGCAGGCATCATTGCCAAAGCCTTGAAGGACATGATGTCGTTCCAGGAAAAACGCACCCTGACTCTGGATCAGGCAGTCGGTACCAGTGACAGCACCCTTGCGGACCAACTCCGGCAACGCTGGTATCAGCACCAGCGCCAGCGGGAACAATCTCTACGGGTGGAAATCGAGCATCTGTACCAGCATCAAAGCATCCGGCGACAGGAAGCCGAACTGGAATGGCACAGCGATCATGATCTGTTCTCGGAAGACAGCCGCAAGCATTGGGCTGTCAGCAAGCGTTATCTGGCCACAGCCGGTTTCGGTGCAGGCGCCGTAAGTGGTGCGGGGCTGGACGCTCTGACACTGGGCTCATCGCTGGGCACCGGGGCGCTGGTCGGTGGCCTGATCGGTGCGGCCGGGAGCTATTTTTACGGCGGCAAGTTTACCCTGCCGGTTCTGAACATCGGTCTGCTCCAGGACGGCCTGAAAACGGCTACTTTCGGGCCAGTGCAGGACAGCCAGTTTGGCTATGTGGTGCTGGGGCGAGCTGTAGATCACTGGTGGCACATCAGCCATCGCAACCACGCCGGCAGAGAGCTGCTCGACCTGCAACCCGCAGATCATCACTGGCTCGAACGCCTCGATAAAAAGAGCCGTCAAACCATCCAGAGAACTTTGGACAAATGCCGTAAACAGCAGCCTCTGGATGAAAGCCAGCAGCACAGGTTTCACGTCGCCATAGAGCAATGCATGGCAGTTTATGACGACTGGCGGTTGAATCGGACCTGAAATGAATGTTTATACTGTATGGCTATTCCATCAAATGACGAGGAATGCTCATGAAGATTGTACGAGTTAAGGACATCATCGGTACCGAACGTGAAGTGCATGGCCCGGGCTGGACCAGCCGTCGCATGTTGTTGAAAAAAGATGGTATGGGCTTCTCTTTCCACGAAACAATTATCCCTGCAGGCGCCGAACTGAACCTGTGGTACAAGCATCACCTGGAAGCGGTTTACTGCGTAGCCGGCAACGGCACCATTACCGACAAAGCCACGGGTGAAACCCACGAAATCTCGGATGGCACGCTTTACGCTCTCGACAAACATGATCAGCATACCCTCCGTGGTGGCACTGAAGACATGCGCTTGATCTGCTCGTTCAACCCGCCCGTCACTGGCCAGGAAGTACACGACGCAGACGGCGCCTATCTGCCGGATACCAGCGAAGACTGATCTTTCTTGTCGGCAACTGAACACCCCGTGCCATCCACACCACCAACCACCTCGCCATCGTCAGCAAGCCTGCTGCCGGTGGCGCTGTTACTTTGGCTGGCCGGCGTTTACTTGCGCATTCCGATACTGGTTGCGCCACCGCTGGCACCTTTTATCGGTGACGAACTGGCACTCTCCCAGACTCTTACCGGCGCTCTGACCACACTGCCCATCCTGATGCTTGCCATAGGCGCCATGCCCGGCTCCCTGTCCATTTCCCGTATAGGCCCGCGCAATACACTGGCGCTAGCCATGTTCATTATGGTCATCGGCTCCGCAGGCCGTGGCCTGGCACCAGACACACTTACATTGATGCTCACCAGTGCCGTTATGGGCATCGGCATTGCCATGATGCAACCCGCATTACCTGCGCTGCTGCCCCGTTGGCTGGAACCAAATCATCTGGCCTTCGGATCGGCGATCTACATGAACGGCATGCTGATGGGCGAATTCATAGGCGCCGGCATCACCCTGCCAATCATCATGCCGCTACTGGATAACAGCTGGCGCGCAACCATGCTGGTCTGGTCACTGCCCGCACTGCTGGTCGCCGCAGCCCTGTTTCTGCCCAAACGCGACCTGGCCCAGCCCACCCGCAAAGTCGCCTGGCTACCAGACTGGAAAAACCCGCTCACCCTTAAACTGGGCTTGTTACTTGGCGTCTCAGGCTCCCTGTTTTTCGGCGTAAACGCCTATCTGGGCGCCTTACTGGAGCAAAGAGGCGAGTTCGACAACCTCACCGAAGCCCTTTTCTGGTACAACTTTGCCCAGGTAATCGCATCACTGCTGATGTTGAAAATGGCCCGCTACTGGGTAGGCAAAAAACCCCCGCTGATCATCATGCTGATATTCAGTCTGTTGGGAACCGTAGGGATGTTAGTGTTTACCGGATGGTGGGCAATCGCCAGCGCAACGTTCATGAGCTTCACCGCTGGCGTATTACTGATCATGATGGTGGCCTTGCCACCCTTGCTGGTACCCGCCAGCGAAACCGGAAGGCTATCCGCCGGCAACTTCCTGGTGGGTTATACGATAGCGTTCACCGTACCCATGCTGGGCGGCTTGCTTTCAGACTGGACCGGCGACATAAGACACGCCATAGCTGTAATGATCGCCTACGGAATACTGGTTTCTCCATTGGCAATAAAACTCAACCTCCAGCGTCAATAAAGCGCTCCCACCAATGGCCAAAGGCCGGGGAGCGGGGTGTCTTTTCTGCCGGGAAAAAATGTCTGAGCAAAGCGAGTTGTTTTTCCCGGCAGAAAAGACACCCCGCTTCGCGGCCCCCCCCAATGAAGCAGGCCTTCAAGCTTTAAATGTAATAATCCTTCAACGGAGGAAACCCGTTAAATTCTACTGCACTGTATGTCGTGGTGTAGGCGCCTGTGGACAACCAGTACATGCGGTCCCCGATGGCCAGGTTCAGTGGTAGCGGGTACTTGTGGTGCTCATACATAATGTCTGCACTATCACAGGTAGGCCCGGCAATCACACAGTCCTCACCTTCGCCTTTTTTGTCTGTCCAGATCGGAAACTTGATCGACTCGTCCAGCGTTTCGATCAACCCATTGAACTTACCCACATCGGTAAACACCCAACGGTGCAATGCAGTACGGGATTTACGGGCGATCAGAACAACCTCGCTGACCAGAACACCGGCGTTGGAAATCAACGAGCGGCCGGGCTCGATAATAATCTCGGGCAGATCATCACCAAAGTCTTCCTTCAGGAAACGTGTGATCTCCGACGCATACACACCCAACTCGTTGGTGCGGTTTATGTAATTGGCTGGAAAGCCACCGCCCATGTTAATCATCTTCAACTCGATGCCGTCTTCTTCTTTCAAACGCTCGAAGATGACCTTCACTTTGTTCAAGGCTGAGTCCCAAGCGCCGATTTCACGCTGCTGGGAGCCCACGTGGAAAGACACACCGTAAGGCACCAACCCCAGATCCCGAGCCAGGATCAGCAGATCCATGGCCATATCGTTCTCGCAACCAAACTTGCGGGACAGCGGCCAATCTGCTGTTTGCGTGCCATCGGTCAGAATGCGCACGTAGATCTTCGAGCCAGGTGCCGCCTTGGCAATGTTACGCAAATCCGCCTCGGAATCCGTGGCAAACAGACGTACACCCTTCTCATAGAACGTACGAATATCCCGTGCCTTCTTGATGGTGTTGCCGTAACTGATCCTGTCCGCCGTGACGTTCAGCCCCATCACCTTTTCCAGCTCATACACCGACGCAATATCAAAGTTCGCACCCTTGTCCCGCAGCAGGGTCAAAACCTGCGGAGCCGGGTTTGCCTTCACCGCGTAATACACCTTGGCGTAAGGAAAACCATCCACCAACTCGTCGTACTGACGATTGATGGTCGCAGTATCGATAACCACAAACGGTGTTTCTTTGTCATCGGCAAACGCTTTGATCCGGTTAAAGGTCTCAGCGGTGTAGTAATCAGCGATGTTAGCGTTGGCTGACTCAGTCATGGATGGCGTGTCTCTCCGGGAGTAATAAAACTATGCGTGGTAACAGGCACCCAAACAGATTGGCACCCGACAATAATCGCGATAATCAGGCTTTTCCAACCCCACAGATATCAGCATATCTACCCATAATTTAAACAGTTGCCAGCCACCGCCAATGGCAGAAAGGACGGGGAGTGGGGTGTCTTTTCTGTCGGGAAAAATGTCTGGGCGCACATGCTGGATAACGCAGAGTACTTTACCCACACCTTCATTCGCGGGCCGATATGTCGTGGTCAGATTACCGCCGACGTGATCTGTGATCGCGCTCACCGACATTTCTGGGAGATTCTCCACGACATCACTGCCTGGCAGCAGGAGCATCAGCCCCTGCAGGCGGGTATTTTCGATATCAACCGGTACAAGAACCTGTAACCGATCAAGCCCCGGGTTCAGACCGCCACAGGGTGGAATGGCTCGGGGGTGTTGGACCCGCCGGGGTCCCGGGGCTCACTTTGCTGCAGCAGGTATTCCAGAATGGCGTCCTTCAGGTCACTGCCCTGGCCCAGGCCCTGGTTACCGAATAAACGGTTAAACTCCAGCACGTAGGGATAACCTTCCACCAGAGCAATATCAAAACCGGCGTGATCCACCTCCAGCGCCCGGGCAAGCCGGAGAGCCAGGTCTGTCATCACCGCCGGCACCGGGCTATTGTCAATCCGGCCGCCCTTGGACACGTTGTTGTAGAACCCCTGATCAGCCTGAGTGCGCCAGTAGGCTGTTACTACCTTATCGCCCACCACGACAACGCGCGCGTCGCGGTCCAGCGGCAGGTACTCCTGAACATACAGAACCTCTGTGCGGTCGCAGTATTTACGCCAGTCAGCGAGGGTTTCAATCAGCCACACGCCTTCGCCCATACTGGCCTTCGGCAACTTCGCCACAAAGGGCAGCACCATAACGCTCCATATGTGTTCGCGCTCCTGGGGGCCGTTAGCCTCAATGATTGTCCAGGGAGTATGTTCAGGCGCGACCGCCTCAAAAGCCCGGGTCATTTCAACTTTGTCATGGCCAATGCGGTAGCTGGCAACGCTTGGGAAAACGCGGCATTTCAGGCCATGCACCAGTGCGTTGAGCTGCCAGTATTCGGGGAACAGCACCCAGTCTGCATTGCTCAGCAGTTCTTTATGGCGCAGGAAATGCTCCGGCTTGAGTACGGTTGTGTCAGGGAAGCCGAGCGTGCGAAAAACATTAAACGATACGAATTGCATGTGGACGGCGTCGCGCAGATAGAAAGTGGGCAAATTTTAGACAGTTTCGATCTGTGCGCAAGCTTTTTTATGAGCTTACTTGATTACGGTCATGGCTTACATGAAGCGCATTGATAATAATTCGCATTACCTTATTCATGACCTTACCCCGGAGCCATATCATGACAAGTCTTCGTCACTTCACTGCGGTAGCCGCCTCCCTGTTGATCGCGGTGCCCGCCTTTGCCAGCGACAGTGATCACTTTAAAGGCCACCCTGCAAACACTCTCGAGCAAGCGGTTGTCAATTTCTCCGAGTACAACAACAAGCTGGAAAAAGTGCTGGCCGGCGATCTGACTCCGGAAGCCATGAACGAAGTGCACCAGCTCACCTACACTCTGGAAAATGCCTTGCAGAAACTGGATGACGAAATCGATGCACTTGAGGACACTCTTGAGAAAGTCCACAAGGCTTCAGAGCATGCTGACCCTGACACTGTGCGCTCTGCTGGCGAGAGGTATCTGAGCAACAGCCGGAAAATTGTAAAATAATCATCCGGATTATTTTCTTTTGATGCCCTGCTGGGCAACGGCGGTGAGTGGATCTTCTGGCCAGGGATGCTTGGGATAGCGGCCACGGGTATCTTTACGGACCTGTGGATAGACGTTAATCCAGAAACTGGCCAGATCCGCTGTGACCGCAAGTGGTCTTCGAGCCGGAGACAGCAGGTGTATCAGGACTGGCACCTTGCCGCCGGCCACCACAGGCGTTTGTGTCCATCCAAACAGCGCCTGTAACTTGGCTGCCAGTATCGGGCCGTTGTCAGCGGTGTAATCCAGGGTAACGGAGCTGCCGGTCGGAATCGTCAGACTGGTTGGCGCAAGCTCTGCCAACTGCTGCTGTTGCGGATATTCCAACAGGCTGCTCAAGGCGTTCTGCAAGTTCATTTTGCCCAACTCTGACCAACGGCTGATACCACTGAGGAAAGGCGCCAGCCAGTGTTCCAGAGATTCTGCAAGAGCCTGCTCACTGACATCGGGCCACTGGCCGGGAAAGTGTATGGCAAGCAGCGCGACTCTGGCCTGCCACTGCCGGGCTGCAGGTGTCCATGGCAGGTTTTCGAGCCCTTTGCGCCGCACGGCCGCGAGCAGACCCTGCTGAATCAGCTCGGGTGAGGGTTTTGTCAGAGGTTTCTCGGCAAGAAGCAGGGCCCCCAGCCGACGGGTTTTCCGGGCCACTACGGTCCCGCGTTTATCATCCCATTCGGCCTCATCCTGCTCACGAACGTGGGCCACCAGATCGGTTTCCAGAGTAGGCAGATCCACCGGCGCCGCCAGATAAATCCGTGCGTCTCTGGCTTTGCCATCCAGGTCTGCAGCCACCAGCCATTCATGCCGCGCCAGCCCGTCGTCTTCCCGCAACAACGCACCTTTGCCATTGCTGAGCTGATAGCGCGGCGTGTCACCGGGCCGCCGTTTGCCAATACGATCAGGATAAGCGAGCGCTAACAGACGACCGACTTCCATGGCCGTTGGCACCATTTCCTGCTCGCTTTTGTTAGTAGCGCCACGCTCAGACAAGCGTTTTGCCTGCTGGCGCAATGCCTGGAGCCGGTGCGGGTCTATGTGCTGGGAACCGCGCTCACCACGAAGGGCACGAATGCGCTCATGCATATCGGCACCGGCGCCCTGGCCCAGCAAATCCCGATCTTCCAACAACGCCGCCAGTTCAGCCGCCAGCCTGCCCAACCCAAGCGACCGCCCGAGGACCACCATGTGCGCCAGCCGGGGGTGGATGCCCAGTGCCCGCGCCGATTTGCCGTGTTCGGTAATCGCGCCTTCATCGTCCAGCATATCCAGCCACTGCAGCAACTCCATGGCCTGCTGCCAATGCGCAGGGGGCGGCGAGTCGATCCACACCAGCTTATCCGGCGTACGGGCGCCCCATTGGGCCAACTCAAGCACCAGTGGCGCCAGATCCGCCTCGAGAATCTCCGGCGGCGTAAACTCCGCCAGCCCGAATTGTTCGGACTCACTCCATAACCGGTAGCACACGCCCGGTTCCACCCGGCCCGCGCGGCCTTTGCGTTGCTCCGCCGAAGCTTTGGAAACCCGGCTGGTGATCAGCCGCGTCATACCGCTGTTGGGATCAAACACCGCCCGGCGCTGCTGGCCGCTATCAACCACAACCCGCACGCCTTCAATGGTCAGGCTGGTTTCCGCAATGGCGGTTGCCAGCACCACTTTACGGGTGCCTGCAGCTGCCGGTGCAATGGCTTGATCCTGCTCAGCCGCTTTGAGGTTGCCAAACAGGGGTGCGATCACCACGTTCGAGGCCACCTGTCCGGCCAAGGCCTGAGCCACCCGGTGAATCTCTCCAGCCCCTGGCAGAAAAACCAGCACCGAGCCCGGCTGTTGCGCCAAGGCTTCCGTAACCACAGCCACCACCTGATCCACCAGTCGTGGATTGCGCTGCGAGGTGCGCGCCGGACGATAAAATGTGTCTACCGGAAACGCCCGGCCCTCGCTGCTTAACACGGGTACATCTCCGAGCAGGCGGGCAATGGGCGCCGTGTCCAGTGTGGCGGACATCACCAGTACCCGCAGATCTTCCCGCAATGCTTCCTGTGTCTCTCGCACCAGAGCCAATCCGAGATCGGCTTGCAAGGAGCGCTCGTGAAATTCATCAAACAGCACAGCGGCGTAGTCTTCCAGCATGGGATCGCTCTGGATCAGACGGGTGAGAATGCCTTCAGTGACGACCTCTATGCGTGTCGCAGAAGATACTTTGGTATCCAGCCGCGTCCGGTAGCCCACAATCTGCCCGGGCTTCTCGCCCAGTTGCGACGCCATAAACCTGGCTGCCGAGCGCGCCGCCAGCCGCCTTGGCTCCAGCATCAGGATTTTACGACCTTGCAGCCAGGGCGCATTTAGCAGCGCCGGGGGCACGCGGGTTGTTTTACCGGCGCCTGGAGGCGCCTGCAGCAGGGCTGTTGTGGCCTGCTCCAGCGTCTGTTTCAGCTCTGGCAGGATGTGATCTATGGGAAGCTCTTTCGGAGTCGTGGTGCCCTGTTGGTACATGCAGTAGGTCCGGCGAGAGTATTTTCAGCCGGGCAGTCTAAGCGAGTTCCGCAGCCATGTCAGCTTGACCATGGCTGCGCCACATCTTGAACCGACTCAGGAACGGGCATTTTCACGGTTGGCTTTGGCCCACAGGTAAATGCGCTCAAAAGCCTCCGCGAGTTGCTCGGGTTTATGGGGCGGTTGAATAAGTGCCGCCAGCTCGCCATCCGGGTTTACCAGTGCAAAATGTCCGCTGTGGTCTACCAGTAACTCCCCATCCACCTGCCGGTGCACGAACACCGCACTCAGACTCGTGGCCAGCACACGCAGCGTTTCCAGATCCCCGGTCAGTCCATGGAAGTTCTCGCCAAAGAAACCGGTATAGGCTTTCAGCTGCTCAGGCGTATCGTGCTCCGGATCCGCGCTGACCAGAAGGTAGTCCGGCTGCGGCAGCTCATTCGACAATAACTTACCAGTACGACGCAGGTTAGCCATGGCCGCCGGGCAGATATCGGGGCAGTTTGTGTAACCCACGAACGCAAACGTCCACCGACCCCGGAGGCTTTCCCGGGTTACGGTTTCTCCGTTTTCATTGGTAAGTGTGAATTCTGCGAGGGGCCGCGGCTGGTCATAAACGTAAGTGTTCATCTCGGCAAGATCCGGAGCCGGGGTGGGCTCCCCGCCGTCCACCAGAAAAACCTGACGTCCAACCACGAGGCCAAAAATCAGCACCACGAGCAAAAACAGTGCGAATAACGTCACCTGAACTGAACGATTCATCATTACTCCAATTAGCGGACTTTGCTCTGAAACAGTGTCCGGAGGAGGGGGGACGCCTTTTCCTCTGGGAAAAACAACTCGCTGCGCTCAGACATTTTTTCCCGGCAGAAAAGACATCCCCCCTCCTCCCCGCAGAGTCTGTGCGGCTTCAGAAAAATACGAAGTGATCTACAAGGAGTACCACAAACAGGGCCATCAGGTAAGTGATGGAGTATTTGAAGGTGTTAAGTGCGACCCGGCGATCATCGCCTTTTAGCAGGCGTATGGCATAGTGGAGGAAGCGTAGGCCGAGGGCCAGAGCACCTGCCAGGTAAATCCAGCCGGACATGCCTGTGACAAAAGGTAGCAGGCTGACTGCCAGCAACATCAACGTATAAAGCAGAATGTGCAGTTCGGTGTATTTGTTGCCGTGGGTGACGGGCAGCATGGGGATGCCGGCTTTTGCGTACTCTTCTTTGCGGTGAATAGCCAGGGCCCAGAAGTGCGGCGGAGTCCAGGCGAAGATGATCAGAACCAGCAACAGTGCATGGCCTTCTACCTGGCCAGTTACCGCCGTCCAGCCCAACAGGGGTGGCATGGCGCCAGCAAGACCACCAATCGTGATGTTCTGGGGCGTTGCCCGCTTCAGGAACAGCGTGTACACGCCGGCATAACCTACCAGAGAAGCCAGGGTGAGCCATGCGGTGAGGTGGTTCACCTGCCACATCAATACCACCATGCCAACACTGGCCAGCAAGGCTGCGAACACGATCGCTTCTACCGGGGAGATTTTGCCTGTGGCCACCGGGCGCTTGCGGGTGCGAGCCATCATCGTATCGATTTTCTGGTCAACTACGTGGTTGACCACGGCCGCAGCGCCAGCAAGGAACGCGATGCCAAGGTTGCCATAGATCAACACGCTCAAGCCGGGAACGCCCGGGGTCGCCAACAGCATGCCAATGACTGATGTCAGGATCATCAGCGCTACGACCCGTGGCTTGGTCAATTCCAGATAATCCCTCCATGAAATGGTACGGGTTGATCGACTGGAAACGCGATCGGCCGGCAGTACGTTCACTTGCTCATTCATGCCGTAATCTCCTGATGCATTATTGTTGTACGTGTTGCTGTTTCAACCTGTGCCTGTAGCGGCAACTGATAGTGCCGCCAGATCAGGTAAATCACCGACAGCAGCAATCCAGCGCCCATGGCGTTATGCGCAACTGCAATCGGAAGGGGAATGTGGAACATAACGTTGGCAAGCCCAAGGGTGATCTGGGCTGCCAGCGCAGCGGTAACCAGCCCTGCCGGGCCGCGCAGCTCACGATTATGGTCCCGACGCCTGATCAATATCAGCAGAACTGCAAAGTACCCCAGAACCACCAGCGCACCAACTCTGTGGGTTACGTGTATCGCCACCCGGCCATCCGCTGTGAGCTGCCCACCCAGGTAGTTGGGGCCAACATGCTGGGTAATATCGAAACCGTGTTGGAAATCCATTCCATCTGGCCACCACTGGCCCTGACAGGTTGGCAGGTCAGTGCAGGCGACTGCCGCATAGTTTGCAGCCGTCCAGGCGCCCAAGGCTATCTGCATAATGATCAGTAGCAAGCCACCGAAGAGCCAGGGGCGGAAACCCGCCAGACTGGCCGCAGGTTGTTCAGGCGTGTTTGGCGTTACGCGTGCTGCTGTTGGAGACACGGCCTGATCGGCTGAGAACTTCCGAAGCCGAAGCACCAGCAGCGTAAGCAGACTCAGCGTGGTGAAGCCCCCCAGGAGGTGGAGGGCAACAACCTGGGGCCAGAGCTTCAGGGTGACCGTCCACATACCGAAGGCCCCTTGCAGCAGAATGAAAGCCGCAATAAACAAGGGCAGTTTGAAGGGCACGCCACTCCGGCGCTGGCGAATTGCGCTCGCCGCCAAGCCGAATACCACCAGCCCGAGCGTTCCGGCAGCGTAGCGGTGAATCATCTCCGGCCAGCCTTTGGCCACATCCACCGGCGTATCCGGGAACCGGGCATTGGCAATAGCGATGTGCGAATCGCTCTGGGGCACCTTTATGAAGCCGTAACAGCCCGGCCAGTCGGGGCAACCAAGCCCGGCATCAACCAAGCGGGTCCATGCGCCCAGCATGATCACCACAACGGCGAGAAGCACCGAAAAGGTTGCCCAATTCACCATGGCTCGGGCTTTTGGCGGGCGGGCGGTGTACGAGTAGCTCAAAATGACTCCTCCGGGCCGGCCCTCAGCCAACCTGCGACAGTTTGAGCAGATGCTTCAAATCTTTGAGCATATCCTTGCCAGAATTTTCCGGGCCATAGTGCATCATCACGTTGCCAAATGGATCGATCAGCATGATGCGTGGCTCTTTTTCCGGATTTATTCCGGCAGGCCAGGCTGGCGTTGTTCCTGCCGCCGGCACCAAGCGCTCCATTAAGCGATACTCCGTCGGCCAACGTGCCGCCAGATCGCCAGTAATACTGCCCAGCACAGCGGCTCTTGATACTCGATTGGCGTTTTTTCCCAGCGCTATGTTTGCTTGTCGGGCCAAGTAGAGCAGCTCTTCGCAACGACTGTCGCACTCGCCGGCCGCGACCAGCAGCAGCCACTGAGGATCTGTCTGGTCCGCGCTGAACCGCTTGGCCAGAGGCTCACCCGAGAGTGTTTCAAGGCTGAGATCCGCCACGGGCGTTGTCGGGCTAATCAAAACGCCCTGATTGGTGTGCCCGGCCGGGTTCAGCCAGCCGGTATAGAACATTACCGTGGCCAAAATCATTGGCCCAAAGCCAAGAGCAAACAGCAAAAACGCCGTACGCCGGCCTCTGCGGACCTGTTCAGGCGTAGGTCCGTCGGTCTCATCCTGCTCTGGTATACGGCTAGCCATTATCATTGTCATTATTGGATCCTGTCTTTCGATAACTCGCTAATACACTCAATATAGTCAGCACCAAGGCCAGCGCAAACCATTGTGTCGCATATCCATAATGGGTTTGCGGCCCCATAAGATCCGGCTCCCAGTCGGCACGGTAAGCTCCGGGCTGATCGCGATCCCGAAGCCGGATAATAGCACCAGGAAACTCTGCAACCTCAGCTCTCGCAACCGACCATGGAAGCGTTTGCACCCGACGGGGCCAGCCTTCCTGTTGCACGGTTCTGCCGGATAGAACCGGCGGTTCCGGGTACGGATTTATGCGGCCCGTCACACTGAAAATACCGTCAGGAGGAGCTACATCCGGCAGTTGAGTTCGAGTTCTCGGCGCCGCGACCCAACCTCTGTTAATCAGAACCGGCGGACCCTGAAGCGGGTAGAAGGCTGTCAGCACTTCGTAACCTGCGATGCCATCACGGGTCCGGTTATCCAGCAGCCAGCTACGCTTACCGAAGAGCCCGGTCACCGTAACCGGTCTGCCATTCTCCAGTCCACTGGCCACCAGGTCCGGCCAGTTGAAATCTTGTGCCTCTTGCTGCCACTGTTCAAGCATGACCTGTTTTTCTTCCGCCCGATTCAACTGCCAGATACCAAGGCTCACCAGTAGCGGTAAAAAGGCGCCGGTAAAAACCATTAACCGCCAGTTTATATGCCATTGCCGAGAGCTTTTCTTTGCCTCAGTCATGGTCTGCTATAGTGAGTCTGCCAGCAACAGGAACAAAAACCAGAGAAATTTTTATGCTCAAAGCCCTTATCATTTTTCTCATGCTCGCCGTCATCGTCAGCCTGTTCAGCGGGTTGTACTTTCTCATCAGAGATGGCGGTAAAACCAACCGGGTAGTGAACTCCCTCGCGATTCGGGTAACCCTGAGCGTGCTTCTTCTGGCCGTTATTCTGATTTCGCTGTGGCAAGGGAGCCTGACATTGCATCCGACTCCCTGACCGCAAGCCACTGTTGCATCAGATGACATACACGAACACAAACAAGCCCAGCCAGACCACGTCCACAAAGTGCCAATACCAGGAAGTTGCTTCAAACCCGAAGTGGTTGTCCGAGGTGAAATGTCCCTTTTGAATGCGTATCAGCATAATGATCAGCATCAGCGTGCCCAGCATCACGTGAAAGCCATGAAAACCCGTGAGCATGAAGAAGGTGCTGCCGTAGATACCGGACTGGAGCGTCAGATTAAGCTCCTGATAGGCATGAACATACTCTTCTGCCTGCAGAAACAGGAAGGCCAGCGCCAACACTATCGTAGCCCCCAGCCAGATTTTCAGCTTCTTTCGATTGTCTGCTTTGAGCGCGTGGTGAGCGACCGTCACTGTAAATGACGAACTGACCAGAAGAATGGTGTTTATCAGTGGCAAACCCCAGGCACCGATCACCGATTTAGGTGCGGGGAAAGCCTCCGGATCCGGGTTATTGATCAATGGCCAGGTTGCCTGAAAGCCCTCCCACAGCATGTTGGAACTGCCCCTGTCGCCTTCACCCCCAAGCCAGGGCACAGCAAACACCCGGGCGTAAAAGAGGGCGCCGAAAAACGCCGCAAAAAACATGACTTCCGAGAAAATAAACCAGCTCATACCCCAACGGAAAGTACGGTCCATCTGCGCGCTGTAGAGACCACTGCGGCTCTCTTTGATAACGCTGCCAAACCATCCAAACAGCATGTAAATCATGATCAGCATGCCGACGGCGAATATCATCCAGTCGCCGCTCGTGCTTTGGCCCTGCTTGCTGCTGACCATAATCGAGGCCGCTCCGAAGAGCATTACCCCCATACCCACCGTCGCAATAATGGGCCACTTACTTTGTTCGGGAACGTAATAGGTCTGAAAGTCCGCCATAGCAATCTCCGATGGCTTATCCGTTATCGATTGTTGTTGTTTTCAACGCAGCAGCCTGCGATTCACCCTGGTCATACAGCGTATAGGACAGCGTCAGTTTGGTGATGTGGCTGGGCAAATCCCGGTCCACAATAAAAACCAGAGGCATTTCTGTACTCTCGCCGGCTGCCAGTGGCTGCTGATTGAAGCAGAAACACTCTGTTTTATGGAAATACAGAGTTCCTTCCGATGGCGACAGGCTAGGAACCGCCTGCCCCACCATGTCGCGGTCTGTCGGGTTCTCGGCGTAAAACTTTACGGCAATCGCCTCACCGGGATGAACCTCGACACTGCGAGCCACCGGGCGGAAAATCCAGGGCATCTCCGGCCCGTTCTGCGCCAGAAACTGCACTTTGATAGTGCGAGTCATGTCTGCAGTCGTGCGCTCTGTGGATTCGTACCGACCACTGGTCTTGCCATTGATGCCCGTAATGTCACAGAAAACGTCATACAAAGGCACCATTGCAAAACCGAAGGCAAACATGCCGACCACGCTGGCGAGACACCAGCCTATAACCCGCGCATTGCTGCGCGGCGGGGTCGCTTTATTTGCCGGTTGCTCAGCCATGTTGCCAACCTCCTATTTGACTTCCGGCGGAGTGGCAAACGTGTGGTAAGGCGCCGGCGAAGGCACCGTCCACTCAAGCCCCTCTGCGCCTTCCCAAGCCTTGGCAGACGCTTTTTCACCGCCTCTCACACACTTCACGACAATCAGAAGGAACAACAGCTGGGTAGAACCGAACATGAAGGCTCCGATGCTCGAAACCATATTGAAGTCGGCAAACTGCAACGCGTAATCCGGAATTCTGCGTGGCATCCCGGCAAGGCCCAGGAAGTGCATGGGGAAGAACGCCAGGTTCATCCCGATAAATGACAGCCAGAAATGGGTTTTGGCAAGGGTTTCGTCATACATGTGGCCGGTCCACTTGGGCAGCCAGAAGTATGCGGAGGCGAAGATACCGAATATGGCACCGGGTACCAGTACGTAATGGAAGTGGGCAACCACAAAGTAGGTATCGTGGTATTGGAAGTCCGCCGGGGCAATCGCCAGCATCAGGCCAGAAAAGCCGCCGATGGTAAACAGGATCACAAAGGCGATAGCAAACAACATCGGGGCCTCAAACGTGAGCGAGCCCCGGAACATGGTGGCCACCCAATTGAACACCTTCACACCCGTGGGTACAGCAATCAGCAAGGTGGCGTACATGAAGAACAACTGCCCGGCCACTGGCACGCCCACGGTGAACATGTGGTGCGCCCATACCAGGAACGAAAGCAGCGCAATGGCACCCACCGCGTAAACCATTGAGGCGTAGCCAAACAGCTTCTTGCGGGAAAATGCCGGGATAATGTGCGATATGGCGCCAAACGCCGGCAGGATCATGATGTACACCTCGGGGTGCCCGAAGAACCAGAACACGTGCTGGAACAGAACCGGGTCACCACCGCCAGCGGCGTTGAAGAAGCTGGTGCCGAAGTTAATGTCCATCAGCATCATGGTTACCACGCCTGCCAGCACCGGCATTACCGCAATCAGCAGAAACGCGGTGATCAGCCAGGTCCATACAAACAAGGGCATTTTCATCAAGGTCATCCCCGGCGCGCGCATGTTCAGCACCGTGGCGATCACGTTAATGGCGCCCATGATTGAGGACACACCCATGATGTGGATAGCAAAAATAAAGAAGGTTGTGCTCGGTGGCCCATAGGTTGTGGAAAGCGGTGCATAGAATGTCCAGCCGAAGTTGGGCGCTCCACCCTCCATAAACAGGGTTGAAACCAGTATCAGGAAGGCGCAGGGCAACAGCCAGAAGCTCCAGTTGTTCATCCGTGGCAGGGCCATATCCGGCGCGCCGATCATCAGCGGTATCATCCAGTTTGCCAACCCGACGAACGCGGGCATAACCGCACCGAAGACCATGATCAGCCCGTGCATGGTAGTCATCTGGTTAAAAAATTCCGGCTGGACAATCTGTAGTCCCGGCTGGAAAAGCTCTGCCCGAATAACCATCGCCATGGTTCCACCCAGAAGGAACATGGTGAAACTGAATATCAGGTACATGGTCCCGATGTCTTTATGGTTAGTCGTCAGCAGCCAGCGGCTGATGCCGCTGGCTGGGCCGTGATGATGATCCTGGGCGTGGGTATCTGCAACCGCACTCATTAAAACCCCCGTTACCGCCAATTATTGTGGCTGGTGATATCTGTTATCTGGCGTTGATTACTGTTCGTTCTTGTAATCGAAGATTTCTTTTGGCGTGACCATGTCACCGACCTTGTTACCCCAGGCGTTACGCTCGTAGGTAATGATGGCCGCAAGATCCGCTTCATTCAGTTGGCCGCCAAAGGCCTGCATCGCTGTACCGGGTTTACCGTTCACCACAATATCGATGTGTGCGGTTATATCTCCCGTGGCGATGGCGCTGCCTTTGAGTGCAGGGAATGCCGGTGGAGCGCCGCTGCCATCAGCCTGGTGACAGGCTGCACAGGCGGTGGCATAAGCTTTTTCGCCTCGCTCCATCAGCTCTTCCATGGTCCAGTCTTTCTGGGTCAGCTCACGCTCTTTCTCCGCCGTCGCTTTTTGCTCGGCAACCCAGGTGTTGTACTCCTCTTCCGGCACGGCCTTTACCACCACTGGCATAAAGCCATGGTTCTTGCCACACAACTCGGTGCACTGGCCTCGATAGGTGCCTGGCTTGTCAACGCGGGTCCAGGCTTCATTGATAAAACCGGGAATGGCGTCCTTCTTTACGCCAAAATCTGGCACCCACCAGGAATGGATAACGTCGTTTGCGGTCAGCAGGAAGCGAATTTTCTTGCCCACCGGAATCACCATCGGGTTGTCCACTTCCAGCAAATAGTTTTCGCCCTTGGTCTGACGATTACTGATCTGTTCCGCGGGTGTCGTAAGATTTGAGAAGTAGCCGAAATCTTCGTTGATGTATTCGTACTGCCACTTCCACTGATAGCCGGTTACCTTGATGTCTATGTCCGACTCGGTGCTGTCGTACATATCTATCAGCGTTGCGGTGGCGGGAATCGCCATTATCACAAGAATAACCAACGGTATGAGCGTCCAAAGGACCTCAACCAGAGTATTCTCATGAAAGTTTGCAGGTTTTGCGCCCTGAGACTTACGGTGGGCGAAAATAGACCAAAACATGATTCCGAAAACCACGACACCAATGGCAACGCAGATCCAGAAAATGGTCATGTGAAGGTCAAATATATCGTTACTGGTGCCGGTCACCCCGGGTGTCATATTCACCGTCCAGTCCGCCAGGGACAGAGCGGGGAACGACAGACCACCTACCAGGGCACCTGCCCGCTGAGCGTGCACGCGCATACTGTGTCTCCACAGAGTGTTATTATTGTCGGATTTTGCATTACCCCTCTGGCGCTTACCGGTGCTCTCGCATTCACCGGGCCACTCAGAGTGAAAGCCTGCTTATGGATACCTCGGGGTAGAGTATAGACACAGATCAAAAAAATACGAAAACATTGAATAAACCCAAAGATGCTAAGTACATATTTTTAGGAGCCAAATAGAATATGGCCTTCAGGTTGTCGACCACAGACCGGCGCTTATGGGCTCTGGCGTGGCCACTGATGCTAACCAACCTCACCGTTCCCTTGCTGGGGCTTGTGGATACCGCCGTGCTGGGGCATCTCGAGAGCCCGGAGTACCTTGGTGCGGTGGCTGTTGGCGCCAACCTGTTCAGCATCCTGTACTGGACGTTCGGTTTTATGCGCATGGGTACAACCGGGCTCGCTGCTCAGGCCTGGGGCAAGCGCGACAGTTTCAACCAGGTTGCCCTGCTGTTGCGCTCGGTGATGCTGGCGGTAGGTATCGGCCTGCTTCTTATCCTTTGCCACCAGCCCTTGATCCGGACAGGCCTGGCACTTATGAACCCGAGCGCAGGCGTTACCGAACTTGCCGCCGAGTACGCCGCCATAAGAATCTGGAGTGCCCCGGCGGTGCTCTGCCAGTACACACTTGTGGGTTGGCTGATCGGAACGCAATTCCCACGCGGCCCTATGATTATGCTTATTGTTGCCAACGGGCTGAATATTGTTCTGGATGTGCTGTTCGTCACAGTGCTGGGCTGGAACAGCCGGGGCGTTGCCATCGCCACGGTGATTGCAGAGTACGGTGCGGCGATTATCGGCTTTGCCATTGTTCTGCGCCGTATGCCCGATGGACAAAGACTCACCCGGGAATTGTTCGGACACCTCTCGGACTACCTGGCCATTCTTCAGGTAAACCGCTACATCATGGTTCGCACCATCGCCCTGCTTCTGGTTCTGGCATTTTTTACCGCTCAGGGGGCTCGCCAAGGCGACACCATACTGGCAGCCAATGCGGTGCTGATCACTTTTCTGCTTCTGATTTCCAATGCTCTGGACGGCTTTGCCAATGCTGCGGAAGCCCTGATCGGCGAATCGGTCGGCCAGAACAGCAAAAGGCGCTTCTTTGCAGTGTTTCGCTGCGCGCTGCGCTGGTCTCTCTGGGGTTCGTTGTTGCTGACCATTGTGTTCGTTGCAGGTGGCCGTGGCCTGATCGCGTTGTTGACTGGCATTGAGGAAGTCCGCACCACAGCCTGGCAGTATTTGCCCTGGCTTTGGATGCTGCCTTTCGTCTCTGTATGGGGCTTTCTGTTCGACGGGATATTCATTGGCGCGACACGTACCCGGGATATGCAGAACACCATGCTGTTTTCTGCGCTGGGCGTTTTTGCGCCCGTGTGGTGGCTAACCACAGGCTGGGGCAACCACGGGCTCTGGTTTTCTCTTGTCTGCCTTATGCTCGCCCGCGCGGCAAGCATGGGCTGGCTGTGCTGGTCCCACACCCGCAACGACCGATGGTTCAGCGCCCGTTAACCCATGGGCAATTGTTGACAATATCTGACAGTCGGGAAATCGCAGCTCGCTAAATCTCGTCTACACTTGTCAGAAAAGACGGGCGCCTTGTGGCAGTACCCAGTCACTGCTCAATTGCCCGGTTGCTCATTGCCCGTACAGGAGGCGCCTTGCGACCTCAACTTGTTCAAACACCGGCATGTCCTCAAATGACTCCACAGGCAGTCCTAGAGATCATTGACCACGCGCGGCGCAAGGAGGCTCGCTCGGGAACGTTTTTGCGGCAGTTGCATGAGAAAGCGGCCGCATTGCCTTCTGCTGTCACGATTGAGGGATACCAGCCTGCCAACTGCCTTTTCCAGTTCGCCATCGAATACATTGAAATGGCACCCAGACTCATCGAGTGCGTGGATGCCTGCGCGCGTGAGGCAGGCACAGCTCAGCTGTTCGACCCCTTCGTTAACTCGGCAATCGGGTACTTCACCGAGCCTTCAACCCTGCTGGTGCGCTATGTTGGCCTGGATGGACTGCTGATCCGCGCCTACCTGTGCCACCGCCTGATGGAGGAAATGCACGAGAACAATCACTCCATAAGGACCGGTGGGCTTGTCGATATAGAAGCAACCCGTGCTAACCTGCTGGTTCACCAACTTATTGGCGAGCCCTTTGCAAACGAACTGGACGATTCAATAACCGTGACTGTACTGCAGATTGCAGGTACACCGGACTATTACGAGCTGAATCTCGATCCCTTCGTTGAACAGGTGAATAATGATGCGTGGAACTGGATGCGGGAGTATTGGGAACACCTTCTGACCCGGAATCACATCCGCTTTTCACTGGGCTCTGGTCTACCCTGATGTGATCCTGCCTTGGGCGGTTCTGCGTAATTGAAAGATTCATAGCGATAATGAAGATAAAAACAGTTTTGCTGCTGGCGTGTTGCCTGGTGCCGGTTTCGAGATAGATCAGGCGCTGGCGAACATTATTGCTAGGCTAAGCGGCAGTTCAGTCATTTTCCGCACGAGCACGAACACTCCCGGCGGAATCGCCAATATTGTGAAAAACCTGCTATACCTCATAGTGGACGACGAGCGCATCAACGAACAATTCAAGGGTATGGAAAAAAACCATGTACCAACAGCAGCGCAGAACCGGCTGATCAAACAACTGCTGCCACTGTACCCGGATATCCGGCACCTTTGAAAATCGGGAATAACGAAACGAGGCGCGACACCAGCATGGCTGAGAAAAAAATTGAAATCCTGCCTGGCCTCTACCGGCACTACAAGGGTAAAGATTACGAAGTGATCGACATTGCCCGCCACAGCGAAACCGAAGAAAAGCTTGTGGTATACCGCTGCCTGTACGGCGACTACAGCCTTTGGGTGCGCCCGCTCTCCATGTTCCGCGAAACCGTCAACGTTGCAGGAGAACAGGTTCCACGCTTTGCGCGTATTGATAACGGCTGATCGTTACACAAGCCCTTTGACTCAGCCGGCCAATTACTGCACATTACCGCGTTTTCATGATGCCCGCCTTCGCAAGAAGGCCGGATAACCCCCTACGCATACCCGGAGTTTTCCCATGAATGCCGTCGTTGCCGCGGTGCTGATCATGCTCGTGCTGAGTTTGGCCCGCATCCACGTTGTTGTTGCCCTTATCGTAGGCGCCGTCTCCGGCGGCCTGATCGCCGGACTGTCTCTTGAAGCCACCATTGCCGCCTTTAACAATGGCCTCGGCGGCGGCGCTACCGTCGCTCTTTCGTACGCGACCCTGGGCGCCTTCGCCGTTGCTATCGGCAAATCCGGCCTGGCCCACGCACTGGCAGACAAAACCCTCACCATGGTCGGCCAGCAGGAAAATAGCGCAGCGGCCAAAAGCGTGCGCTACATGATCATCGGCGTGCTGATCCTGATTGCCCTGTCGTCACAGAACATCCTGCCCATCCATATCGCATTCATCCCTCTGGTCGTTCCGCCCATGCTGTACGTGATGGCAAAACTGAAAATGGACCGTCGGCTCGTAGCCTGTGCGCTCACCTTTGGTTTGATCACACCCTACATGTTCCTGCCCATCGGCTTCGGCGGCATTTACCTGAACGAAATACTGATGGCCAAAATCGGCGCCAACGGCGGCGAAACCGAAGGCCTGAGCGTTATGCAGGCCATGGCCCTGCCAGCCCTGGGCATGCTCTGTGGCCTTCTGGTTGCAGTCTTTTTTACCTACCGCGGCGAGCGTGAATACGACCTGGAAGCCATTACCCGCACCGAGCGCGTAAACGTGTCCTACAGCTCTGGCACACTGATCATGGCCGTCATTGCCATTGTGGTCGCCTTCGTGGTTCAGCTCTGGCTGGGCTCGATGATCCTGGGTGCACTGGCAGGCTTCCTGCTGTTCAACCTTTCAGGCGTGGTGAAGTGGAAAGAAGCCGACGATTTGTTTACCGAAGGCATGAAAATGCTCGCCATGATCGGTTTCATCATGATCGCCGCCTCTGGCTTTGCGGAAGTGATGCGCGAAACCGGTGAAATCGCCACTCTGGTACAAGGCTCGGTAGACGTGATCGGCAACAACAAACCCATGGCTGCGCTGCTGATGCTACTGGTGGGCCTGATGATCACCATGGGCATAGGTTCATCCTTCTCGACCATCCCCATCATCGCCGCCCTCTACGTGCCCCTGGCCCTGGAAATGGGCTTCAGTTCCCTCGCCATCGTCGCCCTCGTCGGCACCGCCGGCGCCCTGGGCGACGCCGGCTCCCCGGCCTCCGATTCCACCCTCGGCCCCACCGCCGGCCTCAACGTAGACGGCCAGCACAACCACATCTGGGATTCCGTGGTGCCCACGTTCCTGCACTACAACCTGCCGTTACTCGGCTTTGGGTGGTTGGCGGCTATGGTTCTCTGATTTAGGGAACTTTGGAGTTTGCCTTCGTTTGTAGCCTGCTGGTTTGGGGGCTACGAGGTCACGGGGGTACTTTTCTTCTGGAAAAAAGCAACTCGCTGCGCTCAGACATTTTTTTCCGCCAGAAAAGTACCCCCGCACCCTCTGAACACACGTTACAGATATCTTAGGGAAAAGATGGGGAGGGTAAACGTTCTGCGCAAGGCTTTTACGGCTGGCAACACTCAATACCTGAAACCTGAAACCAAACCGTACTGAACGAACTGAACGAACTGAACTTCTTTATCGTTTAAACCGATCTATCTTCGCAGTAAGAACAAGAGGACGTGGGGGGATGTTTTTCTGTCGGGAAAAAAATGTCTGAGCGCAGCGAGTTGTTTTTTCCCAGAAGAAAAATATACCGCCGCGGCCTCGCACCCAGCCAAGCCAGCAGGCTACAGTCCTTAGTCGTTAACTCCTGATCCTCAGTCCTCAGTCCCAGCCTTGAAGAAAACAACCTGCTTAACCGTATGGTCGTCATCGTTGTCGCGCTTGTTAACCCGAGTCTCCAACTCAGGATCAGCAGGCTTCTCAGCATCCGATACCGCATCAGTGAAGCCACAGGCCACACACTCGCGAATCTGCTCACCGTCATCGTCGGTGAACATCATAATCTTGTCCATCTCCGCACAGCGGGGACAAACGGCACCGGCAATAAAACGTTTTGGGGTCGCCATAACGTAACTCCAGATTAAAGGCCCCGGTGGCCATAACGACCACCGGAGAGGGTTGGATCAGGCGGCTTCGTCCGTCATACCAGTCTGCTTCAGCAGCGCATCTACCTGCGGCTCGCGGCCACGGAACGCTTTGAACAGCTCCATTGGCTCCTGAGACCCGCCTTTTTCCAGAATATTCTGCAGGAACGCCGTGCCGGTTTCCGGGTCGAAGATGCCGTTTTCCTCGAATAACGAGAAGGCATCTGCAGCCAGCACTTCCGCCCACTTGTAGCTGTAATAGCCCGCTGCGTATCCGCCAGCGAAGATGTGCGAGAACGAATTCGGGAAGCGGTTGAACTCCGGAGACTCCACCACTGCGATGGTTTCGCGCACTTTTCGGTGCATGTGCAGCGGATTGGTGGGGGCCTCTTCGGTGAATTCCGCGTGCAGACGGAAATCGAACAGGGAGAACTCCAACTGCCGTACCATAGCCATGCCGGACTGGAAGTTTTTCGCTGCTAACAGTTTCTGCAGCAGGTCTTCCGGTAACGGCTCCCCGGTTTCGTGGTGGCTGGCAATCAGTGCCAGGGAGTCGGGGTTCCAGCACCAGTTTTCCAGGAACTGGCTGGGCAGCTCTACCGCGTCCCAAGCCACACCATTGATGCCGGACACGTCCATGACTTCCACCTGGGTCAGCATATGATGCAACCCGTGGCCGAATTCATGGAACAAAGTGGTTACTTCGTCGTGGGTGAGCAGCGACGGTTTGCCATTCACAGGCGGCGTAAAGTTACAGGTGAGGAAGGCCACCGGCAGCTGCAACCTGCCACGCTGGTCGCGCCAGCGTACCCGGCAGTCGGCCATCCAGGCGCCACCGCGCTTGCCCTGGCGGGCGAACAGATCGAAATAGAACCAGGCAATCGGCTCGCCGTTGCGGCTGATGCAGTAGGCCGTGGCGTCTTCGTGCCAGGTTTCCACTTCCGGCTTGGCTTCAATCTGTATGTCGAACAGCTTCTCTGCAACGCGGAACAACCCGGGTACCACTTTATCCACCGGGAACCAGGGGCGGAGGGTTTCGGGTGAGATGTCGTAGCGCTGCTGGCGTAGTTTTTCGCTGTAGTAGCCTACGTCCCAAGCCTTCAGATCATCCAGGCCGTGCTGATCTTTGGCGAAGGCTTTGAGCTCAGCATAGTCTTTCTCTGCGACCGGCTTGGACTTGGCCGCCAGCTCGTTGAGAAAACCCAATACTTCGTCGCTGTCCCGGGCCATTTTGGTGGCCAGGGAGCGCTCGGCGTAGTTGTTGAAGCCCAGCAGTTTGGCCAGAGCATGGCGGCGCTTGAGAATTTCGGCCATAACCTGAGTATTGTCCCAGGTACCGCCGTCTGGCCCCACATCGGAGGCACGGGTAACAAACGCCTCGTAGACTTCGTGGCGCAGCTCGCGGTTGTCACAGTAGGTCATAACCGGGAAGAAGCTGGGAAAATCCAGGGTAATCACGTAGCCATCAAGATCTTTCTGGCTGGCGGCCTGTTTTGCGCCTTCAAGAGCGGATTCAGGGATGCCCGCCAGTTCTTCCACATCGGTGATGTGCTTGAACCAGTGCTGGGTGGCGTCCAGAACGTTGTCGCTGAAGCTGTTGGTGAGTTCCGATAGCTCGCGCGAGAGCGCCGCATACTGCTTTTTCTGGTCGTCAGGCAGGTCGACGCCACCCAAATGGAAGTCGCGCAAGGTGTTGTCCACGGCTTTGCGCTGGGCTTCGCTCAGTTCGCTGAAATCGTCCCGGGCCGCGAGCTTTTTGTAGGCTTCGCACAGGGCGGTGTTCTGGCTGAGCTCGGTGCTGTACTCGGTGAGCTTTTCCAGGCAGTTTTTGTAGACTTTGCGCAGGTCGTCGTTGTTCATGACGCTGTTGAAGTGCGAAATGACGGACCAGGCGTTATTCAGGCGGTTTTCCAGCGACTGCATGGGCTGAGCGAGGGTGTCCCAGTCAGGGTCTTCGTTCTGGGCCAGGCTTGCGATTTTCACGCGGTTTTCGCTGAGAATCTGGTCAATAGCCGTTTCCATGTGCTCAGTTCGCACATGATCAAACCTGGGCAGCAAATCATCAGTCAGTAACGGGTTATTCATGGATCCCCTTCTCAGCAATGAGTTGGTAAAGTAGCGTGACACAAACAACGCTAGCGTCTTGGGCCCCTGGAATGGAGTTCGGTTGGAAGGTCTTTCCAAAACCGAACTCCCCAGACTCGGGGAATAATTTCATCTAACTAGAGTATATGTAATGACGAATGTACGTTCTCACAAGGGTACCACGCCAGATTTCGGAGCACGCACTCTGGTGGACCCCAGCGCTGTGGTTATCGGTGATGTTAAAACCGGTGACGATTGCTCCATCTGGCCGATGACCGTGGTGCGGGGCGATATGCACAAGATTCGCATCGGTGACCGTTGCAGCATTCAGGACGGTTCGGTGCTTCATATTACTCATGCCAGCGATTTTAATCCGGGCGGCTACCCGCTGACCCTTGGCGACGATGTCACGGTGGGGCATAAAGCTCTGTTACACGGCTGCACCATTGGCAGCCGTGTGCTGGTGGGTATGGGCTGTATCATTATGGATGGCGCAGTGGTGGAGGATGAGGTGATCGTGGCTGCGGGCTGTCTGGTGCCGCCGGGGAAGACGCTGGAGTCCGGGCATCTCTATGTCGGCTCACCGTGCAAGAAAGCCCGGCCTTTGAGCGAGAATGAGCGTTCGTTTTTTGCATACACGGCAGCCAATTACGTGAAGCTCAAGGATGAATACCTGGCTGAGCTGAAACCATAATTCTGGTTAATTTCTGATCGCGTTCGAGAGGGCTTGAAAAATAATCCGGTGTTCATACATTCGTTAATAGCGGATGTTCACGGATATCCAACCGGCTAAAGCCAGTACGCAGAGCAGTTCCGGGAACGAGGCTGATTTTTTCAAATTCGTTTGTGTAGACAAGAGAGGAACTTCTTATGAGCAACCTTACCCGCTGGAACCCGATCAATGAACTTGAAGACCTGATGGGTCGTTATAACCGGATGTTTGGCGTGTCACGCACTGGCAGCGAAGGCAAAGACCTGTTCAGTCGCAGTGACTGGGCGCCAGCCGTCGACATCAAGGAAACGGACAACGCCTTCACCATAGAGGCAGAACTGCCAGGTATGGACAAAAAGGACGTGAAGGTAACCGTGCGCGACGGTGTGCTATCCATTGAGGGAGAGCGGAAGCATGAGGAAAAATCCGATGACAAAAAGGTGCATCGCGTTGAGCGTTTCTATGGCAGCTTCATGCGCCGCTTCACATTGCCGGAAAATGTTGACGACAATAGTGTGAAAGCCAACTTCAAGGATGGCCTGTTGACGCTCACCTTGCAGAAGGCAGAGCCGAAAGAGCCCAAAGCCATTGAGGTAGACGTACAGTAACTCACTTCACTTTTTGTGATTGATGCTGTGGCCGGGAGTCAGTTCCCGGCCACAGCATTTTTTTGCTCGGTAAGGTTTAAACTGGTAGCGATTGCAATTATATCGGGCCAGGCGATGAATAACTTACCGAGACGTAAGCGAATGGTCTGAATAGCAGTCTGAAGCCGTATGTCTCGTATCCACGAGCGCTACTGGAGAGCGTGCATCATGATGCTGTTCTGGCTGCTGCTACTTAACGGTCTGTTTTTAATTCCGGCTCTGGCCTTACCGGGCGCCATGCCCTGGCTATCAATTGAGGCAATCGGGCTTTGGGCTCTGTTTTGTCTGCTGCCGAACCCATATCGGCGGCACCGCATCACCACGGCCCTGGCGGTCATCTACAGTGCATTGGCATTCCTGGTTCTGGTGGACGCTCTGGTTCGCGAAAGCCTGGGGCGAGGACTGAACCTGTACCTGGAGGTTGGACAGCTGGGTGCCGCCTGGAACCTTTTGGAGACCAACCTGGGCGCTCTGATGTCTGCTCTGGCTCTTGCACTTCTCATGGGCCTTCTGGCAAGCCTGGGCTGGCTGTTTCGTTTAAGCCTGGAGCGTCTTCAATATCACTCGCCGGCAAATCTTGCCAAACCGCTTTTGTTGGTGGCAGGTCTTGTCATTGCAGGAGCAGCAACACCCCTTATCGGGAGTCCGGCGCTGGCATTCGTGGCCAATCAGGCGTCCCTGGTGACTCACACCTATCAGGCGACCAGGGCCTTTGCCGAGCAGCTTCAGGGTCAGCCGGAGGCTGGCCAAAACCCGCAACCACTAATGCGGTTGGCCGGGAAAGACGTGATCCTCGGTTTTCTTGAATCCTATGGCGTATCCACCCTGACAGACGATCGCTACCAGGCAGTGATCGACGAGCGTCTGGAATCAATGGCACAGGAACTGGGCTCAGCGGGCCTGACGGTAGTAACCGGGAGGCTGCAATCTCCTGTCCAGGGTGGACAATCCTGGCTTGGACATCTCTCCGTGCTCAGCGGGCAATGGATTCATAACCAGATTGCCTACGAGACTCTCCTCAGCAGCAACTTTCCGACCCTTATCGACGACTTTCGCAGCACCGGCCATAAGACGTTGGCGGTGATGCCGGCTATCACCCAAGCCTGGCCCGAGGGCCGGCTACTAAGGTACGAGCACATCTACGATCATGACGATATGGATTATCAGGGGCCTACCTTCAACTGGGTGACCATGCCGGATCAGTATACCTGGCACTGGTTTCAGAAACTGCGCGAGCAGACCCCCGAGCCACTGTTTGCCGAGCTGGCGCTGATCAGTAGTCATGCCCCCTGGGTTCCGATCCTGCCAGTTATCGAGGATTGGGACAGTATTGGCAACGGACAGGTGTTCGAACGCTGGAAAGGAGCTGGAGAAACGCCTATGTCACTTTGGCGTGACCCCGACCGCGTCCGTGACCATTATGCCCAGGCAATCGCGTATACCCTGACCGTTGCCAGTGGTTTCGCAGCCCGATATGCAGGAGAGAACACACTGATGATCATTCTTGGCGATCATCAACCTGCCCCGCTGATAACCGGTGAAAACGCCAGCCGGGATGTCATCGTCCACATCATAAGTGGCGACCCCGAGCTGGTTACACCATTTCTATCCGGTGAACTGCCAGGGTTCCAGCTCGGCACCAGGCCGAGCCTGCAAACAGCAGGTGCACCCATGAATCGATTCCGACCGTTTCTGCATCGCCACTTTGGCAGTCTTTTAAACCGTCCTTAAGAACTTTTTTTCGCGCCCGCGTTTTCCAATGCACGGGCATAGTCCAGGCTTTTCCGGTGCTCGCCCACTCTATCCAGTATGGTTTCGCCGCTTTCATTCACCGCGTTGAGGTCCCGACCCGCTTCCACGAAAAAACCTACGAATCGATCAAAATCTTTGGCTATCATCGCCTGATAGGCTTTAAGCAGTGTGGTGTAATCCGAGCCTTCACCTTTGGGCTGGGTCACCAGGAAGCTTTTTACCCGTTCATCGCTCCATTCTTCACCGATGACTTTGGGTTTATCTGGTCCACTCACAATCACTCTCTCCTTATTCGTTAAATTGTTAATCAGGGCCGTATTTCGACCGGCAGGTCCCCGGTCGAGATGGATTCACCACATTCGGGATCACGAATGGCGATTTCCACCCGGCGGTTCAGCGCACGGTTTTCAGGCGTGTCGTTCGGGGCAAGGGCGTTGGTTTCAGCACGCCCAGCAGCAACCACCCGCTCTGCGGGTACCTGTTGGCTCATGACCAGCTCGTGCACTACGGATACTGCCCGGGCTGCGGAAAGGTCCCAGTTAGAGCGGTACCGGCTGCTGGAGATGGGCCGGTCGTCAGTATAGCCGGAAACCAGCACATCGCCTGTGCAACCAGCCAGAACGCCAACCACCCGCTCGATGATCGGGATCATCTCCGGCTTGATAGACGCCTCTCCGGAGCGGAAGGTGGCTTCCTCGGAAAACCGGATAACCACTTTGTTTTTGTCGTAATCGACACTCAAGGCTCCGGACGCCACTTCGTTCTCAAGCTCACCGATCATGCGACTGGCCAGATCTATCACACCGCCTGAAACAACCGTGGTCGCCGTGTCTGGCGCTCGTTCATCAATAAACTCCGGCTCCCGCTCCCGGGCCTGTGAGTCGGTGGGCTCTGGCAGGGATACTGTGTCCGATTCCACCAGAGTAATCGGCGAGCCACCGATATCATCCGACAGCACATTGGCAGAACCAAACGCATCGGACATGGAATTGGCCATCGCTCTGTATTTTTCAATATCCATTTCCGCAAATGACAGCAGCAGAATAAAAAACGTCAGCAGCAGCGTGGCAAGATCGGCAAAGGTAACGATCCACGCGGGGGTGTGGTTTTTCTGCCGGGGCTTGCTGGTTTTCCGGATAGTTTGCAAAACCTCAGGCCTCCCGCTCCGGCGCCAGCCCGGTGCGGTGTTCCGGCGTTACAAACGAGGAGAGCAGTTCGTTCATCACTCTGGGGTTTTCACCGCGCATGATGTTGCGCATGGATGTGATGATCAGAATCTGGTTGCGGCTTTCGTCTTCCGCCTTGAGCTGAAGCTTGTCCGCCAGTGGCAGAGCAATCAATTGCGCAATGAACGCGCCGTATAGAGTGGTGAGCAAGGCAACCGCCATAGCCGGGCCGATGGAAGAGGGGTCGTCCAATGAGTTGAGCATCTGCACCAAACCCACCAGGGTACCCAACATCCCAATGGCTGGCGCAGACTCACCAATACCCCGGAATACCCGCTCCGCCACTTCATAGCGTTCTGCCATCTGCTGGGATTCCTGAGCCAGTGCCTCTTCAACCAGCTCGGGCGGGTGGCCATCCACGCACAGATTGATGGCTTTCTGCAGGAATTCATTACCGGTTTGGTGGTTCTCCAGCCCCAGAATACCTTCCTTGCGCACCACCAGAGCCAGCGCACCCGCCTCGCGAATCAGCTCCGCAGGTCGTTCGACCCTATCGGTAAAAGCAGCACTCATGGCCAGGCGAAAGGCGCTCATCACTGAGGACATGCGAAATTTTATGAGTGTTACCGCAAAGGTGCCACCCACAACAATCGCCAAGCCTGGCAGGTTGAGAAAGGTAAGAAGCGAAGCGTTTGCCAGCATCGCCAGAATAACAATCAGAATGCCGGCGACAAGCCCTACGAGGGTAAGAATGTCCATGCATAGCCCTTATGGATAGCCCTTACGGGTTGTTGTCTCTACGACGGTCTCGGCTGCGATGTGCCCTTTCAGTCGTCACGCAACGCATCAATAACCGGTGCTGTTTCCGGTCGCACGCCCCGCCACACACGGAAGGATTCGGCGGCCTGTTCAACCAGCATGCCCAGGCCATCAAACACCCGGACAGCTCCGTTATCCAGAGCCCACTGGTTAAACGTGGTGGTCTGCAGAGAGTACATCATGTCGTATACAACTGTGCCGACTCCGATCACATTTGCGCGAACGGGTGGCAGGTCTCCCTGCAGGCTGGCGCTGGTGCCGTTGACAATGACATCGAAGGGCTGGCCCGGCTCTTCGAACCCGCAGGCGCTCAAGGTTGCAGCGCCGGCCTCATCGGCAAACAGCGCCACCAGTGCGTCGGCTTTGGCCACCGTACGATTTGCAATGGTCAGGCTCGCGGGCTGCTGTTCAAGCAAGGGGCCCAGAACACCACGCACGGCGCCACCGGCTCCCAGAACCAATACCCGGGCGCCTTTGAGTTGAATGCTATGGTTAGCCACCAGATCCCGTACCAGCCCGTGGCCATCGGTATTGTCGGCCACCAGTTGCCCCTCATTGTTCTGGTACAGCGTATTGGCCGCGCCAGCTTTTTCGGCTCGCGCCGCCCGGCATTCCGCCAGCGCCCAAGCCTGTTCCTTGAAGGGAACCGTTACGTTCAGCCCCTTGCCTCCATTTTCAAAGAACTGGTGAACCGTGGCCGCAAAACCATCCAGAGGCGCCTGAACTGCGGTGTACTCCACCGGCTCGCCCGTCTGCTCGGCGAACAAACTGTGAATTCTCGGCGATTTGCTGTGGCATATCGGATGACCCACTACCGCATAAAGTTCGTTGTTCATTGCCTACCTCGTTTACTGCGCGTCATCGGCTACCCAATTACGCCCGGTGAGAAAGTGCTCTGTAAGGCGTGCTTCTTCGCTGCCGGCTTCCGGTACACGGCTGTAATCCCAGCGAACAAGAGGCGGCAGCGACATCAGAATGGATTCTGTGCGCCCGCCAGACTGCAGACCAAACAGCGTGCCGCGGTCGTACACCAGGTTAAACTCAACATAACGCCCGCGCCGGTAGAGCTGGAAATCCCGCTCGCGCTCACCATAAGCGTGATCCATGCGGCGCCGTACAATGGGTTCATAAGCTTCAATATAGCTGTCACCCACGGACTTCATCAGCTCGAAATCCTTTTCAAAATCACCGGTATTGTGATCATCGAAGAAAAGCCCGCCGACGCCCCGCGGTTCGTCCCGGTGGCGCAGGTAAAAATAGTCATCGCACCAATCTTTGTAGCGGCGATACGTGTCCTCTCCAAAAGGCGCACAGGCGTCTTTTGCGGTTTTGTGCCAGTGCACGCAATCTTCGTCAAAGCCGTAGTAAGGCGTCAGATCATAACCACCACCAAACCAGTAAACCGCTTCAGCATTCTTCGGCGTGGCGATGAAAAACCTCACGTTGGCGTGGGACGTGGGCACATAAGGGTTGTTCGGGTGAATCACCAGGGAGACTCCCATGGCCTGCCAGGGCGCACCCGCCAGATGGGGACGATGTGCGGTGGCCGACGCAGGCATGGTCTCGCCCATCACGTGGGAGAAGTTGACCCCACCTTTTTCGAAGATGCGGCCATCGCTGATCACACGGCTCGCACCGCCACCACCCTCGGGGCGATCCCAGGTGTCACGAACAAACTCTACACCGCCTTCAAGTGTTTCCAGGCGCTGACAGATGACATCCTGCAAGCCAAGCAGATACTGCTTGACTGCATTGCTATCGGGTTGCTGTGGCATGAATTCTCCTAACGAAGCTGTTTACCGCTAACAATATCAATAATTCGGCTGGGTTTCCGGTTACCGCCAAGGTCGCCCGGAACAATGTGGTCGAGATGGTCATCAAAGTAGCGGCGAACCTGCGAAGCGTCGCGGGCCGGCTCTTGCCCAGCCGGATTGCAGGAAGTGGATACCAGAGGCATGCCGGCGCTTTCACACAGGGCTTTAACCACCGGATGTTCGCTGACTCTGACAGCAATCGAGCTATGGCTGCCACGTACCCAGTCAGGAACCTGTCTGTTTACATCTGGCAGCAAACAGGTCACCGGGCCAGGCCAATAGCTCAAAGCCGCCAGTTGAAGTTCTTCGGACAGGGGGTTCAGCAGAAAGCGAATCTGCTCCACAGACGCAGCCACCAGAATCAGGCCTTTTTCCATCCGTCGGTTCTTGAGTTCAAGAATGCGTGTTACCGCCTGCAGATTCCAGGGGTCGCACCCCAAGCCCCAGACAGCCTCCGTAGGGTAGGCGATAACGCCACCTCGCAGGATCGCACTGCAGGCAAGCTGTAACTGCTGTTCGTTTAAAGCGTTGAGCGCAGCCATACTGATGTTTTCAGACCAAAAACGGGATGAATCATCGCACCGGGCTCAGGCGATTTTCTGAAAACCTCCGGGGGCGGAACTCACCAGCCCTTCAAGCTCAAGAAGCATAAGAGACTGGACAAGCTGATCGGCCGGAAGACCAGTTGCCGAACACAGTGCATCGGTTGACTGGGGATCATACCCTAATGCCTCAAACACCGCGATTTCGCGGCTGTCCAACGCATCCACCGGGCTCGCAGCAGCCAGCCTGCTCCCCGGTGGCTTCGCGGCCGTCAGATCTGGCGCTCCACAACCGGCAGGTAGTGACCAGGAGGCGCCCAGTTCTTCCAGAATATCGTCGACTGTATCAACGAGCCTGGCGCCCTGTTTGATCAAATGGTGGCAGCCACGCGCCACCGGGCTGTGAATGGATCCGGGAATGGCAAAAACTTCGCGCCCCTGCTCCAGAGCCATGCGGGCGGTGATCAGGGAACCACTCTTCAAACCGGCCTCAACCACCAGAACGCCACGGCTCAGGCCGCTGATAATACGATTGCGCTGGGGAAAATGCGCAGCCCTTGCGGGCGTGCCGGGCGGATACTCAGATACCATCAGGCCATTATCGATAACCCGCTCTCCAAGCCGACGATGCTGGTTTGGGTAGATGCGATCAAGGCCGCAGCCGATGACTGCAATTGTGGCGTATCCCGCATCAAGGGCTCCGGCATGGGCTGCACCATCAACACCCAGTGCAAGGCCACTGGTTACCAGCAGATTGCGGTTGCTCAGCTCTGCCGCAAAGCGCCGGGCGTGGTCCAGCCCCGCAGGCGTGGCGTTGCGACTGCCAATAATACCAATCTGCTCATAACTCAAAAGGCGAACATCACCCCGTGCGAACAATACCAGCGGCGCATCATGGATGTGCCTTAGCGCTTCCGGATAATTGGAGCTCTGCCAGCTCACGATATCAATGCCATGCCGCGCACAATCCAGCAGGATCTGCCGAACTGCGCTCACTGAGGTATTGGCTTCATCCCGATGTTGCCACGCCAGGATTGCCGCCACCGCTTCAGCGTGCAGGCCATGCGCCCGGAGTGTTGCGGAGTTTTTGATGAGAAGATCAGTAAGGTCGGGAATTGTTGCGAGCATGGCCCGCCGACGAGCGCGCCCGAACTTGGGCAAACGGGTAAGAAACAGCCACTGCACAGAAGGAGAGGAAAACACAGCATCATCCTTGAAGACAACAAAGCCGCGCCTTCCTGGCCCGGCTTTTGATTAACCGATTATGAGATCAGGGGTTGGTAACCTTGTCGCCAACCGACAGCGCACGAGTCGCCTGCAGTATCAGGCCGTAGCTCATCTTTTCATAAACCTGGAATACCATAAGCAGGCCGGCTCGCTCGGAGGGCAGCTCGATGGTCTCATCGGTGATGGGGTCCCGCACCAGATTGCCACTTTTCAGAATGGCCATCACGTTGCCGGCTTCCAGACCTTCGCGACTGCCTCGGTTAATGGCAACCACGTTGTACTGACCAATCTGTGTGACACCGCCATCTACCGATATCATTTTGCCTTCGATCTGCTGTTCTGGGGAGCTGGGCACAAAGTTGGTGGTCAGGCGACGATCTTCACTGACCAGCAAACGGTCCCCAATGCGCACCTCTTCACTGGAGCGTGTCAGATCCAGAGTTAGCACATCACCGTTTTCGGCTGCGATGTTACCGCGAGCGATGCTGCGTGCTTCCAGGCCGAGAAACTCTCCAGTATCCGGATCAACAAACTCCTTACTGCGGCGGAATACACCTACCTTGTCGGCCGGCTTCTCACCGCGGGCATAGACACGGTCGCCCGCTCCGGTCAGGATGCGGCCGTCTTTGCCTTCCAGCACATAGGGTGCCTCGTTGATCAAATCCGGGCTGACGATCCGGGTATCTGTCAGGAAGCTGCTGATGGCGTCCAGAGGGATTGCAGGAATCGGTGTATCAATCTGCTCGGAACGCACCTGCGGTGACAGTTTCACAATGCCGTTGTTGGACGATACCTTGGTGATCCGGGGTTTGCCGTCAATATAGACCAGAGCAAGACGATCACCCGGATAGATCAGGTGAGGGTTGGCGACCTGCGGGTTAACGTGCCAGATTTCGGGCCAATACCATGGATTACTCAGAAAACGTCCGGAAATGTCCCAGAGAGTGTCACCTTTTACAACAGTGTAACGCTCAGGATGATCAGACCGCAGTTCTGGTGCAGCGTGAGCCCAGGAGGTTAATAGCAGCATTGTGGCTGCCAGAGCGTACAGCAGTTTCCTCATTATCTAAGTCCTTGATCGCGTGCCTTGATTCTGTGAATTCTGGTAAGGATGCAGCCAGTTGTCTGCAGCTTATTACGTTGTTATGCAAGTTACTATAGAAGAAGTCTCGCAAATTGTGATGTTATGTTTTGTTCTTCCAGTAAATTCTATGCCATTTGCAAAAGATTTTAACTATTGCCTGATCAGTTTGTACTCAATCGGCGAATTGTTGGATAATGTACCTAAAGGTGCATGGCGCTAATCATATTAATGCGAGAGGAACAATTTGCGCAGTACGCTGTCGCATTTCAGAGATCGCTTTCACACGGTTACAAAAGACAACGTTAAAAGTCAGGCAAAGCCATAAGGAATGCCAGTCAGAAACCCTGGCGTTCGTCATACAGGCCAAAAGTACGAGCACTATGATACTAGATATTCTCGAATACCCGGACCCACGTCTGCGCACCATCGCCAAGCCGGTTGATGAACTGACGGACGCCGACCTTACGCTGATCGACGACATGTTCGAGACCATGTACGATGCGCCCGGCATTGGTTTGGCCGCGACACAGGTCAACGTGCACAAGCAGATCATCGTTATGGACCTGTCCGACGACAAGACTGAACCGAGGGTGTTTATCAACCCAAAGGTTGAGGTTCTGGATGGCGAGCGCGAAGCCATGCAGGAAGGCTGCCTCTCGGTACCCGGTTTTTATGAAGACGTCGAGCGGATAGAGCACTGCATCATTCGTGCGCTGGATCGTGACGGAAAGCCCTTTGAAATCGAAGCCCGGGGCCTACTGGCGGTTTGCATCCAGCACGAAATGGATCACCTGAACGGCAAATTATTTGTCGACTACCTCAGCAACCTCAAGCGCAACCGCATTCGCAAGAAGCTGGAAAAGCTTCAAAAACAAAGTGCGTAAATGGGGCCTGAGAAATGTGCCTGAAGCGAGTATAAGTAGTTTGTAAAACGTACTGGACCGGGCCTTGGCCCGGTCTTTTCGTATTCAACGAAACAGAGACCCAACACCGTGCGACTCGTTTTTGCCGGCACTCCGGATTTTGCAGCAACCGCCCTGAGAGCGCTGCTGGGCACCCACCACTCCATCGTGGGCGTATACTCCCAGCCGGACCGGCCAGCAGGCCGTGGCCGCAAACTGCAGCCCAGCCCCGTTAAACAGGTTGCTCTGGACAACGGCATCCCGGTATTCCAGCCGGAAAGCCTGAAAGCCCCGAGTGCACAGCAAGAACTCGCAGATCTCCAGCCGGATGTCATGATCGTTGCCGCCTACGGACTGATTCTGCCGGAAGCGGTTTTGAGCATTCCTGACCACGGCTGCCTCAACATTCACGCCTCTCTTTTACCGCGCTGGCGTGGTGCGGCGCCTATCCAGCGCGCCATTGCCGCCGGCGATAAAGAAACCGGCATTACCATCATGCAGATGGATAAAGGCCTGGATACCGGCGACATGCTGCTGAAATCCCGGACCACCATAGATGCAAACGATACGGGCGGCAGCCTTCATGATCGCCTCGCCGAGTTGGGTGGCCAGGCCATTGTAGAAGCACTGGATCTGCTGGAAAAGGGTGAGCTCCAAGGCGAAGCTCAGGATGACGAACAGGCCTGTTACGCTCGCAAACTCTCCAAGGAAGAAGGTCATATCGACTGGTCACAGGATGCCCCTGCCATCGAGCGCCTGATTCGCGCCTTCAACCCCTGGCCCGGCACCTTCACCGATTTGGAACAGCAGCGCCTGAGGATCCACGAGGCCACTGCCCTCGATGAGAACAGTCAGAAGCCCGCCGGCACAGTGATACAGCGTGAACGGGACGGTATCGATATTGCCTGCGGTACCGGCGCCCTGCGCATCACCCATTTGCAGCTGCCAGGGTCACGCGCCCAGAGCGTGAATGACCTGATTAACGGCGGCAAACAACTGCTTTTACCCGGCCAGGAGCTGCACTGATATGGGCGACTATAATCAGCCCATGCGCGCCATTGCGGCCGATGTTCTTTTGGCAGTGGAAAACGGCGAGTCTTTGTCCCAGTGCCTGCCTCCGGCCCTGCAACGCCTTGCCCTCAACGAGCGCCCGGTGCTTCAGGCGCTTTGCTATGGCACATGTCGCTGGTTTCATCGCCTCGACAGTGAGCTGGGCAGCCGGTTGAAAAAGCCAATAAAGAAACCGGATCGCATTGTTCATCACCTTATGCTGATCGCGCTGTTTCAGCTACGCTTCAGCCAGCAGGCAACCTACGCCATTCTCAATGAAACCGTGGAGGCCTGCCGAGCTCTCGACAAGCCTCACCTCACCGGTCTGGTAAATGCTGTTTTGCGGGCTGCCGAGCGCGAAGGGGCTCCGGAGCCGCAAAATGACGTCAGCCGCTTCAGCCACCCCGTCTGGATGGTGGAAAAACTGCGCCATAACTGGCCCGACAACTGGCAGCAGATTCTTGAGGCGAATAACGCCCAGGCGCCCATGACACTGAGAGTGAACGCCCTGCGCTTTAGCCGCGACGAGTATCTGGCGCTGTTGAATGACGCCGGTATTGAGGCGACCGCCACCCGCTTTGCGCCTCAGGGTATACAGCTTGCCAGGCCGGTGCAGGTTGATCAGCTACCCTGGTTTGCCGATGGCGCTGTCAGCGTTCAGGATGAAGCCGCGCAGCTTTGCACCACGTTGCTGGATCTGGCGCCGGGGCAGCGGGTTCTGGACGCATGCGCAGCACCAGGCGGAAAAACCTGTGCCATTCTCGAAAGCCAGGCAGAACTGGCTGAAGTGGTTGCCATCGACGAATCGGCTGCGCGCCTGCCCCGGGTTCAGGAAAACCTCGACCGCCTGGATTTACACGCCAGCCTGCTGCAGGTAGATGCCGCCGACATTGAACAGTGGTGGGATGGCCAGGCGTTCGATCGTATTCTGCTGGATGTTCCCTGCAGCGCCAGCGGCGTTATCCGTCGCCACCCGGACATCAAACTGTTGCGCCGGGAAACCGACGTTGTGCCACTGGCCGCTATACAGCTCGGACTGCTGGAAGCCATGTGGACTGTACTCAAACCGCGCGGGCGCCTGGTCTACGCAACGTGTTCCGTGTTCCCCCAGGAAAACCACCGTATAATCCAGAGGTTTCTTAAACAACAGAGCTGCGCCGCGCTTATTGAGCCAGAGGTTCAGTGGGGGTGCGATATGGGCGCGGGGCGACAACTTCTTCCCGATCCAATCAGCCATGACGGCTTTTTCTATGCCGTACTGGAGAAACCTGAACTATGAAGATCCTGATCCTCGGTGCCGGCCAGGTAGGCGGCACGCTGGCTGAAAATCTGGCCAGCGAAGCCAACGATATAACGGTCATCGACACAGACGCGATAAGGCTGCGTGAGCTGCAGGATCGCCTCGATATTCGCACGGTGCAGGGCAACGCCTCCTACCCGTCTGTTTTGCGACAGGCAGATGCGGATGACGCCGACATGCTGATCGCTGTCACCAACAGCGACGAAACCAACATGGTCGCCTGTCAGGTTGCCAGTATCCTGTTCAGCACGCCCACCAAAATCAGCCGAGTGCGGGCCAGCGCCTATCTCTCCAGCAACGAGCTCTTTGGCAAGGGCGGTTTTCCAATTGACGTCATGATCAGCCCGGAGCACCTGGTTACTCGACACATCACACGGCTGATCGAGTACCCGGGCGCCCTGCAGGTGCTGGAGTTCTCCAAGGGCCTGGTCCGGCTGGCGGCAATTCGTGCCACAGAAGGCGGCCCGCTGGTTGGTCGCGAGCTGTCCTATCTGAGCACTCACATGCCCAAGATTGAGACCCGGGTTGCTGCCATTTTCCGTAAAGACCGGGCCATTATGCCTAAGGGCGACACGGTGCTTGAAGACGGCGACGAAGTGTTTTTTATCGCCGGCGCCGATCACATCCGCTCGGTTATGAGCGAGCTGCAACCTCTGGTCAAAAACTACAAGCGTATTTTTATCTGCGGCGGCGGCAACATAGGCCAGCGCCTGGCCCACACTCTGGAAAACCGCTATCAGGTAAAGCTGCTTGAGCGGAACCATGAACGCTGTGTGCTGCTCTCCGAAAATCTGCGCAAGACGGTCGTGCTTGAAGGCAATGCGGCTGACAAAGACATACTGCTGGAAGAAAACATCGAAAATACCGATGTGTTCTGCGCCGTGACCAACGATGACGAAGCCAATATCATGGCGTCGTTGCTGGCCAAGCGCCTGGGCGCCCGCAAGGTATTTACCCTGATCAACAACCCGGACTACGTAGATCTGATTCAGGGGGGCGAAATAGATGTGGCGATTTCCCCCCAGCAGTCCACCATCGGCAGCCTGCTTACTCATGTGCGCCGGGGCGACGTTGTAAACGTTCACTCACTGCGCAGAGGCGCTGCTGAGGCTATTGAGGCCATCGCCCACGGCGATCATAAATCCTCCAAGGTGATTGGCAGACGACTTGATGAAATCAACCTGCCGCAAGGCGCGACCATCGGTGCGATTGTCCGCCACAACGAAGTACTGATCGCCCACGACCACCTGCGGGTGCAACCGGATGATCACGTGATCCTGTTCCTGGTAGACAAATCCCGGGTGCGGGAGGTTGAAAAGCTCTTCTCCGTGGGGCTCACGTTCTTCTAGTTCAAAATCAAGAGCATGAAGACTACTTAGAAATACGGGTTTGGCGCGCGTATAATGCGCCTTTTTTCGCAATGCCCCTCTTGCGAGCGGCTCGAAAGCTCACTCGAAGAACAGCCCAGAGAGTGTCTTGGAATTAACGGGGCGCTACACACAGACTGACCAGCAGGCATCCGCAGTGACAAACAAGGCGACAGACAAGGCAATAAACAGCAAGAATTCGGACACCAGGACCTTTCAGGGCCTGATTCTGACCCTGCAAAACTTCTGGGCGAAGCACGGCTGCGTGGTACTTCAGCCCCTGGACATGGAAGTGGGCGCCGGTACCTTTCACCCGGCTACCTTCCTGCGGGCCATCGGGCCGGAAACCTGGAATGCTGCGTATGTGCAGCCGAGCCGCCGCCCCACCGACGGTCGTTACGGCGAAAACCCGAACCGCCTGCAGCACTACTATCAGTTTCAGGTGGTACTCAAGCCATCGCCGGATAACCTTCAGGAACTCTATCTTGACTCGCTGAGAGCCCTGGGGCTTGACCCGCTGGTACACGATATCCGCTTTGTGGAAGACAACTGGGAATCGCCCACGCTGGGCGCCTGGGGTCTGGGCTGGGAAATCTGGCTGAACGGAATGGAAGTCACCCAGTTTACCTACTTCCAGCAGGTGGGCGGCCTTGAATGCTACCCGGTTACCGGCGAGCTCACATACGGTCTCGAGCGCATCGCCATGTACTTGCAAGGCGTCGACAGCGTTTACGACCTGGTCTGGACCGAAGGCCCTGACGGTGTCGTCACCTACGGTGACGTGTTCCACCAGCAGGAAGTGGAAATGTCCGCGTACAACTTTGAGTACGCAGATGTCGAGTTCCTGTTCCAAAGCTTTGATGTCCACGAACGTGAAAGTGCCCGGCTGATCGAAGCGGGTCTGGCCCTGCCTGCGTACGAGCAGGTTCTGAAGGCCTCTCACACCTTCAATTTGCTGGACGCCCGCCACGCTATATCGGTCACCGAGCGTCAGCGCTTTATCCTGCGTGTACGCACTCTGGCCCGGGCCGTCGCCCAGGCGTACTTCGACAGCCGGCGCAAACTCGGCTTCCCGTTAGCCCCGGAGGCCCTGCGCAAAGAAGTGCTGGCCCTAGCCGAAGCGGCCGATAACAAGGCCAACGGCAAGAAAGGTAAAAAAGCGAAGCAGGAACAACAGGCAGAGGGAAACGCATAATCATGGCAAAGCAGGATTTTCTGGTCGAACTGGGCGTTGAAGAACTGCCCTCGAAAGCACTCAAGCCACTGTCTGAAGCGTTCACTCAGGGTATTACCAAGGGCCTGGAAGATGCCGGTATCGCATTTGGCAAGGTAGAAGCCTTCGCCGCGCCGCGCCGTCTGGCCGTTCGCATTCGCAACCTGGCTGATGCCCAGCCGGACAAACCGGTTGAAAAGCGGGGCCCGGCCGTCAAAGCCGCCTTCGATGATTCCGGCAACCCGACCCGAGCCCTTACCGGTTTTGCCACGTCTCTGGGCATAACCCCGGATCAGCTCGACACTCTGGAAACTGATAAAGGTGCCTGGTTGGTCTATCGCACCGTTGAGCAGGGCAAACCAACGGTCGATCTGATGTCCGGACTGGTTGAGCAGTCGCTGGCGTCACTGCCAATTCCCAAGCGTATGCGCTGGGGCGCCCACCGCACGGAGTTTGTCCGGCCTGTGCACTGGCTGGTTATGCTGTTCGGTAACAAGATCATTGATGCGCCCATCATGGGGCTGACTCCCGGCAACAAAACCCGGGGCCATCGTTTCCATTGCCCGAAAGCACTGATCATTCCAACACCTGCGGATTACGAAGTTGTCCTCGAGCAGGAAGGTTATGTCATTGCCGATTTCGCCAAGCGCCGCGAGCAGATCCGTTTTGGTGTCAGCACCCTTGCTGAAACCGAGGCCGGCGCTAAAGCAATCATCAGTGAAGATCTTCTGGACGAAGTCACCGGCCTGAACGAATGGCCGGTGCCGCTGATGGGCCGTTTCGACAAGCGGTTCCTGGCAGTCCCTGCAGAAGCTCTGATTTCCTCCATGGCGGAACACCAGAAATACTTCCACGTGGTGGGTGCCGATGGCGCAATGCTGCCTCTGTTTATTACCGTCGCCAACATTGAGAGCAAAGACCCTTCTCAGGTTGTCTCCGGTAACGAGAAAGTGATTCGCCCACGCCTTGCTGACGCTGCGTTCTTCTACGAAACAGACTCCAAAATCCGCTTGGAAGACCGTATCGAACGGCTAAAGCCGATTGTCTTTCAGGAAAAGCTCGGCAGCGTTTACGACAAAGCCGTTCGCGTAGCCGCGCTGGCCAGGAAAATTGCCGCAGCGATTGGCAGCGATCCAGCCCTGGCCGAGCGTGCCGCCATGCTGGCCAAGACCGACCTGGTCACTGAGATGGTGCTGGAGTTCAGCGACCTTCAAGGCATCATGGGCCAGTACTACGCAGCCGACGACGGCGAGCCAACCGATGTCGCAAAGGCCATGAACGAGCAGTACATGCCGCGCTTTGCCAAAGACAGTCTGCCCACCACGCTCACAAGCTGTGCCCTCGCCATCGCAGATCGCCTGGATTCACTGGTCGGGCTGTTCGGCATTGGCCAGCCACCATCGGGCACACGAGACCCATTTGCGCTACGTCGTGCTTCTCTGGGCGTACTGCGCATCATCATCGAACGGGAGCTGCCGCTTGATCTGCAAACCTGTTGCGAGTGGGCGGAAGAAAATTTCACCGGGCTGACCGAAGAGAATACCGCCTCCAGCGTTGTTGATTACATGCTGGACCGGTTCCGTGCTTACTACGATGAGCGCGGCATTGGCGCCGAAGTGTACTTGGCTGTTCACGCTCGTCGCCCGACCCGTCCACTGGACTTCGATCGCCGGGTGAAGGCCGTGGAAGCCTTCCGCCAACTGCCAGAAGCACTGGCTCTTGCCGGCGCCAACAAGCGGGTTTCCAACATCTTGTCCAAGCAGGCAGGAGAACACGTAGGCGAAACCGTCGACAGCAACCTTCTGCAGGATACGGCCGAGAAAACTCTGGCAACACAGGTAGACCAGCAAGCCGAGAAGGTGCTGCCACTGTTTGAGCAAGGCAACTACGCCAGCGCGCTGCAGTCGCTGGCAAGCCTGCAGGAGCCGGTAGACAGCTTCTTCAACGAAGTCATGGTGATGGCAGACGACGAAGCTGTGCGGAACAACCGCCTTGCGCTATTGAACCGCCTGCACAACCTGTTCTTGCGCGTTGCAGATATCTCACTGCTGCCCGCCGCTGGCTGACCGATGCTGATCATCCTCGACAGGGACGGGGTCATCAACGAGTACGATGGCGATTACATATGCTCTGTTGATGAGTGGCAACCCATTCCCGGCAGTATTGAGGCGGTGGCGCGGCTTTGCAAAGCCGGCCACCGGATTGCCATTGCCACCAATCAGTCTGGTATCGCCAGAGGTTTCTACAGCACCGACGTGCTGGGTGCCATGCACGACAAACTGGAACGATTGCTGGAAGCTCAGGGCGGTCGTATCGACTTTATCGCCTACTGTCCGCACCATCCGGACGACGGTTGCCGTTGTCGCAAGCCACTCACCGGCTTGCTGGAACAAATCCGCGATCATCTCCATCTCGACACTCTGAACGGCGCCATTATGGTCGGCGACAGCCGCAAGGATCTGGAAGCCGGTTTTGCTGAACGCTGCCAGCCCGTGCTGGTCCGAACCGGCAACGGCAAGGACACCGAACACCACCTGAAAACCCGCCCGATTCCCGGCGCCAGGGTGGCGATATACGACAATCTCAGTGCATTTGCGGATGCCTTTTTATCAGGCCCTGGGCTGGTAAAAAACAAGTGATTCCGTATAATACCGGCGGTTGATCGGCGTGTGGCGCAGCTTGGTAGCGCACTTCGTTCGGGACGAAGGGGTCGCAGGTTCGAATCCTGCCACGCCGACCAGAATTCAACGACTTAGGGCGCATCTTCGGATGGGCCCTTTTTCGTTTCTGGTTGGGTACGCCTTTGGCACACAAACCCGGTATTCTGGAGTTTGATGAGTTGCGACTAACGAAAAATTCCTTCCACTTTCATTAAGGCGACATCCATGGCTATAGAACGCATTTCAACCAGCAGCCGCATGAGCAAAATCGTAAAGCACAATGGCACGGCTTATCTGTGTGGACAGGTTGCCAAGGACAGGCATGGCGACATTCATGCTCAAGTAACCGGCATGCTGGAAAAAGTAGATGAGCTTCTGGAGAGCATTGGGTCAGGCCGCGACAAGATCCTGTCCGCGACGATTTACCTTGCGGATATGTCTGACTTCAAAGCTTTAAACGACGTATGGGATAACTGGGTACCCCAAGGGGAGGCCCCGGCACGGGCCTGTGTGCAGGCTCAGATGGCATCACCGGAGCTGCTGGTAGAAATCTCGGTCGTTGCCGCCTGTTAAACCGCCAGATGCCGGCGGAACAAAGCCAGCGCTGTGCTGAAGACCACTACACCGATACCGGCCAGCGCCAGCATTTGCGGCCACACCACGTCCAGTCCTGCACCCCGATACAGTATGGCCTGAGCCATACTCACGAAATGTGTAGTGGGTGCCGCCAGCATAATATTCTGTACCAGATCCGGCATGCTTTCTCTTGGCGTAATACCGCCAGAAAGCAGTTGCAGCGGTAGAATGGTGAGGATCAGCAGCAAGCCAAACTGCGGCATGGTGCGCGCCACCGTGCCAATCAGGATACCGATCGCAGTGGTGGAAAACAGATGAATCAAAGTGCCGAACAGGAACAATAAAACCGAACCCTGCACGGGCACGGCAAGCACGTCCTGGATCACAATAGTGATGGCCAGAGTCGCCGCCAGCATAACCACCAGACCATTCGCCCAGACCTTGGCAGCCATAATTTCAAAGGGCCTTACAGGCATCACCATAAGGTGCTCTACCGTGCCATGTTCGCGCTCACGGATCAGCGCGGCGCCGGTCAGGATAATACTGATCAGGGTAATCTGTGTAATCAGCTCCATAACGCCGCCAAACCAGGTGCCGTCAAGATTCGGATTAAAGCTGACCCGGGTAACCAGTTTCACCGGAAGCTCGCTTGCGGAGCTTCCGGTCTCCAAATATTCCGCCACTTCCGTGGTAATGATCTGCTCGATGTAGCTGGCGCCGATGAACGCCTGTGTCATCCGTGTGGCGTCAATATCCAGTTGCAGGCTGGAGACTTTTCCACTGCGCACGTCCCGCTCAAAGCCTTCCGGAATGATCAGGGCAAAGGTATGAGTACCCTGGTCCAGCAGCTCGTCAACCTGATCAAAAGCAACGAGATCAGGCTCCAGAAACCAGGGCTCTTGCAGTGAATCTATAACGTGGCCGGACAGCGCTGTCTGATCTTCATCCACCACCGCCACAGGCGCATTGTGCAGTTCCATGGAGCCTGCAGAACCGGCGGTATAGATAATCAGCGTGAAAGCCAGCAACACAAAGATCAGCAAAACCTTGTCATGCCACACGCTGCGCAGCTCTTTAACACCGAGGTTCCAGATAGTTCCGAGAGATTCCATCATCAGCGCCCCTGTTTCCGGAGTAAGGCCACGGCCAAAAACGTAAGCACGGGAATAAACGCCGCCAGTATCAGGAAGGCATGTTGCAGATCACCAAAGGCCAGCCCTTTGGTAAACACACCCCGAGAGATCTCCAGAAACCAGGTGGCGGGCCAGAACTGGCCAATGATCGCAGCAGCACCTTCCAACGCAGATACGGGTTCAGTGACGCCGGAAAACTGCACCGTCGGCAGGATCGTAATAATGGCGGTAGCCGCCAGTGCAGCAATCTGTGTAGAAGCGAAAGCCGAGATTACCTGGCCCAGGGCAGTCGTCGCCGTAACAAAGAGCAGGGCGCCGAGAGTCAAAGTCAGCACACCGCCCTTGATGGGTACGTCGAACAGGAATATTGCCAGCAAAACCAGGCTCGCATAGCTCACCATACTGAACCCGATGTAGGGCAGTTGCTTGCCCAGAAGAAATTCCAGCCGGGATACCGGGGTAACATACAGGTTGGTGATGGAGCCCAGCTCTTTCTCTCGCACAATGCCCAGAGCCATGAGAATCGCCGGAATAAAGATCAACAGAATGGGGATAACCGCAGGCACCATGGCATCCAGGCTGCGGAACTCCTGATTATACCGATAGCGGGTTTTTATGGAGACCAGGCTCAGATCCGGCACAGTGCCATAAGTGCGCAGAATCAGGTCCTCAAAATAACTTAGATGCAGGCCCTGAATGTAGCCAAGAATGGTCTCGCCACGAAACGGCATGGCGCCATCTATCCAGACAGCTATCTCTGTGGGCCGGCCACTTTTGAGATCCTTGCCAAACTCCGGGGGGAATGCGAGCGCCAGACTGAGCTCGCCGGATATCATGCGTTGTTCCAGCTCAGCCATGGTTGCAATCGCAGGTTGCTCCACGAAATACCGTGAACCAGAAACCGCCGTGATGTAATCCTGGCTCTGGGGGCTCTGGTCCTGATCCAGAACGGCAAAAGAGAGATCTTCCACATCCAGGGTAATACCATAGCCCAGGATCATCATCAGCAGTGCCGAGCCAACGAAGGCAAAAGCCATGCGAATAGGATCGCGCAGCAACTCCCGGGACTCACGGTGAGCGTAGGCCAGCAGCCGCCTCAGGCTGAAGGCACCGTGGCGCTGGGGCGATGAGCTATCTGCGCTCAGAACTGTACCGTCACCACGGCTCTGCGGCTCTTTGTCCACTGCCTCAAGGGTCTTCATGAATGCGGTTTCAAGGTTTTCAGCCTGAGCGTCCCGGACCAACGCCGCAGGCGTATCGCAGGCCAGCACTTCGCCGGCATGCATGAGGGAAATCCTGTCGCAACGCTCACCTTCGTTCATGAAGTGAGTAGAGATAAAAATGGTTACGCCGTCCTCCCTGGACAGGCGCAGCAACAGCTTCCAGAAGCGGTTTCGGGCACCGGGGTCGACTCCGGAAGTGGGCTCGTCAAGAATCAAGAGTTCCGGTGAATGCACCACCGCGACGGCCAGAGACAGACGCTGGCGGACCCCCAAAGGCAGATTGCCGGCGAATTCCTCCATCACATCCGCAAGACCAAAATCCTGAGTGAGTTCATCCAGCCTGGGCTCAATACGCTCCGGCGGCAGGTGGAACAGGCGGGCGTGCAGCTCCAGGTTCTGGCGCACGGTCAACTCGCTATAGAGCGAGAACGACTGGGACATATAACCAACACGCTGGCGCGTAGTCAGATCTCTGGCATCCAGTGGCGAGCCGAACAGCGAAACCTCGCCCTCGGAAGGTGTCAGCAGGCCCGTGAGCATTTTCATGGTGGTGGTCTTGCCGCAACCGTTGGAGCCCAGGAAGCCGAAAATCTCGCCTTTAGGAATGGTAAAGCTGACGTTTTTCACCGCCGTGAAATCGCCAAAACGCAGAGTCAGGTTGTGCGCTTCTATGGCCGGCACATCATTCGAAAAAACCGCATTCCTGACCAGTTGTGACTCACTGCCTCCCCCGGATACGGGTTCCTGACGATCGTCTGGCAACAGGGCAATAAATGCATCATCCAGGGTTTTTGTAGCCGTTTTCTGCTTCAACTCCGCTGGGGACCCGGTTGCAAGAATGGCGCCGTCGTCCATCGCAACCAACCAGTCATAGCGCTCGGCTTCTTCCATATAAGCCGTAGCCACCAGCACGCTCATGGACGGCTGCTGTTGGCGAATGGTGTCAATCAGATCCCAGAAACGCTGCCGCGAGAGCGGATCCACCCCGGTGGTGGGCTCGTCAAGAATCAGCAGCTCCGGGTTGTGGATAAGTGCACAACACAACCCCAGCTTCTGCTTCATGCCTCCGGAGAGTTTGCCCGCTGGCCGGTTGCGGAAATCCAGCAGCCCGGTGGCATCCAGTAAACGGTCAACCTGTTCGGTTCTGGCCGCACCGGTAAGACCAAACAGATCGGCAAAAAAACCAATGTTCTCGTCGACCGTGAGCGTATGGTAAAGATTGCCCCCAAGACCCTGGGGCATATAGGCAATGCGCGGTGATACCTCTCTTCGAAACCGGGAATCGGCCATATCGCCACCCAGTACCTGCAAGGTGCCTTGCTGCAGTTTTCGGGCACCGGCCACCAGCCCCAGCAGTGTGGATTTACCTACACCATCCGGACCAATCAACCCGACCATACAACCGGCCGGCAAGTTCAGGTTGATGTCCCGCAAGGCCTCGCGCCCGCCATAGATATGGCTGACGGCCTCCAGCCGCGCCACACACTGCATATCATCCATACCCGGGTTCTGCATCTCAGCCATTGGGCAAAGTCACCTGCAGATTTTCTGGCCAGGGTTTGCTTTCATCCAGGCGCACGTAGGCGTCTCCCGGCACACCGGTTTTTACCCTGTCGCGGTAGGCTTTCAGTAATTCCGGATCAATGCGAATGCGCACTCGGAACATGAGCTTTTCACGTTCGCTGCGGGTTTCCACTGCCTTGGGGGTAAACTGGGCTTCGGCAGCAACAAAACTGACTTCCGCCGGCACCACGTAATCGGGCAGAGCATCCAGAATAATGCGGGCTTCGGATCCAACCCGCACCTTGCCGGCCTGCGCGGTGGGCAGAAAAATGGTGAGGTACACATCAGTAACATCAATTACCGTTGCGACCTTGCCTCCGGCCGCCAACACCTCACCAGGCTCGGCCAGGCGGTACAGCACCCGCCCACCAATCGGGCTGATAAGGTGGCTGTCATCAATGGTGGTCTGAACCTTACGAATGCTGGCTTTCGCGGCTTCAATGCCCGCGCCCGCCGACGCCACCTGAACCTTGGATGCCTGCAACGCTGCTTCACCGGTTTCTGCAGTAGTACGGGCACGGTCAAGCTGCTCACGCGAGACATGACCTTTGTCCACCAAAGATTCCATCCGGCTTAATTCAGCCCGGGCCAGCCGGAGTTCACTTTCACGCTGAACAACAATCGCTTCGGCCAGATTCTGGGCTTCTACCGCCTGGTTCAGGTTAGCCTGAGCCGCAGCCATGGTTGCCTGCAGTTCGTCGGTATCCATTTCAGCCACCGCACTGCCGGCGTCAATCAGGTCGCCCTCAGCCACAAAAAAACTCTGCAGCCGGCCTGGAATCCGGGTGGCAATGTCTACCTGAGTAGCCTCTATACGGCCATTCCCAGAGGCAATATGTTCCGGAAGCCTGTCGCTATCCGGCACAAATTGCCAAGCGACTATGGCAATCGCGGCGATAACAACAAGAGTGATGAGAAGCTTCTGGCGAACTTTGGAGTGTGAACCGGACATTGTTCTTCCCTGGTGCAGGCGTGAGTTATTGCAGTCAAAATTAGGTTGCTACTAGTATAACAACAGATTTTTGTGTCGCACTGACGCGCGTCAAGAGGGCACGCGATGTCTACAGCAAATGCTCGATAGGCAAAAACGAGAAAAGCGAAACCAGCATACGTTTAAACGGCCCGGTTCCCGGATCGTTGCTGTGCCGAATCACTTCCTCACCATTGCGCTCAATCCACTGCAAATCGCCACCGTCGTCCAGCACCACTTCATACGCGGTTATCAGGGCTTGTTCTTCGAAATGGCTTTCCATCACCTGGGCCAGCTCCGGGCTTTCAATAACAAAGCCCAGCTCAGTGTTGATATGAACCGAGCGGGGGTCGAAGTTAAACGAACCCACGAACAGGTTCTCGCCATCAACCGCAAAGGTCTTGGCGTGGAGACTGGAGGAAGAGCTTCCCATCAGGTTGTCTTGTAATTGACGCTCCACAGATTCCTTTCCAGGTAACTTGCGAAGCTCAAACAGCTGCACGCCTGCTTCCAGCAGCGGCTTGCGGTACTTCGCGTAACCGGCGTGCACCATGGCTACGTCGTTGGCTTCCAGGGAGTTGGTCAGCACACGCACGTGAACCCCTTTACGTTCCAGGCCACGGAATATTTCAACACCGGCTTTGGTGGGAATAAAATAGGGTGACACCAGCGTCACCGAGCGTTCGGGGCTCCCCATGGCTTCTGCCAGTTGCCGGCTCATTAATCCGTTCTTTGGTTTTTTTCCCAGCACCTTGGCGGGATCGTCGCTGACCATGGAGACCGGTGCCCAAGTAAACTCCAGGTTGCCCGCCAGCAGGTTTCTCAGAAACTCTGAGTCGGCCACCGCACAGACATACCTGCTCGCCTCTGAGCTGGTATTGCATTCTCTCGCTGTCTCAACAACCCGTGCGAGATCCGTCTCTGATGGCTCCGGCAGAATGGTCGCAGCAGGGTATGACGAGGCACTTGACCAATAGCGATCAAAATCATCAGAAAGTTCACTCACCACCGGTCCGATAACCAATACATCAAGATCCGCAAACAGCGCACCCTCACCGGCTCCGAAATACTCATCAGCAACGTTGCGCCCGCCGATGATGGTTGCCTGGTTATCAGCAGTGAATGATTTGTTGTGCATGCGGTGATTCAGGCGCGAGAAGCTGGTTATGTAGCCGATCCACTTGGGGCTGCGCACCACAAACGGATTGAACAGGCGTACTTCTATATTCGGGTGAGTATCGAGCGCTGCGAGCGGTTGATCCAGCCCTGAGATGCCGTTGTCATCCAGCAAAAGGCGAACACGAACACCTCGCTCCGCCGCCCGATAAAGTACATCAAGCAACATGGTGCCGGTGATGTCGTATTGCCAGATGTAGTACTGCACATCCAAAGTAGCGTCGGCGCCTTCAGCCAACAACGCCCGCGCCGCGAACGCATCGTGGGCGTTTTCAAGCAGCACAATCCCGCTCTCGGTTGGGTGTGCCTCTATCAGCGGAACAATCGCGCTTCCTAGCCGTGTGTCTGCTGTTTTTTCAGCAGGCACCGCCCAGCTCTCGGTGCGATCAGCCATAGAAGGTAAAGCGCATCCGCTTATGGTCAGCAGAGCAGCCAGAACGGAGACCACGCCCGGGTAACGTCGCTTGAGCCAGTTCGACAATTGAGTTACTCCCACTGATCAGATGACTAATTGTAGCAGCTCATCTGTTGCTATTTTGACCTTAGTCAAACTAGAACTTATAAACTTATGCCGAATATTGGGGCTTCCACCTCTCAGGGGTATGGTCGAAGCTACACCTCGCTCTACCTCGACCTCCGGAGAAAAAATGATGAAGCTCTTATTGGCCACATTTCTCATTACCTTCGGGCTGAGCTTTCAGGCGTCGGCAGGCGAAGCTCTGTCCCTGACCGCCCAGGAAACTTACGACCTGGTTAAGAAGCAGGGCGACCAGATGCTGTTCGTTGATGTGCGGGATCCGGTAGAAATCATGTTTATCGGTTTCACCGACGCCGTTGACACGAACATTCCGTTCAAGCTCGCCGACCGAAGCAAATTTCTCGCAGACAAAGGCCGATTTGCCATGAACCCCAACCCGGACTTTGCGGCCAGTGTTGAGCAGGCCCTGAAGGATAAACGGCTGAACAAGGATGCCCTGATTGTCACCATGTGCCGCTCCGGCTCCACCCGCGGCAAACCCAGCGCAGACTATCTGCTGGACCACGGCTTCAGCAACGTGAAATACATTGATCATGGCTTTCAGGGTAGTGGCTCAAAAGAGGGCAAAAAGGCCGGCATGAGGATTGTGAACGGCTGGCAAAACGAGGGCTTGCCCTGGTCCATGAAGCTTAATCCGGAAAAAATATACCAGCCCTGACAACCGCTGTGCTGGCAGGGCACGGGCGATTCCTTAATCTGATAAAAATAGGGAGGACGTCATGGCCAAGCTGACAAAGGCTCACACAGCCACATACTTGGTGATAAGCATACTGGCAGTCCTGCTGATGCTGGTTGGTTCCCCCGGAATGGCGGCGGTTGAGCGCGCCCCCGCCACCGCCGATCATAGCAAATTCAAATCCCTCAAAGGCCCATTTGAATCCGCCAGCCAGGTAACCGAAGCCTGCCTGAGGTGTCACACCGAGGCGGCCGGGCAAATCAAGGCAACCACCCACTGGACCTGGCTCTACCAGCACGAAGAAACCGGGCAAACGCTGGGTAAAAACAAGGTTATCAACTCCTTCTGCGGTATGGCTGTCACCAATGAGCCCCGGTGTACTTCCTGTCACGTAGGTTATGGCTGGAAGGACATGAATCAGCCGCCGCCAGAAGCCGATTCTGCCGTCGATTGCCTGGTGTGCCACGACACAACCGGCGATTACTGGAAGTTCCCCACACTCGCAGGCGACCCGACCTATGTGCCCCGGGAATGGCCTAAAGGCAGCGGCAAGATGGTCCAGCCGCCGGATCTACCTGACATAGCCCAGAACGTAGGTGCCACTGGCCGCGCTAACTGCGGCAGCTGCCACTTCTACGGCGGCGGTGGCGACGGTGTAAAACACGGCGATCTCGACTCTTCACTGGTGTCGCCCGCCCGTTCCCTCGACGTACACATGTCCCCCGATGGCGGCAATTTCAGTTGTTCCGACTGCCATTCAACCTGGGGTCACAGTGTTTCCGGCAGCCGCTATCAGGTGAACGCGAAAGATACCCTGGGCATTGATATCCCCGGCCACACCGATCTCAGCCGCGCGAGCTGCGAGTCTTGCCATGGCGGTGAACCACATGGCAGGGAAAAGCTGAACGATCACGTGAACAAGCTGGCGTGTCAGACCTGCCACGTACCCTCTTTTGCCCGGGGTGGCGTGCCAACCAAGATGTGGTGGGACTGGTCCACCGCTGGCAAGCTTGACGAGAACAGCAAACCGGTCGCCACATACGATGATGCGGGCCACGTGAGCTACTTGAGCGAAAAGGGCGATTTCCGCCACGGTGAAAATGTGGTTCCATACTACGCCTGGTTTGATGGCACCGTTGAGTACACGATGGTCGATGAACAATTCGACATCGATAACCCGCCGCTGGAGATCAACCGGCTGGATGGCGAACCAAACGACCCAGGCTCACGCATCTGGCCGTTCAAGCTGATGCGCGGCAAACAACCTTTCGATACCGAACACAAAACACTCCTGGCCACTCACGTATTCGGTGCTGATGATTCGTCGCTCTGGAGCAACTACGACTGGCCCAAGGCCCTGAAATTCGCCAGCGACATGTCGGGCATGCCGTTCAGTGGCAACTTCGACTTCATGGAAACCAAAATGTACTGGCCGATTACCCACATGGTTCCGCCTGCAGACCAGGCCCTGCGTTGCGGCTCCTGCCATTCGGGAGAAAGTCGCCTGGCGGGTATTGGTGGTATCTACATGCCAGGACATAGCGGCAACCTCTGGCTGGATCGCATTGGCTGGCTGGCGGTGGCACTGACCCTGGCCGGAGTGGTGCTCCACGGCCTTGCTCGCGTGGTATTCAGAAGGAGGAAGCAATCATGAGCCGGGTACTGATCTTCAAACGCTTTGAACGTTTCTGGCACTGGTTTCAGGCCTTGCTGATTTTCAGCCTGCTGATCACCGGCTTTGAAATACACGGCAGCTATTCATTGCTGGGTTTTGGTGACGCTACGCGGCTGCATACCATCGCGGCCTGGTCACTGATCGTGCTCTGGCTGTTTGCAATTTTCTGGCACATAACCACCGGCGAATGGCGCCAGTATGTGCCCACCCGAGACGGACTGTTTGCGGTGGTGCATTACTACCTGATTGGCACCTTTACCGGTGCTGAACACCCTTATCGCAAAACCAGTAAAGCCAAGCACAACCCGCTGCAGCGGCTGGCCTACCTGTTCTTCAAACTGGTGATCTCACCCATCATATGGGTGAGTGGTCTGCTGTACCTGTTTTACAACGACTGGCCGGCCTTGCGTGCAGGGGCGTTAAACCTTGAGACCGTGGCACTGGTCCATACCGCTGCAGCCTTTGCCATGCTGGTTTTCATTATTGCTCATGTGTATATGACTACGATGGGACAAACCCTGACCAGCCACATCAAACCCATGGTGACCGGCTACGAGGATCTGGACGAACCTGCCGGATAATCCTGATAATTCGTGTTTGTGCTACCCACAAAAAGCCGGCCCTGTTCAAGGAGCCGGCTTTTTCATATCTCAGGGCTGTGTCAGGAAATCTCAGAAAGTGAAGGTCCGCATCGCAGGGTTCAGCATCTGGCCTGCCATTTCCGGAGGAGTTGCAACACCCACACCTTCAATCAGGTCGTTCTTGCTGTAGTCACTGTTTGGCAGGTACAGCGCACAAACGTTGGCAACACCACCCTTCTTCAGCAGGCCACGCAACATCTGGCCGGGGGTAAGGTCTTTCGGCTTCAGAGCGGGTGCTTCATAGCTTTTCAGAGCAAGATCACCCGCGTTGTCACACAGCAGAACGTTCACCTTGGCTCCCTGCTGAGCCATGGTGCTGGAAAGAACCATCGCCATACCCTGAGTTTGCAGGGAATCACTTGAAAGAATCACCAGTACTTCCTCAACCATTTTCGGATCTCCTGCGTGAGCGCTGATGGGGGCAACAGCAACTACGGACGCCGCGATAAGTGCCTTGAGTGATTTGATCATTTTGAAGTGCTCCTGTATCGGTTCATCGGTGGTATACATCCAGAATAGGCCGCCTGCCTGCTCTGTTCAGTGACAAAGTCACCTTTATGGCTCGATCTGGAAGACGACATGCTCTGCCATAAGCGCCACACCAACATCTTTGGTCTGGGGGACGTGAATGGCTGGCAAAGCCAGCACGGCGGTGATCCGGCGGGAACTTCTCGACACCCGTAGCGTCCGCTCGTTTGTAATGGACATGTTGAACGATACAGACGACAGTACGATTGTCAGTTTCGAAACGGTGAGCGACTTAAAATCAACTGCGCAGGCAAGAGCGCAAAACAGGAGAATAAAGCATGATTGGATACGTCACCATTGGTGTCAGTGATATGGAAAAAGCCAAGAAGTTCTATTCAGAGCTTCTGGGCGACATGGGCGCGAAGCTGCTGCTGGACCTGGGCCGCATCGCATTTATTGGTGAAAGCATGAAATCCCCGATGTTGGCTGTTTGCACACCGTTCGACGGCTCACCAAACCACCCCGGTAATGGCAACATGCTGGCGTTACAGCCAGGCTCAAAAGAGGCGGTTGATGCCCACTACCACAAAGCGATAGAGCTAGGTGCAACCTGTGACGGCGAGCCCGGGCAGCGTATTCCTGACCAGTTCTATGGCGCCTACGTGAAAGATCCAGACGGCAACAAGCTGGCGTTCTTCAAATTCGGCTGATGTAACCTTGCCAGACACCGGGGCCGCTTCAATCGGCGGCTCCGGTTCCGAACCACCACCCCGGTAATAACCTTCGAATCTGCGGCTGTAAAAAGCGGTCGTCTATCAGCCAGATCAACCCCCTGTCATCCGGCGTGCGAATCACCCGACCGGCAGCCTGGGCGACTTTCTGCAGTCCCGGAATCAGATAGGTATAGTCATAACCCGCGCCGAAGCGCTGCTGCAGGCGATGTTTCAGGATCTCATGCCAGGCATCAAACGGTGGCAGGCCCAAGGTAGCGACAAAGGCACCGATCAGTTGATCCCCCGGTAAATCGATCCCTTCACTGAACACCCCTCCCAGAACGGCAAAAGCCACGCTGCCAGATTCTTCGCGGAACCCTGCCAGAAACTCCCTTCGCTGCTGTGGACTCATTCCGGAGTGCTGGGAGCGCTGGGGGACATCCGGGGCGGTCTTGGCCAATGCTTCGCTTACCTCATTGAGATACTTGAAACTGCTGAAGAACGCCAGATAGTGCCCGGGGCGCTTGCGGTATTGCTGGGCAATCAGCGTAGCAATGGGAGGTACCGACGCTTCGCGATGGGCCTGACGGGTGCTGATCTTTGGCGTGAAGTTCACCTGCAACTGGTTGGCGCTGAAGGGGCTGGGCAGCGAAATAAACCGACTGTCCTCCGGCAATCCCAGAAGGTCCCGATAATAAACACCAGGGCTTAGAGTGGCGGAAAACAGCAATACCGAGGTGGCTGCCTGGAAGCGGTCCCGCAGGAAATCCGCGGGCACCAGGTTCTGGATGGTCAGGCTCGCACGGCCGCGGCCTTCGCGGCGGAATTCACACAGGGAATGGTCGCCAAAGGAGTCCGCCAGCTTCATAAACGCCACTGATTCAAACAGCACTTCCTGAAGTGCCAGATCCGGTGGGTTGTCTGCCAGAAAGTCCGTAAGCCCGGACACCAACCCCAACAGGCTGCCGGTAAGCGTTGAGGGCAGGCTGTCGAGAAACACCGGGCCATCGCTGTTATCTGATTGATCACGGATAACACCCTGCCAGGCTCGGGCCGCGCGGTCCAGATGCGGTTTCAGAGCTTTGGGTGCGTTTTTCCTCACTTTCAGCAGCCGCTGCTGGTCCAGCTGCACCGAATACATGCCGCGCCCGCGGTCCACCAGATTGTGCGCTTCATCCACGAGAACGGCGGTTTTCCAGTTGTTTTGTCGGGTAAGGCCATGGAGCAGGGCAGACTGATCAAACATCCGGTTCACATCCCCAATGATCAGATCACACCAGCGCGCCATTTCCTGCGCCAGAAAATAGGGGCAGATGCCGTGGCCGGCGGCGATCTTCGCCAATACCTCCTGCGTAAGCGTTGTGCCAGCCTGAGCAGCTTCGGCACGGGCGTCCGGCAGGCGATCAAAGAAGCCTTTGGCCAGCGGGCAGGAATCCCCATGGCAAGCTTTGTCCGGATGCTCGCAGGCGTCGGCCTTGGCCACCAATTCCAGAGTACGCAAGGGCCAGATCTGCGGTGCCTCCTGCGCGGCCCGTAAGCGCTCCACCGCGTCCACCGCCAGTTGTCGGGCGGTGTTTCGGCAGGTGAGATAGGCCAGGCGATCGTGCTCAGCTGCAGGCATAGCCATGAGTGCAGGAAACAGAGTGCCTAGGGTTTTACCCAAACCCGTGGGCGCTTCCAGCAGCAAGGTGCCGCCCTTTACCGCATTTTTATAAACGGTTTCGGCAAGCTGGCGCTGGCGGGGACGAAACTGTGCAAACGGAAAACGCAGCCCAGCGAGGCGAATATCACGCTGTTCCCGGTGGTGAGCTTCCTGCTCCGCCCAAAGCCGATAACGTTCACATAAAGTTTCCAGCTCTTGCCACAGTTCATCGGCGCGGGCAGTTTCGGTGACTGGCGTTTCCCGGTTTTTGCCAATATCAAAATACACCAACGCCAGCTTGAGGGTTTTTCGCTTTTCCTGGCGGCAGAGCAGGGCGCCGTAGGCCCGCAACTGAGCTCGGTGCAAAGCACGTTGATGGGGGCGGATACGGGACAAATCCCCACGGTGTGTTTTGATCTCTTCCAGCAGGCCGGAATGCGGGTTATAGACATCGGCTCGGCCATACAGCTCTAACCCAAAGCACTCACCGGTAAGTGAATACTCGCTTTTATAACCATATCCACGCTTTCCCTGAATGGTCTGGTGCCCCGCCACGCCCTCTTCGGCAGTGGGCGCCGGCGTGTAACGAAAGTCCAGATCGCCTTCCCGTGCGGCAAACTCACAGAGGGTTCTGACTGCAACCTTCACGGCGCTGCTCCGCTGTTTTGCCAACGCAGATAGCATACGCTGGCAGCAATGCCCTGATGGGCAAAGAAGTGCAGCCAACGAATTTGATGATCCTGTAGCCGATCGCCCGGGCCTTTTACTTCGATCATTTCGTAACGGGGCTTATTTCCCGGGATCTCCGGGTAAAATCTTATAAGATCGGGAAAACCACTGCGATGTTCGCGAATGTTCAATAAAAATCGCTCAAACAGAACCAGAAGGTCTGCTGCAGGAATGCAGTCTAGCGCCAGAGTCAGTAACTCGTCGTTCAGCACCGGCCAGGTCACAAAAGGATTGGTAATGCCCTGTTTGGCGGCGTAGGTATCCAGAATTTTCTTGCGATAGCTGCCATCGTTCAGCGCCGCAAAACATTGATCAAACGCCGCATGCCGGCGGCTGACAAAATCGTCCCGCACCAGATCCGCTGGCCCGGTGTGAAACGGATGAAAGAAAGCACCAGGTATAGCTTTGAATATCGTGTGCCAGCACAGTAAACCGAACAGGCTGTTGATCAGCGTGTTTTCCACATAGAGCACCGGCGCCTCGGGCGTGGAGAGGTGATCCCGAACGACCATCTCAACCGAGTCATCGGTTTGTGGCAGGGTCAGCGTAAACTCACGTATTTCCGGGTTCTCCGGCGCCGCCGGAACCGGCTCGCCCACTTTTTTTGCCAGCCGCTTCACAATGCGTGCCAGACCCTGAGCTTCGGCATCGCCAAGCTCTTCGCTACCCCACTGTTTGGCGATTGCCCAGGCTTCCTCATAACGCTTCATTCGCTCCAGCAGCCGCAGCTGTTTCAGCCGTGCCTCGCGATGGCCACTGGCTGCCAAGGACTGCAACGCCAGCTCACGTTCGCTCTGACGCTCCGCCTGCCGCCCAAGTTCAAGCAACAGGCGATCTCGGCGGCTGGTCAGCCAGGGGTTGTCCGTGGCTGCGGGAATATCAGCCCAAACCTCTGCAGCTGGCGCTCCAGCATCCAGGCTCTCGCGGCAGTGGTGCATGTCTAAATAGGCATCCACCTCGCTGCGTCGGGAAAAAGCCCGTGCTTCGGGGGTAAACTCAACCTGTTCATAGCGATGGCGACCCAGTTCCACCAACACGAAGTCTGTCCAGCTCTGGCGCAGGTTGCCGAAGAACATCAGGCGAGTGCGATCAAACAAAGGCATCTGGTCGACCCGCACTACGGACGCCATCTCTTGCTCGAACCAGTCCGTCAATGCGCGAGCACCGGTGAAGGTGTCCTGCAGGACTTCGAACATTCGGGCTTTGGGCAGGTTTTTGGCGAATCCCGCCTGGGCCAGAACCGGCGCAAACGCCGGGCGCAATTCGGCCAGGGTGAACAGGCGGAAGATATCGTTCAGAGCAAGCAACGGATCGGAATCCAGCCACCCATAGGCAATCAGCTCATCCAGTGCGCCGGCTTTCGGGCTTCCCAGCTCCGGATAATTCAACTTGTCAGCACGGAACAGGTCTCCGCTGCGCATCACCATGCGGGTTAACAGCGCTCGCGACGGGCGCGGCAACTCAAAAAAGCCGCGCAGGCAGGCACGCTCCGACTCCAGCAGCAGATCCGCGTGGTGATCAGCCACCCAGGCCACCACCGTTTCCATGTTTTCCAGGTAATACAGGGGGTTTTCGAGATCCGCCGTGGCGGGCCGGAGGTGCATACTCATAAAAGCAAAGGCAGACCTTACTGCTGAGGGTTATTCAGGCCACAACTCTACGATGGGTGGCGGCGCAGCTCAAATAGTGGGACAACAATCGCTCTTTATACGTCGGGCTTACCAGAACGACACAAACTGTCGCCACCTTCCGTCATACTCTCGAGTGTCTCCGGTCTGATTCTGTCACCAGTTGCGGTACTCTTTACTATCAATACGATGACCTGGTTACTATTGATACGATCACCTGATTAGCGTTGAAACGATAATCCGATAAGGAACACTATGCCCGAACACTCCGCCATCACGCCCGGCTTTCACGCCGTTCACGCCAATCATCTGGAAGACTTGCGCCGGGCTGTGGTGTTTATCTGCCAGCAGAACCCGCTGCCGCCGCTACAGAGCGAGACCTTTCTGGTACAAAGCAACGGTATTGCCCAGTGGCTGAAGCTGGCGCTGGCGGAGAAACGCTCGGAAGATGGCAGTGAAGGCGGGCTGGGCATCGCCGCCGGTATGGATTTTCTGTTTCCGGCACGGTTTATCTGGCAGGCCTACCGCGCCGTGTTGCCGGATGGAGAGGTGCCGGAGCAATCCCCGTTCGATAAGCGCCGGCTGGTGTGGCGACTGTACCGCCTGCTGCCAGAGCTGGTTCATAGCGACGACGTATTCAACCCGCTGGCACGATTTCTGGAAGGCAGCGACCCGGATTTGCGGGCATTCCAGCTGGCTGAGAAAGTGGCGGATCTGTTTGACCAGTATCAGGTGTTCCGCGCCGACTGGCTCGCCGCATGGGAGCAGGGCCGGGATGTGGTGATCACCGCCCGCAACGAAGAAAAGCCGGTTGACGAAGACACCCACTGGCAACCGATGCTCTGGCGCAAACTGGTGGAAGACACAGGCGCTGAAGCTCACACCAGCCGCTCGCAGATTCATACCCGGTTTATGGACGAAGGCCAGCGCATCACCACGCCAGCTCACCCAAGCCGCTTACCCCGGCGCATTGTGGTGTTCGGGGTGTCGTCGCTGCCACGCCAGGCGTTGGAAGCTCTTTACGTGCTTAGCCGTTTCAGCCAGGTGGTGCTCTGCGTTCACAACCCTTCGCAGTTTTACTGGGCCGATATTGTCAGCGACCGCGAACTGCTGAAAGCCGAGCGCAAACGCGGTGCCAGCCATCCCACGCTGTCGCAAATTGACGATGCCGACCAGTTGCACCAGCACGCCAACCCGCTGCTGGCAGCTTGGGGCAAGCAGGGCCGGGACTACATTCGCCTGCTGGATGAATTCGACAACCCCGATGAATACCGCGCCAGCTTCCAGACCCCGGATCAGAAGATCGACATTTTCTCCGAGCATGGCACAGGGCAGGCCCCGTGCCTGCTGCACGAGCTGCAGAACGACATTTACAACCTGACGCCGTTGCAGGAAATCCGCGATGAACAGCGCCAGCTTGATCTGAGCCGGGATCATTCCTTGGCCTTCCACGACGCCCACAGCCCGCAACGGGAAGTGGAGATTCTGCACGATCAACTGCTGGCCGCCTTCAACGCAGATACCTCACTGCGGCCTCGGGACGTGATGGTGATGGTGCCGGATATCAACGTCTACGCACCGCATATTCAGGCGGTGTTTGGTCGCTACCCGCCAGGACGCAAACGCCACATTCCGTTCACCATTTCCGACCAGGGCCAACGCCACCACGAGCCGGTACTGATTGCCCTGGAGACGCTCATGTCTCTGCCCCGCAGCCGTTTCGGGGTGAGTGAGATCATCAGCCTGCTGGAAGTGCCCGGGATCCGCGACCGTTTCGAGATTGCCGAAGAAGAAATTCCCCTGGCCCGGCGCTGGGTAGCGGGCGCCAACATCCGCTGGGGCCTGCACGGCGCCCACCGCGAAAGCCTGGAGCTGCCGGCTGATCTGGATCGCAACACCTGGCAGGCTGGCCTACGCTCCATGTTGCTGGGTTACGGCATGGGCGACGACGAGCCTTGGGCGGGTGTTCAACCCTACGGCGAAATTGGAGGGCTGCAAGCCAGCCTGGCAGGCCGTCTTGGCGAGTTCGTGTATCGCCTGGAAACCCTGTGGCAGGAGCTGCAGGCAAGCCGCACACCGCAACAATGGGAAGAGCTCTTCTCAGCCATGCTGGAGCAGTTTTTCCACAAGGTAGAGGGGCATGACCTGTTGCTACTTAATCGCTTTCGCCGGCAACTGGAGCAGTGGCTGGAGGACACACTGGCCGCCGGGCTGGATCAACAATCGCTGCCATTAAATATTGTGAAAGACGTATTACTGGAAGGCCTCGACGAAGGCGGTTTGAACCAACGCTTCCTGGCCGGCAAGGTAAACTTCGCCACCTTGATGCCCATGCGTGCCATTCCCTTCCGCAAGGTGTGCTTGCTGGGTATGAACGACGGCGACTACCCACGCTCACGACCGCCGGTGGATTTTGACCTGATGGCGCAGGATTACCGCCCGGGCGACCGTTCGCGCAGGGAAGACGACCGTTACCTGTTTCTCGAAGCCATGCTGTCGGCTCGCGAACAGCTGTACATCAGCTGGGTAGGGCGCAGCATTCGCGACGACTCGCCGCGACCACCGTCGGTACTGGTGGGCCAGTTGCAGGATCACCTCGACAGCTTGTGGCAACTGCCCGGGCAGCCAGACGCTGCCGTAACCGGTGCCCTCACCACCCGCCACCCTTTGCAGCCGTTCAGCCGCGACTATTTCCCCAAGGCCAATGGCCAGAGTGAAGGTGATCAGCCAAAGCCACTCTCCGAGGTGCTTGCAGCCCGCAGCCTGTTCACCTACGAACACGAATGGCGCGGTGCCCATGGCAACGAATCGGTTGAACAATCTCCGCAAACAGCCTTACCGTATCAGCAGCCCGAGGAACCCATCACCCTCAACGATCTGGCCGGCTTCCTGAAAAAACCCGTGGACACCTTTTATCAACGCCGCTTGCAGGTGCGCTTCGAGGATGTGGAAGACGACGACACGGATAACGAAAACTTTGACCTGAACGGACTCGACCGTTGGCGTCTGGACACCGAGCTGATTGAGCAGAGCCTGCTGAAAGCCAGTAATGAAGAAGACCTGCACGAACGCCTGGAAAGCACTCTGGATCGCATGGCGCGGCGCGGCGACCTTGGTATGGGTATAACCGAACACAGGCTGCGCAGTGACCTCTCCGGCCGCCTGCCGGATCTGTTCCAACGGTATCAGAGCGCTCTGGCCGAATGGCCCGAGGCGATCAGCGAACCGCTGCCATTTGAATACCGTCTGACCAACAGCACCGGATCCGTGGAGGTGCTGGACCTGATTGATCACCTGCGCCGCAACCACGAAGGCAAAATCTGCCGGCTGGTTATCGCCGGTTCCAGCCTGCTCACCGGCAGCGGTAACAGCAAAAAGCTCCGCTACGCCAACCTGATGCGGGACTGGGTGATTCACCTGGCCGGACAACTGACGGCGCAACCTTTTGAAACCCTGATTCTGGGCAAGGAGGAAGGCCGCAAAGTCCGCTTTGCACCTCTGCCCAAAGAAACCGCCGCCAAACACCTCGACGCCTTGCTGGCGCGCTGGATAGAGGCCAGCACCCGCGCTTTGCCGCTGCACTGTGAGGCCGGTTTTGCCTGGATTTACAGCTTCTACCAGAGCAAAAAATTCCTCGGTGATCACGAGCGCGCCACCAGCGATGCCCAGCAGGCTTACACCACCGCCCTGGAGCGCGACGCAGGCTATCTGCGAGGCGCCTTCGAACGCGCCGAAAAGCTGCTCGAAAGCGGTGAGTTTGAGGCCTTGCTACACGCGCTTTACGTGCCTTTGTGGGAAGCCGAACAGGATAAATCCGCCGCCGGTGAGATTGAGGGCAAGCTATGACGACTACCACAGCGGCTACGAACCCGAATCTTGATCCGCTTGCGCTGCCCCTGAACGGTAGCAGCCTGATTGAGGCCAGCGCCGGTACCGGCAAAACCTTCACCATCGCAATCCTGTACGTGCGTTTGGTATTGGGCCACGGACAACCCGAGGGCAGTGCTCTGGCTGCCGGCATGCCACCACCAAATCTGCTGGTGGTCACCTTCACCGACGCCGCCACCAAGGAGCTGCGGGATCGTATCCGCACCCGGCTCACTCAGGCCGCCGAGGTGTTTTCCAGTAACGCGGAAATTATCCAGCCCACGCCGGAAACCGCTCTGATTCATCAGCTTCGGGATGCCAGCTATCCGGATCCGGCGACTTGGCCGGACTGCCGCAAAAAGTTGCTGCTGGCCGCTGAATGGATGGACGAGGCCGCTGTGTCCACTATCCATGCCTGGTGTAACCGTATGCTCACCGAGCACGCGTTCGACAGCGGCAGCCTGTTTCGCCTGTCACTGGAAACCGATCAGAGCGAGCTGCTCGATGAAGTAGCGCGCGACTACTGGCGCACCTTTATCTATCCGCTGTCGCCAGTACTGATGGACGAGGTGCTGAGCCACTGGAAAACCCCGGACAACCTCCGTGCCTCTGTGCACAATCTGCTTGGCGATGCCGATTCTTTCGAAGTTGCCACCGACGATGTAAAGCAGGCCATCGAAGCCACTCTGCAAAAGCGCATGGAGCAGGCTCAGGCCCTGAAAGCTGACCCTTGGGCAAACTGGAAGCCTGAAGTCACCGACATGCTGATTGCACTCAACAAGAGCAAACGCCTGCACGGTGGCAGCATGAAACCGATGATTGCCGCCTGGGACACGCTGCTGGAGTGGGCCGCTTCCGATGAGCTCTACCCGGAGGGACTCGACAAGGCCGGCTTCCAGAACCAGACACCGAACATACTAACGACAAAACTCAAGGGTGATGGCGATGTGCCCCACCATCCCGCTTTTGACGCTATCGAAGAGCTGATTGAGTTCAGCCAGAGCTTGCCGAGCGCCGAGTCCGACATTCTCAAGCACGCCACCCGCTGGATTGCGGCGCGACTGGAATCGGAAAAACAGAAGCGCTCGGAAATGGGCTTTGACGACCTGCTCACGCGGCTGGACGACGCCCTGCATGGTCCTCGCGGCGATCAACTGGCGGCGACCATTCGCCGGCAGTTTCCTGTGGCGCTGATCGACGAATTCCAGGACACAGATCCGGTGCAATACCGCATCTTCAACCGCATTTACCGGGTTGCGGAGAATCATCCGGACACTTGCCTGCTGATGATCGGCGATCCGAAACAGGCTATTTACGGCTTCCGCGGTGCCGACATCTACACCTATCTGGACGCCCGCACCGGCACCCGCACCTGGACCCTGGGCCGCAACTTCCGTTCGTCCAAGCCTATGGTGAAAGCGGTCAACCGGGTGTTCGAGTATGGCGATCAGAACAGCCCGGAAGGTGCCTTTCTGTTCGGCAAGGGCGATACCTCACCTCTGCCATTTCAGGGGGTGGAGGCCAACGGCACCAAACGCCTGTGGTCAGCTAATGGCGACATACAGCCCAGCCTGACGCTGTGGTCACTGGAAAGCGATCAGGAAGACAGAAACGGCAATCGCAAGAGCCTGGCCAAGGGTGCCGCCACAACGGAGGTTGCAGAAACCTGCGCCAGCGAAATCGCCCGCCTGCTGACCCTTGGCCAGCAGGGCTTGGCCGGTTTTGCCCTGACGGACAATCCGGCTGACCTGGAGCCGGTTGCACCCAAAGACATCGCCATTCTGGTTAATAACCGCAACGAAGCGGCTGCGGTGCGCGATGCCCTGGGCCAAAGGCGCATCAAAAGCGTGTACCTGTCCGACCGGGATTCGGTACTCACCTCGCAGGAGGCAAAGGAAGTGCTGTGCTGGCTTAAAGCCTTTGCCGAACCCCGACAGCTGGCCTACGCCCGCGCGGCGCTCGCCACGCCTACGCTGGGTCTATCCTGGTGCTATCTTGATCAGTTGCTGACCGACGAGATGGCGCTGGAGCGTGAAATCGAACGCTTTATGGGCTATCAGCAACAGTGGCAAAGCCAGGGCGTGCTGCCCATGCTGCGCAGTTTCCTGATGGACTTTGACATGCCCGGCCGGCTGCTGCAGCGCGCCGACGGCGAGCGCCGGCTGACCGATATTCTTCACATTGCCGAACTGCTGCAGCAGGACAGCCTGCAATTGGATGGCGAACACGCATTGGTGCATCACTACACCCAGATTCTGCGCGCGGCAGACGAAGAAGACGAACACCGCACCCTGCGCCTGGAAAGCGATGCCGGCCTGGTGAAAGTGATTACCGTGCATAAATCCAAAGGTCTGGAATACCCTCTGGTGTTCCTGCCCTTTGGCACCGCGTTCCGCGCCCAAAGCGAAAAACAGTCGTTCGTGCGTTATCACGATGACCACTCAAAGCTGATCACCGTATTTGATCCAACGCCGGAAGACGTTGCCCGCGCCGATCGGGAACGGCTGGGCGAGGACATCCGCAAACTCTACGTGGCCCTGACCCGCGCCCGCTTCGCCACCTGGGTGGGCGTTGCCGACATTGAAAACTGGCACCTCAGCGGCCTGGGTTATCTACTCGGTGGTGAACCTGCAGCGGCGCAGCCGCTGAGTGTCGCGCTGAACCATCTGGTTAATGGCCAGACAGAGCTGTGTGCCGAGCCGCTGCCGGCGGCTACCAGTCTACGTTACGCGGAAGAGACACCGGCAGCGCTCGGGCCAGCGCTGATCTCAACCCGCGAAGCGCGAGAAGACTGGTGGATTGCCAGCTATTCCGCCCTGGAGTACAGCGGCCTATCTGGTACCGGCATCGTGTTCGCCGGCGAAGTGGAAGACGCCGAAACCCAGAACCTGTTGGAAGAGGGCGCCCACAACCCAGAGGCGGACGACTTGATCATCCCGCTCAGCCACAGCCTGCATCATTTTCCCAAAGGCGCAGGCCCGGGAACCTTTCTGCACGATTTGCTGGAATGGTGCGTGCAGCAGGGCCTGCAACACATTGTAAATAACCCCTCACAACTGCGCGAACAGCTCACCCGCCGCTGCAGCACCCGGGGCTGGAGTGACTGGGTTGATACTCTGGAACAGTGGATACTGGCGCTGATCCGCCAGCCACTGCCGTTGAGCCGCAGCAGCGGCGAAAGCACGAGCCTGGCGAGCCTTGGCACACTGCGTCCGGAGCTGGAGTTCTGGTTTGAAAGCCGCAACGTCAGCACCCGGGCCATGGACAGACTGGTTACCGAGCACACTCTCAACGGCGCTGACCGACCGCGGGTGGATGACGGGCACTTCAACGGCATGCTGAAAGGCTTCATCGATCTGGTGTTTGAACACAACGGGCAATATTACGTGCTGGACTACAAATCCAATTATCTCGGCGACAACGACAGCGCCTACACGGATCAGGCCATGGGCGAGGCGATTCTGGAGAAGCGCTACGACCTGCAGTACATCCTCTATCTGCTGGCCCTGCACCGCTTGCTGAAAGCGCGTCTGCCGGAGTATGACTACGACCAGCACATAGGCGGCGCCGTGTATCTGTTTTTACGCGGCGTGAATGCGCCCGGGGCAGGGGCGTTTACCGACAAACCACCCAGAGCACTGATCGAACAACTGGATGCCATGTTTGACGGCAAGACAGCACCCGGGGAGGTGGCGGCATGAGCAAAACGCGGAATACCGATAACCAGTTTGCCTTTGATCTGGACGAGGCCGTTGATGTGGTTAAAACTGCTTCCGTTACTCCCGGCCAGGACAGCAGCCTTGCGTTGAACCAGACAGCAGCCCTTCTGGAGTTGCTTGATAACTGGCAGCACGCCGGCTGGATTCGACCATTAGACGTGCGCTTTGCACGGCTGATTCAGGATCTGTCGAAAGAGCAGGGTGAAGCCCCGCAACCGCTGGTTTTGCTACTCGCTGCACTGACTTCTCACCAGGTGGGCCGGGGCCACGTGTGCGTGGATCTGGCCACCCTGCTGGCCGATGCGGACAACACTCTGTCGCTGCCACCGGAGGAGCCGAACGCATCCCACTCCGCTCATAACAGGGACAATTCGCCAGGCTCATCGGCAGAGCCAGCAAACACTGACGGCAGCCTCAACGGCCCCGGAGAAGTCCTGGCTCGCGTATCCACTCAGCAATGCCTGGCCGCTCTGGACAACGCTTTAGCGGTAAGTAATGGTTCACATACTACGCCGCTGGTGTTGAGTGGTAGTCGGCTCTACCTGCGCCGCTTCTGGCGCTATGAGCAGCAAATCGCTGCCGGCATTCTGCAGCGTCTGGCGCAGCCGTCGTCCACCCTGGCCGACCCATCTTCACCCGCTGCCACAACACTGAGCAAAGCTCTGGAAGTACTGTTTAAACCCCAGGATTCTGTGGGCTCGCCTGTGGACTATCAAAAGCTCGCCTGCGCCCTGGCGGCCCGCAACCGTTTCGCCGTCATTACCGGTGGCCCCGGCACCGGCAAGACCACCACTGTGGTGAATTTACTGGCCGCCCTGCAGTCCGTCGCGGGCGAATCCACCGAACGGGACGGGCGCAAATATCGCATCCGCCTGGCGGCCCCCACCGGCAAAGCTGCTGCGCGACTGAACGAATCCATTGGCGGTGCCGTCAGCCGCCTGCCACTGGCCCAGTTGCCGGGACAGGTGACTCTGGCAGACATTCCCACCAAAGTAACCACCCTGCACCGGCTGCTGGGCAGCCGTCCGGACACCCGTAAATTCCGCCATAACCGCGACAACCCGCTGCTGGTGGATATTCTGGTGATCGACGAAGCGTCCATGGTGGATCTCGACTTGATGGCGTCGGTATTTGACGCCCTGCCCGCCAACGCCCAACTGATTCTGTTGGGTGACAAGGACCAGTTGGCCTCGGTAGACGCCGGCGCAGTGTTAGGCGAACTGTGTCAGCGTGCGCCAGAGGGGCATTATCAGCCAGCCACGGTGCAATGGCTGAAAACCATAACCGGCGCCGACATCCCGACAAGCCTGCAGAGCGCCGACGGTCAGCCCCTGGATCAGGCGGTGGCCATGTTGCGCAAGAGTTACCGCTTTGCCGAAGGCAGTGGCATTCGGCAACTGGCTGAAGCGGTCAACACCAACACCTTGAGCGACAGCACCCTTCAACAGGCCCGCAGCGCCGGGTTTGAGGATGTGGTGTGGCTGAATGGCCGCACCAGCAAACCACCGCTGGAAGACACTCAGGCGCTGATCTGCGGCCACTCGGTCAGTGGCAGTCCTCAGGCATTCAACAATAACGGGGAAGGACGAATCGATGGCAATAGCCAGCCCCTGCCGCCACCGGTAGGCTATCGCCACTACTTATCGCTGATGCAGGATCACAATCTGGACAGCAACAGCACAACGGAACAGTGGGACGCGCTGGCAAGATCGGTATTGCAGGCCTTCAGTGATTTTCAGGTGCTCTGCGCGCTGCGTCGCGGGCCCTGGGGCGTAGAAGGGCTGAACGAGCTGATTGCCCACCACTTGCTCAAGCAAAGTCTGATTCCCCGGGCCGAGGGCTGGTACGCCGGGCGCCCGGTGCTGATCACCGGCAACGATTACAACCTGGGCCTGATGAACGGCGATGTCGGCATTACCTTCAGCCTGCCCTGGGCTGCTGACGCACAAGCCAGCGACGAGCAACCGCAGCCAGTGTTGCGCGTCGCATTTCCCACCAGCGATGGCAGCGGCGACATCCGCTGGATTTCACCCAGCCGGCTGCAGCAGCTGGAAACCGTATACGCCATGACGGTGCATAAATCCCAGGGCTCGGAGTTCAATCACACCTGCCTGGTGCTGCCAGATCGCCTCAGCCCGGTGCTCACGCGTGAGCTGGTGTACACCGGCATCACCCGTGCAAAAAACTGGTTCAGCCTGATCACCGGCGACGCCAGCGTGTTCAGCGACAGTGTGGGCCAGAGGGTGGTGCGCGCCTCCGGGCTGGCTTCTGTGCTTGGGGAGTAATTAAAGAGTTGCGGGTATTTTGGCTTTCTGAACTAACGGATAACTCTAACTTCTTTTAAATACCTGTTTCTTCTTCAGCGCTGTGCTGTTGCTGCAGCCACAATCTGGCGTAGTAGCCATTTTGTGCCAGCAACTCACTGTGGCCGCCGCTTTCCACGATCTGGCCGTGATCCATTACAAGAATCGTATCAGCATCGCGCACGGTGGACAGGCGGTGGGCAATAACAAGGGTGGTACGCTGGCGACTGACTTCGTTCAGGGCATCCAGAATCGCCTGCTCGGAGATGGAATCCAGCGACGACGTGGCCTCATCCAGGATCAACAACGGCGGGTTTTTCAGCAGCACGCGGGCAATGGCAACGCGCTGTTTTTCACCGCCAGAGAGTTTCAGGCCACGTTCGCCTACTTTGGTGTCGTAACCTTCTGGCAGGCTGCTGATGAAGTCGTCCAGGCGCGCCTGTTTCGCGGCGTGATGGACCTCGGCTTCGGTGGCCTCCGGGCGGCCGTAGGCCAGATTACGATACAGGGTGTCGTTGAATAGCACTGTGTCTTGCGGCACTACGCCGATGGCCGCACGCAGGCTGTCCTGGCTGACCTCGCGAATGTCCTGACCATCAATGGTGATGCGGCCTTTATCCACGTCAAAAAAGCGGAACAACAGGCGGGCGAGGGTGGATTTACCTGCTCCGCTGGCGCCCACAACCGCCAGTGTATGTCCCGCAGGTATCGAGAAGTCCACATCCCGCAGAATCGGTCGATCTGCACGGTAGGCGAAATGCACCTGGTGAATGCCAACCTCGCCTTTATTCACAGCCAGCGCAGGAGCACCGGGAGCGTCTTCAATCGCAGGCGTTTCACCAAGCAAACCAAACAGGCGCTCCACGTTCACCAGCGCCTGACGGATTTCCCGGTAAACAAATCCCAGAGCATTCAGAGGAATAAACAGTTGAAGCAGGTAGGCGTTGATCATGGTGAAGTCACCCAGGGTAATGGCGCCACTGGCCACTTCCCTTACGGCCATCACCATCATGGTTATCATGGCCAAACCTATGATGAACGCCTGGCCGGTATTGAGCGCAGCCAGAGACAGCCGGTTTTTCAGGCGTGCCTGTTCCCAACCCTCAAGATTTTCATCATAAAGGTCGGCTTCAAATTTTTCATTATTAAAGTACTTCACGGTTTCGTAGTTGAGCAGGCTATCAATGGCGCGGGAGTTGGACTGGTTGTCCCGGGCGTTGGCCTCACGTACGAACTTGGTTCGCCACTCGGTAACCACAATGGAAAACACGATATACACCACTACAGCTATCAGAATTGCCAACACGTAGCTGGCGTTAAACGCTACCAGTAAAATGCCCGCCACCATCAGAATTTCCAGCAGGGTCGGAACAATGTTGAACAGGGTAAAGCGCAGCAGGAAGCTGATACCGGTGGTTCCTCGCTCGATGTCCCGAGCCAGCCCTCCGGTTTTGCGATCGAGATGGAACGCCAGTTCGCGGTCATGCAGATGGCGGAACACTCTTAGTGATACCCGCCGCATGGCGCGCTCGGCGACCCGCGCAAACACCGCGTCCCGCAGTTCACCAAACAGCGTACTGCCAAACCGCAATGCACCATAGGCGACCACCAGAACCACAGGAATCCACAGCAACAGCTCGCCTTCACGGCCCTGATCGAGGTAGTCGACAATGTATTTCAGGGCCACAGGGGTTGCCACGGTCGCCAGCTTTGCCAATATCAGGAAGGCGACAGACAACGCAACCCGCCCACGGAACTCGGCAAGATAAGGCCAGAGCCCGGCGATCACCTTCCAGTCAGGTTTGTGGTTTTGCGGGTAATCACTGTCGGCGTAGGCTCGCACGGGGGATCCTTTTTTATGGCGTAGTTATTTATCAGGAAATACGGTTTTAGCGAGCATGTGGGCAGACACCTCCCGCCAGGACACGCTGTAAATACGTCCATGTACGCTCGGCAAAAGCCATCCCTGGCTTTTGACGGTCCTGGCAGGAGGTGTCTGCCCACATGCTCTTGTCTGGCTGTATGATAAGTCCTTACTTCAAGCGTAACCGTATAGCTGGCTAAGTTTACAGTAGACAGCTCTCAGGAGGCACACCATCAACACTCGTCACCGGCAGGCCCTGAAACTCGTTATAGGGTTTATACGCCCTTATCGCAAAGCTGTTGCGGGAGCGCTGGTCGCGCTGATTATCACTGCAGGGATTACACTCGGATTGGGGCAGGGTCTTCGGGTTCTGGTTGATCAGGGCCTGGCTACGGAATCTCCCGGCAACCTGGCCCGCGCCATGGGCCTGTTTTTCATTTTGGTGCTGGGGTTGGCGCTCGGGTCCTTCGCGCGGTTCTATCTTGTGTCCTGGATCGGCGAAAGGGTGGTGGCGGATATCCGTAAACAGGTGTTCAACCATCTGATTGATCTGCACCCGGGATTTTTCGAGGAGAACCGGGCGCTGGAAATACAGTCGCGCTTCACCGCCGATACCACTGTGTTGCAGTCGGTGATCGGCTCAACGGTCTCCATTGCCTTGCGCAACGCGCTCATGCTCGTGGGCGGGCTGCTGTTGCTGTTTATTACCAACGCCAAGCTCGCCGGAATCATTCTGCTGGGCTTTCCCCTGGTGATCGTTCCCATCCTGTTTTTCGGCCGGCGAGTAAGACAGCTTTCACGGCTCAGCCAGGACAGAGTGGCCGATGTGGGCAGCTACGTGGGAGAAAACCTCACCCAGATCAAAACCGTGCAGGCTTTTAACCATCAAACCCACGACCGGCGCTTTTTTGCGGACGTGTCGGAGCGAGCCTTCGACATTGCCCGCGCCCGCATCAAACAGCGCGCCTGGCTGACCACCATAGCAATTTCCCTGGTGATGGGGGCTGTCGGTGTTGTGATCTGGATTGGCGGCCTCGATGTTATTCACGGCCGCATTACCCCGGGTGAACTGGCAGCTTTCGTGTTTTACAGCCTGCTGGTAGGCGTTGCCGCAGGCGCCATCAGCGAAGTGATCGGGGAACTGCAAAGAGCAGCCGGCTCCGCCGCACGGCTTTTTGAATTGCTGCAGACGGAACCTGCGTTTGAACGGTCTGCAGGACTGGCAAAGGGATTTCCAGAGCCCATTATCGGCGATATTGCCATCGAAGGCCTGAACTTCAGCTACCCCGGTCGTCGCGAACATCCGGCACTGGCCAATATCTGCCTGCATGTCCGTGCCGGGGAAACCCTGGCCTTGGTTGGCCCCTCGGGGGCCGGAAAATCTACGCTGTTTGATTTGCTGCTGCATTTCTATCAGCCCGACAGCGGTTCCATTCACATCGACGGCACAGATAGCGCTACGGTTTCTCTGGAGGCGCTGCGTAACTGTTTTTCACTGGTGCCCCAGAACCCCGCTTTGTTCCATGGCACCGTGGCAGACAACATCCGCTACGCGCGCCCTGACGCCAGCCAGGCCGAGGTTGAAAATGCAGCCCGCATCGCTCACGCCGATGAATTTATCGAAGAACTGCCGAACGGTTATCTCACGCGTCTGGGGGATGCGGGGCTGGGGCTCTCGGGCGGCCAGAAGCAACGCCTAGCCATTGCCCGAGCTCTGCTTGCCGACGCACCCATTCTGCTGCTGGATGAAGCCACCAGCGCACTGGATGCGGAAAGTGAAAGCCTGATCCAACAAGCCATGCCGGCACTCACATCCGGCAGAACCACACTGGTGATCGCCCACAGGCTTGCCACGGTTCGGGATGCTGATCGCATCGCCGTTCTGGATCAGGGCCGGCTGTTAGCCGTTGGCACCCATGAAGAGTTAATACAGCAAAACGAGCTTTACCGGCGTCTGGCTGCGCTACAGTTCCGGGAGCAACCGGCATAAATATGAACATTGTCAATTTGTGTCATGCCTCGCTACTCCCTACACTGTTAAACGAGATTGATAAATCAGAGACACAGGGAGAATGGCAAAGTGAGCAATAAAGAATTGCAGGCACTTAAAGAACGCTATGTTGCGGCAGGCGCGGCAAGCCCCAATGAACAATTTGCCGACCACGCGACAAACGCAGAACTGTGGGACGCAGACGGCAAGCGCATGATCGACTTTGCCGGCGGTATCGGCGTACTCAACATTGGCCACCGACATCCGAAAGTGGTTGAGGCAGTAAAAGCCCAGCTTGATAAATTGATGCATACCTGCCAGACGGTGATGTCCTATGAGGGCTATGTGCGCCTGGCACAGAAGCTCAGCGAAGCTTCACCGGTGAAAGGTCACGCCAAAGTCATGCTGGCGAACTCCGGTGCAGAAGCACTGGAAAACGCCGTCAAAATTGCCCGTGCTGCTACCGGCCGCACGAACATCATCTGCTTCGACGGTGGTTATCACGGCCGTACGTTCATGACCATGGCTATGAACGGCAAGGCTGCGCCCTACCAGACGGATTTTGGCCCTATGCCGGGAACCGTTTTCCGAGCGCCTTACCCCGTGCCATACCACGGTGTTAGCGAAGATGAAGCCCTGCGTGGGCTGATGATGACCATGAAGGCAGATTCACCCGCAAACCAGACTGCCGCTATTGTTATTGAGCCGGTGCTGGGTGAGGGTGGTTTTTATCCGGCACCTGCGAGTTTCCTCAAGAAACTCCGCGAGATATGTGATGAAAACGGCATTCTGCTGATTGTTGACGAAGTCCAGAGCGGCTTTGGCCGTACCGGCAAGATGTTTGCCATCGAGCACAGCGGTGTTGAGCCGGACATGATAACCATGGCCAAGAGTATGGCCGACGGCATGCCCATCTCGGCGATCGTTGGAACAGACAAGCACATGGATGCCTCTGGCCCGAATTCGCTGGGTGGCACCTATACCGGTAGCCCGACCGCTTGCGCGGCCGCCCTGGCTGTATTTGATGTGTTCAGGGACGAGGATATTCTGGGTCAAAGCCAGCGTCTCGGCAAGAAACTGGAAGTTTGCTTCACCAAGTGGCAAGAGCAGTTCACCCATGTGGATAACGTCCGCTGTCTCGGCTCCATGGCGGCGTTTGAGCTGGTCGAAAACAAAGAAAACCGTAAACCCATGCCGGAACTCGCTGCAGCCATCACGAAAAAAGCCAAAGAAAAGGGCCTGATTCTTCTGAGCTGTGGCATGTACGGCAATACTTTGCGCTTCCTGATGCCAGTCACCATCGAGGATAATATCCTTGAAGAAGGTCTGGCGATTCTTGAGGAAAGCATGAAAGAAGCGGGCGCCTGATCCTTCACCTGCTCGTATAAAAGCCGAACCTCAGGGTTCGGTTTTTTTATGGCGTTCGTCGTATACTGCCTTCAGTTGTTTCACCAACCAGGCAGAATTATGACCTCACCGAACACCGCCACATCCGCACCCGACCATAAACCCAGGCCTTGGGTTGATCTGCTGGTCAGCATTATCATTCCCTCCGTTATTCTGATGAAATTCAGCGGCGAACAGCATCTTGGCAGCGTTAACGCCCTGATTCTCGGGCTTGCGTTCCCCTTGGGTTGGGGGCTTTTCGAGCTGGTCCGCTACCACAAGAAGAATTTTATCGCGTTGCTGGGTCTGGTGAGTGTCGGGCTGACGGGTGGCATTGGTTTGCTGGAATTGGATGCCGGTTGGCTAGCCGTAAAAGAAGCCGCTATTCCCGCAATTATCGGCCTGGCCGTGCTTGTGTCCACCCGCACAAAATACCCCTTGGTGCGTACGCTGCTTTATAACCCGAACGTGCTTGATGTGAAAAAGATCCACGGGGCATTGGAGGAAAAGAATTGTGTAGAGCAGTTTGAGGCGCGCTTGTTGAAGGCCAGCTACTTTTTCGCTGGCACCTTTCTGTTCTCATCCATCATGAACTACGTTCTCGCCCGCTGGATTGTGGTCAGCCCCTCTGGCACTCAGGCCTTTAACGAAGAGCTTGGCAGAATGACCCTGGTGAGTTACCCGATGATCGCCATCCCTTCCATGGTAATGATGATGCTTATCTTCTACTACCTGTGGAGAACCATACGCCGCCTGACAGGTTATACCCTGGAAGAGGTGATGTCGCCACACTTGGCGGAGAAGGAGAAGGCCCGGTCTTCAGGCTCCGATTCTGGCAAATAACGCAATATTTCAATAATTTACCGGGGTTTTCCGAGTATAAAAAAACGGCCAGAGTGGTGATGCTCTGGCCGTTTTTTGTTACTGCTCAAAAGTTATCAGATATCCAGGTTGTGCACTTCCAACGCATGGGTCTGGATAAAGTTACGACGCGGCTCTACGTCGTCACCCATCAGAGTCGTAAAGATCTGGTCTGCCGCAATGGCGTCATCGATCTTCACTTTCATCATTCGACGCGTTTCAGGATCCATGGTTGTTTCCCACAGCTGGTCCGGGTTCATCTCACCCAAACCTTTGTAACGCTGAATATTCAGACCTCGCTGGGCCTCCTTCATCAACCACGCCAGCGCTCCTTCAAACGACAGTATCGCTTGTTGACGCTCACCTCGCTGAATGTAGGCACCTTCTTCGACCAGCCCGTTAAGGGTTTCACCAAGCCGCGCTATGGCACCATAGGACGGTGAATCAAAGAAATCATGACTAAACACGTACTCATGGGGAATACCGTGGACGTAGATGGTGACCTTAGGCAGATAAAGGCCACGCTCGGAATCCTTCGTAACGGAGAAGGTGTACTTTGTTCCGGTGCGGGTATCCACATCCAGGCCGTCGCCCAAACGACTTGCCCAGGCAGCAACGGTTTGCTCATCCTTCAGGTGCTCGGGCTTCAGAGTATCGTTGTGTAGCATCTGCTCCAGCACTTTTGCCGGGTACGCACGGGACAGGCGTACGATCATTGCCATCACGGCCTGATAGTCCTTTACCATGGTCTCCAGTGCGGAGTCCTTGATAGCGGGTGCTTCCGGATTCACATACAGCTGAGCGCCTTCCAGCGAAGTCTGAGTAAGGTAGGCTTCTTTTGCCTTCTCATCCTTCAGGTACTGCTCCTGCTTGCCACGCTTGACCTTGTAGAGCGGCGGCATTGCAATGAATACATGGCCACGCTCAATGATTTCGCGCATCTGACGGAACAGGAAGGTCAACAGCAGGGTACGAATGTGGGAACCGTCCACGTCGGCGTCCGTCATGATAATGATGGAATGATACCGAAGCTTGTCCGCGTTGAACTCTTCCCGGCCGATACCACAACCCAGAGCGGTGATCAGAGTGCCAACTTCCGCGGAGGACAGCATCTTGTCGAAGCGTGCCTTCTCTACGTTCAGGATCTTACCCTTCAAAGGCAGAATAGCCTGGGTTTTGCGGTCTCGGCCCTGTTTGGCACTGCCGCCGGCCGAGTCACCCTCCACTATGAACAGTTCGGAAAGGGCGGGGTCTTTCTCCTGGCAATCAGCCAGCTTGCCTGGCAAGCCGGCAATATCCAGAGCACCTTTGCGTCGGGTCATATCCCGGGCTTTACGAGCAGCTTCGCGAGCCCGGGCAGCTTCAATCATTTTATTAACAATTAGCCGGGCTTCGTTGGGCTGTTCCTGCAGATACTCGGCGAAGCTCTGATAGAGCTCCTGCTCAACCGCTGTTTTCACTTCCGAAGACACCAGTTTGTCTTTGGTCTGTGAAGAAAACTTGGGGTCGGGCACTTTAACGCTGATGATCGCCGTCAAGCCTTCGCGGGCATCGTCACCGGACGTGCTTACCTTGGATTTCTTACCCAGGCCTTCCAGTTCAATGTAGTTATTCAATGAGCGGGTAAGAGCAGCACGGAAGCCTGCCAGGTGCGTGCCCCCATCGCGCTGGGGAATGTTGTTGGTGAAGCAATAGATATTTTCCTGGAAGGCATCGTTCCACTGCATGGAAACTTCCACCACGATGCCGTCTTCGCGCTCCCGGGTGAAGTGGAAAACCCGGTTGATGGGCGTTTTGTTAGCGTTAAGATGCTCAACAAACGCCCGCAAGCCGCCGTCGTACTGAAAAATTTCTTCTTTACCACTGCGCTCGTCTGTCAGGCGAATACGCACACCGCTGTTCAGAAACGCCAATTCTCTTATGCGCTTGGCAAGGATGTCGTAATGAAATTCGATGTGGGTAAAGGTTTCTGGCGAAGGGATAAAATGAACCCGGGTGCCGGAGGCTTCGGTGTCGCCTACCGGAGCCAAAGGCGCATTAGGCACACCGTGCGTATAAACCTGCTCATACACTTTGCCATCCCGGCGGATGGTCAGAGTCAGTGTTGATGACAACGCATTTACAACCGATACGCCTACACCGTGGAGACCGCCGGAAACCTTATAGGAGTTATCATCAAATTTACCCCCGGCATGGAGCACCGTCATTATAACCTCGGCGGCAGATATACCCTCTCCCTCGTGGATATCTACAGGAATGCCACGGCCGTTATCCTGAACGCTCACGGATTCGTCAGGATGAATGATAATTCCGATTTCGGAGCAGTGACCTGCCAGAGCTTCATCGATGGAGTTATCCACCAGTTCGAACACCATGTGATGCAGGCCAGTACCGTCATCCGTATCGCCAATGTACATCCCTGGTCGTTTTCTTACCGCATCCAGCCCTTTCAGGACTTTGATACTGGTGGAATTGTAGCTCGATTCACTCATTAGAAACTCCTGAAGCCGTAAGGGCCGGCGCCCTCCCTAAAGCCGCTAATCCGCGGGTTAAGGATTTGGTATGCCGGTTTCATTCTTCCTTCAATTTGCCATGTTCCACGTGGAACATTCGGTAATCAGGTACCTGGTTACCCTGCCACAATGTCTCCGGATCGGGATGTTCAATGGAGGTAATAAACACCTGACAACGCAATTCCTGTAATTTCCGAGCCAGCATTGTTCTGTGGCTCTCATCCAGTTCGGCGTTGATATCATCAACCAAAAAGCTGACCTGCTTTCCGAGATTATTCAACACTATGCTCTGGGCAATCTTCATCAGAATAACGAGGGTTTTTTGTTGGCCGCGAGAAAAGGTTTCCGCCACCGGTCGTCCCTGAAATCTGATCCGGATGTCTGCCCGGTTCGGCCCATAGAGCGTGTGCCCCATGCGAGCTTCCTGCTCCCTGTGCCGAACAAGTACCTCTACCAGCGACTGACTGGTATCCCACCCGGGATAAAACTCAAGCTTTAGCCCCTTTGTCCAATTCATACCAACTTCCTGAACCAGACTGTCGAACGCGCTTTTGAATTGATCAAAGGCGATTCTCCGGGCTCCACTTATTCTTTCGCTCAGCGCCGCATACTGCGTATCCCAGATGCGCAACATGGATTCGTCCAGTCTACCATTTCTCAGCGTTTGATTCCGCTGTGATGTGACTCTCTGACACTGTTGCCAGCTTGATGCGAAAGAAGGTTCCACGTGGAACACTGCCCAATCGAGAAATTGCCGACGTTTACCTGGCCCTCCGGCGACAATATCAAATACGCCAGGATCAATGACCGAAACCGGCAAATGCTTGGCAAGAGAAGACAGGCTCCTCACACCTTCACCGTCTACCCGAAGCGTGGTTTCCTTCTGCGCGACGTCCCGGGAAATACCTAACCGGTGAGCGAGTGTTCCTGCGGACTGCGCATTGCGCTCTTTATCAAAGCCATGATCGAGGCCACCAAATACAGTGAATCGTTGTTGCCCGTGCTGAACAACAGCTTGATGACGATTGATCCGGAAAGATCGCCCAAGGCCAAGGTAACCAATGGCCTCAAGCACACTTGTTTTACCGCTCCCGTTGGCACCATAAAGAAAATTGAACGACGATGAGAAGGACGCAGGTTCATCTGGTGACAGGTTGCGAAAAAACTCGGTATGAAGTTTTACCAGCGCCATAGAAGGGACAGCTCGTCGCGGCAGCAAGAAGAGTGGAGGATTATCCACGAAAAAAGCAGCATCTCGCTGCTTCGTGAAATGCTGCCTTAGTGTACAAAACCATACCGCTGAAGGCGACCGCCTCAGTGAAGCATATTCAGGCGCTCATCCATGAACACGTCCATTTCCGGAGCCAGGATATGTACGTAGCGGTCAAAATACAGGAATTGCTTCAGTAACAAAGCAAACTCCCGCGGGAAGTGCAGGCCATGGCTTTCACCCACCTTCACCATGTCCATCAGAATGCTGTTCACATCGTCTTCCGCCTGATCGGCCTGATACGGCTCATGGTCCGGAACCATCTTATCCATCTGCTGGTAAAGCTTACGCAAGTCCGCTGCCAAATCTTCTGCCTTGACAGTATGGTTGGTAATGCCAATGCGGATCATCGCCTTAGCCATGCCGTCAAAGTTGCCCACCATCACCGATGAAATAAAATCGCTGACAGCCTGCCAGGTATCCGGGCGAATTCGCCCAACAATACCAAAATCAATAAAGCCCACTCGGCCGTCTTTTAAAACCATCAGGTTACCGGCGTGCACATCAGCATGAAAAAATTCGCACTGGGTAAGGCTGGCAAACCAGGTGTTCATTGCGGTAATCAGCGTCCGCTCCGGATCTTTGGCGTAACCCCGGATACTTTCCAGATCGGTTAAAGGCACACCGTAAAACCGTTCCATGGTCAGTATCCGTCGGGTGCTGCAATGCTCGTAAACCGAAGGCACCGTCGCATCTTCGTTGTGCGTGTTGTGAAGGAAATTACGGAACACCTTGAGGTTATTCGCTTCCTTGATGAAATCACATTCTTCCATCATGGTGCGCTGGATTTCTTCCACGATACCGGACAGCGACGTCCAGGAAAGCTTTGGCGCCAGGGTTTCGAGAATTCGTGCCGAGAGGTACAGGAAGTTCAGATCCGTCAGCAAAATATTTTCAACGCCAGGCTTTTGCACCTTGATTACGACATCTTCACCGGTAACCAGCCGCGCGGCGTGCACCTGTGCAATAGAAGCGGAAGCCAGGGCAACCGGATCTATCTCGGCGAACACCTCGTCGATCGGCCGATCCAGCTCCTCACTGATAATCCGTTTGATTACGCCAAACGGGAGGTTGGGAGTCCGATCCAGACAGTACTGAAACTCTTCAACGTACTCTTTCGGGAAGAAGGTCGGGGAGCTGGCGATGAATTGTCCCAGCTTGATGTAGGTTGCGCCCAGGGATTCAAACGTCTGGCGCAGCAAACGTGGAGCAGGGGGCCGATCACCCCCGACCCACTTGGCACCCGTCCGGCCCAAAACAGAAAGTGTTTGTCCGATTCTGAAAGCGCCTTTGATTCCGTTCGTTACGGTGCCCATCATATTATCCTAGAGCCTCATCGGCATAACCACATAGAGGCAGCGGTTATCAATTTGAGATTCAATCAGTGCGCTGCTGTTTGGATTGGAGAGGGTTATCTTCACCTGATCCTCTTCCAGCGCGTTCATTACATCCACCAGGTAGCCTACATTAAAACCGATCTGCAGGGATTCGCCCTGATAGTCGACCGGGAGTGCATCTTCGGCCTGTTCCTGATCCGGGTTGTTGGCAAATACCTGAAGCTCATTTGTCGCCAGATTCAGGCGAACGCCACGAATGTTTTCGTGGGAAAGAATGCCTGCCCGCTGAAGCGTGTTCTTCAGAGTGGCGCGGTCTGCCAGAACGATCTTGTCACCACCACGGGGAATCACACGGTTGTAGTCCGGGAACTTGCCTTCAATGAGTTTGGAGGTAAACGTGTAGGAGCCAACCGTTGCCCGCAGATGGTTGTCGCCGATAACCAACGTGACCGGTGTTTCCACATCGTCCAGCAAACGTGAAAGTTCCAGAACACCTTTACGGGGCACAATGACCTGGCGTGGTTCGGCGCAACCTGTATCCAGCTCAACGTGCGCCATAGCCAGCCGGTGGCCGTCTGTTGCCACAGTACGGACATGATCCTTGTCCACTTCCAGCAAGAGCCCGTTCAAATAGTAACGGACATCCTGTTGAGCCATCGCAAAGGCGGTGGCGTCGAACATGCGCCGCAACTCTTTCTGCGGCAGTTCAAGGCGGAAGCTCTCGGGCTCATCTTCCACATTCGGGAAGTGCTCTGCTGGCAACGTGGAAAGCGTGAAATGGCTTGCCCCGCATCGCACGTGAAGACGATCGCCTTCAAGAACCAATTCTATCGGGGCTTCATCCCCCAGCGCCCGGCAGATATCAGAAAGCTTTCGAGCCGGAACGGTGATCCGTCCGGGCTGGTCGACGTGAACAGGTGTAACCCGTCCCACCAGCTCAACTTCCATATTTGTCCCAGTCAGGACCAATGTATTGTCTTCGGCCACCAGCAGTACGTTAGACAGCACTGGCATGGTCTGCTTTTTTTCAACAACACCGGCAATGCTTTGCAACGGTGTGAGCAGGGATTCACGGCTGATCGTCAGTTTCATGTCACTCAGCTTTCTGTTGTTGGAAGGATGAATGTTGTGTCGCCTCACAAAGTCTCGCGAAACAACCGGTTTCAGGTGGTCAGCAACCTCATAAAGTTCTGATAGTCTTCGCGAATGCCCGGGTCAGTTTCCTTGAGCTCCACGATCTTCTTGCACGCATGTAAAACCGTTGTATGGTCACGACCCCCAAACGCATCTCCGATTTCAGGGAGGCTGTGATTGGTCAGTTCCTTCGAGAGCGACATAGCCACTTGCCGGGGCCGGGTAACCACACGGGTTCGTCTCTTGGAATGCAGGTCCGCAACCTTGATCTTGTAGTACTCAGCCACTGTGCGCTGAATGTTATCAATGCTCACCTGTTTTTCATGCAAGGCAAGCAGATCTTTCAGGCTTTCCCGGATAAACGGTGGCGTAATTTCAGAGCCAGTGAAGTGAGCATTCGCTATCACCAGGCGAAGCGCCCCTTCTAACTCTCTTACATTAGACCGGATTTTCTGGGCAATAAAAAAAGCCGCTTCGCTACTGAGTTTAACGTTAACCTGGTCGGCTTTCTTCATAAGGATTGCCACCCGCGTTTCCAGCTCAGGCGGCTCAACCATAACGGTCAGACCCCAGCCGAAACGGGATTTGAGACGCTCCTCCATATCCACAATTTCTTTCGGAAACCGGTCACAGGTTACGATCACCTGCTGCCCGCCTTCAAGCAGCGCATTAAAGGTATGAAAGAACTCTTCCTGGGAGCGCTCTTTACGGGCAAAAAACTGGATGTCATCAATCAGCAAGGCATCGACCGACCGGTAATACCGCTTGAATTCATTGATGGCATTCAGTTGCAACGCCTTCACCATATCAGCAACAAACCGCTCAGACCGCAGGTAAGCCACCTTTGCGTTGGGATTGCGTCGCACAATGTCATTTCCGATCGCGTGCATCAGGTGGGTTTTACCCAAACCTACACCCCCATATAAAAACAGAGGGTTGTATGCACCACCGGGGTTTTCCGCTACCTGCATGGAGGCTGCGCGGGCAAGCTGGTTCGACTTGCCCTCTACAAAGGTCTCAAAGGTAAACCCTTCATTGAGAAAGCTCTGGTGTTTGATATCGCCTTCTACCTGAACCGGCCGACGCCCACCGTTTGATCTGTACTCGTTCAGTTGTGCCTGGCGGTTGCCGCCTGAGGTTGCCGCAATACCTCTTTCTTCTTCAGTAACCCTGCCACCCGATTCTTCCTGAACCCGCCTGGCAGAATCCTGCTGAACCAGCTCTGAACGCACCACCGGTTCACTCTCCCGGGGAGCGGATCCGACTTTCATTCCGACTCTCGGAGCCTGGCCACCGTTCAGATCCTTGAGAACTTCTTCTATACGCCGGAGGTACTTTTCGTTCACCCAGTCCATAACAAAACGATTGGGCGCAAACAGCATCAATTGCCCTTCACGATGATCAGACTGAAGGGGCCGCAGCCAGGTATTGAACTGTTGCGCGGGAAACTCGTCCCGGAGTACTTCAAGACATTGATGCCACATACTGTTCGGCACGACAGTCCGCTCCCGATAACCCATAGATTTCTCAAACCGGACAAGGGGCGTCCGATTCCGAAAGATGACCAAGGATTCTAACCCGCCGGCTCCCCCAGTGAAAGAGTAAAGACGTCATCATAAACAGGCTGTGGAAATTAATAACTTTATTAATCATATTATTACAGACTTATATACAACCTTGTGTACAGAAATTTCTTTGCAGTAAACTTACCCACACGCCTGTGTGTACAACCGGTCGCCAGCCCTGTGTACAACCTTGGGAAGTGTCGTGGATAACCGAGCGCATTCCCGAAACCCATACTTATCCACAATCCGTCCTGCGCTTACACACAGAGCCCAGGCGTACTTTTACTCAGCTTTGTTAATACTCCAATATTCTGATTTAAAACATATTAAATGGCTTTTCCACAGAAAAATGCCTGCGTAATAACAGTAATAATAAATCTCTTAAAGAATTTTAAAGAAACCTATAAATACTGTTACCCGACAGACAACCCTGAAATTCCTGTGCTCTTTCGCAACCTCCCGAAGAGCGCTATTCCGCATCGGCACAAGCGCGTACCAATAAACGTTGAACCCGCGACAGAATTTGCATAGAATGCCGCTCCTGTTTTGGTTATTAATTTTTCAGCCAACTCCCGAATGTCCAACACACGAATTGTGAGATAGTCACCATGAAAAGAACGTTTCAACCAAGCGTCCTGAAGCGTAAGCGCGTTCACGGTTTCCGTGCCCGTATGGCAACTGCCAACGGCCGCAAGGTAATTTCCCGTCGTCGTGCCAAAGGCCGTGCACGTCTGTCCGCGTAATCTGTCGTTCGCCTTATGAAGGCTTTGAATTTCCCGAAATCGCATCGTCTTTTACGACCTGCTGATTACGGAAAAGTCTTCAACGACGTACAGTTGAAGGTTCCGCACAGAAATTTTCTGATCCTGGCGACTCCAAATAACCTCGGACATGCCAGGATCGGTCTTGTTTTTGCCAAAAAGAACCTGAAACTTTCAGTACAGCGGAACCGGATAAAGCGCCAGGTGCGGGAGACATTCCGGCATCAGCCTGAGCTACCTGGAATGGATATCATTGTTCTGGGACGCCAAGGGCTAGCAGCTATGGATAATCAAGCCGTTCGCATGTCTTTGAACGGCCTCTGGCATCGGCTAGCGAAAAAGTATCATCAGCTCCCCCCATCTCAACCGGCAGTATCACCATCTGCCGGTGAGGGAACAGGTTAATGCGTAACTTGCTGCTTCTGCCTATCCGCTTCTACCAATACGCCATCAGCCCTCTGATGGCCAGCCACTGCCGCCATTATCCCACCTGCTCACAATACGCTGTGGAAGCCATTACTCATCACGGTGCACTGAAAGGCCTGTATCTTTCTGCAAAACGCTTACTGAGATGCCATCCATGGGCAGAAGGTGGTTATGATCCAGTACCAGGCACCCTGAAATCCGGGCAAGAAGAAGCGATCGATTGCTGTTCGCAGGCTGACCACTCCTCAATAACAACCCAGACCAGACAGTAACTCTATGGATATTCAACGCATCGTATTATTTGCCGGCCTGGCTATTGTCAGTTATCTGATGGTGCTTGCCTGGAATGATGACTATCACCAGCCAGTGGCGACTGAGCAGGTAGCAGAATCTTCTCGCATCAAAGCAGACAACAGTTCTGCCGGTTCAGATTCCATGGTGCTCCCGGGTGAATCATCGCAGGAAACCTCCACCGCAAACCCTGCGGATGAGGAGTTTGCGACACCGGAAGGTGGCCAGTCAGTCTCCAGCGCTGCCAACACTGATGTCAGCGTAAGTGATCAATACATAACAGTTCGCACGGATGTGCTCGATCTTGTTATTGATCGTGTAAGCGGCAATCTCGTCAGAAGCTCTCTGCTTTCTTATGACAAGACCTTGAACAGCAATGAGCCACTGAAGCTTTTGAACAATACAGAAAACCGTTTTTATGTATTGGAAAGTGGACTTATCGGACAGAACGGACCCGACAGTGCAAAAAATGGTAAAGCTCCGGTCTACAGCAGTGATGCCAAGAGCTATGAGCTATCTGAAGGCGAGAATGAGCTCACCGTTAACCTCACACACACTATGGACAACGGTGTGCGCATCACCAAGCGCTACCAGTTTGTGCGTGATAGCTATGAAATCAGCGTTCGTTATCTGATTGATAACCAGTCCAGCGAAAACTGGCAGGCCAATTTTACCGGCAAAATTGTTCGCGATCAGGCACCGGATCCTACCTCCGGGCCCAGTATGGGTATCAAAGCCTTCCTTGGCCTGGTAATCAGCTCACCGGAAGATCCTTATGAAAAGTTTAAATTTGATGATCTGGAAGAAAAACGTATCAATCAGACGGTAACCAACGGCTGGATGGCGTTTCTGCAGCACTACTTCCTTGTCGCCTGGATCCCCGAACGGGACCAGCCGGCACAGTTCCAGACCACTCGCCGTGGCCCGTTATATGTCATGGGTTTTGTTTATCCGGCAACAGAGGTAGCACCTGGCGACACCACAGAGATAGGCGCTCGTGCCTATGTAGGGCCGAAAATTATCGATCGTCTTGAAGCGGCTGCGCCGAACCTTGATCGCACCGTGGATTTTGGCTGGCTGTTCTTTATCTCACTGCCGTTGTTCGTCATTCTGGAATGGTTTCACGGCCTGGTAGGCAACTGGGGCGTTTCCATTATCTTGCTGACGGTGCTGGTTAAAGGCGCGTTTTTCAAACTTTCCGCCACCAGCTACCGTTCCATGGGCCGTATGCGTGCGGTTGCTCCGCAGCTCACCAGACTGAAAGAGCTTTATGGTGATGATCGTCAGCGTATGTCCCAGGAAATGATGGCACTGTACAAGAAGGAAAAGATCAATCCGCTGGGCGGGTGTCTGCCTATTCTGGTTCAGATGCCGGTGTTTATTTCCTTGTACTGGGTACTGTTCGAGAGTGTGCAACTGCGCCATGCGCCCTTCATGCTGTGGATTCACGACCTGTCGGTAATGGACCCTTACTTCATTTTGCCGATCCTGATGGGTGCCAGCATGATGTTGCAGATGCACCTGAACCCGACTCCGCCGGACCCGATGCAAGCCAAGATCATGAAGCTGATGCCTATCGTATTCACGATCTTCTTCCTCTGGTTCCCTGCTGGTCTGGTACTTTACTGGCTGGTGAACAACATTCTGTCGATCAGTCAGCAGTGGTACATTACCCGCAAGATCGAGCTGGAAATGGCCGCCAAGAAGCACTGATACAGTGGCAAGTTGATCGTTCAGTAAAGGCTCCGTAACGGGGCCTTTACTGTTTCAGGAACACACGAAACTCCTGTGTAAGAGGCATTTGTCATGAACCAGAGCCCCGGAACTCTCCAGGCACTCCATACTCCCGACACCATAGCGGCGATAGCCACGGCGCCAGGCCAGGCCGGTGTGGGCATCGTGCGGGTATCTGGCCCACTGGCAAAGGTCATTGCTTCTGAAATGTTGGGGTATACGCCAAAGCCCCGATACGCGCATTACGGAGCGTTTCTCGATCAGAAAGGTGAGCTTATTGATGAAGGAATTGGTCTGTTCTTCCCGAACCCCCATTCCTTTACAGGCGAAGACGTATTCGAGTTGCAGGGTCATGGTGGCACCGTCATTCTGGACTTGCTGTTGCGGGAAGTCTGCCGCCTTGGGAGCCGATTGGCGCGCCCTGGAGAGTTCTCTGAACGGGCATTTCTTAACGACAAACTGGATCTGGCTCAGGCGGAAGCCATTGCGGATCTGATTGAAAGCAGTTCGGAGCAGGCAGCTCGTTGCGCCGTGCGATCCATGCAAGGTGTGTTTTCACGACGCATCGAAACCCTGGTGGATGCGGTCACTCACTTGCGGATTTATGTGGAAGCCGCCATTGATTTTCCGGAAGAGGAAATCGACTTCCTGGCCGATGGAAAAGTCGCTACGGATTTGCAGATCTTGTTGGAACAGCTTGAGGGTATATTAGGCGAGGCCCAACAGGGCACGATTTTGCGCGATGGGATGAAGGTGGTGATTGCCGGCCGCCCAAATGCGGGTAAATCCAGCCTCCTCAATGCACTGGCAGGCCGTGAAGCAGCGATAGTGACTGCTATTGAAGGCACTACCCGGGATGTACTGAGGGAACATATTCACATTGATGGTATGCCCCTGCATATCATTGATACTGCAGGTCTGCGTGACAGCCCGGACGAAGTGGAACAGATCGGCATTGCCCGTGCGTGGGATGAAATCCGCCAGGCCGACCGCATTCTCCTTATGGTGGATGCCACCACCACAGATAAGACCACGCCCCACGAAATCTGGCCGGATTTTATAGATCAGTTGCCGGCTTCAGCACCGGTTACAGTGATCCGTAACAAGGTCGACCTGAGCGGAGAAACTGTGGGCCTCTCAGAGTTATCCACAGACCATACACCCGTAATACGCCTTGCCGCGAAATACACAGAAGGGCTGGATGTGCTGCGGGATCACCTGAAGCAATGTATGGGTTTTGCCAGTACCACCGAAGGTGGCTTTCTGGCTCGTCGCCGGCACCTGGATGCGCTGGAGCGCGCCCGGGAATACCTGCTGCAAGGCCAGACTCAGCTGGAAGGCTATGGCGCTGGCGAACTGCTGGCTGAGGATTTACGGACGGCTCAGGATGCGCTGGGAGAAATCACAGGGCAGATTACACCGGATGAGCTGTTGGGGAAGATCTTTGGCTCCTTCTGTATCGGTAAGTGAACGCTCACCCACAGTAGATACCACTAGTTCAGTCGCACGCTTCTGATAAATAGATACACTGGCATCAAACGTTCGGAATAAACAGCGAGGTCGAGCTCATGTCTGAGTGCTATCAGAATCTTCATCTGCAACTGCTGGCAGGGGAATGGCGAGAAGGCAGCGGTGAGGAATCCCGCTCTGTCACGAACCCCTATTCGGGAGAGACATTGCTCTCGATCCGGTCAGCTACCTCCTCTGATCTCGATGCGACTTACCAGAAAGCTGCGCAAGCTCAGGTAGCCTGGGCAGACGGTGCCACCACACGTTTTTGGTGACGTTACGCCCGATATGGAACTCAGCCGCGGTGAAATCTTCGGCCCGCTTGTGGGTATTCAGAAAGCCCGGGATGAACAGCACGCCCTGGAACTGGCCAATGGTACGGAATTTGGCCTCTCCAGTGCCGTATTCTCTGGAGATCTGGACAGAGGGCGGAGATTTGCCAGCAAGATCAGGGCCGGCATGACTCACGTTAACGATATGCCGATGAATGATGAAGCGCATATGCCGTTTGGCGGCGAGAAAAACTCGGGGTTAGGCCGTTTTAATGGCGACTGGGCTATTGAAGAGTTTTCCACCGTACAGTGGGTGAGTGTGCAGAGGTCACGGAGACAGTATCCGTTCTGAGTCATCGGCTTGCACGGGGTCACCAATTGCTGGCCACAGTCTCCCTACAAGCAACACGCCTTGAATTTCCTGCCGCTGCCACAGGGGCAGGGTTCATTGCGTCCGGGCTTTAGAACGCCTTCGTGGGGTTGGCCTTCCAGGTAATACCAGCGCCGGTTTTCCCGTACAAATTGTGAGTGTTCCTGCAGGTAGCCCCAGCCCGGATTGAGCCGGTAGATGGCCTGAAAGTGTACCTGGCCGTTGTCTCCCTGTTCACTGCTGTCGAGAATGCGCAGCGAAGTCCAGTCGGGAGAATTGTCCAGATCAAGTACTGTTGGCTGTGTGCTCGTATGCCAACTGGCGCGCAGGTAGTCCTCGATTTTCAGCACAAACGCAGTGAAACGCGAACGCATCAGCGCTTCGGGCGTGGGGGCTTTTTCGCCGGCATGGTAGCGCTGGCAGCATTCCGAGTAGCGGCGCTGGCTGCCGCAGGGGCAGTATGGGAAAGTCGTTTGTTCAGGCATTGATCCGTGGTATTTGCGTCAGGGGTTGAAGCTTGCAGTATAACAATCGCACTCAGATACGAAAGGATTGATTCATACCATGTCCAAACAACCCTGCGCGTTTCGCGAAGGGTCTGTTTAACGGAATAAGCTGTTATAAAAATAAGTCTGGTAATAATTATTATGCCGGGTTATAACGCGTTGTCATAATCCGGCATTGCTGTTTTTAATGATCTAAAAACACTTTTTTAAAAACCAATTTTTTACTGCCCACTGTAATAAACAGATATATCTGCAATATCTTCATCGGTCAGGTTTGTGGCCTGCGGTGTCATAACCGCAGACATTCCACCCTCACGCTCGCCAGCGCGGTAGGCTTTGAGTGCCAGTTCAAGATACGCTGATGGCTGGCCGGCAAGGTTGGGGTAAATAGGGGCGCTGGACTGGCCATCGATGCCGTGGCAGGCGGCACAGGTCGCGATTTTCTCCGCGCCGGAAGCTGCATCAGCGGCCATGGCGGGCAGTGCAATACCGCCCAAAATAACCGCAATCAATACCTGCTTTATATTTATTGCTTTCATTTCTATCTCCATAGTTGGCTGAACGTGCAGAGCTTTTAACAGTATAAAAGTAATGGCCAGGAAGTGCTTCTTTGCAAGAAGGAAATAAAAGTGATGGAGACAAATATTGACGTGTATCAAGATTAAGCTAGCGATCCGTGGCAATAGGTATTTTACGGCATCTACACATTTTAAATCTATGCTAGTTTTATGACCGTTGACCGGTGAAGAAGGCGGTGGGTTAGTTTATAAATTTGACTCGCATATAATAATTATTCCCATCGGACAACTCGGTTATTTCGAGCGTGACTAACAGGTCATATGTCAGCCGTTGCCGGCTTCAACCGGCGATATCAGGCGATTGTCGATGAGGAGAAAGTCATGGGAATGTGGAAGCTGAAGCGCCGCGATTTCCTCAAAGGTTTGGGCGCAACTGGCACCGGTGTGATGCTCAGTGGCAATGTTTGGGCACTGAACCGGCTACAGCCGATCGCAGACACCCTGGCCACAGAATACCCCTACCGTGACTGGGAAGACCTGTACCGCAACGAGTGGGCCTGGGACAGCGTTGGTCACGCGGCACACTGCATCAACTGCATGGGTAACTGCGCCTGGAACGTGTACGTTAAAGACGGCATTGTCATCCGCGAAGAACAGATTGCCAAATACCCTCAGATACATACAAACATACCCGACGCCAACCCCCGTGGGTGTCAGAAAGGCGCTATTCACTCCACGTCCATGTACGAAGCTGACCGCCTGCGCTATCCGCTCAAGCGTGCCGGCGAGCGCGGTGAAGGCAAGTGGCAGCGTATCTCCTGGGATCAGGCCACCGAAGAGGTTGCCGACAAAATCATCGACATTTTTGTCAAGTATGGCCCCGGTAAGCTGAAAACCCATCAGGGTTCCGGCAACCAGACCATGGTGCGCCAGTCAGGGCCCAACCGCTTTGCCTCTCTGGTCGGCGGTATCCAGCTCGACGGCTTTACCGTGGTGGGCGATCTGAACACCGGCGCCCATCTGGCGTACGGTAACCCTCTGGAAAGTTTCACCTCCGACGCTTGGTTTGACGCTGACTACATCATGCTCGGCATGATCAACCCCAACGCCACTCGTATCCCGGACGCCCACTACATCTGGGAAGCCAAATACAACGGCGCGCGCATCACCAGCACTGCACCGGACTACAACCCCAGCGCCATTCACACCGACCTGTGGATGCCCATCACCCAGGGTTCCGATCCGTTCCTGGCCATGTCGTTTGTGAACGTGATCATCGAAGAGAAGCTGTTCAAGCCGGCGTTCATGAAGGAACAGACCGACTTGCCCATGCTGGTACGCACCGACAACGGCAAACTGCTGCGTGAAGCGGATCTGGTGGACGTCGGTTCCGACGAGGTGTTCTATCACTGGGATCTGAACACCAACAAAGCGGTAAGAGCCAAGGGCTCGATGGGCGATGACGACAAAACTCTGAAGCTGGGCGATGTGGATCCGGCTATTGAAGGCACCTTCAAGGTAGACGGTATTTCCGTGACTACCGTGTTTGAGCAGGTCAAAAAAGAAGCGGCTAAATACACTCCGGAAAAAACCCAGAAAGAAACCAATATCCACCCGGACATTGTGCGCCAGGAAGTACGCCACCTGGCGGCGGCCAATAAAGCCATCATCATGCTGGGCTACATCACCTCCAGTTATTCCAACTGCCTTTACACCGGCTGGGGTTATGCGCTGGCGCTGGCGTTAACCGGCCATGGTGGCCGCACCGGTGGCATGGATACCTCCTGGGTGGTGTGGAATCACCCGCGCTGGTCCGAGTTGGCCACCTTTGAAGGCAAAAAATCAGCCCGCTATGAAGCCGGTGGTCTGGGTGAATTCCTGCGCGGCGGTATGATGGAAGGCGCCCGCAATCACTTTGATAACGCCAAGCTCAAAAAGCGCGTCGGCTTCGATCTCGATGAGATGGAAGAGATGATGCAGGAGTCTATGGATGAAGGCTGGATGCCGTACTACGGCGAAATCAAAGGCATGATTTCGATTGCGGATAACACTTTCCGCCGCAACAAGATGAGCCACAAGTATCGCGATGAACACCTGCGCCAGGCCAGTGAGTTGTACGTGAACGTGAACGTGCGTATGGACTCCACCGCTGAGTGGGCTGACTACATTCTGCCCGCGGCCAGTCATTACGAAGCCTGGGATATACGTACGCAGGGTTACCACCGCTTTGCCAACGTATTTACCCGCTCGGTGGAACCAGTGGGTGAATCCAAGCCCGACTGGGACATCATGGCGCTGTTGACCAAAAAGATTCAGGAACGTGCCATTGCCCGCGGCGTCGGACCTATTCCTGATGGCGACGTGACTCGTGATCTGCACACCATTCACGACGATTTCACCCGCCAGGGCACGCTGAATACCGATTACGATGTGCTCAAGCACATCATCGAAGAGTCGCCCGAATTTGGTGGCGTAAGCCTGGAAGAAGCCGCCGAAAAAGGTTTCATTGTAATGAACGAGCATGCGGGTCTGAACCAGCCGCTGAAGCCGGATGAGCCTTATAACCCGTTCACCGCGCAAACCGATGGCAAGAAGCCTTATGAAACCCTGACCGGTCGTATCACGTTTTACTGTGATCATCCCCGGTTTGAGAAGCTGAAGTCCATGGTGCCCACGGCGCGCCTGCACGCCGGGCCTGAGGCGTCCAACTATCCGCTGGAATTTTATTCACCGCACGCCCGCTGGGGTATCCACTCCAACTGGCGCAGCAACAAATATTTGCTGCGACTGCAGCGTGGTGAACCCAACATCTACATCAACCCGCAGCTGGCCGAGCAGCGTGGCATCAAGGACGGTGACCGGGTACGGATGTTCAACGCCAACGGTGATTTTTTCGCCCAGGCCAAGTTTTACCCGAGCATACCGGTGAATTCGATCATGATGGAGCACGGCTGGGAGCCACATCAGTACATTCAGCGTCGAAACATGAACGTATCCAACGCCATATTCCTGCAGCCGCTGGAACTGGTGGGCGGCTGGGGGCACCTGCAGTTCATCTACGCCAAATGGAACGCCAACCAGCATATTCATGAAAGCTGCTACGACGTCGAGCTGGCTAAGCCTGAAGACATCAACGACCCACGAGCCGTTTAAGAGGAAATTGTCATGACTGTTAAACGCCAACTCAGCATGGTCCTGGATCTGAACAAATGCATCGGCTGCCAGACTTGCACCGCAGCCTGCAAACTGATGTGGACTAACCGCAACGGTCGCGAGTTCATGTATTGGAACAACGTAGAAAGCCAACCCGGCAAAGGCTATCCGCGGGATTATGAGAATATGGGTGGAGGCTTTGACGCCGACGGCGCTCTGCGCCTGGGGCGTCAGCCCAGCCAGGAAGACTACGGCATTCCCTGGGAGTACAACTACGAAGAAGCGTTGATGACCGGTACCGACCCCTGGCTGCGCCCCAATGTGAAGCCCACCTGGGGCGCCAACTGGGACGAAGACGAAGGCGAGGGCGACTACCCCAACAGCTACTACTTTTATCTTCCACGTTTGTGCAACCACTGCGCCAACCCGGCGTGCCTGGCAGCCTGTACCCGTAACGCCATCTACAAGCGCCAAGAAGACGGTATTGTGCTGGTGGATCAGGAACGCTGCCGTGGCTATCGCTACTGCGTAAACGCCTGTCCGTACAAGAAAATTTACTTTAACGAGCAGATTTCAAAATCCGAGAAGTGTATTTTCTGCTACCCGCGGATCGAGAAGGGCCTGCCTACCGCCTGCGCCCAACAGTGTGTTGGACGTATCCGCTGGATTGGCTACCGCGATGACGAAGAAGGGCCAATTCACCAGTTGGTCGAAAAATACAAAGTGGCACTACCGCTGCACGCGGAATGGGGTACCCAGCCCAACGTGTTCTATGTACCGCCCACGTCACCGCCTAAATTTGGCGAAAATGGTGAGCAGCTGGACGAGTCCCGCATACCACTGTCGTACCTGGAAAGTCTGTTCGGCCCCCGCGTGGGTGAGGTTCTGGACACTCTGGCCGAGGCCCGCCAGGCCAAGGCCGAGGGTAAAGACAGCGAGCTGATGGACATCCTGATCGGCTTCAAACACTCTGAAATGTTCAAGCTGAGCTGAGGCCGGGAGGCACGATATGACACTATCCACTGCGCCCTCTGCCCGGCAACGCGAGCTCGAATGCGCTAAGGCCCGGGGCGCCACTTACCGCCTGGCGGCGGTGACGCTGGGATATCCGCTGGAAGAAACCTGGCAGGCTCTGGCCGACGGGCACCTGCAGGAGGCTCTCAACGGCGCCTGGCAAACACTGGGAGGCGAGCCCTGGCCGATGTTTGATGTCAGTGCCAGCCTGCATGATCTGGAAGTGGGCTACATGGCCACCTTTATTCACGGCAAACGGGGTAAACCCCGGGTACCATTGGTGGCCAGCGCCTATGACAGCCTGGTGGGCGGACAGACGCCCGGCACTTACATGCTGAATGTACAGGCGTTCTACACCCACTTTGGTCTGACGGCTGCGGTGGAAGACGAAGGCCACAAGGATGAGCCGGATCATCTGCTGGCCATGCTGGAATTCTGTGCCCTGCTGTGCCACTTCGAGGCTCAAGCTCTGGAACACAACCGCGATGCGGCACCTTATCGCCGTGCCCACAGGGATTTTCTGGCGCGCTATCTGGCACCGTTGCTGAAAGCCATTCGCGCGGGCTATGCCAAAGAGAGTCACCACGGTCTGGATCTGAATCTGGCGCACCTTGTGGATGTGCTGCCAGGCTGGGCCCGTTTCCAGCAGCTAGCGCTGGAGCGTTATGTGGGATCAAGCCCGCAGCCAGGTGCAAAAAAATCCGCACCCGAGTCTGCCAACCAGTCCATGTGGAACTGAGCGCCACTGAATAGCCGAGGAACCATGCTATGACACCGCGATATTTTGTAAACGGCCGTTTTTTTAAACACCTGACCGGTGTAGTCACACTGGCAGCGCTGTCTATGGCAAGCATGAACACGTTTGCCGACGACGATGAAATGAATCCTAACGTCACCGAACTCAAAGCCTGGGATACGGTAAAAGTGTCGCGTATTCCTGACACCATTTACCTGCGCACCCAAAACGACCCCGACGATCTGATCTGGGATCGTCTGCCCATGTACCGCACTAACTTGTTGCCTGCCCCGCCGGTGCATCAGTCTGTTAGTTTGCGATTTGAAGACGGTGCGACCCGCGGCAAGCATCTGTATTTTCAGGTAGCTCGTTCCAGCGAACGCTTTTACCTGAGACTGCGCTGGAAAGACGCCAGTGAAGACCGCGGTACCACGGTAGATACGTTTCGCGACGGCGTAGCAGTGCAATTTGCCATGAACGATACGGACACCTCGTACATGATGGGCTCGGGCCCCGATAACCCGGTGAACATCTGGTATTGGCGCGCCGACAAGGAGCAGGTGGATAACCTGGCGGCCGGCGGTTATGGCAGCACTACCTCCTTGCCACAACAGAAGGTGTCAGGCGCCAGCGCCTATTTTACCGACGAGGTTCCTGCGGACCGGGAATGGCACGTAGTGATGTCTCGGCCGTTTGAATCTGACGGCGAGTACGATGTGAATCTTGATCGCGACACTGTGCCCATGGGCTTTGCCGTGTGGCAGGGTAGTGATAACGAACGCGATGGCAACAAACGCGTGACCCACACCTGGATCCTGCTGGACACAAGTCTTGACAGTGATACCGTGAAGTAAGGACTCGGTTATGTCGGTTTCCCATTTCCCTCCTCGTGACCCTCTGGCTTTGGTGCCGGAGGACTGTGGGCGTGGCCACGCATGCCAGTTCTGCCCTGAGGAAGAGCAGTGCCGGTTGGACAAAGGTCAGCACGAAAAACGGCTGATTGAATCGCGGCTGGCGCAGATAGGCCAGATCATTATGGTATTGGCCAACAAGGGTGGGGTTGGTAAAAGCACGGTATCGGCCAACGTAGCGGCGGGTCTGGCGGCTCAGGGTTACCGGGTAGGGGTGGCGGATGCCGATATTCACGGCCCTAATCAGAGTCGTTTTTTTGGCTTTGTGGGTCAGCGGGTGCGTTTGAGCAAACACGGCCTGCCACCGAAAGATTTTGAGTTGTTTGGCCTGGAACACCCGGTGAAGATAGGTTCCCTGGCGTTCATGATGGAGCGCGACGACACGCCCATTGTCTGGCGCGACGCGTACAAACACGACTTTATGCACCACCTGATCGGGTCATTTGATTGGGGCCCGCTGGATTTCCTGGTGATTGATATGCCGCCAGGAACCGGCAATGAGTTGATTACTCTGGCAGACATGCTCGAAGGCCACGATGTGGCAGCATTGTTGGCCACTACACCGCAGGAAGTGGCGTTAATGGACAGCCTGAAGGCCGTGCGTTTTTGCCAGGAGCGTGGCATGCCATTGATTGGCGTGGTGGAAAATATGGCGGGCGTAACCTGCCCCCACTGTAGCGGCCATTTTCATGTATTTCCGCGTTCTCACCTGGCGGAAGCTCTGGCGGCAGCCGATGTGGAGTCCGTGGCGCAAATTCCCTTATCGCTGGCGCTGTCCAGTGGCTCTGACACCGGTGTGCCGATAGTACTGTCAGAGCGTGATAGCCCTGAAGCGCAAGCCTTCGCCCCGGCCGTCGCTGCGTGTTTAGCTCATGCCCAGGCTGGTTTTGCTGAAGCTGCAAAGCAATCTTTACAGGGGCTAACCCAGGCCGGGCTGGAGAGCGATGAACTTCAGCAGGCATTGGATGCCGTGCCCCCAGAGCAGCGGGAGGCCCTGCGCCAACAGCTGGAGTCACTGCTGGGTAACAGTAACAACCCTTCTTATCAGGGTTGATATAAACGTTGATGCCGCGACAGCCCCACCACGGGGCTGACTCACCCTTATTCGAGAGTATTGCCATGTCTGACACTCGCGCGCCAGAACGCCGTCGCTTTTTCCAACAACTGCTGGGTACGGATAACGCTTCCGCACCTGGCCGCGCACCTTGGCGCAGGGTACCGGAAGTGGGTGCCGGCGATGGGGATGTGCTTTGGTCGGGCTGGACCGGCAACGGTGAGCTGTTCGTTGTGGGTGATGAAGGCATGGTGCTGCGTTATACCGGTAGCGTCGATGCTGGAGGGCCTCAATGGCAGCCCATGACGCTGCCCACGCGGTTGCCGCTGCACGGTATCTGGGGGCCGGCTGCCAATAATCTCTTTGCCGTGGGCTGGATGGGTGCCCTGTTGCACTATGACGGCACCCAATGGCAGTTACTGCGGGGTGGGATGATTGATGAGAAAGGCGGGCGCTTTGCCGCCTGTGAAGAAAATACGCCGTTGTTTGCCATTGACGGTAACGACCAGGGCCAGGCATGGGCAGTCGGTGACGATGGCATGATTTTACATTTTGACGGCGCTAACTGGCAGCGCGAACAAAGTCCTACCCAGGTCAATCTGCGGGCCGTCGCATGCGCACCCGATAATTCGGTTTACGCTGCAGGCGGCGAAGGCTCGGTGCTTCGGCGCGACCGCGAAGGCCTGTGGACAAAACTGGATTGCCCTTTAGGTTCCGGGTTTCACTCCTTGCTGGTGATGGACGATGGCAGTTTGCTGCTGGGCGGTGGTCGTTATTTGGTAGATCAGGGCGGCTTTCGTGGCGAGCTGGTGCGCTATCAGAACGGGCAGTTTCAGGCACTCAAATTTGACGATCCGATGCCGCGCCTTAGGGCGCTCAAAGCTTATAAAAGTGGTGTACTGATTGTCGGCGACCAGGGCCATTTGTACTACCTGAAGGACCTGCGGTTGGACAAGCTGGAGAGCAACAGCCATCACGATCTGATGGACATTATCGTGCTATCCACAGGTGAAGCTCTGGTGGTAGGCGATTTTGGCACCATCATGACTGCCGCAGAAGATTTCACCCAGGCACTGGCACCGCCGCCCATGGTAGTTGCCGCCAGCCCTTGGGAAGTCATGGATGTGCCGATCAAGGGTCAGCTTTGGGGGTTTACTGAAGGCCCCGATGGCACCTGTTATGCCTGTGGTGAATCCGGCACGGTGATGCGCCTGCAGGGTGAGAGCTGGGAGTTGCTGCCGGCGCCCAGTGACCTGGCGGTGCACTGCCTGTGGGATACTGGCGGCGGTTTGTTTGCGGCGGGCCAGCTCGGGCGCATTTACCGTTTTGACGGCCAGCAATGGGCCCTGCATTACGATCTGAATCTGGACCTCACCATTCTTGCCATGTGGGGCAACAGCCCGGAATCCCTTTACGCAGTGGGCGATGACGGCTTGGTGCTGCACTTCGACGGTCTGCGCTGGCAGCGCATGCCCAGCGGCACCCAGTCCGCGCTTTACAGTCTGTGGGCCTGGGATAACGAACACATGTTGGTGCCCGGCGATTTCGGGTTGGTGCTGAGGTACAACGGCAAAGACTGGGGCAAATTCAACGTAGGCACCGAGAACTTTCTATACGATATATGGGGCGACAGCCTGAGTAATATCTACGCCGTTGGCCTGTCGGGCACATTGGCTCACTTCAATGGGCAGCGCTGGCAGATGATGGCTACTCGCCTGCGGGAAGATTTGTTGTCGATCTCCGGCTCGGACACCGCAGGCGCCTTCGCCGTTGGCACCCGGGGCTGCGTGCTGCGCCTTGATGGTGATCAGTGGCTAACGGAACCTAGTGGCAGTGATGCTGGTTTGCGCGCGGTTTGTACCACTCGTAGCGGTGCGGTTTACGCAGTAGGTGACAGGGGAACGGTTTTGCGCAGACGGAACCCAGTGGAACCCTGAATTCGTGAACTAGTGAGACGTATTGTAATTTGTAAACGTTAAATAATATCATTCGCACCTTTTTGCCACCGCCCGCCGCCATCGAGCGTATCAAAGTGGTGCGTGGGCCCAACGGTGTTCTGCAACGAGTTTACCGACAAGATTACCGAGGGGCCTGATCTGCTGAATTCCGCACTCTTTTCACGTTTCCGGTTTTACATATCGACACACCTTTAAACGTAAAACTGCATTGACCTTGCGCTACACTCGGATTTAACACGCTTCCAATTTCTTCGAGCACTTTGTCCCGGAACGTCTTTTAAAGGAGACTTTTCCATGCAGTTAATTTCTTTATTTATTTTGGCAATGCTGACTCTTCTCAATACATCCCAGGTTTTCGCATCTGAAAGACTGTATATGTATACCGAAAATTTCCCGCCCTACAACATGAGCTCAAATGGTCGCGCGTTTGAACACAGTGCGGACAAGATTGATGGTATTTGTACGGAAAGAGCGAAAGCGGTTCTGGATCAATCCGGCTACGATTACCGGATAAAGCTGCGCAATTGGAATTACGGCTATAACCGCGCGCTGTCCAAAGCCAATCACGGTATCTTTTGCACCACCTATACCGAAGAGCGTGCTCCGCTGTTCAAGTGGGTAGGGCCGCTGGCGCAGAACCTGTGGACCATTTTTGCAGCGCCGGGAAGCACTTTTACAATGGAAAGGTTGGAGGATGCCAAGGGCAAAACCATCGGCGGTTATCGCAACGATGTCAGGAGCGAGTACCTTCTGAAGCGTGGCTATAAAATGTCCGTGATCGACAGTGACGATCTCAACCCGAAGCGCCTGGCGCTGGGCCAGATTGATCTGTGGATTGCAGAGCGCCTTGGAGGACCATACCTTGCTTCGCAGCAGGATATAGAAGGACTGGTTCCGGTATATTCGTTCAACGATGTTGATCTGTACCTGGCGATGAGCCCGGATACCCCCGACGAAGTTATTGAAGACCTGAACAAAGCCCTCGAAGTCATCAGAAAAAATGGCACCTATGATGCAATTGGAACCAAGTACGGTCTGTAATCTTTTGGTGCGTGACTAAAAAATCCCGGGTAGCGGCGCTGACAAGGTCGCGATCCCTGCGGGCTGCAAACATGATTCTCACGGTAAGCAGGTTCCACTGTGCAGTGAGCTTGAGCAAATCCAGGGCAAACGGATGTAAACGGCTGTCGGTTAAGTGCTTACGGGCGAAGCTGGCGACCCGCGCGGTGCCCATCATTTCCTGCTTCAACAGGCCCTGGCCGCCATATTCTTCCGGCGCCGAAAGGCCCTGCCAACCTCCCATAACGTATTGATCGTATGCTTCTTTGTAGCCTTTCGGGGTGGTTACCACACTGTCTTTCAGCGAACAGCCTTCCTCGTCGCAGGGGCGCCTTGTATACCGGCATAATCAATCCTCTGTACCCGTCTGATAATTTGAGTGCGGGAGTTGTTCACCGCAAAGTTGCCCGCTGTTTTACGGCATTCCACTGGGGTTTCCATTGACGAAAAGCGCTTACGGCAGTGTCAAAAAAGACAGTCAGAGCGGTGCGCCGGAGCCATCGGTTGATCGAAGCGGATCCTTTTAGCGTATTCACACAACAGCTTTTAACCGTGAAATTTGATGACGCCTTTTGATGGAGTATCCCTATGTATAGTGTAAAAAACATGCAAAGCCGGTGTTCGATGATCCCCAAAGTCGGCCGGCGCTCTATACTCTTGTTTATAGCCGCTTTAGTGCTGTTAAGTGGCTGTTCCGGACCTGCGCTGACTGATTATGCAGAGCGCGGCCCCAAGCTGATCCCGGAGCAGTTTTTTACCGGTGAACTTACGGCTCGTGGTGTAGTCAAGGACATTTCCGGAGAAGTGATTCGCACCTTTGATGCGGATATCTCAGCGTCCTGGGACAGTGCCGGAGTGGGCACGCTGGATGAAGTGTTCCGTTTTGATGATGGTGAAGTGCAAACCCGGGTCTGGACGTTGACACCATCAGATACCGCCGACAGTTACCGTGCAGAGGCGGTTGACGTGGTTGAACCGGGAACCATGCGATGGAGTGGTAATACTATTCATATGAATTATGTACTCCGGGTTGCTTACGGCGATGGAACCCTGGATGTACGGATGGACGACTGGATGTACCTGGCGACACCCGACACCCTGATCAATCAGACCACCATGAGTAAATGGGGTATTGATGTCGGAGAGATCGTTCTGGTTATTCAGAAACGGTAACGACTATCTGAACAAACGTGATGGACACTGGAAATTCTATGCTGAAGCAATGGCTGATCGGACTGATACTGGTGGCAGTCGCGGCGGGTGCTGCTCTTACCTACCGTTCACTGGACAGTGAAGCAATGGCTCAAAGCGATCGCGAACGGCCTGCCAGCGTCGTTAATACACGGCCACCTGAGTTGGATACTGTGCGTGATGTGATCAAGGCAGTTGGTAACCTCAAGGCCTTGAACGCGGTGGAGTTGACCACAGAAGTCAGTGGGCGCGTGGTATCACTCAATCTTGAAACGGGCCGTCGGGTGGAGCAGGGCGATGTGCTTTTGCGGCTCGATGATCGCCAGGCGAGAGCGGATCTGAAGGTCATCGAGGCGCAATTGGCCGATGCCCGCCGAAAGTTTGAACGTGCCAACAGTCTTCGCTCCAACAACAGCATTTCCCAATCCCAGGTGGACGAGCTTCGCACCGCAGTTGACGTTTCGGAGGCCCAACGTCAGGCGGTGCAGGTGCGCCTGGAGAACCATCGGATTGAAGCACCGTTTGCAGGCGTTGTCGGGCTCAGTGATATCAGCATTGGTGCTTATGTCACCGCCGGCACGACCCTCACTACGCTCGATAACACAGACAGGATGGAACTCAACTTTGCAGTCCCCGAGCGGTTCGTGGGGCAGGTTGGTTTGGGCCAACAGGTGTTTGGCAGCTCACCCGCTTTTCAGGATACCCGTTTTTCCGGAGTGCTCACCGAGCTGGGCTCCCGCATCAATGAACTCAGCCGGACCCTTCCAGTGCGGGCTTTGCTCGATAATCCCGACGGCAAACTGCGCCCCGGGCAGTTCATCTCAGCGACGCTGACCCTGAGAGAGCGGCAAGCACTGCTGATTCCTGAGCAGGCGGTCATGATTCGCGGTGAGGAAAAATATGTGTTCGTGGCCGAGGATGGTATCGCAAGACGCTTATCCGTCGTTCTTGGCTCAAGGACGCCGGGTCTGGTGGAAGTGGCGGAGGGTCTGACTCTGGAGGACAGGGTGATCGTTACCGGGCAGGATCGCCTGAGCAGCGGCAATCGAATTCGGGTGGTGGATGAAGACAATGCCATACCGGACAACCGTTTCGCCAAGACTGTGGATTCCTGACGGTGATCCTTTCAGATGTCTCCATAAAGCGCCCCGTTTTTGCAACGGTTCTCAGCCTGCTGATTGTTGTGTTTGGTCTGGCGGCCCTGTTCGGCCTTCCGGTTCGGGAGTACCCGGATATCGACCCTCCAGTGGTGTCCATTTCCACCAACTATACGGGTGCCGCAGCGGAAGTGGTGGATACACAGATCACTCAGGTGATCGAAGGTGCTATCAGCGGAATTGAAGGCATCCGGTCAATTGAGTCTTCCACTGAACAGGGAGAGTCTCGGACCAGTATAGAATTTTCTACCTCCCGGGATGTAGACATCGCTGCCAATGACGTTCGTGATGCTGTTTCCCGGGTTGCTGACCAACTACCCGATGAAGCGGATGCACCGGTCGTGCGCAAGGCGGATTCTGATGCCCGGCCGATGATGTGGGTAACTCTGCGCAGTGATCTCTGGGACAGTGCCGAGTTGAGCGACTTTGCAGATCGCGCTCTGGCTGACCGTTTGTCCGTTCTGGATGGAGTTGCAGACGTGAGCATTGGTGGTGAACGACGGTACGCCATCAGGGTCTGGCTCGACAGGGAGAGGTTAGCAGCCAGAAACATCACTGTGGCGGAAGTGGAAAGGGCTCTACGCGCGAACAATGTGGAGTTGCCGGCTGGCTCCGTGGACTCTTCCACCCGTAACTTCACCGTTCGGGCCGAAGGCCGGCTTTCCACCGTGGAAGAATTCCGCGAGCTGGTCATCCGCAGAAACAACAACGACTTGTTGCGCCTGGGCGAGGTCGCCAACATTAATATGGGGGTGGAGTCAGACGTCGGTCGCCTTCGTGCCAATGGCCAGACAGCGATCGGTATGGGAATTATTCGCCAGTCCAAAGCCAATACGGTGGCTGTATCTGACGCAGTCAAGGCTGAGCTGGAGAAGATCCGGGAAACCCTGCCGCCGGAAGTGACGATTGCTGAAAGCTACGATGAATCTATTTTTATTCGTGCTTCAATCAACGAAGTGGTCATTACGCTGGCGATTGCTGTTTCTCTGGTGATTCTGGTTATCTTCCTTTTCCTCCGGTCCTGGCGGGCTACCCTGATTCCGGCAGTGACTATTCCAGTTGCAGTAATCGGTGCTTTTATAGGTCTGGGTTTCCTGGGCTTTTCCATCAATGTGCTGACACTGTTGGCTGTGATCCTGGCGATAGGCCTGGTGGTGGACGATGCGATTGTCATGCTGGAAAACATCCAGCGTCGAATTGACGAGGGTGAGCCGCCGCTGCTGGCTTCTTATCGGGGTGCCAAGCAGGTAGCTTTTGCTGTTATAGCCACCACCCTGACGCTGGTGGCAGTGTTTGTGCCCATTTCGTTTATGGGCGGCAATATTGGCCGCCTGTTTGCGGAATTCGGCTTCACTCTCGCGGCTGCTGTGGTGGTATCCAGTCTGGTTGCGCTGACTCTCGCGCCCATGCTGTGTTCAAAATGGCTCCGGCACAGCCCGGAATCGGTCGAGGGACATCGCCTGTGGGCGGCGAGCGAGAACGTACTGAATGGCCTCACCCGGGGGTACGAGCGGCTGTTGCGCTTCTCTCTGAATCAGCCCGGCTTGCTGATTGGTCTGGGTGTTGTGGGGCTGATCGTTGCGGCAGTGATTTATCCGAAGCTACCCCAGGAGCTGGCGCCTACGGAAGATCGTGGCATTATCATCATGCCTGCCAGTGCTCCCCGGGGTTCGACCGTGGAATTTACAGACCATTATGTCCGCAAGGCTGAAGAAAAGCTGTTGCCCTATATCGAGTCGGGCGTAGCCAATCGTTTGCTCTCAATCGTCGGTTTTCGTGATGAAGAAGATAATGCCTTTATGATCATGGGCCTGGCGCCTTGGGAAGAGCGGGACATCAAGCAACAGCAGATCACCAGCGAGCTGCGGGATAAACTGAGCGAGGTTGCCGGTATCCGGATCGTGGCCGTAAACCCTCCGGGGCTGGGACAGAGAGGGTTCAGCCAGCCAGTGGAATTTGTCATTGCTGGCCCGGACTACGAATCGGTTCAGGCCTGGAGTGAGGAAATTGTAGAGCGGGCGAAGGAGAATCCGGATTTACTGAACCTAGAAACCGACTTTGAGCTGACCCGACCGGAACTGCGACTGACAATCGATCGTGAGCGCGCGGCAGACCTGGATATAACCGTTGAGGACGTCGGTTTGACCCTGCAAACCATGCTTGCGTCGCGGCAGGTGACGACCTATCTGGATCGTGGCCGCGAATACGATGTGGTTGTGCAGGCGGCCGATGCTGATCGTGCCACCCCGGATGATCTTGGGCAGATTTTTCTGCGGCCGAGAGAAGGCGGTTCGCTCATACCCCTTCAAGCACTTGTATCAATTGAAGAAGTAGGCGCAAACCCGGACTTGCGGCGGATTGACCGGTTGCCGGCGGTGATCATCAGTGCCTCTCTGGCGGATGGTTATGACCTTGGCTCGGCGCTGACCTATCTGAATAATCTGTCAGTGGATAACCTGCCACCCGAAGCGCGGGTGAGTTACCGGGGGTTGTCCCGGGAATTCCAGGACTCCTCCGCTGCTATCTATGTCACCTTCGGGCTGGCTTTTATTATTGTGTTCCTGGTGCTGGCGGCTCAGTTCGAAAGCTGGATTCACCCGCTGATCATCATGCTGCCGGTGCCGCTGGCCGTAACTGGCGCATTACTGGCGCTCTGGTGGAGCGGTATCAGCCTGAACATATACAGCCAGATCGGAATCATTATGTTGCTGGGGCTGATGTCGAAAAACGGCATATTGATTGTCGAGTTCGCCAACCAGCTCCGTGATAAAGGGTACGAGGTGAAAGACGCTATACTGGAGGGCGCGTCCTTGCGTTTCCGGCCCGTGCTGATGACGACGATTTCCACGGTCTTCGGCGCGGTGCCACTGGTCATTGCCACCGGTGCAGGTGCCGAGAGCAGGGCGGCTATTGGCATGGTGATTCTGGGCGGATTGATTTTTGCGACTACGCTTACGTTGTTTATCATTCCGGTGCTTTATAATCTGCTGGCCGGCTTTGCCAAATCGGCAAGTGCGATTGAACATGAGCTGGAACGCCAGGCATCTCTGCCCCGGGCCAGCTCGTCAGACTATTGAAAGGTCTGGCGTAACCCAGCAACCCGGATGTTTTCATGGCCAATCACAGTCAGTTCCGTTTACTGGGACAGCGGCGTTTTTTGCCGTTTTATCTCACCCAGTTTTCCGGCGCATTCAATGACAACCTCTATAAGAATGCTCTGCTACTGCTGATTGCCTACCAGACCACCGGCCTGTTCGGGCTTTCAGTGAACACGGTGATAAATCTGGCTGCCTTCCTGTTTATCCTGCCGTTTTTCCTGTTCTCCGGTATTGCAGGGCAAATGGCCGATCGCTATGAGAAAGCTGCCATTATCCGCAAGGTAAAGCTGGCTGAAATAGGTATTATGGCCATCGCCGCATTGGCGCTCTGGTCTGGCTGGTATGAAGGGCTGTTGGTTCTGCTGTTCCTGATGGGCACCCAGTCCACCTTCTTCGGCCCGGTGAAGTACGCCATTCTACCGCAGGTACTTGGCGATGATGAGCTGGTAGGGGGCAATGGCCTTGTAAGCATGGGCACTTTTGTGGCTATTTTGCTCGGCACCATTGCGGCTGGTTTGCTGATGGGCCTTGAGGCGGCGGCAAAACTCACGGCGGTAAGCGTGCTGGTGATGTCGATTCTGGGGTATCTGGTAGCGCGACAGGTACCGGAAACCGGTACCGACATTGCGGGGCAGGCGGTGCGCTTTCGGCCGGTTCTGGAAACCTGGCGCCTGATGGGCGTAGCGGCTGAGCGTAAGCCGGTGCTATGGGCGATTCTGGCCATATCCTGGTTCTGGTTTCTTGGCGCCGCTTATCTCACCCAGTTTCCCAGCTTTGCCCACGGCAATCTTCAGGGCGACGAAACCGTGGTTACCCTGCTGCTGTCCATGTTTATTGTGGGCATCTCCATCGGCTCAATGATGTGTGAGCGCCTCACCCGGCATCGCATCACTCTGGCGCCTGTGCCATGGGGTGCGCTTGGCCTGACCCTTTTGGGGGTGGATCTGTTCTTTGCGGTACCGGCAAGCCCGGAACCCTCTACCTGGTGGACGCTGGTGACAGACCCGGTTTACATCCGGGTGCTGCTTGATCTGGTCGGCATCGGGGTATGCGGGGGGCTTTTTATTGTGCCCCTTTACGCGTTTATCCAGCATGAAACCCCACAAAACAAACGGGCGCGAATCATTGCTGCACTGAACGTGATCAACGCGCTGTTCATGGTAGTGAGCGCACTTGTGGGAATTCTTGTACTTGGGATTCTTGATGTGGGCATCCCGGGGTTTTTCCTGCTGCTGTCTCTGGCCAATGGGTTTGTGTTGATAGCCGTGTGGCGCCTTAGACGAAGAACACAACAGGAATCTGTGGATAAATAGTTGGATAAGCTGCGGATAAGCTTTGAGTATATTTATTTAAATATATTAAAAACAACAGCTTAATGTTGTCTTCAGGGTGTCTGTTAAGTGTCGGTTGATGTGGATAACTTTCTTGAAAACTTTTGTGAAGAGAGCAGCCCAAGCTTATGAAAACCCGATAATTTCGGTTTTTCGCAGCGTGAGAACCGGCGCGGGGTAGAAGTTTTCCCTGGGTACTCTGCCTGGAAATTCTTACCCGGAGACGCTTCTGGTTAAAATTTGCACATCCAGACTGCATTTTCACGGGTGAAACGTTATACTCCCCGCCCTGTTTTTATCCCCCGAATTCCGAGGTGAACTGTGGATTTTCCAACGCGTTTCGATGTCATTGTCATTGGCGGCGGCCATGCTGGTACCGAAGCCGCGCTTGCGGCTGCGCGAATGGGCTCCCAAACCCTGCTGCTGACTCACAACATCGAAACCCTCGGCCAGATGTCCTGTAACCCGGCGATCGGGGGCATTGGCAAAAGCCATCTGGTGAAGGAAATTGACGCTCTCGGCGGCGCCATGGCGCAGGCGACTGACCTGGCCGGCATCCAGTTCCGGGTACTTAACAGTCGCAAAGGCCCGGCGGTACGCGCTACCCGTGCCCAGGCTGACCGGGTTCTGTACAAGGCGGCGATTCGCCACACTCTGGAAAACCAGCCCAACCTGACGCTGTTCCAGCAAGCAGCAGACGATCTGATTGTGGAAAACAATCAGGTTACCGGCGTTGTTTCCCAGACCGGTATCCGGTTCAATGCCAAAACCGTGGTACTGACAACCGGTACTTTCCTTGGCGGCGTTATCCATATTGGTATGCAGCACCACGCCGGTGGCCGTGCCGGCGACGCGCCTGCCAACGCACTGGCTCAGCGTTTACGGGAGCTGCCATTTAACGTGGGCCGGCTGAAAACCGGCACACCGCCGCGCATCGATGCCCGCAGTGTCGATTTTTCCGTGATGCAGGAGCAGTGGGGCGATGACCCGACGCCGGTCATGTCTTTTATCGGCAGCCGTGATCAGCATCCTGAGCAGGTCTGCTGCTACGTAACCCGCACCACTGAGCAGACCCACGATATTATCCGCAGTGGTTTTGATCGCTCGCCCATGTTTGCCGGCAACATTGAAGGCATAGGGCCGCGCTACTGCCCGTCGATTGAAGACAAAGTCAGTCGCTTTGCCGACAAGGACTCGCACCAGATTTTTGTAGAGCCTGAGGGCCTTACCACCCATGAGCTGTACCCAAACGGCATTTCTACGAGTTTGCCGTTTGATATCCAGCTTGCCGCCGTGCGCACGATTCCGGGCTTTGAAAACGCCCATATCACACGGCCGGGCTACGCCATCGAATACGATTACCTGAACCCGCAGGACCTGCGCCACACACTGGAAACCAAGTTCATTCAGGGCCTCTATTTTGCTGGCCAGATCAATGGCACCACTGGCTATGAAGAAGCCGGCGCCCAGGGGTTGCTGGCAGGCATCAACGCAGCCCTGCGCTCGCAGGAGAAAAGCGAATGGTATCCACGCCGGGATGAGGCCTATCTGGGGGTGCTGGTCGACGATCTGATCACCATGGGCACCAGCGAGCCTTATCGCATGTTTACCAGCCGGGCCGAGTACCGCCTGATTTTGCGCGAAGACAACGCCGATCTGCGATTGACCGAAGCCGGCCGCAAACTCGGCCTGGTGAATGATGAGCGCTGGCAGAAATTCAATGCCAAGTTCGAGGCCATAGCGACTGAGCGCAAACGCCTGGAGTCCACCCGTATTCATCCTGCAACCGATGCAGGCGAGCGCGCCAATGGCTTTCTCAAGCAGCCGATGACCCGGGATCACACCCTGGCGGAGCTGCTTCGTCGCCCGGAGGTTGTGTACAGCCATATTGCCGAGATCGGTGCCGCCCAGGCGGATGATCCGGTTGTGGCAGAGCAGGTCGAAATCGAGATCAAGTACGAAGGTTACATTTCACGCCAGGCCGAAGAAATTGAGCGCCTGCGCCGGAATGAGAACACTGCTCTGCCCATAGATCTGGATTACGATGTCATCGGTGGCCTGTCCAACGAGATCAAACAGAAGCTGAAAGAGGTTCGCCCCGAAACGGTGGCCCAGGCTTCGCGGATTCAGGGCGTTACGCCGGCTGCGATCTCGCAGATTCTGGTGAACCTGAAAAAGCGCGAGCTTCTGCGCAAACAGAGCGCCTGAGCACCTCTATGACCCAAACACTCTGGCAACGCCAGCTCCGGGAAGGGCTGGCCGCGATGCAGCTTTCCCTGAGCGAAACCCGGCAACAAGAGCTGCTGGCATTTTTGTCCCTGCTCAATAAATGGAACAAGGCCTACAACCTCACGGCTGTGCGCAACGAGGGGGAGATGGTCTCCCGGCAGTTGCTCGACAGCCTTAGCATTCTGCCTTGGGTAACCACGGAGCATCTGCTCGATGTCGGTGCCGGCGGCGGCTTGCCGGGTATCCCTCTGGCTATTGTGCTGCCAGAAAAGCATTTCACCCTTTTGGATAGCAACGGTAAAAAAACCCGATTCCTGAATCAGTGTGTGCTTGAGCTTGGTCTGAAAAACGTGGACGTGGTTCACGGTCGTGCCGAAGACTGCAAGCCCGAACAACCGTTCAGCCAGGTCAGCAGCCGTGCGTTTACCGCGTTGGATAACCTGGTGGATTGGTGTGGTGATCTGCTGGCCATTGAAGGTAGTTTCCTTGCCATGAAAGGCCAGTATCCGGATGATGAAGTAGCTGCCCTTCCTGCCGGTTGGCAGGTATCATCCAGCCATTCCCTTGAGGTCCCCGGCGTCGGCGGTGAGAGACACCTGCTGGTTGTGACCAAGGCAGAGCAGTCCCGGTAGATAGCAGTCTGAGTAACCCGCAACTGTATTCGGCAGCTGTATTTAATAACAAGGAGGCGAGACATGGCGCGCGTGATTGCAGTGACCAATCAGAAGGGTGGTGTTGGCAAAACCACCACTTGCGTCAACCTTGCCGCCTCACTGGCCGCCACCAAGCGCCGGGTTCTGCTGGTGGATATGGATCCCCAGGGCAACGCCACCATGGGCAGCGGTGTGGATAAAAGCGGGCTGGAGCTCTCAGGATACGACCTGCTCACCAAACGAGCGACGGCAGCTGAGGTGATTATCCATGCGGAAGCTTCCGGCTTCGATATCATGCCCTCGAACGGCGACCTGACGGCTGCAGAAGTGGCGCTGATGAACGAAATCGGCCGGGAGCACCGGCTGAGACTTGCCATCAACAGCGTCCGCGAAAATTACGACTACATTCTGATCGACTGTCCGCCTTCACTCAGCCTGTTGACCGTCAACGCGCTTTCCGCAGCTGACTCAGTGCTTATCCCCATGCAGTGTGAGTACTACGCACTGGAAGGCCTTGCCGCACTGATGAATACCGTTGAGCAGATCAAGGAAACGGTCAATCCGGAACTGGAGATCGAAGGCATTCTCAGAACCATGTACGACCCCCGGAACAGCCTCACACTGGATGTGTCTGGCCAGCTTACCGAGTATTTCGGGGACAAGGTTTATCGAGCCGTCATTCCACGCAACGTGCGCCTGGCCGAAGCACCCAGTTACGGGCTGCCGGCATTGAAATACGACAAGGCGTCCAAGGGCGCTATTGCTTACCTGGCGCTAGCCGGCGAAATGGTGCGTCGCCACAGGGCAGAAAAGACATCCGCTGAGGTTGCGGTGTAACATGGCGGCTCGTCTCTCTTAAAAGATGCACAACGACTATCAACGGGAAGAATGACTGATACCATGGCGGCGAAGAAACGAGGATTGGGCGAGCGCGGGCTGGGAGCCCTGCTGGCCGGGTCCAGGGTTAACCTGGATCAGGAACTGAAAGACCACGACGGTGAGTTGCGACAGGTTCCCATCGATCTGATCCAGCGCGGCCGTTTTCAGCCACGTCGTGACATGGATCCCACTGCTCTGCAGGAGCTGGCGGATTCTATTCGTCAGCAAGGCGTGATGCAGCCGGTTGTGGTTCGCCCCATTGCCGAGGGTCGCTATGAGCTGATCGCCGGCGAGCGTCGTTGGCGCGCCACCCAGATGGCGGAACTGGACAGCATACCCGCCATTATCCGGGATGTTCCTGACGAAGCGGCCATCGCCATGGCGCTTATCGAAAACATCCAGCGTGAAAACCTCAACCCCATTGAAGAAGCCTTCGCCCTTCAGCGCCTGCAAGAAGAGTTTGGCCTGACTCAGGCCCAGGTGGCCGAAGCCGTGGGTAAATCCCGCACCACCATCACCAACCTTCTGCGCCTGATTGGCCTGACCGAAGATGTACGTTTAATGCTGGAGCACGGCGACCTGGAAATGGGCCACGGTCGCGCCATGCTGACACTCTCGCCGGAACAACAGATGCAGGTCGCAAAACAGGTGGTCGCCAAGTCGCTGTCAGTAAGGCAGACTGAAGCGCTAGTGCGTCGGGTTCAGCAGGAAACGACAACCGGGAAACCGGCTAAATCAGATGCCATCGATCCCAACATTCGTGCACTGCAGGATGATCTCGCCGAGCGTCTGGGGGCAAAAGTGTCCATTGCTCAAGGGCAACGTGGCAAGGGCAAACTGGTGATTGAGTACAGTTCACTGGACGAATTGGACGGTATTCTGGGTCATATCCGGTAAGACGCCGGATTTTCCCATTACGTTCGAACCCGTCATGAAAGTTTGTTGCCGCCGCCATACACAACATGTAGTGGTTAAAAACTGAACGAGCGCCTATTTGTGTCGGATGAGCACCAACCCCGGTGCTCTTGCGGTTTTTCACGGTTTGCAGTTGGTGCGGTTTTGTTGATTCATGCACATTGAACACATATAATCTGCGGCGCTCATATCGGTGCGCCTGTCCACTTTTTAGACGGCATCGGTTAACAGCATCGAACTCTGGGACAAGCATGGCTAAAGCAGCTCCGGGCGGTATTCAGCGTCCGCCGATCGCACAATGGTTTGCAGTAAAGAGTGTGGTACTTGTTCTGGTCAGTCTGGCGTTTCTGTTTCGTGGTCAGATTTCCGGTTATTCAGCGCTTCTGGGTGGTCTCATTTTTCTGCTGCCCCACGGTTACTTTGCGCTTAAGGCATTCCGCTACACCGGCGCGCGGTCTGCCAAAAAGATCATAAGCTCTTTTTATCAGGGTGAGGCCGGCAAGCTCATTCTGAGTGCCATCTTGTTTACGGTGGTGTTTACATGGATTCAGCCGCTTGACGTAGCGGCACTTTTTTTAACATTTGCGATCATGCTGGTCACCAACTGGTTAACGCCGCTTTTGGTAAACAGCTCGCAGCGACGCTAACAGGACCTGAGAGAACGATATGGCAGGCACAACCGCATCCGAGTATATCCAGCATCACCTCCAGAACCTGACCTATGGGCAGTTGCCGGAAGGTTATGAACGTTTTGACGGTACTGTGCTTTCTGACACATCCTGGACCATCGCACAAACCGCCAAAGAAGCTTCCGATATGGGCTTCTGGGCGATTCACGTGGATTCCATGGCCTGGGCCATTGGTCTGGGAGTCCTGTTTCTGTTTCTGTTCCGCATCGCCGCCAAGCGCGCGACCTCTGGCGTGCCGGGTGGGCTTCAGAACTTTGTAGAAGTGATGGTTACGTTTGTTGATAACAGCGTAAAGGAAACCTTCCACGGCAAGAACGCCGTTATTGCGCCGCTGGCACTGACTATTTTCTGTTGGGTTTTCCTGATGAACCTGATGGATCTGGTACCAGTTGATTTCATTCCGCACCTGTTTACGCTGGCAGGTTTCCCGTTCATGAAGATCGTTCCGACCACGGACATCAACGTGAGCCTGGGCATGTCACTGTCAGTGTTCGCGCTGATTATCTATTACAGCATCAAGATCAAAGGTGTAGGTGGCTTCGTTGGCGAGCTTACGCTGCACCCGTTCTCATCTGACAATTTCTTCCTGAAGCTTGTGCTGATTCCGGTCAATCTGCTGCTGGAAGGTGTCAGCTTGCTGGCCAAGCCTGTTTCACTGGCGCTACGTCTGTTTGGTAACCTCTATGCGGGCGAGCTGATCTTCATCCTGATTGCTCTGCTGCCCTTCTGGGCACAATGGGCGCTGTCTGTACCCTGGGCGATCTTCCACATACTGATCATCACGTTGCAGGCCTTCATCTTTATGATGCTGACCATCGTGTACCTGAGTATGGCGCACGAAGACAGTCACTGATTAAGTGTTGAAAACGTAGTTCTGAACCCCTAACCCTTAAACTGAAAACCAAACTGAAGACTGGGAGTTATCATGGAAACTGTAGTTGGAATGACCGCGATTGCTGTTGCATTGCTGATCGGCCTGGGCGCACTGGGTACTGCTATTGGCTTTGGTATTCTGGGTGGCAAATTCCTGGAAGGTGCTGCGCGCCAGCCGGAAATGACCCCAATGCTGCAGGTTAAAATGTTCATCGTTGCAGGTCTGCTGGATGCCGTGACCATGATCGGTGTTGGTATTGCACTGTTCTTCACCTTCGCCAACCCGTTTGTCGGCCAGCTCGCCGGTTAATCGAATCGCCACCGGAATGTTCCGGAACGGTGTTTTCTTACATAACAGGCGAGAGGTGAAGACGTGAACATTAATTTGACGATTCTTGGTCAAGCCATCGCGTTCTTTATCTTTGTTGTTTTCTGTATGAAGCTGGTCTGGCCTCCGGTCATTGCCGCTTTGCAGGAACGACAAAAGAAGATCGCTGACGGACTGGCTGCTTCAGATCGTGCAGCACGTGATCTTGAACTGGCGCAGGACAAGTCAGCTCAGGCACTGCGTGACGCCAAGCAGCAGGCCGCCGGCCTTATTGAGCAGGCTAACAAGCGCGCTGCCCAGATTGTGGAAGCATCCAAGGATGACGCCCGCAAAGAAGGTGAGAAGCTGATTGAGCAGGCCAAGGCCGAAATTGAACAGGAACGGAATCAGGCTCGTGATGCGCTGCGTGCAGAAATTGCCGTCATCGCCGTTGCGGGTGCCGAGAAGATTCTGGAAACCTCTGTCGATGCCTCCAAGCACAACGAAATGTTGGAAAAACTGGCGGCAGAACTTTAAACGACGAGGTTCATCATGGCAGAACTGAGAACGCTGGCCCGTCCTTACGCAAAGGCAGCATTTTCCGCTGCCCGGGAACACGACCAGCTTGCTGAGTGGTCCCGGGTACTGACGATTGCCGGACAGATCACTGCGAACAAAGACATTCGACAGCTTCTAGCGAATCCGGGTCTGGAAGAGCAGAAGAAGGCAGACATGATTCTGGACGTCGCTGAAGCAGGCGACTCAGAACAGGTACACAACTTCTTTGCTGTGCTGGCTGAAAACCGCCGACTCGCTCTTCTTGCCGAGATTGCAGCGCTCTTCGACACGTACCGGGCTGATCTGGAGCGCACTGTTGATATCGAAGTGACCGCAGCCTTTGAGCTGACGGACGAACAGCAACAGAAGCTCGCCCAGGCACTCTCGAAGAAACTCGAGCGGCAAGTGTCACTCGCAGCGTCTTTAGACAAGTCATTGATTGGCGGTGTGATTATTCGCACCGGCGATATGGTGATTGACGCATCGGTACGCGGAAAGCTGAACAAGCTGGCCGACGCTCTGGGCTCCTGATTTCAGCACAAGGTTTGAGGATATTGGCATGCAGCAACTGAATCCATCCGAGATCAGTGACATCATCAAGAAGAGAATCGAAAAACTCGATATCTCTTCTGAAGCAAAAAACGAAGGTACAATCCTGTCTGTTTCCGACGGGATCGTACTGATCCACGGTCTTGCCGACGTTATGTCCGGTGAGATGATTGAATTTGCCAACGGCGTTTTCGGCATGGCTCTGAACCTGGAGCGTGACTCCGTAGGTGCGGTTGTGCTGGGCGACTACGAAGAACTGGCAGAAGGCCAGAAAGTTCGTTGTACCGGGCGTATTCTGGAAGTTCCGGTTGGCCCGGAGCTGCTGGGTCGCGTAGTTGACGGTCTGGGTAATGTGATTGATGGTAAAGGCGAGCTGGGCACTGATCTTACCGCTCCGGTTGAGAAGGTTGCACCGGGCGTTATCGAGCGTCAGTCTGTTGATGAGCCGGTACAGACCGGCCTGAAAGCCATCGATACCATGGTGCCTATCGGTCGTGGCCAGCGCGAGCTGATCATCGGTGACCGTCAGATTGGTAAGACAGCCGTCGCCATTGACGCCATCATCAACCAGAAAAACAGCGGCATCAAGTGTATCTATGTGGCCGTTGGACAGAAGCAGTCTTCCATTGCGGCGGTTGTGCGCAAGCTGGAAGAGCACGGCGCGATGGATCACACCATCGTAGTTGCTGCTGGCGCCGCCGATCCGGCAGCGATGCAGTTTCTGGCTCCGTACTCTGGTACCTCCATGGGTGAATATTTCCGTGACCGTGGTGAAGACGCCCTGATCATCTATGATGATCTATCCAAGCAGGCTGTGGCTTATCGCCAGATCTCCCTGCTGCTGCGTCGTCCGCCGGGCCGTGAAGCTTACCCGGGTGACGTGTTCTATCTGCACTCACGTCTGCTGGAGCGCGCTTCCCGTGTTAACGCAGACTACGTTGAGAAATTTACCAACGGTGAAGTGAAAGGCAAAACTGGTTCCCTGACCGCTCTGCCGATCATTGAGACCCAGGCCGGTGACGTATCTGCATTCGTACCGACCAACGTAATCTCGATCACCGACGGCCAGATCTTCCTGGAAACCAACCTGTTCAACTCCGGCATCCGCCCGGCCATGAACGCCGGTGTATCCGTATCCCGGGTTGGTGGCGCTGCCCAGACCAAGATCATGAAAAAGCTCGGCGGTAACATCCGTCTGGCACTGGCCCAGTATCGTGAGCTTGCCGCTTTCGCACAGTTCGCTTCAGATCTTGACGAAGCAACCCGTCAGCAGCTTGAGCATGGTCAGCGTGTTACGGAACTCATGAAGCAGAACCAGTACAGCCCGATGTCTGTGGCTGAAATGGGTACGGTTCTGTTTGCAGCCAACGAAGGCTTCCTGGACGATGTTGATGTCGACAAGGTTGTGACGTTCGAAGCGCAGTTGCTCGACTGGATGCGCTCCGAACAGAAAGACCTGCTCGCCAAGATCAACGAGAAAGGCGATTACAACGACGAAATCGCTGCCGGCCTTAAAGCTGCACTTGAGAAATTCAAGACCACTCAGAGCTGGTAAGAAACGGGTCCGCAGCAAGAGCCGCGGGCCGCTTTCGAAGCAACGAGTGTCTAACTTGAGAAGGCAGTGAGTTATGGCCGTCGGCAAAGAAATACGTAACCAGATTTCAAGCATCAAGAGCACGCAGAAGATCACCAGTGCCATGGAAATGGTAGCGGCGAGCAAGATGCGTAAAGCTCAGGAACGCATGCAGGCTACCCGCCCGTATGCCGAGAAGATGCGGCAGGTAATCGGGCACATTGCCAAAGCGAATGCTCAGTACAAACACCCGTTCATGGTTCAGCGCGATGTCAGGCGTGTGGGCTATATTGTGGTGTCAACTGATCGTGGCCTTTGCGGTGGTCTGAATATCAACCTGTTCAAGGCGCTTGTCCGTGAAATGAAAGCGTGGAAAGACAAAGGGGTGGAAACCGATCTGTGCGCCATCGGGCAGAAAGGGGCCTCCTTTTTCGGGAGCTACGGCGGTAACGTCGTTGCGGCGCTGACCCATCTGGGTGATAGCCCGAGCTCTGAAAAACTCATCGGCAACGTAAAGGTTATGCTGGATGCGTTCTCGGAAGGCAATATTGACCGCCTTTATGTGGTCAGCAACGAGTTCGTCAACACCATGACCCAACGCCCGACGGTAGAGCAGCTCCTGCCTCTGCCTGAGAGCGAAGACGAAGAAGAGATCAAGAACCAGTGGGAATATCTCTACGAGCCCGATGCCAGGCAGATCCTCGATGGTCTTCTGCCACGTTTTATTGAGTCCCAAGTATATCAGGGTGTGGTAGAGAATCTGGCATGTGAACAGGCAGCCCGGATGATCGCCATGAAGAGCGCAACCGACAATGCCGGTGACATTATCGGCGAGCTTCAGTTGGCTTACAACAAGGCGCGTCAGGCAGCTATCACCCAAGAGATTTCGGAGATTGTGAGCGGGGCGGCTTCGGTCTGATCCGGCCCACAATCCAACTGGTTTTATTGACTACTTAAGATAACGAGGAACCGAGCATGAGTAGCGGACAAATCGTTCAGATCATTGGCGCGGTTATCGACGTGGAATTTCCACGTGACTCCGTACCCAAGGTATATGACGCACTGCTGCTTGAAGGTGGCGAAACAACTCTGGAAGTCCAGCAGCAGCTGGGTGACGGAATCGTTCGTACCATCGCCATGGGCAGCACCGACGGCCTTAAGCGAGGCCTGAAAGCAGAAAACACAGGCAAGGCAATCTCGGTACCGGTTGGTACCAAGACCCTTGGCCGTATCATGGACGTTCTGGGTCGTCCCATCGACGAACAGGGTCCGATCGGTGAAGAAGAGCGTTGGGGTATCCACCGCAAAGCTCCGGGCTATGCCGACCAGGCAGCGTCTGCAGACTTGCTGGAAACCGGCATCAAGGTTATCGACCTGATCTGCCCGTTCGCCAAGGGTGGTAAAGTTGGCCTGTTCGGCGGCGCCGGTGTAGGCAAGACCGTTAACATGATGGAGCTGATCAACAACATCGCGAAAGAGCACTCCGGTCTCTCCGTATTCGCAGGTGTTGGTGAGCGGACTCGTGAAGGCAACGACTTCTACTACGAAATGAAGGACTCCAACGTTCTTGATAAAGTAGCGATGGTCTATGGCCAGATGAACGAGCCCCCCGGAAACCGTCTGCGTGTCGCCCTGACCGGCCTCACCATGGCTGAGAAGTTCCGTGACGAAGGTCGTGACGTACTGTTGTTCGTTGACAACATTTACCGTTACACCCTCGCGGGTACTGAGGTATCTGCACTGCTGGGCCGTATGCCTTCAGCGGTAGGTTACCAGCCGACGCTGGCCCAGGAGATGGGTGAGCTGCAGGAGCGTATTACCTCCACCAAGACAGGCTCCATCACGTCTGTCCAGGCAGTATACGTACCGGCGGATGACTTGACTGACCCGTCACCCGCCACCACCTTCTCGCACCTGGATGCAACCGTGGTACTGAGCCGTGATATCGCTTCCAAGGGTATCTACCCGGCGATCGATCCGCTGGATTCCACCTCGCGTCAGCTGGACCCACTGATCATCGGTGATGAGCATTACGAAGTAGCTCGTGGCGTGCAGACCAACCTGCAACGTTACAAGGAACTGAAAGACATCATCGCCATCCTGGGTATGGACGAACTGTCAGAAGAAGATAAACTGACAGTAGCCCGTGCCCGTAAGATTGAGCGTTTTCTGTCCCAGCCGTTCCATGTTGCTGAAGTATTCACCGGTTCACCCGGTAAGTACGTTTCCCTGAAAGAAACCATCAGCAGCTTCCAGGGCATCCTTAACGGCGACTACGATGATATGCCTGAGCAGGCGTTCTACATGGTCGGTGGCATTGAGGAAGCGGTTGAGAAAGCGAAGGAAATGAAGAGCAAGGCCAAGAGCTGATTCTGAGCCATTGCGTTTGTTTCCGGATCGATCAAAGAGGCAACTGACATGGGTATGACCGTGCATTGTGATGTGGTAAGTGCCGAAACGAAGATCTATTCCGGATTGGTGGAAATGTTGATCGCAGCCGGCTCTGAAGGTGACCTGGGTATTGCACCGGGTCACGCGCCGCTGCTGACCGAGCTTAAGCCTGGGCCTATTCGGATCATCAAGCAGGGTGGTGAGGAAGAAATTCTTTACGTGTCCGGTGGCTATCTGGAAGTTCAGCCCAATCTGGTGACTTTGTTGGCCGATACGGCGGTTCGTGCAAAGGATGTGGACGAAGCCGCTGCAATCGAGGCTCAGAAAGAAGCCGAGAAAGCACTTGCCAACAAGACCGGTGAATTCGAATATGTCCGCGCCGCCGCAGAGTTGGCTGAGGCTGTTGCTCAGCTTCGTACGATTCAGCAGTTGCGTAACAAAATGCGCTAGGCATTTTTGTTTCGGGCTTGCCGTACACCGAAGCCGCATCCTGAACAGTGGGAAGACTGACGCCAGGCGTCTGTTCTTCCGGCTGCAAAGGCTGCGGCTTTTTTTATCGAATCCTTTCTACTGCTAATTGTCCGGGAGCCTGACGTAGCCATGAGCCCGTTACACGTTGTGATTCTGGCCGCCGGTCAGGGGTCAAGAATGAAATCCGCCCTGCCGAAAGTTCTGCATTGCGTGGCTGGCCGACCGATGCTGCATCATGTTATCGGAACCGCCAGGCAGCTGGGTGCTGAAAAAATTCATACGGTTATCGGCCACGGCGGCGACAAGGTTCGTGAGACAATCACCGAGAGTCTGGTGAACTGGGTGGTGCAGGAGCAGCAACTGGGCACCGGCCATGCTGTCGCTCAGGCGTTGCCTCACCTTCCCGATGACGCCCGCGTTCTGGTTCTATACGGTGATGTGCCTTTGACTCGCACAGATACCCTGAACGCCATGGTGGAGGCCCTGGATGACAATGCCCTCGGTCTGCTGACCGTCACCCTTGATAACCCGCAGGGCTACGGTCGGATTGTGCGCAATTCCGATGGCAAGGTAACGTCCATTGTCGAACAGAAAGACGCCAGTGCAGAGCAACTGGCGATCTGCGAAGTGAACACGGGCATTCTTGCCGTAGCGGCGAAGCACCTGAAGGCTTGGCTGCCGGCGCTTTCCAACGCCAATGCTCAGGGCGAATACTACCTCACTGATATTATTGCCATGGCGGTCGAACATAATCTGGGGATTTCGGTATCCCAGCCGGAAGACTCATTTGAGGTTCAGGGTGTCAACAACCGCCTGCAACTGGCGGAACTTGAACGGTGGTTCCAGAAACGCGAAGCCGAACGCCTGATGACAGAGGGTGCCACCCTGGCGGATCCGGCCCGTATCGATGTACGCGGCGAGCTGACCATCGGCAATGACATTCTGATTGATGTGAATGTGGTCTTCGAAGGCAAGGTAAGTCTTGGCAACAATGTGTCTGTTGGCCCGGGCTGCGTTATCCGGGATGCAGTGATAGCAGATGGCGCGCAGATCAACGCCCACAGCGTAATCGAGGGCGCCGTAATTGGCGCCAATGCCCAAATCGGCCCTTTTGCCCGGATACGCCCAGGCACGGAACTGGCCGCGAATACCAAGATAGGCAACTTTGTCGAAACCAAAAAAACCGTGGTGGGAGAAGGCAGCAAGATCAATCATCTGAGCTATGTGGGTGACACCTCTCTGGGCCGTAACGTGAATGTAGGTGCAGGAACCATTACCTGTAACTATGATGGGGTAAATAAATTCCGGACGGTGATTGGCGATGGGGTTTTTGTGGGTTCCAATACCTCGCTGGTAGCGCCGGTCCGCATCGGTGCCGGAGTGACCGTTGGGGCGGGATCTACCATTACCCGGAACGTCGAAGATAATGAATTAGCGGTGGCCCGTGCACGCCAACGCAATATCGAGGGCTGGGAACGGCCAAAAAAATCTGATTAATCCATTATATGAACAGGTGGAAGCAGCATGTGTGGCATTGTAGGTGCGGTTTCGGAACGTGACGTTCAGGGCATTCTTCTTGAAGGCCTGCGCCGCCTCGAATACCGGGGATACGATTCTGCCGGTATGGCAGTTCTGGACGGCAAAAGCGTTGTTCAGCGCGCTCGGGAAGTCGGCAAGGTAGCGTCGCTGGCGGCTGCTATCGAAACCAATCCGCTTTCAGGCTATCTGGGCATTGCCCATACCCGCTGGGCAACCCACGGAGAGCCGTCACAGCTCAACGCCCACCCGCACATGTCCGGCGATCGCCTGGCCATTGTTCATAACGGAATCATCGAGAACTATCAGGAGCTGCGGGAAGAACTGAGGGCCGACGGCTTTGAGTTTACCTCCCAGACCGATACCGAAGTGGTTGTGCACCTGATTGAAAAGAACTTCCGCGAGCTGGGCAAGCTTTACGATGCCGTGAAGAGCTCCATCACCCGCCTGCGCGGTGCCTATGCGCTCGCCGTGGTGCATGCCGATGAACCGGATCACATGGTGGTTTGCCGGGAAGGCAGCCCTCTGGTCGTGGGCGTGGGTATCGGTGAGAACTTTATCGCTTCGGACCAGCTTGCACTGCTGCCCGTGACCGACCGCTTCATGTTTCTGGAAGAGGGCGATCTTGCAGATATCCGCCGCGACAGCATTGAGATTCATGATCGTGAGGGTACGCTGGTTGAGCGTGCCATCAGCCGTTTTGAGCACAGTGCGGACTCAGTAGACAAAGGCGAGTACCGGCACTTCATGCTCAAAGAAATCAATGAGCAGCCAAGAGTTATCAAGGCCACCATGGAAGGCCGCGTGACAGAGTCACGGGTATTGGAGCAAGCTCTTGGTACTGCGGCTGGGGATCTGTTGAAAGATATCCGGCACGTGCAGATCATTGCCTGTGGCACCAGTTATCACGCCGGAATGGTTGCCCGCTACTGGATTGAGGATCTGGCAGGCGTGCCCTGCTCAGTGGAGGTGGCTTCCGAGTTCCGCTATCGCAAGCATGTGATCCAGAAAGACACGCTGTTCCTGTGCATTTCCCAGTCCGGTGAAACAGCCGATACTCTGGCTGCACTGCGGCAGGCGAAGAAAGCGGGTTTCCGTGCCGCGCTGGCGATTTGCAACGTTCCGGGCAGCTCTCTGGTTCGTGAATCGGATCTGGTTATCATGACTCAGGCCGGGCCGGAAATCGGCGTTGCCTCCACGAAAGCGTTCACCACCCAGCTGGTAGCCCTGCTGATTTTCACCTTGGCACTGGCTCGTAAAAACGGCCTCAGCGAAGAGCGGGAAGCGGAAATAGTTAAAGCGCTGCATCGGGTGCCCGGTCAGGTCAGCGATGTATTGGCGCTGGACGGTGAGATCGCAGAGATGTCCAAGCGGTTTATGGACAAAAACCATGCCCTGTTTCTGGGCCGCGGCTCTCAGTTCCCGGTAGCGATGGAAGGTGCACTGAAGCTGAAAGAAATTTCTTACATTCACGCTGAAGCCTATCCGGCCGGCGAACTGAAGCATGGCCCGCTGGCGTTGGTTGACAGCGAAATGCCCGTGATCACGGTTGCACCGAATAACCGCATGGCCGAAAAGCTGAAATCGAACCTGGAAGAAGTCCGCGCCCGCGGCGGTGAGCTGTTCGTATTTGCGGATCGCGCAGCGGATATAAAACCGGAAGAAAACATCCACGTGCTGCAGCTTCCGGAAGTACACGAAATCACGGCTCCGATTGTCTATACCGTTCCGTTGCAGCTTCTGTCTTACCATGTTGCTGTGCTCAAAGGCACGGATGTGGACCAGCCCAGAAATCTGGCGAAAAGCGTAACGGTTGAATAGCGCCAGTTGCAGAGCGATATTTCGCTATGAAAATCAAATCGCTGGAAACCTTTTTCTGGATTGCCAAACTCGGCAGTTTTCGAGCGGCAGCAAAAAAACTCTACGCATCACAACCGACGATTTCTGCCCGAATCTCCGGCCTGGAAGATGAGCTCGGTATAGAGCTCTTTGACCGGTCCGGCCGGAATGCCGTTCTCACCGCTGAAGGTCGGCAGGTGCTGTCCTACGCCGAAAAAATTCTCCAGCTCCATGCTGAATTACTTGAAAGCGTTGCCAGCCCGGATGCTATTCAGGGCACTATACGCCTGGGTGTTGCAGAAACTGTTGCTTACACCTGGCTGCCGGAGTTGATAGAAAGCATCAGTGACACCTACCCGGCGATAAACCTGGAGCTGGATGTTGATATCTCGGTCAATCTTTCAGAAAAGCTGCTGAAACGAGAGGTTGATATAGCATTCCTTATCGGTGAAGTGAAGCAGGAGGGCTTTTTCAATATGCCTTTTTACAGCTACCCGTTGATATGGGTTGTCAGCCCCAAACTGGCGCTACCTCCTGAGCCCATAAGCCTCTCCGAGCTGGCAAAAATCCCGATTATTACCTATCCGAGAATGAGCGAGCCTCACGTTAATATCCGCTCATTGATCAACAAAATGAGCAACTCCACCCAGATTCATTCCAGCTCTTCGTTATCCACGATTATCCGCATGGCTGTGGATGGTATCGGGGTGAGTGCCTTGCCAAAGGAGATCATCAAAACGGAACTCGCAACGGGGCAGCTCCGTGAGTTTTCGGTGGAGGCCAGTATTCCCGATCTGGTTTTCAATGTTGCGTATTGCGCGGCACCGGGAGCAAATGTTGTACGGGCTGTAGTAGACCTTTCCCTCAAAATTGCCGCGTCCAAACCCTTCTAAAATCGACATTATGTCTGTTTGATCAAATTTATCTATCAAAGTTGATTCTAAAATTCGATTTGTACTTATCAGTGTCTCTCGCTAGCCTTAAGAAAAAGCAAAATAAGGCAGGATCATGGCTTCGTTGGATAACCCTCAGCGCTTTATCACGCCCCAAGATGTCAGGCTGGCAGCCCGCAATGGCTCGCTGCTTGGCTCGACGGCCGGCATGGCAAACGGTTTTGTTCAGGTCAATCTGGTCATATTGCCGGAAGAGCAAGCCAATGGCTTTCTGCGCTTCTGCCAGGCAAACCCGAAGCCCTGCCCGGTGCTGGCAGTCAGCGAACCGGGCGCAAGGCAATGCGATGTGCTGGGTGAGGATCTGGATATTGCCCGGGATGTACCTTCTTACCGTATCTACCGCAATGGCCAATTCGACGGCACGCTGAACGATGTTTCAGATGTGTGGCGCGATGATCTGGTGACCTTTGCCATTGGCTGTTCGTTCAGCTTTGAACATGCCCTGCTGCAGAACGGTGTGCCGGTGCGCCACATTGAGGAAGGGCGCAATGTGCCCATGTACAAGACCTCGATTTCCCTGCGCCCAGCGGGAGGATTCAGCGGGAACATGGTGGTATCCATGCGCCCCTTCCGTGCCGCAGCGGCCATTCGCGCCGTTCAGATTACCACGCGTTTTCCCCAGACCCACGGCGCCCCGGTGCACCTTGGCGATCCTTCATTGATCGGAATAGAGAATCTTGGCTCACCTGATTACGGAGATGCGGTTTCTGTAGCAGGTGATGAAATACCGGTCTTCTGGGCCTGTGGGGTTACACCGCAGCAGGTTCTCATGGATTCGGGGATCAAATTTGCGATTACACACACGCCGGGCCATATGTTGGTTACGGACATTCCTGAAAGTCAGGTGGCTTTGCTTTAAGGCTGTCCTGCAACCGCTGTAATACCAAAATAAATATGAAGAGGAAGAAGGCAATGACGACAAGAAAATATCTCGCATCCGCAGTGACTGCAGTAATGCTTGCTGCCACAGCACAGGCATCGGCTCAGGAGCTGGATAACACCAGTATTTCCTATGTCGGGAGCTGGAGCAGCCTGTCCCTGTACAAGAACTTTGAAAAGCCCTTCTGGCAGGAGCACGTACCTGAAGCGTCTGACGGGCAGATCAAAACCGAGGTGACCACCTTTGATCAGATGGGTCTTGGCGGAGGCGAGGTATACCGTTTGATGGCGCGCAATGTCATTGATGTAACCTCCACGGTGGCGGATTACGCAGTGGAAGATGCCCCTGAGCTTGAAGGCCTGGATATGCCAATGATGGCTCCAGACGTGGAGACAGCACGGAAGATAGCAGACGCGTATCGGCCCGTGCTCGCCGATGCGTTTGTCGCGCGTTTCGATAACGCGAAACTGCTTGCCATAGCGCCTTACCCCTCTCAAGTGGTGTTCTGCAACACAGAAATCAAAGGGCTCTCGGACCTGAAAGGCAAAAAGATTCGCGCCAGCGGGCGCACCACGGCCGAGTTCGTGCAAGCCCTGGGTGCTGAAGGCATAACACTGAATTTCAGTGAGGTACCAGGTGCCTTGCAGCGCGGTGTTATTGACTGCGCGGTCACCGGATCGCTCTCAGGCTACAGCTCTGGTTGGCAGGAGGTGTCTACGCACCTCTATCCGCTGCCGGTGGGCGGTTGGGATTACGTGCTCACGGCAATGAATGGCAAGAAGTGGGCTTCACTGTCTGCAGATACCCAGAAGTGGCTGCAGAACGAAATTCAGGTTAACTATGAGAATCCCGTGTGGGAGTCCGCCGTTGAGGAAACCCGGGAAGGTATCGCCTGCCTGACCGGCAACGGTGAATGCGCGCGCGGTGAATCTGGAGATATGGTCCTGGTTGAGGCAACCGACGCTGACTTCACAGAAGTGTCCCGTCATCTGCAGGCAACATTGCTGCCCAACTGGGCTGACCGTGTTGATCAGAAGTGGGTGGACCGCTGGAACGAGACCATCGGCAAGGTAACGGGTCTTAAAGCGGCCAAGTAATACGTTGGTCAGTTAAAAGAGCGGGGGCTGTCTCGGACAGCCCCCGCTCGCCCTGGAGAAACCTATGTTACAACAGATCAATAGCGGGCTGGACCGACTGCTTGTCGGAGTGGATATCGGATCATTGTGGATGGCCCGGGCGGCGGGACTTCTTATTTTGTTGACCGTCGGCCTGGTCACAACAGAGGTGCTTTCGCGCCAGATTTTTGGTCGATCGAGTGTTCATGCCACCGAGCTGACCGGTTACATTATGGCCATCAGCTCAAGTTGGGCGTTTGCCTACACCCTTATGCGCAAAGCGCACATCCGTATCGACGCTTTGTACCTGACACTGCCGACCAGTGTGCGCAGCGTGCTTGATCTGATTGCCATGCTGTCCCTTGCGCTGTTCTGTGTGCTGATTGTGGGAGCCGCGTTTGAGGTGGCCCATCATTCCTATTCGGGCGGTTCCCGAGCAAACACCCCTCTTGGTACGCCCATCTGGATACCGCAGCTGCTTTGGCTGATTGGCCTTGTCTGGTTCAGTATTGCGGTCGTCTTGCTATCCCTTCGCGTGCTGTTCGGTTTATTGAGCGGCAACATTGAAGATGTGCAAAGAATTGCAGGCAGCCCAACGCTTGATGAGCAAATTGCCGACGAGAACAGAGAGGCTGCCCAATGATCCTTATTTCGCTGATTGTTTTACTGGTGCTGCTTATCATCAGCGTTCCGGTCGCAGCCACACTGATTGTGTTGGCGCTGTTTCTTGACGAGTTTTTTTCACCCTTCCCGCTGATTAACGCGATGGGTGATGTATTGTGGTCGGCGTCAGACAGTTTTCTGCTGATCGCCATTCCACTGTTTATATTGCTGGGCGAAATTCTGGTTCGAACCGGGATTGCCAAGAGCACTTATCGAGCGCTGGAAAGCTGGCTTTCCTGGCTGCCCGGTGGGCTGCTTCACGCCAATATCGCTACCGCCACGCTGTTTTCCGCAACTTCCGGCTCCAGTGTTGCGACGGCCGCCACCATCGGTACCGTTGCCATTCCCCAGGGCAAGGCAATGAACTACGATCCGAAGCTGTTTACCGGCTCGATTGCCGCCGGCGGCACACTGGGAATCATGATTCCGCCGTCGATCAACCTGATCGTTTATGGCTTTCTTACTGAAACCTCCATACCAAAGTTGTTTGCAGCCGGGCTGGTGCCGGGCTTGCTGTTGGCGTTCCTGTTTGTGCTGGGCACGGCACTGATCTGCCTCTGGCGGCCATCGCTTGGCGGGCCTAGCACTCACCACTCCTGGAGCGAGCGTTTTTCAGGGTTGACCAGCCTGGTGCCGGTGTTGGCGCTGTTTGGTGTTGTGGTCGGCTCGATTTACGCCGGCTGGGCAACGCCCACGGAAGCGGCCTCTCTGGGCGTCATTGGCGCGCTTCTGATTGCGCTTGTCATGGGCAAGCTGAGCAAGAGTGTTGTTATGGAAGCCCTCGAGGGCACTATGCGCACAACCGGTATGATCGTGCTCATCATCATCGCCTCGTATTTTCTCAACTTTGTGCTGGCCTCGACGGGCATTACCCGTGAACTGAGCTCGTTTCTGGAGGCGGCCGGCCTCGGGCCGTATATGACGCTCCTGCTCATCATTGGCTTGTACATCGTTCTGGGCTTTTTCATCGAAACACTGTCGCTGATGGTAATCACCATTCCGATTGTTGCACCCATCATTGTTGCACTGGGTTTTGATCCGATCTGGTTCGGCATACTGCTGATTCTTCTGATCGAAATGGCTCTTATCACTCCGCCCGTAGGGTTGAATCTGTACGTGGTGCAGAGCGTTCGTAAAGGTGGCTCGTTCAACGATGTGATGATCGGAGCCATGCCTTATGTCGGATTCATGATGGTCATGGTCGTGCTGCTCGTGCTGTTCCCGGCTCTGGCGTTGTATTTGCCCGGCATACTGAACTGATTAATTAGTCATCCCTAAATAGCAACAACAGGATTCTTTCATGACAACGTTTTATTTGGCAGGTACCAACAACGCCCTAGAGATTGATGTCGAGGAGCTCATTATTGCCGGATGGGCAGGCCGTGAGCAGGCGGGAATTGATGAGCACATTGAAGAGTTGAAGGCGATTGGTGTTACGCCGCCTTCAAGCACACCTTTGTTCTACCGCGTATCGGCGGATCAACTGACGACGGCTGAAACCGTGCAGGTGTTGGGTGGTGAATCCAGCGGAGAAGTAGAAGTTGTTCTGATTGGCACCGAGCAGGGTACGTTTGTGGGCATCGGATCGGATCATACGGACCGGGAAGCCGAGGCCTGGTCTGTGGCGCATTCCAAGCAGGTGTGTGCCAAGCCTGTGGGCCAACAGTTGTGGACTCTGGAAAGTGTTATTGATCATTGGGATGAACTGAAAATCTCCTCTTATGCTACGTTCGGGGGTAAAGAGGAGCTTTACCAGCAGGGTGGTGTAACAGGCCTGTTGCACCCGAAGGACCTGTTGCAGCGGTTTGGCCTGGATGAGCCGAAGCTTGCGCCTGGCCAGGCCATGCTGTGTGGCACTCTGCCGGTCATTGGTGGCGTGCGCCCCTCCGAAGCTTTCCGAATGGTTCTTGAGGACCCGGTAACGGACCGGAAACTCGAGCATTTTTATCACATAAAGACGTTATCGGTGGTGAAATGAAGCAACAGTCTGGTCTGGCGCCTGTGGATCTGTCAGAGGCGACCTTAGCGTCGCTGCTTGACGGGATACATCAGAACAAGTGGCATGCGAGCCAGTTGCTCGAAGCTTGTCTGGACAACATTGATCGGTACGATGATCCCGCCAATCAGGTTTATACGGCTCGCTTTGACCGCACAGCAAGAGCCGAGGCGGCCGCGATTGACGCGCTCCAGAAGGGTCGCGTTCCTTTGGGTGAGCTTGCCGGGCTGCCGATGGCGCTCAAGGTTCTGTTTGATGTGGCAGGTGAGGTGACTCACTCGGGCTCCAGGTGGTGGAAACAGCCGGCACAGCGTGATGCGCTGATTGTTTCCCGCCTGCGCCGGGCGGGTGCCGTTATTACCGGGCACACCAACATGACTGAGTTTGCCTACTCCGGGCTCGGGCTCAATCCATACTATGGCACGCCGGCGAACCCGCTGGCGCCGGGGCGGATATCCGGCGGGTCCTCATCCGGTGCTGCTTCCGCAGTGGCTCACGGAATGGCGGTTGCTGCTATTGGAAGTGATACCGGGGGTTCGGTGCGTATTCCTGCGGCCTTCTGCGGCCTGGTCGGGTTCAAACCTTCCCAACAACGAATCCCCCGCGAGGGTTCCTTCCCATTATCCGACAGTCTCGATTCCATAGGCCCGATCGCCCGCAGCGTTGAGTGCTGCGCGCGTATTGATGCTGTGCTTGCGGGTCATCGCTGGCAACCAGGTGCGCCGGTTGATCTGCGCGGGCGTCGCTTTGTGGTGCCGACCAATTACATGATGGGTGGCGTGTCTCCGGGTGTTGCTGAGGCGTTTTCACGCAGCCTTCGCGCGCTGCGGGATTGCGGGGCCTATATTGTGGAAGCGCCAGCACCCGTGCTGGACGCACTGCCGGAACTGCTGGAGGGAGGCGGGTTCACCGCGGCAGAAAGTTACCACATTCACCGCAAGTGGCTGCAGCAGCACGGCGATGAATATGACCCCCGAGTACGCACGCGCATGGAGAGAGGCGCAGGTATCAGTGCAGCGGATTATCTCGAATTGCTGCGCCTCAGGGCGGAACGAAAAAAACAGGCGGACGAGTGGCTTGCCTCCTATGACGGGCTTCTTGCACCAACCGTTCCGGTTGAGCCGCCACTGCTGACGGAGCTTGAGAGCGACGAGGATTATGCGCGCCTGAACCTGTTGATTCTGCGCAACCCAACCGTGGCGAACCTATTGGATCTGTGCGCGATCACGCTGCCCAACCATCGCCCCGGCGATTTGCCAAGCGGGCTGATGCTGGTAGGCCGTAATGGCTCGGATGGTTCCGTGCTTGGAATCGCGCAAGCGATGGAAAAGGCACTACAGCCGTGAGCCATAAGCCGACACTGCGTAATCCGAGGCTCGAGTCCGCAGGGTTGGATAGCTGGATCGTGAGGCTGTTCGAGGATATCGACGAGCACAATCTGCCCTGGTTATCCGCGCTATCGCGCCGGTGTGAGCAGGCGTTTGGTGATGCGCTGATTGATCTGGTGCCTTCCTATACCACGCTTCTGGTGGTTTTTGATCCGTTGATGGTATCGCCATCCCAGGCCCGCGTGCTGATTAGCCGGATACTCGTTGATCTGGAACCGGAAGACAGCGCTCATGCGGGAGAGATACACGAGCTCCAAACCTGGTACGACCCCAGCGTAGGCCCGGAGCTGTCGCGGGTGGCCAAGCACGCCGGGTTGTCGGTTAATGAGGTGATCGACGCTCACAGCCAGCAGGTATATCGTGTGTTTGCCCTGGGATTTGCCCCCGGCTTTGCGTTTATGGGGTTAACCGATCCCCGCCTTGAGTGTGGCAGGCTTGATACACCCCGCCGGCGTGTGCCCCCCGGGAGCGTGGCCATGGCGGGTCGCCAGACAGCCGCATACCCAACGGCAACGCCCGGCGGTTGGAACCTGCTGGGGCGCACCAACGCGAGGCTGTTTGACCGCGAGCGCACGGGCTTCAGCCTTTTGCGGGTGGGTGATCAGGTGCGTTTCGTGCCCGTGAGCCGAGAAGAATTTGAACGTGAGGGCGGGGATACCACGCCCATGGAGCCGTTGGCATGAGGCAACAAACAAAAGCGGAGCCTTGTATCAGAGTATCGCGTGCCGGGCCTCTTGCTTTACTGCAAGACAGCGGCCGATTTGGCGTTCGCCATCTGGGCGTTACTCAGGGTGGTCCGGCGGATCTGTATTCCTGGGCCTGGGCCAATCTCCTTACCGGCAACCCCTGGGGTACGGCCAATCTGGAGATTACCTTTGGCGGCCTGCAGCTGGTTGCCGGCAGAGATCTGGAAATAGCCATTACCGGTGCAGACCTGGGCGCGACTCTGGAGCAAAAGCCGGTTCCGCAGTGGCAACGGATAACCTGGAAGGAAGGGGAGACCCTGGCTTTTGCCAAGCCGGCGAGTGGGCTCAGGGCGTATCTCGCCGTTTGTGGCGGGTTTGTAGCAGAGCCTGTGTTGGGCAGTGTTGCCTGCGTAACCCGGGAAGAACTGGGCGGTTTCTGCGGCATGGGTATCAAGCTGGCAACGGGGGATCAGTTGTCTGTTCACACCGCTGAGCTGCAGGCTGGCGAAGGCCTGACACAGGCACCTCGGGAAGCCATACCGGATTTCAGCCAGCCGGCGGTGCTGGACCTCCTGCCGGGCGCACAAATTGCGCACTTCACGGGCCGCAGTTTGTTCGACGCGTTCAACACCTGGTGGCAGGTTGATGACCGTGCTGACCGCATGGGCGTTCGCCTTATCGGCCCCAGGCTCAATTGCAAGATCAGCACTCTTGTTTCAGAAGGCATTAACCTCGGTGGCGTGCAGGTGCCGCCCGATGGCCAGCCGATCGTTTTGTTGAATGATCGCCAGACCATTGGTGGCTATCCCCGGCTTGGCTCCCTTTCACCTTTGTCGGCCTCGCGACTGGCTCAGTGTTTACCCGGAGAACGAATTAAACTGGTCGCCAAAGGCAGTGGCGTGGTACTTGAAGAGTACCGGTCTTTCCGGGCTCTTTTTAACGCGGTCTCCCGTTAGCGAGCGAATATTACTCTGGCACTGTCAGTACTAAAGAGTGAGGCTATCCTGTATCTTTGTCGCATTTCCCGGCACAGAAATATCAAGGAAGATACTGACGTGTTGCCACATACTGTTTTCGCCCGCTAACCCAGAAGAAACCCGCAATGCCCACGACCCTGTATTCGGCCTTTACCAGCAACTTTCTTGGCAAGGCTCCCGTCTGGTACAAGCAGATTATTGTGTTGTTCCTGATTGCCAATCCGATTGTGATGTTTCTGCTGGGGCCGGTTGCCGCAGGTTGGCTTCTGATCGCCGAATTCATTTTTACCCTGGCGATGGCGTTAAAGTGCTATCCATTGCTGCCCGGTGGCTTGCTGGCAATCGAGGCGTTGCTGATCGGCCTGACTACAGCGGATGCTGTGTATCTGGAAGTGCTGACCAATTTCCCGGTTATCCTGCTGCTGATGTTCATGGTGGCGGGCATTTATTTCATGCAGGATCTGCTGCTGGTTGCCTTTACCCAGATCCTGGTCGGCGTGCGCTCCAAATCGGCTCTCTCCCTCCTGTTCTGCACTGCCGCTGCGGTGCTTTCAGCGTTTCTTGACGCGCTGACGGTGACGGCCGTTATCATCAGTGTTGCCGTCGGCTTTTTCTCTGTCTATCACAAAGTGGCATCTGGTAAGGGATATCAGAGCAGCGATCACAACGCGGACAGCGATGAAGACGTCGTTGAGCTGCACCGTGACGACCTGGAAAACTTCCGGGCGTTCCTGCGCAGCCTGCTGATGCACGGCGCCATCGGCACCGCCCTCGGCGGCGTTGCCACCATGGTGGGTGAGCCCCAGAACCTGCTGATCGCCAAGGTTGTAGACTGGAATTTTATCGAGTTCTTCCTGCACATGGCGCCGGTAAGCCTGCCCGTGCTGGCGGCCGGGCTTTTAACCTGCTGGGTGCTGGAAAAAATGCGCTGGTTTGGTTACGGCGGTCGGCTCCCAAAGCCGGTTCGGCGGGTGCTGGAAGAGTTTGCTGAGAACGAGCGTGCCAAACGCACCAAGGCAGACGAAGCCGCGCTTTGGGTACAAGCGTTTGCGGCGGTCATACTGGTGGTGGGTCTGGCTCTGCACTTGGCCGAAGTGGGCCTGATTGGTCTGCTGGTCATCATTCTGATCACGTCGTTTACCGGCGTAACCGGCGAACACCAGATAGGTAAAGCCTTTCAGGAATCGCTGCCGTTCACGTCCCTGTTGGTGGTATTTTTTGCCGTCGTGGCGGTGATTCATGAACAACACCTTTTCAAGCCGGTTATCGACTACGTATTGGCGCTTCCGGAAAGCCAGCAGCCGGGCATGTTCTTTATTGCCAATGGACTGCTCTCAATGATCAGCGACAACGTATTTGTTGCGACGGTGTACATCAGCGAGGTTAAACAGGCCCTGGATGCCGGCAGCATCAGTTATGAGCACTTCCAGGCCCTGGCAGTCGCCATCAACACCGGCACCAACCTGCCCAGCGTTGCGACGCCCAACGGGCAAGCAGCGTTTCTGTTCCTGCTGACATCCGCTATTGCGCCTCTGGTGCGGCTTTCGTACGGGCGAATGGTCGTGATGGCGTTCCCCTATACCATAGTGATGGGCGGTGTTGGCCTGTATATGGTTACCTTTCATATTTGACGGTCTCGGCCTTCTTGAAATGATGAACGGTATCCTTTCAGTGCGGCTCTGCTAATCTCTGCATACGCAGTTGGAACAATTTGCACACACAATGTGTTGGGGCTATGACTAGAATCTGGAAACCTTTTTTGCTGCTGGCGATCGCAGTTCTTGCAAGCCCGGTTTTTGCAGAAGCAGGCCCCAATACACTGCGTATTGGCTATACCGAGTTCCCTCCCATCGAATACCAGAACGAACAGGGTGAGCCCGCAGGGTTTTTTATTGACCTTACCCGGGAGGTCGTAAAAGAGGCGGGTTACACGCCAGAGTTTATCTACCTGCCGGTCAGCCGAATCTATCTCTATCTTAAAACTGGAGCCATAGATCTCTGGCCCGGGCTTTCGGGCATACCCAGCCTTCAGGGAGAGGTTCTGGAGAGTTGGGTTAATGCCTATCCGGTGCAACTGAGCGCCTGGTATCTTGAGACTTCAGAGCCGCTGCTGCACTTTGACCAGCTTGAAGGTAAAACTGTTATCGTGATCGGTGGCTACACCTATGGCGGGCTGCGTGCCTGGCTTGAAGCTTCAGACCGCATAGTCCTTACCGAAGCCCCCAACAATCGCGCTGCCCTCGAGATGCTCAAGCTGAAACGCGGTGATTATGTTCTCGATTATCGACAGCCCGTTGAGGCAATTCTTACTCAGCCAGCGGACAATATGATTCGAGAGTCGGAATTGCGGTCGCGCTATTCGGCTTGGTTGTTTTCCCTGGCCAGCCCCAGAGCAGCGCTGCTCCGGGAAGAGCTCGACGATGCCTATCTGCGCCTTGTCAGCCGGGGAGAGGCACCGCCCCTGCGGGACCCCGACTCCAGCTTTGTTATTCCCGGGTATCCTGAAGGGCCGCGTTAGAAAGGCGTTTTAGTCGGGTTTTGCAAGGTTTTTTGCAGAGGTGAGAGTGATATCGCCATACCACGCCGTTGCCTGCTCACCTGTGTTGTCTGAATCCGACATAATCGCGATACCCCGAATCGGAGGCGGATTCTCCCCAAATGCCTCTCGGTAGTCGGCAATTATATCCCGCTCGATACTCACCCACTCACCAGCTCGCTCGTTGCCAGAACTCACGGCAACCATCACCGTTTTGTCGGTATAGGGGTTGGTAATAAATTCGCCCTCAGGCAGGGTGTTTGCCCAGATGTAATTCAGGGCATTGCCCGGCAATTCCTCTCCAAACAACACCTCTACTGTTTTCCTCTTCGCCCGTTCGAAAAAGCCCGCTTTGGAAGGCTGGAATTCGAAGGCGACGTAGATGCGGGCAGGGTAGTCATCGCCAGATTTCTCCCGGGCATTGCCTTTATCAAACACATTGGACACTTTCCAGCGCCAGCTCAGTATCAGAGAGCCTTCAGGATTTATATTCAGCCGCGTAATCAGCCCGGAAGCACCGCCGGAGGTTTGCGCTTTAACCACTTGGGAGCCGCCCTCACTGACCAGTTCGTAGCGGGAATGTTGCTTTATGTCAGGAAATTCCAGAGGCTCCCAGCCATCAGCCAATGATGTCATTTTCGAGAATGCAGGAAGCGGCTGCTCCTGTGCCAGCAAGTTCGGAGAAGCCAAGCCGGCCACCGTGAGGAGCAGCCAGAGTGCGTAGCGAGGAGTGGTGCCCATGGGATGGTCCCGGGTTGCAGAGTGTTTGTGAGAGACCGGCGGATTGAAGAAAAGTGCCTTGTCGCTTTTATTAATCCTGTATATAGTGCCCAAATCCTTGGCTTGATACCAAATATGGTATCGGGAATCCGGTGAGAACCCGGAACTGACGCGCAGCGGTATTGGGGAACGAGCGTGGCATAAAGACACTGGCGCAAGCCGGGAAGTCGCCACGCAAGGCAGAATCAGCTGGTTCATGCCCCTGAGTCCGAAGACCTGCCAGGGAAGACTGTACCTTCGCGACTCAGGCGCCTGCATTTGGCCCTACAAGGTGAGCAGCAACGAACAAGGCATGATTCAGCCGCTGTCTGGTTACGGAAGGCTGACGCCGAGGTTCGTCCTGCGTACGCGAAGGTTTTGGAACTCACGCGTATTCAGGAGAAAACCGCATGTCCGCGACAGCTCTGGCCGAAACCCGGTCCTCATCGTCATCCAGCACCGAAGCCCTTCAGGTAATCAAACGCAACGGCAACCTGGTCGGTTTCACCCCCTCCAAAATCAGCGTAGCCGTCACCAAAGCGTTTCTGGCCGTTGAAGGTGATCAAGCGGCAGGTTCTGCCCGCATCAACGATGCCGTTCACCGGGTAACCGAGCAGGTTGTGCAGGCCATAAGCCGTCGCCTGAAAGCCGGTGGTCGGGTGCACATTGAAGATATACAAGACCAGGTTGAGCTGGCCCTGATGCGCGCCGAAGAGCAGAAAGTGGCCCGCGCTTACGTACTCTACCGCGAAGAACACGCCCGCGAACGCGCTCTGCACGAGCCGGTTGAAGCTCATCCCACTCTTACCGTAAAACAGGCCAACGGCCGCACCGTAGCGCTGGACCAGGGCCTGATGAAACAGCAGGTCGACAATGCAGCAATCGGGCTGGACGGCATCGAAGGTGACTCCCTGGTAGACGAAGCCATTCGCAACCTCTACAACGGCATCGACGAATCCGAAGTGCTTAGCGCATTGATTATGACCGCGCGTGGCCGCATAGAGCGCGAGCCGGACTACAGCGCCGTCACCGCCCGCTTGTTGTTGGAACAGCTGCGCCTTGAGAGCGTCACCGCGCTGAAACTCGACACCAGCCTGACCCTGACAGAGGTTTATCCACGGGCGTTGAGTACCTTCATCAGTGCCGGCATTCGTTACGAATTGCTTGATGAGGCCATGGCCGCTTATGACATGGAGCGTTTGGGCGCGGCCCTGAAACCCGAAAGAGATCAGCAATTTGGTTTCCTGGGTCTGCAAACGCTTTACGACCGTTACTTCCTGCACTGGAAAGAACGTCGCCTGGAACTGCCGCAGGTGTTTTTCATGCGCGTCGCCATGGGCCTGGCGTTGCGTGAAGACGACCCCAACACCCGCGCCATCGAGTTCTATAACCTGTTGTCCTCGTTCGACTACATGGCTTCCACGCCCACATTGTTTAACAGCGGCACACGCCACTCCCAGCTGTCGTCCTGCTATCTGACCACCGTGGGCGACGACCTGGAAGACATTTATGGTTCTATTCGTGATAACGCGATGCTATCCAAGTGGGCTGGCGGCCTGGGTAACGACTGGACACCCGTGCGCGCACTGGGCTCCCGCATCAAAGGCACCAACGGCCAGAGCCAGGGCGTAGTACCGTTTTTGAAAGTAGTGAACGACACCGCTGTCGCCGTTAATCAGGGCGGTAAACGCAAAGGCGCGGTGTGTGCCTATCTGGAAAGCTGGCACCTGGATATCGAAGAATTTCTGGAGTTGCGTAAAAACACCGGCGACGAGCGCCGCCGCACCCACGACATGAACACCGCCAACTGGGTGCCGGACTTGCTGATCGAGCGTATGCGTCAGGATCGCGACTGGACCCTGTTCAGCCCCAGTGATGTGCCCGATTTGCACGATCTTTACGGCAACGCCTTCCGCGAGCGTTACGAGCACTACGAAGCTCTTGCAGCGGAAGGCAAGATCGAGCTGTTCAAAACGCTTCCAGCCAAACAGCTGTGGCGCAAAATGCTCACCGTGCTGTTTGAAACCGGCCACCCGTGGATAACCTTCAAAGACCCCTGCAACCTGCGCTCACCGCAACAGCACAAAGGCGTGGTACACAGCTCCAACCTGTGCACCGAAATCACCCTGAACACCAGCGCCGATGAAATCGCCGTGTGCAACCTGGGCTCGGTGAACCTGGCTGCCCACATTGCCAATGGCGAACTGGATGTACAGCGCCTGGAGCGCACCGTAAACACCGCCGTGCGCATGCTGGATAACGTTATCGACATCAACTTCTACGCCGTACCCCAGGCCCGCAACTCCAACCTGAAGCACCGCCCGGTGGGCCTTGGCCTGATGGGTTTTCAGGATGCGCTCTACGCAATGCGCCTGCCTTATACCAGCCCGCAAGCGGTCGAGTTTGCCGATCTGGCCATGGAACAGCTGAGCTACTTCGCCATCCGAGCGTCGGCGGAGCTGGCGGCAGAACGCGGCGCTTATGAGAGCTACGAAGGCTCCCTGTGGAGCCAGGGCGTACTGCCACTCGACTCCATCGAACTGCTGAAAGCTGCCCGCCTCGAAGGCGACCTGAGCGTGAACACCGACAGCCGCCTGGATTGGGCCCCGGTGCGCGAACTCATCGCCCAACACGGCATGCGCAACAGCAACGTGATGGCCATCGCGCCCACCGCCACCATTTCCAACATCGTGGGCGTGTCGCAATCCATCGAACCGGCGTACCAGAACCTGTTTGTGAAATCGAACCTCTCCGGCGAGTTCACTGTGGTCAATCCCTCGCTGGTGCGCGACCTCAAGGCCGAAGGCCTGTGGGACAACGTGATGGTGAACGACCTGAAGTATTACGACGGCAGCGTGCAGCAAATCGAGCGCATACCCACTGAACTGAAATCCCGCTACGCCACCGCGTTTGAAATAGACGCCCGCTGGCTGGTGGAAGCTGCCTCCCGGCGCCAGAAGTGGCTGGACCAGGCCCAGAGCCTGAACCTGTACATGGCCGAGCCCAGTGGTAAAAAGCTGGACGAGCTGTACCAACTGGCGTGGGAGCGCGGCCTGAAAACCACCTATTACCTGCGCTCACTGGGTGCCACCGGCGTGAACGAACAAGCCGCCCCGGTCACAGCTCCGCAGCCCCAGGTGTGCAGCATCGACGAACCCGACTGCGAAGCTTGTCAGTAACCACTTACTTCTAACCTGAGAGGCACAACCATGCTTAATTGGGACGACGACACCAAACCTACAAGCCAGCCCGTTGGCAACAGCAGCGTGGCCCCGGTAAACGTTGACGACAAACGCGTGATTAACGGCGAAACCGATGTAAACCAGTTGGCCCCGTTCAAGTACCCCTGGGCCTGGGAGTTCTTCATGAACGCCAACAAAAACCACTGGACGCCGCTGGATGTGAACATGGCGCAAGACGTTCACGACTATCACCACCGCCTGAGCCCGGCGGAGAAGCACGTCTTCGAAAATGTATTGGCCTACCTGACCACCTCCGACATACTGGCCATGCGCAACATCGGCCTGGCGGTGATGGAAAAAATGACCGCCCCCGAGCTGCAGATTTACCAGGCGCGCCAGGTATACGAAGAAGCGCTGCACACCTGGACCTACCAGCACTGCATTGAAACCCTGAACCTGGACCAGAGCGAAATCTACAACCGCTACCGAGTGGTCCCGCAAATCAACGCCAAAATCCAGATGGCCAACCGCCGCCTGAGCGCCGCCATGCGCTCCGACCTGAACCTGCGCAACAAAGACGACCTGCAGGAATTCATCATGTCGTACCTGTTCTTTGCCGGCGTGTTCGAAGGCTGCTGGTTCTACAACGGCTTCAGCCCCATCTTCGCCCTGCAACGCCGCGGCTTGATGCGCGGCACCGGCGAACAGTTCCAGTACATCCTGCGCGACGAAGCCATGCACTTCGCCTTCGGCCTGAAAGTGGTGAATCAGATCCTGGAAGAAGAGAACATCAGCTTCGATCCCAAAGCCGTACGCGAGATGTGGGACGAATCCGAAGCCGCCGAGCGCGACTACGCCAATTACATTCTGCGCGACCCCATCCTGGGCTACTCCGCCGAATACCACACCGAACAGTTCCGCTTCGTAGCCAACCGCCGCGCCCGCACCGTAGGGTTGGAAGAGCCGTTCCCGGGGGCGAAGAACGTATCGCCTTGGTTAGACGAGCAGGCGACCATGCGGAAGGAGAAGAACTTCTTCGAGACGCGGGTGATTGAGTACCAGACCGGGGCACAGCTGGAGTGGTGATCGAGCCGGTTATGTGCCTCGCTCACGTTACAGACGCCCGTTGAGGCCGGGCGCCTGCCACAAGGAATGAAAAAGTGTCAACTCGCTTTACAGTTAAATGCATACGCCCAAAAGGCGTATGCCCTAAACGCCTAACTCGGGATAAATTTTCAGCCAATGGCTTGAATGTTGCGTTATTCATTACTCGTGAATAATGCTCGCTTCCGCAGTGCGGGCAGCCAGGGATTCTATTCCCATGCGGAGGCTCAGGGTGGGCACAATAAAGGGTATCTCTTTATTGGACTTGGTACGCCGTCACTGGTTGGTATTAGTAGTGGGGTATGTGTTCGCTTTTCTCGATCCGTTTGGCATTAATTCGAAGACCAGTCAGGCCATCAGCGATGCCTTTGATCGCATGTACTCCCCCTTCTATACACGCGACCTTGACGGCTCGGCATCCGCCGACCTCGTTGACGTTATCCTCATTGACGACTTTTCGATTCGCACTCTTTCAGATAAAGAAAATGGATACCTGCAAGCGAATGACTGGCCGTTGGCCTACAACGATTATGGCGTAATAGTCGATGCGCTGAGGCGTCATGGCTATGGCACGATTATTCTTGATATTACCTTCTACAGAGAACGTAGATTAGGTGGCCAGTTAGATAAGAGTTTTCAGAACCTGGTCCACCGACTTGGCTATTTGCGTGATCGTGCGGGCATAAATGTGATTCTGGGTGCTGGTGACAACCCAAAGGAGCTAGAACAGTCGATAACCCCCCTGACCAGCTCGGTATCAGCAGTGGGGTTAACCGGTTGGTCAGGCTATGGCGAGTATTACCCGGTATTTCTGGAACTGGATGACCATAAGACCCTGGCTGAGGAAGGCTATGACGCCTACTGCCGCAAAGTGGAGTGTGACGAACTGGCCAAGGCGAAAAATGCCTGGTTTGTACCCGAAGCGTCGGGAATGCATATAAGCTGGGGCCAGCCAGCGCAGAGGGTAGCTGCTTCGTTACGCTGTGGTGCCGGCCGTGAGCCCGGCGCTGATTTGGGCGAGATATTGGGAATCGTAGTGGTAAATGCGCTCCGAAATTTGTTCGGATCCGAGACCATTGGACCTGGAGGCCGCCAGTCCTGCCCCCCGTTACCCACCGCGATGCTCAGTGATGTGTTCTGCGCTGAGGATAAATGCGATGATTTCTTTTCAACAGGAGGATCGCAGGGCGACCGAATTGCCATGATTGGGGTTTCCCTTCCGTCGGCAAGAGACCTGTTTGATCCCCCCATACCCGGGCGCTTGCCCGGAGTTTATCTGCATGCGGAGGCCCTGCGCAACCTGCTTCATTACGGCCCTGACTATCTAAAACCCATTGGTCTGCAGCCAAATCTTGGGTTTATCGGCAAGCCATCCTGGACCCTTCCACTTGATCTGATTCTGACTTGGCCGCTTCTTCTTTTGGTGGTGCTGATTGTGGTGCGCAAGTTTATCAACTGGCGCTGGGGTTGGGAATACACCTCGGGCTGGACCGAATTAGCGATGGAACTTGTTGAGATAATTGTGGTTTTGGTTTTGCTTTGTCTGATCTATATCGCGGTCTTGCAGTGCGATCGTACCCCTGGCTTCCTTACTGACCTCATGGCCTTTATGCCGTGGTTGTGGGTTGCCATTCGGAATGAACGAAAGGAGATGGAAAATGAATATAAAACATTCGCTTTGGCTGCTTGCACTCCTGAGCAGCTCGGTATTGGCAGAGACACTGGTTATTGAAGGTTTTCATGATGGGGAACATGCCTTCGTGTTCAAATCCGATGGTTCTATGGTGGAGCTTAAGAAATCGGGACTGAAAGCCCCCTATAAATTTGATGTTACCGGCAAGGAGGGTGGTCAGTACCTGTTTAACGGGCCAGATGGAGAACAGTATCGGGTGTTTATTCCCGAGGTGGTGACGAACCAGACAGCGACAATCGACATTCCATGTGACCGCCCTCAGATCTTACTCGCTGACGATCACCGTAATGCCAGCGCCCGTGGCGTGGGGGAGGACTGCAAGTGAGTTTACTTACGCGATATTCCGGGATTGCCCTGGTTGTCATAACGGCGCTGGCCGGATGCAGCTCGTCACCGTACCAGTCGAAAGAGTGGGCCAGCGACCCCAAGTTGCGGCAGGCACAAATCGACAAACTCACGGCCAAAGCCGGCCAACACAGCGCCGACAATCGAGATCCGATGGAAGACGCGGTGCTGCTGCGAAGCGACAGCGTATCGCCGTTGGAGGCTGCTTCCGTTACAACAGAACTCCAGGCCATTGCCGAGGAGCTGTCGAACGATTGGCATGGCGAACCTTGCCATTGTTTGGTCCGGTTGGGGCCGCGGTATAGTTTTGGCGGTTTTACCTACCCCCACGGCACAATCGTGGTTCAGGCAGGCACACTGGAGTACCTGGATACCCGTGATGAAGTCGCCGCTCTGCTTGCGCACGAGCTCTCCCATTTGTGGTTGGCTCATCACGAGAAGAATGAGTTGCAGACCACTGCCAAGGGTGTAGCCGATCTGGCCCAAGCCATTTCAATATTCAGTCACGATGACAAAGCGCGGGAAACAACGCTTCGTATTGGCGGTTCAACGGACGCCTTGGTTGCCGCTGCGGGCTTTACTCAGTGGAATAGGGAGCAGGAGACGGAAGCCGATCTGTTGGCGGCCAAAGTACTGGAAGCGTCCCGTTACAGCCCGATGTCGATGATTGCGCTTTTAACCAAACTCAATAAAGGAAAAGACGACGTTCCGATAGCCGGTAGCGCTTATGAAGAAATGGCGGCCGTTGCGGCAAATAAACTCAAAAACGAAGAAACTGAAGTCAGCGACAGCCAGCTCCAGAAATGGATATCTTCCATCGCCAGTGACATGAGTGGCCGGGAATACCTATCTTCAGAGGACCGACGCCAGATCGTCCGGATGGTTATCTATGATCTCGAGGGGGCTACATTAGCCCGCTCGTTCAGCGATATGCAGATCAATGTGGACGAGTTGAAGCCGGTGACTTCACTGAAGATGCTCAATCAGTATGAGCTGACAAGCCCATCCTATGCGGCGCTTGTTGATCAGGCACTGGCGTACGAGCCGAACAACCTCCATCTGCAGCTGGTTAAATTCCGTGCAGTGATGGCTCGAAAAGACTGGCAGCAGGCTGCTCACATGGCCAGAGGTTTTATTCAAAGGCCGGATGCAACCTTCAGTGCATTGAGTGAAGCGACCCGCTTTCTGGATCAACATCAGGAGACTACCGACTCGGAGCGCAAGTCACTGGTGTACGAAGCCGTGTTGAAACTGGCTAAACTCGACCTTCCCGACGCTTACGTTGCTGACCAGTATTACCTGTCTAAACGATATGAAGTGCCCTTGCACGACATGCTGAATCAAAAGCTGTGTGAGGCCGGCACAGGGAAAGTAATTGTTCGGGAGCGATGTGAGCTGGCAAGGCAGGCACTGGAGAGTCAGCACAGTTTTTACCAGACGCTCGCAGAGGCAGGATTATAGGCGCTGGGGCAAAAACAGCTTCAGTTTCATCTTCGCCTTGCAGCGCCGAAGCCCGGGCGATTGAATTTTAGACCGGGGCGCAGCTGGAGTGGTAAGCCTGCGCCGCCGGTCTGTTCACTTACAGGGATAACCAGGTCAGTCTGGCACGTCTGCCGTGGACGGAACCACGGCGGATGGCAAGTCCGACAGCGCAGCCAAGGCGGCTTCCTGCACTTGCTCCGATGGCACGGTTTTACCGGAAGCCTTAGAGGGTAAATCGCGGGTAGCTGTAGCGGATGCGACCACTGTGGGGTTGTACCCCAGCGTAAAAGCACCACGCGCAGTGGAATTCACACACATGTGAGACATGAACCCGGTCAGAATCAGGTTTTTGATCCCGGCTTGCGTCAATTGCTGATCCAGATCTGTCTGTGCAAAGGAATTGGGGAAGTTCTTGGTGATAACCGGCTCGCCCTCTACAGGAGCCACTATGTCGGCAATTTTACCGATAGGGGCAGTGAGGTCATAAGGTGAGCCGGCCCCAGCGTCGTGCTGAATATGAAAAACAGGGCGGCCTGCAGCACGGAAACGTTGCAGCAGAGCCTTGCACTCTTCCAGCGCAGGCTCCACGCCGTCGAGCTTCATCACGCCCTCCCGATAGGTATTCTGGGCATCAATAATCACCAATGCGGATTCGCTGATTGGGCTGGCAGTGTTGCCCAAGCCTACGATGTCTCTCAGGGTTGTCAGATCACTCATGATGTATCCTTTAACAGTGGCAATCCTTCCAAGCATTGCTATGAACCGGATTGCTGTGAATAACAGGCTTTAGGAACCGAGCCTCAATGGCTCAAATACATGTACGCTATCAGGCCTCTGGTGGCAAAAGAATCAACATAACGGGCGAATTACCTGCAACCCGAGTAGTAATACCTAAGCACTGGCCCAATAACGCAGTATTTTGTCGCTATCTGGTTTCCGGCGGCCTGGATAGCGCGACGAAAGTGCTTTTGAACTGTTCGGTCGAGTAAATGATGTCGTCTGCGAATGCCTGAACGGGGATCCCGTGAAAGCTCCAGTGCAGGGAAAATATACTGCCAGCCAGGCTCCTGACTGGCATTCGGATATTTGCGTGCGAGGCCCGCCGGAAGGTATACAGAGCCAGATCCTTTCAAAAGATCCGCCTGATGCTGGTGCAGCGCTGAATCGATCTGTTGTTTTAACGGCTCGACGAGGCGGTCCGGTAGCAGCGTAATGCGATCTTTAGCGCCTTTGCCGCTTCGAACAATCAATTGCTGCATATCAAAATCAACATCTTTAACCCTTAGGCGTAGGGCTTCGTTGATACGTAGACCAGAGCCGTAGAGGAGCATGGCAACAAGCTTGTAGTCTCCGCTCAGGTTGCGAATAACGGATCTGGCTTCTTCCGCACTAAATACGGTTGGAAGCTTAACTGGCTTTCTGGAGTGCTCGAAGTTCAGGTCATCCAGAGGTTGGCCCAGAAATTCCCGATATAAAAATACCAGTGCGTTCAATGCGACTCTCTGGGTAGAGGCGCTTACGTTTATCTGCAAAACCAAATGAGACAGAAATGCCTCGACTTCTTTAGAGCCCAAAACTTCAGGATGCTGGAGGCCATGGAAGCGGATAAAGCGTTTAATCCAGAATAGGTAGGTTTTCTCTGTTTTATACGCCATGCCTCGCAAGCGTATAAAAGCCCGAACTTTGTCCAAAAAACGGGTTGGTTGTGCTGGTATCGGGGTAGGGATATCCATATCCACTCATCCTTTAGTGCTGTTTTTATATACAGTATATCGGTTGCGGCCAAAGTCAAGAGACTGATGATTAGCGGAGTTATACGAACGTATTCGCAAAACTCCAGAACTCTCTAGGGAAAAGAAGGTAACTATCTGATAGGGTTTGAAAGTTGAAACAGGAAGGGCGGAGTTATACGCCCATGGTGGGAGCGGGAGTGGCTCAAAAGAGGGCGTATAACTCTGGCGGTAGCCGTGGTGTTGAGTGCTCAAGAGGTTGGTTTACTGGATAAATTTTTGTTTTCTTGAGCGCGTTTGAATGGAGTTTTACGAATGGGTGATATGCGAACGCGTTCGTATAATTAGCTGTTGAACTAGCCGCGCAAGCGCGGGGAGCGCGCCTGAGAGTTTTGTAGATCACAGATGACTGAGTAGGGTTTTCAAGGATGAAGACGATACTGCAAGACGTGATGGCCCGGGGGTACCCGATCCTGGCGGAGAAGACCGCGTTACCACCCCATGCCCATCGCGCGGCCAAGGCCATGGTGCTGTGTCGCACGGCGGCACTGGGCGGTCACATACAGGGCTGCCCCGAGGGACACGTTCAACGGGTCTGGTACAACTCCTGCCGCCACCGTAGTTGCCCGCAATGCAATCGGATTCAGCTTGAGCGTTGGCTCGAGGGCCAGAAGTCACGCCTGATCGATCACCCCCACCGCCATATGATCTTTACCTTGCCCCACGAGTTGCATCCCTACTGGCGCCGCAACACCGACCGGATGACCCGTTGGTTGTTCCAGTCGGTCCGGGAGACGCTGATGTGCTTTCTGAGAGATCCGGCTTACCTGGGAGCCCAGCCTGGCATTCTGAGCGTTTTGCACACCTGGGGGAGATCGCTCACGTTGCACCCCCATATTCACTGCGCGATTACCGAGGGTGGTCTGGACGAACACGGGCAGTGGCGGTTGCCGGTCAAGAACTGTTTTCTGCCGATCCGGGCGGTGATGTTCAAGTATCGTGGGCACTTCCTGGCGCAGTTGAAATCCGCCGTGGATGGCGGGGAGTTGTCGCTACCGGACGGTGAGACACCGACGACCAGTCATAACCTGTTTAACCGGTTGGGGCGCAAGCCCTGGAATGTGAACCTCCGAGAGCGGTATGACAACGCGCAAGGCGTGGTGGAATACCTGGCCCGCTACGTGCGAGGCGGGCCGATGCGCCCGAGTCAGTTGTCAAGGTTCCGGACCGACCAGAATGATGTTCTGTTCCGCTACCATGCTCACCGGGACAACCCGGACGGCGGACGTAAACGGTGCCGGAAGGAGCGCCTGAGCACGGGCGACTTTGCCGGGCGGTTACTGCAGCATGTGCCCTGCAAGGGGCTGAACATTGTTCGCAGTTATGGTCTGTATGCGGTTGCCTGCCGGGGTAAGCTGGATCAGGCCCGGGCGGGCGTGGGGCAAGCGCCGGTTCGCCCACCGAAGCCGGTTCAGTGGCAAGGTTATCTTGGCCGTTTTCCCGACAGTCAGAAGCAGAGCCATTGCTCGGTCTGTGAGCGGCAATTAACGCTGATGGCCCCCATTGCCCCTTCGAGAGCGCCGCCATGAGCCGACAGGATTCAGGGATGACAAGGCATCAAACCATGACAGGCGCCGTCGGTGGGGCGCCTGTCATGCCGGTTACCCGGAGATCGCGGAAAATCGAGGCCATTCTCCTTCGCTCGTTTCGACCGGATCAGGCCCACCTCCCTAAACCGACCCTGAATCACAGAGTCTTTCCGCTGTTCTGGAGCTCATTGCCGAAATCTGGCGTTTCAAATCCCCATAGGCTAGCCTGAGACCTCGAGTGCGGACCCGTCCAACAAGCCGATGAACCGATCCACAGGGGCCTGATCGCGCGCCTGCCTTAGTTCGGGCGTGATTGAGAGTGCGGGGGCGGTGGTCGGTTATCTATATCGTTATGCAGTTCCCAGAGGGCAAAGTATGAGTGAATTCGGAGCTTTCACATCGTTTCTGTCCGGTATTGGCTTGGGCGGCGTTGTCACGTTTCTGATCAAGCATTTCCTTGAGCAGAGATCGAAGCTACGAGAGGTGTGGCTTCTGGATTATAAGGCTGCCTGCGATGGTTTGCTGGATGCTTATCGGGAAGTTGCGCTTTCGAACTCCGACGAGGCCAAGAAAAGATATGCGTACTGGGAATTGAAATTGCAGCTCTATGCTTCCGAAGCCGTGCTGCAAAGGCTCCAAGAATTGAAAGACAGTGCTCCAGGCACCGTAGCCAGAGAGAGTGCTCAGCGAACGTTGTTGCGAGAAATGCGTAAGGATCTCGGCTTTGCATAACCAGTCGCTTAAGTCTGTTCCCGGCCTGACGGCCGTCCACCGGACGTCCCTGACGGGCCGCCGCTTAGCTTCGCGTTATGCCCAAAGGAGATATGGAAATCATGTACCTATCGGCCAACGATATTGAGCAGCTTGAGGGTGTCGAGAAGCAGCACTTCTTGAACCCCGAAGCTCTGCGAATCAGCAAGTCTCTTGGCGATGCCGTGGGGCTCAATAATTTGGGTGTTCACCAGATATCTGTTCCCGCCGGTGATTACTCAACCGAATACCATGTGCACCATTACGAAGAAGAGTGCATCTATATCCTGTCGGGAAGTGGCGTTGCTACGCTCGGAGATCAGCAGCAGCGTATTGGCCCTGGGGATTTCATTGGCTGTCCTATCAACGGCCAAGCCCACGATATGTTCAACGATAGTAATGAGCCGTTGGTTTGTCTCGTTATCGGCCAGCGCCTTGAGCAGGATGTGACCGACTATCCTAAGCTAGGCAAGCGATTGTCGCGCAATAGCGGTGAATGGACAGTAGTGGAGCATACTGCTATCACCACAGTTAAACGGAAAAAGGCATAACAAGGCAGTCAACCGGACACCAAAAAAGCAGGCTTTTTTGGTTCCCTACGCTGCGCTTCGGTGCCGGTTACTTTCGCGTTATGCAGTCATCCCCCAGGCGCTATTGACAGCCGTCACGTGACGCGATACATTTTGGGTCATGATTAAATCCTTCGCCGACAAACGAACTCAAGAACTGTACTCCAAGGGCAAGTCAAAGAAGTTTCCTGCGGATGTCATATCAAGAGCTGCCAGAAAACTTGAATATGTGAATCTGGCAGAACAGTTGGAGGACTTAAAAGTGCCGCCCGGCAATCGCCTTCATCCACTTTCGGGAAACAGGCAGGGACAGCACTCGATTTCAATAAATGATCAGTGGCGTATCTGTTTTCGTTTTGAGGATGGCGATGCGTATGAAGTCGAAGTGTGTGACTACCACTGAGTGAGGTGATGACTATGGCTATTCTTAATACCACCGGCATGCAGCGCAAGCCGACTCATCCTGGTGAAATGCTGAGAGAGGATTTCTTGCCGGACTATGGTTTGACCGTTGCGAGGTTGGCTGAACTTCTGGGTGTTTCTCGCCAGTCCGTTAATGAATTACTACGTGAGCGCCGCGCTGTCAGTCCTGAAATGGCGCTCAGGCTTGCCCGTTTGTTTGGAAACTCTCCAGAATTCTGGTTGAACGCGCAGCGGTCTGTTGACCTTTGGGTGGCGGCTCAGTCTGTCAAGGAAGAAGTGGACCGGATCAAGCCGCTACATGCTGCATAACCAAGCCATGCACCGGATGCCAAAACCTCTGCTTCGCGCCGGTTTTGTCACCGGTGATGGCAGGCGTTAAAAAGCCCAGGGGGGTGCCAGAAAAACCCCGAGTCTACCTGAGCTTACTGTGAATGACTGTATAAATAAACAGTGTTATCTATTTTTGAGACAGAGCCGAGAAAACCAAACAAGGAAGATCGTCATTGAACGCCTATCCAGCTACCCTCTGAAGACTCCCTGAGCGGATAACGCGCGGGTTGATCCGCTCAGGGAGTCTTCAGAGGGAGAGCGGTTCAACCGCGATCGCGTTACCTTTTTGTTGGTTGCTATTCGCGTCGTTGGTGTCTACCGCAGACTATGGGCCTGAGAGTTTTTAGGAAGGACCGCTTCAGAGGGTATTGCCTAAGAGGTGGTTGCTATCTTTGAGTCAACCAGGACTTGGCTCTTTAACAACCCGTTCATCCGACCTTCGCTTCGCTCAGGCAGATGAACATATATCGTTATGTTTTAAGGAGTAGTCGTGGATCGAACCATTCTTAGAATTGCATCAATGGTTTATTGCGCCTCGTTAGCGGTCTACTTCTGGCTCGTTTTCAGCCCCCAAAGCGACCTGCCTCAGGAGGTTCTGTGGTA
>NZ_JBLWYX010000002.1:0-445446 GCF_048266785.1 Marinobacter sp.
ACATTCAATGACGGCATGCCACCTGTGGTCGCGGAAGAAAAACTTAAAATACTGTCCGGGATTAGTTGACCACTACACTATGCCAATCGAAAAGAACCAGGTGGTCTTGTTTCACTACAGCGTCACCCCGGAAAAAGCCTACGGCCAGCGCAAGGCCACGCGCATGGGCCGGGTGGGCATCATTGAAGGATAATCGGTAGCTGAAGCATGCAAATCGGCGTCATCGCAGACACCCACAGCAAAATGCGTCCCGAAGCCCTGGAGGTGTTGAAAGGTTCGGACTTGATCCTTCACGCCGGTGACGTCGGGCGGGACGAGGTTCTGGAAGCGCTGGAGGCGATCGCGCCCGTGGTTGCGATTCGCGGCAATATCGACAAAACAGGTCGTGCAGCGAATCTTCCCGATGTTCAGGATTTGGAATTCCTCGGCCACGCTTTCTTCATGCTCCACGACGTCAAAACCCTCGACATCGATCCGCAAGGTCGTTACCGCGTGGTGATCGCCGGCCATTCCCACAAACCCCGTAACGAGTGGATCGGTGACGTGCTTTACTTCAATCCCGGTGGCGCCGGGCCCCGGCGCTTTACTCTGCCGATCACGGTAGGACGGCTGGAGGTGAAAGAAGACGGTGTGGTTGGGGAAATTATCGAACTGCCGGTTTGATGAATTTTAAGAACCAGTACGGACACACTGAGGGCATCAACCGGGGTTATGCGGAAGCTCGGTCGTTTTCTGCGGTTTCCAGTTTCACTCGAAAACCGCAGGCTGCGGCGTACTTGCTGAGCGTTCCCCAGCTAGGGTTTCCCCGGCCACGCTCAAGTCTGGAGATGTTGCTTTTGCTCGTTCCCAGTTTCTTTGCAAGATCCTCTTGGGTAAGGCCCGCTTTCGTTCTCATGGTGATCAATTGGTCGATCAGGCTAAATTCTTCCTGAAGGGCATCGTACTCTTTACGCACTTCAGGATTTTCAAGTGCCTTCTGCTTAAACTGTTTGAAGCTCATAACTTTTTGACCTCCCTCAAACGCTCTTTTGCTAGCTCTAGGTCTTTCTTCGGTATTTTTTGATCTTTCTTCACAAAGACATGGAGAATGATGATTTTCCTATCCTGCATATAGCAGAAAATACCTCTCCCGATGCCTTCTTTAGCTTTTGCGCGGATCTCGAACAACTCATCACCAAGTGACTTGGTGTGTGGCTCCCCAAGGTTCGCTCCGTGCTTTTCCATCAATTCCATTAGCCGGATCATTCTTGCCTGAATCTTGGGCGGCATCCCGGCCAATTCTTCGTCTACCTTTCTGTAGAATTCAATGTCCCAGTCCATGGGTGCTCCGTATTTTTTCGTTATCATATATGATAACTCCAGCTATGGGAAATATCTTGAAAAACCGCGACGGATTTATTTATGCAGAGGATGGAAAATCTCAAAGTCGATGATTGCGTTGGGCGGGGCGAACTATGCTTTGGATGCTATTCGCATAAGGGGGCACTCAAGATAGACGGTGATATGGTGCGCAAGATGAGTTATGAGGAATAAGCCCATGCGCAGACTATTCTTCGGACTGGAGATTCCCTCTCAGATCAAAGGTCGTCTGATGAAGGTCAGGGCAGAGGTGTCAGGTGCGAAATGGCAAAGTGCTGAGCAGATACACATCACTTTGCTGTTCCTTGGCGACGTGGAAGAAGAACGTCTATCGGCGGTGTGCGAGGCTGCCCGCAATATTCCCCTGGCGCCTTTTGAACTGAGTGTTACGGGGCTGGGTTGTTTCGGTCAGCCTTGTGCCCCTCGAAATCTTTGGGCGGGAGTCCAGCCGGCGGCTCCCGTTGCCAGTCTCCATAGCGAGATTAAAGGCCAAATGGAGAACCTTGGATTGATAACTGAAAGTCGGGCATTTCGTCCCCATATCACCTTGGCCAGATTCAAGCGCCAGCTCGGTTCGGTTCAGGGCTTGCTGGCCGAGTATGGGGAAACGGCTTTCGGGTCGTTTCAGGTGGATCAGTTCATACTCTTTGAGAGCGAACAAGGCTCCGGTGGTTCGGTATACACGGTGATTGAACGCTTTCCTTACATGACTCGCGCCATGTGATCGTCGCCAAGGTTGGTCACCGAAAACCGGGACAGATTTATTTTCCAGTTTCCGTATTGTTCCTGGCAGGCCAGCAATTGCCGGCGCCGGCCTTAGCGAATTTTTAGCAGTGCATCTTCGATGTCGGTGCTGTCTTCTGGGCGGACGACCCGCGCTATTTCTTCACCATCCTTCAAAAAAATCAGGGTCGGCCAGAGCTTAATGCCAAACGTCCGCCCCAATCTGCGGCCTTTGCCATCCTCAACCTTCACATGCGGAACGTCTGGGTGATTGTCCATTGCCGCCTTGATGTCCGCCTGAGCACCCTGGCAGATCCCGCACCAGTTGGTGCCGAATTCGATCACCATTGGGCCCGTGCTCTGGTTCAGCTCATCACGGCTCAGGGTTTCGGGTGTATATCGGCTGGTGTACGACATGGTGTCTCCTTGTTGGGTTATCCGTCTGGAAAATAAATCTGTCCCGGTTTTCTGTGTCCCGGTTTTCTGAGGTCGTCGAGTGTTAGTGCTCCTTTAATCGGGCAACCCGGAACGCTTCTCTGGTGTCATTTCCTTTTCCCACTCAGCTTCGTCGCCCGGCGCTGGCAGAAACCGGCCAAACTCGATCATCTGAGTGGCTGGAATGTCCTGCAGATAAATCCAGACGTCCTCAGCCGTTATGCCCGTGATTTGCACTACCTTTTCAAGCATCTGGCTCATCAGGGCCTGCTTGACCTCGGTATTGCGGCCCTCGCGTACCAGGCCGTGCACATACACCTGGGGCGCCGAGTTTACGCGGCCACCGACAAAGTGCTCGCCCTCGTTGGTCGCAAAAAACAGAACCTGGGCGAAGAAACGGGGCGCGCCGGTTTGCGTGTGATGGGCCGTTGTGATGGCCTCCGCTATCTGTGATTTCTGCTGCAGCGACAGGGAAAGATTCGCGACCGTTACAGTGTAAGTGGGCATTGGGAAGTCCTAACGAGCGTTGCATGTATGCATGAGTCTGGCCAAGATGGAAAGTGGGGTGGCTTGTTTCACTATAGCAACGCTTGTCAGCATGGCCACGCGCATGAAAAACCGGGACAGACTTATTTTGTGCACACTGGTTTTTTGCCTTGGGCTGTCTTTGTCGAAAATGGTGTTCAGCAATCCGTTAGGGCTTCTGTTTTTTTGACGTTATCAGCCCATTTCGAAAAATATCTATCAAACAAGAGCTATCAAACAATCATGACGAGAAAGACATTAGGTTTAACCCGAAAACGAAATAAAGACGCTAAACCAGTGGCTGAGGAAGCCGAAGCTATGGTTGAGGTGGAAGGTGAGGCCGATCCACAAAAACGTTTTTTAAATGCTGTGGCCATCAATCCAACGCCGGGGATTCGCTTGGAGTCAGGTTCAGAAAAACTCACGGTGCGCGCGATGGATTTGATCACGCCGATTGGAATGGGGCAGCGAGGTTTGATAGTTGCGCCGCCGGGGTCTGGAAAATCGACGATTCTGAAACATATTTGCCAGGCGGTGGGAAAGGCGTATCCGGAGATTAAACTTTACGCGTTATTGATAGATGAGCGACCCGAAGAGGTCACTGATTTCAGGCGTAGCGTCCCGGCTGAGGTACACGCTTCTTCTTCGGATGAAAGCTATGCTCATCACGTTCGCGTTGCCGATGAACTTCTTGATATCGCCCGCCAACAAGCGGGCGAGGGTCATAACGTCATGATTGTGATTGATTCTCTCACGAGGCTTTCGCGTGTGCATAATGCGGAGCGAAAGAGCAGCGGTCGTACTATGTCTGGCGGGGTGGATGCTCGAGCGATGGAGATTCCGCGGAGGTTGTTTGGCGCTGCACGAAACATTGAGAATGGCGGCTCGCTGACCATTTTGGCAACCGTTTTGGTGGATACCGGCAGCCGTATGGACCAGGTTATCTTTGAGGAATTTAAGGGCACGGGGAACATGGAGCTGGTTTTATCGAGAGACGTTGCGAATCAGCGAATCTTTCCCGCGCTGGATATTTCGAAAAGCAGTACACGCCGTGAAGAGCTGCTGTTGGATCCAAAAGATTTGGACAAAATAAGAGCATTGCGCCGGGCGCTTGGCGGTCTTAAACCGCTAGAGGGCACAAAAAAGTTGGTTGAGCTGCTTGAGAAGTACCCCACAAATGCCGAGCTTCTGAAAAACATCCCCGGGCCAGGATGATGATGCGTGTGAGTGATGACCTCGGGAAAACCGGGGCAGATTTATTTCCCTGCTATTCCTTAAGCCGGACAAGCAACCGGCCATCCTCAACCTGGACATAATCCACACCCGCTGCAAAGGATTGCCAGAATCCCGGGTTGGCGCCGAACTCGTTAACCAGGTCCACATTCTTGAGGTTACCCAGCCAGGCATTCGGAATGGGTACGCCCATGAGGCTGACGCCCTTTAACTTAACCAGGGGTCGACCGTTGGCAAAGGACAGTTCCACACCGGCATTTACTCGCAGGGTTCTGCCACCGAGTACAGGGAAGTCCTCTTCAAGAGGCACCAGAAGGAGGGCGCTCAGCAGACTGTCCGAAAGGTCGACTGCGAGTCTCTGAGCCAGATCGGTGTTATTGGCCAGCATGCCGTTGAGTTCCCGCTCGCTGAAACGTACCTCCCGGCTGGCGCCTTCTTCACTGTAGGGTACCGGCTGCAACGGGCGGCCAGGTTCACCGCCTTGGGTATCAATGCCCAGAGTATTCAGCTTGTTGTTGAGTGAATCCTGTTCACTGGCATTCAGGGTTACGGGTTCGAAGTTCTCAGGAAACACATAGTGGCTTAACCACCAGTAACCAACGCCGACGGTGGCAACGATGGTGAGCAGCACAATGCCAAAGACATGCAAGCCACTGAAGCCCTTCTTTTCGGGTGGCGGCGCTGATGCTGTTTTATCCTCGGTTGTCTTATTCATTGCGAATGTCACCTGATTGCAGTTTGAAACCGCTTTGACGCGGTCTTTAGAACAATACCCTAGCTTGAGGTGTTTTTCGTCCCGGCTTTCTAATGTGGGCCGTTTTGTTGTGCTAGGTGATGCTGTGGACTGGCATTGGTGTATCTAATTAAGTGCACGAGCGTCTTGTTCAGGACCGATTCATGAGGAGTGTGTCTCTCTTGCATTTTTGTAACCTTTTGAAATATAAAAATATGTAAAGTTTGCTTCGCGTGTATTTCTGATATTCTCGAATCGTTCAAAAAGCTGACAAGTGCCTGATGGGACGATGGTGAAAATGGGATTTACATCAATGAAAATGAAATCGCTGCTCGTTTTTTTATCTCTGAGTGCCACCTCACTGGGTGCCGTTGCGGATGACACAGCCGACGCCGCGCTGGGTGGCGGTATTGGCGGAGCGATTGGGGCTGCCATCGGCAACGAGGTAGGTGGCAGAGATGGTGCGATTCTCGGGGGTGCCGTCGGTGCGGCAACGGGAACGGCCATTACCACCAAAGATCAGAGAGAAGACTATTACGATCATGATCGCCGCCGTGATGACTACGACGATCACCGGTCTTACCGTAAGTCTCGTGGCCATTTCTGCCCGCCGGGTCAGGCGAAAAAGGGCAACTGCTGAAATGCACAAGCCTGCAGTGAGGGCTGGCGGAATCCGGGGAATCCGGCGCGGAATCCGGGACAGATTTAATTTCCGCGGGAGTTCTGGCGCGACCGGTTTCCTTCTGTCGCCTCACGGCTCAGGACAGAACCTGGCCGCCGTCCACCACCAGCGTCTGGCCGGTCATCCACCGGGCCAGATCGGAGGCCAGGAACAGCGCCACGTCGGCGACTTCCTCCGGCGTGCCCAGGCGCCCGAAGGGAATACCCCCGCGAATACGCTCGTATAGCTCCGGATTGTGCTGACGGGCCTGATCCCAGACGCCGCCCGGAAACTCGATCGAGCCCGGGGCAATGCCGTTAACCCGCACTTTATGCGGGGCCATGGCCACCGCCAGGCTGCCGGTGTAGTGAGCGACGGCCGCCTTGATGGCCGCGTAGGGGGCGGTGCGTGTCGAGGCGTGCAGGGCGGCGATGGAGGCAATGTTAATGATCGTGCCCCCGCTCTCCTTAAGCGCTGGCAGACAGGTATGGCCGGCGCGAACCGTGCCCATCAGATCCACTTCAACGCTGCTCAGCCAGCCTTCTTCGTTGTCCTCTCGCCCGAACGCCGAGGCGCAATTGACCAACACGTCCAGGCCACCCAACTCGCCCATGGCGCTCTGCAGATATGTCTCCAGAGCGGCCTTGTCGCCGATGTCGCAGGGCAGCACATGCAGCTCCAGCCCCTCGCCTGTCACCTCTTCCGCCAGAGCGTCCAGGGACGCCTGCCCGCGCGCGCACACGGAAACGCTGGCACCGGCTCGGGCAAACCCCAACGCGATGGCCCGGCCAATACCCTTGCTGCCGCCAGCGACGATTACGCGCCGGCCGTGGAAATTAAACGTCATTGAATGCTCCTGTTTTCCCATTAGATTTGGTCTCGCCTCTGGTCGCGCCAGTGGCTCGAATCTCCAGCTACTTTACGCCGAACCGGCGGTCGTGGCAGCCCGATTCCAGGATCTGGGCTGCGCGAACGATGCTTTGGATACTATTCGCTGAAGGGGGCGCTCAAGATAGGACACGATAACCGGGACCACGATAACCGGGACAGATTTATTTTTGCAGTTTCGTGAGGCGATCGCGCCGGTGGTTGCGATTCGCGGCAATATCGACAAAACAGGCCGTGCAGCGGATCTTCCCGATGTTCAGGATCTGGAATTCCTCGGCCACGAGGAAAACCGGGACAGACTTATTTTCGCGGCTTCTCTGATGACTTGGAGCTGATTTGAATCACTATCAACCCTCTCCGCACTTCGGTTAGTATCGGCTGCCATCGCACAGAATGGATTCTGTGTATCAGAAGCAAGGAGACGCTGATGCCAAGACAGGCCAGGGTGATTGTGCCCGGTTTTTCCCACCATATTGTTCAACGCGGTCATAACCGCCAACCGGTGTTCGTCGAACGCCGTGATTTTGAGTACTACCTGGCGAATCTTCAGGAATGGAAGCAGGTCTATGAGCTGGATGTGTTCAGTTACTGCCTCATGACGAACCATGTTCATCTGGTTGTTCAAGCGAACGACAACCTGTCCGCAATTCCTCAATTGATGAAACGTCTGGCTGGTCGTCAGACACGCTTTGTGAACGCCATCGAGAAACGCAGTGGTTCACTCTGGGAAGGACGCTATAAGATTAGCCCGATTGATACAGACGCCTATCTGTTGGCTTGTTGTCGCTATGTGGAACTCAATCCTGTTAAAGCAGGGATGGTGGATAAACCTGAGTCGTATGAGTGGTCGAGCTATTCTGCGCGGGTAGGGGAGTCGCATTGCCATTGGCTGGATGAGCCCGACACCTTTCGGGCACTGGCAGGCAGTCACCAAATGAGGGTTGAGGCCTATCGGCAGTTTGTTGGGCAGGAAAATGGTTCGCCGTCAGATGAATTGATTCGCGCGGCGATCAATAGCAACAAGCTGACTGGCGGCAACAAGTTCGTCGATGAAATTGAAAACCGTATCGGTATCAGAGTTGAAACCCGCAAGCCGGGAAGGCCGACAACTAAAAAATAGATCTGTCCCGGTTTTCCCGCGAATCACTTTGGCGGCCACACTTCCCCGTGCTGCATTAACCGAAATTCCGACTCCGTGAGGCCTTGCCTCTCAAGTGCCAGCCGCAGCGGCCGATGGGAAAAACCGGGACAGACTTATTCTCAGACGTCTCAGGAGGCACGACGAAAAATAGATCTGTCTCGGGTTCAAGAGATGATCCTTACTGAACGTCATAGACCTCAATGATGGTATTGGCCAGCTCAAGGTCATTCTCGTTTGCCAGCGCAAGCTGGTTCAGTGCCCGGATGGTGGTGTCATTTTCCGAGGCGTCGATACCCAGCAATTGAAGGATGGTGTCCACCTTTTCACCACCGCCGCTCGCGAGGTTGTGGCGAAGCTCACCGCTGAACGCAATGATGATTTCCTTGATCTGTCGCGGTTTGGAGGTCGAGATTCCCGTTGGGGTGTCAGGCTTCAGGGTGACGAAGTATTGGTCCGGGGAAAACTCGTGAATGGCACCAGAGGCGCCGTCCGTGGTGGAACCTATTAGGCCCCCAAGTACGATATTGCCGAAAAACCACGGGTTGGTTGTGGTCGACAGCTGAGCGGTGTAGGTCTTGTAGCCTTCCTTTTCAAAAGTGATGGATTGGTTGGAGCCGCGGTCCACCGGCACGGTGAAGGGCGTTTTACCGAGCGCACGGCCGGAGACGGTAACGGTGGCTTCCTGCGGTTCGCTGTTGAAGGTGAGTTTTTGATCGGTTCCGGACACGATCGATGCGCAGCCGGTAGACAAGAACGCGACGGCGGCCAGTGTGAGTAGTAGCGGGTACTTCATGATGCTTCCTTGTAATCGTGCGGGATTCCAGTGGGGGGGTTATTGCCCCAGGGAGATGTCACCGGGTTGGATCTGGAGTTTGGAGAGTTTTTCCAGCAGGCTCTGGATGTTGGCTTTTCCCGAGCCCTCGTTGGCCAGTCTCAGGCGCTTGATGGCGGCAAAGGCATCGCCAATGGTGGCGGTGTAGGGAGCGACAATGGTTTCGTTCATGACCACGGTGCCGTTATTTTCACGGTCGGTCAGGATGTACTTCACGTGGGTGGTTACCTCGAAGTCCAGCCCGAACATGGGTTGGTCTACTTCCAGCAGGAGAGCTTCAAGCTGGAAACGGCCATTGCCGGACAGCAGTCCTTGCTTTCTCAGGCTTTGCTGGAGGGCGCCTGCAAAGGCGTCATTGTCAATCTCGGAGGTCCAGGCGGGGTTCGTTTCTTTGCCTCCGGACACGTTGGTCACATCCACATTGCTTTCCAGGGCTGTGTCGTAGGCCTTCACTGGCCCCTCATACACCATGTTGCCCATTTTTGCGCCGGAGGCGCAGCCAGAGAGGTAGAGTATCGCGGCCAGTATTGCTAAAACCCTTGCGCTTCGCACAGTAGATTCCTTCTTACTTATTTGATTATTTTGGGTATTCCTTGCCGATGAGCTGGAGCTCATAGCGGCGCACCATGGTAGCCGAGCGTTGGTGAGCTTGCTATAAACTGGGGGGGGTAGACGGAGTAAAACTTTGTGAAATCAAAGGAGTTCGGGAGCCAACGGATGAAATCTGTCCCGGTTTCCCAGTGGTATGGTGCGTAAGATGAGTCATTATGAATAAGCCCATGCGCAGACTATTCTTCGGACTAGAGATTCCCGCTCAGATCAAAGCTCGCCTGTTGAAGGCGAGGGCAGAGGTGCCTGGTGCCAAATGGCAAAGTGCTGAGCAGATACACATCACTTTGCTGTTCCTTGGCGACGTGGAAGAAGAACGTCTATCGGCGGTGTGCGAGGCTGCCCGCCATGTTCCACTTGCGGCTTTTGAGCTGAGCGTTACGTGCCTGGGGTGTTTTGGTCAGCCTTGTGCCCCCCGAAATCTTTGGGCGGGAGTCCAGCCGGTGGCTCCCGTTGCCAGTCTCCATAGCGTGATTAAAGGCCAAATGGAGAACCTCGGATTAACAACGGAAAGTCGGGCATTTCGTCCCCATATCACCTTGGCCAGATTCAAGCGCCGGCCCGGTTCAGTTCAGAGCTTGCTGGCCGAGTATGGGGAAACGGCTTTTGGGTCGTTTCAGGTGGTTCAGTTCGTACTCTTTGAGAGCGAACAGCGCTCCGGTGGTCCGGACTATCGAACCTCCCATTTCGCAATGTGGTATAGGTATTTACCAAAGCATCCCGATCGTTGGACAATTTCAAATACCGCGACAAATGGTGGGTTATCGATATTGGCGGCAACAATTTACGGCTGATTGCCTTCATTGAGTTTCGTGATAACCGCATGTACGTGAAACATATTTGCAGTCATGCCGAGTACGACCGGCTGACTGATAAATATAGGCGCACTCGGGAGTGAGGATTATGTTATCGCCTGCTTTTGTTCAAATTAGAGACGCGCTGGCTCAGGCGCCATTTGTGGCCCGTATTGAGACTCAGGATGACTATGAGCGTGGGTTAGAACTGATGGATCAGTTGGTGGAAGATTATGACGACAATAAGCCTTTGATTGAGGTTCTGGCCGTCAGCATTGAACGCTGGGAGGATCAGGCTGGCGGATCTGCCAGAGCTGGGGTCAAAGGGCAATGTGAGCAAAATTCTCAATGGTGCCGAAGGAAAACAGCTGACTCGTAAACACATGGAAGCGCTTGGCAAGCGGTTTGGGGTGCCTCCGACATTGTTTTTCTGAGCGAAATCGGTATTAATCGGGGGGATTACCATCTCGCTATAGGTTAAATAATAATCACTCCGGGCAGGTTTCGATACTTCATTTTGCCCACTATACTGACATTTGATGAATGTAAAGGAGTACGTGGAATGAACAGGATCGCAATCACCTTATTCTCAGCTCTGTTGATCGCGCCAGTAAATGCGTTCGCCGAGAGCATGATGACAGATGCCCCTGCGAATGCAGAACTGTATTTTGTTCAACCAAGCGATGGTGCAACGGTTGAGGGCACCTTCAAAGTAGTGTTTGGTCTGCGGAATATGGGCGTCGCGCCTGCGGGTGTCGAGAAAGCGAGTACCGGGCATCACCACTTGTTGATCGACACTGAGGTGCCGTCCGATTTGAGCAAGCCGCTTCCAGCCACCGATCAAATCAAGCATTTCGGTGGGGGGCAAACAGAAACAGAGATTACGCTGCAGCCTGGCGAGCACACCTTGCGGTTGTTGCTTGGCAATTATGCGCATGTGCCGCACAGTCAGCCGGTTGTCTCTGATCAGATCACGATCACCGTTGAATAACTGAGCTCGGGGTGGAACGGCCGATGGGCTCGGATATTCGCGCGCGGCTTTAACCAACGCATCAGATTGATTTTCTGAGGGTCTTTCAGGTTAAATCGGTTCTGCTTTAGAGAAAAAAACCGAACCGCCGCACGCAGTTGCTCGTAAGGCACGATGAATCGAGTCTATTGCGGTTCTACCGGCAAGGTGCAGCGAAAGGATTGCCAAGGCTTGATCAACTGATTCGTTTTTACGTGCAGATTATAGTCGTGCTCCTCTCCGCACAGCTCAACGAATAGACCCCGGTAGTCAGCATTCAACCAACTTGGCTCGATCTCAAGCTTCATCAATGCTTGCAGCATACGCTCGACTTGTCGCCAGCCAAATGGCGGGTTCTTGATCAAGCCCATCGCAAGCGAAACCTCGCAGAATATGAAGGCGATATCGACGTAGACGAAGCGTTGGTGACAAGTCTCATGGAGATAACAGAAGAACTCAGGCGAGCCGTGGTTGCACTTACTACAGGATAAATCTTACGAGTACCCATATTGGGTAAAATAATGCCCAATATGGGTAGTTTAGTAGCCCCGTCTGTCAATTGGCATCTGAGACCTGCTCCATAACCGGGACTTTGTGCCACGTCGAGCGATCCATCCAGGGGTCGCGCAGGCCAATGTGCCCGATCCCGGGTAATTTGACGGCCAAAGCCAGAGGGTCAATACCAATATTGAGGCCGAGTATGTTCAGTTCAACACCTTCCCGGATACTCGCCATAAGGCCGAAATAACCATTGAGGGAGAACTGGTAGCCCGAACCGCTGGGCGCTTTCGCGAATACTCCGTCAGCGAGATAGTCTTTTCCGATGGCAATGTTGGGCAGAGCAACATCCAGTTCGGGTACCTGCCGGATTACCCAGGCTACAAAGGTATTGCTGTTAGGCCCGGGCCAGGCTTTGTATTCATTCGGGAAGGGGTAGGCGTCGATAGCTGTCCGGATATTGATGATGGCGGCGTCGGCTTTCTCACCACGGAGATCTGCCAGCAACATCGGCGGGTTGCCATACCAAGCGGTATCCGGCTCACCGGGGCGGGACCGCACCGCCTTAGAACCCCAGCCGGTGACATCGTGAACCTCGTAGGTGGATGCCCCGCGCACCTTGGTCGCAATCCAGGTATGGACCGCAAAGTTTCCGCGCCAATTATAAGCGCGGGCACCATAAACCTGCACAATGGCTTCTTCGGTCTGGCCGGGCAGTGGCGCAATGCCTGCGCTGGAGCGATCGGTGTCACGCCAGCTCTGGCCAGACTGACTACTGCAGGCCGCAATCAATGCGGGGCCTGCCAGCAGAACCAACAAAAATACTGTGGTTCTGATGAGCCATTGAAGGGGGTTAATCATTCTAGGGGTACCTCGGACTGCATGCATTGGTTGGTGGTCAAAACCCAATCAGTATACGTCTCATATAATCTCAAGTATCAATGCGAAGCCTTACCGACAGCTGCTATTAAGGCTTCCGGCGGCTCAAAGAGGTGCCGGGGTCAGCCTCTCCCTCCGCCCCTGGGGGCTAAAACTGGCGGAATGGAGGAAACCTGATACGCTTCATTTGCCGCAGCTGATTCTGCGGCAAGGCGCGAGCGAGCGGTACCCAAAGAAAGATAAAAATAACGCAGCAAGGAGCTACACCATGTTAAACGTCAGGTTTAATCGTACACCTCTTGCCATTGCAGTGGTCGCAGCAGCGACCGGCCTACCTGTCTTCGCCGCTACCAGCGTTGATACCTACACCCTTCGAGAAGCGGTTACTGTTGATGGTGTTCGCAGTCACCAGGCTGCTTTCCAGCAAGCGGCCGATGCCAATGGAGGAACCCGGGAAGCGTCATCGCCCGGCTATCAAGCCTCGGTGGACTACGTCGTCGAGCGGATGAACTCGGCAGGGTATGACGTAACGATTCAGGAGTTCGACTACCCATTCTTTGAGGAAAATACTCCCGCCATTCTAGAGCAGATATCCCCCAACCCGATGGCCTATGAGTATTTCGGTACCGCTGGCTTTGCCACCATGACTTATTCCGGCAGTGGCGACGTGACGGCAGTCGCTGAGGGTGTGGATTTGGCTTTACCGCCCGGAACCGATGCCGACACCTCGACCAGTGGCTGTGAGGCAACGGATTTCTCCGGGTTTACACCCGGCAACATCGCGGTGGTCCAGAGGGGCTCCTGCTCATTCGGGCAGAAGGCACAGAATGCCGAGAACGCCGGTGCTAGCGGAGTTATTATCTTCAATGAAGGCCAGCCCGGGCGTACCGAAAACTTTCTGGGAACGCTCGGTGGCCCTGGCTTAACTGTTCCGGTGGTTGGGTCTGCCTTCGAGGTCGGCGTTGAGCTGGCCGCCGGCGGTGTTGAAGTGAGGCTCCTGGTAGATGCCAGTTCGGAATTCCGCACCACATCGAATGTTCTCGCCGACTCTCCCGAAGGCCGGGACGACCGGGTGGTGGTGGTGGGTGCGCACCTTGATTCGGTCGCCGAAGGCCCCGGTATTCAGGATAATGGCAGTGGTTCGGCAGCCATCCTCGAAACGGCTATCCAGATGGCAAACCAGCAAATCAGCCCGAGAAATCAGGTTCGCTTTGCCTGGTGGGGTGCGGAAGAAGCCGGCTTGCTCGGAGCGCAACATTACGTTGATCAGTTGACGCCGCGAGAAATCAAGGACATTGCGCTGAACCTGAATTTCGACATGATAGGCTCGCCGAATTTCGTTCGCTTTGTCTATGATGGTGATGGCTCTGACACACCCCTGGCAGGCCCCAACGGTTCAAAGACGATCGAAAGTGTTTTCCTGGAGTATTTCGAAAGGATGTCCTTGCCCGTTGAGGCTACGGCATTCGACGGTCGCTCCGACTACGGACCTTTTATCGAAATCGGAATTCCTGCAGGCGGGCTTTTCACCGGCGCGGAAGGGATCAAATCACCTGATGAAGCCGCTCTATACGGTGGTACAGCCGGTGAGCAATACGACCCCTGTTACCACCTTGCCTGTGACACCTTCGATAACATTAGTCTGCAGGCACTCGACGAGATGTCTGATGCCGTTGCACATTCGGTGATGACCTTCGCCATGACCACTTCTTCGGTTAACGGAACCGATAAAGGTAAAGGGCTTGGTAAGATCAAGAACGATATGGAATATCGTGGATCTCGTCTGGTTAAATAAAGCTGCAATATGATGGCAGGCGATCAGGGATGGTCGCTTTGCCACTGCCTCGCGCATAGAGCGGGAGCTCGAGGATTCCCTGAAACGGCTTCAGACGGACAAGACACGTTTGCCCGCGAGAGGAAAACCGGGACAAGAGGAAAACCGGGACAGGTTTATTTCTTGATGGTTGCACACCGACATCGAACGCCTTGCCAATGTTGGAGTAATCGCGGCTACGGTTTTGGCGTCTGGTTGTGCTCACCGCGTCGCTGATCTGACGGTCGGCAGCACCAAAAACTACAACATCAATTCAGCAAGTTTTCTGAAAGGTGATCGGGTAATCGGTGAGGACATCGTTGCCGTTGTCCTGTTTCCGCTCGGTATTCCACACGTAAAGACAGCTGTAGATGATGCTATTGAAAAAGATCGGTGCGCCGTTGGACTGACTGACCTGGTCATAACCAGCCTGCAGCAGGCGTTCTTGGTTGGTCGGATAGGATTCCGTGTGGAAGGGAATCTGATTATCGATCAGGAAATCGACGGTTGCAGCGGACGCGCATAGGCTAAATTCTTACAAGCTAGGTACCTGGAATTGCTTTGGCCGTCAGCTTTTGTCGGCCTTTTACTAGTGGACGTGAAGACTGGGGCACCTCTGTTTCTCGGCCATGATGGCCTGATGTTCCATTGGCGAGGAGTTACAAAAATCCTAAGGCATCGAATCAAAGACTGATTTATGTTCCACGTCAGATTGATTCAAGGGTGCATAACAAGGATGTCTGAGAAATGGATTTGAGCCCGGTTTACCAGCCCCTTATTGCTGCACTCTGGTATCTGTTACCTCTTGCCATCATTGCGGGCCTGGTCAAATCGCCCTGGTTCAAGGGAGAAGTGAATTGAACCAGAAAGGGTTACTCACTGCATGGAATGATGCCAAGGGGTTTGGTTTCATTACTCCTGAGGGCGGTGGTGAGCGAGTCTTTGCTCATATCAGCCGTTATGCAGGCCGGGGCCGGCCGGTTTCTGATCGCAAGGTGGCCTATAGTATCACGAAGGATAGCCAGGGCCGGCCGAGGGCAGGGCGGTTCCAGTATGCTGGAGCGGCAAAGGTTGGCGCCTGCATTGCTCCGGGAGTCTGGGTGGCCGCTGCTGTTGTGCTGGTGTTTTTCACCATTCTGGTTGGTCTGTTCCATCGAGGTTATCTGCCAGTCTTTATCCTGGCTGCCTACGGCGGGGTGAGTCTGGTGTTGTTTGTGATGTACTGGATCGATAAGCGGGCGGCGCAGCGGGGTGGGCAACGTACGGCTGAGAACACGTTGCATCTCTTTGAGCTTTGTTGCGGCTGGCCCGGTGCACTTATGGCCCAGCAGGTTTTTCGGCATAAGACGCGAAAGGGGAGCTATCAGTTCGTTTTCTGGCTGGCGGTCGTCGCCAATCTGGGCGCTCTGGGTTGGCTGCTTGTTGCCCCGGAAGCGAGCACTTTGCGACAGCAATTGGATTTTGATTTGTTGAACTCTTTGCGGCCGCTTATCTGGTAGCTGACAAAGGAAGATAAATCTATCCGGTTTTTCCTATAATGGCGTATCCCGAACCATCGCTGAGAACTTTATGCCAATCGAAAAGAATCAAGTGGTCTTGTTTCACTACAGTGTCAGTGATGACCAAGGCAAAGTCGTTGAAAACTCCCGTGGCGGCGAGCCGAACGCTTACCTGCATGGCCACGGCGGCGTTATTCGAGGTCTGGAAGAAGCCCTGGACGGTCGCGACGCCGGCGATACGTTCAGCGTTACTGTCACTCCGGAAAAAGCCTACGGTCCGCGCAAGGCCGATGCTATACAGCGCGTGCCGATCAAGCATTTGGTCGGTGCCAAACGCTGGAAGCGGGGCATGGTCGCCCAAGTGCAAACCGAGCAGGGCCCGCGCCATGTGATCGTCGCCAAGGTCGGCCTCAAGTTTGCCGATGTCGACACCAACCATCCGATGGCCGGTAAAACCCTGACCTTCGATGTCGAGATCCTCGAAGTACGCGCTGCCAGTCCGGAAGAGATAGCGCACGGCCACGCGCACGGGCCGGGTGGGCATCATTGACCGATAATCGGTAGCTGAAGCACGCAAATCTGTGTCATAGCGAAAACCGGGACAGATCTGATTTATCTGCGAACAAAAAGGCCGGCCCATAACCTGGCCGGCCTTTTGTTCTAAGCAAGGTTTGCGTATGGCAGCCTAGCGCCCTCCAATTGCGCCATCACGGCGCATGTCGGCTCCGCCAACAAAACCGCCCGGGGTGACCTGTATCAGGGACAACCCGCTGGTCAGGGTCGTGATGCCAACCGCATGCCCCCGGCCTTCTTCCAGATCGGACTCAAGTGCAGCGACATCATAATCCAGCGTCACGCCCGGGATGGGTGCCTCTAGAACGGTTGCTGAGGTAGAACTGCTGCTGTTCGTATTCTGGTAATGAGGCACATTGATGGCTTCCTGTGGGTCAAGTCCAAAATCAAACACTCACTGGAGTCAACGCCGGGCCTGGTGGGTATCATTGAACGATTTGAGGCCCTCAATCTCTCCGTGGGGTAACGCGCAGTGTTTAAAAGGTTAACGAAAGCCGCACATCCAGCCCTCGTGTTTTCGCTCTTTATGATTGTTGCGAACTCAGGTTACGCAAAGATTTATAAATGGGTGGATGAAGACGGAAAGGTTCATTTCAGTGACCGAAAAGACCATAGCGTTAAGCAGGAAGAGGTCGACGTGAAGCCCGGCACGTCGAAGTGGTCGCGTTTTGATATCGACATTAAAACCGTAGACGTTGAGCTGAGTGACGAGGAAAACCAGCAGATTGTTGACGGCGTGAATAATGTCTACGAATTTTTTGATCGTGTTATGTCCTTTGACATATACAGAACGGTGCCCGTCAATATCCTGATTTTCAGAGATGAGGCTGAATACCAGAACTACCTGATTCGTAATAATAGAGGCATGTCGGTTGCTTCGTACGGCCTGTATATACCCTCTGAACATCAGATTGTCGTTTATGTGCGGGAAAACAGAAGCCTCACCTTCAAAACGATCAAGCACGAGGTGAGTCATGCGGTTGTTGATTCCATCGTTCCCTATGCGCCTGCCTGGTTGCATGAGGGGCTTGCCGAGCAGATGGAAATGCTGGAGCGTGATGAATCGGGTTTGTATTTTGAACGTCACCCGGAAAATCGGTGGGTTGTCGCTCAAGCCCGTGAACAGGGCCGTTTAGCGGACATCGACCAGTTTTTGAAACTACCCAGTAATAAGTGGCACCATTCAGAGAGGTCCGGGAACGGGAGCCTTCGGGCTCAGGCTGGCCAGTTCGTGTATTTCCTGCTCTCCAAACCGACTAGTCGTAACTTTGTGGTGCGGCTAATGCACAACTTTAACCGGGGTGATCGCACCCTCTCGTATTACCTGGTGGATGATAATTACATTGGCGGTGTAACCATGTTGGGGCTGGACTGGAGGCGTTGGTTGCACGATCAGGGTGAGGGGATTGTCAGGCTTTAGCTTTCTGAGAAACCAGAAACCGGGACAATAGAAACCGGGACAGATCTATTAATGACGCCTTCACGGTTGGCAGCCCTGCGCTGCAAGATAGGCCGGTCGAGTGACCGGCCTATCTTGACCTCAACCAGCGGAAGCCTGGATTTGGTGGACATCGTCACTGCTTAGGGGTTTGCCGCCGATTCCCCATTCCCCCTCACTGACTTCATTGATGACTACCCAGGTCAGCCCTCGCATGGCTTCGCCTTCAATGCCCACCATGGCGTCGGTGACTTTCGCGATCATCTCCTGCTTCTGCGTTTTGTCGAATACGTTCTCAATCAGGTTGATGGTGACTAATGGCATGGTTGTGCTCCTTTCTGTGGTTGAGAGCCTCCCTTGATGGGTGGCGTGTAGAACAACTTGAGATCAGTCTACGAGGTTGCGCCAAGCCGTACTTGAGGAAGGTGTGAGGAATATGTGGAGAATCTCGGGGTGTTGTCTGCTAATTTAGAAAGCAGCTAGCCATAGCGGAACGGATCCATGATTTTCAGTTTTTCTGATTTTCAGCTGGACACCCATCAGCTCCAGCTGCGTCGCGCCGGCGCAGCCCAGCCCCTGGAGCCCCTTGTCTTTGATTTGCTGACCTATCTGGTAACTAATCGCGACCGTGTCGTAAGCCGGGCGGAACTGCTGGACCAGCTGTGGTCGGGCAAGGTTGTCAGCGAGTCCGCCTTGAGCAGTGCCATCAAAGCTGCACGTCACGCCTTGGGGGATAACGGGAAGACCCAAGCCTTTATTGCCACATTCAATCGCCGGGGCTATCGCTTTGTGGCAGACATGGATTCGCCCGAGTCGCTTGCGCAGGCCCGAGGGGATGATGTCATGCAGCAGAGCGCTGCCGAGGCGCATCAGGAGCTGGCCGCCGCGTGCCTGTTTTCGTCCCGCAATGAACGGGAGAATGAACAGCCTGTGCTAACGGTGCTTCCGTTTTCTCACGGCGTGGGCGTTGATCAGACCGCCTGGATAGCGGAAGTGCTCTGTGAAGACATCAGTATTCACCTGGCCCGCATTCCGGGCTTTTTGGTGCTGTCTCGCAATACCGCATCTCAGTATCGTCAGCGGGAAGTGAGTGTTCAGCACATCGCAAGAGAGCTGGGTGTGGACTACGTCATCGAAGGCTCGGTGTGGCCCATGGGTGACAACCTGCGAGTTGGAGTCCAACTGCTGGATGCGGCGAGCGGCAACATGCTCTGGTCGGACCGGAAACTGATCGCAGCGGAAAGCCTGAACGTGCTGGAAGAGGAGGTGGTGCGCGAGATCGTGAGCCGGATTGAGCCCCAACTCAATCGGGCTGAGCTGATCCAGCTCCGAAAACGACGCACGGTGGATCTGGGCGCCTGGGCATTGTATCGACAGGGACACGCCATTCTCGGCCAAAAAGGCTGGAGCGAGGAGAGTTTTACAGAAGCTGCAGATCTTCTGCGACAAGCGATCCAGAGGGATCCGGAACTTGCGTTTGCCCACGCCTATCTGGCCTTGATTATCGCCATTGGTCATCTGGTGGGGCTCATCCGTGGGCATGAATGGCTCGTTGAGGCCAGCCAATCCGCCGAAAAAGCCGTGGCTCTGGACGGGCAGGATACTGATGTTCTGGGCTATGCCGGCTGTGCGTTCGCCGATATGGGGGACCTGCAACGGGGCGTCGGCATGTTACGACGAGCGGTGGAACTGGACCCAAGTAACGCTCAGGCAATGACCGCACTAGGGGCGGCCATGATTCGCCAGGGCGATGTTCAAGGCATCGACTTTATGCTCCGCGGCATGAAGATCAGCCCGCGTGATAATCGTCGCTCGGCGTGGGGCGCGTTACTCGCTCGGGGAATGCTCAACTTCGGCCAGATTGACAAGGCCATTCGGACAGCCAGCGATGCCTGTCGTTGTGATGACCGAATTTTCCTCCCCAGAGTTGTTCTCGCCATTGCCTATGTGCATGAAGGTAACCTTCCTCGGGCAGTTGATGCCTTGAGCGATGCCCGTCGTATCCGGCCGACTCTGGGTCAGAGAGACATCGCGCGCTTTGCCAGTAGCGCCGAAATGCTGTTATTGCAAAAAGGAGGGTTGCTGGCCGGGCTGGCGTCGTAGAAGCACTCGACTGTGCCGGCCAAAAACGGGCATCAGGTGACCTTCGCCAGTGTGCAGTCGGTATCGGCAAATCTGGCTCAGTTCCGGGATGAATACTCGTTTGTGATGTTTGGCCATGATCCCTTCTATCAGGGGAATGCGGTTAATGCTCTGGGTATGAAGCCAAAGCTGATACAGCTTGAGCATGATGAACTGACCAACAAAGACCACTGGCGGGCAACCCAATATGGCCACGGGCAGATAGAACATCCATGAGAACGCATACTGAAAAGCGCTCTGGCGGAGTGCTGTGGTGAGGTTATATTCCTCGCCCCGGCAACTTGCCCAACATGCTTATTTGAACTCGCAGGCACAACCGGTCTCGTGACAGCTGACACAGCATAAAACCTGAACCGGAGTCAGCCTCGGTGACGCTGGGCCCCGCAGCTTCAGTTCGGTTCTAATCCCGGTTTTCCCATTTTGGTTTTTCGAGTGTGGTTTTCGCTGCCTGTTCTAAACTGAAATAACGACCAGATGTTGTTGGCCGGGTAAAACATCGCTTAACGACCAAAACGTTACAGACTGGCTCAGCACCGTGCTCCGGGAGGGGCTTGAACCGCCGGGCCCGCCGAATGTTGAGACCATCACGGAAGTGCTGAGTCAAAACGGCGTTACCTTGCACTTATAAGAAACCGGGTAGGCTGGCTAGTGTTCGCTGCGACCGCGTTGCCAAGGGCTCTGTGGAAGACTGGATTGGATGTCCGGAGGACGTGAACGAGGCCAGACAGATGAAACCACTCTTTTTGATCATTGCTTACCTTGTTGCTGTCACATTGCCATTGATCTTGTCCGCGTGGGTCGGGGGGGCGCCTCGCCAGTTCCATCAGGAACTGGCATCTGGCCTTGGCATCCTGGCGTTCTCCATGGTTCTCATGGAATTCATCCTGTCGGGTCGTTTCAAGGCCATTTCAAATGGCGTCGGGCTGGACGTAACCATGCGGTTCCACCAGATGATGGCTCGCACAGCATTGGTTTTTGCGTTGCTGCACCCGTTTCTTTACCAGGGAACACCGTCGGGTGGGCAGCGGCCGTGGGACCCGGCGCGCGAATTGACGATCACGACCGATTTTTCCGCTCTGTCGACAGGCATTGCCGCCTATCTGCTTCTTCCAAGTCTTGCTCTACTGGCCATCGGGCGCACCCAACTGGACTACAAATACGAGACATGGCGCCTTTTACACGGGATCGGCGCTCTCTTGATCGCAACTCTACTGTTGCATCACACCGTGTACGCAGGGCGTTACGGATCGCAGCCTGTGATGACCTGGGTGTGGCTTGCAATGACTGGAGTGGCTGTAGGGTCGCTACTCACTGTTTACCTGCTGATTCCCCTTCGGCAGAAGGCACGGCCCTGGCGCGTGACTTCCATAGCCCAATTGACGCCAAAGCAATGGGAATTGACCGTAAAACCGGACGGTCATCGTGGTCTTGATTACAAGGCAGGGCAATTCGTCTGGCTGAATGTAGGCCACAGTCCATTCTCGATGAAAGAAAATCCGTTCTCCATTTGCTCGGCGCCGGCGGCTGGGTCGGAGATATCCCTGATGATCAGAGAGCTTGGCGATTTCACACGAACAATTGGCCAGATAAAAACCGGAACAGTCGCCTATCTCGACGGCCCTTATGGCAACCTTTCCGCCGATGGTCGTGCTGAACCCGGGGTTGCTCTTATCGCGGGTGGCGTTGGCCTTGCTCCGCTGCTGGGCATGCTCAGGCAAATGCGCCTGATCGGCGATTCGCGCAAGGTGAAGTTGATCTATGGAAACCGGGTGATCGATCAGATTGCCTATCGTGATGAGCTGAATGCAGACGACGTAATCTACGTGCTGTCAGAACCGCCAGAAACCTGGCAGGGAGAGACAGGCCTCATAGATGCAGCGCTGATGGATCGTGTCTTTTCAGAGAGGGAGTTCAGCGAATGGGTCTTTGTGATGTGCGGCCCGGTGATCATGATGGATATCGTCGAAGATCACCTGATCAATAGGGGCACGCCCTCTCATCGTATCCTGTCGGAGCGTTTCAACTATGACTAATCCAATCAAGCGTGTGAGTCCGCGGCGACAGGTTTCTTTGATCATCTGGGCTCTGAATATCACATTGTGCTTTACCCTTCTCGTTTTTGTGTTGCGTTAATTGATGGCTTGGGAAAACCGGCGCCTATCACTCCAAACAATTATTTCCTATTTCGAATATCATGAATACTTGAAGTTGGTTAGTAAGCCAAAAGTTAACTTGGAGATTATAATGAGCAAGACCCCCGTAAAAGCGACATTAACGACTGCCATGATTGAGAAGCAGACTGCTGCGTTTTTAAAGTCCGGCGGCGCTGTTGAGTATGTTGGCAAGGGTAAAAGTGGGCAATTCGCCTCTACAGGCTCAACGCAGGTTAACCCGAAAGTTAGCTGAATATCAGAGCGGATTACGCGTTGAAAGGTGTCAGGCCGGGCACAAGGTTATTGATCGGCAGAGTTGCCACAGGCGAGGGGGTGCATGCATTTCTTCCAGCCAGAAGGCCAACTGTTCTGAGGAACTGGCGTAAACAATTCGACCAAGGCCAACCCAGCCGTGGGCGGCTGCACACATCGGGCAGTGCTCGCCAGAAGCGTATACCGTACAGGCCGCACGCTCATCCGGCGTCATGTTGGCTGCCGCCCAGCGCCCGATTGCAAACTCCGGGTGTTGAGTGTTGTCGCCGTCAGCCGTCCGATTATGGTCCTCGTATCTCACGGCGCTTTGTGGAGGTCAAATGAGACCGGGGGCATAATTTGCTAGTATGACCGCCTTTCCATCCGGATAGCGATTAAGCGCTGCAACATGAATGCTCCTTTTAAACTGCGGCCATACCAGCAGGAAGCCGTTGACGCCACCTTGAAGCACTTTCGCAAATCGGACGAGTCTGCCGTTATTGTGTTGCCGACCGGTGCGGGTAAAAGCCTGGTCATTGCCGAGTTGGCCCGCCTTGCCCGGCGGAAAATTCTGGTGCTTACCCACGTAAAAGAGCTTGTTGAGCAGAATCACGCCAAATACCAGAGTTATGGATTAACCGCCGGCATCTTCTCCGCCGGGTTAAAACGTAAGGAAAACCGGTATCAGGTAACCTTCGCCAGTGTGCAGTCCGTATCGGCTAATCTGGACCAGTTCAGCGATGAATACTCATTGATCATCATCGATGAGTGCCATCGGGTCAGCGGTGAGGAGAGCAGTCAGTATCAAACGATTATCGAGCTGCTACGGCAACAGAATGACTCCCTAAAAGTGCTCGGGCTAACCGCCACCCCCTATCGTTTGGCCATGGGCTGGATCTATCGCTATCACTACCGGGGTTTTGTCCGTGGCCGTAGTGAAGATAGTAACGAGCAGAACAAGCCCTTTGTGCATTGCATTTATGAACTGCCGCTCAGTTACATGATCAATCGGGGCTATCTCACCAGACCTGAGTTGGTTGACGCGGCGGTGGCGCAATACGATTTCTCCGCGCTGTCTCAGGATCGCTTTGGCGAATATGCCGAAAAAGACGTTAACCAGCTGCTGGGCAAACACCAGCGTGTGACCCGTGCGATTATTGAGCAGGTGATGGAGCTGGCCGTTAAGCGCAACGCTGTGATGATCTTTGCTGCAACGGTGGATCATGCGACGGAGATCACCGGCTATTTGCCGGAACACCAAACCGCTTTGATTACCGGTGCTACCGATTCGAATGAACGGGACCTGCTGATTCAGCGCTTCAAACAGCAGCAGTTAAAGTATCTGGTGAATGTGTCCGTGCTCACCACGGGCTTTGATGCGCCCCATGTAGACTTTATCGCCATTCTTCGCCCTACCCAGTCGGTCAGCCTGTATCAGCAGATCGTGGGTCGCGGTCTTCGTTTGGACGAAGGTAAACAGGATTGTCTGGTGATTGATTACGCGGGCAACAGTGTCAATCTGCATCACCCGGAAGTGGGGGAGAAGAAACCGAACCCCGATAGTGAGCCGGTGCAGGTATTCTGCCCGGGCTGTGGTTTTGCCAATATTTTTTGGGGCAAAACAGACGGTGAAGGCCGTGTTATCGAGCACTACGGGCGCCGTTGTCAGGGGCTGCTGGGGCCTGCTGAAGAGAATGGGCGCCCTGAACAGTGCGATTACCGCTTCCGTTTCAAGGAGTGCCCCCACTGCGGTGCCGAGAATGATATTGCGGCCCGGAACTGCCACCAATGTAAAAAAGCCATTATCGATCCGGATGATCAGCTAAGGGATGCCCTGAAACTCAAAGATGCCATGGTGATCCGTTGTGCCGGGATCACGGTAAGCGCCCATCACGGCAAAACTGACAGCAAAAACGAGAGCAAATTGAGAATTACCTATCACGGTGAAGATGGGGAAGAACTCAGCGAGTCTTTTGATTTCAGCAAACCGGCACAGCGCAACGTTTTCAACAAACTGTTTGGGCGGCGCTTGGCGAATAGCCAGGCCCCGCAAGCGTTCAGCAGGATTGAAGAGGTGCTTGAGATGCAAGCCTTAATGCCAGCACCGGATTTTGTCATTGCCCGCAAACAAAAGCACTACTGGCTGGTGCAGGAACGGATCTTTGATTATCAGGGTAGCTATCGTAAGGCGTATGAAGCGTAAAGCCTGTTAAGGGTTAAGCCTGATGCCTTAATTGCCACGCGTCAGTGCGGCTTCTCCCGGTCATGCTGGCGCGGCCATCGTTGCTGTCCACCGAGTATGCGTGCTTCCTGAGCAGGTGGCGTTTCGGCCTGGGAATGAAGGGCGCGGTCCAGGCGTTGCAGGGCTTCGTGCATCATCCCCTGGATCTCAAGCAGCGCTTTCGTGGGATTGCTAGCCAGTAGGCGGCGGCTATCAATGACGAACTGCAACCCGCGCAGGCGGTTCTGGCTGAATTTGCTGCTGCTGCGGATACAGTCTTCTATCAACTCCGCCCGTAATCGTTCGAACTCCTCCGGGTGGTTCTCTGAAAGGTTTCTGAGCTCATCGAATGTAGGCTTGTCCATAATGTTTCTCCCGGGAAACCGCCGATGGATTCGCTCCTGTGTATTACCAAGTTATAGTCGGGAGAAGGCGACAGTGCGTTAAAATTAGGACATGTAATTGACCATGGCCCGGAGCTATGTTCGGATAATTTGAGGCTAAGTGCTGTGATGAGGAAAAATGGAATCAACTCAAAGCAAAGAAAAGGAGAACATAATGCGCACTCAACTGATTCGTAAATTGGGCGTTCCCCTATTGGCAGGGAGTATGGTTTTAAGCTTTTCCGCGTCCGCGACGGAGGGTTTGTATTCGGTCGAAGCACTCCTGGATGCCGATGTCTATGATGCTGATGGCCAGGAAATTGGTGAAGTAGAGGACATCCTGTTAAGCGACGATATGTCGATTCATTCGCTGATCATCGAAACGGGTTCACTACTGGGATTGGGGGGCCGCGAGGTAGTAGCCGAGCGTGGAACTTTTACCGTCAGGGTGGAGCTGGAGGACGACAACGAGGCCTTTGACGATATTGACTACGAAGTGCATATGGAAGCCACTCAGGATGCTGTAAAGGCGCTTCCGGAATACAACGAGGGATGGTGGAACCAGACCAAGGAAAGCCTCAGTCAGGCTTGGGAGAATACGAAAGATACCAGCCAAAGCGCTTGGGAAAGCACCAAGGAAGCAACGTCTTCGGCATGGCACAACGTGCGTGAGGGTGTCGATAGCATGGGCGACAAAGCAAAAGAAGCAACCAACAACAACTAGTGCCGCGTCTTTCATGACACCTCAACTTCTCGAACCGGCCGGTGCGGAGGCGCTTGCCGGGTGAGGTGGGAGGGGCGGATCCTATTGGTTCCCCCCTATCCCTATTCGCGCCAGCTTTCTCCGGGCGCGTTCTGAACGCTAGGCCACGTGCCCTGAGAAACGGTTCAGTGTCTCTGATGGACACTCGCCAAACAACTGCTTGTAGCTGGCGGAAAACTGGCTGTGATGATAAAAGCCATTGAACGCCGCAATATCCGATACGGATTGCGCGTTGTCAGCTCTCAACATACGTCTGACCCTGTTCAGTCTGCTGATTCTCAGAAACTGGATGGGGCTGATACACAGTATGCTCTCAAAGCTGTACTGAAGCGTGCGCTGGCTGACGCAGCCAACCTCACAGAGCTTTGACATTGTAACGGGCAGGTCGTCGACAGTATTTATGTAGGCCTTGATCTTTTCCACCACCGCTTTTCGATGGGCATAGCTAGGCGCAACTTTTTGGTTGGGCTTCTCCACAGAGAGTAACTCCAGTACCGCCATGATCAGCAGATCGTGGTGAATCTGCCCATCCAGCCGGCAGGCCTCGGTGCGCACTATTCGCCGCAACAAATACTGAATATTCAGAAGGGTTTGGGCTGGCAGCTTCAGTCTTGGGTGGCTTGAGGTGTCCAGAACCTTAAGTTCGATACCCTGGGACTCTGACTGCTGTTTCAGTTCACGTTGGTGAACCACCAGGCTGAGCATGTCGAAGCTGTCGGGTGTCACCAGTTCGAAGTGCCGGCTTCCCGGGCGACACAGGATGTCTGTGTGGTCTGCGTTCTGGCCGTTGATGCGGACGTCCTCGGTTCTGCTTGGTATCCCGAACCAGACAGAATCGGGCCACACCATGCACTGCTGTCTTACGGCATGGCTGGTGTGTTCGATGAAAAGCTGGATACCATCAAGGTGCAGCTCGTCAATTCTGCCGTAGAACCGGCCATTGCCTACCTGGTCATATTGTTGATGCCAGTTGGTCAGGTTGCCGGCGTGTTCATTGGCATCGTTCGCAACGGAAATGCACTTCTTTGGTGCTTCTTTTTCTTGTTGTTGGTCCATGGGAACTCCGAAAGAGCCGCTTCTTTTCAGTGTGGACCTGTCTTCCTGATTCCGCCAACAGGACTTAGCGCCTAATTCCATACGACTTCCGTGCCCCTTGATATTTGCCATTTTTCGATAACTCAGCTGTGACAGGAGGATTACAGTGGAATGGATAGCAATATCCGTTCCCCCGGATCTGGAGAGTGTTCCGGGTGAACCCTGTCGAGGGGCGAGAAAGCACATGGATTACAAGTACACCTATACCTTGGGAGCGCGTACCTGGCACTTCAGGAATCTGGCTGACCTGTTGGCGAAAGCCACTCCGGCGCGCTCCGGCGACCGGCTCGCCGGAGTCATCGCCGAGTCGGCGGAAGAACGCGTCGTTGCCCAGATGCGCCTTGCCGAATTGCCGCTGCGGGCGTTTCTTTCGGAGGCGCTGGTTCCCTATGAGCAGGATGAAGTGACACGCCTGATACTGGATACACACGATCTGGCCGCGTTTGCACCGGTTTCCCATCTCACGGTGGGGGACTTTCGGAACTGGCTGCTGGGCGATGATGCCACGCCGGCCGCCCTGGGAAAGCTCCGCAGCGGTCTGACACCGGAAATGGTGGCTGCTGTCAGCAAGCTGATGCGCAATCAGGATCTCATCCTGGTGGCGAAGAAATGCCGGGTGACAACGGCCTTCCGAAACACCATCGGCCTGCCTGGCCATCTCTCCACCCGCCTTCAGCCGAACCATCCGACCGACAATATATCGGGCATCGCCGCAAGCCTCCTGGACGGCCTGCTCTACGGAAACGGCGATGCGGTGATCGGCATCAATCCGGCGACGGACAACGTCAGCCAGGCCATCAAACTGATGCGCCTGATGGATGATGTTATCCGGAAATACGACATCCCCACCCAGTCCTGTGTGCTCACCCACGTCACCAACACCCTTGAAGCGATAGAGCAGGGTGCGCCTGTGGACCTGGTGTTCCAGTCCATCGGGGGTACGGAGGCCACCAACAGCAGCTTTGGTTTCAGTCTGTCGACACTGCAGGAGGCGCAGGATGCGGCCCTGTCACTGAAGCGGGGTACGGTCGGCAACAACGTGATGTATTTTGAGACCGGGCAGGGCAGCTCGCTATCGGCAAACGCCCATCATGGTATCGATCAGCAGACCTGTGAGGCCAGGGCTTACGCTGTGGCACGGCATTTCGACCCCTTGCTGGTTAACACCGTGGTTGGCTTCATCGGCCCTGAATACCTGTATGACGGCAAAGAAATTATTCGGGCGGGACTGGAGGACCACTTCTGTGGAAAGTTGCTCGGCGTGCCCATGGGCTGTGACATCTGTTACACCAACCACGCCGAAGCCGACCAGAACGATATGGACAACCTGCTTACCCTGTTGGGGGTTGCCGGTTGCACGTTCATCATGGGTATTCCCGGCTCCGATGACATCATGTTGAATTACCAGACCACGTCCTTCCACGACGCCCTGTATGCACGCAGGGTCCTTGACCTGAAGCCGGCACCCGAGTTTGAGGATTGGCTTGTTCGCATGCAGATTTTCGAGAGTGCAGCGAGCTATCAGCCAAGCAGGGAATTACCGGACCTGTTCAGGGGGCCATTGAAAGGGCTGACCCGGGAGGCGGGGCATGAGTAAGCAAAAAAAATCGTTGGTAACCGAGAATGTCTGGCGGGTATTGCGCCAGTTCACGGACGCCAGAATTGGCCTGGGCCGGGCCGGTGTCAGCCTGCCCACCCATGAGTTGCTCAAGTTTCAGCTCGCCCATGCCCAGGCAAGAGATGCTGTCCACTTTCCCCTGGATGTGAAACGCCTGTTGAAAGACCTGGGCGAATCTGCTGCGGCATTACCGGGACAGTCTCCGTTGTTGTTGAAAAGCCAGGCGGAAGACCGGCTGACCTACCTTCAGCGGCCGGATCTCGGCCGGAGTCTGTCCCAAGAGTCTTTGGAGTGCCTTGCCGGGTTCTGCAGTGGTAATTCGGGTAAGTCAGATGTGGCCATCGTGATTGTTGATGGCCTGTCTTCATCCGCCATCCAGAACAACGCAGTGCCCATGGTCACGCAGTTTCTCAGGGATCTGGAGGAAGAAGCAGGAGATTGGCTGTTGGCGCCCCTGATCATTGTCGAGCAGGGAAGGGTGGCTATCGGTGACGAGATCGGTGAATGCCTGGGAGCCAGCGTGGTGGTTGTGCTGATCGGTGAGCGCCCCGGCCTCAGCTCACCCGACAGCCTGGGGATTTATCTTTCCTGGGGGCCGAAAAGTGGTTTGAGCGATGCGCGCCGCAATTGCATCTCGAATGTGCGGCCCGCGGGTTTGAGTTTTGAACATGCCAGCCAACGCCTCCTCTATCTGATGCGTGAAGCAAGACGGCTCGGGACATCGGGAGTCAGTCTTAAAGATCGAACACAAGAGGTTGTGATCGAAAAAACGGGGAATAACAAAAACTTCCTGACGGATTGATGACGAACTTACCCGGAGAACACAGATGACGAGCAATGTAGACAAGGACTACCTGGCCAAGCGCCAGCTAAAGAAAGGAACGGCGGTCGGTAGAAGAGCTGCTCGCCATTTTGGCGGGGGTTTGTCAGCAATCTGAGGGGTGTTTACATACCATTTTATTTTCTGCATTTTGAAGTTTTGTCGAACCCTGCCGATAACCCAATACACAACAATTCTGCAGAGGATACTTACAACAATGAATGCAGTGAATTCAAAGAGTGGTCCGTGGCAGCCTCTGGTCAGCCGTGCCAGCAACGTTCTGGTGCTGGCTTTATTCGCGCTGGCCGTGGTGCTGCCGAAGTTTGCCCTGGGCGGGCTTGTGCTGGCGGCTCTGATAACCGGGCTGGCCTTGTGGCTGGGCCGTGGCCGGGTGGTCAGCGACGAAGCGCCGAATGAACCCGATGCTGGTCAGAGTCACGGGGTGCTGGATATATCAAGGGACCAACCGGTCGGCTCCGGCCAGGCAGGGCGGATTGCCAGAGAACATAATGAACTGCTGGCCAGCATGCGGGGCGCCCTGTCGGATCTGCGCCATCATGCGGTGCAGGTGGCGGTGCAGTCGGCCAGGCTGCGCAAGCTTACCGGCGAGGCGCAACAGAGCGCCAGCAAGCAGGAAGAAGTCTCCGAGCTGATTGCCCAGTCCAGTGGTGAGGGTGCCACGGCACTGGAGGACATTACCCAGCGTACCGGGTCGGTGTCGGAGCTCAATTCCCGTAATCTCGACGGGGTGCGCGAGTCCAATCAGGCGTTGTCCCAGGTGGCCGAGCGAATTCGGCAGGTCAACGACCAGTTGCAGAGCTTCCGCGAGACCGTGGCCGGGCTGAGCGAAAGCGCCGGCAAGATCGGTAAGATTCTGGAGATGGTGCAGGGGTTTTCGGACCAGACCAACCTGCTGGCGCTGAATGCCGCTATCGAGGCGGCACGGGCAGGGGAGGCCGGTCGCGGTTTCGCCGTGGTGGCGGATGAAGTCCGTCAACTGGCCCAGAAAATTGCGTCGGCGACCGGCGACGTGCATCAGATCATCAGCGACATGGATGCCCGGGTCGGTCGCACGGAGAAGGATACGGAGCTGTTGCTTGAGCAAACCGATCAGGCCCGGGAAGAGGTGACCTCGACCGCTTCCCAGTTCGACGACATGTTGCAGTACATCGAGCAGGCGCACGCGGAGCTTCTCTCCATCACCTCTTCGGTGGAGGAAGTCAGTATTACCAACCGTCAGGTGCACGAGCACGGCAACGAGATCCATCACCTGGGCCGCGAACTGGCTAGGGAGATTGCTGAATCAGACGCCTACTCCGAGCAACTGCGCAAAGCCACCGAGGCCTCCATGGCGCTGCTGGCCCGCTACCGGATCGGCCAAGGCGCCTTCGAGGAGATTCTGGAGGCGCGCCAGACGCTGGCTGCCGAATTCGGAGACAGGCTCACCGACCTGGTCCAGCAGGGTGTGGACATCTTTGATCGTGGCTACGAACCGGTTCTGAACACTTGGCCGCAAAAGTACCGGACCCGGTTCGTCGATCGCTTTAAACAAGCGTTCCAGGACCTGACAGACCGCAGTAAAGAGCGCTTTGATGGCACGGTCTACAGCCTGTTGATGGACGTCAATGGCTACATTCCCGTTCACCATAGAGCCACTTCGCAGCCGATCACCGGCGACCCTGAAAAAGACCTTCTCTACAGCCGTGATCAGCGGCTCTACAACAGCAACGAGACTGAAAAACGACGGGCCAGTCACACGGAACGGTTCCTTCTGCAAACCTACATCCGGGATACGGGAGAAATTCTAAACGACCTCTCGATCCCCGTGTATGTGGACGGCAAGCATTGGGGTGCGGTGGTCATGGGCTTCAATCCGGACCTTCTGTTGGCTGGAAACGATAGGGATTGACGAAACCCCGAGGGCCTACTCCTCGCAAATCATCTTGCGGGTCATGCCGCCGTCGATCACAAAGTTCTGGCCGGTCACAAAGCGGGGTTCGGACTCGCGGGAGTTGGTTTTGAGGCGGGTGAAGCTTATGCTCATCACACACATTTCTCATCCAGGAGTCGCTTTATGAGTCTGGCTGTCGCACTGCATGTTCTCTCTGCTGTGATCTGGGTTGGCGGTATGTTTTTCGCCTATATGGCCATGCGGCCGGCGGTGGTCGAGGTGATTGATGCGTCGCAGCGCTGTGTGCTCTGGTGTCACACCCTGTCCCGGTTTTTTCGGTGGGTATGGGCGGCCGTGATCCTGTTGCTGGTGACCGGTTACTGGATGATCTTCAGTGTGTTCGGTGGCATGGCTGGTGCCGGCTTCCATATCCATGTAATGCAGGGGCTGGGGATTGTGATGATCCTGCTCTATTTTCACGTCTATTTTGCTCCCTTCCGGCGGCTGAAGCAGGCCGTTGCCAACCAGGATCCCCAGGAAGGCGGGCGCCAGGTGGGACAGATCCGCAAGCTGGTCGGTACCAACCTGGTTCTTGGGCTGATTGTGGTGGCGATCGGTGCCGGCGGCCGGTATCTGTAAACTCGTCGAGTCCTGATGGGGGGAGCATAGTTAGGGAAAACCGGGACAGATCCATTTTCCGGGTTGTAACCGGCCGCATAACAAGCGCCACAAACTGGTCTTTCGGACGGAAGCTGCTTTGGATGCTGAGTGTAACGTCCCGTTGTAGGTGGTCCAGTAGTTTGTGCAGGCGCCGACGATGCAGACCGACCGCCGCCTGAACGGGATCGAAAATAACACCGGACAAGGCCGCAAACGCCGCCAATGCGGCAGAGTGGAATGGATTGGTATCCACCCCGCCCATGGTGGACCTGTTGAACAAGGTTCAGGAGGGTTCACTGGTGGAGAGCAAGGTTTGAAGCGGGGTTAGTTCAGGCATAGGCGTTCAGTCGCTCAGGTTCAGTCCCATGTCCCAGAAGTCGATTTCCAGACGGGTTGCGTCCCGGAAGATTCGGACCAGTTGTTCGAGCCGCGCAGGAGATACATCGGCCAGGGCAAAGGCGCGGGCAAACTGGATCAGGAAGAGGTAGTCCTGTTTGAGGTAATGCTGGAACGCTTCCGGGGCGAGTGAGGCATTGCCCAGTTGCCGAACAAAGCTGTGCTCGATGTAGTCGCGCCATTCGGTTGGGCAGTTCTTTTTGAGGTCGTCAAACTGGTAGTGCATTTTATAGTGCTCTTTTTGGCGGTCGCTGGCTTGAGCTTGTGGGGTCCAGGGTTTCAGGTTGTTCATTCACACGCTTGAAGCGCTCCAGATTGGCGAAAATGAAACGGCGTTATCCCGAGGCTTTCGAGAACGCAAAAGAGCCGGGCGCATCACAACCGCTATTTTTCAATCAAACAGGCTCATACGCTTCATAACGTTATCGCGCTTGATTTTCCAATGGAACATCGCACCAGTCACATGCAGCACCACCAAACCCAAAATGGTCCAACCCAGCCATCCATGAAGCATAAAGAGCTGTTCAGAGAGCTGTTCATCCTTATCAATGAATCCCGGCAACTGCCAGAAGAAAAACTCCACCGGGAAGCCGCCGCTTGCTGTGGCTGTCCAGCCGATTAAAGGCATGACAATCAGCGCTAAGTAGAGCAGGTGATGGACGGTGGCACTGGCAACTCTCTCGAACCTGTTCAAGGGTGGCATATAGTCAGGCACCACAAAGGTCAGGCGGGTTATAACACGCAGTGTCATCAGCAGTAATATCAATACACCCAACGTCTTATGGCTGGCATATAGCACGTTAGTTAGTGTTTTACCTATCAGATCGACGGTGCCATCAAACCCCAGAAAGCCCAACGTCAAGCCGCTGGCTAAGGAGAGCAGAACCGCGCCAGCCACTAACCAGTGGAGTAACCGGTGCGGGTAGACATAGCGATCCAGTGCTTGCATGTGGCGCTCCTGACAATCATTCTGTTCAATTCAGTTTAGTCACTAAAACGATCTTGGCCTGGTTTCAATACGTTACAATGTCATCAGCGACATCGGGAAACAGGTGGATTAGAATCCGTCAAGCTGTGCTATTTTCCTGACGTGCGGCTGCAATTTTGAGATCTTCTGGTGAATCCGATGTATCGATTGCCTGTCATCATGATGAGCGCAGTGCTAATTGCAGGCTGCGGCAATTTAAAGACCAGTGACTTCCTGAGCCGCACCGGTGACGCGCTGAGCAAAATCGGGCAAAAGGCTCCCGCTGGTGATCCTGATCAGGAAATTAAACCGCTTTTTGATCAACCATACATTGATCCGCTAACGGAGCATCTGCAGCGTTACGCGGATGACCCGGCCCGCACAGCCCAGCTCGAGCAAGTGAGTGAGGAGCGTGAAGGCCGCTGTGCCGCTGTCGCCCTGCGTTACAACACAGATGAGATTACCGAAACCGGTCTGGCCGCGTATCGCCGTGGATATGGCTTTTCCTGTCCGCAGGATGTGGCAGCCTATGAAGCGCGGCTCGAAGCCATGCCGCAGGCGCCAAAACCGGCACGGCAGCCAGTCAGTGAACCTCTGAACAATGATAGTGAGGTGCGCGATGACGAAGCTCAAGAAGTTGCTGTATCCCGCCAGTTGAACGACTGCTATCTGCTCACCCGGATTCGCAACTTCAGCGGTGCCCTTGCAGCCTGTCGCGGCCCTGCCGAAGAGGGCGCTGTTGGTGCGCAGGCAAGCATGGCCAAGATCCAGAACGCTCTGGGTAATCATGAGTCAGCCTATCGCTGGGCCAAGATGGCTGCGCCTGAATCCGGTCAGGCGGCCTATCTGCTAGGCGAAATGTACGCTCAGGGGCGTGGCGTCGCGCAGGATAAGGATGCGGCCGCGAAGTGGTTCAGAACCGCCGCAGAACTCGGCCACACAGGGGCTGAAAACGCTCTCTCCAATCTGGTTTCAGCTCCTGCGGGTGCCAATGCCAATTAAACAGCTGCCGTGGCCAGCCTTGTCCAAGTGGGCACGGCCACATCTCCGCTTCTGGAAAAGCAGCTACGCCATGCACTCCATCATGGGGCTGCTACTCCTGCTGGTTGCGCTTTTTGCTGCTGGCATGTTCCTGTTATCTCACTTGAATCTTAACTACTCCCAACAGGCGATGTATGAGTTGCGCCGGGATCAGATTCAGGATGTATTCTTCACCGGACTGGTCCGCATTGATGCCCACCAAATTGCTCTGGAACGACAGGTGGCAACGCTCGCGACGATCGGTGAGACATTCTACCGGTTATCGCGGGAACAGCCGGGCTCTCCAAAAGCCCAGCGCCAACTGCAGAACCAGCTCGAAAAAACGCTGCAAAGCCTTCTTGAGAGCGAGGCTGATGTCTCCGGTGCCGGCCTCTGGTATCAGCCGGGTATTGTAGCGCCAGCCGGCGAACGCTACGCGCCCTACCTGGTCAAGGCCGGAGTTGGCGGCCCCAGAATGCAATCACAATCGACCGACTTCAAGCAGACTCGCTGGTTTGACCTGACCCTGAGGGGGGGCAATCCAGCCTCCGGTGAGTCTGTCTACTGGTCACCGGTGTACTTTGACATGGCAACTGAGCGCGCTGTTCTCACCCTTGCTCAGCCAGTGGTCAGCGCCGAGGGTGAGTTGATTGGCGTCGCGACCATCGATTGGGCTTCAGATCAGGTTGTTGATCTGGTCAGCCGTATGGAAGTCACGCAAAGCAGCTTTGCTTTTCTCAACGATCGCAACAACCGAAACCTGTCCAGTCTCAGCCAAAACGCAGATCCGGTTCAGGAGCAGAAGCTTATCGATGCTATTTTGGCAGCGAATCTTTCCGGAAATGATCCAGACACGCCATCAGTAGCAGGTGATAGCCAAGCCGCTGAAAAGCGCATGCGGACACAGCAGCTCGACGTCGGCGGGCGACTCTATGAGTTGTATTACGCCACGACACCGGCAGGTATGGTCTACGGTGCTGGCGTTCCAAAGGATGAGATCGACCGGGTGCTGGTGCCCATGCGCGATACCAATTACCGGATACTGCTGATTACAGGCTCGGTTTTGCTGGTACTGAGCCTGTACCTGCTTTATCGGATCATACAGCTCATGCGTGAATTGCAGGCCTCCTACACGGATTCTCTGACCGGCCTGCCCAATCGTGTGCGCTTGTTGAGAGACCTGCAGGACCGGCAAGACGCCTGTCTTATCCTCCTGAATCTGGACCGTTTCAAGGAGGTCAATAGCCTGTTTGGGAATGAATGTGGCGATGCCGTGCTCTTAGCCATGCGTAAGCATGTGCGCTCGTTTATCCGCACGCATTCTCACCCCTTTGGGCGTTCTCTCGAATTTTACCGCCTGTCCAGTGATGAATTTGCACTCCTGGGTACTGGTGTTGCTGAGTCCCGGGTGCGCACTTTCGCCAGTGAATTGACCGAATTTCTTTGTGCGCAACCGGTTACCTGGCAGCAGCAGGCGTTAGGTCTGGATACCAGTGCGGGCATTGCCTTCCAGAGAGAACGTAAAGACGGTACCGCACCGGACCGCCTGCTTAACCAGGCAACCATTGCTGTATTGCAGGCGCGAGACCAGATGCGCCGGTACCTTTTTTATGATCAAAGCCAGGAAGTTGAAAAAGGCTACGAGAAAAATATCTATTGGGCGAAGCGGCTAAAGAAGGCGATCGAGACGAACACACTGCTCCCGCACTTCCAGCCGATTCACGACAACATGCAGGGCACGTATACCAAGTATGAGTGCTTGGTGAGGATGGAAGACCCCGAGCACGGCGTGATCGCAGCCGGGCAGTTCATCGAAGTGGCCAATAAGCTCCGGCTTAACCGTCAGATCACCCGAATCATGGTGGAAAAGTCGTTCGCCGCGTTTGCCACACAGCCCCACGAGTTTTCCATCAACCTGTCCTACATGGATGTCATTGACCCGGAAACCCTTGCTCTGATTCTGGAGCATCTGCAAGCGAGCAATATTGGCGAGCGGGTGATCTTCGAGATTCTTGAATCCGATGGCATCGGCAATTACAGCGAGGTCTTGCGCTTTATCGACAAAGTGAAATCCTTTGGATGCCGGATCGCCATTGATGACTTCGGAACCGGCTATTCCAATTTTTCCCATCTGCTAAAGCTGAACGTGGATTTCATCAAGATAGACGGTAGCCTGATCCGCTATCTGGCGCAGGACCACACGGCGTTTCTGGTGACCAAGGGGATTGTGCAATTTGCCCGGAGCCTGGGGATCAAAACGGTGGCAGAATTCGTGCACAGTGAAGCGGTGCAGGAACGTGTCGTGGAGCTGGGCATTGATTTCTCGCAGGGAGAGTACTTCGGTATGCCTGCGGCAGAGCTGTTGGGTCGGGACGGGCAAACTGGAACAGGAAAAGCCAGTTCTGCTAACGATTGGAAAAACAAATAAGCGGTCGCTTTGGGGATTATTAGCGCGCCGAAGCCCAACTGCTTTGGGCCAGTTGCATGGCCCGTTTGACGTCATCAGTTGGGACATCGCCCGGCTCTCCCTTTTCGAGCGGGTCGTAGTGAAATACATACAGTCGGGAGGCGAACTCGGCCACCGGCAACGAGGCTTCACCGTAAAGCTCGCCGTGGCTCTGGGTTGAGGTGACAATTCCCTGGCCCCAGTTTTGCCCGCTGTCGTTGTTGGGGTTGAAAAAATAGACGCGCATAACCTCGTCCGGGTCCAGCGCAAGCCGCTGGATGGTGATGGCGTGCCAGCCAAGAAAGCGCGTGGCGCTGTCGGTCACCGCAATACCGGCGGGTTGTGGGCTGATAACCGGAATGTTGCCATTGTAGAACGGATGATAGGCCGCATAGAAATCCCGAATAAACCCTTCGAAGTCTTTCAGGTTACCCGTGAAAACGTCTACGGCTATGCGGAATCCGTGGCCGACATGATCGCCATGGAATTCGGCGTTGACCCATTTGTGCGGATCCTCTCCGCGCCCGATACTGCGTCGGCCCATTTCAAAATAGATGCGATCCAGGTGGGGCACGGTTAGCAGTGATACTGCATCCACATCCACCGGCGGCTCGGCCGCCATTCCGGTGCCGAGTTCCCGCGAAGAAATACTGTCGCCTTCAAAGCGCATCACGATTTCATCGTCGCGCGCCGCCCAGGCAAGGATTCGGAGCAGCTCTGCCGGCATGTTGTAAGCCCACATGGACAGGGCGCGCGTCGACTGGCAGGTGGGATAGTTGCCTTGTCCAATGCCCAGTGGGCGCCCGAGTACGTTGAGCACGTCGGCGAGCAAAAAGCATTCGGGAGAGCGGCTGCTCCCAAAAACGGCCCCAATTTTTTCCGCCGCAGCGTCGCAGAGCGACAGCCGTATTTGGCGCCACAGGGAAGGCGCCACCGAGGGCGAGTAGAGAATTCCCCGCTCGAGCATCATGGCCAGGCCATAGGTACATTGGCTGGTCTCGGGAAACACAGCCTCGTCAATCAGCGTTTGAATCAATGCGGGGTAACAGTGAAAAGCGTCGGCACCTGTGTGGCTCAGCCCCAACGCCGTGGGAATCAGGGCGTTCCAGCGGCCACGCAGGTAGCGTATGAATACCGGCATGTAGGCCGATACCAGGCCGGTGCTGTGCATGGCCTGGGCAAAGGCGATAGCCTCCTGCAGCAGAGTGGTATCGTCCATTTCCGCCAGTCGCTCAGCGTAGACATCAAGGCCGGGGTCTTCACGGCAATCTTCGGTGGGGCTGAATACGGCGTTGATCAGTTGCAGCGCGTTGTCGCCAACTTCACCACCCAATGCGTCCGGTTTTTCCAGGCAGACCGCAATCTGGGTCACCATCTGTTTAACACCCCCGACCTGGACAGGCCGTTGCGCAAGAATCCGCCAGACTTCTTCCACCAGGTGTTCCAAAAGGTTTTCGTAGCCCAGATGACGGAGCAGATAGTGATACAGGTTCTGTACGGCGTAGCCGAGCTGATCAGGCCGCAGCCGGTCGGCTTCCTGGAGATCACCAACCACCAGATCGAGATTCATCGCCAGTACTTGGGCGAGAAAGTGATGGGCGTGCTCTGCTGAGATAGAAGCGTGGATGTAGTCGCCTTTGGCCACCGCCAAGAGGCGAATCTGACTCAGGCTTTCAACCATGGTTGCGGCCGGATCGCCGTGGCGAACCGTGCGTGCGGCCAGGGAAGGCACCAGTGTCTGGGGATAGTCCCAGTCACTCCCACCAAAGAATCTCGCCGACTCAATGGCCGGCACGCGTTCGTAAAGCGCCTCCAGACCTTCGGGACTGAACATCAGAGGCCGTGCAGTATCGATTACCTCGAATACCGGCGAGACGCCCTCAACGGCGTTGAGTTCAGCAAGGCGGTTGATGGCCGCGTCAAATGGCTTTACGAGCTCGCCTGGCGCGCCGTTATTTTGGTTTTCGGGATCGTGGTTGGCTCTGGTCATACCGTCCTATCCTTCAGCTAACTTCCGGAGATGTCAACCTGACCTGTTAAAGCGCTGAAAACCGGGGCATATTTATTTTTTTGGATAAAACTCCGGTAATTAAAGTAAACCCGATTTGACCATGTCGAACGTGTCCAGAATCCGCGCCACAAACTGGTCTTTCGGGCGAAAGCTGCTTTGGGTGCTGAGTGACACGTCCCTCTGCAGGTGATTCAGTAACTTGTGCAGGCGCCGACGATGTAAACCGACCGCCGCCTGAACGGGATCGAAAATAACACCGGACAAGGCCGCAAACGCCGCCAATGAGGCCATGACAGCGACCATAACGCTGACTGTCGTCGCCAGCGAAGGCTCCGGTGGAAGCCAGCTGTAGTACCAACTTCCGATGGTTTCACCCAGGATAAAATCCCTGGCGGCCAGGGTCTTTGCGAGCATGGACGCGAGCACTACTCCGAGCCCGATACCACCCGGGGTAAACTTCTGGAACGCAAACGCGCCCAACACCGTGCATGAAATACTGTTGGTGATATCGGCAGACGCCGTCCGGGTCACCCGGTACTGACTGAGAGCGTCCGCAACCAGCGGCTCAATCAGCTTGCTGAACTGCTGGTGATCGACTGGTTCATGGGTATGGTGCGCATAGACCGCTTCCAGGGCCTTCACCAGATAGCTCTCCAGCAATTGGCCTTCCTGGCCATTGTTCAACAGGTCCACCAGGATCAGGTGCGAGATGTGCTGTTGTACCCGGGTGGTAAAACCGGCTGGCACACGATTCGCCAAGCCATGCGGCCACATCAGGCCTGTTCGTTTGCGCGTCAGAATTTTCACCAGGCACGCCAGGGCGTAAACCGGCGCCCAAAGTAGATTGACGGGTGCCCGCAGCATGTCCCATCCCAGCGCCATCCGGTTGGTCGCGATGGCACCGGGGTAATGGAAATGACGATCAATAAACGCCGGTACCCGCGCCCGGCAGTCGTCAAAGTAACGTTCGATGCCTGTGCGGATTGCCTGCTCTATCTCAATTTCGGAGACATTTTGTTCGGGCGATGTGACTAGGGGCATAGTGACAGGCGTATCTGCAGGCAAGTGAGTGTCTCGCGCATTAAAGCGCAATTGAGTAAACCACACCACCGATCCGGAACGTACCGTCGCATCGACCAGGCCTTTGACGTACCCAATGCCGACCGACGGCTTATCTGGTTTGAATCAATGCAGTGCCAGCACCAATGCATCCGACAAGAATAAGGCTCAATGCCCAGAGCACGTCCAGATTGAACCAGCTGCGCGACAGAAATTTTAGCCCGAGCCAGACATACGTCACGACAGCAAGCCCGCTACCCGCAAGGCTCATCGCAGTGGTATGTACGGTTGCAACCAGCAACGCAAATCCAAGGTTATTGGCCATTAACGCGCCCGCCGCATCGTGGCCAGCGTTCTGCATGGCTGGATCACTGCACATCCCCAGATAGATTGGCACCAGCATCAGTCCCGCCCCATGCGCCATGGCTGCCAGGAAAGACCAGAATGCAACTCTGCCCGGCGGCACCCGTGCGAGAAAGCGTGGGTGGCGGCGGTAGATCAGTATGAGCAGGCCCATCGACAAAACTAACAGCCCCGCGCCAATGCGCAACTCCCGTTCCCACATTACAAGGGTCGTCATTAGCGAGAACGGCAAAAGGATCGCCAGCATTGCGAGAAAATGTCCACCGGCCAGCGCAACCAGTGCCGCAGGCATTGCAGAAGATCGGCGTTCCATCAGAGCAGCAGAGACCGCCAGAGGCCATCCCATGCCAGGGTTCACCCCATGATGGAGTCCTGAAACGATGACAGCCCACCAAAGGGCCGTCATCGTTGTTGGCTCGCTCAAAGCTCAAACGTTCGGATAGCAGAAGCTATCGGTCGAGCAATCGCCCCCTTCCAGCCGGATCTGATGGCTTCGATAGCCTTTAGGGAAGTCAACCCAGAAATTTTTGTTCAGGGTCAACCCGCCATTTTCTCCAACGTCAGCGCAAACCATCGCCGCCCCCCGATCACCAGGATAGAATTGATCGTCCCAGGTGGAATAAAGCGAATTGGTCCAATAGACGCGTTTGCCGTCGCGGCTGATTTCGACCATCTGCGGGCCATAGCCAAATTCTCGGCCGTTGGGGTGCTTATGTTTGGCAACAATGCCTCCGATTTCGACTTTGCCAGCAAGTGTCGGATTCATCGGATCGGATACATCATATTGATGCATTTCCCCCAGGCCCCAGCAGGAGACATAAAGGAACTTGTCGTCGAGGCTCAAGTCAATATCCGAGACCAGGGGAGGTACTGCCGAAAAGCCCTTTAGCATCTCTGGAAGATCGGCGGGATCAGCAGGAGCGGGATCAATTGTAATGGTTTTCCTGGCCTCGAATGTTCCATCCGCAGTTCGCCTCCAGGTAAATACTGCGCCTTGCAGGTTGGTTGTATCGACCACGACGCCGCAAAAGCCATATTGCTTGGCGGGATCGTGTGCAGGCCGGATTTCCAACGCCATCTGGTAGTTGGCACCCAGGTCGATGGTCTGGATATTTTTGCGCGCGCGCAGGTCCCAGAAATGGATGCTGTGCCCATATTTGTTGCTAAGCAGGTCTTCTGCTACCAGACCGTTCTCAAACTGCGGCGGTAGCCCCCACTCGGAACTAACCATGTAGTCACGCGGCAGGTTCCACCAGAAGTCGTAGTGCTTGTCCTGAACGCCCCTATCCATTTCATAACGGCCAAGGATATCGAAGGTCTCACAATCCATGATGAAAATGCCTGGAGGGCCATCAGTCCCTCGGCGCAATGATTTAGTTTACTGCGCACTCCCTTCATCGACAAATGAAATCGGTATAGCGGCGGGTAGCCGCTCCAGACTTCAAAGCCCAGTCTGAATGACGGAGTTTTTCTTTATGGATTCAAAACTCAGGAAACCCGGGAAACCCGGGACAGATTAAGAAGGAAACCCGGGACAAGGAAACCCGGGACAGATTTATATTTCCAAGTGAAGCGGCATGCTGATTCAGGGCGATCCCAAACTGGCGCGTGAGAGGAATAAAACCTGTGAGGTTTATCGTAAAGCCAAGACACCGTAGACCTGTAATGGAGAGCCGGGAAAGATTAATTTTTCTCGTGCGACCAGCGCTCAGATTTGTCCATAGCCTACCTCCAGCCATGTCGAGAATTCCCGTAGAAATTAGTGCTTTTTACGGGATGTCGCCAATACTGAATTAAGTTCATAACGTAATCGGGCGGTCCCGGGCGAGCCAGGCTAAATCTATGATTCTCAATCAACCCAAGCACCGTCATTATGACGTTATTATCCTCGGTAGCGGTCCCGCCGGCATCACCACGGCGTTTGAGTTGTCCAAAGATACTTCCCTTAAAATCGCCGTCATCGAGAGCGGATTGCTCGAGCCACACCCAACCATCCAGACCTTGGCCAATGTGCAGTTACATGGCGATTTGCCAGACAATTACTTCCCCATGCACACGCAACGTTGCTTTGGTGGTACCTCGACCATCTGGGGCGGGTTTTGTGCCGTGCTGGAGGAGAGAGCCTTCACAGCTCAAGCGTGGCCTATCTCCTACCAGGAATTAAACCGTTGGTATCCAGCGGCCGCCCACATTATCGAGCTGCCCGACGACGCCTATCGCCAACCGACGGTGGCCATTGAAGGAACATCGGAGCTGGTTTACAAGCCTTTCTTCGTGAGCCCGCCAGTCCGGTTTAATAAAAAGTACCATTCCTTTTTCCAGTACCATCCCCGCGTTGACCTGATACTTGGCACCACCGGATTGCGCCTGATAGCGCGGGGGCGCACCGTCACCGCTCTGGAGCTGCGAGACTCACTGGCACCCCAGCTCTCACCAACGTTCGTGTCAGCTGACACCTTTGTGCTTGCCTCTGGTGGGGTGGGCAACCCGAGGTTGTTGCAGCTCTCTGATATTGTTGAGCACATGCCCGTTGGACTGGGCCTGATGGAGCATCCACACCTTTACGCGGTGGCGGACATGTACCTGGACCAGGACCGGCTGCCAATTGGCCTCAAAGAAGATCCCAACCTGGTACACGCACTCCAGTTATCAGACAGTTATTGCGTCGAGAACGGCGTGCTGTCTTTCAGCGCTGATTTTAATATGCAGCAGATGACCCCAACCGTGCTACTGGGCAAGCGACGCGAGATGCTTCATACCCCGGTTACCCTTCGGGCCGAGCTTGCCCCTGATTTCAGGAATGCCGTACGCGAGGGCGATCGGAGCAATTACCTTGGACTCCCCATGCCACGGATTGATTTTCACTACCGCTACCATGACCTGGCGCGTGAGAGCTGGCAGCTGTTCGGCGAGGCATTGCTGCGCTCGGGGTTGGGGCGCCCCTCTATTCTGCAGCCCGAATTCCAGCTGCATGATGGCGGACATCTGATGGGCACAACACGAATGGGTCTGTCGGCGGCCGATTCGGTGGTCGACAGCAACTGCCGCGTGCACACGACCGATAACCTATACGTGGCCGGGTCGTCGGTCTTTCCAGCCGGCGGCGCCTCCAACCCAACCTTCACCATTGTGGCACTGGCGTTGCGCCTGGGCGCGTACCTTGCCAGCACTTTAAAAGGTCATGCTGATGGATAGGCGCACCTTACTCACCGGTCTCAGCGCTGCGGCGATATGGCTCAGCATCAGCAGTTGCGCGCGGCTTGTGCTCAACGGGCGTCTCCCTGAGAGCGGCGACATAGAGGCGCCCACAACGACGCTCAGTGACCAGCTTGCGGAGCTCGCAGACCCACTTTTCCTCGAATACTCTGCAGGCTGGTCTGTGGATGCGCTCCACTCAGAAATGGCATACAAAGGCGTTATCTCGACACGCCACGGAATAAACCATAAAAAGATGATCAACCTGGCGTTGCATGAGCCGCTCATTATCTACAAAGGCTTTTATTACACACAGACTGAACTCGAGTTGTACGCCCTGGCATACCTGCTATCGTCTAATGACTATCACGCTGTAGATGAACTCAAGTAAAGCATTGATCAGTAAGCCTAACTAACAGCAGGCGCCAGCGACTGGGCCTGGCTTTTTTGCCCATTCTGTAGCGTACTTGGTAGGTGTGTTATGACTTTCTCATTTCCCCGTTCATCATACGCCCTTGCCCTGCTGGTTTTGCTCGGGTTTTCCGGTTTTCTTGTGGCCGGCGACTGCAAGATGGACGAAACTGATCGGGCTTTGCTGAATCGCGTCAATGAAGCTCGCAGCCAGCCCCGGCAATGCGGCGACCAGGACTTTGATGCAGCAGAACCGCTGGCCTGGAACTGCAAGCTCGAGGATGCCGCCCGGGCTCATTCGGAGGATATGGCAGAGCTGGAGTTCTTTAGTCATACCGGCCCTGAAGGTGTTCAAACCGGCGAGCGGGTAGATGACAGAAGTTACAGCTGGTCGGCGGTGGGCGAAAATATCGCAGCGGGCCAGAGCTCTGTCGATCAAGTCGTTGATGGGTGGCTTTCAAGCCCGGGACACTGCGCCAATATAATGAGCGCCGAATTCACCGAAATGAACAACCGAATGATCCATTGCACGGGGTTACTCTGGAGAGAGTTGTAACAAGTCTTCAAGAACACTACGGCTGGGATGGGTTAGCCCAAAGAATCGACATAAAATGCTTTAAAAACGATCCGTCAATCAAGTCATCGTTGAAGTTTTTACGTAAGACCCAGTGGGCCCGAGATAAGGTTGAAGGCTTGTATATCTCAACATTTCCCCGCCTGCCTTAAACCGAATCCCGGTTATCCACTCAGTTGGCAGGCGTCCAAAGACCCTGCAACTGGCCAAGCAATGAAGAGCCAACCCCCTGGTCTCCCAAGAAGCCCATTATAATGGGTACAAATTGCTGGATCATGGCGCTGTCCATACCCAGCGCTGAGAAGGCCGACTGCACCCCATTCATGGACGAAATATTGGAGAGCAGGCCTTCGCTCAGATTGCTGGCTCCCCCCAACAGGCTGGATGGCCCGAAGCTTTGCTAGGGAGAGTGCTCATGGTGTCGGTGCCAAGCTCATTTTTTGCCAGTTGCAGTAATGCACCGGTACCACCAACCGCCTGAGTTTCGGTGATGGCGAGTTGATCCTTGAGCTGACCTGGCAGTTGCCGGGCTTCACCATTGATTTCCGTTGCTGGGGAGAGTGCTTGTGCCCCGCTGGAGAGGGCGCCATCCAAGCTGAAAGCGCCGGCGGTAGGCGCTAGCAGATAGAGGCTTGAAACAAAAGGAATTTCTTGAGAATAGCGTTCATTGTCACGTTCTGCGTCTTGATCATCGGGCTGGTTTTTACCTGTTCAAACACCTGGCGCATAATCAGCAGAGGCATCAAAGAGCCTTCGGTGTAATGCAGCCCGTAAGTGGATCACGGGGTTGGAATACCGGGGAGACCGGCTGTTGGAAATTAATTTGTCCCGGTTTTATAGAGCTAATCACTTGTGTTCTGGGTGAACTGATACAAGCGCTCAGGGTTATCGACGAGGATAGCCTGACGACCAGAAGATTCAGGCACCAGTCTCAAAAACTCATCGACAAGAGTGGCATCATTGGGCATGGAACCTGGAAGCTTGACGTGCGGCCAATCTGTGCCAAAGAGACAACGGTCTTCACGGGTTGCGCGTAGTGACCGGAAAAAGGGATCAACATCCGTGAACGGCGCGTGATCCAGAGCGCTGATGCGATTTGGACCCGTGAGTTTCACCCAGGTTCGTCCATCTGCTAACAGGCTCAGAAGCTCTTTAAAGCCTGGGTGGTTGATGCCGAGCGAGGCCGGCATATGGCCCATGTGGTCTACCACCGAGGGCACCGGCAAATTGTTCAGCCGTTCCGCCAGGCGCTCAAACTTTGATACATCAACCAAAAACTGAATATGCCAATTCAGCGCCTTGATGCGATCAGCGAGGGCCTTGACGTCATCAAAGGTGACTCCCCCCGAGAACACCAGGTTCACTCGGATCCCACGTACCCCTACTTTGTGCATGTAGTGTAATTCGTCATCACTGACATGACGATCGACGACAGCAACCCCCCGCCATTGCAGCTCGTCGTCAGCGGTGATGCGGGAGAGTGTGTCTAGCATCCTGCTGTTGTCGGTCCCATAGACACTGGGTTGTACTAACACCGCGCGCTCAAATCCAAGGGTTTTTAACAAGTGTCGATAAGCTTCTTCGCTGGCATCGGGCGGTGTGTAGTTTCGATCTGGATGATAGGGGTAACGTTCCTGGGGCCCAAAGAGATGAGCGTGGGTGTCACAGGCGCCAGCAGGTAGCTTTTGAGCAGGCTGGCTGGGAGTTGGATTCGGTGCCGGAATATCGGATGGGGCAATCATCGTCGGTGTCTCGCCTGTTGGTCGTGGGGGGCATGTTCAGTCATAAAAACCAGGAAGCCAGAGCGTCACGGCTGGTACATAGGCAATCAGGCCAACCACACCGAGGAGTACCAACAGGAACGGCCAGATATGGCGGGCTATGGTCTCGACCCGCATTCCGCTAATACTGGAGGCGACAAAAATGGAGTAACCAACGGGAGGCGTTACCATTCCAACGGCAAAGTTAATAACTACCATGGCACCTAGTTGTATAGGGTCCAGACCAATCTGTTGACCCAGACCAATCAATACCGTGCTGAGAATCACCATGGCGGAGATGTTATCCATCACTGCGCCCAGAACGAGCAACATGAGATTGATGATCAACAGGAGAAGAAACGGATTTGTGGTCAGCGCGAGCAAGCTTTCTGTAAGTCTCCCGGGGATCTGTTCGCTGGCCATAACCCACGCGAAACCATAGGCAACAGCGATAATGAACATGATGACAGCCGTTGTACGCATGGATTTGATCAGGATGGCAGGGAGTTCCCTGAACTGCAGATCGCGGTAAAAAAACAGGCCGATCAGAGCGCTATAGAATGCGCCTACCGTTGCAGCCTCTGTGGGTGTAAAGATCCCGCTATAGATACCCCCAAGGATGACCACGGGCGCTAACAGTGCCCAGGACCCATCGCGCAGTGCAAACAGAATGTCTGCTTTGGTTGCACGGCTTTCCCTGGGTATTCCCATGCGCCGTGCATACAGAACACTGACGACACAAAAGCCAGCCGCTGCAATAAGCCCGGGAATAATCCCGGCGAGGAAAAGTCTGGAAATGGACTCCTCTGCAAGTACGCCCCAAACGACCATCGGGATAGACGGTGGAATCATTTGGCCAAGCGGTCCCACGGCGGTAGCCAGTGCTGCGGCATAACCCCGTTTATACCCCTTGGCTTCAAGCTCATCGATCATGATCGAGCCGACTGCCGCGGTAGTCGCTGGCGCAGAACCGGAAATTGCCCCGAAAAACGTGCCGGCCACGACAGTAGACATGGAAAGTCCACCGGTCAGATGACCAAAAAATACCGATGCCACTCGCACAAGACGGCGGGAGAGCCCGCCCGCGCTCATCAATTCGCCGGCAAGAATGAATCCGGGGATAGCCAGAAGGCTGGAAACTGAACCACCTGCCAGAAAGCGCTGGGCCATGATCATGGGGTTGCTGTCCGCCATCCAGACGCCGACAGCTGTGAGCAGGCCCAGGGTAATGGCAATGGGGACCCCGAGAATCAGCATGACAAAAAGACCGACAATCATGACTGAGCCGATGTCACCCATTGTTCACCTCAGGCATATCCCTGATCCACGTAGGGCGCAGCAAGAGAACCACCGCGTGGAAGATAATCAGACCACCGCAAACGGGGATTGCCGCATTCTGCAGCCACATCGGGTACCGGACAGCCGCCGACACGCGGTTCGCCGTAAACACGGTATAATCCCAGCCCGTCGTGAGCAGGATATAGCCGAAGATTAACACTAGAATAACGATGGCCCGCTCGAAAACTTCAGCGGCCACACGGGGAAGGGCGTCCAGCAAAAGTGCGACCCGGACATGGCCAAAGTCGCGGACAAGAGCGCTTGAAAACAGGAATATGGTCCAAATGAAAGCGAGGGTAGCGACCTCATCGCTCCAGGCCAGAGAAGCGTCAAGTACGTAACGGTAGAAGACCCCGACGAGGAGGCTGCCCAGCATAACCAGCGCGCTCATCGCCCCCAGAAGGTAGGAGATTCTGACTACCCAGCGTCCGGCAGTATCCACATGACGATACATTGAGAAGATGTCCCACGAAGATCGATTTCCAATTTATGTCGGCGCTCGGTGTATGCCTGCTTATTCGCTCACCTGGCCCAGCGCCTTGTCGACAAGGTCGGCACCGATTTTGTCACTGTACGCATCGTAAACGCTGGCGACTTTGGCTCGGAAAGCCTCGACATCGTCAATGTCATTGACCTCCATACCGGCATCCTTGATTTGTTGCAGGATGTCTTTTTCATTGGCGGCCACAGTTGCCCGCTGGCGTTCGATGGCGCGTTTGGCGGCTTCACCGACGGCGCCTTGAAGCTCTTCCGACAAGCCGTCGAAGACGTCTTTTGAGATCAACAACGCGAGGGCGTTGTAGGTGTGGTTGGTCAATGAGAGGTACTTTGTAACCTCCGGGTATTTGTTAGCAAAGATGACTGCAAGCGGAATCTCCAGGCCATCGACAGTGCCCTGCTGTACTGCAGTAAAAACGTCACTCCAGGCCATTGGCGTCGGGTTTGCGCCAATCGCACGGAAGCTGTCGATAAACAGGTCACTGGGTTGGACACGCAGCTTGATACCCTTGAAGTCGTCTGGCTTTGCCACTGGTCGTAAATTATTGATGGTATGCCGGAAACCTGCCTCGGCAAAACCCAGTCCTATGATGCCCTGGGCCTCAAGTCGCTTGAGCAATTCCTGACCGACTTCGCCGTCCAGCACCTCATGAGCCTGGGCGCTATCGGCGTAAAGAAAGGGGAGATCATTGAGCTGAAACGCCGTCTCCAACTGGCCTACCTGGGTGCCGGTGATCACACCAGCATCCATAGTGCCAAACTGTAGCCCCTCAAGCATCGCGGTATCGTTACCGAGCTGGTGATTAGGGAAGAACGAAACGTCGAATTCACCGGGTGCTGCGTTTTCGAGTTCTTCCGCAAAGTAACGAGCGGCGATGGCGTAAGGGTCTACCTCGCTATCGGAGGTCGTCCATCCGAGTTTGATTTCGGTGGCGGCGAAAGCGCTACTTGCAAATAAAAAGACAGCAACGGTGGAGGCAAAAAGAGAGGTGGATCGAGTAAGGGTATGATTAACCATCTGAATCTCCGGGGGTTATTCTTATAGCCGGTTAGATTAGGGATTGGCCAGGAGCCAAGAAAATAAACAATATCAGTGTAGTGCTGATTTTCCGGAGTGCAATGTTGTAAAAGACGAGAACCGGGGGCAGACCCTGGCTTTTGCCCCTGCTTTGCCATTTCGTTCTGATCGCCTCATGTCCATGTTTCAATTGCCACGCTCGATCGCATTATGACCTTGTCTTTTCCCGGCGGACAAGCGGCTCCAGTACCTCGCGGTTATGTGGTTGATCGAGCAGATGGAGCAAACGAATGACAGGATCGTACAAATCATCCGGCATTCTGGCTGTTACCAGCGCCGCCTGCTTTGGCCCCCGGTACGCCATTTCCGGCTGGGCCACCAACAGCTCGGAAATCACCGTCGGATCAATGGATAGACTCAGTGCCAGATAGGGTCTATCGGCAGTGGCTTCCACAATACGTGAGTTCACCGGGACATTGACGGACGCAAACAGGCACTCGTCCTGGCCATAATGAAATACCGTATCCCCAATCGCACTGACCTTGGCGCCCTGCAACACCATGCAGCATGAGGTCTGATACAGGGCCCGAATGGTGCCGCTGGGCTCAAGAGACCGGGTAAGGCGCAAGCCATCAATTGCGCACTCAGGGCCATGGGAAAGCCACTGCTGCTCGACGAGATCGCGGAGCAGCTTCCGGGCTGAGGCTTTTCGAGTTGATAGGATCATGCAAGGACCTGAGAGTTTTTGCCAGCCGAATTTCCTCTATCTCACCGTAACATGAATCCCGCATCCTGCACCGGCAGGTTCTTCCGCAAAGATGAGGTGATCGATTATGACAACGCCCAATATACCCCAATCCACGAATGACGCCCCTCTCCGTATCCGCACACTGGGTAAGTCGGGTTTGTTTGTATCCGAGTTATGTCTGGGCACGATGACCTTTGGCGGCGGAGACGATATGTGGGGGCTGATCGGCCAACTGCAGCAAGAGCAGGCCGACAAGCTGATGACAATGGCGCTGGACGCAGGCATCAACTTCATCGACACCGCCAATGTATACGGCGGGGGCTCCAGTGAGCGCATTGTGGGCCAGTCGTTGAAAAATCTTGACGTCCAGCGCGAAGACGTCGTGATAGCCACCAAGGTGCTCGGCCCGATGGGCGCAGGCCCGAATGCCCGCGGTGCCTCCCGGGTGCACATCATGAACGAGTGCAAGGCCAGTCTGCAGCGCCTGCAAACCGATTATATTGACCTGTACCAGATCCATGGTTTTGACCCGGCCACGCCGATGGAAGAAACCTTGGAGGCGTTGAATACCCTGGTTCAGCACGGCCATATCCGTTACATCGGCCTGTCGAACTGGGCCGCCTGGCAAGTGATGAAAGCTGTTGGTATTGCCCAGGCCCGCCGGTTGTGTCCGATTTTGTCATTACAAGCCCACTACACCATTGTTGGCCGGGACGTGGAGCGGGAAATCATTCCCATGCTGGAGTCCGAAAACATCGGACTGATGGTATGGAGCCCATTGGCAGGTGGCTACCTTTCTGGCAAGTATGAGGGGCCGGAAGCATCCGAAGAAAATCGCCGCGCGAAATTCGATTTTCCCCCTGTTAACCGCGAACGCGGCAGCAAGGTCATCGACGTTATGCGAGAGATTGCCGTAGGTAAGGAGATCGACGGCCATCCGGCCAGTGTTGCTCAAATTGCCCTCGCCTGGCTGCTGCACCAGAACGCTGTTAGCTCGGTGATTGTTGGCGCGAAACGGGAAGACCAGTTGCGGGATAACATTCAGGCGGCGCGCATTCGCTTGTCAGACGATGAGCTGGCGGCTCTGGAGAACGTCAGCCGCCTGCCCGCGGAGTATCCGGGATGGATGTTGGAGCGACAGGGCGAGTATCGGGCTCATATGAGGGCGTAGTCTCCGACAGTGCCCCTTCGATTTTGCCGGAAACGAGAGTTTATGTATTGAACGCCTCCTTGATATCTTCAATCGAGGAGTGCGCCTTCGTCGGCGATGGGCTCATGGCGAGCAGGAAAACCGGGACAGATTTATTTTCTGGTCGGGAGCGTGGTTTGATCGGTATGAAACTCCCCAACACCTCGGTTAACGTTTGTGTTCGATGTACCGAAGGGATTCAGTGCCATAGACGCAAGGAGAAGTTTATGCCCGTCTAGGCCACAATTATTGCGCTGAATTTTCCCCTTACGTCGCTCCGAAAATAAATCTGTCCTGGTTTTAGGCCAACTGTGATTTGGCGCGGCAGAACCCCTTGCTCAGAACACTTCTGCCGCGCAGACGCATAGGACGGGTTTTTGCAAACTGTCGGAATGGATCAGGCTTTACATCTGCGTCTTGCCGCACCCATGCAGAGAAGACCAAGACCTAGTAGGGAAAGGGTGGCAGGTTCTGGAACGGTGGTTGGCTCGTCAACTTCGAACGGCTGTGTCGCCATGTCGAATGGTGAATACCCAACCGTGCGAGCCAGCGACGCTGCGCCTGTCGTTTTGTCTATGGTATAGATACCGCCACCGCTCGCGGTCGGTCCTGTCGCGTACAGCAACCCGTCGAGCGAAAAGCCGAGCCCGAAAATAGAGCCGGCGACGCCGAAGGATCCAACAAGCGACTGCGCCCCGGTTGTCTTGTCTACCGTCACGAGCGATACTCCGGTCGAGGTCGAAACGGCGCCATACATTGAACTGAGACTGGTTGGATCAACGGCTATGTCGCCTGCGTAACCGTATGTGCCACCTCCGATCAAGCTGGAAATGCCGGTGCCGGGATCTACCTGATAAAGACTTGCGCCTGAACCGGCATACAGAAATCCATCGCGACCTTCCCCAAGCGCATTGCCCGGAACGGAGCCGCCGACGTTAGTCTGCACATCAGTCGTGAGGTCGTACGTGGATAGCGCTCCACTGCCAGCTTGGATGTAGATGGTGTTCGCTGCTGGCCCCGAGGAAATGCTGAAAGCCCCGGTCGAGCCTGCAATGAGCGTCTCAGAATATGCGGCACTCGAATCGTATGAATACAACGCGCCGGAGCTGCTGTTAACGTAGATGAGTGTAATCGGAACTGCATTCGCCGCCATCGGCGCCAGCAGGACCGCGAGTAAGCCCAGATAGGTGCTTTTTGTTCGTGTCATAGGAGTATCCCCAAATTAGGTAATTCATCAATCCAGCATAAATAAAGCGATATCCGTACCAGGTTTGGATAACTATCTTTATCAGTGGGTTGAAAGCACAACGAACAAGCGCACGCCCTAATATGCAAAAAAAGTTGACAGAATTGAGGGCTGTTTCGAGTGGAAAACCGGGACAGATTTATTTTCGGTCCGATTTATTTTCGGTCCCGGTTTTCCGAGCAACTCCGGCAAATCCAGAAGGCGCAACAGAAACGACTCGTCAATTCGCTGAAACGAGAGTTTATGTATGGAACGCCTCCTTGATATCTTCAATCGAGGAGTGCGCCTTCGTCGGCCATGGGCTCATGGCGAGAGAAGTGGTCACCTCCGGCGCGACCATCGCCGGGTCCAGCGACAGGATAACGTAGCCACCGACGGCGCCGGCGCCGAAGCCCGGAGCGAAAACCAGCGACCGTTTGCTGACCGCCCCGTCGAAGACGGCGTCGGCCAGCGCAATCGGGATGCTCGCCGCAGAGGCGTTGCCGACCTCGGCGATGTTGAAGTAAATGTCCTTGGCGTCGATCCCCTGGGGCTCGGCGATCTCTATGATCATTGTCTTGTTGGCTTGATGGGGCACGATTATGTCGATCTCAAATCCGAGTTCGGAAAGCTCGCCCATCATCTGGTTCAGGTAGCGCTTGACCAACGCCTTGACCTCGGGGCCATAGACCGTGATGTCGTTGTCGAAGTCGTGATTCGGCCAGATGATGGAGTTCACCTGACTGGCGGGTCCGCTCGCATAGGTCTGGACCACATGAATGTCACGTTCACCGTCGGACGGCGCGATCACCATGGCGGCGGCGCCGTCGCCAAAGATCATCCGCGACGGTCGGGCATTGCCGATCTTGTCCGAGAACTTCTCGGCCATGACCAGCAGGACCGGACGTTCGATCTCCCGCAGCAAGCGGATCGCCTCGGCGACGCCATACGGGAACCCGGCGCACGCAGCGACCATGTCGACCGAGCAATGGGTCTGCATGATGCCCAACTGGCCTGATAGCCAGGTGGCGGTCGACGGGATCAGGCGGCTCGAGGTACAGGAGCAGAACAGCACCGCACCGATCTCCTCGGACCCGCGACCGGCATGCTTCATCGCTGCCCGCGCGGCCTCAAGGGCGATATTCTCCAGTGGCTCGGCGGTATAACGGCGCCGTTCGATGCCGGTTTTGTCGGTGATTTCCTGCGCGCTCATTGGCGACCACGAGGATGGGGAGTTCCGGACCACATCCTCGTTTGAGCAGATGACCTCACCCTTGCGGATTGCCAGCGCCTCGACTTTCGGTTGGATCGGCGCATTGTCGCCAATTACCACCGGCGGATAGGGTCTCACGGGCTCGACCGCTGGATCTGGCGTCGGCGCCTGCTTCGCGTCGGTGGTACCACTCTTTTCGCGGTTGATGAAGTCGAGCACGTGGCGGTTTTTCGGATAAAACAGCACGACGATGTCGTCATCCTGCATGTCGGCCAACGGCTTCAGCCTGGCCTGGCTCCGGTCCCAGGGGTGCTGGTTGTGCAGCACCATCGCCCAGCGCCGGAGCGCCTCAAGTTCGGGCTGCTCCTCTGAGACATCAAGGATGTCGTCGACGCTGTAGCGCGGATGGTCGGGATTATAGTTGCCGAGGGTGGTCGTCTTGGCATCGCCAGTGGCGAGCGCCTCGGCAATCGTGGCTTTGATCGGCGGGAGTGACGCTGCCAGGTAGAGCTTGTTTGAGAAGCCGTCGAAAAGTGTGTCGAACAGCTCGTCCTCCGCCGTTCCGTTCCACTTTGCCGGCAGTTGCTCGTAGGCCTCGCGGACACCTGCGGACTTGGCTGCGCGCCCCTCCCAGGGCTGCAGCAGAGGCACGAATACATCGTCGCGGGTGCGCGGGACATCGCGCCAGCGCATCGGTTGCTTGTTGTACATCACCAGCGGGTACCGGTTCGCCCAGAAAAGGTGCAAGCCGATATCACGCAACAGATCGTAGCGCGTCGCATAGCCACCTGCCGCCGCTCGCTCGGCGATTTCGGTGCCAGTCGGCGCCTTCACTTCGAAGTCGCGCCGAATGATTGCCTTCAACTGGTTGAGATCGGTGATGATCGAGAAGTCGAGCTCGGTAAAGATGCTTGAGGGAAACACCAGTTTGCCATGTCTGTTCAGTCGAAACGGTTTCATGAATGCTCCGTGCAGATTTTGCCTGCGTCTCTGCCGGCCTCGGGAACCAAAGCTTGCCCCGATAATTCGCCAGTTTCTCGTTGTTGTGTACTAGGCAGTATAGTCGCGATTCGCCCAAGGCCAACCCGGCGGCCCAGGTGTTTCATATCATTTTCGTTGACCATATTTGCCTCCTGACGGTATGGAGTTGTTCCACCGATTCTGCAGCCCGTGCCTGGTTATTGTTATGATCTTTTCATTGGTTGCCATGGCCGGATCGCTTTAAAATGGTGATCGGGGAGTAAGTTGGTAGGATGCGTGCGATGGTGCTTTCCGTTGGTGGCAAAAGTTTGTTCCTTGTTCTGGCGATGTTGCTGGGAGGATGCGCTGTACATGGTTACCGTGCGTCGCCATTGCCGGACGCCGTTGTCTCTCAGTCGTGCCAAACGATGCTGCAGAACTGGCAGCATCAGGTGACGGATGCCAGGGCCTTCGAGGCCACAACCACACCGGTGCCAGGATTTCCTTATCTGAGGGTGAACCGTTTCCTGGCCAGCTTTGATCACAGTCGGCTGAATTCGTCTCAGCGTAATGAGTGGTTAGCGGCAGCATGGCGCAATGCAAGGCAGGCATGGCTTCTGGAAGCGGCGAATCTTGGTAGACCGGAATCCGACATTGCCCCTTTGGTTACCTGCGCCGAGGCTGGACTAGCAATGTTGAGCGCCGATCGGCACGCGTTTCTGGCAATGGCAAAGTCGGTCCATGTACCGGATGACTATGTGACCTGGCAACGTGCCGTTGGCCTTTATCCTGTCGTGATGCCACTGGTAAGGTTCCGAACCGACAATCTGTTTGCTGAACTGCTGGACGCGTTTGAAGATTATCGGCCGCAGTATCCCCGAATTGTCTATAAGCCCAGCCAGGAGCCTCAATACAGTGACAGTCAACTCACTGCCCTTATGAAGGCTTCTCGTTCGCGCAGTGCGCTGGGCATTCCCCGTTTCAGTCCTGATGAACGTGCGACCCTTTTCGCCACGTTTGCGCCTGTCTGGGTGGTTGAACAGCGAGGTGACGATGACCGGATCGGAATACCGGGTCGCGGGGAGGACGGGCTGGAGTTTGAGCCCTTACCGGTGGTTTACCAGAAACTGAGTTATACCCGCTGGGGCTCGCTCAGCCTGCCTCAACTCAGCTATCTGATTTGGTTCCCTCGCCGTACTGCCAGTGGGTCATGGGATATCCTGGCCGGCGAGCTGGACGGGCTTTTGTGGCGCGTAACACTGGATGCGCAGGGCAAACCAATGCTCTATGACAGCATTCACCCCTGTGGGTGTTTCCACCTCTGGTTTCCGGTTCGGGGTCAGCTGAGTCCCCGGCCATCCCGTGATATCAGCGGGGAGAAGCCGGCTATTGGTATGTCGTTGCGGCGCGAGCTTCGGCATCCCGCGCTGAGTATCGCGGCCGGTAGTCATTACTTGGTGGGTATTCGGCCCTGGGGTTACGGCCATGAACACGACCATTCAGCGCTGGATAGCCAGGTTTATGAATGGCGTGATTATGCGTCGCTGCTAACACCGTCACCATCAGGCCATCGGCTGTTTTCGCCCACCGGTTTGGTAATGGGGTCTGAGCGGCCAGAGCGGTTTCTTCTGTGGCCGATGGGGGTGCCTTCTGCCGGTGCGATGCGTGAGTGGGGGCATCACGCCACGGCGTTTCAGGGCAGAAGGCATTTCGATGACGCGAATTTACTGGACCGCTATTTTATTATTCCGGAGCAAGACGTAGATTGATACCTTGATGCGCCAGCAGTTCCTGTAACATGCTATAACTCAGCCCCCATATGCAGTAACCCTGATATCGGCAACAGGGCATCTTTAAGGTGCCGAGACGGGTACGCCAGAGAAGTTTGCTCTGGTTCTCTTTTGCTGCGAGGTAGTCAAGGGAAATCCAGACCATCTGCGCGACTTCGTGGTTCGGCGATACCGCCTGTGCTCCCCGCCACTCATAAACATAAGGTGTGATGACCATAGGTCGTAAGCGGCTGTGTTGGCGGGTAATAAGATCAGACAACCGGGCCTGAAAGTGGCCATGGCGAACAAGGTCGACACCGGTTTCTTCAAGGGTTTCCCGCTCGGCCGCCGCCCGGGGTGTGGCATCCTCCGGTTGCATACGCCCTCCGGGAAAGGCCATGTCCCCGGACCAGGGATCTCCTGCCCGACGGGCTCGCTGGATAAACAGCAACTCCACCCCACCGTCTTCGGTCTGTCGATAGATTAAAGCCACAGAGGCCCGGGCAAGGCGACGTCGGAAAGGTAGCTCATGGGGCCGCATGTTGAGCTTCCAGCGTTTGGGTGTCACAGAGCGTTGTCCTTTGTTGTCCGCTGACGGCCTGTCTATTCTGCGGTATCTGCCTCGTCTTTGGATTCTAACCGGGTCCTTCCTTGCCAACCTGATCTTTGTCGAATTGAGAGTGGGTGCCATCACAGTAAGGCGCATTGCCGGTGTGTTTGCACTGGCACAGGAACGCGTGGCCGTCTTCTTCTGCCGCGAAGCTTTTGGGGCTAAAACCCGTACCTGCGTGAGAACCGTCGCAGAAGGGTTGGTTGCTGGAGCGCCCGCAGGCGCAGAACATGTATTTTTTGCCTTTCTCCAGCGTGACTTTTTTTGGCTTGTTGTCTGCAATGATGGGGTTGCTCATAGATCGTCTCCTTGTTGTTGATATAATTTACGGTTCTGCCCTTGATGCAGATTGGGCTGGTTTTTAGAACGAACAGGTTAATAGAGTAGTCGGAAAACGACTCTTTGGTTCACAAACCCGACATCCGACAGGCCGCTAGATTCTAGTGGCGAAATAAATCACACAATAACTTTTCCATTTTTCAGGTTGTTGGTTTTATAGTTGTTTTTTTTGGCAGTTGAACCTGCGCAGGTTTTCCATTAAACCTGGCCCCACTCTCAATGCGAAATCAGCTCTCTTAACCCTTGGAACAGGAGACCGGCAATGGCGGAATTATCACTTAAGGAACAACTGACTAACGCGGTAAAAGACGCGATGCGTAAGAGGGATAAACTCCGGCTTGTCACTCTGCGTATGGCTCAGGCTGCAGTCAAACAGATCGAGATCGACGAGCGCCGCGACCTGAATGACGAGGACGTTCTGAAGGTACTGGACAAAATGCTCAAGCAGCGCCGCGATTCCGCCCGTCAGTACGACGATGCCGGTCGCGAGGAACTGGGCGACAAAGAGCGGGCGGAAATGGTGATCATTGAAGAGTTCATGCCCGCCGCACTTACTGAGGATGATCTGGACGGCCTGATCCGTGAGGCAATCAGCTCAACCGACGCCCATGGAATGCAGGACATGGGGCGTGTGATGAACGAGCTGCGCCCCCAGGTACTGGGTCGGGTCGAAATGGGCCACTTGGGCAAGAAGGTGCGGGCCGCGCTGGCCAAAGGGTAAGCAGGTTTTTTGGGATACGTTATGGCAAAGCCCACCGAAGCCCGGCAGCGGGCGATACTTGAGCGGCTGGATAAGTTCAGCCGCTTTACCGATAACAGTATCGGTATTCCCTTCACTCGATTCCAGATCGGAGCTGAGGCCATTATTGGCCTGGTGCCGGTGGTGGGCGACGCCGCAGGCCTGGTGTTATCGGGCTATGTGCTGGTCGAAGCTCAGCGGGCTGGGGCCAGCAAGGATGTGAAGCTGCTTATCCTGCGCAATATGGGTATCGATTTTGTCGGTGGCCTGGTGCCAGTGGTGGGAGATGCCTTTGATGCCATTTACAAAGCCAATACTCGCAATACTCGATTGCTGAGACGCTATCTGGAAGAGCAGCTTGCCGTGGAGCCGCCTCCGCCACCCTTTCCCTGGAAGACCTTGATCGGGCTGTCCATCCTGTTTGGAGTTATTACGGCTGGTCTGATGCTGTTTTTTTGACAAACTGGACAAGAAACAACTCAGTGGCGCGGATTACTGTCACCAGAGGAGTTGTCGTCGGGTGAGTGATCATCGGATGAGTTGTCATCCGGTGTGAGGTAGTAATCCTTTTCCTCGAATGTCTTCATATCAGGATCTTCGATGTTGTTCCTGCGACGGCCCTTATAAAGCCAAAAAGCCAGAGCAGCACCAATAATGATAAGCACGATCCACTTCATGTCTGTTCCTCCACCCAGTGATATATCTTACATTCAGGCATGCCGCAGGGCGATCCGTCAATGTTGATCGTGCCATCGTGCTCCAGCAGCTTCAGGCTGCGCCGGAACGATAGCTTGCGAGCCGCATATCTCTCTTGAAAGCCGGGATGCACGCGAAACCCTCAGGACAGAGTGACAAGTAGGTCGTTAATCGCCCGGGCAAAGGGCACCGGCGAATCTTCTTGGAGGAAGTGGCCGCCTTTGAGGGTGACATGGGGCTGATCCTTCGCACCCGGAATCCGTTTTTGCATGTACGCGGCACCGCCACGGGTAATCGGTCGCACCCGATGGCCAGCCGCCGCGCATACGGGAATCATGTGGCGATAGAGATAAGACCAGGAAGGCTCCCCGTGCAGCATGAGAATCGGGCTGGCATGCGCAGGCCCCTCATCCACGTAATGCATTCGCAGGCTGTCGAGATCAACGTAGTGCGGCTCGAAAGGATAGTCGAGCGGTTTTTTAAAGCGCGTGTCCCTGTCTATCCGGGCTCAGCCGGCAGGCGCCCACAGACTTTGCAACTGTCCAAGCAGTGAAGAACCAACCCCTTGATCTCCCAGGAAGCCCATAATAATCGGTACAAACTGTTGGATCATGGCGCTGTCCATGCCCAGCGCCGAGAAGGCTGACTGCACACCACTCATGGACGAAATATTGGAGAGCAGGCTTTCGCCCAGACCGCTGTTTCCTCCGGACAGACCGGGCAAGCCCGAAGCTTTGCTGGTCAGAGCGCTCATGGTGCTGGAACCAAGCTCATTTTTCGCCAGCTGCAATAATGCACCGGTGCCACCAACCGCCTGAGTTTCGGTGATGCCAAGCTGGTTCTGGAGCGTGCCTACCAGTTGTTGGGCTTCTCCACTGACTTCTGTTGCTGAAGAGAGGGCTTGTGTCCCGCTGGATAAGGCATCATTCAGGCTGAACGCGCCAGCGGTCGGGGCCAGAAGATAGATGCTTGAAACAAAAAGGAACTGCTTGATAATAGCGTTCATTGTGATGTCCTGCGGGGAGGGTTGTCGAGATTACGTTGATATGTTGGGGGCTTGTGGCGAAATAAAAGTGCAGGCAATCGAGACATGTTTACGTTTGAGCACCAATGGCACGGCCACTCCGAAAATGCCGCTGCTCATGCAGACGGCAAACACGGGTGTGTCAATCTGTTCTTCTTTTGCCACACCATCGCCCAGACAATACTTCTTTGCTCAAGCAAAATCGTATTCTCCGCCTTTTTCAAGGGCGCTCTGGTAAGCGGGCCTGGCGTGCACTCGCTTCACCCACTCGGTGATATGAGGCCGGGCTTTGCCGACGATCCCCCGGGCTACTGAGGCTTCCAGCGGAAAACTCATCTGAATATCCGCTGCGCTGAGATTGTCCCCGAGAAACCAGGTGCTTTTCGCGAGGTGGAATTCCACAAAATCCAGGTGGGTTTTGATCATCGGGCCGATGAAAATCTCATTGGTTTTGTCTGCGATGCCTTTTGCTACTGGCTTGATGAAAAACGGCATCGGGCTGGTTTTTACCTTTTCAAATACCAGGCGCATAACCAGCGGCGGCATCAATGAGCCTTCGGCGTAATGCAGCCAGTAGGTGTAGTCAAGCCACGCCTGGCCTCCGCCCTCTGGCAGCATGGTATCTTTGCCGTAGGTGTGGGCAAGGTATTCAATAATGGCACCCGACTCCGCCACCACCAGGCCACCGTCGGTGATAACCGGTGATTTGCCCAGCGGGTGTATTTTTTTGAGACTTGCCGGCGCCAACATGGTTTTCGGATCACGCTCGTAACGCTGGATCTCGTAGGGTACTCCCAGCTCTTCCAGCATCCATAGAATGCGTTGTGAGCGGGAATTATTAAGGTGATGGACTGTGATCATGCAGAGACTCCGTTCGCTTCAAAAGAATGGGCAGGTTAAGAGAGTAGTCTGCAAATGGCTTTTTGGTTCACCGCCATTGTGTTTTAAGTCGCTACCTTCGATTACGGATGGCAACGGCATGGTTTTTAAGTTCTTTAATGATCTCGGGCACCTTGAGGGGCAATAAGCCCCGGACCACCTTTAAAAGGTAAATAACAACATTCATCCGCTTGTACCAGAACACGCGGCGAATCTTATCCTTCATGGGGTGGTAGCCTTCCATGTAGAGTTCTTGCACGAATTTGGCGTTGTTGGTGAGGCTGTAACGGCTTAAGTCCAGTGGCACCACTATGTCTGCCTTTTTCAGTTGCTTGCGGGTATTGAAATCGATAGCGATGTTGATGGCGTTGCTGATCACATCAAATGTATCGTCCGGTTTCGGGTATTGGCTGACATGGCTCAGATCAACGGCGACGATAATACCCGCGCCCATTTTGGCGAGCGGCGAGATCGGAACATTTTCGACCAGCCCTCCGTCTACCAGAATCCGCCCATCCACCTCCACTGGCACAAACAGGCCGGGCACAGCCATGGATGCACAAACGGCTTCCGCCAGATTACCTTTCCGGAATACCAGTTGCTGGCCAGTTTCGATATCCGTTGCACAAATAGCCAAGGGAATATCGGCATCTTCGATTCGACAGTCTCCCAGATCCCGGTGGATCATTTCCCGAATGGCTTGCGTGCTGAACAAACCACCGCGCTCCAGGGTAAAATTGAGTATCTTGGACAGATTCAACGTTGAGCCAATGGAAAGTATGGACTCTGCTGGGCGCCCGAACGCGAAATAGCTGGCGACCAGTGCGCCCACACTCGTACCCGAAATACAATGAATCCGGATTTGCTCTTCCTCGAAAGCCTTTAAAACGCCAATGTGGGCAATACCCTTGGCAGCACCGCCCCCCAGAGCCAAACCGATTCGGGTATTAAAGGGATTGAGCTTCATACATAAGGGCCTGAGGATGTTTCAAGGGGAAAACTTCGGGCCGATTCTAACAGGCTTGGCCGGGCCCCAAGCTCAACATTATAGTTGCGGAAAAACCGAGGTTGTGAGGAAACCTTCGAACTCTGACGCGGGCAGGGGCCTGGAGAAAAGGTAGCCTTGGCCATAATCACACCCGATTTCCAGCAACAGACGGCATTGCGCCTCCGTTTCGACCCCTTCTGCAATGACCTCCAGGCCGAGCCTGTGAGCCATCATGACAATGGCTTCGGAAAGCACCAGGTCGTTCTGCTCAGTTTCAAGATTTTGAATAAACGACTGATCTATTTTGAGGTAGTCGATATCGAACCGCTTGAGATACGACAGTGCGGAATAACCTACACCAAAGTCATCGATGGCAACCTGAATCCCTGCATCCCGGAACCGAAGTAGCTTATCTTTAACTCCATCGCTGGCATTTAGCAGCAGGCCTTCGGTAATTTCGATGCTCAGGTGCTTTTCTTCCAAGCCAAGAGCTTGCAGGTAGGCCAGCCAATCAGTCATATTCAGGGCGTCACTCTGAAACTGCACCGGCGACATATTTACCGATATCTGTAAGACGGTATTAAACAACTCACACCAGCGTTTTGCCTTGGCCGCTGCCTCACGAAATACCCAGTCGCCGATTCCGACGATCAAGCCGGTCTCTTCCGCCAGAGGAATAAACTCAGCGGGGCTGATCATTCCGCGCTCTGGATGATTCCAGCGAATCAGCGCTTCTGCCTTGCTGACGTTTCCGGTCGTGAGATTAATGATGGGCTGGAAATGAAGCTCGAACTGCCGGTTCTCAACCGCCGAGCGCATATCATTTAATAGTTTCAGGCGATTCTGGGCCTCATCATGCAGGGACTGGGTAAAATAGCTTAGGCGGTTTCGCCCCGACGTTTTAGACGCATACATGGCTTGGTCGGCATTACTGATTAACTGGCCAGCCTCACAAGCGTCACCCGGGCAGAAGGTGATGCCGATACTGGCCTGTACATAGAGGGTTTCGCCATCTATGGAATAAGGCTCTGCGAGCGCGCTGATGATTTGCTCCGCCACCGCTTCGCCATCGATAGTATTCGCGAGTCGGGGCAGAATCACGGTGAACTCGTCACCGCTCATGCGGGCCACGGTATCGGAGCCCCTTATACAACCGTTAATTCGTTCCGCTGCTTTGATTAGCAACTGGTCGCCCACAGGGTGCCCGTGGGTATCGTTAACATCCTTAAAGTGGTCAAGATCAATAAATAGCAGGGCAAGTAATGAGCCTTGGCGTAAAGATTTTCGAATTTCCTGCTCCAGACGATCCTGAAACATGTACCGGTTTGGCAAACTGGTCAAAAAATCGTAGTTTGCCTGGCGCCAAATCAGTTCGTCTGAGCGGAGTTTGTTGGTGATATCAGAGCCCATGATGACATGACGCTGGGTCTCCCCTTTATCATTGCGAATGACATTAACGGTGAGCCATGCCGGAAAGGCTTCGCCATTTTTACGGCGACTCCAGACCTCGCCCTGCCAAAAACCCTGGCGAGATACTTCTTGCCATATAGCCTGGAAGAAATCGGCTTGGTGGCGTCCAGAGTGAAGAAGAGAGGGGTCTTTGCCCCGGATGTCGTCAAGTGTGTAACCGGTTATTTTGGTAAAGGCGGGGTTGAGTGCAACGACTCTGTTGTTGGTATCGGTCACCAGCACGATTTCCGTGCTGTTGTGGTAGATGGACGATGCAAGGTGGAGTTCTTCTTCCGCCTGGATTCTCTCGATGGCAATACCAACCAGATTGGCCGCGTTTTCTATTAATGAAATTTCTTGTTCATCAGGAAAGCTTGGTTCTGCCCGATAAATAGCAAAGGTACCTAATACCCTACCTGATGCAGAATGGATGGGCTCTGACCAGCACGAACCAAGACCTGCCGTGGCTGCAAGTTCTTTGAAGTTCTCCCAGTAGGGATGAGAGGCGATGTTTTCGACAACAATGCGCTGTCCTGAAAAGGCAGCGGTTCCGCAAGAGCCAACACCCATACCAATTTTTACGCCACTGATGGCCCTGGAGAAAAAGTCGGGCAAGCTTGGAGCTGAACCACTCAGAAGGTGTTTTCCTTCATGGTCCATGAGAAGAATCGAGCACATGGACTTGGGGTAAATCGATTCGGCCGATTTGATGATCTGCAACATGATCTCTTTCAAAGAGCCGCCTCTGGCGACTTTTTCCAGAGTGCGCCGCCGCATTTTCTCGCGTCGTTCTGCCAGCTTTCGGAGTGAAATGTCCTCAACCAGCGATACCGTATACGCGAGGCTGCCGTCAGCATTGCGAACGGCACGCACGGCCAGATGAACATCGATTATGTCGCGAGATTTTTGGATAAACCGCTTTTCAACGGACAACTCATCGATGGAGCCGTCGATCAATTGCTGAAAGAGAGCATTATTACCGATCAAGTCATCAGGATGGGTCAGGTCCGCCCATGTCGTGGCCATGATTTCTTCGGCTGTGTAACCAAGCATGTCGCAAAGCGCCTGATTGACCTCTATCCAGCTTTTATCCGGGCTGTTGGCCGCCATGCCAAACATGGAGCGCTCGAAATAGGCCCGGAAATGCTGCTCGTTGGCACGGAGAGCTTTCAGGGCGCCACGGCGCTCTCTTTCACGATCAAAGTTGTCGAGGGCGAACGTGATGTTTTGGGCAAGTTCGTCGAGAAGTCCAGTCATTTCACTGTCGAAAAAGTCCTCCACCTCATGATAAACCGACAAAACCCCAAAAGGTTGGCCATTCCGCTGGATGGGGAAATAGGCCGTCGCTGATGGCTGGTGACCTTCCGGTTCAGAATCAGCAACTCCAATCCAAGCCATGCTGATACCGTCGAGATCGGCTGCGATCCGGCAAACGAGAGGAAACAGTTCTTCTTCATTACTGATGCGAATAATGGCTTGGTTTATTTCGCTAAGTGCCCGGTACATTTGGGTTAGTCTGTGAATGCGGGCATTCGCTGAGGTACCTGGGGTTATAGCCGGCGCGTCAGGATGCCTTCTTTTTCGATCTGCCTTACTATCAAAAAATGTAGACATGGCGCGGCTCTCAGAGACAAGAAGTCTATTGATAGAGTGTTGATCCTTTTGGCGTGAAGTTCAAGCAGGTTGCGGGGCGGAGCCGAGTGTTGGACAGGTTTGCGGAAAGCAATTTTCCCATGGCCTTCAATTCCTTGCTTAAGGTTGTTGAGGGCTGCAGTTATGGCATCTGGCTGAGCTTACCGCGTTGATCTAACGGTCGGCAGGTTTTGTCAGCCCTGCCTCCACGATGTTATTAAGGAGTAAACACCCAAAGTCTGCATTCTGAGGGCGCATTTTCATACCCTTCATAGAGATAGACCGTCGGCGGATTATCTGCAGAAATGCCGCCCACTACTCCAGTCATCATGTAGGGGGGGTGCCCACTCTTCATTAACTTAAGGCGTCGTTTCATCCAGGCGCTGTGCTCTTTCTCATACTCCGCCAGGTACACTTTCTTCTGCTTTTCTTTGTTCTTTCCTGAGTAACACTTTATCCAGAATAGTGCATGGTCAGTTTTCTTGTCGTCGGTTGCGCCATCTGCAGCATATCGGTTATCGAACTCCGTCATATTTTTGTAATTTTTCATGCCGCCAAAAAAATCCTTGTTTTTTGCGCGGGCTTTCAGATCTTTCAGGTGCTTACCGTCCGGATCTTTTTCACATTTCAGATGCTTAGCCATAACTATATCCCTATATTCAAAAATACCAGTCACTAGATGGTTTCAATATTCTCGCCATCGCCATCGCCATCGCCATCGCCATCGCCATCGCCATCGCCATCGCCACCTCCAGTTGCGCCGGTTTCTTTCGGCTCCTCAGACGGAGTTGCATACGGCTTATCGTCATCCGGCTCAGCACCCGCTTTCGTGTTGCTGGAGGGCGCGCCCGGCAAGGAAGGGCTCACATCCAGATGACTAACGAAATCAGTCAGGCTCGAAATGCTCTCTAGCGCTCGCTGTCGCATTGACTGCATTTGAGCGCCAAACCCCGACTCTTCCAGAGTGAGTGTCTCCTGGCTGCGATCTCGTGACGTCAGGCTATCAATGTCCGGTGGCAGGATTGGAATGCTGTGTTCGTGGTTCCTCCAGTCCCTATATTCACTACCAACGTGTTCGGCAGCCATCGATGATCCGAGAACCGCTTCCATAAACACGCCAGACGTAGGCAGAGTTACGATGCTTTGCTCTGCACTATTGTTCTTTGCGTTGCCGTCCAGCAGGCTAAGCAGTCGCTTCACAAATCCGCTGGACGTTGCATGCGCAGAAGATTCCGGAGGGTTGAACAGAAAAGCAATCATATTTCCGGAGTAGCCCACGGGAATTGGCTGAACCCCCAGGTCGGCGAGGGTGAGGCTGCTCTGTGAATCAGCCTCAGTCACTTTGACCTTTGCGAGAAAACAAAACAGCTCCGTAGGGTCCATGCGCATGACTGCTTGTTGGGTGAAGTAGCCCCCGTTCATGGCAAAAATGTTCTTGATTGATACCTGCTGATTACGCAGTCGCCTCCTGCGAGACTGCATCTTTAATCGCCTGTCTTCGATCGAGCGGACCAGTTCTTTGCTGGAGATTTCGTACTTCTCACCAAGCTTGAGTACAGCCGATGTGTAATAGTCGACGCTGTTACCATTCCCTAAGCTGCGAACGAGCTCGCGATAATCTGCAGCCGAAATTATCGGCTTGAGCGATGCAAGGGACTCGTTCAGAGAGGATCGGTTGCTTATTTTAAGGCGCAGATCGTTTAGCTTTTCAAGGACGCTATCCAGGATGTCCAGATCACGTTGACGGTCTTTTATGAATTTTTCATCCGCATGGATCGCTTCCTGAATACCCTTTATTAATTCATCCTGTTCTGTTCCATCACCATAGATAAACTGAATGAGATCAGCCGTTCGCTCCGATAAAACTGGGTCTTCCTGAAAGATTGAAAACAGCTGAGGCGCGAAAGCAGCTTTGACGTTGGCTGAATTGAAATTCAATGGATGACAGGGCACAAACACGCATCCCTGAGAGCTTCGATTCTCGGTCGCGACTTGGTACTTCTGAAGAATTTCAAAGTATTCAAGGTTTAGAGAATGCTGCTGATTATAGTTGGCGACAATGCGGGTTGAGAGCCGTTCAGCCTCTGATTGCGTTACTTCTCTTACGATGGTGGATCGCTTTGAACGTTGCGTTTGTGCCATTTCCCGGGTGATCTGAGCAACACGATTACTGCCAGTGGCTTGCAGATCTGATGTGGCAGACGCGTAAGATGCCTGTACCCCATGGCTGACATTCAGCGAGCTTTTTACGCCAGCGTGCCAGGTAGGGGTGCTGACCCCAGCGCTCACCGTCGTGTTACTGCCGATCTGGGTATTGCTGCTGTTAGCCTCTTGGATTTTACTGGCAGTGCCTGCTTTGATTTCATCAATTTGCCGGGATTGGTCAGAGAACTCCTCGTTGATATCCGTTTGATCAATGGCTTCATGGCTCGTTCCTGAAGCTTTTCGCTGCCAATCTATAATTGCCAGCCTGGTTACTTCCCCAGGGGCAAGGCAAATGGTGCTGATCAGACGGCCGAGGCAAATTCCCAGCTTTCTCCAGTCTTGCTGGTACGTCTTTAAAACGCCGTAGCCCAGCATGCCGCCCTGCACACCGGAGCTGGTGGCTGGCTGTAGCAATCCTGACTGGGTAATATTCTGCAATGTTGGATGGGCATGTTCAGGTTTATCAGGGACACTGCTGGCGGGCACTCCTTTTCCTTCACCGGATCCCGCGCTCGTTTGCCCGGGATCGTCCTCAGTTACGGGAGGTTTTTGCTCACTTCCTTTCAGAGCCAACTTCTTGGTGTATTGCTCACGAATTTTTTTAAGATATCCAATGTATTCCTGGGGCGTTTTATTAACAATACGATCACTCGCAGAGTGTTTTAATTTGTTCTGCAGGGCATTGAGGTGCTTGACGTGATTGGTATAAGGAGTCTCCTTAGCATCGATCGCCGCCTTAAAAGCGTCTATTTCCTTTAGCAGGTCTTGAATAGTCTCTTGTTGCGACTCCGGCACAATATCCGCGAATGTTTCAACCTTTTGTATAGCATCCTGACTGACGCCCCCTGTTCCTGCACCGGCTTGCTCGCTCTTCGGATTTTGCGGGAACTTGTAAGCCACCGAGGCAAAACCGTGGTAGCACAATTCGGAGAACGAGTATGATGATACCAGCGGCGCCTTATCGGATTGTCCGTCTAATCCGTCCAGGCCTGGCCTGAAGTCATAGCTATTTATCTCACTCACGCATGAAACCCTTTCGTAGGTGGTTTCTTTTTCGGGCCGAGCTATTACCTCCAAACTGCTCTTGGGTAATAAGCCTTCCGGCTCACACTGACTATATTCCCTGTTTCACTTCTACGTGATGCACTACTTCCTCCATGCCCTGCTCGTCCCGGTCGTCCCTTGTAATCCTGACAGCATCGCTATCAACAGAAGCAGAAACAGAGGAACTGCCGATGGCGCGGACAAGCCAGTTCAGTTTCAGAGTCCCGATTTTTGTATTCTCCTCGGTATCCAGAATGGCATAGATGGCACTTCCCTCGCAGCCATTCGACCCCTTGCAGTCAAACGCATAGGCATTGTTGTCAATGGCTCCCAGCTGGGATTTGATGTCATCCGGCGCTCTATTCCAACTGGCGGTGTCACCGAAAAGAGTCGCGGCTGGTCGGACGAACCCTTCCATGTACATAAAATCGTAGGTGGTATGGTTTTTTATATAGACATGGTACCAAGCTGACATAACACTTCTCCCTTGTGCTGGTTGTTGGTACTGCTGTTAGAATTCGATGACTTGTCAGACTTGGAAACTATAGGAGCTAAAATGACAATTCTCCAGATTTTGAAGGTGAAAGGGTTGGTTGCAGCAGTTGGGGTTTGAGTTATCGAAGTCTTTGCATCCACTTATTTGGGGCTCACTATGAAGAAGATGCACATTGATATTGTTTCCGACATCGCCTGTCCATGGTGCGCCATTGGCTATGCCCGCCTGGAGATTGCCATGGGGCAGCTGGCGCCGGAGTGCAAGTTCACCGTTGAATGGCATGCGTTTGAACTGAATCCGGAGCACAGCGGAGCGGGTGAGCCGATTCTGCCGGCTCTGGCCCGAAAGTACGGGCGCAGTGAGGAAGAGATGCGTTCTAATCAGAATCAGATGATGAAGATCGCAAAGGATCTCGGCATTAACTTCGAAAAAATACAGGAGCGACTCACTTGTAATACCTTCGATGCCCACCGGTTGGTCAAATGGGCCGGCGAGCAGGGCCAGCAGACTGGAATGAAACAAACTCTGTTCGAAGCCTATTTCGGCCGGGCAGAAGATGTCTCCGACCGAGATGTTCTGATCAAATGCGTTGAATCTCTCGGGTTGGATTCAGAAAAAGCCAAAGCCGTGCTGGATTCTGACCAGTACGCGGCGGCGGTGCGAGAAGACGAAGCCACTTATCAGAAGGCGGGTGTTACGGGTGTGCCGGCGTATATAGTCAGCGGAAAGTATCTTATCTCCGGAGCCCAGGAGCCCGATACCCTGGTTCAGGCGTTTCAGGAGATTGGTGCGGAATCTGACTGAACGGCGTAATAAGTCCAAAACCACACAGGAAGGTGCCTCTTCTATGACGGATCTTAAGCAGGTTGCTGGCCTCTCATCGAACCAGCTTCTTAACATTGAAGCCCATATTGACCGTCGCTATATCCAGCCCGGAAAATTGCCTGGTGCGCTAACGCTGGTGGCTCGGCGAGGGGAGATTGCCTATGTAAAAGCCCAGGGGCTGATGGATGTGGAGCGCAACAAGTCGGTTCGCCGGGATACTGTTTTTCGTATTTACTCCATGACCAAACCGATCACGTCGATCGCCATGATGCAGCTTTATGAGCAGGGGCGGTTCTTGCTGGACGATCCGGTGCACAAGTATATTCCGGCGTGGAAAAACCGGCGGGTTTATAAAAGCGGTGTCTATCCCGATTTCCTGACTACACCTGCAACCAGCGTCATGACCATTCGCGACCTGTTCACCCATATGTCAGGCCTGACCTATGGGTTTATGAATCGCACCAACGTTGACGCTGCTTATCGGGAATTGGGGCTGGATGGCAGCCGTAATCTGACACTGGAGACACTGGTCAATCAGCTGGCGGAATTGCCGCTGGAGTTCTCACCGGGTACGGCCTGGAACTATTCCGTCAGCACGGACGTGCTGGGGTATCTGGTGCAGTTGCTGTCGGGCCAGCCTTTTGATGACTATCTGCGCGAGCATATCTTTGACCCATTGGATATGCCCGACACCGGGTTCCACGTCCGTGATGATCAACTTGAACGTTTCGCCGCCTGTTATCAGTACGCGCCTGGCGAACAGTTCGAACTTCAGGACGATCCGGAGACCTCACCTTTCCGGCGCAAGGGGAAGTTTCTTTCTGGTGGCGGCGGGCTGGTCTCCACCATTGACGATTATTTCCATTTTGCCCAGGCACTTTGTCAAGGAGGGGAGTTTCAGGGGCAGCGGATTATCGGTCGCAAAACGCTGGAGTTCATGCGCAGCAACCACCTGCCGGGCAATCAGGATCTGCCGGGCCTCTCCGTTGGTGCGTTCAGCGAGACACCTTATGCGGGGAGTGGCTTTGGTCTGGGCTTTTCGGTAAAGACTGACGTTGCCAAATCCCACACTAACGGATCGGTCGGCGAGTACGGTTGGGGTGGTCTGGCGAGCACCAACTTTTTTATCGATCCGGTCGAGGAGCTGGTGATGATCTTCATGACGCAACTGATCCCCTCGTCGTCTTACCCGATCCGTCAGGAGTTGCGGGCCATCGTTAATGGAGCGTTGGTGTGATCTACTGAGCCCCATAATTCCGGGCTTTGGGCTCATGCTCTCGGCAGATCAACTCCACTTCAGTCGCGGATAGCGGCTCCTGAGTTAATTGACAGAAAAACTTTCCTTCGCCCAGTTTTTGGTTGTGACGACAGCTATGGCATTGGCTGAAGGTTTTGTGCTGATGCTGTGTTTGAATCTGACGCAACAGTGACGTCAGGTTTTCAATAATGGCCTCCGGTTCTCCCTGTTGCGCCTGCTCACAGTAGCTTGCTAGCAGTGGCGAAGGGGTCAGTAATTTAACCAGATCATCACCAGACGCTGTTATCTGCAGGCGGGTAATGCGTTTGTCCTTGCGGTCCTGTTCTTTGATCAGCAAACCTTTATTTTCCAAAACCTTGATGGATTGTGAGACGGTGCCTTTGGTTAACCCCAGGTACTCAGCGACAGCCTTGGGGGTGTTGGAATAACGATTACAAATGGATAGGTAGTGCAGCGCTTCGAATTGAACCGTTTGCAAACCGTATTGATTGAGACGGGCACGGTTTTCACTTTGCAGCAGACTGCTGAGGCGCTCTAATAATTGCTGTAGTTGTGATGCGTTCATAGTTTGATGGTATCGAATCGAAACAGTGTTGACAATGGGTTGGTGGGTGTGTGATATTTAGTTTCGAGTCGAAACTAAATGAAGGAGAGAGTCATGAACACTACTCAATTTATGGCGGTGGCACTGATCAGCTTGGGCATTACTGGCGTGGGTTTGAATGGCACAGTGCAAGCGAGTGATGGGCATGAAAATGGCCTTTCTTCCGCCAAGGGCGATGTGGCGTCAAGCAGTTTCGATATTGTGCATACCCGCATTAGTACCGAGGGCAATAGCGCTGTGTTTCATATGGAGGTGTCGGCCAAGGCGGGACAGATCAAGCCTGCCGCAACCGGCAAATTGGCGGGCAGCGACGTGTTTTCTTATGTATGGCCGACTACGATTGATAGTTATGAAGTGGGGTTTGAGCGTGAGGCAGGTATTTTAGCGCTCGCGGTCACCGCGCATCCGGATTTTGATGATACGCCGTTATTCGATGAAAACGGTGATGGTGACACCGCAAATGACGGCAATGTCTGGCACAGCCACTGGGTGGTGTTACAGCCAAACGAGCAGTGTGGAAAGGGTGCGCTGGGGGTGGTTGATATTGCTGAGGGTGTGAAACCGCGCTTGCCAATCACCTGGCCCGGCCTGCCGATCTTGCTGGATAGTCCGGGGTGGCAACCGATTTTCACGGACGACGACGTTGAGGTTCGGGTAGCTTTTGCCGATATCGGGGCTGTGGAAAAGGGCATGTTTGACGGTGTTACAGCAGGACTGAGAGTTAACGAAAGTGCCCACGCACCCTTGTTGTGCGTGGTTGACGTGATGGATGTGGCCTCCGGCGATTTGAGTTTGCCGGGCCGTGTTAATCAATAACAATCTCAGTGCAGGATTAGCGGTAGAGCCAGCGACAGGAGGTGACAGGCATGATCAGCAGAGGCGTTAAGGCCCCGGAATTAGTGGTTGCCAGTTGGCTGAATACAAACCAACCCTTGCAGCTGGAAAAACTACGCGGCCGAGTGGTTGTGCTGCACGCTTTCCAGATGCTGTGCCCGGGTTGTGTGACGCATGGTTTACCGCAGGCCGCCACAATTCATGAGCTGTATCGCCGTGATGAGGTGCAGGTGATTGGCCTGCATTCAGTGTTTGAGCATCACCACGTGATGACGTTTGATGCGCTCAAAGTCTTTGTTCATGAGTATCGATTGCAATTTCCCATTGCGATGGACATGCCTTCGGATTCCGGACCCATTCCGGTGATGATGAAAAAACTGAATTTACAGGGCACACCCTCGCTGGTGCTGATTGATAAGGATGGGGTAATCCGCTATACGCATTTGGGAAGCGTAAGCGACATGCAAGTGGGTAATATGATCGGACAACTGTTGGTGTAGGGTGGCGACCTCCTTGCTCCGCCATGTGCTACTGGGACGCCGATAAAGTAATGAAAAACCAGGTTGCTCTTGTCGAAGTGCAAATCGAATTGCAGGAAGGTAAGGTAGTTATTTGTACTGGTACTGGCGACTCCGCTTGTCCAGCGTTTTGAACTTGCAGGAGGCTTTTTATGTACTACGTAGATATGCCAAGCGCCAAGGAAATTGGCGACCTCAATTTGACTCGCTCTGATGCAGCCATCTCGATTTACCTGCAGACCACACCGCTTAGCCGTGAAGTTGGCCCGAGCCGGATCAATCTCGGCAACCTGGTGAAAAAGGCCGGGAGTCAGCTTGAAGCCTCGGGCTTCGATAAGCGCCGCATCTTGTTATTGCAGGAACAGTTTGATGACCTGCTGGCGGATGATGAGTTTTGGAGCCACCAGGCTAACAGCCTGGCGATTCTGGCAACGCCTGAGTCGCTGCGTACATACCGCATGGCGAACAAGCTAAGCGATATTGTTGAGGTGTCTGATCGCTTTCACCTCAAGCCGTTACTGCGCGCCATTACCTTTCCTCATGCTGCGCATATTCTGGCTCTTTCAGAGAACGCAGTGAGATTGATTGAGGTGTCTGCTGATCTACCGGCCAGAGAAATCAAGGTGCCGGATATGCCGGAAGATCTTACGACCGTTGTCGGCAAAGCGACGAACAAGGATTACTCGGGTACCGGTCACCGGCACGGCGTTCAGGAGCATGGTTCCTATCTTGCGCGCTATGTACGCAAGATCAATGCCGTACTGCGTCCCGCCCTTATGCGCTCGGATCGCCCGCTGATATTGGCGACGACCAGGCCTTTGGAAGCCCTGTTCCGTTCGATGAGCGCCATCCCAGCGCTCCCCGGCGTCATTTCCGGTAACCCCGAACATATGAGCGAGGCTGAGTTGGCGAGCGCCGCAAGGCCTGTGCTTGATGAACACTATGCAGGTCAGGTCAAGGAATTCCACCGCCTGTTCGACGATAGAGCCGGCCAGAACCGGACGACTACCGATATTTCCGATGCAGCGCGGCTGGCTACCTTCGGCGGAATTGACAGGCTTCTGATCGATATTGACAGTGTGGTCGACGGTTTTGTCGACGATGAAACCGGTGAAGTTATATTCGGAAACCAGGGCGATGCCATCAACTATGGCGTGGTCGATGAAATTGCTGGCAGAGCACTCCGCTCAGGTGCCAAGGTGATGGCCGTTCGCAAAGCGGATATCCCAGGGGCTCATGATCTCGCTGTGATTTCCCGCTACCCGATCTGATGTTTCTGGCCCAACACCTGGCGCGTTAGCGGCTCTATGCGAAATCATAACTCGTAACTCATGGCCCCCTTCGGTTCCTGGATGAAGTACCCCTGGAAGTTGCGAATGCCTTGCTCCCAGAACCAGGACAGCACTTTGGCATCCTCTACGCCGGTTACCACAATTTTCTGGCTGGAGCTGAGGGCGGCCTTGAGTTGACTCAAGAGATCCTCCAGCGCTGGAGTTTGTTGGTCGCTGGCGCCGAGTGTCGGCGCCAGCTTCACGAGATCTACCGAATCCAGTTCTTTTATCAGGTCTACCGAGGCGGTGTCCGTGGCAACGTGTTCGATGACCAGCCCACAGCCCATGGACTGAACCAGTTTCGCTATCTTTTTTGCCCTGGGTACATCTTTTAATACGGTTGGACTCGACAACGCCAGGTAGATGCGGCGATTGCCCTTAATGCGATTTTCGCGTATCGCGCCACTGAGTACCGTCAGCAAATGTTCCACATCAACCATGGGGGAGGACAGTTTTACGCTTACCGAATAGCTGGCGGAGGCTTTGCCTTCCAGATGTGTGAGGTCTTCTACAGCATGTTGAATCACCCAGCGATCCAGCGCGTAGAATGGCCCCCTGCTACCCTCAGGTAACCACGGCAGGAATTGGCCGGGTAAATACACCGCGTTGTCTTCGTCTACCAATCGCACCAGTGCCTCAAAAAGGGTGTCGCCCGTTTCCATGTTGACGATGGGTTGGTAGTAAAGCTTGAACGCCTGTGCCGCTAGCAATTCTGTGATGCGTTCATTCAATTTGGATTCGGGTGGCCGTTCGGGCGCCTGTTGCCATATCAGTTTATTGCTACCGGACTGCATGGCCTCGCTACAGGCTTTTTCTGCCTCGATTAGTGCCTTGTCTTCATCCATGGCATGGTTCAGGGTTAGCACGCCCAGACTCAGGGTGACTGGATCGGGGGCATTCTCTAAGGTCCATGCGGGGTTGTTCAAGTTGTAATGGAAGCGCTCGAGGGCGGCCCTGCCATCATCGGCGGCATGCGCTGTCACCCAAAACAGGAAGCTGCCGCCTCCAAGAGCACAACCCGAATCTCCAACGGCGAGCTGCTCCGCGAAATGTTTCTCCATGCGGGCGCTCAGGTTCGCCATGGCGCGGGCACCATGCTGGGCTCTTAGATACTCGTGCCGGTCTACGCTTGCTTGCACCAGGTAGTGCGCCTGATCTGCCTGGTCGCTTTCGATTCTGGCCAGCAGGTCCACGAGTTCAGTCAGGAAGTAGTCGTGGTTCTGCAGGCCACGGGATTCTTTGCGCTGGCTGACCAGGTTGATGCGTGCCGCAATAAGTTTGGCATTTGTCAGGTGACGGTGTAGTGAGCTCAGGAACAGTTCAATGTCCAGCGGCTTCTGAAAGAAATCGTTGCCTGCAATACTATGCTGTTCGAGCAGATCCCGTGCTTCTGGCGAGGCCGATACGAAAAGAATCGGGATCGTCATGTAGTTGGCATCCTGCCTGAGCACTTTTGCCAACTCTATGCCTTGGCAGCCGGGCATGTCGTGGTCCAGTATGATGGCGTCCGGCTGGAATTGTTCGATGCGCTCCAAAACGCGCACCGGTTGGCTCAGGCCCTCTACTTCATAGCCTTCCTCGGACAGTATGGATTCGTAGTAGGCGAGAAGGTCGGTGTCATCGTCCACCCAGAGCACCCTTGGCCGAGCGGGACGGGCGTTCTCCAGCAACTGGTGGATGCGCTTTTCGAGTACCCCCATGTCGATAGGTTTGGTCAGGTAGATGTCTGCGCCAGCGCGGAGCGCCCGCATGCGCGCGACCATATCGCTTCTGGTGGACATCATAATCACTGGAGTATTGGTGCCTGCCTGGCATTTCATGCGCTCCAGCCAGCCGATACCTTCCAGGGCGCCTTGGGGAAAGCTGATGTCCAGTAAAATCAGGTGATGAAAGTGGCCGTCGGTTCGCCGAGTGTAGGTCTCTGGGTCCTCAAACGTTTCAGCGTAATAACCTTGTTGTTCCAGCCAGTTCTTCAGGTAAGCGGCCTGGTTTTCGTCGTCTTCAATAACGGCGATGCGGAGCGGTTGGTGTTTCTCGATGACGGTTTTTGACACGAAAACGGGCATCTCATTGTCGGGGCCAGCGCGAGAGGCATCCTCAATGGCGCGTTCGAGCGCTTTGAGTGAGTTTTCGATTTGCTGACGCTCCGTGGAGGTGGCATCGGATTTTGCCAGTAACACCTGTAGCTGTTCTTCAAGTATTCGTGCTGTATTGCTGATCTCAGGAAATTGAAAGGTGGCGCCACTACCGGTCAGCTTGTGGGCGCTTTGGTGCATGAACTCCAGCGCCTTTGGGTTCCAGCTGACGTGCAGGAGTCGGTTCCACGAATCTCCAAGTTCTCCCATGCGGTTGGGCAGGCCGGCAATGTAACGGGTTCTGAGTTCTTGGAGCTTTTGTCCGGGACTGGCTTCCGACATTGCTGCACCTTTTGTATCGTGAGTTGCTCTCTGGGCAGTTTGGGGGGATCATCAAATGGCCGCATTTGCCCGACAGGAGAGTTGTGAAGCGTATCTCAAATTTCCCTTTTTAGTTACCCCGGGGCGATAATTCTGCTCGCTTCCTGAGCAATATTACCCCCTATCCCGGAGAAAACGGGACAGACCTTTTCTGATGCATAAGCATCCCTTTTCAGGCAAGTGTCGAAACGTCAGCAAGGTCGTTGGAGAAGCTCAAGTTATTCCTCACGATGCCGATATCTTGTTGGCACAAGGGCGATTTCAGTACTTGCCGAATCGAAATGTTGGCTTATATGTCGTTTTCATATACGCTTTTTTAACTAATAACAATGGAGACTCTTCTGTGAAACTCAACCTTTCCTGGCGTCAGAAGTTCCTGATGCTCACCATCGGAACATTCACTGGGCTGACAATTGTTGCCGGCGCCGTTTTCTGGGGGCTGGAAACGGTTTCATCTTCTTACCAGTCTATCTATGAGGTATCCCGTTACGAAAACAGGTCCGGGAATCTTGCCACCAAATGGAACGCTGTAGAAAACCACCTTATCAACCTCTCCGAGGATAATCAGAGCGAACTTCTGGCGAAGCTGGAGGGCCTGGCATCAGATGCTGAAACGCTACAACGCCAAGCCAACCTGCTGGGCGACCCCGACAGTATCCGCTTCGCCGAGTCCATTCAGGCGGATACCGAACGCTATGTGGCAATGCGTCGGGAATGGCTCCAGCAGATGAATGCACTCGGCCTGTCCGAAGCCGTGGGGGTTCGCCAGGAACTGGCTAAAGCTATGGTAGAACTCCGGGAACTGTCATTGAGCATGGTTGATGACGCTATCCGTGAAATCGACAGCAGCAACTATGCTTACATTAACAGTCGCGATGTTGCGCTGGCGGAACGCGCAAGCCAAGCCATTACGGTGCTGGAAGACGTTGTCATACAATACGATTGGCAGGACAATGTGGTTGGCGAAACTACGAGGCAGTACCGTGATGTATTCAGTCAAACTGATGCAATTCTGAAGCAAATCGCAGCCGCTTCAGACAGCGCAGCGCAAGCCGGCAAAAGCCTGCAGCAGAATGTCATCGCGCAAAGTGAAGCCCTGCAGTCTGGCCTCATTGCCCGTACCATCCAGAGCGCTGACAACGCCGAATCGTCGGCCAAGGTGGTCAGTGTTGGTTCCATTTTGTTGTTTGCACCCTTGCTGGCTTTGGTTTTGTTCCTCACCTCACGGGCTCTGGTTAGCCAGCTCAACCGGGTGGGTGAGTTACTGTCGCGGGTGTCGGAAGGTGACCTCACCAAGAAGCTGGCACTCGGCGACAACCCTAACGATGAATTCAACATTCTGGGCAGTGCCACCAATCAGATGATCGATAACATAGGCATGCTTATGCGGGAGTCTATTGCCGGTACACAGGATTTGATCGAGGTTCATGGCGAGCTCGAAAAAACCATGGTTCGACTGGCGCAGAACAGCGAAATGGTTGAATCCCAGACCATTCTTGCAGCTACAGCCAGTCAGCAAATATCCGTCACCTTGAACGATGTTGCCGAACGCACTTCGCAGGTGGGCGTGTCTACACAATCCGCCAACGACTCGGCCCAGTCCGGCGCTCGCGTGGTTGAAGACAGTGTGACCTCCATGCGCCTGTTGTCGGGTCTTATTCAGGATACCCATGGCCATGTCAAATTGCTCAATCAGGCCAGCTCCAAAGTCAGCGGGATTATCGGCGTCATTAACAGCTTGGCCGATCAAACCAACCTGCTGGCGCTGAATGCCGCGATCGAAGCCGCTCGGGCTGGTGAAGCCGGACGTGGATTTTCAGTGGTGGCCGACGAGGTGCGCACCCTGGCGCAAAAAACAGTTTCCGCCACTACCAATATTGTATCTATTATCGACGAGCTCAACTTGCAAACTGCCAGCATGGATACTTTGGTGAATAACGGGCTTGAGATTGCCAAAGAAGGTGAACACCACGCGTCGCAGATTGCGGACGCCATGGGTGGGGTGACCCAATCCATCAATACACTTAACTCAGAAATGGATCAGGTCGTTGTCGCCGTTGAGGAGATTTCCGTCACCACTGAAGACATCGCGAAAAAAATGGAAGAGATTCGCGGGCAAAGTGCCGAAACACAGGCCATTGGTGCAGAGCTTGGCAGGCAGAACCAGCGCTTGTCTGAGCAGGCCAATGTGATTGCTGAAAGCACACGGCGCTTCAATGTCTAACCGGCACTGGCGCCAATTAAATACCCAACGGTAGCCCGATTTCAATCACCCGGCCAGAGGGAATTCGGTAAAGCGATGTCGCATGCAGGGTATTGCGGATCATGAACGCAAAGAGTTTGTCGCGCCAAGCCATCATGCCGTCTTTCTTCCGGTCAGCAATCACCGATATCCGGCCCACGAAATAGGTCGTGTCGTCCAGATCTATCGGTAAACTGCGATGTTCAATGCAGTAGGACAGATCCGATGGGATATTGAATCCCTGCATGAAGCCGTAGTTGAGTTTGACCTCATACAGGCCCTGACCGAATGCCTTGACCTGCATGCGCTCATCATTGGGTACTCGCGGATTACGCGCCATTTTCACGTTGACGATCACGACTGTCTCAGGCAACTCCAGCCGCCTCGCTCCCGGGCCACATTGAAGGCCAGAATGGTGGTCACCAGCATGGTGGCATTTACACTGACACCGTATGCAGCTGCCAGGTTGTTGGATGAGCGGAACGTCAGCACCAGGGCAATCGCCGCGATCATCAGAAACCAGTTGATACCCGGCATGTAAATCTGGCCGTGGGGATACTCGGAGGTTTGTTGAACCTGCAGGCGTGGCATAAAACCGAGTTGCACCGCCTGCCGGGCGAGAGAGAAGGCACCGGTGATCACTGCCTGTGAGGCAATGATGGTCGCCGCCGTCGCCAGGCCCACCAAGTGATTGCTCGCGAGAAACTGCACCGCGTACCAGGGTGCCACGGCCTTGAGCACTTCCGGATGCCCGATAATGCTGTTCAGTCCCAGCGCTGCCAGGGTCAGAAACCAGGCCACCATGATTGGGCCAAACATCGCCCCTACCTTGGCGGTACCGGCTGTCCTGATCCTGATCTGGCCGCAACAGAGCCAGCAACGCGAAGATGCCGCCCTCGCCATGGTTGTTGGCGCGGAGGATAAAAATCATGTATTTCAGAGAGATGACAATGATAACCGCCTGCATCCGGGAGAACGGCAGCAACGCTATTGGGTTAACCAGCCGCGGGCTCTGAAAGTCACATTTAATAAATTGCTCAATAAGGGGCCGCAGCCGGCTCACAGCGAGCCCTTGCGACTTGGGCACCGTGAGATCAAGGTAGTGCAGCGCAGCCCGCATATTTTATGGTGCCGTTGAACGAGCTCTACAGCACAGGTGCGCTGGCTTTCCCGTTCCGCCGCACTCTGAGTCGCTTGCAGGAAATGCAGTTACAGCGCTTTGGTCAGTGAGCGAAACAAGTCAGCACCTTGTCAAAAACCTGTAACACACTACATTTAAGGTCATGAATTCCCCGAGATTGCTTCTCGTCGTTCATAAGGACTGGCCACGCTATGAGATCTTTCCGTCAATTCAAGTATCTGACAATGGTGACTGCCGTAACTGCGGCATTTTCGGTTTCAGCACAGGCTGAAACGCTCCGACTGCTCACTTGGGGCGGTTACGCGCCACAGGACGTGGTTGAGCAGTTTGAGAAAGAAACCGGCATTGAGGTCAAAGTCACCCTCTCCAATAACGAAGACATGATTTCTAAGTTGCGGGCCACCCGTGGCGCCGGCTTCGATCTGGCCCAGCCAAGCCAGGACCGAATCGTGAGTGCTCAGGCCGATTTTGATATATATAAGCCAATGGATTTGAGCAAAATCGAGACGGCAAAGATCATCCCGTCCATGCTGGCGGCGACCAAAAAGAACACAGAATTTGAAGGCGAAGTGTACGGCGTCCCTCACGTTTGGGGCACCAGCGGGCTGATCGTTAACCGGAAGGCCGCCGCCACGGTAAAGGATTACACCGACCTGTGTGATGATGCGCTGAGTGGCTCCGTGTCATATCGTCTTAAGCGCCCAACCCTGATTGGTTTTGCCTTTGCACTTGGCGAAGACCCGTTCGCGGCCTATGGCGATACGGAAAAATACCAGGCCATTCTGGATAAGGTGGAATCAAAACTGATCGACTGTAAAAGCAATGTTAAAGCCTATTGGTCTGGTGGCGATGCTCTTCTGAATCTGGTGCGCTCAGGGGAAGTGTCTGCGGCAATGGCGTGGGATGCTGGTGGCTGGAAGCTGAACTCAGAAAATCCGGACATCACCTTTGTGGCGCCCAAATCCGGTGCTCTGGGCTGGATCGACACCTTTGTTCTGCCCCGCAAGTCCAAAGCAGACGATGCCGCGTACAAATGGATCAACTTCGTTATGCAGCCGGAAGTCGCTGCCCGTATTACCGAATCTGCCGGTAACTTTACAGCCGCCAAAGGCAGTGACGATTTTGTTAATGACACCCTGAAGGCTCAGTTCAAGGAGAGCTTTCCAGAAGCCGATCTCGATAACATCAACTGGTACCCCCCCGTTCCGGCCGGCCTGGAAGAGATGGAGGGCCGGGTACTCGATCGGGTGAAAGCCGCTAACTAAATACGACTGAGGTTGCAGTCTATGTCGGATCAAGCATTTGCCATGGATGTCGATGCGGGGGTGCAGGAAGATCTCGCTTGCACCCTGTTGAGCAAACATTTTGGCGAGTTCAGCGCAGTTGATGAAGTGTCGTTCAGCATCCCCCGCGGGGCCTTTTTTTCCATCCTTGGCCCCTCTGGCTGCGGTAAAACAACGTTGTTGCGGATGCTGGCCGGTTTTCAGCAACCGGATTCCGGCGATATTCTGATTAAAGGCCGTTCCGTACTGCATACCCCCCCGAACAAGCGCCCGGTAAACATGGTTTTTCAGCATCTGGCGTTGTTCCCCACCATGTCGGTTGCCCAGAACATTGCCTACGGGCTTAAGCGCAAAGGTGTTCCGAAACGCGAACACGCTACCCTGATTGATGAAGTATTGGCCAAGGTTCAGTTGCCTGGCTACGGAGACAAGCGAATTGATCAACTCTCAGGTGGGCAGAAACAGCGCATAGCGATAGCCCGATGCCTGGTGTTAAATCCCGCCGTGTTATTACTGGATGAGCCATTGGGTGCACTGGACCTGAAGCTTCGCGAGCAAATGAAAATTGAGCTCAAAAGGCTGCAGCGGGAGTTCAACACGACGTTTGTGTACATCACCCACGATCAGTCAGAAGCGCTGGTAATGTCCGATCAGGTGGCGGTGATGAACAATGGCCGGTTTGAGCAGGTGGGTACGCCGCAGGAGCTTTACTATCAACCAAAAACGGCCTTTGTGGCGAGCTTTGTTGGCGACAGCAATCAATACGCGGGTACGGTAAAGGAGCAATCAGGCCAGCTCAATATCGTTGTGACTGAGCACGGCGTGCGGCTTTTGAGCCATGGTGGGCAGCCAATATCTCTGGGCTCTGCCGTTACTGTGTTCGTCCGGCCGGAGGTGATGCAAATCAGCACATCCCGGCCAGAGGCTGAGCCGGATAACTGCCTGCAAGTCACTATCTTGCGTCTGCTGTTTGATGGCGCTCGCAGCCAGCTTCAGGTGGAAACCGCCGAAGGTGCTGCGCTCACCGTTGCACTCCCCCAAACCGCGGACTTTCATGCCCTTGAGCCTGGCCGTTCGGTGTATGTAAGTTGGCAGGCTAGTCAGTGTCTGTGCTTCCCTGTTTCGGCGGAGATCCAGCCGGAGGCTGTGCAATGAGCGCCGAGGCCGGCAACGTCAACCGCACGCAATACCGCCTTGGCTTTTGGCTGTTGCTGGCGCCGATTTTACTCTGGCTTGGTTTGCTGATTATCCTGCCGCACATCGATATGGTGCTGGTGTCCCTGAGGGAGCGCATCGCATCGCGGGAATACGGTTTCAGTTTCAGTAACTACACCGCATTTTTTACCGAACCGCTGTACTGGAATACCTTCGTTCGCACCGCGGTAATGTCTGTTATTGCCACGCTGCTCACATTGATTATTGCTTTCCCCGTGTCGTTTTATATCGCAAAGGTGCTTACCGGCAGGCCGAAACTAGCGCTGTTTATCTTGTGCCTGATTCCGTTCTGGGTCAGTGAGCTGGTACGTACCTATGGCTGGATGATTTTACTGCGGGAAACCGGGCTGATCAGTGGCGCGTTGCAGTGGTTGGGGCTCGTCGATCAGCCTGTTGAAATGCTGTATAACGATGTCGCCATTATGGTGGGGCTGATTTACACGTCCATGCTGTTCATGGTGGTGCCACTGGTCACCACGCTCGACAGCCTGGATAACAGCCTGATTGAAGCCGGTTACGACCTTGGCGGAAGCAGTTGGCATGTGATGAGGAGCATTGTTATTCCCCACGCCATGCCCGGCATTATGAGCGGCTGCATCGTGGTGTTTATGCTGACGCTCGGGAACTATCTGACCCCGACGCTTCTGGGGGGCAAAGACAGTTTGTGGTTTACCGAACAGATCTACACCCAGTTCATTACCCGTTTTAACTGGGAGCAGGGTGCCGCTTTCGGCATTTTGCTGCTGATATTGTCGTCGTTCATTGTCTGGTTGGGTCTTAAAATTACCAAACAGTCGTTTACACGGGTGATGTCATGATCCCCTCGATTTCCAGCAGCCGTTTTTATCGGGTGTCTTACCTGTGTTACGTGGTACTGTTTTTTATCTTTCTGATCACGCCACTGCTGGTTGTGGCGGCATTCTCGTTTAACGATTCACTGTTCCCATCGTTGCCGTGGAATGGTTTTACCTTGGACTGGTACCTGGGTGAACGTGCGCCCAGGCTAGGCTTGCTCCATGATGACGCTCTGCTTGAGAGCATTGGCGTTAGTGTTCAGGTGGCCGTTGTGACCACGCTGGCAAGCCTGGTGCTGGCGACCTGCAATGCCTTTTTGTTCGAGCGGGAGCAGTTTCCGGGCAAGAACTTTCTTTATGTGCTTATGCTGATGCCGCTGGTAGTGCCGGGGGTGATACTTGGTGTCTCTATTCTGGTGTTCAGCAGTACTGTGGCTAACTGGTTTGAGGTGCAATTTGACTACGACTTCGAAACTCTGCGGCCGGGCCTTGTGTTAGTCACTCTCGGTCAGTTTGCCTTCATCACAACCATTGCTACCCTGGTGATTTCCGCACGCCTGCGCAAATTCGACATTACCCAGGAGGAGGCCGCTATGAACCTTGGCGCCAACCGGCTGACGGCCATCGCAACCGTGACTCTGCCCTTCCTGAAGCCCGCGCTGTTTGGTGCCGGTGTGGTGGCATTCCTGATGTCGTTTGAAAACTTCAACACCACCTTGATGCTGGTGGGTTCCGACGCTCCGCTCACCATAGCCATGTTTGATCGGCTGCGGGAAGGCTCAACGCCGGTATTAAATGCGGTTTCGGTATTGCTGATGGTGGGATCGGCGTGTCTGGCTCTGGTGTCTCTGTTTGCGCAGCGCCCGGATAAACAGTGATGGATACTCGCAGTTATCGGCCTGGTCGCAGGCCAGGGCTATGATCAAAGGTGAGGAATTCATAAGAACCATCATTGATAGTGCGCCGAATATGATGGGCTATTGGGACAGAGACTTACGCTGCCGCTATGCTAACGCTGCCTACAGCGAGTGGTTTGGAATGCCGCCCGAGGAGATCATCGGGATCCGGTTTCAGGATCTGGTAAGTGAGCAGTTGTTCGCCCTGAATGAACCTCATATTCGCGCAGCCCTGGCTGGCGAACCACAACGCTTTGAGCGCACTCTGAATAAAGCCGATGGAAGCCAGGGGCATATCATCGGGCACTACATTCCTGATGTTGGTGCTGATGGTAAGGTGAGGGGGTTTTCTATTCAGGCCAACGATGTGACGCTTCTGAAGGAAACCGAGGCGAAACTCAAACTGGCCGCGTGTGTTTTTGAGAACACACTGGATGGCGTTCTGATCACAGATGTCAATGGAACCATCCTGTCGGTTAACCCCGGGTTCACAGAGATAACGGGCTACACAGCTGTCGAGGCTGTCGGACAAACTCCTCGTATTTTGCAATCCAGGCAGCACGACAAAGCCTTCTATGCCTTGATGTGGGAGGAGATAAAAGCCAATGGTCGCTGGTATGGCGAGATATGGAACCGTCGTAAAGATGGAGGACTATACCTGCAACGTATGACCATAAGCATGGTGCCCGGTGAGGATGGCAAGCCTGTGCGCTATGTATCGGTATTCAGCGACATTACGGCGCTCTGGCGTAAAGATGAGCACATCAAGCACTTGGCTTTTCACGATGCCCTGACCGACCTGCCTAATCGTACGTTGCTGATGGATCGGATTGGTCAGAAACTTCTTCATTCCGAACGCGAACAGAGCCATTTTGCATTGATGTTCCTTGATCTTGACGGATTCAAGCTCGTCAACGATCAGTTGGGTCATAACGTTGGGGACGACCTGTTAAAAAAGGTGGCGAAACGTTTGCAGGCGTTGGTGCGAGGATCAGATACGGTGGCCCGAGTGGGCGGCGACGAGTTCATATTCATCCTTAATAATCCGCAGGGAAAAGATGAAATTACGAATGTTGCGAACCGTATCGTCCGTTCGATTAACGAACCGGTAGAGGTTCTTGGTGAAGTGCTCCAGGTTGGAGTGTCCATCGGCATTGCCATGTTCCCTGCCGATGGACACACATCCGTTAATTTAATCCGAAATGCTGATACGGCAATGTATGCCGCCAAAAGCTCGGGCACCAACAGTATTCGTTTTTTCTCCGCAGACTAATCCTGCACATAGGTTCCGGGCGCCGGCTCGATTACCGGCAGTTTTCCTTCCTCAGCCTTGCGGGCTTTTACCTTGCCACCACCAAACTTTTGAGCCCAGGTGATCCAGTCTGGCCACCAGGAACCTTCGAACTGTTCAGCGCCCGCTAACCAGGCATCCGGCTCCAGGCTGCTGTCATCGTTGAGGCGGTAGCCGTATTTTTTCCGGTCTGGCGGGTTGATGATGCCAGCGATGTGTCCTGAGCCGCCGAGTACAAAGCGCACCGGGCCGGCCAGACAGCGGGAGCCCTCATAACTGGAAACCCAGGGGGCGATATGGTCTTCGATGGCCGATGCGAAATAACTCGGCACCTTGATCTTTCCCAAATCAATCGGGGTGCCGGCCAGTTCAATGCCGCCGGGTTCACGCAGCCGGTTGTGCATGTACATGTTGCGCAGATAAAAGCTGTGCATGGCCGCAGGCATTCGGGTGGCGTCTGCGTTCCAATACAGCAGGTCGAAGGGTGCGGTATCGCGCCCCAGCAGGTAATTGTTAATGAAGAATGACCATATCAGGCCGTTGGCCCTCAGCATGTTGAAGGCGGTCGCCATGGAGGCGCCGTCGAGATAGCCCTGCTTGTCCATGGCTTTCTCAAGTTTGCTGACGGAATCCTCATTGATGAACACTTCCAGGTCACCGACGTCGGAGAAATCCATCATGCTGTTGAGAAACGTCGCACTTTTAACGCGGTCGTCTTCGCGGGCGGCCAGCCAGGCCAGAGTGCAGCCGAGCAGGGTGCCGCCAATGCAGTAGCCGACGGTATTGAGCTCACGCTCGCCGGTGGTTTGCTCAATGGCGTCCATGGCGGCGATGGGACCCTCAAGCATGTAATCTTCAAAGCTCTTGTGCGCCAGTTCCGGCCCGGGATTAATCCAGGAAATCACGAACACCGTGTGGCCGTGTTCTACCCAATAGCGGATGAACGACTTTTTCTCTCCCAGATCGAGGATGTAGTACTTGTTGATCCAGGGCGGTATCACCAGCAGCGGCCGGCGGTGCACGGTGTCGGTGGTTGGCTTGTACTGAATCAGTTGCATCAGCTCATTCTGGAAAACAACATTGCCCGGGGTATTGGCCAGATTTTCACCCACTACGAAAGCGTCTGGGTCGGACATGCGAAATGGCATGGGCCCCTCGCCCTCGTCCAGATCGCGTAGCAAGTTAGCGATCCCTCGCAGCAGGTTCATGCCACGGGTCTGGATCGTCGTGCGCAGTACTTCGGGGTTGCTCAAGACGAAATTGCTCGGGGCGAGAGCGTCGGTCATCTGGCTGGTGTAGAACCGCAGCTTGCGCCTCGTAGGTTTGTCCATCCCGCGCACATCAGCGATGGTGTCTATAATCCAGCGATTCGAGAGCAGGTACGCCTGCTTGATGGCATTGAACGCCATTGCATCGTTCCAGCTTGGGTCGAGAAAGCGCTTGTCACCCTGTTCTGGCTCTATCACGGCCAGTGGCTTTTTGCGTATGCGGCTGGACACCAGGCCCGCACAGAATTTGGTGGTGTCCCTGAGAAGCCGCACTTGCGCGAGGATCAGGGTGTCCGGTTGGGTGACGAGCTTGCCGGTCAGGGAAACAAAGGGTTTGGCTATGCTCTTGATGCTGACCGGATTGGGACGGCTGCCGCGTAACCGGCGCATTATCGAGCGTTTCAGCAGATTGCTACCGTGTACGCTTACACGCTTCAGGGAGCGGGGTATATCGTTGGGCTCAATTTCGGGGTTGGGTGTTGCTTTAACGGGTTTTTCAGACATTTACAGGGCCTCCGCTCTGCAGCCACGTGAGCCGCAGATCTGTCAGAAACGGCGGTAGACGCATCTGTTCCATGCGTCTACCGCGGCGTGGTATTACATATACACGCCGCCGTTAACGTTAATCTGCTGGCCGGTAATGTAGTCGCCTTCCGCTGCCAGGAAAACCACAGCCCGGGCGATTTCCTCGGGTTGACCAAAACGGCCCATCGGCACTCGTGCAACGATCTTTTCGCGGATGTTCTCGGGCACCTGAGCGAGCATTTCGGTTTCGGTAAAGCCTGGGGCAATGGCGTTGACGGTAATGTTATGCTTGGCCACTTCCAGTGCCATGGTTTTGGTGAACGCGATAATGCCACCCTTACTGGCCGCGTAGTTAGCCTGGCCGAAGTTGCCGGCCTGGCCGACGAAGGAGGTAATATTGATAATGCGCCCGAATTTCTGCTCCAGCATGATGTTCAGCACTTCGGAGCAGGTTGCGTAAACGCTTCCCAGGTTGGTATCGAGAACCTCGTTCCAGTCGTCGTCGGTGAGTTTTTTCATGGACTTGTCCTTGGTGATACCGGCGTTGTTCACCAGGATGTCGATGCGCCCCCACTGGTCGTGAACTTGTTTAATCACGTTGCGGGCCTCTGGCATTTTTGAGAGGTCTGCCTTGATAGCTATTGCCCGGACGCCGGTCGCCTCAATCTCCTTGAGGGTTTCGTCTGCATCGGACTGGCGTGAGCGATAGTTGATTGCGACGTCGGCGCCTCGTTGGGCAAGCTGAAGTGCGATATGCCGGCCGATACCACGAGATCCACCGGTAACGATGGCTACCTTGCCTTTTAGGTCTTGCATGGCACTCTCCTTGAGATGATGTTGGTACTTCACTCTGATTAATTATTGTTGTCCGTCGAAAACATCAATTCTGCGCGCGGGGCTGCTGATAGGCAGACCTAATTTGAAGCTAGCAGAGGCCCCGCGACATCTCAAGGCGTCAAGTAAAAAACCCGTCACGCGGCACGGATGAAGTCCCGTAACCGCGGCGCAATGGATTCGCGCCATTGGCTACCATTGAATACTCCGTAATGGCCAACACCCGGCTGCAGGTGATGCAGCCGGCGGGAGTCCGGCACATTGATACACAGATCCTGGGCGGCCCGGGTCTGGCCTGGACTGGAAATATCGTCCTTCTCACCTTCGATCGTCATCAGGGCGGTGTTGTGGATAGCGGCCGGATTCACCAGGCGTCCGCGATGTTTGAAACAGCCTCGTGCCAGATGAAACTCCTGAAAAACACGCTCGATAGTGTCCAGATAATAGGTTGCCGGCAGGTCCATCACCGCCAGGTATTCGTCGTAGAAATCGCGGTGGCGGATAACCTTGTCGGTTTTGTCATCGCGAATGGACCGGAACAGCTCACGGTAGGCCTTAACGTGGCGTCCGAGATTCATGTTCACAAACCCGGTCAATTGCAGGAACCCTGGATAAACCTTGCGCATGGCTCCGGGGTAAGGCGCGGGTACCGGGTGCACGAGGTTACGCTTGAACCATGAAAGCTTGTGTTTGGTAGCCAGCTTGCAGGGCGCGGTGGGGTCTACGCGACCGTCTATGGGGCCACTCATCAGCGCCAGTGAGCGAGGTGCCGCCGGGTGGCCATCCTCCGCCATAATGGCAGTGGCTGCGAGTGCGGCCACCACTGGCTGACATACAGCCAGAACGTGTGTGTCGGGCCCCAGGTGATCGATAAAATCGATGACATAATCGATGTAATCATCGAGGCCAAAATCGCCCTGTGACAACGGAACCTTACAGGCATCGCGCCAGTCGGTAATGTACACGTCGTGTTCGGGAAGCAAGGCTTCCACGGTGCCACGCAGCAGCGAAGCAAAGTGCCCGGACAGCGGCGCGATGATCAGCAGCTTCGGGTCATCGGGCCGCGTCACGCTGCGCTGGAAATGTTTTAGCTGCGCAAACGGTTTACGCAAAACAATCTCTTCCTGGACGTCAACTTGTTCGCCATCACAGGTAGTTGTGTGCAGATTGAAGGCCGGCTTCGGGTAACGCTGGGTAAGATCTCTGAATACCCCGTAGGCCGAACCAATGCTGCGTGCCCCGGGAATTCGGGATAAGGGGCTTAGGCGGTGCCGGAGCAAGGCGCCCTGAGCACCGGTCAACATACGTACAGGTGTTAGCGCTGCACGGCCTATCTCGTGAGCAAAATACATCATAGCTTTTTCCTGCTTGAGTTCTTCTGGGTTGCGGCATCGTCCCAGTGAGCCTTAGGGAACCGTGAACGTTACATTAGCATGTTTTTGATGAGGCGAAATCCGAGGCTGAGAATATCGGCGCCACCCGTTTGTGTCGGCTATGCTGAAAAGTTACTGAACGTTGCTGCTCAAGGAGTTGCATCATGCGTATCCAGAGTATTGCGGTGTATGCCGCCGACTTAACGTACACGGGCAAGGCGTATGCGTTTGCCGGTGGGAGATCGCATCAGGTGTTTACCAGCACCGTGGTAGTGCTGACCACGGATACGGGGTTGGAAGGCTACGGCGAAGTCTGCCCTTGTGGCCCCAATTATATGGCGGCCTTCTCGGAAGGAATTCCCTCCTGCCTGTCGCTGCTGGCGCCCAGTGTGGTAGGTGAGGACCCCACCCATCTCACGTGTATCCACGAATGTATGGATCAGGCGCTGACCGGGCATGCGGTTGCCAAAGCGGCCATTGATATTGCCTGCTGTGATTTGCTGGGCAAGCATGCCGGGCTTCCAGTATATGCCTTGCTCGGTGGGCTGCTTTCTCCGTCCATGCCGCTGCACCGAAATGTTCCATTGGCGAAACCGGATGAGATGGAAGAGTCTTTGCGCCAGTTTCGATCAGAAGGATTTCGCCGTATCCAGATCAAGCTGGGGCACAGTGTTGAGGAGGATATCGATCTTGTTCGCACGCTGAGCAAGACAAAACATGCGGATGAGATCTGGATGTGCGACATCAATCGGGCCTGGCGGCAGGATGAGGCCGTGCGATTTTCACGGGCGCTTGAAGATCTCGAGATCTATCTTGAGCAGCCCTGTTACAGTTATGAAGAGTGTCTCTCGGTTCGCCGTCGAATCCGCCACCCGGTCAAACTGGACGAAAGCCTGAACTCCCTGGCCGATGTGCAAAGGGCATTGCGCGATGATGCCATGGACGCCATGGCCCTGAAGGTCAGTAGGGTCGGTGGTCTTACGCCGTCACGGATCATTCGCGACGTGTGCGTGGATGCCGGTATAGCCATGACCATTGAAGATGCATGGGGTAGTGGAATAGCCACGGCAGCCTATGCGCATCTGGCAGCCAGCACTCCGGTGAAAGCTTTGCTGACTACAACGGATCTCCACAATTACAATACCTCCCAGTTGGCAACCGGAGCGCCTGAGGTTTCTTTCGGCCGGATGACGCTGAGTGATCGCCCGGGGCTGGGTGTGGCTCCGGATTTGGAGAAGCTGACGCTGCTTCATGTTTATGAGTAATTTGGCCGATTTTGACACTGCTGTTGGAGTGGCCGGATTTTTTGGCTGGAGACTTTTGCGCTATGCAAACTACTAACCTGATTTGGGGGCTGATTTTCAGCTCCATTGGCATCGGCTATTTTATCTACGGGAGGCGGCAGTCGAATCTGGTTGCTCGGTACTGTGGTATTGCCCTGATTCTGTACCCATATCTGGTAACGAACACGCTTGCTCTGGTGGCTGTGGGTATTGTACTTATGCTCACCCCCAGATTCCTCGAGCTCTGATCCAGATGACCACCTATTTCATTCAGGCTTTTATTTATCTGTTGGCTGCTGTGATCGCAGTGCCATTGGCAAAACGCTTTGGCCTGGGTTCGGTGCTGGGCTACCTGGTTGCCGGCGTGGTGATCGGGCCGGTTATGGGCCTCGTGGGGCAGGAAACCAGCACCATTCAGCACTTTGCCGAATTTGGTGTTGTGATGATGTTGTTCCTGATTGGCATGGAAATCGACCCGAAGGCACTTTGGGCTATGAGGGTTCGTCTTTTGGGGCTCGGCGGTTTACAGGTAACGTTGACGGCGGCAGCCGGAATGGCGGTGGCTTGGTGGCTCGGGCTTCAGTGGCAAACAGCGCTGACGGTCGGTCTGATTTTCGCGCTGTCGTCTACCGCGATTGTGCTGCAAACCCTGGATGAAAAAGGGTTATCGAAGACGGAAGGCGGGCGCAATACGTTTGCAGTTTTGCTGTTTCAGGATATCGCCGTTATCCCCATGCTTGCCCTGATTCCGCTGTTAGCATTGTCGGGCCTGAATAGTGATTCCAGCTCTTCGTCGGATCTTCCTGCTGGTCTGAGCCTGGTGACTGGGCTGCCGGGCTGGGCCCATGCTCTGGTTGTAGTGGGGGCCGTTGCAGCGGTTATTGTTGGTGGCTATTACCTGAGCCGCCCGTTGTTCCGTTATGTGGTGAAGTCCGGGCTGCGGGAGGTTTTCACCGCCACGGCGCTGATGCTGGTTATTGGTATTGCTGCGCTCATGAGCCTGGTAAATCTCTCGCCGGCCCTCGGCGCCTTCCTGGCAGGTGTAGTATTGGCCAACAGTGAGTTCCGCCACGAGCTGGAAGCCAACATCGAACCGTTCAAAGGTCTGTTGCTGGGTCTGTTCTTTATAACCGTGGGTGCCGGAATCAACTTCGAGGTGTTGGTGGCAGAGTGGGGCACCGTTGTCTCTCTGGGTGTGGCCGTAATGGCAGTCAAGGCACTGATTCTGCTTGTCCTTGCACAGGTATTCGGAATCCGCAGCAGCAACGGCTGGTTGTTTACGCTGGGGTTGGCGCAGGCGGGTGAATTCGGTTTCGTGTTACTCACCTATAGCGTGCAAAACCATGTGATTCCGCCAGACATCTCTCAGATTTTATCGCTGGTTGTTGCGCTATCCATGTTCCTCACGCCACTGTTGTTTATCGTTTATGACCGCATCGTGCTGCCACGGTACCGGCGTTCCAGCAACGATGAACGGGAAGCCGACACCATTGATGAGCAGGCACCGGTGATTGTGGCCGGGGTGGGGCGGTTCGGACAGATCGTCTGCCGTTTGCTGCGGGCTAACAACGTTCCCATTGTGGTGCTCGACCACGAACTCGAACAGATTGAAAATGTTCGTCGGATCAACATCAAGAGTTTCTTCGGGGATGCCAGTCGCCCCGATCTGCTGGAAAAAGCCGGTATTGAACAGGCGCGCTTGTTGGTCGTGGCGATTGATGACCGGGATCGCGCCGTGAAGATGGTAGAGCATGTAAAGAAGTTCTTCCCGGGTGTCTGGGTGCTGGCGCGGGCATTTGACCGTGGCCACGGCTATCAGCTCCGGGAAGCGGGTGCTGACGATGTGATGAGTGAAACTTATCATTCTGCTCTGGAACTTGGCGGACATGCGCTCACGGCCATGGGAGTGCACCCGATGCGGGCAAAACAGATGACCTGGGCATTTCTCGAAAATGAACAGGCCCATGAAGAGCAGCTATTCGAGGCATGGAAGGAAATCGAAGAGGGTATCAACTTCAGCCCCCGCTATGGTGAGCTGTTCATGAAGCTGGAAGAGGCGCTGAGTAGCGCCATGGATGGGGACTGGGAAGAGCCGAAGCGCGCGGATGTCCCGGTCTGGACGCCGCCGGAACACCACTGATCAGAATTATGTTTTAGCGGCCCGGATATTACCCATCAGTTTGTACGGTGATCACGCCATAAGAGAATCAGCAATGCCAGGGCCGCCAAAAAGCCAACAAAGACGGAGAAGATAATACCGGTTGCCTTAAGGCTGAGCAGACTCGCCATCAAGCCGATGCCAATCACCGGCACTGATATGGCAATGTAGGCGATAATAAAAAAGGTGGAGGTTACCGCGGCGCGCTCCGCCGGCGGGCTTGCCGCGTTTATAGCGCCCATGCCGGCTCGAAATGCGATACCTTGGCCCATGCCAGCGATGACCGCACCGACCATGAACAGGGTGAGCGACTGAGAATGGATGCCGAGCGCTACGGGCGTCACGCCGGCAACGAGGGTGGCGCACCCGATTGGTAAACGCAGGCGCAGCGGCAGCTTATCCTGCAGGAACTGGCCGAGTGTTGAGGCAATAAAGATACTGCCCGCGACAACTCCGACCAGCAGACGGTTGTCATAACCCAACACATTGCCCATCATCGCCGGCGCAATCGAGGTGAAGAAACCACAAACCGCAAAACCAGCAAAGCCCGCGATGGCGGCAGGTACAAACACACCGCGCACTTCCATGGGCACATTCAGGCGCTGAAGTGATAGTTTCGGGCGTGTCGGTCTTTTTACTGTTTCCGGGGCCCGCCAGATGCAGATGAGTGCCAGTAGGGCGAGCGCGATGTGTATCAGGTAGGTCAATTCCAGTGGAGAGGGTAGGTGTTGTGAAAGTGCGCCCGCAAGCATAGGGCCAAGGCCCAGTCCGCCCATATTCGCGGCAGTGGCAAAAAACGTGGCCCGCTCACGCCAGTGTGGTGGCGCCAGTTCCAGCACGGCGACGGTCGCGGTGCCGGTAAAAATACCTGCGGAGAGCCCGGACAGTACACGGCCTGCAAGAATCATTGCCAGCCCGTCGGCTTGCCATAATACCAGGTCGCTGATGATCGAACACGCGAGGCCAGCAAACAACAACGGCCGGCGACCCAACTGATCGGACCAGCGCCCGGTGATCACCAGTGCGGCAATCACACCGAAAGCGTACGCCGCGAAGATAATGGTAATCATCAACTGGGAAAACCCGAACGCTTCCTGATAAATGGGGTAGAGCGGAGTCGGCATGGTGGTGCCGATCATCACGACGCTGAATGCGAAGGCAGCGCCGAGAAAAACCAGAAATGTTGATAAACTGCGAGGGTCTGTGTGGGTAGTTGATGCTTGCATGATGGTCTGGTAAAGGTCTCCTGGATTACTTTGCCCGTCTCTGTCTCTGGTTTACCTGGATCTAACCGGGTCGATACATCTGAAATTTTTGTGACCCGTCCACTGTAAAGTAGTCGGCTGGTCCGCCGCCTCGCATTACCGGTTCTGCCGCAGCAGTATCGTAGATTCCATCTTTAAGCAGGTGTTGCGCGATATGCACACCGACCACCTCACCAAACACCATCCAGGTATCGACTTTCTTGCCATCGACGCCCGCAAGCTGGAGTACCTGGGTAACCCGGCATTCCAAGGTTACCGGGCTTTCCGCTACGTGCGGCACAGAGATAACCCGGGAGGGCTTTGGCGTCAGGCCAGAGAGGGCAAATTCATCAACTTCCGGCCCTACCGCGGCGCAGGTTTGGTTCATGGCCCCACTGAGTGAGCGCGTCACCAGGTTCCAGCAGAACTCACCGGTTTCTTCGGCATTACGGACGGAATCCTTGTAGCCAATGCTGGAGAATCCGACGATGGGAGGATGGTAGTTGAAGGCATTGAAGAAGCTGTAAGGTGCCAGGTTAAGCACACCGTCACGGCTTCTGGATGATATCCACCCAATCGGGCGTGGCGCCACCAGGGCGTTGAACGGGTCATGGGCCAGCCCGTGGCCATTGGCGGGTTCGTAAAAATGGATATCTTCTGGCATAAAGCGCTCTTTAGGGGGCTGCAAAGGAATTAAGCCGGTTTTACAAGTTGGCCCGGGTTAGAACTCCAGGTAGATTTTGCCGAAGTGCTTGCCGGATTCCTCGTGCCGGAAGGCATCAGCGATATCTTCCAGTGCAAAGGGCCGATCAAGGACCGGGTGCATGTTGTTGGCTTCGATCGCCCGGATCATCTCTTGCTGGTGAGCCCGGCTGCCTACAATCAGGCCCTGCAGGCGGGCCTGTTTGGCCATCAGTTTTGCGGTTGGCACATCGCCAGCCCGACCGGTAAGAACGCCTATCAGCGAGATGTGACCACCAATGCGCACGGCATCAATGGATTCCGGCAGTGTGCCGGGGCCACCAACCTCGATGACATGGTCGACTCCCTGCCTATTGGTCAGTTTCTGGACCTTCTCGCCCCAAGCCGGTGTCGTTTTGTAGTTGATGGTGTGGTCTGCACCCAGCTCTCTGAGCCGTTCCAGCTTCTGGTCCGAGGACGAAGTGGAAATCACTTGTGCGCCCATCATTTTTGCAAATTGCAGGGCAAAGATGGACACGCCGCCGGTACCCAGGGTCAGGACGGTATCGCCGGCTTTCAGGCCTCCGTTGATGACCAATGCACGCCAGGCGGTCAGGCCGGCGGTGGTGAGTGTGGCGGCTTCGGCGTGGCTGTAGCCCTTTGGCGCGTGGGTAAACCAGTTTGTCGGGCGGATCACCTGCTCACGTGCGTAACCATCCTGTCCGTCGCCGGGAGTGGTAGTGAAATTGTCAATGGGCGCGGGCCCATTCAGCCATTGGGGAAAGAAGGTCGACACTACGCGATCACCAACCCTGAATTCGGTGACACCGTGACCGATGGCTTCCACAACACCAGCGCCATCGGCCATGGGGATGCGGTTGTTTTCAGTCGGGATTGCTCCGGCAACTACCGCGTAGTCGTGGAAGTTAAGGGAGCAGGCATGAATACGCACGCGCATCTCGCCTGGTCCCGGTTCGCCTGGCGGCGGGCCGTCATCCAGGTGCAGTTGGTCCAGTCCGCCCGGTTTGGAAAGAGTAATGCGCTTCATTTCAATGGCCTCCAGTTTTCTCAGCTTCTGTATGGAATTTCCATACAGAATACGTTGTTGTACGGCAAGCTGACCTGTGGGTTTACCGAGACTCCTGCGCAATGCGGCTTAGCCATTCGACGCCAAAGCGCACTCCGAAGCCCTGGAGATCGGTGGGGATATGCGCGAGCCCGCCCTTATGGGTGCCGGATGAGGCCATGTCCACATGAACCCAGTCAACGTCCTTATCCACGAACTTTCCTAGAAAACGCGCCGCATAGATGTGATCGCCTGCTCCTGCTGTACGACATTGGAGTGTATCAGCAACATCAGACTTCAGATCTTCGTCATAATCGTCTTCGTAGGGGAAGGGCCAGATCCGCTCTCCACAATGCTCTCCAGCCTGGATAATGGGTTCAACCCACTGTCGTCGGTTGGTGATTGCGCCGGCCATACGCTGGCCCAAAGCCGAGATTACGGCACCGGTCAGGGTGGCATAATCGAGGATGGCTCTTGGCTTTTCGCGGCAGGCCAGGGCAAGAGTGTCGGCCAGCACCATGCGACCTTCGGCATCGGTGTTGATCAACTCAATGGTGGTGCCATTCAGCGCGGTAATAACGTCATTGCACTTGACCGCCTTTGGGCCTATGTGGTTTTCCGCCAAAGCCAGCCAGCAGTCCACGGGGTGAGAAAATTTGAGGCGCGTGAGGGCGAGCACAGTCCCAAGCGCCACGGCGCTGCCTTGCATGTCGCCGTGCATGCCCAGCATGCTGCCGCTCACCTTGAGATTGCTGCCGCCTGTATCGAAGCATATGCCTTTGCCGACCAGGGCGAGCGGTTGTTCTGCGGAACCCTTAGGCCGATAACTCAGCCGCAGTATGCCGGCGTCACGAATGGGGCTGGCCTCAACTACGGATAAAAAAGCGCCAGCTTCGAGTTGTTCCAACCGGTCCAGGTCGTAAAACTCGACTTCCCATCCTTCAACAGCCGCCAGTGCTTCGGCGAAATCGCGATAGACCCCGGGTGTCAGATAATTCCCCGGCAGGTGGGTCAGCCAGCGGGCCAGGTTATTGCCTTCGGCAGTGGCCTTGGCGTAGCGAAAGTCAGCCGCATCGAACTCGCCAAAGAAGTTCATAGCTGCCAGGGGTGGCTTATCAGGAGTTTCGCCGGAAATTTTCGGCAGTTGGAACAGTGCTGAAAAGGCTGCCGATACCAGGGCTTCGGCCATAATGCAGGCCGCCTGTGCCTTGTGAAGGAGCGATATTACATTGATCTTCCGGGTGCGCTCAGCCAACAGGGGTGCAATCAGTTTGCGCGCCTGGCTCAGAGCCTTGAAACCGCTAATATCATCCTGCACAAAGGCAACGACAGTGCGAGTTCCTTTGGGGCCTGAAATTACTATCGGGTTGGAAGTCGCCGGGAAATCGGCAAGACGAAGCTTAAGGAAGTCAGCCCATGGGGACTTGGCCAGGGCGTTACGTTCTGCTTCAGGCACCAAAAGTATAAGGCCCACGCCGATGTCGAAATCCCAAGAGGCCGGTATGCGCTGGCCAACATCCAGTTTTAGCTTTGGAAATTTCGGGAGTTCAGGTTTTATCATCGGGTGTGCTCCAAAAGGTTTTAATTAGCTCTCGGCTAAGAATAGCTGTTTTGAGCCTGGGCAATGACATCTTTCGGTTCTTAGCCTGGATTGTTTGCAGCGATGAACATATGGGATTCGCCAGCATCACGGCCCATATCACTGCGATGATGAGGACCTTTCTCGTGGTTGGCTTGGGCCTTACGCAGTGCCCATCAGCCATCGCCCATAGGTGGGCTCAGTAGCTGTGACAGAGCGCCTTGCGTTACATAGTTGATAACCACTTAGTGATAGGATAGGAATGGATTTTGCGCTAGTCACCTTATCCAGTTCGATAACGAGGTTTATCTATGGATTTTTTGAATCTGACCCGGCGGTGAAATAGGGTGTCAAAAACTCGAATGAAATTTCCCATAGTCACTGTCACTCTGGTTTCAGCCGCACTGCTGTTCGTGCTCTGGGATCAAACCCGTGAACAGCCGCAGGCGGTGGATGCGAGCCGGTTTACCAACCTTAAGGCAAATCCCGTAAAACTCAGTACAACCGTGGACTGGGTGATTACGCAGGTTCCCTCGCTTTGTGAACAAGCTACCGGCCAGGCAGCGGATGCCGAGGCCCATGCGAATTGCGTCAAGAGCGCAGAAGCGCGCACTTCAACCTGCCGGCGTGGAGTATACGACCGCTTTCCGAGCGTTGTGGCCTCGGATGCTGTTTTTCGGGATGTTTCGATTACCTTGATCAACTGCCTTGTGCCGAACGCGCTAGGTTAGCACCACGGGCACCCGATGATACCCACCCACTGGTGCCACTTCTCGCTCTGGCGGTTGGCCCGGCACAAGTTCAATGGTTTGTACCGAGGCCAGCAAGGTCTGTAGCGCGATTCGCAACTCCCATGTGGCCAGCAGTCTGCCTGGGCAAACATGTTTTCCCGTTCCGTAAACGAGGTTGTTTGCTGCATTTCGCTCAGGATCGAAGCCGTTGTTACCGAAGACGCTCTCGTCGCGGTTTGCGGAGGTCCAGTTCAGTTTGATACGTGCACCAGTCGGAATATCCCGGCCAGCAATTTGAACGGGGCAGGTGGTGACGCGTCGGTTGGAAACAAACGGGTTGTCCATGCGCAGCACTTCATCAATGATCGCTTCCACCTCATTATCAGGGGCTGCTCTCAGTTGCTCCACAAGCCCCGGCTGCTGAGCTATGTGGGCAATAAGTACGCCAACACATAACGCGATGGATCCCAGGTCGCCGCCGGTCCAGTTGCGCAGTATGGAAACCACCTCGGGCTCCGAGAGTTGGCGGCCATTCACTGTCTCCCGGCACAGTCTTGTGGTCAGATCGTCGGGCGCCTTGTCGCCGGCTGCCCGTCGCGGCTGTATAACCGAATGGATGATCTCATCGAACTGTGCGGCTACCTCCGCTGTCCGGGCGGGGTCACCGGAGCGTGTGGCGACGTGGTTCTGTTTCATCCAGGCCAACAGCTGCGGTTCCAGTTCGCTTGGCCAGCCCAGCCATGCGCACTGGGCACGCACCGCAAACACAGCGCCGATGTCGTTTACCGCGTCCAGCACCACGCCTTTTGGCAGCTCCGCCACCAACTGAGCAGAGACTTGCTTGAAGACGGGTATAAACGGCTCCAGCGCGTCGGGGCTGAGATGTCGTTCGATTACTTCCCGGAAACGGGTATGCTCTTCGCCATCGAGACCGTTAGGCACGTGCAGGTGGCGAGAGACCTGGCTCGAGAATCGCTCGTGATCCTGCGCTGCGGCAAGAACGTCAGCGTGCCGGAGCAGCACCCATTCCCCTTTGGTATTTCGCACGACAGGATGTTTCGGGCGCAGCTCATCGGTGTAAGCCCTCAAGTCACGGCCGGCTGCGGACAGGTCATCCGGCATGTGGTCTGTCATGTTGACTCCTTTGCCTTCAAAATAGGTTGCTTGCTCAGCATAACTGCAATTGATCAAATCAAAAATGCGAAAGAACAAGACCGTCCAGAATTTGCATTACTCGCCACAGATGGCGGGTAAACTGATCGCTTTCAATGAATTCGGCTATGGCCGTACCGGTATGGAACGCAACCCGCGTAAACGGGTATAAAGGGGGCTGAAAACATAAAACTGCTGAGGCACCCATGAGCAAAGACTTTTTCGCCCACAAGGCCCACATCTACGAATAGAACCCCGACCGAGTCGATAACGCAGGCTTTGAAAACGTGGAAGTGGTGTCTGCAAGCATAATCGAGAGGGAAGCCGGCGATTACCCAGTGTTTTTGCTGATCGCCTCGAGACCATAGGCAGTGTTATTGTGAGGGCTCTTTTTTTCCCGGAATTTGAGCATGTCAGACAAGTTTTTCTTCAAAGGCCGGCAGGATGCACGCCAGCATCACACGGCCTATGGCGGCTTCCAGACCAACGCCAGTCAAAAAAGTGGTAGCAAAAAACACCCCTTGAAGCTTGTGGTGACCAGTGAAGCCCGCCAGCAAGAGCTTGAGGCGCTGGTGGCAGAGGCTCAATTGCATGCGGATATCACACTCGATACACGAGAGGGCGCTGTCGAGTCTGTTGCTGAACTTACCGCTATTCTGAATAAGGGCGGAACCATTACTCAGGCCAAAACGCCTTCAAGAAACGACCCATGCAGCTGCGGCAGTGGTCTGAAATTCAAGAAGTGCTGTGCCTGATCCACAGAAAAGGAATGCCCATGCTTATTTGTGGTGTTGAGCTGAGTGGCAGTGATGCCGTGGTGTGTCTTCTGAACAAGGACACGGGGCAGTTCAGCCTGCCGGAAAGCAAGATTCGTAAAATTACGCTGAAGAAAAATCACACGCGTGAAGACCTGCAGCAGTTTCAGGTGTCGTTTGCAGAGTTTGTGATGGAAAACGGCGTTAAGAAGGTTGCGATCAAAGAACGCATGCCCAAAGGCAAGTTTGCCGGTGGTGCGATCAGCTTCAAGCTGGAGGCGGCTATTCAGTTGATGTCGGCGGCGGATGTAGAGGTTTCTTTGCTTTCACCTGCGACCATCAAATCGACACTCGCTTCTAATCCACTGCCTGTGCCGTTTGCGGAGACCGGCCTGAAGGTGTTTCAGGAGACTGCGTTCATTGCAGCTTACGTGGGGCATCTGGCGAAATAGCCATTGGTTTGGCTGTTCGCCAGATGCTTCGGGCGTTTACTGCGCCGTCGTAACGTACTTCAGAATCTCAACCACCTGCTCGGGAGTCTGCGCCCACGCCATGGCGGATGCATCGACTTCCTTCAGTGGGTGGATAATGTCGTCGTTGTGCAGCGTGACATAAGGTGTGCCCATAGCGGCACAGAACCCTGCATCAAAGGCTGCGTTCCATTGCTTGTATTTGTCACCAAAGCGAATCACCGCCAGATCGCATTGCTCAAGCAGGGTCTTGGTGCGGATACCGTTCACCTTGGATGACTGGTGATCACGCCAGAATGCCACTTCCGGCTTACCCAGCATGTCGCCCGCTGCATCGCTGGCTTCGTGGTTGGTCACAGGCGCGGTGAATTCCACCGGCAACCCGGCAGCTTCTGCCCCAGCCTGAATCTGCTCACGCCAGTCAGTGTGGATTTCGCCAGAGAGATACACAGTCCAGATCATGGAGTTCTCCTAAAATAAGATGGACAGGGGAGGATTGGATCAGCGAGACCCTAACATAGCTCACCGCTTTACAGAATCTAAGGCCGGTTAATCCTTATCGTTCTCGGTCACTTTCGCCAGCTGTGCCCGTGTTTTGAGTCGCCCCTCACGGCGAATTTCTGCGTTGTCAAAACGACGTTTCTGTCTGCGGTCTTCCGGAACGACTGCGGGAACATCTGTGGGCTTGTCGTTCTCGTCCAGGGCTACAAATGTGAAAAAGGCAGAGAGGATATGGCGGGTCTCGCCGGTATAACTGTTTTCCGCAACTACGCGGGCGCCAATTTCCATAGACGAACCCCAACTGCGGTTCAGCGATAAACTGAACAGCAGAGTGTCGTTACCTTTTGCCGGCGCGCGGAAGTGAATGGAATCCACCGCAGCGGTCACGCAAACATGAGCGGAGTGGCGCTCGGCTACTACCAGGGCCAGGCGATCGCATTTTGCCATGATCATGCCGCCGAACACGGTGTCGTGAGCGTTCATGTCATTGGGGAAGACTTTGTATACGTGCTTCTCAATGGCCGATGCGGATACGGATTTGGACGGCTTTTCAGGCATGGCATCCTTTCTCTGTGTTGGTTTTAAGCTAAGGTTGCTGATGAGGGTACTACATCTATGAAAGCATCGGGCAGAGCTTGCATTCCTGCCGTTTGCGCCAATTATATAGACCCAGAGAACAATCTTTGACCAAAAGCGAGGAGTTCAATGGACTTCAAAGACTATTACGCCGTGCTTGGTGTGAGCGAGTCTGCCTCCCCCGAGGAAATCAAAAAATCCTACCGAAAGCTGGCACGGAAGTATCATCCAGATGTCAGTAAGGAAGGTAATGCCGACGAGAAATTCAAGGATCTTGGCGAGGCATACGAAGTACTGAAGGATCCGGAGAAGCGTGGCGAGTACGACCAGCTGCGTAAATACGGCGCGCAGGCCGATGGCTCCTTCCAGCCACCTCCGGGCTGGCACAGTGAATCCGGATTTGGCGGCGGTGGATACACCGATGCAGATTCCCGCCAGTTCAGTGATTTTTTTGAGCAAATGTTTGGTGGGGGGCAAGGTTCTGGTCGCGGCGCGGGTGGCGGCTTTCGTCAGAACGTGCGCATGCGCGGCGAGGATGTTCGAGCGCGGTTGCCGCTGTTCCTGGAAGAAGTGTTTCACGGAACCGAAAAACAGGTTTCTTTTGCAGTGCATGAGGCGGATGAACAGGGTCGCATCGTTGTGCGCCAGAAAACCCTGAAGGTGAAAATTCCTGCCGGTATGCGCGAGGGGCAGCATCTGCGCCTGAAGGGCCAGGGTTCTCCCGGTATTGGCGGAGGTGCGCCAGGCGATTTGCTGATTGAAGTTGAATTGGCGCCGCATCCACTGTTCAGTGTAGAAGGTCGGGATGTTGTGGTTACCGTTCCAGTGGCACCTTGGGAGGCCGCATTGGGCGCGACAATCACTGTGCCGACCGTGGGCTCAAAGGTAAATGTAAAAGTACCCAAAGGCACCTCATCGGGTCGCAAACTTCGCCTTAAAGGCAAGGGGCTGCCGGGCAAGCATCCGGGCGATCAGATTGTTATCCTGCAGATAGCCATACCGGAGCAACATTCTGCGGAGGCAGAAAAGCTCTATAAGCAGCTTTCCGAGGCGGAGAAAGCCTTCAACCCACGCAGCAAACTCCATCTGTGAAGGGGAGAGTAAAGGATGAGTGATAACAACAGTATTCTGACCGTTGAAGTGATGGACTCTGATGGCAGCACCTTCACCCTTCACGAAGTGTGCGAGCGAAGTGAGTGCCACGCCGAGTTTGTAATCAAGCTGGTGAGCTACGGCATTATTGCGCCCGTAGAGCCGACAGTTGAAGCGCGCCAATGGCTGTTTGATTTGGCAGCGCTGGCCCGGCTGCACAAGGCAAGACGTTTGCAGCGGGATCTGAAGATGAACCTGCCGGGCCTTGCCATGTCCCTGGAGCTTCTCGATGAAGTTCAGGACATGCGCCGGGAGGTGGATCGCCTTAGCCGACAGCTACAGCAATTGACGGGAGAATAGTACGTCTGGTTGGTAACCCTCGCTTTACGGATTTTCGTCGAGTGCCTTGATTTCGGCGTAAATCTTTTCAGCCTCTTCCATCAGGGTTCCGTGGCTCCGTAAGTCGCCGTTGCGCTGCGCATGCAGCGCTTTTGCCAGTTTTTCTTCGTACGCTTTCTGCAGCTTTTTCTTCGGGTCACCCTTCAAAAATCCCAGCATTTTTTTGTCTCATTTCGCGTTTGTGTTCATAACTTTACGTTGAGTCTGTCTGAAAGTTCATAAATTAAACAGGTATTACTCCGGATAATTCAGATATATGGGAATACAATCCCAAACATCAATAACCCGTTGACCAACCCACTCCATCAGGGCCTGTTTCGCATTCTGCGACCTCTTGCGAGGTTGCTTTTGCGTAACGGCATTCCTTTTGGAGAGTTTTCCGAGTTGGCCAAAAGAGCCTGTGTGCCCGCAGGGGACAGTAAAGAAATGCTCCAAAACTTCGGTGAGGACGTATCTGATATCATAACCACAGTTGATTACAATCTGGTCTGTGGCGAAGGCGGTCGACAGCCGTTGTTCCGGCGCACGCTGACTTACAACAGTATTCCTCCGGAGGTCATGGCGTCCTGGCTGGGGCCACAAGTTCGCGATGTGTCTGGCGACCAGGCTGATGGCGCATCGCAGGAATCGTTTCGAACCGGAGTCAGTGTCTTCTACTTTGAAGAAGCACCTTTTACGGAAGTACCCCGCCCGGTTCCAAGAGAGAGAAGACATCATGAGTTTCAGTATCCAGCCTGAGTTCATTATTCGCTGGGAACCAACCGAACTTGCAAGCACCATATTGTCTGGCCCCGGTCGTGAAGTCGTGAGCCACTGGATCAGTGCCTTGGCGTTTCTTGATGAGAATCAACACCCGGTTTTGCTGGCAGTGAATAATCAAAGTGAGCCCTCCTTCAGCCAACTCGTGCAATCTGTTAATCCGGGTTATGCCCCCTCTGTAATTCTCAACGAGTTGTTGCGCAAAGGCGTGGTCGAGCAACTTGAGAGTGGCCATGTTCTGCTCCGGCGGAGCACCTATGTGCATGATGTTCCAGAATTTGAATCATCGCCCAAGGTGAGGCGGAAAAAGCACAGCCCGGGACGAAGTGCGGGCCGGCGACACAACGACGAAATCTGATACGAACATCCCCGGCAAAGCAGCCGGGGCAACCCCTTTTGCATCTTTTTGAAGACCTGCTACAAAACCCTACATAAAGAAAACCCACTTTCTGCCGTGTTTTGCTACAACTGTGTTTCTAGGCATTTCAATGAATAAAAAACGAACGTTCCGGGTGCCGGAATAAACGAATGAGGGAGTTTTTATGGCCTCTCGGTTTCTGAAAAATCTGCTCTCCATCAGGCTGTTTCGGCCAGTTTTATTGTTCTGGTTGTTGCGGGCCTGGCACAGGTTGTGATCAGTCAGTGGCTCATATCAGATCAGGTTGAGCGTTTGATAGGCGCCGCGGGCTTGTCGTCGAGCCTCACACTCGTGGCTGTGAGCTCCATGGTTATTCTTCTGGTTCTGGTGGCCGCGGTACTCGGAGGCAGCGTATTGCCTCGGGTTTTACGCCTGAACTCCGCAATTCGCAGCATCGCGGACGGTGAAGCCGACCTGACTCGTCGAGTGAATATGAAGGGCAACGATGAGCTCACGAAAATGGCCCGGAGTGTTAACCAGTTTATCGCACGCATTCAGGAACTGGTGTCCGACGTCAAGAGACGAGGCTTGTTTCGCCAGTTTAGCTGCAAAGCCGTGTACGGGCCGCCTGGTACTCTTGCTTCAGTCTTGAGACCAGAGCTTCAACGCTGAGCACATCGGTAATCTGGCTCACGCCTTGCCCAGCGGACCACACGGTTTTCCAGGCTTTGGCCTCATCATCAATCGGCTTGAGCTTTTCACCGTAATTGATCTCGCCGGACTGGTTTAGCTTGTCCATCTGAAAGCCTGCGGCCTCAAGGCTTTGGCGCATGAAGCTTGCAGGGATGCCAGAAACGGCAGGGGTGTGGATGATGTCGCTGGATACAGATTCAATAATCATAGTGCGATAAGCATCCTCTGCCTGGGATTCTGTGGTGTTGATGAAGCGTGTTCCCATGTAGGCAAGGTCTGCCCCCAGGGCCTGTGCTGCCAGAATGTCTTCGCCATGGGAAAGCCCGCCGGCCAGCAAAATGGTGCCGTCGAACACTTCACGGATTTCATGGACCAGAACAATGGGGTTGATGGTACCCGCATGGCCGCCGGCGCCGGCGGCGACTGCAATAACGCCGTCCACACCAGCCTCGGCTGCTTTGCGGGCATGCTTCTGGTTGGTCACATCGTGGAACACTACGCCACCATAACTGTGCACGGTTTCTACCACCTGGCTGGCAGCACCCAGCGAGGTGATGACGATGGGCACCTGATGCTTTGCGCAGAGTTCCAGATCGGCCTGCCAGCGTGGATTGGAGTGGTGCACAATCAGGTTGACGGCATAGGGCGCAATGCTGGCTTCCGGGTTCTCTTCCTTGAGCTTCCCGAGACCTTCACTCATCTGAACCAGCCACTCTTCAAAACCTTCGCTCGTGCGCTGATTCAACGCTGGAAAGCTGCCGACGATGCCCTCCCGACAGCATGCAAGCGCCAGCTCCGGGCCAGAAATCAGGAACATCGGGGCTGCGACGAGGGGCAGTCTGAGCGAATCCATGCGAAAAGCGGCACGTGACATGAGATCTCCTTAATTTGTATTGGAACTTTTGTAGGATATAAAGGATCTTAGCCTGCCTGAACGATTGTGTGAATGTTCGCCTGCTAACAAATATCGGGCTACGTCTGGAAAACAACAAGGAGTAAGTAATGGGTGAAAAAAAACGTCGCGAACAAACCGGAGCGCCGGCACCGCGGAAAGCCAATTCCCGAAAGCCTCTGGCAATCGGAGTAACAGTGCTGGTTCTGGCCGCAATTGTTCTGGGTGTTGTATTCCTTACCGCAGCGCCCAAACCGACCTCGGATGAGCTGCCGGTTGCCGCGCCCAATGCGGAAGCCTTTCCAGCGCAACTGGATCAGTACGGCGTTTCTGTGGGTGCTGATAATGCTCAGGTTGTTGTACGCGAGTTTGCGGATTATCAGTGCCCGGCTTGCGGAGCATTTTCTGAAGCCAGCAAGCGCCTGAAACAGGAGTATGTTGAGGCAGGAAAGGTTCGGTTTGTGTATTTCGACCTGCCGTTGCGCCAGCACCAGAATGCCTTTCCCGCTGCCCAAGCCGCTCGTTGTGCCGGCGACCAGGGGGCGTACTGGGAAATGCACGAACGCCTTTACGATTCGCAGACAGAATGGAGTGGTTCGAATGACCCGGTGGCAACCTTCGCGCGTTACGGCAATGATTTGGGTCTGGACGAGCGCCGTTTGCGCCGTTGCATGACAACTGAGCTGCACCGCGAAGCCGTTGAAGCAAGCCGTCGCGTTGCCATGCAGTTGCAAGTGACCAGCACGCCAACCGTATTGGTGGACAACATTCGCCTTACCCGCCCGGGTTGGGGTCAGCTTTCAGCGCTTGTGGAGAGGGAACTCTCCAGCGCCAGCAAATAAGTAACGGATTCAGGCCCGGATCTGTCAGGGCTTGAACATAAGCCAGAGTGGGTTAAAATCTGCGCCCTCTCTGGCTTAAACCTTCCAGATAAACAAACCCATGCTCCGGATTTACGATCCGGCCCGCAGGAGAACCCCATGAGCAACACCGTTGTTGTCTGCGCGCTATACAAGTTCGCTGTTCTGAATGATTACAAAGCCCTTCGCCAGCCATTGCTGGATATTATGCTGGCCAACGGTGTGCACGGCACTCTGTTGCTGGCCCGGGAAGGCATAAATGGCACCGTTGCCGGAAGTCGCCGCGGCATTGACGTGGTTCAGGCCTGGCTGGCCGCCGATGAGCGCTTTAACGGTATTGATTACAAGGAATCGTTCGTAGATACCCAGCCGTTCAAGCGCACCAAGGTGAAGCTCAAGAAGGAAATCGTCACCATGGGCGTTGACGGCATTGATCCGAAGCGCATCGTGGGCACGTACGTGGAACCCGGAGAGTGGAACAACCTGATCTCCGATCCGGACGTCCTTCTTGTTGATACTCGCAACCAGTACGAAGTGGAAATAGGTACCTTTGAACATGCCGTAAACCCCTCTACAGACACCTTTCGCGAGTTTCCGGACTATGTGAAGCAGAACCTCGACCCGGCAAAACATAAAAAAGTTGCCATGTTCTGTACCGGCGGTATTCGTTGCGAAAAGTCCACGGCGTACCTGAAAGAGCAGGGATTTGAGGAGGTTTATCACCTCAAGGGCGGCATTCTGAAATACCTGGAAGAGGTGCCGGAAGAGCAAAGCCTCTGGAAAGGTGAATGTTTTGTATTTGACGACCGGGTTACGGTCAATCATCGTCTGGAGCGCGGCGGTTACGACCAGTGCCATGCTTGCCGCCGCCCGATTACCGAGGCTGAGAAGCAGTTTCCCGAGTATCGGCAGGGTGTGAGTTGTCACCGGTGCATTGATTCGCTGAGCGAAGAACAGAAAGCGCGTTTTGCAGAGCGAGAGCGCCAGATTCGTTTGGCGGATGCCCGTGGTGAAACGCATGTAGGCGGTGACGCCGCCCGCTTTATTGCTGAACGCAAGGCACGCAAAAAATCAGAACGTGAACGCCAGGCGGAGAAAAGCCTGGAAGGTGAAGCCAGAAATACCGCCCGGTAACCAGAATCAATCGGCCTGACCCCGTTATCAAGGAGTGTTCATGAGTTTTAAGAAAACAGTGGCCATTATTGCTATTTCAGCTGCACCACTGGCTTACGGCCAAGGTGCGAAAGACTGGGAAGGCGAGGCAGAGCTAGGTGTGCTCATGACCTCCGGCAACACTGAAGAAACCAATATAAACGGGCGCCTTGGGCTGATTCATGAGGTAGTCGACTGGCGCAATATTGCAGATTTCAGCTCGAACTACTCTGAAGCTCAAGATGACACGACGGGCGAGGACCAAACCACAGCTGAGAAGTACAAAGCGGCTCTTGAAACCAATTACAAGTTTGATGAAAGCCAGTACTGGTTTCTGCGCGGCACCTACGAGAAAGATCGTTTCTCCGGCTACGATTTTGAATCTACAGCCACCACCGGTTACGGCAACCGTGTCTGGCAACGTGGCGAGCGCTCATTCCTTGATCTGTCGGTCGGTGCCGGTTATCGCTATAACAAGCTGGAAGTTGTGAATTCCGACGGTGAAGACGTTGAAAAGGAGCCGATCGGGCGCCTGGCGGCCCAGCTCAACTACGCGCTTTCCGAGAACGCGCTGTTTCAGCAGAAATTGAGTACGGAAATCGGGTTGGATGACAACAATGCTATCAGCCAGTCAGAGACCGCGATCAAGGCCAATATTGTTGGCAGCCTTTCCATGAAAGCGGCCTACCGAGTGAAGCACGTATCCGACGCGCCGGCGGGCAAAAACTCTAAGGATACGGAGACGTCGATCACACTGCTATACGGTTTCTGAGCCCTCACGCACGGCCTCAGACCTTGTTCCTGAGCCCCAACTCGTCCGGATAGGGGCTCAGGTACTGTTGCAGGCGCAGGTAATCCACCGGCTCCCTGCGTTGTGCCATTCTCAGTAACGTCATAGGTACAACCAGCGGCACCTCGCCTCGGCCATAAGCTTCAATCTGCTCTACCAGAACCTTGCGATCCTCGTTCCCCATGGCATCCCGCAGATAACCCATCAGGTGTTGCATCACATTCATGTGTGAGCCACGGCTTACCTTTTGAGTCATCGCATCCGTAAACGCCTGAATGTAGCGGCTCGCAATGGTTTCAAGGGCATCCGCTTTGAGATCACCCAGCATTGGGCCAAGCTGTCGGTAGATTTTCTCGGAGTGCGCCAGTAACTGGAACTTGTGACGGGTGTGAAACTCGATCAGTGCTTTTGCAGAGAGGTTCGCGCCAGCAACATTTTGCATCCAGTCCTCATAGGCAAACACCCGCTCAATAAAATTCTCCCGGAGTGCGTCATCGTTCAGCCGGCCTTCCTCTTCAACCGGCAGTAACGGGTAAGCCCGCATCAGCGCCTCGGCAAACATTCCTTGCCCGTCACGCCGAACCACCTGGCCTTCCGGGTTGTGAACCTTGATGCGCTCCATGCCGCAGCTTGGGGATTTAGCCATCAGTATGTAACCGCGCAGGTGGGCCAGCTCAGGCAAAATCCGGCTTGTGAACTCCTGCATGGCGCCCGTGTGGTCGGCAGTGCCTTTGGCTTCTGTCAGGCGCATACCGTCTGGATGTTCCCGCAAATGAATGGCCGGTCGGGGTACGCCCAAGCCGGCTTCCAGTTCCGGGCAAATGGGTTGGAAATCAAAGTGCTGTGATAACACCTGCGTGCAATAACGGGAATGTTTATGGCCGCCGTCGTGACGAACTTCTTTGCCCAGCAGACAAGTGCTGATTCCCACAGGAATGCCGTTCACGCTTCTCTCCGTTTTCTTAGCTTTTTATCGTTGAGTGCCAGAGTAGTAGCGTAAATCTCGCGAACATCACTGGCAAACTGTTCCACTGAAAAGTCTTTGGCGAATGCCAGAGCCTGTGCGGAAAGCGTATTCCTCAGGTCATCATCTTCCAGCAAGTGCTTTACCTTTGCGCACCACTGATCCTGCCTTTCCGGAGTTTTGAAACCATTAAAACCGTGGCGTATCACGTCGTCGATACCACTGGAGCGCACGGCGACCACAGGCAGGCCTGCTGCCATGGCTTCCAGAATAACCATGCCCTGGGTTTCGGATTTGGAAGCAAACAGAAAGGCGTCGCCCAGGCGATACCAGACAGCCATGTCATCTGGCGGTACCGCGCCAGCCAGAGTGATGCAGGTTTCAAGGTCGAGTTCCTGAATCTTGTTTTGAAGGCGATCTTTCTGGTGGCCGTCACCGATCACCAGGACGTGAAAGGGTTTGTTCGTGCGCTGGCGTAATGCGCTGATCGCTTCGATCATGAAATCAATATTTTTCTCGTTCGACAGCCGCGACACGCTGATGAAAACCACCTCATCGTTCAGCTTCAGAGTCTTGCGAAGCTCTGCAACTTCGTCGTCCGTTACCCTTTGAAAACGCTTGTACTCAATCCCTGTGGGTTGCACGAAGGTGGGTGTTTTCACGCCGATCATCCGGAGGTACTCCTCGGTTGAGTAGGTCGGCACGATAACGCCATCGCATTTGTTGGCAAAGCGTTTGATCAGCGCATGGGAGATGAGATTACGGAAAATCAGGCCCGGCAGCGGCACAAAGTGGGCGTAATGCTCCAGCCTGGTGTGGTAGGTGTAAATCGCGGGCACCTTGAGCCTGCGTGCCATGAACAGTCCGAGCGAGCCCAGCCAGAACGGGTGGTGCAGGTGAACGATGTCCGGATGAAAAGCCCGAACCTGTTTTCGGATTCGGCCAAGAAAGATGTTGGCCAGGCGGAATTCGCGCTTCTCGCCCATGGTGAACAGAGAAGGAACCCGGAGTACGTGTTCTTCAACCTCCGGTTGATCCTTGTAGCGCGGTGCCACAACCATCAGCTTGTCGCCAAGTTGTTCCAGTCCTCGCCTCAGCCGGGCAATGGAAATGGGTACACCACCTATAAACGGCAGATAGTTGTTGGTGAACATGGCCACTCGTAACGGTTTCTCCAGCCATGGCGTAGGGTCAAGATCGTAGTCCGGGTAGTAGTCCTTGCCGACAAAGATAGTGGCGTAGAGCTTGATGGTGATCGCTGCGAAGATGGCCACAATCAGAATGAAATTGAGATAGCCGGTATAGAACAGTGAATAGACGAAGAACCACAGGCTTTCGAGTCGTTTCAGAACCGGGTGTTGGCCGACTTCGACCTGTTGAAGCGTGTGGCTGACTTCGCCTTCAGGGCTGATGTTCACTCGCACGTAATGATAGAAGCTGGTGTCGTCATTCAGTATCAACCCACCTGCACCACCGGTGGTAATGAAGAGCGTTTCATCGACTTGCTTCTCGGAGTACAGCGAGAGATTGGAAGAGAACACCAGGTCTATCTTGTGCTTTTTAACAGTATCCAGCAGTGCACTCCGGAATTCGGATGGGGCAAGATAATCCTCCGGCTCGTCGAAAAGTGCATCTTCTACCGGCTCAAGAGGAGGGTGGCCGATAAACAGAATTCTGGCTTTTGAAGTGTCCTGACTAAGCAAGTCATCCAGCCAGCGGATCTGCCACTGCCAAGGTGTTTTCCCGGTGCTGTCCAGAAAAATCAGCCGACTGCTGCCGGCTTGAATGCTGTAGAAGTGCGGCCCGAAATGGTCATAAAAACGGAAGCTGCCAAAGTCCTCATATTCGTGGGCGCCAAATGTAAGCAGATACGGCATGTCCAGATGGCTGAGGGTTCCGTACAGGGCGCGGTATTTGTCTTCGCCACCACTGCTGACGGCATTGCCGGCCGATATCAGGAAGTCCATATCCGAGGCATTGAGCTCCGGAATAATGCGCTCTTCAAAAATACCGACCGAGTTGTTGATGTTGCCAACGACGGCAAAGCTGAAGGGTTCAGTAGCGGACAGGTCACGATGAATCTGCTCAACCTGCTCGGTATGAACGCCCGCGAAGTCTTCCATGAAAAAATTCAGGTAGGCCTTGTAGCCCACCAGCAATATCACGATCAGCAGGCAAAGATAGAACAGTAGTTTTAGCGGGTTTCGGAAAATCATCCGGGGTTCCTGCGACTTTTAATCAGTTCTCTTTGCAGCACGACCAGGCCGATGATCATGCCGAGATAAATGGTGATCAGGCGCCAGCTTACAATAACCAGAATCAGGTGGTTCCCTGAAAGGATACCGCTGAAAAAGCTGCCGAAGACACCCTCGGAAATGCCGGATGCGCCGGGAGTTGGCGAGAAATACATAATAAACGTTGTCACCACCAGCAGCCCCAGCGACATCAGGTAATCAACATCGTAACCCAGGGTGTAAATCAGCAGGGCCGGGAAGCTGAACAGGCTGAGCAGGAATACGGCTGTGAAAAGGACTGAGAGGACAACGAACAGCGGCCGGCCCCTAAGGTAGTCACCAAAGCTGTACGAGAACCGCAACATCTCCCGCCGTGCCTTGAACTGCCATCGCTGATGGCGGGTATCGCTTATGAAGTGCCAGCGGTTAAGCGTTTTGAGCAGGCCACTGAGCGGCCCGATGAGCCAGCGTGTGCGAAACAGCAGGGTAATGAAAAAACCGAGATACAGCAGAATGAAGATGGCCAGTGCGAAGCCCAGATCGCCGGTGATGGTTTGGCTGTCAAACGCATCCAGTGTCAGCAGAAAAACGGGCGTGAGAGAGAAGATGAAAAACACGGCCAGCACGGTTCTGATCGTCGTCGCAGCCGTGGCTCTGCCCACGGGAACCCCATGGCGATTCAGGTACCAGATCTGAGCGAACCCACCACCGGTGGCCATGGGGGTGACGTTGGAAAAGAACAAATTGATAAAAACCAGACGAAATATTGTCGGAAAGGACAAGCGGTGCCCGAGGGCGCGCAGCGTGAAATGCAAGCGCAGGCCGTCAGAGATGAAATACACCAGCAGCAAAGCAGCAACGGCCACAAGGGCTTGTGGTGCAATCAGCTGGATATCAAAACTGATACTGCGCTCTGCGAACTGATCGTACACGGCATAAAGCCCTACCGCAGTAAGCACAATAAAGAGCAGGCTGAACAGTATAAGGCGTCGTGCTGAGGTTCGTGGCTGGTAACTGGTGTCGGTTTTGTCAGTCATGGGCTGCCCGTCAAAATGAGAAGGGCAGTTTACAGGACACTCGTGGTCATAAACCAACATGGTGGTGTCTGTGGAAGTATTCACAGAGTTTGAATTGGCGTTCCCGCTGGCTTGCCGGCACGGACTAAGTAGAAGACAGGGCCCGCTGAATCATCACCCTCTGATGCTCAGCAAACTCCCGAATAACAGCCTGGGCCTTTTCCACATCCCGATCCAGAACCGCCTGCGGAAGGCGAGTGAAAAACTGGCTTGTCTGAGTAAGCCCGTGGCGATAACGCTCGGCGCTCAGATAGTAAGTGCGGCTGACCGCCGGCTTGAAGTTTGAAAGCGCCTCCGTGAGGTACGGGTTGCCCACCAGCTCACAGCAAGCCTCCATCACCTCAAAACTGGCCTCCACCACCGCCGCGATATCGGCCGACGGCTTCTTCATTTGCTCAACAGCACTTGCGGCCACAGCCAGCATGCGCTCCCTGTCGCTCTCCTGCCAGCGTTCACAGAGCCTTGTCGCAAGCATCAGAAGAAGGTGCATGTAAACGTCGTACAGCTCCGAGGCATGATTGGCATCCAGCCTTGAGGCAGATGCGCCTTTGCGGGGAGTAATTTCCACCAGATGCCAGCGCTCAAGAGTGTACAGCGCCTCTTTTACAGAGGCCCTACTGACCTTGAGTTCACCGGCCAGCGTGGCTTCCTGAATGCGCTTGCCAGGCTGTATCTGCCCGGTCATGATCCGTTCTGCCAGGTAATTGGCGATTTGCTCTGCCAGGGTATTAGGCACCTTGAAATCCATAAAGATTCTCTGAACAGGTCTTGAAGGCCGGCGATCCGAAAGTCGGCTCCGCTTCGGCGGGAGAGTGTATGGCGCGAGTTTATCACAGCCCGTGATTTGCCCGAGAGCCTCCTGCAGATGATCGCATACCCCTTGAAATTCCGCTAAAACGCACGCAGATATACACCCTTAACTTTTCAAGATGATAAAGGGAGTTCCCATGCCCAAGCACTTTGAACAAGCCCCCGGCCTGCATGAAGAACCGGTTCCGGAAACGGAAGGCTATGTATTCAATCAGACCATGTTGCGCATCAAAGACCCTGAGCGTTCCATGGACTTCTATACCCGGGTAATGGGAATGCGTCTGGTACGTAAACTGGACTTCCCGGAAATGAAGTTTACGCTCTATTTCCTGGGCTACCTTGATGACCGGCAAGCCGGCTATGTGCCCGTAGATGACGCTTACCGAACCACCTACACGTTCGGGCGCGAGGCCATGTTGGAGTTGACCCATAACTGGGGCACGGAAAACGACAAGGATCTTGCCTACCACAACGGCAACGACGAGCCCCAGGGCTTCGGCCATATCGGAATCGCAGTACCGGACGTCTACAATGCCTGCGAACGATTCGAAAGCCTGGATGTTGAATTCGTCAAAAAGCCCGATGACGGCAAGATGAAAGGCCTGGCTTTTATCAAGGATCCGGACGGTTACTGGATTGAAATACTGCAACCGGACATGCTGGAGAAACAGCGCAAGAACAGCTGATCAGGCTGATGTTTGTGTGTCGTCCTTCGGGGCGACACCGGGTTTTCCACCATAACGTGAGGCTACGATCACCGCGGCGGTGAGTATCAGTGCGCCCGCTATGCCAATCGGCCCCAGAACCTCCTCCAGAAAGATCCAGGCAAGCAAAGCGACAAACAGCGGCTCCAGCGTGACAATAATGCTGGAAAGCGTGGCTGGCGTGGTTTTCATGCCTGCAAAGAAGCTCACGTAGCCGATGCAGGTGGGCACGATGCCGATAAAGGCCACCATCAGCCAATGCCGAAGCTCCAGTTCTTGAATTCCCTCAAAGCCACCACTGAGCACCACCACGGGCAGCAGAATAAGCGCCGCTGTAAAAAAGCAGATGAAGGCGGTGGTAAAGACGGATGTACCGGTGGAGCTATAGCGGCTTGTCAGTGTGAAGCCGGTGTACACCAGCGCTGCCAGGAGTGCCATGAGTATGCCCGCGAGGCGCAATGTGCCGCTGGTACCCATATCGCTGAGTACCAGCATGGTGGTGCCGATAACCGCAGTAATCAGAGCTATAATGGTCACCAGCCCTGGCTTTTCTCCAAGCAACGGAGCCGCCAGTATCACCACCAGCACAGGCGGCAGGCACAAGGCAATCAGCGTGGCTATGCCCGCACCGGTCAGATCCACGGCAAGCAGATAGCTGCCCTGGTAGATAGCCTGAAAGAGCCCAAGCGCCGCAAGCGGCACAAGAGATCTCAAATTCAGTTGCCGCAGCGAGCTGCCGGGTGCATTGGCATCGGCGTTTCGAAGTTGCTGTTGCTCCCGGCGCATCAGCAACCAGAAAAACGGCAAGGCAGTGGCCAGCCTGAGAAAGGCCAAAGTGATGGCTTGCAGCTCCGTTCCGGTAAACAGAGATTTTGCAACGATCCCCGTGGTCGCCCAGAGCAGGGCTGCCAGGGCGATTAGCAGGGCGCCTCGAATCATTCTACAACCAGTACGATCAACTCTTTGGGGCCGTGAACACCATAAGCCAGAGTCTGTTCAATGTCGGCAGTTTTGGATGGCCCGGATACCAACAGGGCGTTTGTCGGCATGCCAGACGCCCAGTTCTGCTCCTGCATCGCCTCGTGGAAGGTTGAGTAGAGTCCAGAGGCTTCCAGCACTGCAATATGGATGGGAGGCACAAGGCTCATAAGGCGAGGCTCATCTGGTGTTGGCCACAGAATCAGTGATCCTGTTTCCGCTATGCCACCGCGGGTGGAGGTGATGCTGGCATCCACTTCGTTGAACAGGTGCGGTTGCCAGCTTCCGATCGGCTCGTCATAGATCAGCAGTTCCGGCAGATCACCGCGCCCCGAATCACGCAATGCACGACCGATTTGGTGTGCAGCTGGAACCAGTAGGTTGCGGGCGCCGCGGCATGAGAGGATGTCGGCAAGCCGCGCAATCCAGGATTCCCGCGTGCACCTGTGCACTTCTCCATGCACCGATTCTATGGTTTTCTCAAACTGATCAATGCGTTCAGCCACTGAGGAAGATGGCCGCTGCAGTACCGAGAAGTCGCAATCTGGTATGACCAGTTCGCCACCGCTGCGGTTACGCAGGCGTTGTAAAATCGTATCTCGGGAGCTCATTGGCCACGCTCCTTCATGCGTTCGTGGAGTGTTTTGGCCGCCAGTTTTGGTGCCGTACGGTATTTTGTCCAGCCACCAAGCTGCCCTGGTTGCAGCTTGCGCAGGCGTGCGGCGATTGCTGTTCCAAACCGGTAAACGCCAGGGCGTGCGTGCATCCAGCTCCAGCCTTTCCAGATCATTGCTTCCACTGTGCCGCGTTTCGCGCCGTGGCCGCGAATTTTGGCGGGGTTGAGCTTATCGCCGTCCACGGATTCCTGGCGCAGGCGCACCAACAGATCCGGTATCGGAATTTTAACCGGACACACCTCGCCACAGGCGCCGCAGAGACTTGAAGCCGTGGGCAGGTGCCGGCCTTCATCCAGACCGATAAGGTGAGGCATCAGGATTTTGCCAATGGGGCCAGGGTACGTAGTGCCATAAGTGTGGCCACCCACGCGGGTGTAAACCGGACAATGGTTCATGCAGGCGCCACATCGGATGCAGCGCAGGGTGTCCAGCAGTTCGTCGTCCTGATAGATGGACGAGCGGCCGTTATCAACCAGCACCAGATGGACTTCTTCCGGGCCGTCCAGTTCTCCCGGCTTGCGTGGACTGGAAATCATGTTGAAGTAAGTAGTGATGTGTTGCCCGGTGGCAGATCGGGTCAATAGCGCCAGAAGAGGAACTACATCTTCCAGATTGCCTACGACTTTTTCTATGCCGGTAACGGCGATATGACAGGGTGGCACCGTGGTGGTCATGCGACCGTTGCCTTCGTTCTCGACCAGACAAAGCGTGCCGGTTTCGGCAACCGCGAAGTTCACGCCGGTGACACCCACATCCGCATTCATGAACTTTTCACGTAACTGAAGGCGGGCGCTGGCGGTCAGGTATTCCACATCGTTGGAAAGGTCGGTGCCGGTTTTTTCATGCATCAGCTCGGAAATTTCACCGGTATTCTTGTGAATCGCGGGCATGATGATGTGAGAGGGTGTTTCTCCTGCAAGCTGGACTATGTATTCGCCAAGATCCGATTCCAGCGCTTCAATACCCCGTTCTTCAAGGTAATGGTTCAGCTCCATTTCCTCAGACACCATGGATTTGCCTTTGATCACCGTTTTGGCATTCCTGGCCACACAGATATTCCGGACAATTCTGCAGGCCTCATCGCCATCAATTGCCCAATGCACTTTGATGCCGTTTGCGGTGAGCGTTGTCTCAAGCTGCTCGAGCAAGTCCGGCAGGTTTGCCAGCGCCCGCAAGCGGACATTGGCGCCCAGATCTCTCAGAGCTTCCAGATCCCAGCCTTCAAAAGCGTCCTTGCGCTTTCTGATCAGCCCGTCCATGGCTTTGCGGAAATTCTGGCGTATCTTGGGATCCGCAATGGCCGCCCTGGCACGGGAGTGAAATTCCTTGACGTCGATGTGGTGCGGGTCTTCTGCGGTGGATTGACTCATGACCCACCTCCATTGGTCGGACTTGTGCGTTCCCAGAGAAAACTCAGGATGTGCTGGCCTTCGAGGGGTTTGTTGTTCTTCTCGGCGAAACCGGCAATGTTCATCATGCAGCCGCAGTCTGTTGTCACGAAGGCTCCGGCTCCGGTATCGGTAAGGGCATCCACTTTTTCGCTGACCATGGCTCCGGAAATTTCCGGGTGACGAACGGTGAAAGTGCCCCCAAACCCGCAGCACTCCTCAGCGCGAATCTGTTCAACCAGGTTTACGTTTTGCAGTTGCCCTATCAATCGAGGGCCAACCTCAGCTACGCCCATCTCACGGCGTGCGGAGCAGGAGGTATGCATGGCGACCGTGGTTGGCTCGCCCAGATCTTCCAGCTTTATGTGGCACACGTTCAGAAGAAAATCCGTCAGCTCCCAGGTTCGGGCAGCAATTTCAGTAGCCTTTGCCTCCTGATCGGTCTTCTTGAACAGACTCGGGTAGTGCTTGCGCATCATTCCACCGCAGGAACCAGAGGGCACGACGATGGGCCAGTCTTCCGGGAACAGATTGAGCTGGGCCTTTGCAACCGCCCGGGCTTCATCATGGTAACCGGAGGTATAAGCCGGCTGGCCACAGCATGTCTGGTCTTCGGGAAAGATGACTTTAATGCCTTCACGCTCAAGCAGCTGGATGCCAGCCATACCCGCATCCGGGTAGAACATGTCGATCAGACAGGTTGCGTAAAAATAAACATGGGAGGGTTTGGGCGGGTAAATCTTAATGGGATCAGCCATAGCATGCCACTCGAGCCGGTTAGAATTCTTGTCCGGTAATCATAGGGCGGCAGAAGTGTTGTTACCAGAATACTTTCGTGGGACATGGGGATGAAAATGCAGAGCGGTAGCCCGATGCCATCGCTCTGATTGTGATAGAGGGAAGTTGTCCTCTGGCCACTTATTTTACCGTTAAGCGCTCGGCGTTTTTCTCAACGGTGCGTACTCCAATGCCTTTCACATTGGAAAGGTCCTGTGTTGTCGCAAAGGGTCCGTTGGCTTCGCGGTAAGCGACAATCGCTTCGGCTTTGCTGTCACCAATACCGTCAAGGCTCGCGAGAGTAGCTGCGTCTGCACTATTGATATTAATGGCGGACTGATCTGCGTACGCAAATCCGGTTGCAAGGCTGAACAGCAGTACGAGTGTGGCAAAAAAAGATGAGTGCTTCATGTTAATAGGACTCCTGAGGATCAAATGCGTCGTTATGGTTATGAGTCAGAGCGCAAGAACAGCAGGAGCAAGGTTTTCGGGTTCAGGACGAAATGCGAAGAAAAACAGGTTGTCTGTGACGTGCAGTGCACGGACAAGGACCACATTCCATGTGATCCCCGATTTTCCGTGGCTGACCCCCGCCTGTTCCTTCAGGCTGTTGCTCATCCTGAGCGCTTCATCCTTGAACCAACGTTCCTTGCTGGCTTGTCATCCCTGACGCTGTTAATTCTAGCGGGAGTGTACTTGTGGGCTACCGGAGATTGACTCGCTGACTTGTGAGAGATCTCCTACAGGCAGCGTAGGCTCGGACCTTATCGGCGAATCCTATACGTTACAGCGAGTGTCCCAGTAACCCCAACACACCAAGTGTAATCAAATAGCCTGCGACAATGTAGTTAAGCAGGCGCGGGAATACCAGAATGGCAATGCCTGCACCCAGGCTAATAAGCGGGGCGAGTTCCAGTTGAAGTGTCATAATTGTCCTCGGTGATTATTTTTTGAAAAATGAAAGGAACCCGCCGGCTGCGATCAATGCCGCGCCACCGATGAGATACCACATGGTGTTATCAGTGAAACGCCCGGTTAGAGTCTCGCTTATCTGGTCACCAACAGACTGTGTAGATTGATAACCGAAGTAGAGCAGGGCAATGCCTACTACGAGTAAAACGATACCGACGAGTTTTGAGCTTCCCATGAAATTCTCCTTGTGCGCACAGCGGGTGTCGTAGTTCCCGGACGCCCTGTCTGGCTGCCCGGTCACTTTTCATCTTACTCAAAAAGGATAGTGCTTTTAAATTAAAGTGTTATCCATGTGGCATGATTTTTTCTTCTTGTTTGGATGCTGAACAATAAATCCAAGAAGGAGCACACCATGTCGAACGTTTCGTTCAACTGGATTCGTCGCGTCGCTATGCCGGCGTTGACGATTTCTATCGCGTTCATGTTGCCCTCGCTGCCTGTCAGTGCTGGCCAGACCGATTCCTATACCCTGCCACAGCAAAGCTATAACCAGTCCCGTGCCCGGGAATACACGGTGTACGTCCCGGATAATATCCAGTCGCCGGCACCTATGGTTATGGCGCTGCATGGTTGTAAACAGACCAACAACGATGTTTTGAATGACTGGGGCATCAAGGCGGCTGCGGATCGGTATGGCTTTATTCTCGTTGCGCCTTATATCACCAGCTATGATGGGCTGCGCAATCAGAACTGCTGGGGGTTCTGGTTTGAACACCATCGCCACCAAGGGGCTGGTGAAGTGGAGGACCTGCACCAGATCGCCCTGGCGGTTGAAAGTAACTACGCCATTGATTCACAGCGCCGCTATATCACAGGCCTGTCATCCGGCGGAGCCATGGCAGTTGTTGCCGCGGTAGCGCACAACGAGTACTGGGCCGCAGCTGCGCCAGCGGCTGGAATCCCTTATGGAGAGGACGCGGCTTCGGTATCTTTATCCGGCCAGTGCCCGGGCAGTGCGACATTTCACAGCCTGGCCCGGGTGGTCTCCGACATGGACGCCGAGCTGGATGATGCCTATCCCATCCCCTTGATGGTGCTGCAGAACAAGAATGACTGCACTGTTATAAAAGCTTCTGCTGATCTCATCCGTGACGCGCACCTCAAAGTGTTTGGTGATCCTGCTTTCGATACGCCGGCTGAAGCGGAGGCCGAATCGGTTACCTGCTCGCCTTATTACCAGAATAACTACGGCTGTATTCGTACCCGTTACACCCAGAACGGTACCAGTGGTTCCCGGTCGCTGGTTGAGACCGTTTATTTCGATGGGCCCTTGGCCACGCCTAACTCACAAGATACCGATCACGGGCATTACTGGGTTGGAGGCGAGCAGGGCAGCAATGGCAAATGGGCTCTCCGAGTTGGGCCGAGTTATCCGGATATTGTCTGGAGCTTTTTCGCAGCTCACAGTCGTGATGGCACAGCTCCCGAAGGGTTTCCGGTCATCACTCTGATAGGTGACAACCCCATGTCCGTTGCGTTGAATACGTCATTCACGGATCCTGGGGCTACGGCAGAAGATGCGGAAGACGGGGCCGTTTCGGTAACGGCAGACTGCAGTTCAGTCAATGCATCTGCGGTAGGCACCTATTCCTGTGTCTACACCGCAACGGACAGCGACACCAATGTGACCACGGCAGAGCGCCAGGTTGACGTAAAAGACCCGAATGCGCCCACGGAAACCTGCGAACAGGCGACAGCATCACCCAGTGCCCATATTTCTGCAGGCCGTGCCTACGCAGGTGGCAACTACAATCTTCGTACTTATGCGAATGGTGATGATGTCGATATCGGTGGTTCGTTCGATAGCTGGAGCAGTGTGCTGCTGTATGAGGGTGATCCGGGCCAGTGGTTCACCAGCGAGCCCGCTGCATGCAGCGGCAGTGGTGGCGGTCCCTTTGCCTGTCAGGACTGGAATGCCAGCAACCTGAGCCACAACATGGCTTCGCGCGCCTATTACGCCGGTGGTTACTACAGCACTGGAGGCGACGATTACCTTGGAGCCTTCCCGGGTGATTACGCCTGGGTCAAGGAAACCTCAGAGGGAGTGTTCGAGAAGGGACAGTGCCAGTGAGAGAGCGGGGGAGCGGTTTGGTCACATTAATCTGTTGACCAAAAATGACGATGGAGTACCCCCCGCGTTCGCTGTGCGTGGATACAGAAATGTCGTTTTAAAACAGCCCTATCTGGGGCTGTTTTTCATTGAAGTGCAGGGGTTCCAGTCCATCCACACGTTTGCTCAAAAGCTCCGTCCAGATTTCGGTGAGGGAGAGAGCATCGCCAATATCCGGCATGTGCAGGAAAAAATACGGGCGACGTCCTTCCTCTATCCAGTTGGCAACTCGCTCAACCCAGGGCGCGAGATAGCGCCGGTTGGATTCAAGATCCGGGTGGCCGATGTAGCGGATTACCGGAGCTGCATCACCTGGAAGCAAGTGCACCGGCACTCGAGGTTTCTTGCGTTGGGCTTCAATGGTGATTTCGTTATCCGGAGTGGCCGCAAACAGAGCCCGGGTGTCCATGCACACGCGTGATACGCAACGTTCACGGAGGCCGCGGTTCAGCGCTTTTTCGGCTTCGCCTTTGCTGAAAAAAGCGCTATTGCGAACTTCGACGGTGCACTCCAAAGGGGCTGGCACGGCATCAACAAAACGCCATAGATTGCTCAGGTGCTGTGGCCCGAACGCAGCGGGAAGCTGCAAGAGGAAAGGGCCAAGTACGTCCTCCAGTGGCGCAACAACCTCCAGAAAGTCCCGCATGCCAGCGTCTACGCCAGAGAGCAGTCGGTCGTGAGTGATAAGGCGGGGAAACTTGAGCAGAAAACGGAAGTCGTCTGGTACCTGCAGGCGCCATTGCTGACACTGCTCCCGGCTGGGTGTGGCGTAAAAGGTCGTGTTGCCCTCAACACAGTTAAACACCTGGCTGTAGCGGTTCAGCGGGCTTTTGCCCGACGGTAGCCCGCTCTTCCACGCGGGGTGTTGCCACTGCGGGCAGCCAAGAAAATAGGGGAGTGCCATTGTCAGCGGTTCCGGATGATGAGGCTTTATGGTTGCGTTATAGCTTATCGTATCCGGAATGGCGATGCCGCCGGCCGCTCAGGGTTGCCACCAGATGACTCAAGGCGTGGAACAGCGCCATCAAGAGTGGAGCCAGCAGCCATAACAGCCAACTGCCGAGGTAAAGCGCAGGAATGAGCAGTAGCAACCAGCCCACAAACTGAACCGCGACCACGGGATAGCCGAGTACATCCGCCACACCTGCGAACAGGTCATTGATAATGCTGGGGTGGGCAATAACCAGGTAGCCGGCGCCGATAATGACGGGCCACTTGGCGTAACGGGCGCTGCTCAGCACCATTTTACCACTGCGTGTAACTCGGGCGGCCAGAGCGGCAGAGCGTGTGCCGCGGCTTGCATTCCTGGTGGTGACGGCAGCGACACGCCCCGCACGGAGTACTTTTACGGCACTGGCAAAAACCAGCATGTCCACCGATGCCCAGCCAATGTCGCCGGCGGTGATCTCATTTCCGGAACGGTAGTTTCTTTCCAGATCACGAATGCCGCTGGCAAAAAACTGATTCACACCTTCCAGCACCCGCTCGGTGCCGATCCACTGAATGGTGCCCTGGTTATCGACAATAAACTGACCCAGGAAGTCGTGGCCTTCGCTTTGAATGAAGTTGACGGCGTACCAGCCCCGCTCTTCCGGAGAAAGTTCGTCGCGCTCGTTTGATGGCTGGCTGTCAGGTTTCGATGAATCCGGAACGCCGGTAAAGTAACGTTTGGCGGCCTGATACTGCCGCGATGCTTTGTGCATCCATTCAATGGTACTGATGGGCTGGTTCACGAAATGCTGAATGGGCGGCAGAGCGGCCTCACCATAGCGACTCAATACATCCCGAAACTCAGGCTCTGCTGCGTAAAGTGGAAACAGATGTCTGGCCATGTCGGGGTAGCGTATGAACGCAGCCTGAGCTTTCAAAAGCAGGAGGGGATCATCCGACATATCCAGCAGTATTGCCTGAATTTCAACAGATTCGTGCTCAATGCCCGGGAAATCACCGAGCACGTCGCTGGCGTGAATGTTAATCAGTTTCTGCTCAATGGGAACGGGCTGGGCTATAGTGCTGAAAACAGCCGCCATAAGCAGAGCCATGGCACAAATCAGGAGTAGCTTTTTCAAATGATCTCCAGAGCATATCTATTATTCATACCCACCAGTCTAGCGCGAACTGAGTGAATTGGAGTTGTTCCGCTTCTGCGATGGGTATCGACATGCTGCCGTGCTGGCGCCAACTCCGGGTTTTGCATAAATGGCCAGAATGAAATCGTTTGTACTGCCGGTGCTTGCACTGGCGATATTGTCAATAAGCTTCTGGTACAGCAGTGGCTGGTTGCAGCTGTGCGCTGGCCTGGCTTTGTTTCTGTTCGGGATGCAATGTCTTGAAGAGGGGCTGAAGGAACTCGCGGGAAGCCGGCTGGAACAGCTGCTTGAGCGCAGCACGGCTACGCCTCTCAAAGGGCTGATGTTTGGTGTGGGTGGCACCACGATTCTGCAGTCAACCACTCTGATGTCCCTGTTAACCATCGCGTTCATCAGTACCGGGTTGATTCATCTGGCGGGCGGTATCTCGATTTTATTGGGCATTAATCTGGGCACCACCGGAGGCATCTGGCTACTGGCGGCAGCCGGCCAGGATCTCAGCCTTAGCCCCTTGGCGTTGCCGCTGCTGGTGTTCGGTGTGCTCGCCGGTTTCAGTTCCCCGAAAGGTAAGGCTTTTGGGCGCATAGTGCTGGGAATCGCCTTCATCTTTCTGGGTATTGATCAGATTAAAGGTGGTTTCACCGGGTTTGACAGCGTGATTGATCTTGCCGGGCCCGTGGATAGTACTTTCATGGTACAGCTCGGCTTTCTTGCTATTGGTCTGGTATTAACGGCGGTTTTGCAATCCAGTCACGCCACCCTGATGCTTGCCCTGGCTGCCTTGGCCGGGGGCCAGATAGAGCTTTGGCAGGGTATCGCCATCGCAATCGGCGCCAATATTGGCAGTAGCGTTACCACGGCCATAGTGGGCTGGTTGGGGGGCAACCGTAGCGGGCAGCGGTTGGCGCTGGTGCACGTGTTGTTCAATACCCTGGCCGGTGCGGTCACCTTCCTGCTGTTATCGCCGCTTGCATGGGTCGCCCAAACGTCGATGGTAGTGTTTGGAGCAGGAGCTAACACACCTTTGCAACTGGCCATGTTCCAGACACTGTTTAACGTGATTGGTGTGCTGTTGTTCTGGCCGTGGCAAAAACAGCTGGAACGTGGATTGTGCCGGGTGTTACCGGATCGCGCCGAGCCGGCGGTGTTGATTACGGACGCCGCTACCGGCCCACGCAATCTTGTGGAGCAACGGGAATTACCGGAGAGCCATGCGCGTTACCTGAACGATGCGGCACTGGCCTCGGTTGATACCGCTTCCCGGGCCGTTGTTCAGGAATTGCAGCACTTGGGCCGGTTGAGCCTTGAGGTAATTTGCCACGCGCTGTATCAGCCGGTTGAGCAACTGATCTCGCGGGAAGTGGATGAGGCGCGATTGAATGCCCGGCCGGATGACTCCGAAGGGCTGGATACCGAAGATCTGTATCGCCGCCATATCAAGGTGGTCTACTCCGACTTGCTGGGTTTTATGAGCCGCCTGGATCCTACTAAAGATGAAGGCCACCAGCAGTTCTGGATGACCTGCCAGATGGTGGCGCTGCAGCTGGTGGATGCGGTGAAAGACGCAAAATCCTTACAGAAAAACCTGGGGCGCTACCTCCGCGATGAGCGCTCGTTAGCCCATGAGCACTATATGGAGCTGCGCCGACATCTGCTGTGGGTGCTGAGGCAAGTGCGTGAAGTTGGCAGCCTGGAAGTGCCGGATGACGTATGGCGTAGCCGCCTGGACTGGGTTGATAGCGAAGTAGCAAGGTTTGATTCCGGCTTCCGGAACCGAATCTTCAGCGATGTGCGCAAAGGCCAGTTGAACAACCTGCAAGCCAGCTCGTTAATGCACGATCTCGGGTATTCAGTGCGCATAACACAAAGCTTCCGCAACGTGCTGCAGCTGGGGCTTGCGGATGGGGAAGAGCTGCTGCGCGAAGTACGCCGGTTGGGTAGTGACGATGATTTGCCGCTGATCCGGGTGTAGTGATTACAGGCATGCGTGGGTACAGTTATTGTGTGGCCAGCAAGCGAATCGCGATGGCTGCAGCAGATGTCCGGTTTTCGACGCCCAGTTTCCGGAATACCTGCTCCAGATGCTTGTTCACCGTGCGCGGGCTCATGCCCAGAATTTGCGCTATTTCCCGGTTGGTCTTGCCATTGGCTATCCACAACAGCACGTCGGACTCTCGCAGTGTCAGCTGGAACCGTTCTCTCAGAGCTGCGGTGGCGCTGGGTTGGTTCTGCGGTGTTTTCAGCCGAAGCAGGTACTCCTGACCATCCACCAATGCCAGGTATTCTACCGAGTGTTGGACGTCCAGAGCATGTATAGGCATCTGGTGCCCTGGCTCCAGGTTGTGGCTGAGCCATTCCGCGAGTTTGGTGCGGATCACCTGAAAGTCCGGGTGGCCAATGTCAGGCAGACACCGACACACCTGAGGCGTAGCCCAAAGCAAATTGCCCTCCCGATCCACTGCGAACAGGTTCTGGCCGGCCGTATCCAGAGCACTCCGGGCGCTTCGTGTCATCCGGGCGTTGGCCAGATGCACATCCATGCGTGCCAGCAGCTCAGTGGTGTTGATGGGCTTGGTAGCGTAGTCGACCCCGCCAGCTTTCAGACCCATCACCACATGTTCGGTATCACTCAGGCCTGTCATGAAAATGATGGGAATATCGGTGAAGGCCGGATTTTCCTTCAGTCGCCTGCAGGTTTCGAAGCCATCCATGTGCGGCATGAGTGCATCCATGAGCACGACATCCGGAGTGATGTTCTGGCTGATGGTCAGGGCCTGGTTGCCTTCCAGCGCCACCAGCACGGTCATACCTGCTCCCTCCAGCGCATCGCTGATCATTCGGATCGAGTCGATCGCGTCATCCACGACCATTACCACGGTTTTCCGGTCATCATGAGGCTTCATGTTCGGCTACCTTAAGGAGTTCAAGAATTTTCTCGAACTGGAAGTCATTGGTGAGCCCGGTCAGCTCAAGAGTAAAGCGCTCATCAGCCTCACCGCCGTGTTTCAGCCTGTGCAGGGATTCCAGAAGCCCCTTACGATGGCCTATTCGAGCCAGGCTCGCGAGTGTCAGTCGGTGCGCTATGTCTGGAAGCGGCAGAGCACCGGCCTCGGGCAGGGGAAGCGGGGCCAGCGGTTCGGCACTTTTTTCGAACCGCCATTCCAGCCCCAGCACGCGAGCAATGGTGTCCAGTAGCAGGTTAAGACGCACGGGTTTGATGATGTAGCCATCGTGCAGGGGGGTGGACTCCACCGAGTGATGACCCTCGTTGGCATCGGCGGACACCATTACCACTGGTATCGTATGTTTGTCTGCACGCAACTGCTCCAGAGCCTCCCAGCCGGTTTGACCAGGCATGGAGACGTCCAGAAGTACAAGATCCGGTCGTTCTGTTTCAACGGTAGTCAGAACCTTGAGGGCATTGCCGATGTCAATGATCTCGAAGCCAAGTGGCGATAACATGGCACGGATCACCTGACGGTGTGAGGGGTCATCGTCGACCAGCAGGACTTTGTGCGTGACTCCCTGATAGCCATAAATCCGACGGGCTGGAGCGGAGGTGGAGCGTGGGGTGGAACTGTGAACACTTGACAGCATAAGGCTGACTTTGAAGGTGCTGCCATGGCCGAGTTTGCTATCCACACTGATATCGCCTCCCATGATGTCTGTTAGCAGGCGAGTAATAGTGAGTCCCAGGCCGGTGCCAACGCGACTCTCCCCGGGGAGACGGATGCGCTCGAAGGGGCGGAAAATACGCTCAATGTTGTCCTCGGCGATTCCCTCACCCGAATCCTGAACCGTAAATTCCGCTACCTGACTGCGATAGCGTAGCGTCAGAGAAACGCTTCCGCGATCCGTATACTTGATGGCGTTGGACAGCAGGTTAATCAGGATCTGACGCAGACGCTTCTCATCCGTGGTCACCAACTCTGGCAATGGGTTCGGGCAATGGTAGTCAAAGGCCAGCCCTTTCTCTTCAGCCTGCAACCGGAACATGGTTACCAGTTGTTCCATCAGTAACCCGATGCGCACCTGATCCCGATGAAGATCGAGCCGCCCGGCTTCGATCTTGGAAATGTCCAGCAGCCCCTCAATCAGGTCGGCCAGATATTCGCCGCTATGGCGGATCACTCCAACGGCTTCTTTGCGGTGAGCGGGTATTGCCTCATCGTTTTCCATTAGCTGGGCATAGCCCAGAATCGAATTGAGCGGTGACCGGAGTTCGTGGCTGATTCCGGTCAGGTAGCGACTTTTCGCCCCATTAGCTGCTTCAGCGTGCTCTTTGGCCTGTTGCAAAGCCTGGTCCGTCCGTTTATGCGCAACGATTTCTTCCATCAACAGGCGGGTTTGCCGCGTGGATTCTTCCTCCGCCACTACTCGGCTTTCATGGGCCAGTACAAACAGCCAGCAGATCACCCCGGTGACAATCAGAAGAATAAAAAAGACCTTCCACAAGGTGGCTGCCAACAGCAGGGCTTCGGGTGTCGAGGCGACGGGTGTCTTGAAGTAGATCAGCGACAGCAACAGGCCGGATAAACCATTGATCAGGAACAGGAGCGTCAGAAAGTGGCCAAGCCGCGAGTGCAGGTGGCTCAATACGGATTGGGGGATCAACTTGCCCAGAAACTGCTGGAGCTGCTCCTGATAACCGGCCCCGGGCTTGCAGGCGTCACCGCAGCGGGCATCCAGCGAGCAACACAATGAGCAGATGATGCCATCATAAGCTGGGCAACTGGTAAGGTCCTCTGGTTCGAACTTGTGCTCACAAATGGTGCACTGCACCAATTGGTGATCTGTAGCGAGGGGCACGAAGGGTCGGGCAGTATAAAATCGGCCCTCTGTCTTCCAGGCGATTAGCGGCGCGGTTATAAGGGCTACGCCCAGAGCAATGAAGTGAGACAGGGCCTGGCCGTAGTCACCAAGAACGCCGTTATGGAAGGTGATACCAACCACGGAGGCGGTGAACATAGCCCCAACACCGACAGGGTTGATGTCGTAAAGGTGAGCTCGCTTGAATTCAATATGTCTGGGGCTGAGGCCGAGCGGCTTGTTGATGACAAGGTCGGCCACTAATGCGCCGACCCAGGCGATGGCAATAATGCCGTAGAACCCCAACGTTTCCTCGAGTGCCCGGTATACGCCCAGTTCCATAACCAGCAACGCAATTGCCACGTTGAAAAATAACCAAACCACACGTCCGGGGTGGCTGTGGGTCAGGCGGGAGAAGAAGTTTGACCAAGCAATGGACCCGGCATATGCGTTCGTTACGTTGATTTTTATTTGGCATAAAATTACGAAAATGCCCGCCATGGCCAGGGCAACTTCCGGGGAATGCGTGACGTAGTTGAACGCCACCAGGTACATCTGGGTCGGGTCGGCCGCCTCTGTTGCGGAAACGCCCTGATTTAGTGCCAATACAGCCAAAAATGAACCGGCCAGAATCTTGATCATCCCGATTACAATCCAGCCTGGCCCACCGGCCATGACGGCCAACCACCAGAGCCGCTTCTCCTTGTGGTTCTGTGGTTCCGGAATGAAGCGGAGAAAGTCCACTTGTTCACCAATCTGGGCGATCAGCGAAAAGACAACCGCAGCGGCGGCACCGAACGCCATAACATTGAACCCTTGTCCGGCGACCGTGCTCAGCCCCTCAAACCGGGTCCAGTCGCCGACGGAGGAGGCGTCTGCATAGATGATGAATACGAACGGAGCCAGTTGTAACAGGATCCATATGGGCTGGGTCCAGACCTGAAACCGGCTGATCGCGGTAATACCGTGTATCACCAGGGGAATGATGGCCACCGCGCTGACCAGATAGCCGATCACCACGGGAATATCGAACAGCATTTCCAGAGCCATGGCCATGATGGCGGCCTCTATGGCGAAGAAGATGAACGTGAAGCTGGCGTAAATGAGTGATGTGATGGTTGAGCCGATATAACCAAAGCCGGCACCCCGAGTGAGCAGGTCTATATCCACCCCGTAGCGGGCAGCGTAGTAGCTGATGGGGATGGCAGTCAGAAAGATCACCAGACTGACCGCAAGAATGGCAGCCATCGCATTATCAAAGCCGTAGTACAAGGTGATGGAGCCGCCAATGGCTTCCATGGCCAGGAATGAAATTGCGCCCAGAGCGGTATTGGAGACCCGTGCTGCAGACCAGCGCCGGGCACTCTTGGCGGTAAAGCGCAGAGCGTAGTCCTCGAGCGTCTGGTTGGCGACCCATTGGTTGTATTGGCGCCTAACCCGGAAAATATTCTGTCGTGCCGCCATTGTTGCCTTGTCTCTGAAATCTGGGAAATGCCTGATTTTGGTGCGGTTTGCGGCTTCTATGTGCTGGACAAATAAGTCTTTACAACTTTTGTGCCAAAGTCTGCCTGGCCGGAATAAACGGGCGCGATTATTTTGTGCGGCTGAGGCATTAGCCTGCGGAGGAGGAGCGCAGGAATGCGTCAAATGACGTAGTCCGCTGGGGCGATTACCGAATGGGCACCTATGAAGGGGCCGAGCAGAATGTTTGGGGTGGGCGCTGTGCATTCGTAAGGATGCGCAGCACCGGCTTTCCAAACACTGTGAGGATTCACCATGGGTACGACAGATACAACCGCCACCGGGCGGTCAGATGGCAAGGGGTCAGGGTTTCGGAAGAGCCTGATGACACTGGCGGCGTCCGTCATGCTGGCTACATCTGTGCAAGCGGCGACGCCGAGCACAGCCGAGGTCAACACCACAGGGCTGGCGGTTACCGATGACACCGTCACGGTCGGCATTCTGCACTCGATCACCGGCACAATGGCGATTAGTGAAATCGGTTCGGTGCAGGCGGAAAAGCTCGCCATTGATCAGATTAACGCCTCCGGCGGAATACTCGGCCGCCAGATTGAATTTGTTCAGGAAGACGGGGCCAGTGACTGGCCTACTTTCGCGGAAAAAACCCGTAAGTTGCTGCGTCAGGACAATGTTGCGGCTATTTTCGGTGCCTGGACCTCGGCATCCCGTAAAGCCATCCTGCCGGTGATCCAGCAGTTCAATGGCATGCTGTATTACCCGACCTTCTATGAGGGACTGGAACAGTCCCCCAACGTTGTCTACACCGGACAGGAAGCTACTCAGCAGATTCTTGCAAGCATCGACTGGGCGGTTGAAACCAAAGGGGCCAAGACATTCTACCTGCTGGGTTCGGATTATATCTGGCCACGTACCTCTAACAAGATTGCCCGCAAGCACATCGACAAGCTGGGCCTGAAAGTGGTGGGCGAAGAGTACTACCCGCTGGGCCACACCCAGTTCAACTCAGTCATCAACAAGATCAAGCTCAAGAAGCCGGATGTGATCTTTGCGTCGGTCGTGGGCGGTTCCAACGTTGCCTTCTACAAGCAAATGAAAGCTGCTGGTGTTGATTTCACCGACGAGAAGCCTCTGCTGCTGACCATCTCTGTGACCGAGGACGAAATCCGCGGCATCGGTGGTGAAAACGTGGAAGGCATCTACGCCTCCATGAAGTACTTCCAGAGCCTGGACAACGCCAACAACAAGGAGTTCGTTGCGGCCTTCAAAGAAGCCTACGGCGATGACATGGTTATCGGCGACGTTACCCAGGCAGCCTACCTCGGCCCCTGGTTGTGGAAAGCAGCGGTTGAGAAGGCAGGTTCCTTCGATATCGACAAGATCCGCGAAGAGTTCGCTGGCATCGAGTTCGACAAGGCGCCTGAGGGCTATGTCCGCATCCACGAGAACCATCACCTTTGGTCCAAAACCCGTATCGGTCAGGCTCAGCTTGATGGCCAGTACAAAGTGGTTTACGAGACGGAAGAACTGATGGAACCAGACCCGTTCCCTGAAGGTTACCAGTAAGTCTGGATAGCCGGCGCCCCAGGCGCCGGCACCTATTGCCTCCAAAACGCTGAGCATATTGGTTTGATCGGGGAGTAAGAGTCATGTTCGATGGCTACACCAGCACTGAATTGATGTCGATATTTGCCATGCAGGGGTTTGCCGGGCTCTCCCTGTTTTCAGTCTTCGTGCTGATGGCTTTGGGCCTTGCGATCATCTTTGGTCAGATGGGTGTGATCAACATGGCCCACGGGGAGTTCATGATCCTCGGTGCCTACACAACCTATCTGACATCCGGATTTTTCCAATCCTATCTGCCAGGGCTTTTTGGCGGGTACTTCTTTATTGCCATGGTTCTGGCCTTCCTGATTTGTGCCGCATTGGGAGCACTCGTTGAGTGGCTCATGATACGGCATCTCTATCACCGACCACTCGACACCCTTTTGGCCACATGGGGCCTGAGCCTGATTATGCAGCAGGCGTATCGTTCCATCTTTGGTGCCCGGGAAGTGGGCGTTGATCTGCCTGAGTGGATGATGGGTGCTATTCAGGTGACCGACATGGTCGACCTGCCAATTAACGGACTGTTCGTCATGATCATTGCACTTTCGGTCGCTGTGGGTGTGTACCTGCTTATGTATCGCTCCGGCTACGGCAAGAAGGTTCGTGCTGTGGTTCAGAATCGCCCGATGGCAGAAGGCGTGGGCATCAACAGTGCTGGCATAGACCGGGCTACCTTCGCCCTTGGCTGCGGCATTGCCGGTATTGCCGGTGCTGCATTCACCATGATCGGGTCAACAGGCCCTTCATCAGGCCAGGCTTACATCGTTGATACCTTCCTCGTGGTGGTGTTTGGCGGAGCCCAAAGCCTGATCGGCACGATTGTATCTGCCTTCGGTATCTCTCAGGCCCAGTCCACCATGGAATTCTTCCTCAGTGGTTCCATGGCCAAGGTACTGACCCTGCTGGTTGTGATCGGAATTCTGATGATACGTCCGGAAGGACTCATGGCCCTCAAGGTCCGTCGCTAGGAGATTGTCATGAAGCATTCATCCCTTATGAAGTGGTTTGTCTCCCGAGAAGGGCTGTATTACCTCGCACTGGCCTTCCTGCTGGTGGTTCTTTTGCCGCTTGCCCTGGATCCGTTCCGCCTGAACATGGTGGGCAAGTATCTGACATACGCATTCGTTGCGATTGGCCTGGTCATGTGCTGGGGCAAGGCCGGTATTCTCAGTCTGGGCCAGGGTGTGTTCTTTGGCCTGGGCGGATACAGCATGGCCATGTTCCTGAAGTTGGAGGCCTCCACGCCGGAGGCCACGGCTATTCAGTCCACGCCCGGCATTCCGGACTTCATGGACTGGAACCAGCTCACCGAGCTGCCCTGGTTCTGGGAGCCGTTCCACAGCTTCTCGTTCACCTTGTTGGCGGTTATTGGTGTGCCGGTTCTGCTGGCGTTCGTTATCGGCATTGCCATGTTCACCCGACGGGTCGGCGGCGTGTATTTCGCAATCATCACCCAGGCCATTGCTGCGGTCCTGACCATCCTGATTATCGGGCAACAGGGTTATACCGGTGGCGTGAACGGCATTACCGACCTGCAGACTCTGATGGGCTGGGACATCCGCACCGATGAGGCCAGGAATATCCTGTATTTCATCTGCGTCGGCATGCTCTTCCTTTGCCTGTTCGTAGCGCGCCTTGTTCAGAACCGGAAACTGGGCCGTATCCTCGTGGCCATGAATGCTCAGGAAATGCGGGTGCGCTTCTCCGGCTATGACGTGGCAGCTTTCAAGATCTTCGTATTCTGCCTGGCAGCAGCTTTCGCCGGCATCGGCGGCGCTCTGTTCACCCTTCTGGTGGGCTTCATGTCACCGTCGTTCATCGGCATCGTTGCCTCCATCGAAATGGTCATCTTCTGTGCCTTGGGTGGCCGGTTGTCCATCCTCGGTGCGGTCTATGGCGCGCTGCTGGTGAATGCCGCCAAGAGTGGTTTCTCCGAGTCCTTCCCTGAGCTTTGGCCTTTTGCCATGGGTGCCCTGTTCATCGGTGTGGTGTTGGCTTTCCCGGATGGCCTTGCGGGGCTCTACAAGAGCTACGTTATGCCCCTGGAAAATAAGGTCTTCAAGCGCAACAAGAGGAAAACCGTACCTGTGGTGACCAGGCAGGCCGCTGAAAAGGCCGATGACTATAGTCCGATGATAGACACCTACAGCCCGGAGAAATCGTGATGAGCACAGCCAAGAACAACAGAGGGGATTTTCTGCTGGCAGTTGAGGGCCTGACCGTCTCCTTCGATGGTTTCAAGGCAGTGGACGACTTGTCCTTCTATCTCGACCCCAAGGAAATCCGGGTCATCATCGGCCCCAACGGCGCGGGTAAGACGACGGTGCTGGATCTGATCTGTGGCAAGACCAAGGCCACGTCCGGCTCCATCAAATTTGCGGGCAAGGAGCTGACCAAACTCAAAGAGCACCAGATTGTCCATTCGGGCGTGGGCCGGAAATTCCAGACCCCGTCTGTGTTTGAGGACCTGACTGTATTTGAGAACCTCGAGGTTTCCTATCCACAAGGCCACAGCGTGATAGGCGCACTGGCTTTCAAGCGGGATGCGGCGGTTATTGAGGCGGTGGAAGACGTGGCGAAAACCATCTTCCTCACGGAGGCCCTGAACGAACCTGCCGCTCTGCTCAGCCACGGCCAGAAACAGTGGTTGGAGATTGGCATGTTGCTGATTCAGAAACCGGATTTGCTGATGCTGGATGAGCCGGTGGCGGGCATGTCTGTGGCAGAACGGAAGAAAACGGCGGAACTGCTCCGGGTGATCACCAAGGACCACACGGTTCTGGTGATTGAGCATGACATGCAGTTTGTCGGCGACATCGCCGATCGGGTCACGGTCATGCACCAGGGCAAGGTTCTCTCGGAAGGATCCATTGAGCACGTCAAGTCGGATCCAAAAGTTATCGAAGTCTACCTGGGGCACTGATCATGCTAAGCATCAAACATCATTTGGTGGCCTATGGCCAAAGCACCATCATCCAGGACCTGAACCTGGATGTGAAAAAGAACGAAATTGTGGCTGTGGTTGGCCGCAATGGCATGGGCAAGACCACGCTGATGAAATCCCTTGTTGGTATGACCCCAACCAAAGGTGGCGAAGTCAGCCTGGACGGTACTGATTTGACTCGCCTCAAGAGCTTTCAGCGTGTGCGCGCCGGTCTCGGCTTTGTACCTCAGGGGCGGATGATCTTCCCGACCCTCACGGTGAGGGAAAACATTGAAACCGGGCTCGCCGCGGTGGGTGAGAAGAAGGTGCCCGAGGATCTGTATGAGATGTTTCCGGTACTGAAGGAAATGCAGAACCGGCGCGGAGGTAACCTTTCCGGTGGCCAGCAGCAACAATTGGCCATTGCCCGGGCCTTGGCCACTCGGCCCAAGGTGCTGCTGCTCGATGAGCCTACTGAAGGCATTCAGCCCAACATCATCAAGGAAATCGCGCAGACTCTGCGGCGCATCCGCGATGAGCGAGGGCTGTCGATTTTGGTGTCAGAGCAGGTATTGAGTTTTGTGATGGATGCTGCGGACCGGATTCTGGTGATCGAGAAGGGCGCCATCGTCCACGAAGAGAACCGGGCCGAGGCGGATCAGGAGAAGATTGCCAGTTATCTGGCCGTTTAGTTTGGTGCAAGCCGCTGCGGCGGGGCACTTCTTCCGAAACACGCCGTGAATACATCCATGTAGTCTCGGATGCGGCATCCCTGCCGCATACGGTTTCGGAAGAGGTGCCCCGCCCCATCGGCCCAAAATTCTGAGTAAGATTTTCGGGAGAGTAATCTATGAGACACGGTGATATTTCCAGCAGTAACGATACCGTCGGCGTGGCGGTAGTGAACTACAAGATGCCCCGGTTGCACACCAAAGCCGAGGTATTGGACAACGCCCGCAAGATTGCGGACATGATCAAGGGTATGAAAGTCGGCCTGCCGGGTATGGATCTGGTGGTGTTTCCGGAATACAGCACCATGGGCATTATGTACGACAACGACGAGATGATGGAAACCGCCGCCACCATTCCCGGTGACGAAACGGCCATTTTCTCCGCCGCCTGCCGTGAGGCCAATACCTGGGGCATTTTCTCACTGACCGGCGAGCGTCACGAGGATCACCCGAACAAGGCGCCCTACAACACACTGATTCTCATCAATGATCAAGGCGAGATCGTTCAGAAGTACCGCAAGTGCATTCCCTGGTGTCCGATCGAAGGCTGGTATCCGGGTGATACCACCTACGTCAGCGAAGGCCCGAAGGGCATGAAAATCAGCCTGATCATCTGCGATGACGGCAACTACCCGGAGATCTGGCGGGATTGTGCCATGAAGGGTGCCGAGCTGATCGTTCGCTGTCAGGGCTATATGTACCCGGCCAAGGAGCAGCAGGTGATGATGTCCAAGAGCATGGCCTGGGCGAACAACTGCTACGTGGCTGTGGCTAATGCATCCGGCTTTGACGGGGTGTACTCCTACTTCGGCCACTCCGCCATCATTGGCTTTGATGGCCGCACGCTGGGTGAGTGTGGTGAGGAAGACATGGGTATCCAGTATGCCCAGCTTTCTATCAGCCAGATTCGCGATGCCCGGGAAAATGACCAGTCCCAGAACCACCTGTTCAAACTATTGCACCGGGGCTATACCGGTGTTCACAACTCTGGCGACGGTGACAAGGGTGTGGCCGACTGCCCGTTCGAGTTCTACCGCACCTGGGTGATGGACGCCCAGAAGGCCCAGGAGAACGTAGAGGCGATGACACGTAAGACCATCGGCACCGCCGAATGCCCGGTGGGAACCTTGCCGTTCGATGGCAAGGAAAAATCTGCAGGAGCTTAAAGCCGGGAGGCGCTGATTCAACTGCATTGACTAGATTCTTACTTTCAACAGTCTTACTGATAACTGGCTTGAAGCTCTGCTGGATATCGAGCTGGCGGGTCTTAATCGCCGGTTGGGTAAAAAACACGCAGAGCTGTCCCTGTCGACTAAGCTTAGGGGCGAACTGTGCCGTGGCTACGATGCCCGTTATGGTGCCCGGGAGATGTTGCGTGCCTTCCGCCAGCGTTTGGAACCGGCGGTGGCCAGAGCACTGCTGCAGTATCCCGGCTGTAACCGGTTTGAAGCCGATGTGCAGGGAAGGGTGGTCACCGTGCACCAATACGTCGAATGACGTAGGCACCGGGGGTATTTCGCGAATACCTCGCCGGGGCCAGATTTCGGATAGTGAAGCTGTTACCTGAACGTGTAAGCCAATCACTCCAAGGAGCCTCCGCTATGGCTGAAACCATTATCAAGATCGATCTGAACAAGTCGGCCTATGAGAACGACAAAATCCACAACCGCTGGCACCCGGACATTCCGCTGGTGGCAACTGTTAAACCCGGTGATGACTTCATCGTCGAGTGCTATGACTGGACCGGCGGCCAGATCAAGAATGACGACAACGCCGACGACGTGCGCGACGTGGATCTCAGCCAGGTGCACTTCCTGTCTGGCCCTATTGGAGTGGAAGGTGCGGAGCCTGGCGACCTGCTGGAAGTGGACATCCTCGATATCGGCACTTTCAAAGAGAGCCAATGGGGCTTTAACGGCTTCTTTTCCAAGCAGAACGGCGGTGGCTTCCTGACCGAACATTTTCCGGACGCACAGAAAAGCATCTGGGACTTCAACGGCATGTTCACCAAATCCCGCCACATTCCAAACGTGGAATTTGCCGGCTTGATTCACCCGGGCCTGATCGGCTGCCTGCCGTCCAGAGAGCTGCTGGACACCTGGAACAAGCGCGAGGCCGGGCTGGTAGCCACCGACCCGGAGCGCGTGCCGGAACTGGCGGCCCTGCCGAATGGCGATACCGCCCATATGGGCCAGCTGAAAGGCGATGCCGCCAAAGCCGCAGGTGCTGAAGGCGCCCGCACTGTACCGCCCCGTGAACATGGTGGTAATTGTGACATCAAAGACCTTTCCCGTGGCTCCAAGATCTATTTCCCGGTGTACGTAGACGGTGCCGGCCTGTCGGTAGGCGACCTTCACTTCAGCCAGGGTGACGGTGAGATCACGTTCTGTGGGGCCATCGAAATGGCCGGCTGGATTCACTTGCGGGTCAACCTGATCAAGGATGGCATCAAGAAGTACGGCATCAAGAACCCGGTGTTCAAGCCCAGCCCGATCAAGCCCCGTTATGACGATTACGTGATCTTTGAAGGCATCTCCGTAGACGAAGACGGCGGGCAGCATTACCTGGATGTGCACGTGGCTTACCGCCAGGCCTGTCTGAACGCCATCGAATACATGACCAAGTTCGGTTACACCAAGGCCCAAGCCTACGCGATTCTCGGCTGTGCGCCGGTGGAAGGCCACATAAGCGGCGTGGTGGATATCCCGAACGCCTGTGCCACGCTCTGGTTGCCAACGGGTATCTTCGATTTCGACATCAATCCGTGCGCTGACGGCCCGAAGAAGATGGTCACTGGAGGAATGGATGTACCGCTGTCGAAAGATAAGGAGTAACAGCCATGCCTGTGTATGACTACAAGTGTCGCGAGCATGGTCTGTTCAACACATTGGCGACCATGGCCGACAGCGCCAAACCGGCGGAATGTCCCACCTGCAAGGCGCTGTCAGCCAGAGTGATTGTGCTACCACCGGAGATTGCAGCCATGGACCCGGCAACACGTAAGGCCCGGGACAGGAATGAACGTTCCCGCCATGAGCCTGTGTTTTCAACCGCCGACCGCCGGGCGAACGACAAAGAGCACAGCCGCAGTTGTGGCTGTGGCTCGCCCAAACCTGGCAAGTCAATGTTGTTCTACACCGCCGACGGGAAGAAAATGTTCCCCTCCATGCGGCCCTGGATGATCAGCCACTGATTGACCGGCGCTTAATCTGTAACCTGTTTGGCCCCTTCGGGGGCTTTTTTGTTTTCCCGCCTTGCTTAAACCCCCAGCGCAATGGAGAAGAACATCTTCGAGACGCAGTTGATTGAGTACCAGACCGGAGCACAGTTGGAGAGGTGAAGATTTGCACCGGAGTTCAGCGACAAATGACGCAAAACTCCGAAGAAGAACTGCAACCAATTGATTTGTAGAAATAAATTAGTGAGATTTGCGTAATTAGAAGACACAGAAGCCTCGCGAATAAAAGACAAATGACGCCTATTTCCACGGGGCGCTCCTTTGGTCTATCCTTTAGTACACTGATTTATAAAACTTAAAGCGAAAGGATGACGAAAACTGGTACGGAATTAGGCGCCGGCGGGATAGATGTCATTTGTCGCTGAATTAGCTTTACATCATGGCAGCGGCAATATAGAAATGTTGAGGGGGAACAATGATAAAAATGACATGTAGTACATGTGCACAGAATGATCATGTTTTTAAAGGCATTCGTAAATGATTGAGTTCGTTTCTCAGAGTAAAAAAAGCAACCTGATTCTATTTGTGCATGGGTTCTGCGGCGGGGAGGCAACTTGGCGAAACGGGGGGGGGCGCTCATTCCCTGAATTATTTTCCGATGACCCAGAGATATCAGAAAAATACGACATTGCGCACTTTTTATACTTTACCAAGTTGTTAAATCTTTTTGCGAAAGCCGGTAAAGTTTCAACTTTTGTTAAGCGTATGTTTCGGACTTCACATGGGAAGCTTGCCAGCAACATAAGTATTGAAGAGATTGGAAGCTTACTTAGAACTGAAATTCGATTCAGACTACAAACATACGACAATGTTATCGTTGTTGCTCACAGCATGGGAGGATTGGTAACCAAAAGCGCTATAACAAAAGATATAGAAGAAAAAATCCCACCAAAGATTAAACTCTTTATCTCTCTAGCTGTACCCCACCAAGGCGCCGAGTCAGCAACTTTTGGTAAACTAATCAGCGATAATCTGCAAATTGAAGGGCTTTCTCCACTCAATGATTTTATTCATAGAATAAACGACGAATGGCTGAAAACCAGCTTAAGACCTACTACAAAGTATTTTTATGGAGTCCATGACTCGGTCGTTAAGAAGACAAGCTCTGTACCAATAGACAAAGAAAAATCAGATGCAATATCGGTAGATGAGGACCACACCAGTATTACTAAACCTGAAAGCCAGAGCAGTACAACCTTTATCGCAATCAAACAAATCATATTGGATTTTGAAAATAACGATCCTGGTATATCAGCTTTAGAGATTAAACAGCTTGAAGACGAAACAGAATTTGACGACGAGCTGTTTGTCTTAAAATTAATCTCTGCAGACATACACAACACTACAGTAAGAGAAGCCAAAGAAGCTTTTCTAAATGCAGAGTACATAAGGAAATTTTTCAGCAACACTTCGGATCAAAAACGGCTAGCTGAGTTATACAAAAAAATACGCAAGGTTTATCAAAATAGTTATACAAAGTATATCCACGACGGCATTCCAAACTCTGGATTATTGCTGGCAGATGTACATGAAACTATAATAAAAGAAGACAAAGTATTTCTAAATACATTTATTCTATTTATAAACGCTATTCATAAACAAGGTATGCTTCACCAACTCGCCAACTCAGAAGATGAAAACATTTGGTGGGTAAAGGATGGCTCGGCAGACTCATTGCGCAGCCTCATTACGGAGGTCAAGAGTGAATAAACTGCCATATATTCAGCCAGAGCGGGAGCTGCACTACAACTTAGGAATACTTATTCTTATACTATGTAATCTTGCGCAAACAGCACGAAACAAGAAAGTACTAACAATTGACAAAATGCAATCGTTCTATTTCTTGGTTACTAGGCCGGCCTTCTTAAACAAAGTCCTAATGCTGGCAAACAAGCGTCAAATTGTTATTGATGACGTTGATTATTACACCGTGGATACGCTTTCAGTAAGTGTCGATGAACTTTTTGATCGCGAGCGGCTTCTGACAATGATACAAATACTTTCATCTAAAAAATATTTGTCGTCAGAATATTCTAACTCAGAAGGTTTTTTGTTTGATCTAACTGACACAGGAAAATATATCGCAAGTAAGTTAGAAGATGGGTATTTCCGGAAGATTCGGCTGTTTATTGAACGGCTTTCATCGCTTCAGTCACAGAGCCCAAGCAAGCTTAACGGGTATATAAGTACAGTATTAAAGCAGGGAGTATAATGAATCTTTCTCAAGGCTTACTTTTAAAAAATTTGATACTGAACGGGCACAGAAAAGATTATCGAGTTACTTTTCATCCCGGAATAAATATAATCTACGGGGATGCTGATACAGGAAAGTCAAGTATATTGAGACTTGTATACTACCTTCTCGGAGGAAAGCAAATTAAGCTCGATGAAGAGATTTCTTCATCTGTAAAATATGCAGTTCTTGAAATAAATATAAATGGAACTCCCTACTGCATTAGCAGAGATATTTTCAATCCAGCCAGAGATATTGACGTATATTCTTGTTCGTACCTTGAAATATCAAACTCCTTTCCTGAAAAATACAAGTCCAGCGTTACCAAGGGAGATGATCAAGCTAAAAGTTTTTCTGAATTTCTTCTTGAAGCGCTAGAACTGCCCGCCGTTCGATTAAAGCAGGCTCCAACAAAAGATTCATCAGGAACTGCCAGGCTGAGTTTTCTCGACTTATTCAAGTTTATCTACTTAGATCAAGACGATGTAGGTAGTACGCACATGTTAAATATTGGAAACCATGTGCTCGAAACAAAAAATAGGGAGGTCTTCAGATACATATTCAATGTTCTTGACTCTGGGATTTCTGAAATAGAAGTAGATATTGTAAGTAAAACGCAAGAAAAAACGCAGCTTTCAAATCAGTACCTTGCAATAAGTAATTTTTTATCTCAGACGGAATTCAAAAGCGCTGAGGATTTAGATGAAGAAATAAGCAGCTTAGACCACGTCAAAATCGAAGTTCAAATCCAACTTTCAGATTTAAACAAACGGATGACAAGCGATAATGAGCTATACGAAGGCCTTAAAGATGCGCTAAACACGATTAATTTGAATATTGAGCAACAGGAAGACGGAAGAAGTAGAGCTTTACGAAGCATTGAAACGTTTAGTCGACTCCTCAATGATTACCAGAATGATATTGATAAGATTGAATCAAGCCTCTCTGCCAAAGAGATCATCGGAAGGAAGATAGAGGAACAAACAAGCTGTCCTGTGTGCGAGACCATTATCGACATTGGTGATATATCTGAGAAGTTTGATATTCCGAGTGATGCGCGCTTAAAAGTCGAGTTAACATCGATCAGAAGAAGGTCGAGGGATCTCAAACAGTTAATCTTTGATAATAGATCAGATTTGGACTCCGCTAACTCTATTCTTGCCGAACTATACCTCGAGAAGAATAAAGCCAGACAAATAATGGATGAAGAGCTTGCGAATTCAATATCACCTTATCTGGCCGAACGGGACGCAATAGTCAAAGAGTTAGCACAACTTGGTGAGCGTAGAGAAAAGGCGGTTCATTCTTTGCGAGTAAGGAATAAACAAGCGACACTCGCCGACCAGATAGAGCGCTTAAAAGGGACGATCGAAAAACTAAAGATCAAACTGGATGAGCTAAAAAATGACGCTCCATCACTTGATAATGTGCTAAAGGATCTTGGTGTAGATATCAATAAGTTTATTCAGAAAGTAAAGATAAAGAACCATTATGGCGTGGGTATTGACGAAAAGACATTTTTTCCAAAAGTTAGAAATATTGAATACAGAAAAATTAATTCAGGCGGACTTAGAACAATTGTTTCTATCGGATATCTTGCGTCTATTTTGTTGCAGAAATTGCGCAAAGAGACAAATATCCCAGGATTATTAATGATCGATACAGTAGGAAAGTTCTTGGGGAAAACTCCTGAAGATTCCGATGATGCTCAAAATGAAAGTTCCAATGATGTTGACGGTGTCGCAGACCCAGAGAAATACAGGAATTTATTCGATGCATTGGTTGCAGTTGCCGAAGAGTTCGATGATAAAGGCAAGCTTTGTCAGATTATACTAGTAGACAATGATATCCCCCGTGATGTTGCTTACGAAAACAAAGGTTTTGAAATATCACACTATAGGTCTAACGGTATCAATGGGCTTCCGGTCGGCCTAATCGATGACTGGGATTCAATAACAAGATAATGACGTGAAAAAATGTAACAAGCGCATGTTGTCGGACTGATTTTCCGCTACGCTCCAAACCAGCCGAAAATGCGAGCGTTACACCTCTTTAGGCATTATGAAGAATTGAGAAAATAAATGTTAAAGAAAGTTGTTCCCCTTGCTACGGCTTTAGCTATGCTTTTTGTTGCTGTGGCTTGTTATTCCTACTTTGACCAGTTTTCGGGTGATTTTAGCCCTAATTCTTCCGACTGGGGGGATTTTGGTTCATATATTGGCGGAACGGTAGGTGCTCTATTTGCTTCATTATCTTTTTTAGCGTTACTTTATACGGTTTTTTTGCAAAGAGAAGAGTTAACTACTGCGATCAGGGCTCTTGAAGATGGAGTTGAATCACAGAGAAAGCAGGTAGAAAACCATGAAGCTCAGAAGTTTGAAGCTACATTTTATTCTTTGTTAAATTTGCATAATCGAGCTGTCAAGGAGCTGGATTTTAAATTTATTGATTTGAGTGGCTACCTTCATAACCTAGAGACCGATGATAGTGTAGGTGTTAATAGTTACTTGTCAGGGCGGCAGGAACACATATTACAGAATGTCGAGTTGTCACAGTACTTTCGGGTCCTATATCAGTTGTTGAAGTTTATAGCTAAAAACAATATTAGAAATAAAGAGAAGGAGTTTAGTGAGTTATCTCTAGGGTGTAGAGATACAATTAAAAAGTACGAAAATGACGAAAAAATGTATGCAAGCCTAGTAAGGAGCTTTGTCCCTGTAAAATTACTTCCAGTCATCGCTTTAAACTGTATTCCTACTTATTCTGGACTAAATAATTTGCAAAAATATTGGGCTTTGCTGGAAAGGTATAGTTTCTTGGAGCACATGCGATTAGATCATCTGCCTATAAATATGTCTACTTTCCTGATTTTTGATCGCTACTCTTATGCAATGGGCGAGAAAGGTCAAAATGTGATCGAAGACCTAGTTCGTAAGCTCAAGTCGAAATATTCGAAGCAATTCCAAAATGATTTAGTGGACGGCGGCTATTTACATGCGTATGCAGACCACGTGTAGAGGTTTAACAAGTGCGTGCACGGGATGTCAAAAAGCTACGCTTTCGCCACCAGTGACGCAGGCGTTGAGGCATCCGAGTTACAACTGTTTCAGGAGGTTAGTTATGAGAAAATCATATAAGCCGGGGGACACAGCATCCTCTGGATATGTCATTGATGAGGTTTTGGGAGAGAGCAAAATTGCATGTGTATTTACCAGTACTGATAATCAAATACGCTGGGAGTATCGCGCCAATGGAGGTGTGCCTTTGGAGGAGCATGGCGCGATGATTTTGCACTTCGACTTAGTGCTTTATAAGATAAAGACACTCAATCTAGATCTGGAAAAGAAGAAACCTCTGTATTTGTTGGCTGGAAAGTTACTTTTCTCCGGTTTAAATGGACACGTCAACACTGAACCGGTTGTTCTTTTTAGAGAGGTTGAAACGGAAATAGAAAAAAATAGGACGCCTTCTGAATTGGCCGTCGACAATTTTGATCTAGCAATTATTTGCGCATTAACGGATATTGAGCTGACATCAATATTAAACTTGACGGACTGGGAACGTATGCCGGTGGCAAAAAACGATCCTCAAACATACTATCGGTCTAAATGGAAAACCATGAAAGGCCGTGAATTGAATGTTATTGTAGCATCCCCAAATCACATGGGAGTTTCATGCTCAGGCGTACTCGCAGCAAAGCTGATTTGGAAATATAAGCCGAATGTGGTTGCGATGACAGGAATAGCGGCTGGTGTGAGATCAGACAAGCAAGGTTTTGGTGACATTATTATTGCTGATCAAACATACGACTTTGGCTCCAGCAAGGTTGTAGATGCAGACGGGGGTTCCAAAATATTTCCTTCATCCAACCCTCTTGCCACAAATTCTCGCGCCTTAGGTATATTAAAAGAATGGAAGAGGGAAAGAACTAATTTAGACTCTATAAAGAAAGGGTGGCCAGCACTACAGCCAAGAACAGATTTGAACATTCATGTGGGGCCGCTCTTCACGTCACCACTAGTTTTGGACTCAAAGAGCAGTATTCAGTCTTTGATGGAGAGTTCTCGAAAGCTGGCTGGCATTGAAATGGAGTCGCACGCAGTTCATAGAGCCTGTAACGACACCATTGAACCTCCGCCAATTTTTCTTTGCCTCAAAGCGATCTGCGATTTCGCAGAAGATAAGGTAGATGATTGGCAGCATTATGCGGCTTATGTATCTGCAGTACTTCTGAAAAAGTTTATAGAAGAAGAATGGGAGTCATTGAGTGTCAATGCCTAACCAAGCCAATCACGGCGACAGCTTTTCCGTTGCGGCTTCGCCTCCACTACAAAACCACGCGTGTTGGCGGCGTTATCACACAGGGAGGTGAATCAATGATCCAATCTGGTAGCTGCCTTTGCGGTGGCGTCCAATATGAAATAGCAGGCAACCTTAGCGACGTTTACAACTGCCATTGCTCCATGTGCCGCAAGCTCCATGCAGCGGCTTTTCGAACCTGTGCAAAGGTACCGGCTGTTGACTGGAGAACCGTCAGAGGTAAGGAGCTGCTAAAAACCTACGAATCTTCGCCGGGAGAGTTCAAGGTTTTTTGCGTAAACTGTGGGTCAAGTATTCATACGAAGTTCGATTCTAATCCGGAAGTCTATGCTCTCCCATTGGGCACCCTTGACACCGACCCAGGTGTACGCGCAGACCGCCATGTTTTCGTGGGCAGCAAGGCTCCTTGGTTCGAGATTACAGACGATTTGCCCCAATTCACTGAGAATGACTGAGGCAGTGATAACAAACCCGCGTAAGGCGGAACGTGCGCACTCGTGCGGATTAAAGGCGGAGATCAGGCCGTGGATCTGTGTTGGTGAATAAAACCTGAGATAGGCAACTGTCTCAATATTTTCATTACTTTCGATCATGCACCAGCCTCACAAGAGCAAGGTTTGGAGTAACAATGTCCATCGGGTTGCTTGCCACACTGTTTGCTGGCCAGGGCAGCTTCACACAATCTGAACACAGGGCCAGGTTGGGGGGTGGCCGCTTGACGGGGCTCAGTTACAGCCAGCATATCGGGACTGCCAGGGTTTGTTTCACCTGCAGTAATTAATGCAGGTGTTTCCGGCGCCTTTGCAGCCACTGCAGTTCCGCTCCCCGGCCCACCTCCCGAATTCATCCGCACCACCGGCCCGGAAACGGTTACGCCACTCGAATCCACCTTCACAAAGCTGCCACCGGCTTTCAGGGTCACTTCCGCACCAGCTTCGATAACTATCTTCATACCCGCTTTATGGTGGATTTCATTGCCGGCTTCTATGAGCTGGCCTTTGCCGAATTTGCTGTGGTGGCTGCCGTTAACGGTGAGGCTGTAGTCGCCGCCGATCTTCTCTCGGTGTTCTCCATCGACAGTGGTGTGATCGTTTGTTTTGACGTGGCTGAACCGGTCGTTCTCAACGGTCAGATGGCTGTCGTTTTTGATGACTTCGGTGCGGTTGTTTTCCGTGAGCAGGTCCAGATCCTTCTGGGCGTGGATGTAGATCTGTTCTTTGTTCGCTTCGTCTTCAAAGCGCAGTTCGTTACTGCCTTCACCCTTGTGGGTCTGGGTTTTCAGGGTGGTGCGGGTTTTATGCTCTGGCAGCGGGTAGGGCGGTGTATTGGCTGCGTGGTGTGTTCTTCCCGTGATGATGGGCTGATCCGGGTCGCCATCAAGAAAGGAAACGATCACTTCGTGGCCAATTCTTGGCAGCGCCATGAAACCATATTGTCCGCCGGCCCAGCCCTGGCTGACGCGCAACCACGCGCTGCTGTGTTCGTTATTTTCGCTGCTCTCTACCTCATTTGGCCGCCGGCGCCTATCCCAGGGGAAACGCACTTTTACCCGACCAAATTCGTCACAGTGAATCTCTTCACCCTCGGGGCCGGTAACCGTGGCAATTTGCGGGCCGCCCATCAGTGGGCGGTGATCGCACAGTGGTCGCCAGGTTTTATTAGCTGGAACAGCGTTGAACAGGTTGTGATAGGTGGTCGGCCGAGATCCGCCTTCTTCTGCTAGCGCCTGGGGCTGCTCGCCCACGTGGGTGATGGCGGTAAGCAGCCAGTCGCGGTTTAGCCTGGCGCTGTCGTGGTGGGTGAGTTCCACTTTGGCACCGCAGGTGAAATCCGGGCGGCTGCTTTCGCCGTTGGCGGTGTTGGCGTCGTTTCTGAGGGCATCCAGCCGGGCTTCGGTAAACGGCTGGCCGCTGGCGTCGGCTTTGAATCGGCCAGGGTAGTCGAAGTGTTGGTAATCCTGTCGTTGATTGGCGCTGGCTGCGCTCTGTTCGTGCATGAGGGCATAGGCGGGGTTTTTGAAGGTGTAGTCCTTCATGGCCACGGAGGCAGCGCGGACTCGTTCTTTGTAGCGGAAACGGAACACGGCCGGTTGTTTGGTGCTGCCGCCGGCTTTGCCGTTGTATTCGGCAGCTTCCAACCGTGGTGCGTCGCCGTGGTGGTCGGCAAGGATCAAGCCGGGCTGTTCGTTCCCGTCTACGCTGCCGTGCTGGTAACGGTAATGCCAGCCTTCCTCTGCGGCCAGTCGCTCAATAAACGCCAGGTCGCTTTCCCGATGCTGGACGCAGTATTCCCGCTCTTGGGGTGCACGCTTGAGGTCAAACTTCGAATCCACAATACCCCGCTCTTCCAGCAGGGTGCGCACGATGGTGTCAGTGGTTTGAGTCTGGAAGATGCGGCTGTTGTGCATCAGCCCCAAGCGCCACAGGGGCGGCTGAATGATCAGCTCGTAGCGAGTGCGACGGTGGCCTGTGTCGCCTCGGGCAAACTCGTTCACCACGCCGGTAAAGCGGCGAAGGGGGGTGCTGTCCTGCCAAACCATCAGATCGACCGGCTGTTCCAGTACGTCAGAAGCCTGAATTCCGGGGTCTGTGCTGGCCAGGATCAGGCGGCCATGAAAAAGCTGCGAGAGGCCTTCGGTCAGTGCAAAGCTGACGACAGAGAACATATCCGAGGGAAGTTCACCGACACGCGCAGTGAACTGCAATCCGTTTGCCTGAGGCATATCTTCAATCCTTGAAGGTATGTTTATTTAGTGATAAATCTGCTCGGAAAGTTACCAGTGCTGGTCTGGAAAATCCAGTGGTGAGGCTATGCTTTCACGCATACGAAGATCGCGTTTCCTGATGCCTTGTCCCAAGGGATGATCTTTTCATAGTCGTGCTCAAGGATATGGACGTCAAAACAGGGCTGCAGGATTTTTGTCAGTTCTTCAAAACTCAAAGCCACCATAGGATGTTCGTCATCCCAGGATTGCGTGATGCCTTCGGTCGTTTTCGTGATACTGAGTTTGAGAAATTGCTTCTCGCCCTCGCCACAGTAGTTCCATGCGGAGCTGAAAGTGAAGAAGCTGTTCCCTTGTGTTGCGGTGTGCCTCTCAAGCAGGTTGTTATCTATTCTGTTTTTATCAACGGAGTTAAAGCAGAACACACCGCCAGGTTTTAGTGCGCGATGTGCGCTGGTAATGCATTGCTTCAGCTTTTCAATGCCGTCGCTGTAGTGGATGGAGTACAGGAAGCAGGTGATTATATCCAGAGGTTCATCAACCTGAAAATCGCACATATCCCCTAATGAAAACTGCGCTTCTGGGCAACGGGCTTTCGCCTGTTCCAGCATGGGCTGGTTTATGTCCAGGCCGCTGCTTTGGTACCCGAAATCAATAAAGTGGTGAATATGAGGGCCGGTCCCGCAGGCCAGGTCCAGGTGACCAGGCCCTTCGTTGCCGAAAAGCTGGTGCAGCCTCTGAGCGCCGTAGCTTTGCGCATGGTAGTTGATGTCTGCACACATCAGGTTGTAATAGCCAGAGAGGTCGGTATACAGATAATTAGAGGACATGGCAGCCTGACAGTTTTAGCGGAAACACGATATGGCGGCGCATCGTAAACCAATCGGACGTGTTTGCGAAGCAGATAAAATGATTGCCCGGAGCTAGCTTGCCTCCGCAGCTTCGTGCCTGGGATTTCTGGGGTAATAGCGTTCCGGCAGCCGTTCGATGTGCGGGAAGAACCGGGTGTCTTTGTAGGGCATTTTCATAAAGCCAGACACACCCAGCCCGGTAATCTGATCTACAGCAGCCAGGATTTCGTCCAGCCGCTGTCGAAATTCGTCTTCCTTTTCCGGATCCAGCAGGCGGTACTGGCTGTGGATTTTGAGATGCCGGGGCAGGGCTTCGAAGATAATCATGCCGGTGTGGTGAATGGTGTTGAGCGCTTCCAGGGATTTGATGATGGTTTGTGGCAGTACCAGAAACTCCTCCGGGTCCGGCCCGTCCTCAAAGTAAGAGTGCACCCGTGAACGGTCTTCCACTTCCGGCGCCGTGCTCACTTGATAGGGCAGTCGCATCTCGGGTGGCGCAATGAACGGCTGCTCAGGCTCATCGCGCTCGATGTGCAGGGTGTCCCGGGCGTTGAACAGGCAGCTTTTGAAGATGCCCTGGCGATAGATGGCCTGAGCCAGGTTGACCATGTTGTTTACGGCCGTGGTGAAGGCGTTTTTAAGTTCCGGGTCGTGCAGGTTCAAAGAGGTATCCACGTAGATACCATCAGGCTCCCAGCGCACAGCGAGCCCGCCTTCTACCGGATAACGGCCAAGCCGGCTGACGGCGGCGAGGAAGGCTTTTTCGGTTTCTCCCATGCCCTGCATGAAGTTCTTGTAGTAGCGATCCAGCTGCACGTCGTTGACGTCGTTCAGGGTTTCGGGCGCACCTTCCTGTCGCAGAAAAGATTTTCGGGAACTGTACACCACGGTGTCGATTTCCCGTTCGGAGACTCGCGTCCAGATGGGCACGAGAGGTATGGGTGCGGGTTCGGGCAGGTCGATCATCACCGTACGACCCATGCGCGGCATCTCTTTCAGATAATGGTCGCCGGCCCGCATGCGCAGTGCGGGATCAGGATCCAGCATGCCATCCAGCATGCGGGCAAATTCCATGGGTAAGCCAAGCGAGGTGGCGGGTATGGCCAGGTGGCCAAAGCGGCAGGACTGCCCGGAGGCCAGCGCATAAAGAGTGGCTGCCGCACCCTGCTCGTCAAATCTTGGAGACGACAGGCCGCCATACAATTGCTCTTCGCCAATAAAATAAACATCGCCCAGGCGTGCGTTGGTCTGCTGCAGGTTGTCGGACATCAGCTCCATCACGCTGGGGCTGAGGAACTGCTGGTTGGCGTCCAGCTGGGCAAATACCGAGGAGCCCCAATCGATCAGCGCAATGTTCTCGGTCTTTGCATCAAACACCAGATTGGACGGTTTGATATCACCGTGCACGATGGGGCGTTGTCCGCTATCGGATTCACGCCGCAGATTGCGCAGGATATCGGCTAACTGATCGGCGATTCGGATAATCAGGCGCGGGCTGAGCCGACCTTGCTGGAGGGACACTTCTTCCAGGTTAAAGCCGGGTGCCCGCTCCATGACCAGAATAGGCTGGCTGCCGGCGCGGTGGAAGGCGACCAGGCCGGGCACCCGGGGGTGCTCTACCTGTTCCAGAATATAAGCTTCGTCTTCCAGCCGGTCGTGTAGGTGCTGGGGCAGGGTGATGCGGGTGAACTTGAACACATGGTCAAGATCGCGCGCGCCCTCCAGAGGCAGCCTGCCGGCAAACACAAAACCGTAGGCGCCCTTTCCGATCATCGAGATGTCGGCGTAGCCCATCTGCCTGAGCTGGGTTGTGCATAGCTCAACCCAGTCTTTCAGCTTTCTCGCATCGTCGTGGCTGAGCAGGTAAACCGACTGCTCTTCCGGGATGTAGAATTGCTGCAGCTGTGCCGGTTGCGACATCTGCGATGACGGGTCTGGTGGCGCCATTGCGGTCAGCCCATGTGGAGGAGCATGGATTGCGGTGACTCCAGATAGCTCTTCCACAGATTATTGAATCGGGCAATGGTGCCGCCATCAATAATGCGGTGATCGCCCGCCCAGCTGATTGTCATGATCGCGCGTTCTACCACCTGCCCATTCGCATCAAAACGCGGCAGCTTCTGGGTACGCCCCAGAGCCACAATAGCCACTTCCGGAGCATTGATGATGGGTGCGGCGTAGGTGCCTCCCAGTGCGCCAATATTGGAAATGGTAATGGTGCCGCCTTTGAGATCCGCCTGGCTTACCCGGCCTTCCCGGGCCGCTTCGGTCAGCCGGGTTACCTCGTCCGCAATCTCCAGCAGGGTAAGCTGGCCCACGTTTTTAACGTTCGGCACAAGCAGTCCGATTTTGCTGTCCACGGCCATGCCGACGTTGCACTGGGGCTGGTAGTGGATCTCGGTGACTTCCTCGTTGAGCTGGCTGTTGAGTACCGGATATTCGCGCACCGCGAGTGCGATGGCCTTCATGATGAACGGCATGAGCGTGAGGCGAGAGCCCCGGGCTTCGGCTTCCGGCTTGAGTTGCTGGCGCAGGCTCAGCAATTCGGTGACATCAATGTCTTCACTGAAGATGAAGTGTGGAATGGTGGTTGCCGAAGCCACCATGCGCTTGGCCATAACGGCCTGCATGCCTTTGATCGGCTCGATGCGGACTTCCTGATTTTGCGCTTCAGGTCTCTGTGCTCTGCCTGCTGAGGCGGATGAACCGCCAGATGCAGGCTGCTCCAAATGGGTCAACACATCGGCCTTGAGGACGCGGCCATCTTTGCCTGAGCCCTGGATATTCTCCAGCGTCAGTTCGTTCTCGCGAATCAAGCGGCGCACAGCGGGGCTGGCGGGAGTTCGCTCCCCGTCTTGCCGCGCCGACGGGGCTGCTGAGGCGACCGTTTCTGCGCGGTCAGGGCTTTTCTTCGGCTCCGCCCGCTTTGCCTCTGGCTCAGCGCTTTTGCCTTCGTCACTGGCTTTGGCCGGTTCACCCTCGCCCTCACCGCTTTCATCAACCAGTTCAAACAGCGGTGCGTGCACCTTGGCTATGTCGCCTTCTTTCCAGTACAGGCGGGTTACCCGGCCCTTGTAAGGCGCGGGAATTTCTACCAGGGCCTTGTCGGTCATCACTTCTGCGACCGGCTGATCTTCTTCGATCAGATCACCTTCACTCACCAGCCATTTGACCAGTTCACATTCCACGATACCTTCGCCGATATCGGGCAGTATAAAATCACTCATAATTGTTCTCCTGTCCTGATATCAGTCTAGAATTCGACGCTTTCCCGAATGGCCTCATAGACCTTCAGGTGATTGGGGAAGTGCTCTTTCTCAAGCACCAGCGGGAAGGGTGTGTCCATCCCGGCGACCCGTGCGATCGGTGATTCCAGATAGAGGAAGCAGCGTTCCTGGATAGTGGCGGCTATCTCGCCGGCAAAGCCGCCCGTCAGGGGTGCTTCGTGGGTGATTACCAGCCGCCCGGTTTTCAACACCGATTCGGCGACGGTTTCCACGTCCCAGGGCAGGATTGTGCGCAGGTCAATGACCTCGCAGGAGAAGCCTTCTTTTTCTGCCATCTCGACGGCTTTGTCGATGACTTCCATCTGAGCGCCCCAGCCCAGCACGGTCACACCGGTGCCTTCCTTCAAGACTTCGGCTTCGCCTATGGGCAACTCGTATTCGCCTTCCGGCACCTCGCCAACAGAGGCCCGGTACAGGCGTTTTGGCTCAAAGAACAGAGTAGGGTTCGGATCGTTGATGGAAGCCAGCAACAGGCCTTTGGCCTGATGAGGGTTGCGCGGCACCACAACTTTCAGGCCCGGTGTGTGGGCGAAATAGGCTTCCGGAGATTGGGAGTGGTAAAGGCCACCGGCTATACCGCCGCCGTAGGGCGTTCGGATGGTTAAGCCGCCCACATCGAACAGGTTGCCCGAGCGGTAGCGGAATTTCGCTGACTCGTTAACAATCTGGTCGAACGCCGGGAATATGTAGTCTGCAAACTGGATTTCGGCCACCGGGAAGGAACCCTGAGCTGCCAGCCCGTTGGCGAAACCGATAATGCCCTGTTCTACCAGAGGTGTGTTGAAGCAGCGATCTTTGCCGTACTTCTGTTGCAGATTGCTGGTGGCGCGGAATACGCCACCAAAAACACCCACATCCTCACCAAAGCACAGGACCCGGTCGTTGGCAGCCATCGCGATATCAAGCGCATCGTTGATGGCTTGCAGCATGTTCATCTTGGCCATGTTATGCCCCTCCCTGAACGTGAGCAGCCGACTTGGGATACTCATCCGGATATTTGCGAATGTGTGCTTTGAGTTTTTCAAACTGCGCGTTCAGCAACGGAGGCACTTCGTCGTAAACGTCCGTTATCAGGGTTTCCAGCGGGGGTGGTGGGAGCTTCTGGGCACGCTTCATGGTTTCAAGCACTTCACGGCGCAGGCGTTCCTGCAACTCTTTCTCTTCAGCGTCGCTCCACCATTTTTTCTTCGTGAGCCAGTTTTGCATGCGCAGGATGGGGTCTTTTTCACGCCACACGGCCTCTTCGTCCTTGCTGCGATAGCCGGAAGGGTCGTCGGATGAAGAATGGGCAGCCAGGCGATAGGTCATCGCTTCGATCAGAACCGGGCGGTTCTCCTCCACCGCCAGCTTACGGGCGGCTTCGGTGGCCTGGTAAACGGCCAGAAGGTCGTTACCGTCTACACGTATGGTGTCCATTTTGTAGCCAAAGCCCCGGGGTGCTATGCCATCGGCTGCAAACTGTTCAACGGCGGGAGTGGAAATGGCATAGCCATTGTTGCGGCAGAAGAAAATAGCGGGCACGCGATGCACGGTGGCCATGTTCAAGCCGGCGTGGAAATCGCCTTCCGAGGCTGCGCCTTCACCGAAATAGACAATGGTGCAGTGCCCGTCACCGGCCATTTTCTGGCCATAGGCATAGCCGGTAGCCTGGGGAATTTGCGTGGCTAACGGCGATGAGATGGTCATGTAGTTGAGTTTGCTGGAACCATAGTGAACCGGCATCTGGCGGCCTTTGCCGTAGTCCAGTTCATTGCCGAACAGCTGATTCATGAACTCGTCAATGGAGAAGCCGCGATAAGCCAGCGAGCCCTGCTCGCGGTATTGGGCCATGATCATGTCGGCGTCATCCAGCGCAGCAGTACTGCCAATAATGGCAGCCTCCTCGCCAGTACACTGCATGTAGAAGCTCAGACGGCCCTGGCGTTGGGCGCCAAGCATGCGCTCATCCAGTACGCGGGTGGTGACCATCGCGTGGTAGATGCGCAGAGCTTTTTCTTTGTCGATGTCAGGGGCTTTGCCGCCTTTGTAGAGCGAGCCGTCCTGTTTCAGAAGTTTAAACGTCGGAATGCGGTATTCCGCACCGTCCGTAAAAACAGGGGTATAAACGGTTTTGGATTTTGTTGTTGTCATAATCCTCGTCCTGGGGTGGTGGCTTGAGGAACAGAATGCCCCTTGTGAGGGCCTCGTTAGTTTCCGGAGCCTTGTTCTATCTGCAGGTGGTTTGCCAGAGTATAGAACGCTTTATGCAACCCTGCCGGTGTTGCGATGAGGCTCCTGTTGCCAGTTATTCCGGTTTGGGTAAAACCGGGTCAAACTGGATAAGGTTGACCTTAACGTAAAGTGCTGCTTTTGGGTAGTGTCAGTTGGGAGGGAGTTTCGGGCTGACGGCGAGGAAGATAGAAAGCCCGATTCAGAACGCAAGTGCACGCTGAATCGGGTTGCAGGAGATAGGTTTCAAATTACGGCATGACGTCCTTGGGGATGTCTATGTTCAGGTCTCGTATCTGTTCAATAAGCATCTTCCTGTAGCCGACAAGGTCTTTTATCATCACACCCCTGTAGGTTTCGACCTCATCTCCCGTATAGGGTTTGAAGTCTTTGGGAGCACTACTTCCTGCAATTCCATCGTCTTTGAGTATCCAGTTGAGCAACTCGGCCAACTGCTGGTTGTTAAGTGCCGACAGCGAAGAGCCCGGAACCCGTATGAGGAATTCCCGACCGCCTTCCACCTTCAGGAAATTCCCCACAAAACCTTTCATCATTGGCACATCGCTACGAGGCGCGCCTTCTCCATTGGTCAGATGGCATCCCAAACATTGCAGCTGATAATTCACCGCCGGTGAATAATTGGCTTCATGCAAAGGCGTCTGCCGGGCCTCGTTGCCAGGTGCGGGTTTTTGATTGGGGTCAGGAATAACCCGCGCCTCCCCCGAAGGGGAGACAAGGATCGAGGTTAAAGCCAAAACACAGAATATCGAGCGCATTGCCAAGCTCCTCAGGACGCCACGCCTTTAATAACGGATACTGTGCAGTTATAAACGTTACTGCTGGTGCCAAGGCACCAGTTGATATCATTGTTGTTGAAAGGCCGGTACATGGGCTCTTCGCTGTCGTTGCGTGTACAGGCGCATTGGGCGCAGCTGTGCTTGCCGCAACAGTCGTTGTAGGAAATGATGTAATCGATACCGTCGGCAGGGTTACGGCAGGTGCCGACCCAGGTAACCTGGGAGGCTTCTGTTCCTGGCGGGCAACTGGTCGCCGAGCCCCCACAACAACTGCATAAAAATCCGTCAACAGAACAATAGCGCCAGTAATCACAACTGGTGGGATCACCCGGGTCGCCCGCTGATGGCGCGCCGGCAGCGAGAGCCTTACCGGTTCTGTCGATAGGGAGAAGGGCTGGTGCAGCCACGCCCACCGCTAAAAATGAGCCAAATTTTGCGATGAACTGACGTCGCCCCGTTGTATTGGCTACATGGCGTGACGAGCGTTCAAAAAAACGATCAAGAAATTTCATTTTATTATTCTCCTTAATCAGGATGGTGTATGAATGCCCGGGGATTCAGTCTGAGTCTTTATGTAATCCTGAAGGGTTGATGAACCCAGTATTTCGGTTTCAAAGAGGCTGTCCAGATGTTCTCTGGAATTGACGAGGCCCTTGGCCTTGAGAGTGCCGGCCTGATCAATCAGCACCGCATACGGCAGCTTGCCAATCTGATAGGTCATGCCGACGTCAGGGCTCACGACATAGGTGGATTTTTCGAGTCCAGCCTGGGAGATGAGCTTGTCGTGCTCGAGGGCATCTCCATCACTCACATAGATCACGTCCAGATCTTTAATAGACCGGCTCATGGCCTTGATGGCTGGTATGAGCGACTTACAGATCGGACAGGTGGGAGAAAGGAAAAAGAGCAGAGTTGACCGTTCACCGGCATAGCCAATGTTGATCGGGCGTCCGAAACGGTCCGGTGCTGTAACCTGCGGTGCAGATTGGCCAACTTCAACGCCCTTATCGAGCATCAGTGCGCCGGCGGGGGCGATTCGTGAATGCAAAACGCCTATTTGCCGGATAAGGCCAAGAAGCACCAAGGAACTGGCTATCAACAGCAGCCAAAGCAGAATGTTTGAAACGATGAGTGCTTGCATCTTATTTTTCTCCTGACAGTTTTAATAATAACGGCCTGTTGGCAATCCAGAGATCTGTAGCTGTGTAAAGCAGAATCAGGACGGTTCCCGCTGCAATCATGACAAAGTTGTCGTGCAGGCTAAGTGGCCGATCAAGCATGGGTAGCAGTGCGCCCAAAGCAACAACAGCCAGCAGCATGTTGCGAGCGAGCAGCGCGGGTTGTAGTGGCTGTCGCATTGCCGGGCCGGAGCATCCACAGTCGATATCTTTGCGGCCCCGGGCCAGATTAATAGCAATAGCCAGTGCGTAGAGGTTAATCAACAAAAAGGCCATAACGCCGGCGTAAGGCCTGCTGATGCTCCAGAGCAGGCCGGCAGCAATCAACAGTTCTGTGATCGGCAGGGCCCGAGCTGCGGCTGGCACCATCAGCCCCGGGATTAGCTCATACTCCTGCACCTGACGACGGAACCAGTTGGGGTGTCTGAGTTTATGGCTGGCAGCGCTGGCGAAGATAACGCTCAGCGCCAATGCCGCCGATGTACTGATAATAGGGTCTATCATCCTGTCACCTCTCAGTGGTTCAATATCAGCGTCGGAGTTTTGGTTACGCCTTCCATTGTCCCGTTATGCTCGCCAGTGGAAAGATCAAAGATCTCCAGGCCGCCCTCAATATTTGCACCAAGCAGAAGAGGCTTGTCATCTGAAGTGGCGTTCAGGCTCCAGATGAGGTTAGGCGATTCCAGAGTTCCGATTTTTTCTCCGGTTTTCAGATCGAACTCCCAAATAATCTGACTGGGGTCTTCCCAGTTATAGGCTTCGTGGTCGGGGTGCATAAGTACGTAAAGACGGTTCAGACCCGGCGCGGCTGCGATGAGCTGCCAGCCGCCTGGAGCCCAGCCTTCAGCCATTTCTTCACGTGTCACGAGCGACCAGCGCGGTAAAATCTCTGGCTCGTTCCCGGACAGGTCGAGAGGCACAACTTCACCCAATGTCGTTACGAAGTAATAGGTCTCCCCAACAACGGTAGCTCTCTCGACCAGCTTGACCACATCAGGATCAAAAAATTTGGTCTTGGTGCGATCGATTTCTTCACCGTCGTCGTTCAACGTAATCATCTGCAGTGACCCGTCGCCACAGAGAGACGCAAACCGACGCTCCCCCACCGGGTAGTTCAGAATGCACCCGTTGAGCGCGATCTCGTTAACCATCTCTTTTTTTGTGGTATCGACGACAGTCACAGACGTGGACGGCGTGAAGTTGTATATGTAGACGAACTTGTCATCAGCGCTGGTCGCAAAGGAATAGCGCTCAGTGAGAGTATGTGCGCGCCGACTTGGTAGTTCGAGTTCCCATTTCGGGGCTAAAGTCTGACTATCCCAGGCGGTTAATACGTCAGTACGCTCTCCGCGCACATAGCGAGTTAAAAAGAAGTCTGCAGTGAATATGGTTTTTCGATCATGGGAAAGCGCAGCGGGGGCAGCGTGCCCCGTCGGTAGCATTCCGAGATATTTCTGTTTGTCAGGATCGATCACGACAATCCGGGAGGAAACCATGTTGTTGAACTCAAAGTCCACCATATAGCTTCGGTGGTCGTCGGGCATTGGCAGAGTGGTGATGCTGATAGTTTCGTCCGGTAATCGCGCGTTTGCACTTGCAGCAATAAGGCTGGACGCTACCACCAGGCAGCACGCCAGTTTTTTGGGTAGATGCATCATTACAATCCTCGATGTTATTTTTCTGGTGTTCAGGTACGTGATGCTTCATCGCCGGTCACGCACCTGGTTCGCTACCCGCTTCAACTCCAGGGTTAAAGCAGACTGTTTTTATTTCTTTATGCTGACCACCCGGCTCTGGGTGACCGCTTTGAGCCCTTCAATGCCAAACTCAACCCCGTAGCCGGAGGCTTTGTTGCCGCCAAAAGGCACCATCGGGTGAATTGCGCCATGTTGGTTGATCCACACAGTCCCGGCTTCCAACCGGGTTGCCAGCTCGCTTGCTTCCTCAGGCTTGTCTGTCCACAGGGAGGCGCCAAGGCCTGCCTCAAGCCTGTTTGCAGACTCGATGGCATCTTCCAGGTCGCGATATCGAATGATCGGCAGGGCCGGGCCAAACTGCTCTTCGTCTACCAGCCTCTGGCCGTCCTTGATGTTGCCAACCAGCGTAAGAGGCAGGAAGTAGCCTTGTTCTGGCACCTCGCCAAACTCACGGATGTCGCAACCGCTTGTTTTAGCGTCAGATACGAGTTCCCTGACTTTCTCAAACTGCATTTTGTTCTGGAGGGGGCCGATCAGCACGGACTCATCCATGCCATCACCTATTTTCATTTGGCTGGCGATGGCGCTGAGCTCGCTCATAACAGCTTCGTAGTCATCTTCGTGCACATAGAGGCGCTTGATACATGCACAGGTCTGGCCCATGTTCAGGAATGCACCCCAGAACAAATCGGTGGCAATGTTTTTAATATTCGTTCCTGGCATAACGATGGCGGCATCGTTCCCGCCCAGTTCCAGTGTTATCGGTGACAAGTTCCGGGCGGAGGCTTCGATAATTCGGCGACCGGTGGCTTCGCTGCCGGTGAACATGATTTTGTTGATGTCAGGGTGATGGGTCAGTTTGCTGCCAATACTTCCGCCCCCGGTTACGGTGTTGAGCACCCCAGCCGGAAGCGCCTGATTGATCAGCCTCACCATCTCCAGTGTTGCAATAGGGGTATATTCGGAAGGCTTCAGGACGACCGTGTTTCCCATTCTTATGGCCGGAATGATCTGCCATATGGCAATCATCAATGGCCAGTTCCATGGTGCGATGGCAGCTACAACGCCCAGTGGCACGCGATGTAGCGTGTCTTTGCGCTCGTCATCCTCGTATACAACCTCAGGAGGCAGTTCCAGGCTTGCCGGAACCTGAGTCCATCCGACACAGGCCTGCATCTCAAACCGTGAACCGGGGCCAGACAACGGCTTTCCCTGTTCCCGTGTAATCAGTTCAGCCAGATACCCGGAGTTTTCTTCCAGAATTTGAGCGACCTTGTGAATGATGTCGCGCCGCTCCTGATCACTGTGTTTTGCCCAGCTTTTTTGCGCGAGCGCCGCCGATTGCACGGCGCGGTCTACCTCCTGTTCGTCGCTCTCCGGCGCCATTCCCAGGGATTGCCCGTTGGCAGGATTGTAGATTTCATAACGGCTGGAGGGCTCTGCAAGCGTTCCGTTTACGGTATTCCGGTAAGTCTGCATTTCTCTGGTCTCCGACGATTGGCAACCGATGTCGCCCTGGGCCAGGGCGACAGGCTTGGTCTGTCACGGTCATTAAAAGGAAATAACCGCTATTATTTGAGCGTAGGTATTCAGGTCGTTGTCCTGGAACTGACTGCCGCCGTCAGCGGCGCGCTTTTCCGGCTTGAAGAAACCAATAAGGGGGCTCAGGAACAGGTTGTCGGTAACGGCCCATTCAGCGTAGAGGTCGAGCTCTTGGCTATCCAGAGATCCGCTTCCCCGAGCTGTGTCACTGAAATCAAAGAACAAAGCGCCGACTGCGACAGTGGGAGCGGGGTAGGCTTTTACGCCAACGTGGAGAACATCTGTGTCGCTATTGAATGGCCCGGCATAGTTGGCGGCGACTTCACCTTGAAACCAGGTGCCGTAACCGCGATTAAAGCCGAAAAACAGGGGGTCGAAATCTTCGTCAAATGTTGAGTATCGGATATTGACGCTTGGAGACCATACCTGTTGTTCAAAGCTCCACCCGGCTTCCATATACCAGGCGTCGGCGTCCTTTCGGCTAGCGTCACCTTGGTCCTGAGTGACAAATTCTGCCGAAAGGAAAAGCGGGGCTACGCCGGCGTTACCCTGATACCGAAGGCTTGTCGTATCCTGGCCATCTCTGGCGGTCAGGCCGAGCGCCTGAGCGTAGGGCTCGTTAACGTCCAGACCTTTTAAGTGCATCAGGCCAAAGGTTCCCTGGGGGGAAACGTATTCAAGGTTTATCCCGGTTAGCTCGGTATCAGCCTGCGCTTTATTATTCGACTCAATCCAGAACAGATCCGAGCGTAATCCTGTATCACCGCCAATGCGTGCCAGAGCTGTTTTATCGAAGGCTTTTCTTGCGGCAAGCCAGTAGGCGCCGCCGCGATCAAAATCGAAACCGCCGCCATTCAGCCCTTCGCCCAGGTTCAGGGAGTCTCCGTTTATAAGAAAGCCGTCGCCAATCGCGAAGTTCTGGCTGCCAAGGGAAATGTCCAGGCCATCCTGGCCAAGAAACGGCAGCAGGTTGCCGGATTTAAAGCCAATATAGGCATCTTCGAGATCCGTGTCGCGTTCATCGCCGGTGCTGAAACCGCCGGCATCGCCATCACCCCATGTGCCTGATGACAAGACATTGATAGCCCCGTAGACGGCAGCATCATTGCGTACTGAATAGCTGCCCGACAGCCCGTACTTTATATAGCCTTCCTGCCATTGAGCGCCATCCTGATCGGTATCGAAAAGGTAGCTCTTGTCGCTTGTGAAAATACCGGCGGCCAGTTCCAGATCTGCATTCAACTGGTAGTCTTCACCGCTCGAGACTTCAACAGCAGAAGCTGTGGGAATCGCGATACCGGTCGCGAAAACGCATAAAATGGCTCGTCGTAATTGCTTGTTCTGATGCATTGTTTGGCCTTTTTTGTTGTATGTTTGGAGTGGCTTCAGGAGTAGCGCCGGGCTACCGCTCGCCTTTGCGGGATCGAGATCTGCCCACTATGCTGTCTATATTTATCAACTAATCCTGCCCCGTGCTTTCTCATTGGTGCCAGAAGGTTTCGTTCCTGCGCCAGCATGTCGGAAACGTAAGATTGCCTGACACGCTATATTGTCAGCCTTTTCGGAAATTTGTATCGGAATGAGAAGGCAGGTCACCCATAAGGATTCCTTGACTTTTGATTGCTTTGTAGCCATTTTCGCTGCTAGTGATCACAAATAAGAGTAAGAGGTCATGAACGTGTCGTCATGCACTAGCGGGACTGATGATTTCGAAAAATGGATCAGCAATATCAATAAGATATGCGGGCCTTTTTTGGCGAGACCGGTGGGCGGCAGGTTTTCAGGGTCTGTCGAGAAAGTGGGCGGATCGCTTGATATGTCCAAGGTCAGTATTCAGGGCGCCGACCTTTATCGAACACCCAAAGAGATACAAAAAAGCGGGATTCCAGGTTTTTTCTGTGTTTTCCAGATCCTGGGGTGCTCGTTGGTCGAACAGGTGGGGAACCGCTCTTCTCTGACCCCGGGAGATATCGTTCTTGTGGATTCTGCGCTGCCCTTCCGATTTTCCTTCCAGGAACTCTCACAACAGATATCACTTATATTGCCGCGCCAGATTATTGAGCGGATATTGAACCTCAGCAGGGTTGAACTGGGCGTTAAAATCCCCGCAGATTCGCACATTGCGTGTTTTGCCAGCAAGCTGGTTATCGAAGCATCGCTACATGAAAATCTGGATCTGGAGGAAGCGGCTGCGATTCTCGACTCGCTGGCGACGCTGATAAAGCCCTCGGTTTTGAAAAGTATTCGCGGTAGCGATCCGTACAATAAGGTGTTCAGGGCCGCTTCTGAATTTGTGAAGGACAACATCGGCGAACCCGGCCTGAATGCACCCATGGTTGCTAACTCCATTGGTACCTCGGTGCGGAGTCTTCACCGAGCGTTCTCCGGTAATTCGATTACGCTGTCAGAATATGTAAAAACTCAGCGTCTTGAGATGTGCGCCGATTATATCAAGGCCAACAACGGGCGATTAAACCTCACCGAAGTTGTTTATAGGTACGGCTTTGGTAGCCCCAGTTATTTTTCGACTGCGTTTAAAGGACGTTTCGGAATGACTCCGTCGGATTTCAAAAAACGCTGCGCAGAAAATTAACGCGTCAGAAGATTAAATGCCCATATCATCTTGTATAAGGCGGGCATGGCTTTGCTTGGCGTCGTTATCGGAAAAATTTTCCTGATTGATATGGCCGGCCTGCAAGGGTTTTGGCGGGTTGCGGCCTTTATGAGGCTGGGTCTCGCCCTGTTGGGCCTTGCCTGGATGTATCGAAAAGCGCAGCGTGCCAGTATTCAGGCGTCATAAGCCTCATTTTATTAAACAGAGAAGCAGATTATGAGTGATGAGCAGTTAACGAGTGTGCTCGAGTCGAGCGGCGAAGAGCGATACGACTACTTTTTAAGCGAAGTGTTGGAGGAACGGGAGATCTGGATACTCGTAAATTCGGAGAGTCGCTTCCTGTCCATCGTCTCGGAAGACGACGGGGTAGCGCACTTGCCGGTCTGGCCCAGCTCGGAGTTCGCCGCCGCGTACGCCAAGGCTTCGGACGGTTTGACCCCGAAAAGCATCTCGTTGCCAGATTTCTTCAAGAAATGGGTGCCGGGTCTTTCGAAAGACGGGCTGCAGGTGGGAGTGTTTCCCGGCCTTGATAAAACCGTGTGGATAACCGAAGCGGACGAGCTGAAAAAAGACCTGCAGGATGAGCTCTCCAATTTCTAAAGTGATTTATTAACAGTGCTGTGAGGTGAATCCATGAGTGACGATGTTAAACATGTAGTTTGCCCCCATTGCGACAAGACAAACCGTGTGCCGGCGGCCCGCCTGGCAGCCGGTGGGAATTGCGGCGCCTGCAAGCAACCCTTGTGGCCAGAGAGCGTGCTTGAGCTTACGGGGCAGAGCTTTGCTGCCCACACTGGTCGCAGCGATTTGCCTGTATTGGTGGACTTCTGGGCAAGCTGGTGTGGCCCCTGCAAAGCGATGGCCCCACAGTTTGAACAGGCCGCTCGCGGTTGGCAGGGCAAGGTGCGTTTTGCCAAGCTCAACACCGAAGAGCATCCTGGCCCGGCAGGACAATACAGCATTCGCAGTATTCCTACGCTGATCTTGTTCCGCAATGGCCGCGAACTGGCGCGCCAGAGCGGTGCGATGAATCAGGGCCAGATCGACCAGTGGCTACAGGAAAATCACTGAACAGGAAATGACCTGGTCAGTTAACGGTCATGTTTGTCGAACGCCCGTTTTAACTGGCTCGAGGTTACTTGTCCCGCGCCTTTTAACAAAGTTATCCACAGATTTTCGGGATAAGTCGCGGGCAAAAAATGCATGTTCATGCCCGTCGAGCACGAAAGCCGGCATGCAGGGAGTTTCGTTATGGGAACACTGTTGATTATTCTCATCGTTTTGTTTGTGGCGCTGATCGTTATTCTGCCGTTGGTTGAAAAATATGCCCCGAAAGGTGAAACGCGCGGTTATGGTAACCTCACGCGATTCATCTTTCCGTTGGTGGCCTTGTTGATCGTGGTGCAAATTATCCGGTATTACTTCTTCTGATTATTGCGGAGAGTGGGTAAGAGGGCGCTTGGCTCGTCAGCCTTCTTTACGCTTTTGCCAAGCCTGCCTGAACCGGCGCTCCGCAAGTACCGGCGATTTACCCATAAAGCGTTTTCCGGAACGGATATCGCATGCCCACAGGTAGGATCAGCCTGAAAGGAAGCATGCCTCATGAGTCCGTTCCATCCCATCATTTACGTTCGTGGCTACGCCATGACCGCCAGTGAAATTGCAGATGCCGTATCCATGCCCTATATGGGCTTTAACCTGGGCGCAACGAAGGTGCGCCAATCCTGGGATGGAGCAATCTACAAGCAGGTGTTCGAGTCACCAATGATGCGCCTGATGAAGGATTACGGCTATACCGATGCCTTCTCTGATGGAGCTGAAATCGACCGGGACATTACTGGTAAAACCGTCATTATCTACCGTTATTACGATCAGGCAGACAGGGATTTCGGTGATGGCAAGCCTCTCTCTATACCTGCAGCGGCGCTGCAGCTTCGCGATTTGATTTTGAATGTCCGACAACATTTGTGCGGCGATGACGAGGGGCTTCTGGCGGAATTCCGTGTGCATCTTGTCGCGCATTCAATGGGAGGCCTCGTGTGTCGGTGCATGTTGCAGAATGACGGAATCAGTAGCCCGCCAATACGCAAAATGGTGGATAGGGTGTTTACCTATGCCACGCCACACAACGGCATAGAGATGGCCGGCATCAATGTACCTGCGTTCCTCGGGCTCTGGGATATCAACAACTTCAATCGCGAAACCATGGCAGGTTATCTGGGGTTAGACGGCAGGCCGGAAAGAGTGGATTCTCTGGACGGCAAATTCGACCCGGACCGGTTTTTCTGCCTGGTCGGGACCAATCAGCAGGATTATGGTGCGGCTAAAGGGGTATCGAAGTGGCTTGCTGGCAAGATGAGTGACGGGCTGGTAGCCATCGAGAATGCGACGGTTCAACGCGCGCCCAGGGCTTTTGTGTATCGCAGCCACAGTGGCCCCTATGGCATCGTTAACTCGGAAGACGGCTACCAGAACATGGTGCGGTTCCTGTTTGGCGACGTGCGCGTCGACGGTGTGATGGAGGTGGAATCGCTGCCGCTGCCGCCTTCGGTCGAGAAGGCGAAGAAAGAAGACCGCCGGGTCCGAGCCTCCTATTATTTTGAAGCCACCGTATCGCCCCGGGGAGCGCGCAGTTTTCGTTTGACTGAAAGGCGCAGGGAAACCTTCAGTGCCGTGCTGCGCAAGTTCGACGAGATGATGAAGCCCAAACAGGCAGGGTTGGATTCAGCCCGTTCGCCGGTGCTCTTCTCCACCTTTCTTGATAGTTCGAAAATTACCGTTGAGCGCGGGCGAACGATGGTTATGACCGTGGAGCTTGCGGTTTCCGCGACGGATTATTTTATCGATGGTGCGCTGTGGACGGAGCATCGTGTGGAAGGCGAGTACCTTTACCGGGATACGCTCACGCTGAAAATGACGCCGGCCGGAGACGGCTGGAACCTGCGGTATGTCACCACGGATGAACAGTGGAGTGAGCGCAGCGGAAGCAAGGCCGAGCAGGATGGTGACAACTATCTGATACCACTGTCGTCGAAGAAAGGTTTCAGCGCCCAACTGAGGCTGTCGCTCCGGCGCCGCACATAAACAGCCTTTGGCGCGCTCTTTAAAAGCCTCGAAAGAAACCGGCATCCGCTGAAGAATGATTTGTGACGGCCCGCATAAGCTGGCAAAGTTCTGCGCAATCAGAATTAACTCCACCAAGAGGAAATGCCGGTGATGGACTTTGTAAGTTACACGCTTGACGATGACGTCGCGACGATCGTTATTAACAACGGGAAAGCGAACGCCCTGAGCCACGATGTGCTTGAAGAGCTGAACCAGGCTCTTGACCGCGCAGAACAGGACAAGGCCGTGGTTATCCTGACCGGCCAGCCAGGTATTTTTTCCGGTGGCTACGATCTGAAGGAAATGCAGAAGGGCATGAAGGAAGCGGCCGCACTGGTTACGGTGGGCTCAAAGCTCACCCGTCGTCTGGCGGCTTTTCCGTTTCCGGTCATTGGCGCCTGCAGTGGCCACGCCATTGCCAAGGGTGCGTTTATCATGCTGTCTGTGGACTACAGGATTGGTATTGAGGGCAACTTCAAACTTGGCCTCAATGAAGTAGCCATCGGCATGACCATGCATCACGCGGGCATTGAAATCGCACGGCATCGCCTGGCACCAGCTCACTTTTACCGCTCGGTTATCAATGCCGAAATTTATAGCCCTGAGGGTGCCGTATCCGCTGGTTTCCTCGATGAAGTGGTGGCATCGGATCAGCTCCTGAGCCGTGCCAACGAACTGGCTCAGGCGTTCCGGAAGCTGAATATGAGAGCGCACGCTCAGACCAAACTGAAATCCAAAGCGGGCTACCTGGAGCTACTGGATCGCTGCATCGAGAAGGATTCTGAGAGCTTGGGCCTCACAGGTTAACGGGAATGATAGGAGAGTTAGCCTCGGGCCAGCTCTTCAGGATCTATTCTGTAGAAGTCGCGCAGCAGGTTATACACTGCGGGCTGTTGTTCTTTCAAGTGTTGTGGTTGCTGATAGAAGGTTTCTGTCAGCACCGCAAAGAATTCTGCGGGTTTTGTGGCGCCGTAAGGGTCGAGCCAGCTTTTGCGCTGGTGCATCAAAGAGTGCCGGAGGTTGTCATAGGCCACGGTCATGGTCTGCTGCCACTCATCGGCTTGTTCCCCGCTCAATGGTGGCGCTCCGTCTGCGCGTCCATCCAGATAATCAAGCTGGTGGGCAAACTCATGGAGAATGACATTGTGTGTGCTTTTCGCCTGCATGGCTCCGCTTTCACATTCCGCCCAGGCCAATACCACTTGCCCCATCGATGAGGCTTCCCCTGCCCGAACCTGATTGCTGACGCTAACCACCATTCCGTCGCGCTCCGGGGCTTGTACCCGGTACACATCCGGGTAGACAAGAATGCTGCGCACCTCGTCGTAATCGGCATACGAACGCATCACCGTTAAAAGGCAAGCATGCCCGGCGATGGCGACCCGTACGCGGTCATTCACCTCAAATCCATCGCACCCATAGAAATCTTTTTCAGCGAGAAACAGCTGTACCTGTTTTTCCAGGGTTTTTTTAAGCTGCGCCGGAAGCTGAGAGTAAAGGGGCACGGCTGACTGCAGGTGCTTTCGCCAGACCTTCGGGAAGGGTTGCTTCAGTTCCCGGTCCCGCCGCCAGGTGCGATAGAAAAACAGATAGAAAACAGCCAGTACGATGAAGGCAGCGGCGAAGACAGCGAAAACAGTTGCGGACGACATCCTTTCTAAACTCGCGTGATAAATACAGCTGTTACTCTAGCACATACTAATTGGCGAATTGCCCAGACGGCGCCTATGATCAGACACTTGGCAGCGAATCGCGGTGGCAACGGTTGATAGTAAGGATGATATGCTTCACGAGATGAGTATTGGTGGAATGCTGTTCAGCCCGTTAGTGGTGCTGGTGCCTTTGGCGTTTATTCTTGCGGCGGCTACACGTCTGGTTCTGCATCACCTGGAGCTGCGTCGCTATATCTGGAAGGAAGCCTGGTTCGACGTGGCGATGTTCGTCTGTTATCTGGCCGCTATTGTTTATTTGTTCGGGAACTAAAGGACTCACATGGGAAAGCTGGCGCGTATTGGAGTGACATTGCTGGTTGTGGCGGCTGCGGTTTTTGCCGGGACCTGGGTCTGGGATCACTACCTCTATTCACCCTGGACCCGTGATGGCCGTATCCGGGCCGACGTCATTACTATCGCTCCCGATGTTTCCGGTTGGGTGACGGGGTTGAGTGTAAAAAATAACCTGGCTGTCAATAAAGGCGATCCTCTTTTTACCATTGACGATACCCGTTATCAGGCGAAATTCGCGGAGAGCAACGCGCGGCTCGCCCAGAAACGTACAGGCTGGGATTTGGCCAGACACCAGTATGAACGCCGGCAGCGCATGGCTGAGCGCCAGTCTGTCAGCGAGGGAAGCCTGGAGGCTTACCGTATTCGCGCCGAGGCGGCCAAAGCCAGCTACCAACTGGCACAAGCCGAACTCGATACAGCGCGGATCGATATGGAACGGACAAAAGTACTCGCCCCGGAGACCGGTATTGTTAACAACCTTACCCTGCGCCGGGGCAATTACGTGTCCCGGGGGGCGCCGGTGTTATCGCTGATCAAAAGTGACTCCTTTTACGTGACCGGGTATTTTGAAGAAACCAAGCTGCAGTTGGTGCGAGTGGGGCAGAAGGCGCAGATTACTCTGCTTTCGGGCGGAGAAAAGCTCAGTGGTGAGGTGGTCAGTATTGCCCGTGGTATCGCGGATTCAAACACCAGCAGTGATAACCAGATGTTGCCCCAAGTGGAGCAAGCCTTTAACTGGGTTCGCCTTGCCCAGCGAATTCCGGTTGATATTACGCTCGACACACTCCCGGACGATGTGAATATCAGTGCGGGTATGACGGTTTCCATTTATCTGGAAACAGGCATGGAAAAAGAGCTGGAAGAAGAGTAGCTAAGTGGCAGACATGACGCTCCACCCGCTGCTGGCCCAGCTTCTGACGCCGAACAGGCGTACGGTGATATTCGCTCTGAAAGGCGTGATATCCATGGCGCTGGCATTGTTTGTGTCCATGTACCTGGAGCTTGATCGCCCATACTGGGCGATAGTGTCCGCTGTTTTTCTGCAGATCCGCCCGGAAAGCGGGCTGGTGATTGAAAAAGCCCTGTGCCAGATCTCCGGTTCGGTGGTTGGCGGTGGCGTGGGGATTCTGATTTTGGCATTTTTCATGCCTTACCCGCTGCTGGCGCTGGCCTGTCTCACGCTCTGGATTGGCCTTAATTCTGCAGCTTCTTCCATGGTGCACAACACCAACTTCATCTACGCCTTTGCGATGTCGGGAATGACGGCTGGTTTGGTGATCATCATGGTAATGGCCGACCCCAGTGCGGTGGACGGTCGTGCGGTGTTTGATATTGCCCAGTCCCGTATCAGTGAAATAACCGTGGGTGCTCTCTGTGCGATGCTGGTCAGCAAGTTACTGTGGCCGGTGACGGTAAAAGACAGCCTGCGCAGCCATTCCCGCCACGTGATCAACGAAACGCTGGAGTACCTCTCGCTGGAGCTGGATCCGGACAGCACCCATGAGCAGCGCCACCAGCACGCCGATCAGATTCTGGAAACCCTGGTCATACTGAACGATGACTCCAGCGCGGTTGCTTACGAAGGGCCTGAGGGGCCCGGCCGGAGCAGGGCGGCAAACCTGCTTTGTAACAAGGTGATGTCGTTGCTGGCGGTCACGCAGATTATGGGGCGTTTTCCGCGAAACCATCCGAATTTGGTCTCACCGGCGTTCAGTAAGTTGCTGGCAGACATGCGAAGCCACTTCATCAGAATTGCAGAGGCAAATAGCTTTGAGGAGTCCTACCGTCAGGCCCAGGCGCTGAGGCGCGCGCTGCTGGAGCATAAGGCCGCCTATGTGGATGAATCTGCCATAGTGACCCGGCTCAGCCAGACAGCAGTGGAGCTGGTAGCCGATCTGGTGATGGTGTTGCGTGCCTATAATGCGCTTGAAAACCGCGACCAGACGTTGCTGAAAGCCTCCAGGCTGAAAACCCACCGGGATCCATTGATTGGGGCCGTCAACGGCTTCCGGACTGCGGTTGTCTTCATGATCGGGGCAGGAATATGGTTAAGCGCTGGCAGCTCTGCGGCCATTATGCTGATGATCATGCCGGTGGTGTTCTCAGTGGTGTTTGCCCGGTTTTCACTGGCGGTGCTGACGGTTATGCTGCGGCACTTGTTGCTTGGTGTTGTTGTGGCTGTTCCGGTGGCGCTGTTTTTTGGGCTGGGCCTGTTGTCGAAAAGCAGTGGAGACTTCGAAATGCTGGTACTGGTGCTTGCCGGCCCCTATTTTCTCGGCCTGCTGGCGCTTGCTGAACGGCCTACTCTGCCTTACGGCCTGGGCTTCTGCGTCTCCTTTACGCTTATCGTCCAGCCCGGCAATCACATGACATTCAGTACGGACGTTGCAACCAGTAATGCTCTGGGGCTTTTTGTGGGTATGAGTATTCTCTACTGGGTTTTCAAGCTGATCACGCCTCTGGACGGCCAAGTGATGCAGCGCCGCTTGCTTGAGGCAACAGCTCGTGATCTTACCGCCATTGATTCTCAGCGCTGGCCCGAAAGCTGGTTTAACGGCCGTATGGGAGAGCGCCTGCTCCGGCTTGCCAATTATGATCAGGGGTCGGGTAACCCCAGTCGTGTCATGACGGATCTGGGCTTTACCGGGCTGAATATTGGCCACATGTCTATCCGCTTGCGCCGGAGGATCAAGAATCATCGAAATGCTGCTGTGGATGTAAAGCTTGCTGAGTGGCAGCAAGTGCTTGCAGATACCTACCTGATGAGTGCGCGTGGCAATATGAATTCCCGGTTCAGGGAGGCGAGTGCCCGGCTGTTAAGAGCTATTTACGATGCCAAAGAGCCGGATGCGCAAACAGCAACCATTGAAGGTATGTTCGAACGTATGGCCCTGACGTTTGAGCGCACCGCTCGAACGTTTCACCAAGTTTAATCAACCGATGAAGGAGTGTTGCCGTGTCACGGTCGGAGCAGTTTGCCAGCGATAATTACAGCGGTGTGTGCCCGCAGGCCTGGAAAGCGATGGAGGCGGCAAACCGTGTGGATGAACCAGCGTATGGCGAGGACAGCTGGACGCAGCGGGCCGCAGATGGATTGCGTACTCTGTTTGATACAGATTGCGATGTCTACTTTGTGTTTAATGGCACCGCAGCCAACTCGTTGGCTCTGGCGTCCATCGGGCAATCGTTTCACAGCGTGATCTGCCATGAGCTGGCGCACATTGAAACCGATGAATGTGGTGGGCCGGAATACGCCTCCAACGGCGCCAAGCTCCTGTTGGGTGAGGGTGAAAACGGAAAACTGACTCCGGAAAGCATTGAGCACCTGGTCACCAAGCGTACCGATATTCATTACCCGAAACCCAAGGCACTGAGCCTTACTCAGGCAACGGAAGTTGGCACGATCTATACCCCGGACGAGCTTCGTGCCATTCGCGCGCTGGCGGATCAGTACAAGCTGAATATCCACATGGACGGTGCCCGGTTTGCGAATGCCGTGGCGGCGCTGGATGTGCACCCATCGGAAATTACCTGGAAAGCGGGTGTCGATGTGCTGTGCTTCTCCGGAACCAAGAATGGTTTGGCTCTGGGAGAAGCTGTGGTGTTCTTCAACAAAGCCCTGGCCGAGGACTTTGAATGGCGCTGCAAACAAGCGGGGCAGCTTGCCTCTAAAATGCGATATATTTCTGCGCCCTGGTGTGGATTGCTGGAAAATAACGTGTGGCTGGAAAATGCGCGCCATGCCAACGCCAGTGCGAAAAGGCTTGCGGATGGACTGGCCGGGCTACCGGGAATCAAGCTCAGGTACCCAAGGCAGGTAAACGGGGTGTTTGTAGAAATGCCCGAGGCCTTACAGGCTGCGCTGAGGGCCAAAGGATGGCGTTTCTACAATTTTATTGGTGGCAGCGCGCGTTTGATGTGCTCCTGGGCTACAACACCGGCGGTTGTTGATCAGTTTCTGGCTGATGTGCGCCAGTTGCAGGCATGAGCCAGCGGTTTACCCAGCTGATGATTTCCATCACAATCTGCGCCATCCCGTATCAGGAGCACTTACTATGCCAAGGCGCACACCAATCTCATTGGAGGTGATCCGGTGAGAGCTCTCTTTCATAGCTATCTGAATGCCTCTCTAATTCTGCGTGTAAGCATCGCTCTGGTGCTGGGTGTGGCCGTCGGTATGATTGGCGGGCAGCAGGCCGCAGATTGGTTGGCGCCCTTCGGCGAGCTGCTGCTGCGCCTGCTCAAATTCCTTATTGTGCCCATCGTGCTGCTTACACTGATGGTGGGTATCAACCAGGCGAATATCGGCAGCATGGGGCGCGTTGGGCGGAAGCTGTTTGGTTTTTACGTGATAACAACCGCGCTGGCTATTGTTGTCGGCCTGGTGGTAGCAAGCCTGCTTGAGCCAGGAAGTGGCATAGCTCTGAATGAAGACGCCGAAGTAAAAGTACCGGACAACCCCGGGATTGCGAGCGTGTTGTTGAACATTGTGCCCGACAACATTTTTACGGCGTTCACTGAACTGAATTTGTTGGGCATCATCTTTATTGCCATTGTGTTTGGTATAGCGTTGTTAAAACTGCGGGAATCAAAAGCCCATGCAGAGCTTGGAGAGCACCTTTACAAAGTTGTTGAAGCGCTGAACGAGATCACCCTGAAAGTTATGGCAGGCGTGCTCCAGTACGTGCCCATCGGAGTGTTCGCGATTGTTGCCAAGACAGCTGGTGAGCAGGGGATGGCCACCATTCTCGCGTTGGGCGATATGGTGCTGGTGCTGTACATCGCGCTGGCGGTGCACCTGTTTGTTTACTGCGTTCTGATGCGTGCGTCTGGCGTGCGCGTGCGAGCGTTTTTCCGTGAAGCTCGCACGCCCATGGCCACTGCATTTGCCACCCAGAGCAGTTCAGGCACCTTGCCATTAACGCTGGATGCAGCGCGGCGCTTGGGTATCCCAAAACGAATCTACGGTTTCAGCTTGCCGCTCGGTGCCACCATCAATATGGACGGTGCTGCAATCCGTATCGCAATTTCTGCGGTCTTTGCCGCCAACGTGGTCGGCATTCCGCTGGATCTGTTCACCATGGCTGAGATCGTTCTTATAGGTACGCTTACTTCTATCGGTACAGCGGGCGTGCCCGGTGCAGGTATAGTCATGATTGCCACCGTTTTCGCTCAGGTGGGCCTGCCTATTGAAACCGTTGCACTGCTGGTTTCAATTGATGCACTGGTCGGTATGGGTGCTACCGGGATTAATGTTACCGGGGACCTTGTTGGCACTGCGGTTATTGCTCGCAGCGAGAATAAACAGGTGGTGGAACCTGCTGGTGAGGGCCTGGAGTCCACTGGCTGAGTAAAGCCGAGTGAATGGTGTGATAAGGTGCCACTCAGGCTTTCGTTATAGTTGGAGGGCTCTGTGAATCGAGCGCAAGGTAAGCTGATCGTTTATTATGATGGGTCCTGCTCTACTTGCATCAAGGATCGTCGCTGGTATGAAAAGCTGGCGGGGAAGACCGGCGAGTCTGTCGAATGGCTTGATATTACAGGCCGGGACGACGAGCTGCGCGAACAGGGCGTCGATCCGGACAAAGCGCTTCGGGAACTGCACGTGAAGGACGATCAGGGCGAAATCCACAGTGAGATGGATGCATACATACTGTTGATGTCGCGAGTGTTCGTGCTGAAACCGCTGGCGTGGCTGATCTCTTTGCCTCTGATCCGGCCTTCTCTGGCAAAGCTTTATCATTCATGGGTTGAGCGCCGCCTCGCTGGGCGCACCTGAACCTCTACCTGCCTGACTGACCCCCGGAGAGTTGTAAGTGACGCATATTCGAGAACAGGCCATTCGGGGCCTCAAGGCTGGTGATGTTTTTACGGTTACCCGAACCTTTACCGAGAATGACACGGTAACATTCGGCGAAGTCAGCAGGGACATGAACCCGATTCATTACGATGAACACTTCGCCGCTGCCAAGGGGTTTCAGGCCAAGATCTGCCATGGTTTGCTGGTCGGCGGCATGATTACTGAAGTGGGCGGCCAGATTGGCTGGCTGGCATCCGGTATGAACTTCCGGTTCCGCCGGCCCGTCTATTTTGGCGATACCATTACCTGTGTGTTTACCATTACCGAAGCAGATGAGCGCAACCGCGCAAAAGCTGAAGCGGTGCTGTCCAACCAGCATGGCGAGGTTGTTACTGAAGCCTGGTTGACGGGTGTACTGCCTGGGCAAACGGAGCGAAACATTCTCGCTCAAATCTGATTGGCTTCAACTCCCACCCGCACCCCGAAATTCCATCTTCAGAGGTTTTTATGGCTCGCTTCGAGTTGCTAGGCACTGCGATCATCCCCGGCAAGGGCACAGAGCTGCGCCTGCTGCAGCGCAACGATGAGTTCTCCATCCGTATCGCCGGCACCAGTGGCGAGTTGATGAACACTCGCCTGCATGGTTCTGAGGACGCGCTTGCAACGCTGGCCTGTGAGCGCATTGCTGATCACCCCACACCGAAAGTGCTGATTGGAGGGCTGGGCATGGGTTTTACCCTTGCGGCGGCTTTGCAGTCTTTGGATGATACCGCAGAAGTGACCGTTGCCGAATTGGTGCCAGAGGTAGAGCAGTGGAATCTGGGCCCCTTGGGCAGCGCTTCGGGCTACCCGCTAAAAGACCCTCGCGCCAGAGTACATATTGGTGATGTGGTTCAGTTGATCAAGGGTTCGCCGACCAGTTATGACGCTATCCTGCTGGATATCGACAACGGCCCTGAAGGTCTGACTCGCAAGGAAAACGATTGGCTGTATTCCACTGCGGGTATTGCCGCAGCACAGGAAGCGCTGCGTCCAGAGGGGATTCTGGCGTATTGGTCAGCCGGGCAGGATCCTGCATTTACCGAGCGCCTGAAGCGTGCAGGGCTTTCGGCCGAGGCCGTAACTGTGCGTGCTCATCGCCCCGGGAAAGGCGCAAAGCACGTTATCTGGCTCGCCTGGTAGGCGCCTTGGCGAAGTACTAATCCTCGTCGTCTTCCTGCATGCGCTCCAGCCGATCTCTTTCTTCCTCTTTGGCGGCGTCAATCACTGCCATAAGCTCATCCACATCGGCACTGGCGGTATCGTGCTCAAAGCACCCTGTCAGCTTGCTGTCGGGGTGCAGGTCGCCGCTTTCGTAAAGTGCCCAGATCTCCTTGCCGTAATCGGTAACCAGCAGGTCGGGCGCGTACTTGGCAAAATAGCGGCGCATGTTGTCCACATCCCGCTCCAGCATCCGTTCGGCGTTGTTGTTGCCTGCAGCGTTAACAGCCTGGGGCAAATCAATAATCACGGGCCCGCTGCTGTCTACCAGCACGTTGAATTCTGACAAGTCACCGTGGATCAGCCCGGCGCTCAGCATGCGCACAACCTCTGCGATAACCCGGCCGTGGTAATCCCGGGCTTGCTCCGGGGTGAGGGTGACATCATCCAGACGCGGAGCTGCCTTGCCGTCTGCATCAGCAATCAACTCCATCAGCAGCACGCCGTCCACGAAGCCCATCGGTGAGGGTACGCGCACCCCGGCTTCGGCCAAGCGGTAAAGGGCATCCACTTCGGCATTGAGCCAGGCGTCTTCCTGCTCTTTCTGGCCATAGCGGGTTTTTTTGCTCATGGCCCGGGCTCGCCGGCTGTTGCGTACCTTTCGGCCTTCCTGATACTCAACGGCCTGCTTGAAGCTCCTTTTTTGGGCTTCCTTGAACACCTTTGCGCAGCGTACATGTTCGCCACACCGCACTACATAAACCTGTGCCTCTTTACCGCTCATAAGCTGGTAAAGCACTTCATCCACCATGCCGTCATCGACCAGGGGCTGCAATCTCTTGGGTACTTTCATAAAACCTTTCAGTTTAGCTATAAGCGTGCAGACCATGCATGTTGCCCAACGCTGAGGCCAGCCAGAAGCGAAATGATGGTCACAAAGGGGCATAGCTTACATCAAATTGCCATTTCTTATATGAATCTGGTTGTTGCGTCAGGAAGCTTTTTATCGAATGGCTTATAGTGTTCGCTCGCCCAGTATCGGCAGGGCAGGTCTGCCGGTAGAATTGCCGGGTGTGAAACACGCCGGCTTATGTCCGGTATGGATGCGATCAGAGATTGTTTTGGAGCTTTAAAAAATGCCTAGAGCAAGTGAAATCAAAAAAAATTCTGCGGTTGAATACGAAGGTCGGGTGTATTTCGTGAAGGACATTGAGCGCTCTGTTCCTCAAGGACGGGCAGGTGGTAGCCTCTACCGCATGCGCATGTACGATGTGGTAACGGGTAGCAAAATTGACGAGACGTTTAAAGATTCCGATATGTTGAATCTTGCCGATCTCGTGCGCAGGCCCGCGAGCTTCTCCTATTCTGACGGCGACGAATACGTCTTCATGGATACTGAAGACTTCACGCAGTACAGCCTGAATGGATCAGCAATTGCGGATGAATTGCTGTTTATCAGTGAGGACACCCAGGGGGTGATGGTGATTCTGGTCAGTGAAGCGCCGGTTGCACTGGCACTGCCGCCAACTGTGGAGCTTGAAATTGAGGAAACCGACCCCTCCGTTAAGGGTGGTTCAGCGACAGCTCGTACCAAGCCGGCAAGAATGGCCACCGGGCTGGTTATTCAGGTTCCCGAGCATATTTCTACCGGGGATCGCATCAAGATCAACGTTGAAGAACGGAAGTTTTTGAGCCGGGCCTGATCTGACTGCTGGTGTTCTGAAGTTGCCTTGAGGAAGGAAAGCCCTGTGAAAACAATAGAAACAATAAAGGTGCTGGCTGCCAGCGTGATCGCGGTAGTGGTGATGGTGGGGATAGCCCGGTTCTCATACACGCCGATGATTCCCGAGATGATGGACGCACTCGGGCTGAGCCAGTCGGTAGTTGGCTTGCTGGCGACGGTGAACTACGCCGGCTACCTCACCGGTGCGCTTCTGATCACCCGGATCAGCGATCTGGACCTCAAGGTAAAGCTGTACCAGCTTGGTCTGATTGTCGCAGTTGTCTCTACGGTTCTGATGGGGTATACCACCGACGTTTGGCTGTGGTTTTTGCTGCGCTTCGTTTCCGGGCTGAGCACGTCAGCAGGCATGTTGCTGGGCGCCGGCCTGCTGATGAGCTGGCTGATAAAAAACAATGAGAAATCCGAGCTTGGCGTGTTCTTTTCGGGTATCGGGCTCGGGATTGTTCTTACTGCAGTGCTGGCGGAGTTAATCAAGGAGTCCTTTAGCTGGGATCAGCAGTGGGTAATATACGGGCTGGTCGGGCTGGCGCTGATTGTTCCGGTGTGGCGCTGGATGCCAGACTATCGTGCCTGTGCCTTGCCGCGAACCGGGGGTCCGGCAGGTACTGATGAACGAAGCCGGTTTATCGTGATCCTGCAGCTGGCCTACTTTTGTGCAGGTGTCGGGTATGTGGTAACCGCGACCTTCCTGGTGGCAATTGCCGAATCCATGCCGGAACTCAGTGGCCGTGGCTGGCTGATCTGGCTGATTGCGGGGCTGGCGGCCACACCTGCTTGCTGGCTGTGGGATGTGTTCTCTCGCCGTTGGGGGCAGTGGACGGCACTCTATCTTGCCTACATGCTCAATTCTGTCAGTATTCTGATGCTGATCCTCAACACGAGCATGGCCAGCGTTATGCTCAGCGCCGTTATTTACGGGGCCAGTTTCATCGGCATCGTCAGCATGATGCTGGCCATGGTGGGGCGCGTGTTCCCGGAAAACCCCTCCCGGCCTATGAGCCGACTTACCTTCAGCTATGGCATCGCCCAGATGCTGGCGCCCGCTGTTGTCGGTTATCTGGCTGACGTAGAAGGCAATTATACCAACGGTCTTTGGCTTACCCTGCTGGTGATGGCGCTCGGTGTGGTCATGGTTCATCTGGCGCGCCAGGCCAAGGGCGGAGAAATGGAGCCGGCCCGATGAGCAATCCGACGTTGGCACAGCCGGTTTTCTGGCGAGACAGCGAGTTACCGTACATTGAGTTGCGGCAGGTCAGCGATGGCCGTGCAGTCTGTTACGAGCCCCATAGCCACACTCAATGGTCGATGGGAGCCATTACCGGCGGACAGAGCACCTTTGAGTACGTGGGGCGGCATTACCACGTTGGTGAAGGTTCGCTGGTGTTCATGAACCCGGAATGGGTTCATGCGTGCAATCCGGTGGATAACCAGCCCTGGGCCTATCTGATGTTGTATGTGGATGCGGGTTGGCTTGCCGGCTTGAGGTTTCGTCTGGGCCTGCTGGCTACGCCGCTCTGGCAGGATATCCATTACGACGTCAGTTCGTCTGCTGTTTTGTACTCTGGCTTCCAGGCCCTGTCTTACCGGCTGCAGGATGATCAGGTGTCTTCAGAGCAAAAACGGGATTGCGTAGAAGCGTTTTTGTCGGAGGTAATGGTATCAATATCCGGTGCGGCAGAGCAGGCTGAACAGCCGTTTCCTCCCGCGCCTGTTCCTTTGCAGGAGCTGGCCCGATATCTGGATTGTCACTGCACGGATGAGTTGTCCATCAAGTGGATGGCAGAACGGGCAGGATTCTCTGAGTCCCATTTGGTGCGGGTGTTCCGTAAGCACTTTGGCATGACACCTCATGCCTATCAGATCAATCGACGTGTTCAGCTCGGGCAGCGGGCGATTCGGCGGGGTGCTCCCATCGCAGATGCGGCTCTGGCCGCCGGGTTTTTTGATCAGCCACATTTTCAAAAGGTCTTCAAGCGGCTGGTTGCCGCTACCCCTGGCCAGTATGGCCGACCGCTAAAACGGCTTCCTGACCGAGTATGAGATACAGGCAACTGGCCAGCAGTAAGGCTGCGAGCACACGGTTTACCGTTCGAAGCACCCGTGGCCGCTGAACATACTGGCGCAGAAAACGCCCTGCAAAGACCCAGGTCGAGAGTGACAGCCAGCAAATAGGCAAATACAGGCTGGAAAATATGGCCAGTTGTGTGAGGTCACCACCGGAGGTATAGGCACCGATACCAGACGCGGACGCAAACCAGGCTTTCGGGTTCAACCACTGCATGATAGCGCCCGTCCAGAATCCGGGAGCGTTTCCCAGGGCCCTGCCTGAAATTTTTCCGTCATCTATCGCCAGTCGGTAGCTGAGATAAAGCAGAAACGCGATGCCCGCCCAGGTGAGCAACCGATCAAATCCCGGAATCCAGGTCAGAGCAGAATGCAATCCCAGCCCGATAGCAAGAAACAGCGCTACAAATCCCAGTGTCGCCCCTGACACAAACCACAAACCCTGGCGCAGAGGGTATCGGGTGCCGCTGCTGAGGCAGACAAGATTCACCGGCCCGGGTGAAATAGAAGCTGCAAGCGCAAAGGCTGACATGGGCAAAATCAATAGCAGAGACATCAACAGGTTCCTCATCTCGGGACAGTGAGTGAGGAGTCTGGCGTGGTCGTAATTCCGAGTATTGTACAAAATTGTGCCTGCGGGGAGTTATAGAAAAGAGGCTGGCCAAGGCCAACCTCTTCCGAGATTCAGGAAAGGTGATGAACGCCTTCCATTCCGTATACGGGCGTTTCGAGGCCTTCTTTTCGGGCTTTTAGCTGAAGCGCCAGGTAGAGCGAATAGTGACGTGACTGGTGCAGATTGCCGCCATGGAACCAGAGCGCGTCCTGCTGCGTTGGTTTCCACATGTTGCGTAGCTCGCCTTCCCATGGGCCAGGGTCTTTGGTGGTGTCTGAGCCCATGCCCCAGCATTTTCCGACTTTGTCCGCGACCTCCTGGGAGATAATCCTTGCCGCCCAGCCATTCATGGAGCCAAAGCCGGTGGCGTAGACAATAAGGTCCGCAGGCAGTTCCGTACCATTGGTCAGCGTCACAGAGCGCGGGTTGATGCGCTCAATGCTGACCCCGCTTTTGAGCTTGATTTCCCCTTGGGCGACCAGTTCGGAGGCTCCCACATCAATGTAGTAGCCCGAACCACGGCGCAGGTATTTCATGAACAGACCGGAGCCGTCATCACCGAAGTCCAGCATGAACCCAGCTTGTTTCAGCCGTTTATAGAAATCGGCGTCCTGTTCGGCGACCTGCTTGTAAACCGGGATATGCATATCGGGCATAATCCTGAATGGAACAGAGGCGAAGGTGAGATCCGCCTTCTCGGTCGTTGTGCCGTTTTGTACCGCTTCCTCGGAGTAGAGTGGGCCGAGTACCAGATCCATCAGGGTATCGGATTTGATGATGTGCGTGGACGAGCGCTGGACCATGGTAACGTCGGCGCCGTTCTCCCAGAGTGCTGCGCAGATGTCGTGAGCGGAGTTGTTGCCGCCGAGGATGACACATTTTTTGTCCTTGTAGGCAGCACCACCGGGATGCTTGCTGGAGTGGTGCTGTTCACCTTCAAACGCATCCATGCCGGGGATGTCAGGAATATTCGGGATGCCGGACATGCCGGTGGCCAGAACAAGCTGTTTGGGACGAAGTGTGACTTTCTCGCCTTCCCGGATGACATCAACGACCCATTCCTTGCTGGTCTCATCGTAGCGGGCGCCGGTGCATTCCGTTGAACTCCAGTAATTGAGTTCCATGATTTTGGTGTACATCTCCAGCCAGTCACCAATTTTGTCCTTCGGGGCGAATACGGGCCAGTGGTCCGGGAAGGGCAGGTAAGGCATGTGGTCGTACCAGACCGGGTCGTGCAGACACAGCGACTTGTAGCGGTTGCGCCAGGAGTCGCCGGCTTTCGGATTGCGCTCGATGACAATTGTGGGTACATCCAGTTGCCGGAGCCGCGCCGCCAGACCGATTCCGCCTTGTCCGCCCCCGATGATTACGCAATAAGGCTGGCGGCTGTAGCCCAGCTCCTGCTCTTCCTCCAGCTGTGCCTCAAGCCAGGTCTTGCGTGACTTGGTCGCACCGTGCCGCGCGCCCTTGGGCCTCAGGAAGTTGCGCTTTTCCGGGAACTCTTTCAGCTCCTGCATGGTGGTCAGGAGCGTCCATGCAGCACCGTCACGCAGGCGGACATGGCCTTTGCCCAGCGCGTCTTTGGTTTCGAAGGTAATCCAGGCTTCGGTAACACCGTCTTGTTCGGTGGCTTCTTCTGCTACCTTCCAGTTATCGGGGCGAGCCTGCCCTGTGGTGTGCTCCAGCATGTCGCGGATGTTTTCGTGGCCTTCCATTGTCTTGATATTCCAGGTCATGGCAACAAGGTCGCGCCAGAAGCCATCTTGCTCAAACAGCTCAGCCGCCTGGCCGGGGTTATCGGATTGCAGGGTTTCGTTGAACCCGTCGAGCCATTGCTGGACTCGTTGGGTAGGAGTAATTTGTGCTTCGGTCATTACGATTCTCCAGGTTTGCATTGTTATTGTTGGCAGGGTGCCGGTGGCGCCTTGTGCAGGAATGAATCCTCCGGTTAGACAAGAGCAGGCGCCGTGCCAGCTCTGTTCTTGGCTTTGTAAGTATTCTTAAGCGGCTGATTTGAAATCTGATAATGGACTCTTTAGTTAACCGCCGGTGTCAGGTAGAGCTTTCTGACGGCCAGAGTTTGCGTTACACCTGTAATGTTCTTGGCTGTGGAGGCGTGACAGGTGTAACGCCAAAACGGGTCCTAAGGGAGGATGTCGGTTTCGGATCATTGGGTATAAGCTGATAGGGCGGTGCAGCAGTATCTCTCGTGCATGACAATAACAACATCAGAGTGTTGCAGGAGCTTGGTATGACTACGCAACTGGCGCAGCGGCGCCATATTGACGCTATTTTAAGCTACGCAGACAACGACGCCTCCGCGAACTTGTCTCCGGAAAGCGAGCTGATTGGTCGTTCCTGGAAACGATGTATCAACGAGTACGGACTGGATCCGAGCCAGCCTCGCAGTGCCCGGATTGTTACCCAGCAAACCCTGCGGGAGCATCAGGACTCGGTGGATGAGTTTCTGGACGTCGCCAGGGCAGGTGTTGAACAACTCTACTCGAACATCGCCAATCTCGGGTATGTCCTACTGTTGACGGATCATCGTGGGATTACTGTGCAGTATCTTGGGGACCGTCGTTACGACCAGCGTTTGCGCAAGGCCGGTTTGTATCTGGGTGCGGACTGGAGTGAACAATATGCCGGCACCTGTGCAGTAGGTACCTGTATTCAGGAGCAGCAGGCTCTGACGTGTCATCGGGTTGACCATTTTGACTCGACCCACATCAATCTGACCTGCACGTCAGCGCCGATTCTTGATCCGATGGGCAATCTCCTGGCGGTTCTGGACATTTCTGCTCTGGATTCGCCCAACGCGCACAACAGTCAGACTTTCGCGTTGCACCTCACCCAACTCTATGCCCGAATGATCGAGGATGCCTATTTTCTCCGCCGCTATCGTAAGCAGGTGATTGTCCGGTGTGACGGTTCTCGTGAGTTCGTTCAGGTTAATGGTAAATACCTGTTTGCCATTGACGGGGATGGCCGTGTGGAGGCCGCCAATACAGCGGGGCGCTCACTCATGTTGGACCCAGGCTCAGGCAGTGACACGGAGACCCGGCCTGACCTGACCGGTTTGTTTGAGTGTGAACTCCGGGATATCTGGAGTATTCCCTACGATCACGATGACCAGGTGAAAGCGTTCAGGCATTGTGCCAGTGGTCGTACTTTTTTTGCCGCGCTGATTCAGCCCAGGGTCAAGACCCCTGCATCCCCATCTTCGGAGGCCCACGCAGCCGAAGAGCGTGTGCCCCAACTGGATGCATTGGCAGCGGATGACCCCGTCATGCGGCGTACGCTCGGTCTGGCGAAGCGTCTTCGTAACAGGGATGTAGGATTGCTTGTTCTGGGTGAAACCGGCACGGGTAAGGAGATTCTGGCCAGGGCTGTACATGCGTCGAGTCACCGATCCCGGCGGGCTTTTGTAGCGGTAAACTGCGCGGCTATTCCCGAATCACTGATTGAGAGTGAGCTTTTCGGCTATGTTAGCGGCGCTTTCACCGGTGCCCGCACTCGGGGCATGCGTGGGCTGATTCAGCAGGCGGATGGCGGTACGTTATTTCTGGATGAAATCGGGGATATGCCCCTTCAGCTCCAGACCCGTTTGTTGCGAGTACTGGCAGAGGGGGAAATCCTGCCTGTCGGGGCCGATAGCCCCGTGAAAGTGAACTGTCGCGTGATTGCCGCTACCCATCAGGATCTGGGTCAGTTAATCGAGCGAGGCAGTTTCCGTGCAGATCTGTATTATCGGCTTAATGGCGCTACCCTGCGCTTGCCATCTCTGAGCCAGAGAGCGGATCGACAGCACGTAATTAACCGCGTGCTTGCAAACCTGATTGATCAGGGCGAACTCCCGGATGTTCGTATCCGGGCGGATGCTATGAGTGCCTTGCTTGCCTATAGCTGGCCAGGAAATATCCGACAGCTGGACAACGCGTTGGCGTTTGCCGAGGCCACCTGCAACAACGGCGAAATTACGGTTAATGATCTGCCTGAGGAGTGCCTGTGTGAACAGGTGCTATCGGTGGTAGAGGCTGATGAAGAACGCTGTGATCCCAGCCCGTTGCTGGGGGCTTTGATGAAGTATCAATGGAATGTCTCTGAGGTGGCCCGTTTCTATGAGGTGTCCCGGCCAACCATCTATCGTTGGATGCAGCATCAGGGGATTCAGCACGCCAGATTTTTGGGAAAGCTTAATAGGGAGCAGTAGTCAGACATGTTGATATCGGAAGGCGCGCAACATTATGTGCTGATGCTGATCCCCAGTCTTTTGCGGGATATTGAGAAGCTGGGGCTGCGGCGGATTATTCGCACGTCCGATTTTTCGGAGCAGGAAGTGACGGCCCTCTATTTCGAGTTCGTGTCTGCCAATCGGGTACTGCCGGCTAATCCGCATTCAATTGAGCCAGCTAGCTGGCAGCACCTGCTCCACTGTGTGCGTGTGATGAGTTCGCTGGTGGGTCTGGCGACAATCGAAGATCTGGAGCGAGCCCGCGAGACGGCGATTCGCCGGTATCTGCCTCACGCAAAGGAGAGCCTCAAAAACGAATATGACCAGATACGCCGCGAAGGCAAAGTGGACTTTCGGCTCGCGGGTATTCTGCGTGCTGGTGATTCGCCGGAAAACTCCGGCCAGGTTTGTATGGAGGCAATCAGGCGTGAGCGGGAGCAGCGTGTCGAATCAATCAAATGTCTGGGCACCGAGCACCTGACCGACCATGAAACCTGTGTGGTAGAGGCGGCGAAGGCTTACGTTGCATCCCGCATTGATGATGCACCAAAAGATTTCGGCATTCTGGACCTGGTCATCCGGCTTCTTGATTTGCTGCGTCTGGTGCTTGTTCTGGAGTCCCGTTCTACCGGCGGTGCAACCGCTGTGTCGTCAAACTTTTCGGTCGAGAACATTGTGCTTGGTATCGGCAATGCGCTGTACCGAAACGAACTCGGCTTGCATGTGTCGTCTCTGGGGCTGGCCAAGGTCAACAAGTAGCCTGTTTCCACCGTCAGGTGCTTCAGAGCCCTGCATCTTTTACGTTTTCCATCACCACAAACGTACTCGTTTGCAGTACATGGGGCAGGGCAGAAATTTGCTCGCCCAGCACCTGCCGATACTCGGCCATGTTGCGGGTTCGCACTTTTATCAGATAGTCAAAATTGGCCGCAATCATGTGGCACTGTTCAATAGCCGCAATCTGTTTAACGGCCTTGTTGAAAGCCTTCAGTGCATCGCTGCTGGTGTCGCTCAAAGTTATCTGGGCGAAGGCGATGTGGTTTTGCCCCAGCTTGGTTTGATTAACCAGCACAGTGTAGCCGGTGATAAAGCCTTGTTCCTCAAGCCGCCGCATACGCACCTGGCACGGAGTTTTGGACAGGCCAACGCGGGAGGCAAGGTCGGTGATCGTAATTCGCGCATTCTTTTGTAGCTCACGAATAATGGAATGATCGATTCGATCAAGCTCGCTCATAGTGCCGTGTCCTCTGTGTAGGCGTAGCCATCTGATCTTCCCTGTCGTTCCTGTCGTAGACACCCCAAAGCAGTAAAACCGTCTCTTTTGGGCAAGTCTTCAACTGGGACGCTATGCTGTAGGCTGAAAACGCCAGATATTATAAAAAAGGCTTCAGGCCGGGTTTGTTTGGACTTGCACGCCTGAAGTCGTTTTGCCTGAGATGGTATTTCATAAAAGAGAATTAATAAATTCCCGGCGCCTAATAAAGCCGAAATGGTATGTGTTTGTGGCTTTTACGGTGAAACAGTCTTTGTTGTTGTAGGTAGAATGCGGAAAAGACAAACAATTGAGAGGGTACAGCTATGTCATCGCAGCATTCAGTGACTCCCGAACTTGCCAATAGCCGGCAGGCAATCCGCGATCATTATCTCCAGGATGAGTACAAAGTGATTCACGAGATGATTGCTGACGCTCAGTTGTCCCGGGAAGAGCGCGAAGCGATCTCCGCCCGCGCGGCCGGCCTGGTGCGCAGCGTCCGTGAAAGCGCAAAATCCACGATTATGGAGAAATTTCTAGCGGAATACGGTCTCACTACCAAAGAGGGCGTAGCGCTTATGTGTCTGGCTGAGGCGCTGTTGCGCGTGCCGGATAACACAACGATCAATGCGCTGATTGAAGACAAGATTACCTCCGGCAACTGGAGTGCTCACGTAGGCAAAGCGACCTCATCATTTATTAATTCCACCACTGTCGCGCTGTTGATGACCAGCAACCTGCTGAAGGATTCCGAGCGTCAAACAGTCGGTGAGACTTTGCGTAAGTTGGTCAAGCGTTTGGGTGAGCCGGTGGTTCGCACTGTTGCAGGCCAGGCCATGAAGGAAATGGGCCGTCAGTTCGTTCTGGGTCGTGACATTGAAGAGGCGCAGAGCGAAGCCAAGTCTTACATGGCCAAGGGGTACACTTACTCCTACGACATGCTTGGCGAAGCCGCGCGTACTGATGCGGATGCCCGCCGTTATTTCGAGTCCTATTCCAACGCTATCGATAGCATCGCCAAAAACTGCAAAGGTGATGTGCGTAAAAACCCCGGTATTTCCGTCAAGTTGTCCGCACTGCTGGCCCGTTACGAGTACGGCCATAAGGACCGGGTGATGGCTGAGTTACTGCCCCGGGCCCTGATGCTGGCTAAGAAAGCGGCAGCTGCCAATATGGGGTTCAATATCGATGCTGAGGAGCAGGACCGCCTCGACATTTCTCTGGATGTCATCGAAGGCATTTTGTCCGACCCGGCACTTGCTGGCTGGGACGGTTTTGGCGTGGTCGTTCAGGCCTTTGCCAAGCGTGCTTCATACACGCTTGACTGGCTGTATGCGCTTTCTGAAAAGCTCGACCGCCGCATAATGGTTCGCCTGGTGAAAGGCGCCTACTGGGATGCCGAGATCAAACGCGCCCAGGTGATGGGTCTGTCTGATTTCCCTGTATTCACGCGTAAGGCGTGCAGCGATGTTGCCTATCTCTCATGCGCCAAAAAGCTGGTGGGCATGAGCGACCGTATTTATTCACAGTTCGCCACCCATAACGCGCATTCGGTTTCGGCCATTCTGGAACTGGCAAAAACCGCAGGCCTGAAAAGCTATGAGTTCCAGCGCCTGCACGGTATGGGCGAATCGTTGCACAGTCAGGTTCTCAAAGAGAGTGGAGTGCCCTGCAGGATATACGCACCTGTTGGCAAGCACAGTGATCTGCTGGCTTACCTTGTGCGTCGTTTGCTTGAGAACGGAGCTAACAGCTCCTTCGTTAATCAGATTGTGGATACCAGCATCACCCCTGAGGAGATTGCCAAGGATCCCATTGATGCCGTCCAGGAACTCGGTGAAAACCTTTCCAGCAAAGTGATTGTGCGGCCTGCGGACCTGTTTGGTGCCAATCGCCGCAACTCCAAAGGGTGGGATATTACCGATCCGGTCACCGTTGCGCGCATTAACGAAGGTCGCGATGCATTTCGCAACCACCGCTGGACGGGCGGCCCGCTTATTGCCGCGGACATTACCGGCACCGAAGTGCTGGACGTTAAAAATCCGGCTAACCCGGATGATCTGGTCGGGCAGATTACTCAGGCTAATGAAGCCGATGTCGATGCTGCCATTACCGCTGCCCAGCAAGGTTTCACGACCTGGTCCGCCATGTCCGCAGAAGATCGTGCGGCCCGCGTTCGCAAAGTCGGTGACCTTCTGGAGGAGAATGCCCACGAACTGTTTGCACTGACAACCCGGGAAGCTGGAAAATCCCTGCTGGATGCCATTGCCGAAATTCGCGAGGCGGTTGATTTCTCGCAGTTTTACGCCAACGAAGGTGTGCGTAATAACGACAGCGGTGAGGCTCGCGGCGTTATTTGCTGTATTTCGCCCTGGAACTTTCCGTTGGCGATCTTTGCAGGTCAGGTTCTGGCGAACCTGGCTGCCGGCAACGTAGTCGTTGCCAAACCCGCGGAGCAAACGTCGTTGCTTGCCGTTCGTGCTGTTGAATTGATGTACGAAGCGGGCCTTCCGAAAGATGCAATTCAGTTGTTGCCGGGATCGGGCGCTATTGTGGGCACGGCGCTCACCTCTGATTCCAGGGTGGCCGGCGTTTGTTTTACCGGCTCCACCCCAACAGCACACCGCATCAATAAAGTGATGTCAGAAAACATGGCCCCGGATGCGCCGTTGGTGGCGGAAACCGGTGGCCTGAACGCCATGATTGTAGACTCGACTGCGCTGCCTGAGCAGGTGGTTCGGGACGTACTGGCATCGTCGTTCCAGAGCGCCGGCCAGCGTTGCTCTGCGTTGCGTATGCTGTATGTGCAAAAAGACATAGCGGATAACCTGCTGGAAATGCTGTACGGCGCCATGGAAGAGCTGGGAGTTGGTGATCCCTGGGCGCTTTCCACAGATGTGGGCCCGGTCATTGATGAGGCCGCCCGCAAGAAGATCGTGGATCACTGCGATAAGTTTGAGCGCGAAGGTCGCCTGCTTAAAAAACTCCCCGTGCCGGAAAAGGGGCTGTTTGTTTCACCTGCTGTACTGCGAGTCAACGGCATCGAAGACATGGAAGAAGAGATCTTCGGTCCGATACTGCATGTGGCTACCTTTGAGGCCAAGGACATCGACAAGGTTGTCGATGCCATAAACGCCAAGGGCTACGGCCTGACATTCGGTATCCACAGTCGGGTGGATAACCGGGTTGACCGGATTTCCAGCCGCATCAAGGTTGGCAATATCTATGTTAACCGTAACCAGATCGGTGCGATTGTTGGTTCTCAGCCGTTTGGTGGTGAGGGGCTTTCCGGGACCGGGCCAAAGGCAGGCGGCCCGCAATACGTTCGTCGCTTCCTGAAAGGGCCCACCGCTGAGCGCCCGGCGGTGTCCGGTGGTAAAGCGATTGATGGCAAGAAGCTGGAAGGACTGATTGGCAACCTTGGTAAGCTCAAGACGCCTGTTCCAAAAACCAGAATAGAAGCTTTGGAACCGATTTTCGGGAAGGTGCCCGAGCCGTTGGACGCTCACGCTGAAGAGTTGCCGGGACCAACGGGTGAGCTTAACCGCCTTACCAATCATGCCCGTGGGGTTGTGTTGTGCCTTGGGCCAGACAAGGAAACAGCGTTGGCCCAGGCCGCAATGGCACTGTCGCAGGGCAACAAGGTGGTAGTGATCGCACCGGGTGTTGGAGACGCCGTGAGTCGCGCTGCGCAAGCCGGGCTGCCGATTGCAGGCGTTGAGGGCAGTCTGGAGCCGGACGCACTGGCTACTGCCAGCGGATTCGAAGCGGTTGTAAGCTGCGCTGAACAGTCGCTACTGCGGAAGTATCGTTTGGCTTTGGCCAAACGCGATGGGGCGTTGCTGCCTCTGATCACGGAGCACACGCTCGATCAGCGATTTGTGATCGAGCGGCACCTGTGTGTGGATACAACTGCGGCCGGTGGTAACGCCAGCCTGATTGCAGCCTCCGAATAAAGCAGCTGCTGCAGCCGGCGGGAACTCCCAGGGAAGGGGGTTATTGTCGGTATCTCTCGTATATCAGCATTCAGTTGCTGGCATAGCGCTCGCGCAGTATGCCAACGCGCTCAACGTAAGCTTTGGTCTCGGCATAGGGTGGGATGCCACCGTAACGGCTTACGGCACCCGGGCCAGCGTTGTAGGCTGCGGTAGCGAGCCTGGTGTCACCTTTGAAACGCTCCAGCATTTTGGCAAGGTATGTGACCCCACCACGAATGTTCTCCGCCGCTATCATGGCGTTCTGTACGCCCACTTCCAGGGCGGTCCCCGGCATCAGTTGCATTAGCCCCTGAGCTCCCACCGGTGAGAGCGCCTTCTCGTTGAATGCCGACTCGGCATGAATAACCGCGCGTACCAGCGCAGGATCCACACCATACTCATCAGCCGTCGTTTTGATCTCCGACTGGTAACGGCTCAGGAACAGAGGTGTTGTGCGCCAGTTAACAGGAGAATTCGGGTCGCAGGCGTAACAATGGAAGCTGATGACGTCGAAATCCGTAACCGAGGGCTGAGTTCCGCTGTAAGCGACAATGCCATTATCGTCACGATACCGGAAAACAGTCTCGCTTTTGCTGGAGGCACGTCCTGGGCTGTTACTTTTTACATTGGTAAATTCAACGCGGCCATCAGGATGCACAATGCGCTTGATGCTGTCTGCTGTAGCCGGAGCAGAAAGCCAAATCAGCGCGATGAGGACAGACAGGGCGATAAGTTTGGGGCGTATCATTGGCTACTCACGGAAAGCGCAATCAACAGTCGTGCTGCAGATCACGATAAAGCAGGCACGAAAAAGATTATACGGCGTTACCGGGCAGAAATGACATTACGTCTTGTCTGAGAAATGTTACCGGGAGGGAGAAGCCCGGGCGCGTTGTAGGTGCCCGGGGCGAAACACTGATCAGATTCACTTGGAACGCTAGATCTCTGGTCCCCGCCCGCGTATTGCATTGGCGACCAGAGAAATCACCGGCAATAACGGCGATGATAAGACAAATTACAACCGATAGGCTGGCCGAGTGTTGCCTTCGTTGTTGGGGAATTTTACTTTTATCCGGGTCACAGGGGGTGTCCTTTCAAAAATAGTTCCTGCCAATTTGACGGAAATCAGCGTGCTTTGTCTCTGTTTTTTGAACCGGATCCTACCGGGGTTCAGTACAGTAAATCGACCAGGCCCAAGGATATCCACGGGAGATAGGTGATGGCAATAAGGCAGGCCAGAACCACCAACACGAAGCGCATCAGCCAGGGCAGGAGTTGGTCGACCGACAGTTTGGCCACGGCGCAGGCGGCGAACAGGTTTACCCCGAGCGGCGGTGTAAACATGCCGAGTGCCAGGTTCACGACCACGATCAGCCCGAAATGCACCGGATCAATGCCGTACTGTACGGCAATCGGCGTGAATATTGGCGCCAGCACCAGAATCGCAGCGGATGTTTCAATGAACATGCCGACAATCAGCAGCATGACATTGACGGCCAGAAGAAACGAGATCGGGTTGTCGAATACCATGGTTACCCAACCGGCGACCTCCCTGGGTAAGCCGGAACGACTGATCAGGAAGCTGAACAGAGCAGCAGCGGCGATGATCAGCATGACCGCAGCCGTGGAGATCACACTGTGGCGCAGGATCGGCCATAGTTCGGCGAGACTGAGTTCACGGTAGATAAAGCCACCAACAATGACGGCATATACGACAGCGACTGCTGACGCTTCCGTCGGTGTGAAGACGCCGCCGTAGATACCACCAATGACGACGACCGGCATCAGCATCGCGATCCAGGCGCGTTTCAGTGCCACCGGAAAGCTCTGGCGATCCTCGTGATCACGCAAGCCGTATCCGCGTACCTTGCAAAACAGATAGAGGAACAGCAACAACGCGCCACCGATCAACAACCCGGGGCCAATGCCGGCAATGAACAGTTTACCGATGGAGGTATCTGTACTGACGCCATACAGGATCAAGGGAATGGACGGCGGAATAAGTACGCCGAGTTCGGCCGAGGACGCCTGGATCGAGGCCGCCAGCGGGCGTGGGTAACCGTGCTTCACCATTGCCGGGATCAGGATAGAACCGATGGCGAACGTGGTCGCAACGCTCGAACCTGAGACGGCGGCAAACATCATGCAGGTCAGCACGCAGGTCATGGCCAGACCGCCCTGAAAACCACCCACGATGGACTTGGCAAGATCGACAAGCCGCCGGGAAATGCCGCCCGCTGCCATCAGATTGCCCGCCAGGATAAAAAACGGAATCGCCATCAGGGGAAAGTTGTCGATGCCCACAAACATCTGTTGCGGCACCAGCAACAGGGGCAGGCGCGAGAAGAATTCAATTCCGATAATAGAGGCCAGCACGATCGACACTGCGATGGGCACGCCGAGACTGAACAGGATAATCAGTGCGAGCCCGATTGCCGTGTTCATTGGTTCACGCTCCCGTCGTATGCCGAGGGTGCAGGGGTAGCGTGTCGTTCGACCATTGGTGAGGAAACCTGGTGGTCATCGGTCTCGCTTTCGGCTGGGCCGATAGCCTCGAGACCGGTGATCTGTGCGAGTAGGCGTGCCAGCACCGCAATCAGGGCAAAGATAGCGCCTGTCGGCATGGCAGCGTAGGCCCAGGCGATAGAGACGCCGAGACCTGACAGCATTTGACTACGTACTCGCCAGGTCATGGCGGTGCCATAGTGAATCAGCACCAGCAATACAATCGTGCAGCACAGTGCAATCAGTAATTCCAGCCAGACAAGTTTTCGTGCCGGCAGCAGTCTGTAGATGACCTCCACCGACATCATGAAGCCCCCGCGGAAACCCGCAGCGGCACCCATGAACACGCACCAGATCATCGCCGAACGCGAGATAACTTCCGACCAGGTTGATGGTGCATCAAGGAAGAACCGGGTAATGACCTGATAAAAACCAAGCGACACCGAGATGATCAGCATGGCCACCGCAGCCACCAGGGCCAGCCTGGTCGTCCATTGCTCGAAACGCAGAAAATGATTAACCATGACGATCACCCTTGGATCTTGACAGCCCGAGACCTCTGGCATCGGGCCTGAGCGACAACAGACCTAGCAACCACTGTCGCGGATGAGGTCAAGCATTTCGCTGCCGTACTGATCTGTATAGATCTTGTAGGCGGGTTTGACGGCTTCCTGGAACGGCGCCTTATTGATGTCTGTTTCCACGGTCATGCCTTTCCCGCGAAGCAGTTCCACACCTTCACGCTCAAGACGTGATACTTCCTCACGGGTTGCTGCCGCTGACGCTGCAGCTGCTTCGAAAAACCAGCCCCGCTGCTCTTCGTTAAGGCCGTCCAGCAAGACCGGAGATCCGAGAACGACAGCAGGTGAATAGACGTGACCGGTCAGTGACAGGTGGTCCTGCACTTCCCAGAATTTGGTAGCCACGATGACGGTAATGGGGTTTTCCTGGCCGTCGACCGTGCCTTGCTGCAATGCGGTGAACACTTCAGGGAAGGCCATAGGGGTGGGATGCACGCCCATCTGCTTGAACGCTTCCATGTGCACCTTGTTCTCCATGGTACGCACTTTCAGGCCCTTGGCATCGGCTGGTGTCTTGATCGCGTGCTTGCTGTTGGTCATGTGCCTGAAGCCGTTTTCCGACCAGGCCAGGCCGACCAGATTATGCTTTCCCATTTTGTCGAGAAGTTGCTGACCGATGTTGCCATCAAGCACGCAACGGGCTTGCTCGTAGTCCTTGAACAGGAACGGCAGGTCCAATACGTAGCTCTCCGGTACAAAATTACCCAATGGGCCCGTTGAGGTAATCACCACATCGACGGTGCCGATTTGCAGTCCTTCGATCATGGCGCGCTCCCCGCCTAGGGCGCCGGAGGGGTGCTCGACTAACGTGAACTCCCCATCGCTGAGACGCTCAAGAGTTTCTTTAAAGGCATCAGCGCCGACCGAGTAGTGCGAGCTGTCAGACAGTGTATGCCCCAGGTTGATGGTTTGCGCAGCCTGGGCGTTTGCGCCGAATAGGGCCAAAGCGGCTGTGAAACCGCCCATGGTCAGTGCGAGCGTACGACGTGCGAATATTGTTGTCATTGTTGTTCTCTCGAGTTGTTGTAACACACTTGTGGATCCCCCTGACGCTCAGTCAGAGAGGCTTGGTACGGTCGTTGAGGAAGGCCTCGACGATTTCCCGGAAACTGCTGTCGCCTTTAAAACCCAGTTGTTGTGCACGCTGGGTTTTAAACCTTGATGGCCAACTGGCCACGATTGCCTCGATTTTTGGGTCGGGTTTATGCTGAACACGGGCCAAGGCCTCGTCGCCGCCTAGCGTTCGGAGGCTGTCCAGCATCTCGGCAACGCTCACCGTAATGCCTGGCAGCATCAGGCAGCGCCAGGGGCCAAAGGCGTGTCCCGAAACTTCGGCTCCGTGTAACAGGGCTTCGATGACTTTTCCGGGTGACATCACGAACAGCTCAAGGTTCACGGGCACCGGGCAAACGGCCTCTTCGCCGTTGAGCGGCTCGCGCAGAATGCTTGAGGCAAAGCTTGAGGCTGCGGCATTGGGCCGACCGGGGCGGATGACGATGGTAGGCAGTCGCAGCACGCGACCGTCAACCAGGCCACGTCGGCTGTAATCGTTGATTAAAAGCTCACTCATGGCTTTTTGCGTGCCGTAGGAACTTTGCGGCGTGACGGCCGTGATATCGTCAAGCACCGGGGGTAATTCACCTCCGAATGCGGCTACCGAACTGGCCAGAATCAGGCGGGTGTCAGAGAGGCCCCTTGAACGGCAACCCTCCAGAAGTGCGCGGGTAGCATCAAAGTTTACGGCCATACCGAGGTCGAGATCGGCTTCGGCCGCGGAACTGACGACAGCGGCAAGATGAAATATGACATCAGGATGTTCATCCAGAGCCGCATCCAGCGCCTCGGGTGCGGTAATGTCGGCGGCATAGGCAGTGACTTTGAACGACAAGCCGGGTGGTGTTTCCGGCTTTATCTGATCAATCAGAGTGAGGTGCGCAAGTGTCTGGCCGTTGAGCGTACCGCGCGCCGCAAGAGCCTGGATCAGGCGTTGGCCCAGGAAGCCGGCGGCACCGGTGATAAGAATGTGCATGGCAAAATCCTTATTGTTATATGTGTTCGTTGTCTTGTTGCAATCAGCACCGGATTGCTCAGAGCGTCAATCCATAGTCCGTGCCCCAGCCCAGCCCCGCCTGAGTGCCGCCAGCCGGGCGGTATTCGCACCCGACCCAGCCTTGATAACCCAGGGCGTCGAGTCGGGCCAGGATGGCCGGGTAGTTCAGCTCACCGACGTCGGGTTCCTGCCGCTCGGGGACACCGGCGATCTGTACATGACCAATGTTCGGGAACTGGGTTTCCAGGTTGCGGATCAGGTCACCTTCGACGATCTGGCAGTGATAGGCATCAAACTGTACCCGGAGATTGTCGGCGCCAACCTGCGCCAGAATGTCTCTTGCCTGGGCCTGGCGCTGGAGGAAGAACCCCGGCATGTCGCGGCCATTGATGGGCTCGATGAGCAGTGTCTTCCCCACCTTGGCCAGTTCAGCGCCCGCATAACGCAGATTGTTCACATAGGTGTTCAGGTGGGCGCTGCGAACATCGACACCCGCTTCGGCGGGTAGCAAGCCAGCCATGGCGTGTAGCTGCGAGCAATCCAGCGCCTCGGCATAGCGGATGGCCCGGCTGACCGAATCGCGGAATTCCTGCTCACGTCCGGGTAGGCTGGTCAGCCCCCGGTCGCCGGCCTCCCAATCGCCCGGTGGCAGGTTGAACAAGACCTGCGTCAAGTCGTTGGCGTTGAGAGCGTCGCGCAACTCATCCGGGTCGTAGGCGTAAGGAAAGAGATACTCAACGCCGCGAAAACCAGCCTTTGCCGCGGCTGGAAACCGGTCGATAAAATCATGCTCGGTGAACAGCATGCTCAGGTTGGCGGCCAGTCGAATCATCGCTTGTTCCTTGTTACATCCATCATCGGTATCAGTCGCGCGGAAAACGCGCCTCCAGTTCAGCCACTTGTTCTTCATTTAGGCAGCGTGGGTTCTGACCGCGTAGCAGCATGAACAGTCTGGCGGTTTCCTCAAGTTCCTCGGTCGCATAGACCGCGGCTTCCAGCGATTTTCCAGCCACGATTGGGCCGTGGTTAGCGAGCAGCACGGCACTGTGTTCGCCCGCCAGTCCTTTCACCGCGTTGCCCAAAGTGGGGTCTCCGGGTATGTGGTAGGGCACCAGCGGCAGCTTGCCCACCCGCATCACATAATAGGCGGTCAGCGGCGGAATGCAGTTGTGCGGATCAATCTCGGGGAGGCATGAAACCGCCACCGAGTGCGTGGAATGCAAATGCACAATGGCGCCGGATTGCGGGCGTTCTCCGTACATGGCCTGGTGCAAAAAGCTTTCCTTGGTTGGCTTGTCGCCATCCAGCAGCTTGCCGTCACGATCAAGGTGCGAGATACGCGCCGGGTCGAGCCGCCCCAGGCAGGCATTGGTGGGGGTCATCAACCAACCACCATCATCCAGTCGCACGCTGATATTGCCGCTGGACCCCATGGTCAGACCACGATCAAACAGCGACTTGCCGTGAAGGGCGATCTCATCGCGTAACGTGTTGATTCTGCTCATAACAGCACCTCAAAGGCTCGCGAGAAAAAATCGACGCCACCAAAGTTGCCGGATTTGAGCGCCAGCGACAGGGGTGTCTCCCGTTGGGGCAGGTGAGTCTGGGTCCAGGGCACACCGGGGTCGATCTGCTCGCCGATGCGCAATTTGCCGATGCCGAGTGCGGATACCACGGCGCCCGAGGTTTCACCGCCTGCTACCAGCAATTTGCCCACGCCCTCGGCTACCAGTTCCCTCGCCAGCCTGGCCAGCGCGCGCTCAACCAGCTCACCTGCGGCGGCTGCGCCAAGCTGTTCCTGAGCTTGTTTGACCTTGTCTGGCGTGGCCGAGGCGTAAATCAGCACTGGATCTTTGCGACTTAAACGATCACGGGCAAACGCCAGCGCCTCATTGATCTGGTCATCGCTGTCGGCAAGCGCTACGGGATTGAGGGCGAAGCCCTCAAAACGGGAAAGGAAGTGTTCAACCTGACGCAGTGTCGCCCGGGAGCAACTTCCGGAGAGTATCAGGGAGGCGCCGCTGGCGGGCGCCAGTTGTCCGGCGTTGTCCACATTTTCGAGCCAGCCGAGCCGGCGGTACTCGGCAGGCAACGCCCCACCCAGTCCGGAACCGCCGGTTACCAGGGCGGATTGAGCCAGTGTCGCTGCCAATACGGTAAGATCTGCCTCATCCAGAGTGTCACAAATTACATGGCGTACATTCTGTTTTTCAAGCCTGTCGAGATGTGCCCGTGCCTGCTCGGGGCCCGCCGCCAGGGTGGACCGGGCCAACAGGCCAACGGTGTGGGGTGTCTGGCGGGAGAGCGTGCGTACCAGATCAGCATCGGTCATCGGGTTGAGTGGGTGGTGTTCCATACCGCTGTCGTTGAGCAGTCGGTCACCGACGAACAAATGGCCCTGATAAACCGTCCGGCCATTAACGGGAAACGCCGGTACCATCACGGTCTGCCGGGCACCGAGTTGGTCCAGTAAGGCGTCCGCGACGGGGCCAATATTGCCGTCATCGGTAGAATCAAAGGTGGAGCAGTACTTGAAGAATATCTGCCGGGCACCCTGATCCTGGAGCCAGTCCAGTGCCGCCAGGGAATCGCCGATCGCGTCCTGAGCAGGACACGAACGTGACTTGAGTGCCACCACAATCGCATCTATATTGCTAAGATCCAGCGCATCCTGCGGTACTCCGATAACCTGCAGGGTGCGCATCCCGGCGCGGACCAGATTGTTGGCCAGATCCGTGGCGCCGGTGAAATCATCAGCGATGGCGCCGAGTACAATCGACATTATCCGACCTCCTGATCGGCTGGGTCATTAGCGGCCGGCAACTCAATACCTGAAAGTCGCTGATACACTTTGATAACGGCGGAGTCGTCTTCGCGGCCCAGTCCGGCCCCGCTCGCTGCGGTAAACTGCTGCAAGGCACTGGCCGCAACCGGCATGGCGAGGGTCAGCTCACGACCGGTCTGGTGCACGATGTTCAGGTCTTTGACAAAGATATCGACAGCGGACAGCGGGGTATAATCGCCTTTAAGGATATGCGGAACACGGTTTTCAAACATCCAGGAATTGCCCGCCGAATGGGTTATCACCTCATACAGCGTTTCCGGATTAAGCCCCATGCGTATACCCAGGGCCATGGCCTCGGCGGCCGCAGCGATATGAATGCCCGCCAGGTGTTGATTGACCAGTTTCACGCTGGAGCCAGCCCCCGGCGCATCGCCCAGCCGGTAAACGGTGGCGGCCATGGCGTCCAATACCGCTTGACCCTTGGTGTAGGCTGACGGGTTGCCGGAGGACATTATTGACAGCTGCCCGGTGGCGGCCTTGGCAGCACCCCCGCTGACAGGTGCATCGAGCATGAGCAATCCTGCCTCAGTCAGGCGCGTGCCAAGGGCCTTGGCATAACTGGGCGCGACCGTCGCACATTGCATGACCAGACTACCCGGCGCCAGCCTGGACGCCAGGCCTGCAGCGCCGAAAAGCACCGATTCAACCTGGTCAGCGTTGACCACCAACAGCACCACAATGTCGCATTCATCGGCCAACTCTGCTGGCGTTGCAACGCAGCGTCCGCCGCGGGATATGAACGCATCGCAAGCGTGGGCCGAAACATCGCAGCCTATAACGGTCAGCCCGGCTTCGAGTATTGCTGTTGCGGAACCCAGACCCATGGCACCTAGCCCGACGACGCCGACAACGGGATTAACGTGATTAGACACTCGTTTATTCCTCACGGTGAAAGCAGGTTCCACAGTTAAAATAGAACCTGCTACAGCAAAATGTTAGCGCTACCATCATTAATAGAATATTCTTCAGTTTGAGGCAAGGCCCTTGAGGAAATTAAGTACATATGTCCAGCAGTAAAACCAAACGACAGCGCAGAGGCGTCATGCAGCCGACCATTGCAGACGTTGCCATGGAGGCCCGGGTTTCAGCAATCACGGTGTCACGGGTGCTTAATTCGCCCGATGTGGTACGCCCGGCAACACGCGCCCGCGTGGAAGCGGCTATTGATAAGGTCGGCTATGTGCGCAACATGCTTGCGGGCAGTCTGGCCTCTGCCAGTTCACGCTTTATCGCCGTCATCGTGCCGTCGCTTTCAAACATTGTGTTTATCGAGGTGATCAACGGCCTGCAAAGCGAATTCGAGCGTCAGGGTTACCAGATTTTACTGGCCAATACGGACTACGATCTCGATCGGGAGTGCCAGTTGGTCCGGACGTTCCTTGGCTGGTCGCCGTCCGCCCTTGTCGTTACGGGTTTGCGACATAACGATGCCTGTCAGCGCATCCTTTCAGAGTGCGACAGCCCCGTTGCCGAAATAATGGAGCTGGGTGATGCTATTGATCTGAATATCGGGCTTGATCACCCGGAAGCGGGTCGCTGTATGGCCCGCTACCTGTTGGAAAAAGGTCATCGCAACATCGTCTACGTGGCGGCCCAGGTGGCCAGGGATTACCGTGCAGGGTTACGCTACGATGGCCACCGGGAAGTGCTTGAGGAGTCGGGTCTGACGGCGCCTTTGCTCGATATGGACGAGCTTGGCCAGTTTGAAACCGGGGCCCGGGCACTCGACCGGGTGCTTGCCGATTACCCCGACGCCAGTGCTATCCATTTTGCCAATGACGATCTGGCCGCCGGTGCACTCTTGCACGCACAGCGCCAAGGCATCCGCGTCCCGGAGACCATTGCCATTGCCGGATTTAATGGATTGCCGATCGGACAGCACGTTACGCCGCGCCTGACCACGATAACGTCGCCCCGCCACCGGATTGGTCGTCTTGCGGCTGAGCAGGTGATTGCCCGCATCGAAGGCCGTGCACTGAGCAGCAATCAGACGGACGTCAGTTTTGTACTGGCCATTGGTGAAAGCGCCTAGAGAAACGCTGATCGAAAGCTTAGTGTCTAAGCAAGTGTAGAGCCGGTTCCAAGCAAGCGGCATTTTATCGCTCTGTTCTTTAACAGCCTGCGATAATGCACATTGCGATGCCGGAACAGGTTCTTGATAACGTGAAACGGATGCTCCACCCTGGATCGAATCGGCGCTGGCTGGTCAGTCAGACGATTGAGGAAGGGCCCCAAGAGTTTCCCATACGCCCTCGACCACCCGTTTGATCAGATCGGTCACCGTGCTCACATCTTCCGCACTCATGCCTTGTGTGGGCTCATCCAGCAACATCAACCTGGGTTCCTTGAAAGCGGTCTGTTCCCGAGCGTTGTCGGTCACGAAAAGCACAGCTGTCAGACCAGTGGTTCGGACACTGGTGGTTATTGTTTGTTTTTATTGCCTTTCAATATAAAAACGGCAGTTCGAGCGTGTGTTCGATATACCGAATACAGGCTTCGGTAAAGATGCCCCATCGTGGTTTTGTCAAGTTAGGCTACTGACGAAGACAAAAGGCGGGTGTAGAGGTGGAAATCAATGGCCTGGAAATGATCGCGGGCTTCTGTTCACAAGATATGAAATTGCCCCCTGAACGCCAGGGACGTAATTTTTCAACGGGCTATTTACACATGATTATCACGCCGTACAGGGAGGGTAGAGTATCGCCAATGTTGATGCCGGCTGGTACCACCGGCGGCCCCGGTCCGGGTAACCTGCGAGATAGCGCAAATCGCCTATCGATTCGGCAATAGCAGCAAAGCCCGGGCGTGTTGCAAATGCCCGGGCCGAAACACTGCTCGGATTGACTCAGAACGCTAAACCTTTGGCCCCCGCCCGCGAACAGCATTGGCAACAAGGGAGATCACCAGCAGAATGAGAAAGATAAAGAACAGTACTTTTGCGATGCCTGCCGCTGTGCCTGCAATGCCCCCAAAACCCAGGACACCAGCAATAACGGCGATGATAAGACAAACTACAGCCCAATAAAGCATAGTGTTTTCTCCATGTTTGGATTCAATTGAAAAATGGCACAGGCAGTGGAGAAGTACAAATGCCGAGCCGTCTCAGGCCGGGCTTCGAGTAATTTTTTCGGCTTCAAGGTTATGTTTTTATTGATGTAATCAAGCTTTATTAGCAGTTAATTAAGGTTTTATAAGATAAGCCGATGGTCGGGATATTGTTATCGTGGTGCTACTGCTATTCTTAAACAATGTAGTTTGGGAGTAATTTATGACTTTGAAGCGCATTACCTTTGCTCTGCTTGTCGTAGCCTCTTGCACATTTACAGCGCCTCTGCAGGCGGAATCAGCCGATTCATCGGTGGATAAGCTCAAGCAGCAAAGCCAGGAGTTGGGTGAGACATTGCAGGAATACGGTGCCGACCAGAAGGATCAGGCAGAAGACGCCATTAACCGGACATTGGCAGCGCTGGATAAGCGTATTACTGAGTTGGAAAGTGAGCTTTCAGAAAATTGGGATGACATGAGCAATGCCGCGCGGGAGCGTTCGCAGAAAAGCCTGTCGTCTTTGCGGGAGCAGCGTGCACGAGTGCAAGCTTGGTATAACGAACTCAAAGCCAGTTCAGCGTCGGCGTGGGAACGGGCCAAAAAAGGCTTCTCGGATGCCTACGATGCACTTTCCGAACAGTGGAATGAGACTGAGCGGGATTTGACCCTTGATCAGGACAAGAAATCCAAGAGTATCTGACCACCAAAACCAGACAAGGAAACACAATGCCATTTTCTCCAGACCATATTGCCGAGCTTAACCTGTTGTCCCAGTTTGAATCCTCCTCAGGTCAGGCTGGTATTAAAGTACATCGGCAGGATGCGGCACCTGAGACTGTTCAGGCCGCAGAGCGACTTTTTGCCAAGGGTTTGATTACCCGCGATGACGGGGGCTATCTCACACCCATGGGCAGCGAGGCGGTAGAGCTGGCGCAGAAGCTGCAATCTATCCTGACAACATAACAAGCACTGTTCCGGCCAGATGGCTATCTGTAATGGTTGCCTGGCCGGGTGTCTGTGTCTGTTCGGTATGCGCATGAGCTTCTACACTGGCTGACCGCCCAAATACCTCATTCCGGCTATCCGTTATGCGCAAACTGTTCTATTCCTTTTTTGTCCCCGCGCTGTTTGTATGGTTGTGGAGCACTGGTTTTATCGGTGCCAAATACGGTTTGCCTTATGCGGAGCCGTTTACCCTCCTGCTGATTCGTATGCTACTGACGCTGGCTCTGCTTCTTGTGCTGGCAGTGTTGCTCAAAGCCCGATGGCCTGGCTGGCGGGCTGCCGGACACCTGGCCGTAACCGGGCTGCTGGTTCACGGTTGTTATCTTGGCGGTGTCTACTACGCGATTCAGGGCGGGATGCCTTCCGGCATAGTGTCTCTGGTTGTTGGTCTGCAGCCTTTGGTGACGGCCGGTGCGGCTGTCCTTGTGCTGAAGGAGGCGGTCTCCGGCAGGCAGTGGCTCGGGCTTGGGTTAGGGTTGTTGGGTGTAACGCTGGTTCTGCTGGAGAAGTTTGGTGGGGCCGGCAATTCGGGCTCTGGCTTTCCGCTCTGGACACTTGTCTGGGCCCTGTTTGCCCTGACCGGTATTTCTTTGGGCACCGTGTATCAGAAGCGCTACGGCACAGGTGCCGATCTTGTTTCGGGCACCATCATTCAGTACGGTGCTGCCGCAATGTTCTTCGCGGTGGGCGCGTTGATGTTGGAATCTCGCGAGGTGGTGTGGTCTCTCCAGCTACAGCTTTCCATGGCCTGGCTGGTTTTGGGCGTGTCCATCGGCGCGATATTGCTACTGATGTGGCTGATTCGTCGTGGAGCCGCATCCCAGGTTGCGAGCCTGTTCTATCTTGTGCCCCCGGTAACCGCTCTGGAAGCCTTCTGGCTGTTTGATGAACGTTTGGGCGTACTGGCTATTGCCGGGGGCATCATCTCCATTACTGGCGTTGCCCTGGTGGTTTCACAAAGACGCCCCAACTAAGGAGCGCTATCAGAAATCGGGAGTCTGCGGGGATTTGACAGGATCCTGGTGTCTTGATCGTAACGTCAGCAGAAGCCTGTTTGAGGTATCTTGGGGACGATTATTTCCCGGAAATATCTGACGCAGATACAGAGAAAAAATGATATGACCTATTGGCTGGTTGCGAACCCAGAGGCAGGCGATGGCCAGAAAGGCCGGGAGTTCTGGCTTGAAAAGCTGGCAGGTGCAGGCATTGCCAGTCCGGAATGCTGTGATTTTCGGGAACAGGGCTGGAAGGAGCAAGTACAACCAGATGATGTTGTGATGGTTGCAGGCGGTGATGGATCGGTTAACACCGGTGCTGGTCTGTGCCTCGAACGCAATGCGATATTGGCCGTTTTGCCATCCGGCACTGCCAACGACTTTGCTCGCAACCTTGCTTTGCCTCAGGAGCCAGAAGCTGTTTGCGAATTAGTGAAGCGCGGAGTTACGCAGTTGGTGGACGTGGCCGAATTTGGCGACGGTCTGTTTTTGAACGTTGCCCATGTCGGTCTGGGCACGCTTCCCGCCCGAGAGTCGCAGGGCTCTGCTAAAAAGCTATTGGGTCGTTTTAGCTACGGAGTCGAATTATTGCGCCGGGTAAACGCCAAGCGAGGGTTTCACGCAGAAATAAAATGCGACCAGGCTTTTTTGAGCGGACGCTGGTTATCCATTGCTGTATCCAATGGCGCGTTTTTCGGAGGCGGTAACGAAGTTCCGCAAGCCACGGCAGACGATGGGCTTCTGGACGTTATCGCGGTTAAACCGCGCCCCCTGGTGCAGTTGCTTCTGACCTTCGTGATGGTTCAGTTCAGTGGCAAATCTCCCAAACGCACAAGCACCCTGGTGCACCTGAAAGGAAAGCGCTGCGATGTTCTTACCCCCCGGCCAAAGACCGTTACGGTAGATGGTGACGAAGCGGGCAAGACGCCGCTACACGTGACGTGTCGCAAGCATTGTCTCCGGGTCGTCGGTTCGTCGGTAGTGAGCACGGGAAAAGCGGATAACAAACAGGTCGGGCTTGGGTAAAGGGCAAGGGTAAGGCGCTTATGGCTCGTATATCGATTGTAAAACGACTCTTCCGCACGGTTGCTTGGGTATTCCTTGCCTTGATGCTCTTACTACTATCCGTTTTGCTGCTGTTTCGCTATGTGAACCCACCTACCTCCGCGTTTATGCTTGGTTATAGCTTTGCGAACCCGGATAAGGAGTTACAGCAACGATGGGTCAACTTTTCGGATATTTCCCCATGGGTGCCGCTTGCGGTTGTTGCCAGCGAAGATCAGCGGTTTCCGGATCACTGGGGTGTGGATTTTGCTGCGATTCGCAATGCACTGGCCGAATACCACGCGGGTGAGGGGCTTAGAGGAGCCAGTACGATTACGCAGCAAACGGCGAAAAATCTGTTTCTCTGGAATGGTCGCAGCTTTGTTCGTAAAACACTGGAAGCCGGGCTTGCGCTGGCCGTCGAAGGGCTTTGGCCAAAACAGAGGATTCTGGAGGTATACCTCAATATCGCCGAGTTTGGCCTTGGCATATACGGCGTGGAGGCAGCTAGCCAGATCTACTTCGGTATTCCTGCCAGCCAGTTGTCCTTCGAGCAGGCTGCGCGGCTTGCAGCGGTTTTACCTAACCCGAAAGTACTGAGTGTTGCTTCTCCGTCACCCTATGTTCGGGATCGGATATTCTGGATACGCGGTCAGATGGACCAGCTCTCCGGGCTGCAGTATTTGAAGGGGCTATGAAAAGTCTATAGACACTTCCTGGATACACAAGATCCTGCCCGGTCGCTTTGAGTCTTTGGTACGATGAGCGCACCTGCTGAAGAAAGAGAACGTTATGAAAGTGTTGTTATTGGGGGCAACCGGCTTGACCGGTGGATTTGTTCTGAACGGGCTGCTCGCTCGCGATGAAATCGAGGAGGTGGTCGTGCCCGTCAGGAAACCACTGAAGACGGTTCACGCCGGATTGCGCCAACAGGAAATTGATTTTGATTGTATGGAAGAGCATGCCGAGCTTTTTCAGGTGGATGTGATCATCTGTTGCTTGGGTACGACGATTAAAAAAGCCGGCTCTCAGGAACACTTCCGCAAAGTGGATTATGGCTACAGTCTGAAAGCCGCTGAGCTCGGCAAGGCGACAGGTGCCCGCGCGTTTATTTTGATGTCCGCCATAGGTTCATCTTCTTCATCGACTATTTTTTACAACCGGGTCAAAGGCGAGCTGGAGAATGCTGTAAAAGGGCTTGGATTTTCTTACCTGTCGATTTATCACCCCAGCCTGTTGCTGGGTGACAGGCCTGAGCACCGCCTCGGAGAAGCAATGGGCGCAAAAGCCATGCCACTGATCAACATGGCTCTTTTGGGCCCACTGGAAAAATACCGTGGTATCGAAGCATCGACGGTTGCCAGTGCCATGGTCAACGAGCTTTGCAACCTGGCATCCGAAGCGGCTGCCGAACAGGTGGTTCAGATCCGGGAATATCGGGATATTGTTGAGCTGTCAGTCCAGATAGTCTAATCGCCTGCCAGAATCCACCTTGCTGCTTTCTCGGCAATCATCAATGTCGGTGAATTGGTGTTGCCGCTGGTAATCACGGGCATCACGCCCGCATCCACAACCCGCAAACCTGTTACGCCTATTACCCTCAGGTGAGAGTCCACCACCGCCTGTGCATCATCCGGGCGCCCCATGCGGGTGGTACCCACCGGGTGAAAAATAGTGGTGCCGATGTCGCCGGCCAGGCGGCTTAACTCATCGTCAGTCTGGTACTGCGGCCCGGGCTTGTATTCCTCGGGTTGGTATTTTGAGAACGCTGGTTGGCCGGCGATACGGCGTGTTACTCGCAATGAGTCTGCCGCGACTTTCCGGTCTTCCGGCGTGCTGAGATAATTGGGCGCAATGGCCGGCGCTTCCAGAGGGTTGCGGCTGCGGATGCGCACAGTGCCCCGGCTGGTAGGGTTCAGGTTGCACACGCTGGCGGTAATGGCCGGAAACTCGTGCAGGGGCTGGCCGAAGGCATCCAGACTCAGCGGCTGAACGTGGTACTGGATATTGGCGTAGTCGTATTCATCCGAGCTGCGGGTGAACGCACACAGCTGTGAAGGCGCCATGCTCATGGGGCCTGAACGTTTAAGCAGGTATTCGAGGCCAATTCGCGCCTTGCCCAGCAGGGAGTTGGCCATGGTATTCAGAGTAAGAGCGTTGCTTACCTTGTACACGGAGCGGATTTGCAGGTGATCCTGAAGGTTTTCGCCTACCCCTGGCAAGTCTGCTACCACCGGAATGTCCAGCTCCTGAAGTAGATCGGATGGCCCGATACCAGATAGCTGCAACAGTTGTGGCGAGCCGATCGAGCCGGCAGAGAGAATAACTTCGTGGCTGGCCCTTGCGAGTGTCTGTTCGCCGGAGCTGGCACGTGCGACGTGCACGCCGGTGCACCGGGGCTGCTCTCCATCCGTGTTCATCTCGAGGCTCAATACCTGGGTGGAATGCCATACTGTAAGGTTGCGGCGTTTCGAAGCGCTTCGCAAAAAGGCTTTGGAGGTATTCCAGCGCCAGCCGGCACGCTGGTTCACCTCGAAATAGTCCACGCCTTCATTGTCACCGCGGTTGAAGTCACTTATGCGGGGAACGCCCGCCTGAACCGCTGCTTCTGCAAAGTCTTCAAGCACCTGCCACTTCAGGCGTTGGCGTTCCACTCGCCATTCACCGCCATGGCCGTGGAACAGTTTGTGAGTGCTATCTTTATGGTCGCCGGCGTCCAAGCCATGATGATCTTCATGGCGCATGAAATCAGGCAGGCAATTGTTCCAGTTCCAGGCGTCATCGCCAGTTATTTCTGCCCACCGATTGTAATCCCGTGCCTGGCCGCGGATATACAGCATGCCGTTGATGCTGGAGCAACCACCCAGGGTTTTGCCACGGGGGTATATCAAAGACCGGTTATTGAGCCCCGGTGCCGGCTCGGTGCGGAAACACCAGTCAGTGCGTGGATTGTTGATGCAGTAGAGATAGCCCACCGGAATATGGATCCAGTGGTAGTTGTCTCGTCCCCCGGCTTCGATCAGCAGCACCCGGGTCTCCGGGTTTGCGCTCAGGCGATTAGCCAGCAGGCAACCGGCTGTCCCGGCGCCTGCTACGATGTAATCGAATTCAAACAGCCCAGGTGCGTTATTGTTATCGGGCAAGGTGGTTTCTCCATGCTGACCTGAATGGTGACTACGCCACATCAACTCAAAGTGGCGTCCAGAAACATCATTACCACAAAACCGACCAAAAGTGAGAAGGTTGCCAGTGTTTTATAACTGTTGCGGTGGGTTTCCGGAATTATCTCATTGCTGATGATGAACAGCATAGCCCCGGCCGCGAAACCCAGAGTCCAGGGCATAACCGGCTCTGCGAGCGACACCATAGTGGCGCCAAACACGCCACCGATGGGCTCGGCCAAGCCGGTCAGCAGGGCAATCGTGAAAGCCCGCACCCGGGAGTATTGAATGGCCATCAGTGAGAGCGCAACGGCAAGGCCTTCGGGAATGTTCTGGATACCGATCCCTATGGCGAGCACATAGCCGTTGCGCACATCTCCGCCAGCGAAGCCGACGCCCACGGACATCCCCTCCGGGAAATTATGCAGCGTAATGGCGATAATGAAAAGCCAGATACGGCGTATGTGCGAGGCGTCCGGTCCTTCCGGTCCGAGGTTAAAGTGTTCATGGGGCAGTTTCTGATGGATGTAGTACAGAACACCAGCGCCGGACAAGATGCCGAAGATTACCAGCAACGCGGCAGCCCATGTTGAGCCCAGCAGTGCCTCCCCGTGTTCCAGCCCCGGAAGCAGTAGCGAAAAGAAAGAGGCGGCCAACATCACACCGGCCGCGCCCGCGAGCATACTGTCCTGCATTCGGTCAGACGGCGGCTTGATGAAGAAAACGGCTGCGGCGCCAACGCCGGTTGCCAGACCAGCTAACAGGCTTGCCAGAGCGCCAAGCCAGATGATGTTGATATCAGGTGTCATGAAAGCCTGATTCTCATGGACGGAGTGATCGTTGGTACTCGTTGCCGGAATTGTTTCAAGCCGTCAGTCCGTTTTGTAGGTCGGGTTTTCCGAACGCGATAGCGTAGGTTCGCAGCCGATCACCTGTCTGGCTTGAGTTTGCGCGTGCAAGTACCAGCGCTTTCCGGGCTGGGTAAACGTTTGCGGGGTAACACGGAAATCTTTTGTTTCCATTGTTGCGGGGATCGGCGAGCCGTCGGCATGGCGGTAGACGCAGCTGGTACCAAGGGTCAGAGAAGTGCCCAGGGGTAGCTCTATGAAACCATCATCCCGAACCTGCGGAGTATCGCCGTCTACGCTTATGATTTTGAGACAGGGGCCGTAATGAACTCTGCGCTGCTCACGCAGATATTCGCTTAGGCAATGCTGCGCGCTGAGCAAGACGGTATCGCGGTTCCTGGCTTCAGCGCTTGCGGGCGGGTTCCTGTTGTCTGGCTCACTGACTGGCTTTTTGTCTGATAACGACTGGCAGCCCGTCAGTATCAGAAGGCAGGCCAGCAGAATCGTGACGACAGGCTTCATCGTTACTCCTTGTCGCATTGAACAAAATGGGATTGTCCGGGAACAAGGCGTCAGTTTAGATCAGATTCGGGATACCTGGGTACCCGTTCAGGTATATTAAAGAGGTGAATCGGCTGAAGAAAAATTTCACGGTCACCTGTCGGCGATCGCTGCCTATTTCACCGCGTCTTCGGCGATCTTCTCGAAGACTACGTCCAGTTCCTTTGCGATTAGCATCACTTCGGTGCTGTCTTCGGCGTAGGGGGAGAAGACGAGGCTCGGCGTCTTGTAGCTGAGCGTCGCGGTTCCGTCCTCCTGCTCGGTGACGTAGAACCTGATCGGGGCTTCGATCATTGCGGCTTCGGAGGCTTCCAGCATCCGGACCGCGAAGTCGTTGTTGTAGACACCGATCACCCGGTTTCCGGGGATGGTGACACCGCGATTGGCCGCGGCCTCGGTCGGGCCAGCTTCAGTGACGACGCCCATCTTGTTGGCCTTCGCCGCCGTTTTCACCCTGTCGATCAGATCCTGATAGGCATGGTTCGTTTCGATCACCGCCCAGCCTTCGCGTTCAGCGGGGCTGGCGGCGGCGGAGCAGGCGACGAGCGAGAGGGCGAGAACGAGATAACGCATGGGGGTGCTCCTTGTCATCCGGGTTTCGTTGGGCGTCGTGCTGTTCGGGAACAAGGAGTTAGTTTAGCGCAGCGTCGCTTAGCTTGCCCGGCCGAATATCTTCTCGAAAAAGCCCGCAGAACGCACATCCGGAATCGGCAGGCTGTCCAATTCATCCATGGCTCTGCGCCAGTAGTGCTCCGGGGTGTCCAGCTCTGCAACCAGCGCGCGCTCTTCGGGGCTGTAGTGGTTATGCTCTCCCTCCAGTCCTTTTTCCATCAATGCCTGTGCCCAAAGATAAACGGCACCTCTTACGGTCTTCAACAGGCGTGAATAAACATCGCGGCTGAGGTTGATGGCCAGCTCCGCACTCAGGTTGATCTGTTTCTGCAGAACAACCATATCGTCGGCCTCCAGCAGTAACCGGTTGCCGTCACCTTTTTTGCTGTTGACGCAGATTTTCTCCAGCACCTTTGTACCGTCTATGAGATCGATGTGGCCAAACTCAAGTTTATCTTGATCGCTTACGGGCGCCGGAATCCAGCCATATTGCGGAGATTTCGCGACGATGTGTCCCGGCAAGTCCAGGCGGAAAGGGGGAGCGGCATCACGATCCTGGTAACCATCGAATTCGGAGCGCAGCCACGCAGCCATTCTCTTGTGGCGTAACATCATGGCAAGTGTGATGGCCGAAGGCATGATCTCTTCAAGCAGCTCACCGGAATCCCGGGTGCGCTCGTCGAGGTGATTGGCGGATGCAGACATGTTTTCTCCTTGGCGGAGGCCGGGCTCTCTGGCTTCACCGCCTTGTTTTTGTTGTTGCGCAGTTTTCGGTAGCGCTTGACCGGCTGTCTGTGAAACGTACAGATGTCTAAAAAGTAGACAAAGGTTGCTGCCTGTGCCGTTGTAAAAAGGTGAGGTTTTTGTAACGGCAAGTAAGCCGCCTGTCAGCCAGTTTGCATGGCCCTACATGCTCGCGTTGGTACTCTCGAAAATCTTGTCTGCAGAGGCTGCTACAAAACCATTGTAGAGATGCCCGTCGGGCTTTTTGTAGCGCAGAGCGAACTCATAGAAGCAGCTGGGGATGGTGGTTTCACGGTCACGAAATTTCACGGGCACCCGGTCAGCCATGGTGGATGACTGCTCAAGAAGGTCCTCGGGTGAGCCTTTCACCTCGCCACCGGACGCATTCACGGTAAAGCCGTTAGCTTTCAGAAGCTGATTGATATCGGCGACTGTTTCGAAATTCTGCAAGTGATTAACGCTGACCGTGAAATGGTTCGCCCGATAGCCCCAGGCTGCCAGCCAGGCTGCATATTCGCTCTCTTCGAGTAGCTTGAGATAAGTGTCGTAATCCAGATCCCAGTGTCTGCCTGAATACAGAAAGTCGTCCGCTGCAACCTGCTCTTTTGTCATCCCGGCCACCAGTGTTTTTACCGCCGCCTGAAGTTCCGGTGAGCACTGCTCCGTGAGCAGCTCTGAAATGAACACCCTCGGTGCTTCCGGATCGGTATGCTCATAGTGTCGGGCATAGAGTTTCTTGCCCTCGAAATGGTATTCGCCGCCCTGGCGATACCCCAGAGCAAGAAAATGCTCCGCCAGCGCGTCCAGGCCGACCGGTGGCAGGTTGAAGGTTCGCAAAGCGATGTGATCGTTCATGATGGCGTGGCCTTCTTCGGCTCCCAGAATGCGGTGGATTTGCGCGGCCGATGGGGTAACCTTGCGATAATTCTGCCAGAGCTTCTCGAAGAGGGCGTTGCGATCAGTATGCATAACTTAACTCCGTAGCTGTATTGCGAGTCTGTGTGGGCGCCGCCCGGTTTAAAGGCAGAATGCGCGCAATTTTACCGTCTCTCAGGTGCAACTTTGCAGCAAGAGCTGAGGGAACAATCAACGTATCTGGCCGGGCGCCATATGCGGTGCCGGAATCTGTCTGGACAGACACCTCAGATGTGACGGTTGCGCGGAAGCCCACCGTGCCAGTGTTGGCAATCAGAGTTGGTTCGTTTTGCCAGCAGCTGGTTTGCTCACGGTCAGTGTGAATTCCTGTGTATTTATCCGTTCCGTCAATTCGCACCCTGCACGCGGAAGAGGCTTTTACGCTGCGAATGTCTGCCAAGGCACACTCAACTGTTGGCCCTGCGTCAAACAGGTCTATGAACCCTTTGTGCTGAAATCCTTCTGCCTCAAGTATTTGCAAGGCAGGGCGGGTGTGCGTGTGTACTTGGCTGAGAACTGCCCTGGCCTCCGGGCTCATCATGCAGGTGTACAGAGGGTGGGAGGGCATCAGCTCATCAATGAAATCAGTATAGCCGGTACCAACCAGCTGGGTTGCCTGGCCAAACTCCATGTCAACGAAATGAGCTTTCAGCCAGTCCCAGAAAGGCGACTGCCCTGCAGCATTGGAAACACCGCGCATTTCAGCAATGATGTTGTCTGAAAAACGTTCCGGGTGAAGTGCCATAAACAGGAAGCGCACCCGGGAGAGCAGTTTGCCGGCATTGGCCCTGCGAAATTCTGGCCGCAAGTAAAGCGAGCAGATCTCGGAATAGCCGGTGTAATGGTTACAGCGGGTGAGGGTTTCCACGCTTCTGCGAAGGTCGAGATCGCGGGAGTGATGGGTAACCGTGTTGCGCAGAAAGTGATAAAGCGGGCGGGTATGGCCAGTATTTGCCTCGATGCCGGTGGTGCCCATTATGGCTCCGGTCGCTTCATCTTCCATTACGAACAGGTAGTGCTCGTCACTTGGGTTGGTAACCCGGCGCTCAAAACTGGCCATGGAGTGCGCGACTTTTCGCGCCAGAGCATCTCTGTCTGGCATCAGGGATGTAAACCCCGGGCCGGACTCTGTCGCTATGAGGAAAAGCGCGTCCAGGTCCCTGTCGGTAATCGGTCGAATGATCATGGGCTGCAACCTGACATTATTTCAGGGCAGTATGACGCGATGCTCCGGCATGTTGCAGATGCAATTTGATCAAAGTGGGCTAAGATTTTGTCATAATAACCAAGTGAGTGATCAAAATGATCGGAAATAAAGACCAGAAGCTGCTTATGCTGTTGCGACAAAACGCGCGCATCAGCATTACGGATCTGGCGAGGGTTTTGCACTTATCTCGCTCAACCGTGCAGAACCGCATAGCCCGGCTGGAAGCGAGCGGAGTCATTGCGGGTTATGCGGTGCAGTTGGGAGGGGCGTTTTCGTCCAGCCAGGTGGAGGCTCATGTCTCGATAAAAGTTGCTCAGAAACTGACGGCGCGAACAAACTCGGCACTTGAGGGCATCAGTCAGGTGTCGCAATTATTTTCGGTAAGTGGTGAATACGACCTTATAGCCATCGTACAAGCTCAATCCCTGGAGGAACTGAGTACCGTATTGGATGAGCTTGGTAATCTGGAAGGAGTTGAGCGCACTAACTCGGCCGTGGTGCTGGAAACCCGCTTCCGGCGTTAGGCGCCTTTCCTGAGCTGTTTTTATACGTGTAATATCAGGAGCCCAGCATGCCCGAGAAAGCACTATACAAGAAAGCGACGGAGCCAAGCAGGATAAATCCCCAGGCTGGGAAAATCAGGAAAGAGCGACTCGACGGCCTCATGGTGATCTCCTATGAGTGATGGGATGCGGTACGCTTCGATTTTTACTTTAGACCAATATTGATTAATGTCATAAAAAAATAACAAAGGAGTTTTTCATGGCAGTGGACCCCCGTAGGCAAACCTCTTTGCATTGCTTGTATTACTGGGCGGAACAAAGCCCCGACAAGCCATACCTGACTCAGCCTTATCCGGATGGAACGGTGGAGGACATTACCTGGAAGCAGGCAGCTGATCAGGTATCGCGTATGGCAGCCCATATCAACAGCCTGGCATTACCGGAACGCAGCAATATCGCAGTGCTGGGCAAAAACAGCGCGCACTGGATCCTGTCGGACCTGGCCATCTGGGCTGCAGGGCATGTGTCCGTGCCCCTGTATCCCACACTCAACGGTGAAGCTTCCGCTTACATACTTGAGCACAGCGGAGCAAAGCTGCTGTTTCTGGGCAAGCTCGATGGAACGGCGGATGGCTGGAACGATATAAAAGGGCATATCCCCTCCGACCTCCCGATCATCTCTCTACCCATGTCGCCGCGAAATGATACGCCCAAGTGGCTGGACATTATTGCGGAGCATCAGCCAGCTTCTCCGGAGCTGCCAGACCCGGATACGCTCGCGACGATTGCGTATACCTCAGGTAGCACGGGGCGTCCCAAAGGGGTTATGCACAGTTTCCGGGCCATGGTGTCGGTCGCGGATGGTTTGCAGCAGATGTTCACCGCCTCATCAGACGACCGGATGCTGTCGTATCTGCCACTGGCTCACGTGGCAGAACGGGCGGCGGTAGAAACCCAGTCGCTGTATTTCGGTTTTCATGTTTACTTTGCCAATACGCTGGACACGTTTCAGCAGGATTTGCAGCGTGCTCGGCCCACTTTGTTTTTCTCTGTTCCCCGGTTGTGGATGAAGTTCTACCTCGGCGTTAACGCCAAACTGCCGCCTAAAAAGCAGAAATTACTGTTCAGTCTGCCGGTCGTCAGTTCCATGGTGAAGAAGAAGGTGCTCAGGCAACTGGGCCTGGATCACTGCCGTGCCGCATTGACCGGAGCCGCGCCTTTGTCGGAAGAAATTATCACCTGGTACCGCAGCCTTGGGTTGGAGCTGCTTGAGGTTTACGGCATGACGGAAAACTTTGGCTACTCCCATGCCAGCCGGCCAGGACAGGCCAGAATCGGCTTTGTGGGCGTTACGAACCCCGGCGTGGAACATCGCATTGGTGAGGGTGGCGAACTGCAGGTGAAAAGCCCGGGCATGATGCTGGGCTACTATCAAAACGAAGAGAAAACCCGGGAGGACGTTACCGCCGACGGCTTTCTCAAGACCGGTGATATGGGCGAAATCAATGCCGACGGCTATCTGCGGATTACGGGCCGAGTGAAAGATCTGTTCAAAACCTCCAAAGGCAAGTATGTGGTGCCGGTACCTATTGAGAATCGGTTTAATCATCCTGCTGTGGAAGTTGTCTGTGTTGCTGGTGCTAACCAGCCTCAACCGTGCCTGATGCTGCTGCTCTCGGAAGAAATCCGGGCTGCGCTCACGACTGGCATGAGCCGGGATGAGCTGGAACAGGAGCTGGCGAACGAACTGAAAGCAGTGAACGAAGGTTGTGAGGCCCACGAAAAAATTGCGTTTGTGGTTGCTGTGAAGGAGCCCTGGACCATGGAGAACGGAATGCTTACGCCCACGATGAAGATCAAGCGCAATGTGATCGAAGACCTCTACAACCGTAAAATGGACGACTGGTTCGAGCAGAAAAAGAAGGTGATCTGGGAGTTTTGAACGTCTAATGCAAAACGCCGACGGATCCTCTTGAGAATCGTCGGCGTTTTCAGTCTGGCTTCTGGTTTCAGAGCTGCGCTATTGGCGCAGCTCTTTACGTATGCCCGGCTGGAATCAGTGGCCACCCTGCATCTGGGTGATATCAGTTACTGCAGCAGCCTTGCGATTGAAAGAACGCAGTTTGCTGCTCATGAATTGCACCGCCATCTTTGCAGCCGCACGGGTGTGCTGGCTTCTCACCGCAGTACTGTTGTGGAGGATACTGGATGGTAGCGGTTGAACGGTTGCTATATGTCTTTGTGCCATAGCGACTTCCTCCTTGTCTGGTGAGCTGCTATTTAAAAATGGATAAAAGGGTTGGCCCGAATATACGCAAAATTATAGGGGTATTTTTTTGCAGCGTAAATACGTTAAACTCCTTACTCACGTTGCAAATATGCAGTAGCTATGGACTGGGATTATCTTCGATACATACACGCTCTGGCAATAGGTGGAACCCTCGCAAAAGCCGGAGAAATACTGGGCGTTCATCAAACCACTGTTTTGCGCCGCCTTGACCAGATGGAAGAATCTCTGGGCGTGCAGTTTTTTGAGCGCAATCGAGACGGATTACAGCTGACGCCGGTGGGTGAGACCGCTTTTCGCAACGCGCAAAAGCTGTCTGTCGAGATGGAGAACCTTGAGCGTAAACTGGTAGGGCAGGATGCGGCGCCCGTGGGTAAGGTGCGCCTGGCCGCCGAGGACACGATGATGAGCGAACTGCTCGGATCGGTGCTGGCGGAGCTGGTGCGCGAGTTTCCGGATATTGAACTGGAAGTGCTTACGGATAACGACGTAAGCAATCTCACGCACAGGGAGGCGGATCTTACGCTGCGCCCTGAAAACAAACCTCAGGCAACGCTGGAAGGTGAGCGTATAGCCGCAATCGAATCGGCTGTTTATGGCTCAGCCAGTTACTGCCGGCACCACCGCAATATGGATATTGAAAACCACCCCGAAGACTGTATCTGGATTATTCCGGATGACACCTTCAGCCATCTGGCGACGGGTCGGTGGTATCGCAAACACCTGAAAAACGCTACGTCAGTGATCCGTTGTAACAGCCTGCATGCGATGCATGCGCTGGCACGTTCCGGAGCTGGTCTGGCTGTGCTGCCTTGTTACCTGGGTGAGGGCACCAAAGAACTGCGCCGCCTGTCAGATCCTATCGAGGGTGAAGGTGTCGACCTGTGGGTGCATGTAAGCCAGGACACGCACCAAATGGCGAGAGTGCGTATTGTGATGGAGTTTCTGGTGGACCGCCTGCGGGCCCAGGCCACCGCCATTGAGTTCAGTCCGACCGCCTGAACGTGCGCAAGCTCAACCGCAGAATGGCCAGAACTGATACCAGTGCCAGCACTGGAATTCCTGCTCGCAGGCCTTGAGCTGATTGTCGTACCGGAAGGCCCGGTTCTGAACTCTTGTCGCTAGCGCCGTTACTGCAGGCTTTCGGGTAAAGGATTTTCGAGCGTAGCCGCCGCGACCCTCGTGGTATGCCAGGTAGAGCTCGCGAGGCTTATGGAAGGCGATATCGAGCTCTCGATGAGTGAGATGGTTATACCAGCCCACGAAATCCAGCGCGTATTCCATATCGGTGCGAACCGTAAACAAACCGTCACCATTAGCCGCAAGATATTCCCCCCAGGCCGGGTCCAGGGCTTGGGCATAGCCATAGGCGGTGGTTGGCCGGCGCCAGGGTATAAAACCCCATAGCCGTGTTCTGGGTGGCTGGGCGTGGCTGCGAAACGAAGATTCGTAGTAAACGAAAGCCATCTGTGTGGCGATGGGCGTGCCCCAGCGTTTCTGGGAGTTGCTCGCGTAGTCATACCAGACAGTATGCTCACGGAAAATCTCACACAGATTCTCGGGATTAACCGGTGGGTCCGGAGCCAGCAGGCTGAAGCGCAGCGTTGCCCATGTGCCGATAATCAAACCCAGAACCGGAAGCCCGAACCATTTCACGTGGGATCGCCACCGATTACGGCGGGTCTGGCGGCGTCGCTTGCGCGGACGTGCCGGCTTCCAGAATTTTCCTACCAAACTGTCATCTCCGGAACCCATGGATTGCTTGCTCAGGGGAGGGCGCGCGTGTCATAAACGCAGCACCCACTAAACAGGATGATAATTAAATGAAGCCTGGCACCCTAGTTAAACCTCTTTTAATCACTGGCCTGTTTCTGGCTGGTCCCGCTATGGCTGCGCCCACTGCTCAGCAGGTTCTGGCTGCGTCGCCCATTGATGATATCGTCGATCGCTATCCCGCCATGATGAGTGAGGGCATCCGCGAGGGGCTGAAGCGCAACCCGCAGTTGCCCCCCATGGTGGCCGATACTATTGGATACGTCGTTACCAACAGCTTCCGTGCGGCGGATATAGAGCAGCAGATTGTAAAAAACCTGGAGAGCGACCTCTCGGGGAAGCAGCTTGAAGCGGTACAGGATTGGTATGAAACCCCGGTTGGCCGGAAAATTTCGGCGGTGGAAGTTGCGGCCTCCGATCCGGGCGCCTGGAAGCAGATTCAGGCCAGAGCGGCGGAGTTGAACAAGAAGTATAAAGGCACCGACCGCGCCCGGGCGTTTGAGCGGTTTGATCGTGCATCCCGCGCCACGGAAAGCGCTGTGGATACCACCATTGCCGTGCAGCTCGGGCTGGCAACCGCCATGGCTGCGTTCAGCAGCGATTCGGCGAATTACGATGAGCTCAAACAGAGCATAGAAAACCAGCGCGGCAAAATCCGTGGCATCGTTGAGCAGCAGGTGTATGACAGCTACCTGCATACCTATGAAAAAATCAGCTCTCAAGAGATGGGGCTGTATATCGATTTTCTGGAGAGCGGCCCGGGGACTGCGTTTTCAAAAACCGTTACCCGCAGCATTCAGCAGGCCATTACCGATCCGATTGAATCCATCGGCAACCAGATGGCGCGTTTCCTCTCTCCGGAAAAATAGGGCAGGTGCGGTAAGAACACTCAGTACTCGTTGGATTGGCTCCTGATGCGATCAGGAGCCAATCAGCAATCCGCGGTTGGAGAACTTCGGCCCGCAGTAGATGGCCCCTTAACTGCGACTGGTTACTTCCAGCAAGTGATAGCCAAACTGGGTTTTTACCGGCCCGAGAACCTTGTTGACTTCGCCGCTGAAGACCACTTTATCGAACTCCGGAACCATCTGGCCAGGGCCGAATGAACCCAGGTCGCCGCCGTTACGGCCGGACGGGCAGGAAGAGTGCTGCTTTGCAACGTCAGCGAAATCTTTTCCACCTTCAATTTCTTTTTTCAGCTCTTCACATTTTGCTTCGCTGTCTACCAGAATGTGGCGTGCGGTTGCCTGTGCCATGGTAACTGTCCTTACATAAAATGAATGGGTACTTCAGAGAAAGAATGCTGCCCGTACCCTTCGCCTGAGGCAAGCCTTTTTATCGGTGTTTCTGCGGCCTCACGGTTATCCCTGCAAACCTGTACAATGCCGGCTTTATTTAGCCAGCACGGCGCTGGCCCTCACATATACAGGTTTGTTTCTTGATCTCTACTGCCAATATCACCATGCAATTCGGGGCTAAACCCCTGTTTGAAAATGTTTCCGCCAAGTTTGGTAACGGCAATCGCTACGGCCTGATCGGGGCTAACGGCAGCGGAAAATCCACTCTGATGAAGATCCTGGGTGACGACCTTGAGCCGTCTGCGGGCCAGGTCATGCTGGAGCCGAACGTTCGCCTGGGTAAGCTGCGCCAGGACCAGTTTGCCTACGAGAGCTGCTCGGTCATGGACACCGTGATCATGGGCCATGAAGAACTGTGGAACGTTAAAAAAGAGCGCGACCGCATCTATTCGCTGGCAGAGATGAGTGAAGAAGACGGCATGACGGTTGCCGACCTGGAAGTACAGTTTGCGGAAATGGATGGCTACACCGCCGAATCCCGTGCCGGTGAATTGCTTCTTGGTTTGGATATTCCCCTGGAGCAACACGAAGGACCCATGAGCAGCCTGGCCCCGGGCTGGAAACTCCGGGTACTGCTGGCCCAAGCGCTGTTCTCCGATCCGGACGTGCTGTTGCTGGACGAGCCCACCAACCACCTGGATATCAATACTATCCGCTGGCTGGAAAACATTCTGGTAGCCCGCAGCAGCACCATGATCATCATTTCTCACGACAGGCACTTTCTTAACAGTGTGTGTACCCATATGGCTGACCTGGACTACCGTGAGCTGAGGTTGTTTCCGGGCAACTATGATGAGTACATGACGGCGGCCACCCAGGCCCGTGAGCGTATGCTCTCGGATAACGCAAAGAAAAAGGCCCAGATTGCCGAACTGCAGCAGTTTGTCAGCCGCTTCTCTGCCAACGCTTCCAAAGCAAAGCAGGCCACGTCGCGCGCGCGACAGATCGACAAAATCCAGCTGGATGAAGTAAAACCGTCCAGCCGTATAAGTCCGTTCATCCGTTTTGAGCAAGGCAAAAAGCTGCATCGCCAGGCCGTAACCATCCGGGAGCTGACCAAGGGCTTTGATGGCAATACTTTGTTCAACAAGCTGAACCTGCAGGTTGAAGCCGGAGAGCGCGTGGCCATTATTGGCCCGAACGGTATTGGTAAAACCACGCTGTTACAGTGTATGGCAGGGGTTTACGAGCCTGACGGCGGTGAGGTGAAGTGGACCGACAGCGCCGAAGTGGGCTACTACGCCCAGGATCACACGGCGGATTTCGCCGCAGACGACACGCTTACCGAGTGGATGGCCCAGTGGACGACAGGCGGCGAGCAGCTGATAAGAGGCACCCTCGGCCGAATGCTGTTCTCTGGCGATGACATTGGTAAATCTGTGCGGGTAATCTCCGGTGGTGAGCAGGGGCGCATGCTGTTTGGCAAGCTGATACTGCAGAAGCCAAACGTGATGCTGATGGATGAGCCCACCAACCACCTGGATATGGAGTCCATCGAGGCGCTGAACCTGGCCCTTGAGAACTATCCCGGTACACTGATTTTCGTGAGCCACGACCGTGAGTTTGTTTCTTCACTGGCGACTCGGATTATTGAGCTTAAGTCTGATGGCATCACTGACTTTAGTGGTACCTACGATGATTATCTTCGTAGCCAGGGGTATCTGTAAAATCTACTGATACTGCGGAGGCTGGGCAGGCGGGCAGGGCGGGCCAAAAAACGCTGTGAATACGTCCGTGTACGCTTGGCTCCGCCATCCATGGCTCCGCACATTTTTGGCCCGCCCTGCCCGCCTACCCGACCGAACTTTGGTGGGTTGGATCAACAACCAGAGGAATTTATTGTGAGCGATGGAACCGTAGTTCAGGCAACCCGTAAATGGGTCGAAGACGTTGTTGTTGGTTACAACCTTTGCCCGTTCGCCAAACGGGAGCTGGTCCGAGATCGGGTTCGGTTTGTGGTATCCGAGGCTGATAACGAAGATTCACTGCTTCAGGCCCTGCAAACTGAATTGCTGCGCCTGGACGATGAACCGGACACCGAAACCACACTCCTGATTCATCCTCACGTACTGCAGAGTTTTGCGGACTACAATGAGTTTCTGGGTGCTGCGGATGGGTTGTTAACCTATCTGGATCTGGAAGGTGTATACCAGATTGCCAGTTTCCACCCGGATTATCAGTTTGCCGACACAGCACCGGATGCAGCGGAGAACTACACCAATCGTTCCCCGTTCCCGATGCTTCACCTGTTACGGGAAGCCAGTCTGGAAGCCGCGATTGATAGCCATCCGGATGTAGACGGAATACCACCGCGGAACATTGAACTGATGAACAAGTTCGGTGCAGAGAAAATGAGCATAGTTTTAACCGAATGCTTGAAGGTGGCGGAGGATACAGGGGAGTAGACAGTAGCGCTGGTGGGGGCCCCTCTCCCAAAAATGTGCGGAGCCATGGATGGCGGAGCCAAGCGTACAAGGACGTATTTACAGCGGTTTTTGGGAGAGGGGCTCCCACCGGCGCCTGCACAGTGCAGATTTGATGCAGGCCCGACCTTAGCTAAATAAAAAAAGAGGCACCAAAGTGGCACGACTGTTCGAACAAATTGATAGCCAACCCTCCGAAATCGGCGAAATCACACTCCGCCGCCGACGCATCCCGGCACTGGGCGACAGAGACATCTTCGAGGTAAAACTCGGCGAAGAATTTCTCATGTCGAGTATGTTTGTGGACGCCGAAGTGGCCCTCTCTGATCTCGGGCTAGGTGAAACCGAAGGCGACAACCTGAGCGTCGTCGTGGGTGGCCTGGGGCTCGGTTATACCGCTGTAGCCGCACTCAAGCACGAACGGGTCGGAGAGTTGCTGATTGTCGAGTACCTGGAGCCGGTTATCCGCTGGCACCAGCAAGAGTATGTGCCCCTCGGTAAAGACATCAACGCAGATGCTCGCAGCCGCTACATTCACGGCAGTTTCTTTGATCTGGCCGTCACCGATCCCGAAAACGGCGGTTTTGATCCCGAAACCCCGGGCAAAGAGTTCGATGCCATCCTCCTGGACATAGACCATTCGCCTCGTGCCTTGTTGAGCGACTCGAACGCCAGCTTCTACACCACCGAAAATATCAGCCGCATGGCCCGTCAACTCAAACCCCGGGGTATTTTTGCCATGTGGTCCAATGAGGGCGAAGATGCCGTATTCATGGATGTACTTCGAGATGTGTTCACCGAAGTAGTCTGCCATGTTGTAAGCTTTTATAACCCATTCCAGAACAGAGAGTCTTTCAACACCGTTTACGTGGCCCGCAAACCGGGCTGAATCAGCCGGAGTTTGTATGCCAGAGACAACCCACCGAACTCGTCCCTTCAGTTCGAACCACCGCCTCCCGGAGTTGAGTGAGGCGCAGGTTCTGCACGCGCCGGAACAGGCAGGTGAGTTGCTGGCAGAATTTATCCACCGCTATCCCAAACTCATGATTCTGACCGGTGCGGGCGTCAGCACCGATTCCGGCATTCCGGATTATCGCGATGGCGAAGGCGCCTGGAAGCGCAAACAACCGGTACAGCATCGGGATTTCATGGAAAGCTTTGAAACCCGTCAGCGTTACTGGGGGCGCAGCTTGATTGGCTGGCCTGTCATGCGCAATGCCACCCCAAACCCCTCTCACTACTACATCGCCGACCTCGAACTGCGTAATCATGCCAGCCTGGTGGTCACCCAGAATGTAGATCGCCTGCATCAAAAAGCAGGTACGCGCGGTGTGTGTGATCTGCATGGCCGAGCGGATGAAGTAGTGTGTATGAGCTGTGGCTATCGCTGTCCCCGGGATGATGTGCACGCACGTTGTGCCGATCTCAATCCGGATTTCGGGCAGTACAAAGCCGACACCGCACCGGACGGAGACGCGGATCTGGATGTGGATTTTTCAGGATTTCAGTTGGCAGATTGCCCCAGGTGCAGCGGCATACTGAAGCCGGATGTGGTGTTTTTCGGGGATTATGTCCCGAAGCAGCGAGTACAGTCAGCCATAGAGGTGCTTAACGCCAGTGATGGTTTACTGGTGATTGGATCATCGCTGATGGTGTACTCGGGTTTTCGTTTCTGCCGGTATGCCAAAGAATTTGGCAAACCTGTCGCCACCCTTAACCTGGGCCGGACCCGGGCGGAAGAGCTGGCGGACCTTAAACTGAATGCACGAATAGGGGAGGCCCTGGGGGCCTCACTCAGGCGTTTATAGGCAACGGCTGGTCTGTCATTCAATGAATTCTTTTTGGCCGGTCGGGTCTTTCATAGGCGTGTCCGCTACGGCTTCTCCATTCAGGATCATACGCGCTGCAGCAATGGCCGCATCGCGGTAGGGCATTAGCACAATGTCTGCCTTGGCGCGCGCAAGCGCTGCCGCCGTCTTCTCACTGTGTGCGGCAACGGCGACCTTGCCATGATAGCCAAGGTCCTGCACCGACCTGAGCAGCGCACGGCGCGGGTCGTCATGGGTCAGCCCGGTTTCATGTTCGGGCACTGCCAGCACTAGCCATTTGGCCGCACCAAGCGGCAGGTGTGCAAGAAACTCCGGGTCCGTTGCATCGCCGAAAATAACATCGTATCCATCCATTCGGGCATGGCGAACCGCCGTGGGGCTGAAGTCGACGCCAAGCACTCTCAGTCCGGCCTCCCGCAGCACGCCCGCAATACCAAGGCCGTAGCGCCCGAGCCCGAACAGGATCACATCGTGTCCCTGCGAGCTTGATGGAGCATCTTCGCGCGGCGTCGCAGCCATGCGTCGGTCAAAAATTCTCAGAAGCGGCTCTACTCGATCATATATCTGGTGCGAATAGGTGATCATGTAGGTTGAGGCGGCGATAGTAATAAGGCCCACGAGTGTTACCAGGCCGAGCGCCTGGTCGCTGACATGTCCGATAGTCACGCCCATCGCCATGAAAATGAGAGAGAACTCGCTGATCTGTGCCACCGTGAGGCCCGCAAGAAAGCCTGTACGTTTGCGGTAGCCCATCGTGACCATGATGATCAGCACAATCAGCGGATTCCCGATCAGCACGAAAAGCGACAGGACAATGGCCGGCCCTACGCTGGCTCCCAGAACTGACAGATCCAGGGAAGCTCCGAGCGCGATAAAGAAAAATAGCAACAGAAAGTCCCTCAGCGACGTGAGGCGTGCGGCAATCGCCTCACGGTAGGCCGTGGAGGCCAGCGAAACACCCGCTAGTAGCCCGCCGAGTTCTTTCCCGAAGCCGAGATAGTGGCCAATCGCCGCTAACAGTGCGGCCCAGGCGATGGTAAATGACACCAGCAATTCCGGAGCCTGCGACAGGCGGTCGACCAGCGGATTGGCAGCATAACGGATGAATAGCGCCACCGCGAAAAGCATGACCAGGCCGTAACCAAGAACGACCAGGACATCGGTCAGCGCAGCATCTTCACCGGCTCCCACGCCGATAGCAGACAATACGATCATCGCAACCACAACAACGACATCCTGCACAATCAGAAAGCCAAGCGCGATGCGGCCATGGAGCGAGTCGATCTCACGTTTATCAGACAACAGTTTGACGATGATGATGGTCGACGAAAACGTCAGAGCGACGGCTACGTATATAGCCGATAGAGCATCGAGGCCAAGTAATAGGCTGATGATGAAGCCGAAGACCGTTGTGAAGATTACTTGCCCCAACCCCGTAATCAGTGCCACAGGGCCCAGCGTGCGTACCAGATTGAAATCCAGCTTGAGCCCGACGAGGAACAACAGAACCGCAATTCCCAACTCGGCCAAGAGGTCTATTTGTTCATCCGAGCGGGCGATATCCAGCACAGAGGGGCCGGCAACTATGCCCACCGCAATGAAGCTCACAATCAATGGTTGGCGCAGAAGAAGTCCGATGAAGCCTACACCAGCGGCCAGTACCAGCAGCGCAGCGAACTCGTAGAACATGTAGCCCTGAAGCGCTTCGGTCACAATGTCTCTCTTTTACTTTCAGTCTTTGAAGGCTGCCCTGGGGTGCGGGGACGGTGCATCCTGTGGCGCAGAACACGTTTTTCTATTTCAAGAATCACAAGCAGTGCTGGCCCTACGGCGACGATAGCCAAGCCCTGGGGAACGCTCAAAGGCCGGGTATCGAAGAAGGCTTCCATAAACGGAGCGTAGGTAAACAGGAACTGTAACGTGGTGACTGCGGTTATGGCGATAAGCACCGGCCGCGTTCCGAGTGCGGCCTTGAGCGACAGCGAGGTGGTATTGAGGAAGCGCACAGAGAAAAGATAGAAGATCTCCATCACCACCAGTGTGTTGACTGCGATCGTGCGTGCTTCTTCGATGCTTGCGCCTTGCTGTTGGGCCCAGATGAACATCCCGAAAATGCCTGAGCACAGGAGAATCGACACGAATGCCACGCGCCATAGGACGAAGCGCGACAGAATACCCTCTGAGGCAGGGCGAGGCGGGCGCTGCATGATGCCGGGTTCCGCCCCTTCAAAGGCCAGGGCCATGGCCAGAACAACCGAGCTGACCATATTAACCCACAGGATCTGCACCGGCGTGATGGGCAGCGTCAGGCCCAGAAGAAGCGCTGCAATGAGTGCCATCGCTTCACCGCCATTGACAGGCAGGAGAAAGAGGACGGCTTTTCGCAGGTTGTCATAAACAGTTCGGCCGGCTCGAACGGCGGCCGCAATGGTGGCAAAATTGTCGTCGGCCAGCACAATCTCGGCCGCTTCCTTGGCCGCTTCGGTCCCGGTTTTTCCCATAGCGATGCCGATATCAGCGCGTTTTAGCGACGGCGCGTCGTTAACCCCGTCGCCAGTCATGGCCACGACGAGTCCATCAGCCTGCAATGCTTCGACCAGGCGCAGCTTGTGCTCGGGGCTGGTACGCGCAAACACGTCGATGCGCGCGGCGCTCTCTTGCAGTTCTGTGGCACTCAGCCCGTCAATCTGGGCACCTTCCAGAACTTCCTCGGTATTCTCAAGCCCCAGTTGTCGAGAAATTGCCAGGGCGGTGCCGCCATGATCGCCGGTAATCATCTTGACCCGGATGCTCGCTGCCTGGCACTCGGCTACGGCGGTAATAGCTTCTTCACGGGGTGGATCTATCAGGCCGACGAGTCCCAGAATGGTCAGCCCGTTTTCCACTTCACTGAAGGACAGTGTCTGAGCGCCTTCCGGTGCGTGCTTTGTGGCGATGGCCAAAACTCTCTGGCCTTCAGCTGCAATCTCCGACGCAGCACGCCGCCAGTATTCGGCATCTAAGGGGGTGGCCCCGTCTTCGTCCTCATGCTGGCGGGTACACATGGCCAGGATACGCTCGGGAGCTCCCTTCACGTGGATTGTTGCCTGGCCGTTGTGATCATGATGCAGTGTCGCCATAAACCGGTGCTGGGCGTCGAAGGGAATCGCGTCAGTTTGCGGATTGGCAGGGCGGGTATCACCTGTCACCAGGCCGGCTTTGCAGGCAAAGGCGACCAGGGCGCCCTCCATTGGGTCGCCTTGAACGGTCCAGCCAGCTTCCGTTTGCTTCAGTTCTGCATCGTTGCAAAGCATGGCACCAAGGGCAAGATCGCTCAGGAGCGGATGGGTTCCTGATTCGACCTCCTTGGAGTCGAGCATAATGGAACCATCGGGTGTATACCCTGTGCCGGTTACAGAAAAGCTTTGCCTTGCGGTGGCGACCCTGGTCACCGTCATTTCGTTGCGGGTTAGCGTGCCTGTCTTGTCTGTACAGATGACCGAGACAGAGCCTAAAGCCTCGATCGCGGGGAGTCGGCGCACGATCGCGTTGCGCCGTGCCATCGCCTGCACGCCGATGGCGAGTGTTACGGTGAGAATTGCCGGCAGCCCCTCAGGGATCGCAGCAACCGATAAGCCAACCACGGCGACAAAGACGTCACCAAAGCTCATGCCGGCCACGCCGTACCCGAAGGCGAGGATCATCGCGGCCAGTACGAGGATGACGCCGGTAATGCGGCGGGCGAAGACCTCCATCTGCAGGAGAAGTGGTGTGGTTGTTGTCTCGACGCTGGTCAGCAGCCCGCTGATTCGCCCGATTTCGGTCTCGGCTCCTGTCGCTACAATAACGCCACGCCCGGTGCCGGCGGCGACCAGGGTACCGCTGTAGGCCATCGAGTGTCGGTCGCCAATGGGTGCGTCTGCGGCGACAGGATCTGTCACCTTGTCGACCGGAACGGATTCACCTGTCAGAACCGCTTCCTGAATACGTAAGCCCTTGGCGGCAACCAATCGAAGGTCGGCGGGCACCTTGTCGCCGGCGTCAAGAAGTACGATATCCCCCGGTACCAGTTCCTCGGCTGGCACCGTCGCCCGGCGCCCGTCACGCAGTACTTCTGCTTCTGGAGCCAGCATGTCGCGAATTGCCGACAAAGCCTGCTCGGCACGACCTTCCTGTACGAAGCCGATCACTGAGTTGACCAGCACGACGGCCAGGATCACACCGGTATCGACCAGATGCCCAAGCGCGGCTGTTACCGCTGCGGCGGCCAGCAGTACATAGATCAGGACATTGCGGAATTGTCTGAGGAATCGGCGTAGCGGGCCGTCGGGCTGAACTTCGGGTAGCCGGTTCGGCCCGGTGCGGTTAAGCCTTTCTGTTGCGTCTGTGGGGCTCAGGCCATCAAGGCCTGAGCCCACATTCCTGAAAACCTCGTCCTCCCCAAGTGCAAACCACTTGGGGGCCGATGGATCCTTGACGGGGCGAGTGGTCATAGGGCCTCTCCTTAGATCAACAACGCCCCATCATACACTGCGATATAGCTCAAACATATTTGAAGTCTACGTCGGAACTCCTCGGTTTTTACACCTCGTTTTCAAATTTGACATAGCTCAAGAACCGAACAAATTGTAGATAAATACTGCACCCACGGCCACCGGCGTAATGAAACGTACGGTAATGTACCAGAGGCGGAACATGGGCTCTGACAGCGCCAGTTCATCCTCCATCGCCTTGCGTGACATTACCCAGCCGGCAAATACGGCAACCAGCAGGCCGCCCAGCGGCAACAGGATGTTGGCAGTAAAGAAGTCCAGCAGATCAAAGATCGTTTTACCTTCGAGCATGCCAATCCACCCCAGTGGCGCGAAACCCGACCACAGGTTCAGGGAAAGGATTGATGCAATGCCCAGCGCCCAGCACACGAAACCTGCGCCTAACGTACTGGTGATGCGGGTCATTCCTTTTTGTTCCTCCAGCCATTCCACAATGGGCTCCAGCAGCGAAATACCGGAGGTCCAGGCGGCAAATATCAGCAACAGGAAGAACAGGGTTCCGAACAGGCTCCCCATGGGCATCTGGCCAAACGCTAGCGGCAGGGTCTGAAAGATCAGGCCGGGGCCGGCGCCGGGCTCAAGGCCGTTGGCGAAGACAATCGGGAAAATGGCCAGGCCGGCCAGCAAAGCCACACCGGTATCGATGACGCAAACGGCAATGGAGGTTTTGGCGATGGACACACCTTTAGGCAGGTAGGAGCCGTAAGCCATCATCACCGCCATGCCGAGGCTCAGAGTGAAGAAGGCGTGGCCCAAGGCGACCAGAATGCCGGAGGTGGTGAGTTTGGAGAAGTCTGGCTGGAACAGGAAAGTCACAGCGCGGCCAAACTCACCGGTGGTCATGGCGTAGCCGACAACGGTGAGCAAAAGCAGGAACAAGGCCGGCATAAGAATGCTGACGGCCCGCTCAAGGCCCGCGCGAACGCCTTTTGCTACCACTAGCATCACCAGCGCCATAAACAGGGTATGCCACATCAGCAGCGTGAGCGGATCCGCCAGAAGGTCAGAGAAGATGGCACCAATGGCATCCGCAGACTGGCCGGTCAGCTCTCCACTGGCGGCTGTCCCTACATAGGATACAGCCCAGCCACCGATCACCGAGTAGAATGAGAGAATCAGGAAGCCGGCGATCACCCCGACTGCGCCGACCATGCGCCAGGCCGGGTTCAGCTTGTCGTGCCCGGTAATGGCTCTGAGGCTGTTAACCGGGCTGCGGCCGCCGCGGCGACCAATGAGCACCTCAGCCATCATGATGGGCAGACCAATCGCAGCGATACACAGCAGGTATACCAGTACGAAGGCTCCACCACCGTTTTCACCGGTAATGTAAGGGAATTTCCAGATATTCCCCAATCCAACAGCCGAACCTGTGGCCGCAAGTATAAAAGCAAGGCGGGAGGACCAGAGCCCCCGGTTGGCATTCGAGCCTTCCAGTGCTCCTGAAACAGGTGCGTTCGATTCAGACATGATTGTCTCCTGTAGATGCTTGTTTTTGTTTGTAAGAGCGGAAGCCATGAATTGATCATAGCCCCGTAAACCAAATGCTGTTCGTTATCCCGCGTTGATGCGCTGCTCGCGCGCTGTCTCAGCTGCGCCGGAATGTTTCCGGAAGCGTTCTTCGGCAAGAATATTGGCAACTGCGCCTGTTGGCATGCCGCTGCGATCCGAGCGCGTGAAGATCTCGGAAAGCGTTTGGCCAATGCCCTCTACATGGGCCCGCACGGCTTCCGGGGACGCCCCTGTGCGCTCGTAGAAGATGTCGATGATGCCGCCGGCGTTAATGGCGAAGTCCGGAGCATAAAGAATGCCGCGGTCTTTCAGTGCCTGATCGTGATCCGGGCGCTGCAGGAGATTGTTGGCGGCGCCTGCAATGACAGTAGCGTCCAGGCGGGGAATGCTGGCGTCGTTTAGCACTGCACCCATGGCGCAGGGTGCGACCACATCTACCGGCAGGAACAGAATGTCGTCAGCCGAGGCGGCATGAGCGCCCAGCTCATCCACCGCACGCTGCATATTCTCCTGGTGAATGTCGTACACCCAAAGTTCTGCGCCGGCTTCTTTCAAGTGGCGTGCCAAGCGATAGCCCACGTTGCCAATACCCTGGATAGCAACCTTCAAACCGGTCAGGTCGTCGCGGCCAAGCTTGTGTTTCACCGCAGCCTTCAGGCCGACGAATGTGCCATAGGCTGTGGTAGGTGAGGGATCACCGTTGCTGGGCTGGCCGTCAAAAGCGGTACGTTCCACAATGCCGGCAACGTGCTTGGTATGCCGCCCCATGACTTTCAGGTCAGACACGCTGGTGCCGGAATCTTCGGCCGCAATGTACTGGCCGCCAAGGCCTTCCAGACGCTTGCCCATGGCTTCCAGCAAGACTTCACTCTTTTGCTTGCGAGGGTCGCCGATAATGACCGATTTGCCGCCGCCCAGATCCAGGTTGGCAAGCGCGGATTTGTACGTCATCCCCCGTGACAGGCGCAGTACGTCGCGTAAGGCTTCTTCATCGCTGGTATAAGGGAACATCCTGCAGCCACCCAAAGCGGGTCCGCGGGAAGTGTTGTGTATGGCAACAATGGCTTTGAGCCCGGTCTCGGGGTCGCAGAAAAAGGATAAATGTTCGTGGTTGTCAAATTCGGGATGGCTGAATACGTTCATGCGGTTTACCCCTCTTCCCTGGTGCTGATGGACTCAAACCTGTGGAAATGAAAGGCGATATTCATAACAGTTGGGCGCGGTTGTGCAGCGCACAAGACATCCTGGAGGCGTGCAGATACAGACATTTTGAAATCCTCTCCACTTGGCCGGATCTCGGCGGCAGTGGCGGTGTTGTTTTTGTCGCCCGGCTTGTGGCCGGCGTTTTGATTTCAGGTGCCCGGGTCTCCCCAAGGGGATTGCCCTTGTGGGGTCGGACTGGATATAAACTAATCGCTCTGGGCGGAGAGGTCAATTGCAGATGTGGGATCGCTCTTCGCTGACCTGTTGGTCCTGGGCGTCGGCGAGACTGGGCGCTCACCCCGGGATTGGGCAATCTACGCCCGGGAACAGGAGAGTGATACCAAGAAACACATACCACTATGGAGGTAGGTTGTTATATTTATGGGTATTTTTGTCTGTTGCATGCCATTTGTGGATGGTCAGAACTCTGGACTGACTTTCGTCAAGGTTGGTGCGATTTGATGCGCTCTAGACTCGCACAGCTTCATCCAATTCTGTTTGTCAGCAACCCGCTAGCCACCACACAAGGTGCAATACCGATGAAAAAACGATCACTGCTCTCCAGCTCGCGTGCCCGGAAACTGTCGCTGCCGGTTTTACCGCTCGGCATATTATTGGTCTCGACGGCGACTCCGGTCGCGTCGCAAAGCCTTACCGATGCGCTGACCTCTGGCATACCGTCGGCTGATCTCCGTTATCGCTACGAGTTTGTCGACCAGGACAACCCACTTGATAATGCCCAGGCTTCCACCGTCCGCACACGCCTGGGCTACCGCACTGCTCGGTATCAGGGGTTTGAGGTATTCATGGAGGCTGAGAACGTTACTGCAGTAGGTAATGAGAATTACAACAGTACTATCAATGGCACCGTTGACCATTCGGTGGTGGCCGACCCTACAGAAACCGAGGTCAACCAGGTATACCTGCGCTATCGCGGTCTGGCGGATACAACCTTGACCTACGGCCGTCAGCGTCTTGCGCTGGACAACCATCGCTTTATAGGCAACGTTGGTTGGCGCCAGAATGAGCAGACCTTTGACGGGTTCACCGCTATTAACACCTCGCTCAGGGATACACGGATAACGGCCGGCTATTTGTATAACGCCAATCGAATCTTTTCTGATGCGAGTCCGGTGGGGAATTTTGGCATGCGTGCTCCAGTGCTTAATGTCCGGTATGAGGGGCTGGCCGCAGGCACGGTAACGGGTTACGGCTACCTGCTGGACTTTACCGATTTGCCGTCGCTGTCTACTCAGACCTTTGGTCTGCGCTTCGATGGAGGAACGGCCATTACCGACGGGGCCAAGGCCCTTTACACACTTGAGTATGCGCGCCAGAGCGACTATGGGGACAATTCCCAAAGTTTTGACGTGGACTACTGGCTATTGGAAGCGGGGCTGGCGACCTGGGGCGTAACCTTTAAGGCCGGTATGGAGACCCTGGGCTCCGATGACGGCAAGGCCTTCTTCCAGACACCGCTGGCGACGCTACACGCCATGAACGGCTGGGCCGATCAGTTCCTGGTAACCCCGGTGGACGGTCTGCAGGATATCCATGCGTCTGTTGCGACTTCGGTCAACGGGGTCAAGCTGATAGTGGTCTATCGGGACTTCAGTAGTGATAGGAACAGTGTTGATTATGGCAGCGAACTCGGTCTTCAGGCGACCTATGCCTTTGATGAGAACTACAGTGTGGGTGCCAAGTTTGCCAGTTACTCAGCCGATGACTTTGGTGTTGATACGGACAAGGCCTGGTTATGGGCTGGAGTGAAGTTCTGATTTGCCACAATTGGTGTTAGCTTCAGGCCGGAAGACGGTCCCCAGGGATGGTTTTCCGGTTTTTCCGTTCCCCGCATGCCCCCCGCCATCACTTTCTTTTGCCACTGCCCGCAGTCATGCGCTAGTTTGAGGGTTTTGGAGTCATTGTCCGGGGGAGGACAGGATGTTGGAGTCTATCGAGGCCGGCCTCAGGGCGTGGCTGTTGCCGGGGGTATCGGCGTTACTGGCGCTGCTGGCAACCTACACTGCCTATCGGCTTGCGTTGGCACTGACGCGGCGATTTACCCGCTCCAAGGCCGTTCCCCGTATCTTTCTCGATGCCGCCGCGCGCGCTCTGGGCGTCGTTTTGTGTTTGCTGGTGCTGAACGGGGTTCTGGAAACCGCACCCGAAGATCTTCCCCTGCTGTCGGAACTCCAGCATCTCGCCACGCTATTGTTGATCCTGTCGCTAACCTGGGCGGCGGTGCGTTGCACCTCGGCCATCGGTGAGGTAATAGTCACGCTCAACCCGGTACTGGAAGGCCAATGGAAGCGTGCTCGCAAAGTTGAAACACAGACCCGCTTTCTTGTTCGTGGCCTCAACATCCTGATAGTGATCGTCGGGATGGGGACAGCCCTGATGACCTTTGATGGGGTGCGCCATGTCGGCGGGAGTTTGCTGGCCTCTGCCGGCATTGGTGGGATTGTTCTGGGTTTTGCGGCCCGTCCGGTGCTCGGTAACCTGCTGGCGGGCATGCAGATCGCGCTAACTCAGCCGTTCCGCATCGACGACGTACTCCATGTTCAGGGTGAGTGGTGCTGGGTCGAGGAAGTAACCGCCACCTATGTGGTGTTGCGGGTTTGGGATCTGCGGCGGTTGATCGTGCCATTGCAGTGGTTTATAGAGAACCCGTTTCAGAACTGGTCGCGAAATACGGCGGACCTGCTGGGCACTGTCTTTTTGTGGTTGGACTACGCCATACCGGTGGAGCCATTACGCGAGGAGTTTGCGCGCCTGCTCCGGCAAGCGCCTCAGTGGGACGGCAAGACAGAGACGGTGCAGGTTACTGACTCCAACGACCGGGCCTTACAGATACGCTTCCTGATGGGCGCCCCGGATTCCAGCCAGGCCTGGGACCTTCGGTGTGTTGTGCGTGAGGGCTTAGTAGACTTTGTTCAGAGCCAATATCCGGAATATCTACCTCGTGTTCGGGCGCGGCTGGTGGAGGACTCAGACATGGCCTCCGAGCAATAACCGGGCGCGGCTGCACTTGAGGTCCCTGCCTTCGGAAAGTACCTATACGCGTTTCCGTAAAACTTCCTTAGCTTGCGTAGATGATAAACACTGCACGTTCCTACCAGTTCCAGCCCGCGAAGGTTCGTTCCGAACTTATCCGGATGTTTCCTATTTCTCTGTTTGTGGTGGCATTTGGCGCCGCGTTCGGTCTTGCGGCTGTGCAGAAGGGGCTGGGCCCTCTCGAATCTTTGCTGATGAGTACTTTGGTGTTTGCGGGTGCCTCGCAGTTTGCCGCAATTGATATGTGGGGGGCTGAAGTCTCGGTTATTCCCGTTATGGTTGTAGTATTTGCTATTAATTCCAGGCACCTGCTGATGGGCGCTTCGCTTTATCCCATGCTGAAGGATGTTTCTCCCGCCAAACGCTACGGCCTTATGCTGCTGCTTACGGATGCCAACTGGGCTGTGTCGGCCCAGGAATACCAAAGCGGCAGGCGTAACCTTGAGGTGATTCTGGGCGGCGGGCTTGCGCTTTGGCTGGCCTGGATTGTCGGCACCTGGTTAGGCGTGTATTTCGGTGGGCTTTTACAGAACCCGAAAAGTCTCGGGATGGATATGGTGCTGGGCTGCTTTTTGTTGGCGATGGCGCTGGGCGGTAAGAAGAACCCCCGTGTGTTGGTGGCCTGGTCGGTTGCGGCCGTGGCGTCGATCGCTGCATGGAAGTGGCTGCCCGCTAACACGCATGTAGTGGCAGGGGCTGTTGCAGGCGGCTTGGTCGGCCTCTTCTGGATTGAAAAGAAGCCAGTTGATGAGGATGTGGAGGCGCCCGCATGACCATTGAAACCACTACAACCGGTGTCCTGGTGCTGATTCTGATCATGACGCTGGTTACGTTGGTAACCCGGTTCGGGGGCGTATTTATCATGTCCTATGTGCGGATAAACCCCCGCATTGAGAGCTTTATCAACACGATGGCCAGCTCCGTGCTCATCGCCATCATCGTGCCCATGGCATTTGGCGGTGATGCGGGCGCGCTCGCGGCCCTCATGGTTACTGCGGTTACCATGCTTGCCATCAAGAAGCCGCTGCCAGCCATTGCGGCAGGTATCCTCGCGGCTGCCTTTGTTCGATATTTCTTTTGAGTGATAAACCCGGTTGCATTGATTTATTATTTTTGGGAGTTGTCCTTGGGCCATTGCTTGATATACAAGTCCCGCTTGGCGTAAGGGATTTCCACGCCATGCTCATTGAATAATCTGTAGATGGTCATATGCAGCTCATGTGCAATCCGGCCGCGATCTTCCGGTTTGGTTATCCAGCACATTAAATTGAAGTCCAGGCTTGAGGCGCCAAAACCACGTAACCTGACTCGGGGCTCTGGTAGTTTGCATACTTCGTTGTGCTCTGTTCCTGCTTTTAATAATAGTCGAACCACCTGATCAGCGTCAGAGCCGTAAGCTACGCCAACTATGATGCGAATTCTCAGGCTCATTGGGCCACCGCTTTCATTAATAATTTTAGCGTTAGCAATGACCCCGTTGGGGATGGTGATCTCAACATCGTCACGGGTTAACAGGCGGGTGCTGCGTAAACCAATTGCACAAACCTTACCGCGCTCACCAGAGTCCAGATTGATGTAATCTCCGATTTTATAAGGTGCATCGGCAACAATAAAAAATCCGGAAAACAAATTGCCCAGCGTATCTTTGGCAGCGAACCCCAGGGCCAGGCCGACGATACCAGCTGAAGCTAGCCAGCCTACCGGGTTAACCCCCCAGATTATCAAAAGTACATAGCTGCCTATCATGATGCTGAGCAGTTTGCTGGTCAGATCCAGCAGTGGCACAGTGCGCGCATCAATCAGTTGAAAACGGTTTTCCCGACTCAGTGCTTGTAGCGCGAGTGTTGAGATTTTAATAACAGCGCCCATCCAGCTGGCGGTTATAAATGATAAGAATATTTTGATCAGTGTGATTCCACCTAAAGGCAGGTTAGCCACAACAACCGCTAGCGATAAGCCCAAAAAAAAGATCATGTTAAAAATGGGCTTGCGCAAATCTTTCATCACAGCATTGTCAACCGAAGGTCGTGTCAAGCCAGTGATTCGGCCTACAAGGTTGGCCAATAATGACCTGAAAGAAATGGCAATAATGTAGGACACAAGTGCAATTAGCAGAGCCCCCAAAATTGGGTGCTGCAAAATAAGTTGCCAGCTTGATTGAGCCGACTCAGGGAGTAGTTGGCTGATACCTTGCGCAATATCAGTTAAATAGGTTTCTATTTCTGAGGTCTGATCATCGGTAATGGCGGCAGTATCAGTATCGGCGGGCATCTGGTGCTCTCGTCATGGTGATTCTATTGCTGGAAATTCGAGAACGAACTGGCACATAAAATGATGTAGAAGTCGGTGAATTAGCTAAGCCGGCAGCGTCAATATCAATGTTTCTGGCTTCCACGAACGACTGTCTGCAAACTTGTAAAAAAAGCTTAGTCGAGCAACCTGCAGCCTGCCATGTAATATTTTGACTTCTGTGATTTGCCGGATAGCGGCTTGTCTTATAGGCTTTGGTTGAATGCCACCGAGTGCAAGGAGCTTTGTTATGTCCGATAACCACGTGTACAAGAAGGTTGAAATTGTCGGTTCGTCAGAGAAAAGCATTGAGGGCGCGATTGAAAATGCCCTTGCGGAATCTGCGAAGAGCATCCGCAATATGGAATGGTTCGAGGTAACTGAAACCCGTGGACACATTGTTGATGGCAAGGTTGGCCACTATCAGGTATCGCTGAAGATAGGTTTCCGTATCAAAGACAGCTGACTTGGATGCGGAGCAGGGCGGCGCCCGAAGGGTAGCCTCTCAGGCTCCGTCGTTTTGCCGGAACGGCAGCACCGTTTTGGCGTCTTCGTAGTAAGCCATCACCTGTTCTGCCTCCTCCCGTGTGAAGACTTCAATCGCGTCATGAAATCCCGGGTGGGCGATCCCGTGCCATGAATGCGTGAGCACCGGCTCAAAGCCGCGCACCAGTTTGTGTTCGCCCTGCGCACCCGCGTCGAAGATTTGAAGGCCCAGATCAATCGCCAGCTCAATGCCCTGGTAGTAACAGGTTTCAAAGTGCAGGTGGTTGTATTCTTCAAGGCAGCCCCAGTAACGGCCGTAAAGTGTGCTCTTTCCACTCAGAAACAATGCGCTGGCAATCATTTTTCCGTCTTTTATGGCCATGATCACATGCAGGTGCTCGGGCATGGTCTGTCGTATCTGTTCAAAGAACTGCCGGGAAAGGTAGGGGTGCTGCCCGCGTTTCAGGTAAGTGGCCCGGTAGAACACATAGAAAGCTGCAAGAACGTGATCGGGGAGATCCCGGCCATGGAACCGGGTGAAGGAAATCTCCTGTTCAGCTACCTGGCGGCGCTCCTTGCGAATGGATTTTCGCTTGCGTGAGGTGAGTCGGCCCAGAAAGTCCTCGAAGCACCCGTAGCCTTGGTTGTGCCAGTGGAACTGGCAGCCAATGCGATGTAGCTGCTCATCTTGCTGGAGCAGTTGCTGATCCTCTGCGCTGGGAAATAAAAGGTGCCACGAGTGAGCGCCAAGGTGGCCGACGAGGGTGTCCAGAAGGTTGTGAATCTGGCGGGGATTGAGCGCATTTCGCAATTGCGGATCAAGCAGCAACCGCGGCCCCTGGGAAGGTGTAAAAGGCACAGCTATCAGGAGTTTTGGGTAGTATTCCATGTCGTAGCGGCGGTATGCGTCCGCCCAGGCCCAGTCAAATACGTACTCGCCCATTGAGTGTGACTTGAGGTAGGCGGGCGCGACACCGGCAATCTCGCCTTCCGTCCGGAACACAAGATGGCAGGGCTTCCAGCCGGTATTCTCGCTGGTGCAATGGGAGCTTTCCAGCGCTTCGAAAAACTCGTAACGTAAAAACGGGTTGTCGGTGCCTGCCAGCCGCTTCCAGGTTTCCCGGGGGATATCGGAAAGGGAATGGCAGGCCTCAAGTGTTATGTTTGGAATAGCGGGTTTTGACATGGCTGGGGCGTACTCCTTGATCGCTCCCGATACCTTACGTCAAAACCCGGTTTGTGATCACTTCTTCAACTGATCGCAGCGCTTTTTCATCTTTTCCTGCATGTTTTCCATACGCTTGTCGTGCTGCTCGCGTTTTTCTTCGTGCATCTCGTTCCAGATTCCACGCTGTTCGTCGTTCAGTTTCAGGCGCTCAGCCATGGCTTCCCGTCGCTCGGCCATTTCTTCCTGGCGTTCTGCTTTGTTAAAGGGCCCTTTGCCTTCGCGCATGTTGTCGCACATTTCAGCCATGTCGCGCTGATTACCGCGCTGGCCGTCGCCATGGTTGCCGGAAGAGTTGCCTGCCATCAAAGCAGGACTGGCTGTAAACAGGGCGGAGGCCAGGATGCCGGCGGCAATGATGGATGATTTACGTTTGCTCATGGTATTTCCTCTTTCAGTGAAGTTGCTGCTTGGCCGGTTGCGGCAGAAGCATGATTCACCGTTATGGTACTTGGCGTCCTGGTAAACGAGCGTCAACGCTATGTAAAGGTTCTGCAAAGAAGCGCACGCCAAAGTCAGCAGGTTCCGGGGCCCGTGTTAGACTTCGGGGAACACGCTTTGCACACATCAATTGAGCAAATCCGGTTAGCGCAAACCCTGTTTAGAGAGAAACGATGCAGAACAGAGTCCTTCTGGTAGAAGACGATGACGAGCTCCGCGAGCTGCTTGCCCGCTATTTAAGCGGCCAGGGGTTCACCGTGCGCGAAGCTGCCAATGGTAAGGACGGCTTGGCGCTGGCGCTCGGGCAGCGTTGCGATATTGTCGTGCTGGACATTATGCTGCCTGATATCAATGGCCTTGAGGTGTTGCGTGAACTGCGCTCGGCAACTCACCTGCCCGTCGTATTGCTGACCGCCCGGGGCGATGAAACAGATCGCATTGTGGGGCTTGAAGTCGGTGCGGATGATTATATTCCCAAACCCTGTAATCCCCGTGAGCTGGCAGCTCGGCTTCAAGCGATATTGCGCCGGGTGGCCTGGGATCAGAAGGCGGAAGTAGAGGAGGCACGGCACTATGGCGACCTGCGGATTGAGTTGGTTCGCCGTCGTATTTACCAGAATGACGAGCCGCTGGAACTGACAGCCACCGAATACGAAATTCTGCAGGTGCTACTGGCCCATGCTGGCAGTGTGGTGCGCAAAACAGACCTGATGCAGTGGGCGCTGGGTCGCCGCCTGGAAGCCTTTGATCGCACATTGGACATGCATATTAGTAATCTTCGCAAGAAGCTGGGCAACGAGGACACGCCAAGGATTGAGACAGTACGTGGTCTCGGTTACAGCTATCGGGTGCCGGTATGACGCGCCGGCTGATAGTGCCGCTTTTCTGGCGGATTTTCCTGCTGATCTGGCTGGCTATGGCAGCAGCAATGATCGTGAGCGGCCTGGCCTCCAGCTTCTTACTGGATCGCGAACGCGCTGGCATCGAGCGCCAGCTTGAGTTACGGGATCTTGGATTTGAGGTGGCCTCCATCCTTGATACCCGAGGGCGCCGAGATGCTTACAGGTTCCTGAAGTCACAGGGTGACGAGCTGGGGCTGCACCTGATGATGATTGGTTCCGATGATGACAACCGCTTGCCTGCGGCCATCCGCTCTCGGATCAAATCCGGGTGGTATCGGCAAAAGCCCGCCATTGTTGATGTCGGTGAGGGGTACCGTCTGGTTGCCTGGCCCAAAATGCACGGGGAAGGCTGGCTGGAACCCCCGGTTTTCCGGTTTATGGAAATGGGGCTGGCATTTGTTCTGATCACTTTGGCTTGTTGGTTAATTGCGCGTTTTGTGTCGCGCCCCATGAGGCATATGGAAACTACCGCACAGGCCATCGCGGGTGGTAATACAGAATTGCGGGTTGATGAGCGCATAGCGGCCCGGCGGGACGAGGTGGGACAACTGGCGACGGCGTTTAACGCGATGACGGATCAGCTTTGTACTCTGTTGGAGCGGCAGAAACATCTGTTGCGGGACATATCCCACGATTTGCGAACGCCGCTGGCGCGTCAGCGCGTAGCCATTGAGCTGGCCAGCGAAGGCGGCGTAGAGGGCGAGCTGATGGCCAGTATTCTCCGCCAGAATGAGCGCCTCGACACCATGACAGGGCAGATCCTGACGTTATACCGGGTGACCGAGCAGGGTGGTGATATAGCGCGAAAGCCAGTGCGGCCCGTGGATGTGTTGAATCACGTGTTACGGGATTCGGCAGAGTATGCAGAGCACCGCAGTGTGGATTGTAAACTGGTATCAATGCCCGAGAGCGCTGGCGTGTCTGTGCTGGGCGATGCCGGCCTGTTACAACGGGCGTTTGATAATATTCTGCAAAATGCGCTGGATTATACCCCTCCGGGCAAGGTGGTTCATGTTGCGCTTACGGTGTCTGCGGGTTGGATAAACCTGATGATCGAAGATGAAGGCCCAGGTGTCGCAGATGAAATCCTCGGCCATCTCTTTGAGCCTTTTTTCCGGGGTGACAAGTCCCGGGGAGGCGAAGGGTGGGGATTAGGGCTGGCGATCGCCAAAGACATTATTCTGGCCCATGACGGTGAGATCACCGCAAACAATAGCGAACGCGGAGGTTTACAGATCGTAGCCCGGTTACCGGTATTTGCGGCCGATTAATGAAAACACAGGCCTGTTCATGAAAAAAGATTACCCGGTACCTGCCGGTTACCTAGAGCGTGAAACCGGTGTGAAAAAAAGCCGTTTCATTGCCCGGGTTGCGCCGGTGAGTACCCGGGATGAGGTAAAAGGCTGGCTTGAAAAGGCACGTCAGGATCATCCCGATGCACGTCATATCTGTTGGGCTTACCAGATCGGACGCCCCGGCTCTGCAGCGGAAGCCGCCATGAACGATGATGGCGAGCCTTCCGGTACTGCAGGCAAACCAATTCTCAATGTGATTCAGCACAAGGATATGGGCGACGTTCTGGTCATGGTGATCCGTTATTTCGGTGGCATCAAACTGGGCGCCGGAGGGCTTGTGAGGGCATACGCTGGCGCGGCTGAAAGTGTGTTGTCAGAAGTGGGCAGGATTTTCCACAAACCGGTTTGTCCCGCAAACGTTAAGATGGGTTTTGCCGATGAGCAACCGCTGCGACACTGGTGTGATGTTAATGCGGCTGAGCTGGAATCAATCGACTATGGCAATTCGGTAACCGCCCGAGTTCTCGTTCCGGACGATCAAGCGGAAACGTTCACGGCCTTTTGTGATGCTCATAAACTGGATTACAGTTTTGAAACATGAGCGGGCAAAAACGCATCGGATAAGTGTCTTGTGCGTATACTGGTATCAGGATTCCAGGAAATTAAGGAGTAGGCAATGGCTCGTCTTCTGATGGCAGCGCTGGTGGCACTGGCAATGACCGGGTGTGCCAGTAACGTGGTGACTGATTACAACTCCGCGGTGGTTTTCGGCGACTATTCGTCCTGGGCCTTTGCGCCCGGTGCCGGCAATTCCTCGTTTGTTTCACTGGATGGAAATCGTGTTCAAAACGCGGTTGAGCGTGAGCTGAATCGTAAGGCATTGCGCAAGGTACCGGAGCCGGAAGCAGACATTCTGGTGAACTGGCAGATTGTGGAAGAGGATCGTCTCGAGCATTCGGGTGTGGGTCTTGGCTTTGGCTATGGTATAGGTAACTTTGGCTGGGGGCTCTCGGCACCGCCTCCTGTGCGGGAAGTGAAAGAAGGAAAGCTGGTGGTTGAGCTGGTAGACAAGAGCACTGAAGAAGTTGTCTGGCGCGCCGCCAGCCGTCGCTACCTCAACGAAAACCAGTCTCCCGAAACCCGCAGCAAGCTGATTGACGAAGTGGTTGCGGATATGTTCACCAAGTATCCTCCTGATCCCGATTGAAATAACCGGGGCTCGTTTGGGAACATAGCTCCAGAGTCCCTGCATACGGAGGATAAATGGCGAAGCGATCGACAGGCGGTTTAGTGTTTTCAACGGAGCAGGGGCGAATGTGCCCCGAATGCCGCAACCCGGTTTCTGACTGCACCTGCAGCCAGGCTCAACGCCCGGAAGGTGATGGCGTTGTGCGGGTAAGCCGCGAGACAAAGGGGCGCAAAGGAAAAGGCGTTACTCTGATTACCGGCATCCCCATGGATGAGAAAGAGCTCAAAGCCTACGCCAAAGTACTGAAAGCAAAATGCGGCACTGGTGGCACGGTGAAAGAGGGCGTTGTTGAAATCCAGGGTGACCAGCGGGATCTGCTTGTGCCACTCATGGAGCAGCAGGGCTGGGTGGTAAAGCGCTCCGGTGGCTGAAATATCCGTGTTTAGCGCTTTTTCCTGACGTAAAGCATCTTGTCGCCTGTGCGGATTGCCTCAAGCCTCTCTTCTGTCGGAGTTTCGACATCACGATAGTCAGGCTCTTTTGTAGCAGTGAGTTGAGAAAGGTTTGAGGCAGGGGATTATACGGTGAAAAACAAAAATGGCCCGCAGGGAAACCTGGCGGGCCATTGCGGTATCAAATCGGTTTACTGCAACTGGTCACGGATCAGCTTTTTGTTGATCTTCCCGACGCTTGTTTTCGGGATGTCTTCAACAAAGTCAATCTCGCTGGGGATCGCCCACTTGTTGATCTCTCCGCTATCAACATGTTTCTGCAGGTGGCTCTGTATATCTTCCAGCGTTGCCTTCGCGCCTGGCCTCAATGTGATGAGAGCATAGGGCCTCTCTCCCCACTTTTCGTCCGGAATGCCTACAACAGCAGTGCCTTCTACAGCCGGGTGCTGGCTGATCAGGTTTTCCAGATCCAGGGATGAGAGCCACTCGCCGCCTGTTTTAATCACGTCCTTGATGCGGTCCTTGATGGTGAGCGTGTTATTTGGCTCAATGGAGGCAACATCCCCCGTGTGCAACCAGCCGCCTTCCCAAAGCTCTTCACCTTTGGCGGGTTCTTTGAAATAACTCTGGGTGAGCCAAGGGGCTCGAGCAACCACCTCACCTTTGGCTTCGCCGTCATGAGCTACTGGGTTGCCGGAAGGGTCAACAATCTCCAGCTCTACCATAGGGACTGCAATGCCGGTTTTGATCCGTTTGGCGGTTTGCTGCTCAAGCGACAGCTCCAGATCTTCGGGCTTCAGATGGGTTGCGCTGAGCAAAGGGCAGGTCTCTGACATGCCATAGCCGGTGTACATGCGGATGCCCAGTTTGGCGGCTGCATCGCACAGGCCTTTGGTCATCGCGCTGCCACCAATCAGTACGTGCCAGTTGCTCAGATCTGCTGTCTTGATGGACTCTGTGCCCATCAGCATCTGCATGATGGTTGGAACACAGTGTGAGAAAGACACCTTGTGCTCCTTGATCAGATCAACCAGTAATTCGGGCTCATAGCGGCCAGGGTAAACCTGTTTGATGCCCATCATGGTGGCCGCGTAAGGAACACCCCAGGCGTGAACGTGGAACATGGGTGTCACCGGCATGTACACCGACGATGAGCGCAGTAGTGGCATTTCATCGTAGGCGGAAAGCGATCCGGTCATTGCCAGTGTATGGAGCACCAGTTGGCGATGGCTGAAGAACACGCCTTTCGGGTTGCCGGTGGTACCCGAGGTGTAGAAGGTCGTTGCGACGCTGTTCTCGTCGAAATCCGGGAAGTCGAACTCTGCGGCGGAATTGGCCAGGAGTGTTTCGTACTCGCCAAGGGTATCAAGCCGCGTATCTTTTGCCGTTTTCTCATCACTGAGTTGGATATAGATTTTGACCGTTTTGATGTCGTCACGAGCGGCTTCAAGAACGGGCAGGAAGTCGTCGTGCACCAGCACAACGTCGTCTTCGGCGTGGTTCATGGTGTAAACAATCTGATCCGGTGACAAACGCACGTTTATGGTGTGCAGCACGGCACCCATCATGGGGATCGCGAAAAAACATTCCAGATAGCGGGGCGTATCCCAGTCCATTACCGCGACCGTATCGCCTGGCTTCACGCCAGCATCGGAGAGGGCGTTGGCAAGGCGGTGAATGCGTTCTACCAGATCGGTGTAAGTGTACTTGCTGCGGTTGGCGTATACGATTTCCTGGTCCGGAGAATACCTTGGCCCTGAAAGCAGCAGCTGTTTGATCAGCAGAGGGTATTGGTGGGCATTTTTCGCCGCCGGTAAAATTTGTGTCTTTACCATGTCTGTAATCCTCTTTCCCGGTTGTTGGTTTTGTCTGAGAAGTTGGCTGAATCTGACATAAACTGAGTGAAGCCGGAAGCTTGCATCACTATTCCGTTGGCACCCGAGAAACCTTGTTCCACGGTGGGGTTACTGTTCCCACGGATTGCCTTCAGTGCTTTCCACGGTTTTCACACCGATGTGCATGGCCGCTTTGGCCAGCATGTTGGCACTCACCGGTGCGGTCATCAGCAAGAAGACCGTGATCAGGATTTCGGAAATGTCGATATCCTCGCCCATGGCGCTGAAATAGATAACGGAGCTCAGCATGATGGCACCGACGCCGACGGTGGTTGCTTTGGTTGGCCCGTGCAGCCGGGTGTAAAAGTCCGGTAGCCGGGCAAGGCCAATGGCGCCAACCAACGTAAAAGCACCACCAAACAACAACAGGGCTGAGATGGCGTACTCTGCGAATGGGCTCATGAGTTGTCTCCTCCAGACATAGGCAGATAATAGCTGATCGGTTGTGCCGGATTGTTATTCAATGACGCTACCCCGCTTCAGATACTTGGCCATGGCTACCGTGCTGACAAACCCCATAACCGCAATCAACAGGGCTGACTCCAGGTACATGCGCGTTCCCAGCGTAATGCCGAGCAGAATGATCAGGGCAATGGCGTTGATATAGAGGGTATCAATCGCCAGAACCCGGTCAGGTTCGTCCGGACCTTTTATTAAACGGTATACGTTGAGTAGCGCTGCCAGCGTCACCATGACAATGGTGAGGTTCAAGGCAATCGTGATCATTGGAACATCTCCATCAACGGCTTTTCGTAGCGGTTATGAATAGTATCAATAACCTCCTGATCACTGGTGGCATCCAGCGCATGGATCAGCAGAGTCGTGTTGTCATCGCTTATATCGGCGCTGACAGTTCCGGGAGTGAGTGAAATGGTGCTGGCCAGAATGGATATTGCCAGCGGGTGTTCAAGCTTTAGCGGGTAACTGACAAAAGCCGGCCGAGGCTTGCGTGGGCTGAGGATCAGCCAGGCCACAGAAAAACTGGCTGCGACAATATCCCCCAGCACCCGCAGGATGTAGGCGGGCATACGCCAGGTTTTTACAAAGACGGGGCGCTCGGGCCAGAACCGGTGAGTCATCTGAGGGATCAGCCAGGCCAGGATAAACCCGAGGACGACACTGCCACCGGATACGCCGTCGCTGAGTATCTGCCATGTGGTGAACAGAATAAGGCTGAGCCAGGGTTGAGGAAAACTCAGGCGGTCAAACATCAGTTTATCTCCCCGACCAAAGGATTCTGCGGAATATGCACAGGCGTCTGAAGAATATTGATATAGCCCTGATTATCGTACAACTGCTCAGCCGTGGCACGGGTGTAGTCACTCACAGGCCCAGCCAGAACCACGATTAGCATGGTGAGGCAGGTCAGAATGCCAGTGGAGATCGAAACCCGGTTGTTCAAGGGCTCCGGCGTTTCCAGGTGGCCATCCACGTTCCACCAGAAAACGATACTTCCGGCGCGGCTGTAGGCAATAAGCGTAAGAAAACTGCCAACCAGCAGAACACCCCATAGCCATGCCATTTCGACACCAGGCTCAACCGACTGGAGAATCAGCAGCTTGCCGAAAAAGCCGCTCAGGGGCGGTAAACCGGCAGCGGCCACAGCGCCGATAAGAAATAACACGCTCAGGAAAGTCCGGTGGCGCATTTTTGGCGCCGTGACGATGTTGTCAGAGGCCAGACCTCTCTGGTTTGCGACCAGTTCGGAAACCAGAAACAAAGCGGCTACTGTCCAGGTAGTGCTGACCAGATAGAACAGAGCGGCCGACAGACCAGCCACAGAACCGAGTGCGATGGGCGCAAGCAGGGTTCCTACAGAAATAATAACCTGCCAGGCCACCAGGGTTTTCAGGGTGTCGGCGCCAAGTGCCCCTATAACACCCATGCTGAGGGTTATCAGGGCCAGCGGGAAGAGCCAGTCCATACCCAGATTTGCAAGCTCTCCGGCACCTTCCCCGAAGATCAACGGGTAGATTCGTACAATGGCGTAAATGCCCACCTTGGTCATAATCGCAAACAATGCAGCAACGGGCGCAGTTGCCCTGGCGTAGGCTTTGGGCAGCCAGAAACACAGGGGCAGAATCGCGGCCTTCAAGCCAAAAACCACAAGCAACATCATGCCGCCTGCCTTCACGAGGTTCAGGTTGCTGCCGGTAACCTGCGGAATTTTCACTGCAAGGTCTGCCATGTTCAGGGTGCCGGTAACGCTGTAAATCATGCCGACGCTGATCAGGAACAGGGCTGAACCCGCCAGGTTCAAAACGACGTAGTGAAGCCCGGGCACCGTGCGTGTGGTGCCGCCGCCGTGCATGAGCAACCCGTAAGAGGCAATAAGCAGAATCTCAAAGGCAACGAACAGGTTGAACAGATCGCCGGTCAGGAAGGCAATGTTCAGACCCATCAGTTGGAACAGGAACAGTGCATGGAACTGCCGGTTCCCCTCGTCTGCTCCGCCACTGGCGTAGATGTGGCAAAACAGGCCGAGAACCGCTGTCAGCAACAGCATCAGCGCCGCCAGCCGGTCGAGAACCAGAACGATCCCGAAGGGAGGTTGCCAGTTGCCAAACGCATAAATGCGATAGCTGTCATCGCTGGCAAGCATCATTAGAACAACCGCGGACACCAACATCAGCACAGTGGTGGCAATTGCCAAGGTTCGGCGCAGGCTGATCGGGGCGTAGCCCATGAATACCTGCAGAATGCCACCGAGCAGCGGAATCAGAATTGGAGCGATAAGCCAGTGAGTCATTTACTGCTTACCTCCTGTTCGTGTTTCGATGGTGGTGAAGGTTTTTCACGCTGGCCATCCACATGATCGTTTTCGTTGTCTGCAAGGTTGCGCAGAGCCAGTACAACCAGAAACGCGGTCATGGCAAAACCGATAACGATCGCGGTGAGCACCAATGCCTGGGGTAAAGGGTCAGAATAATTTGAAGCGGTTCCAATGACAGGTTGCTGGCCGGTCGCGAGGCGCCCGGTTGCAAACAGGAAAAGGTTTACGCCATAGGAAAGCAGTGTCAGCCCCATAATGACAGGGAAGGTGCGGGCGCGTAGCAGCAGATATACGCCGGATGCCGTCAGGGCACCGATAACCAGTGCAAATAGCAGTTCCATTACACGCCCTCCTTTTTGCTCTTGATGGCTGAATGAGGCGACAGCCGGCCAATGCTGACCAGTGCCAGCAAGGTCGCACCAATCACCGCCAAGTAAACGCCCAGATCAAACACCAGCGCCGAGGCAACCTCGAATTTCCCCACCACAGGCCAGTTGATATACCCAAATGCGGATGTCAGGAAGGGGTAGCCGAAGGCCAGGCTTCCGGCACCGGCAATGGTCGCAAACAGCAAACCGAGACCAATAACGTTGTGGTAACGGAATGGAATACGATCCTGTGTCCAGATCATGCCGCTGGCGATGTACTGAAGGATCAGTGCCACCGAGGTAATCAGGCCAGCAATAAAACCACCCCCGGGCAGATTGTGCCCGCGCAGAAAAATATACGCAGACACCATGAGCGCCAGGGGCAGCATGGGCCGGGCAATCTGCCTTAGCATCAGTGGGTAATGATCCCGGGTCCAGGTATGGCCCAGGCCGTCTCCCGGCGGTGGCGTGAGTGCGGTGTTTTTCAGCATGGCGTAAATGCCAAGCGCTGCAATGGCCAGCACGGTAATCTCGCCTAAGGTATCGAAACCACGGAAATCGACCAGAATCACGTTAACCACGTTGGTTCCGCCACCGCCCGGCTTGCTGTTTTCCAGGAAAAACTCAGAAATGGAGCTGAATGGCTGAGTCAGCATGGCCAGGGTCACCAGGGTCATCCCGACACCTGCAGTCAAGGCGATCAGAATGTCGCGGGCACGCTGCATTTTTGAGCTCTCGAGGGGTGTCCAGGAAGGCATGTAATAGAGCGCCAGCATCAACAGAACAATGGTGACCACTTCCACCGAGAGCTGAGTCATGGCCAGATCCGGTGCAGAGAAACGGGCGAACGTCAGCGCCACAATCAGGCCAACAACACTCAGGAGCACCAGCGCGTAAAAACGCTCCCGGTGCCAGAGCGCTGTCGCCAGCGTAGAGACAATCAGCATGCCTGCGGCAATCGCCGTGGGCCAGTCCACTGGGCTCAGCCCGTTCTCACCAATATAGAACCCACTCTGTGCAAGCGGCAATGCGGCTACTGCAATCACGCTGATTACGAGAAGCATGGCATAGCGCTGGAGAGAACCATTTTCGATCCACCCGGTGAAACGGTGAGCCAGGTTTACGAACTCTGAAACCACGGCTTCAAATACAGCCTTCCCGTCAACTTCCCCGAAACGGGCATGGAAGTCGAAAAAGCGTTGGCGCTGGCTGTACATCAGCAGGCCACCAAAGAAGGCCAAAAAGCTCATCAGCAAAGGCAAGTTAAAGCCATGGAGAACGGCCAACTGATAGTCGGGTACATCACCGCCGAGGGTGGCAGATGCCGCAGAGAATAATAGCGGCCCTACGGAAATGGCCGGGAACACGCCCACCATGATGCATGCGAACACCAGAATCTCCACCGGAAATTTCATGTATCGTGGTGGTTCGTGAGGCGGGTATATGGGCAGATCCACAGGTTTTCCGTTAAAGAAAACATCGTGAATGAAGCGGGCTGAGTAGGCAACCGCAAAGATGCCCGCCAGGGTTGCAATAATCGGAGGAACCCAGGCCCAGAGGCCAGGCAGATTGAGCTGCAGGGACTCGGCAAAGAACATTTCCTTACTGAGAAAGCCGTTGAGCAGCGGAACACCTGCCATGGATGCTGCGGCAACCATCGCAAGGGTGGCTGTATGGGGCATGTAGCGCCAGAGCCCGTTGATCCGGCGCATATCGCGAGTGCCGGTTTCATGGTCAATGATACCGGCGGCCATGAACAGTGATGCCTTGAAGGTGGCGTGGTTGATCACGTGGAATAGTGCAGCGATGGTGGCCAGTTGTGTACCCATACCAAGCAGCAGGGTGATCAGGCCCAGGTGGCTTACGGTTGAATACGCAAGTAGTCCTTTAAGATCATGCTTGAACATGGCGATATAGGCGCCCAGTAACAGGGTGGCCATGCCGGTGAAACTGACCATGTAAAACCATTGCTCGGTTCCTGCCAGAGCCGGATAAAGACGCGCCATCAGAAATATGCCCGCTTTTACCATGGTGGCAGAGTGCAGGTAAGCAGAGATCGGCGTGGGTGCCTGCATGGCATGGGGTAGCCAGAAATGAAACGGGAACTGGGCGGACTTTGTAAAGGCGCCGAGCAAAATCAGGGCCAGTGCAACCGGATACAGCGCGTGTGCTTTGATCTGGTCGCCGGCGGCGAGCACATCGTCCAGCTCAAAGCTGCCAACAATATTGCCGATGAGAAGAATGCCGGCCATCAGAGCCAGGCCACCGCCCCCGGTTACGGCCAGTGCCATCCGGGCGCCGCGCCTTGCATCCTGTTTGTGAGTCCAGAAACTGATCAGCAGGAACGAGGTCAGGCTGGTGAGTTCCCAGAAAATGAGCATCAAAAGCAGGTTGCCGGAGAGCACGATGCCCAGCATCGAACCTTTGAAGCACAGGAGAAGGGAGTAGAACTTGGCTACATTTTCATTGGCTTTCAGGTAGTAGTGGGCATAAAGAATAATCAGGAGGCCGATGATCAGTATCAGCAATGCGAACAGCAGTGCCAGGCCATCAAGACGAAAACTGAAAGAGAGCCCGAGAGCAGGCAGCCATTCGTAGCTGTGCAGAACGGTGCCGCCTGCCGAAAGAACAGACCAGTGTGGAAACAGCGCCGCCAGTGCAATCAGTGCCGGGACAGATGATGCTATTGCGATAGCCGTTCGCCCGCCTTGGGCAAACAGGGGGGCGGCTATGGCCCCCAGAAACGGCAGTAGTACAACCAGCGGTAGCGACATCGCAGCCTCGTTAGCGGATTTCTTTTGTTATGAATGGGGATAGCATATGAGTCTGAGTCTAGTCTCCGGTGCGCCACCCTGCATAAGTCGCCTTGAGACGATAATGGCTGGCGCCAGGAGTTGGATCAGCGGGAGGCCGGCGGGTCCGGGAAGTACGGTAAACGCCCGCGATGCCGCGCGATGTCAGCGGTAATAGGGGGGCGGTTGATCTGCTTGCAGCCGAAGGACCTTGCGGTCATGGTTGTTCCGTTGTTAAAGCCTGGAAACTGATGATACGTGCCCGGGCTCGCAGGTCAAGTCAACTTGTGATCGATCAAGTGCAGAAGTGATATTTAAAAGTGACGTGGAAGGGCACTATCAGGCCATTTTCTGCCACCCCTTTGGGTCATCCGGCAGTCACCTGACGGATTTCAGAGCGTTAAAAATAGCGTCGGCTTCGGCAGCCAGCACCTGATTGCGCAGGCTATTACCTTGCCGGTTGGCTTGCTCGATCTGTTCAAGCTTCATTGTGTACAGCCGGTTAAGAACTTCAACCCGGGTTTGTTGAGCGGTTGCGTTCATTGTATTTCTCTCCAACGTGACACCTGTCAGTAAACTTTACGAAAATATCCAGCCAGTGGATGTCAAGGTAGTACGATGCATAACCCGGGCCAAGCGGTCACCGCTATGCTAACGACCGAACCGCGACCTGCAGGCGCCGGGAGCAAGCCCGGGACGTCCTCTACCGGCAACCGAGTGTTCTCCAGGGCCTGTCTTGCAGCCTCCGCTCTTATAGCCTGAAGGTAACCCGTCGGGGTGTCTCCCGTTGCCAACTTGAATCGCCTGATCAGCGAACGTGTAGTCAGGCCACTTAAAGCGGCAAGAGATTGCAGGTTTACAGCTTCACCATAATGCTCCTCCAGCCAGTCCTGGGCAGTGGCACCAGCATCGCCCTGGCGTTAGTCAACAAAGTGGCAAATATCACCATAATTATGTCTTAAACGCCGGTTCCCAGAAAAACCCGGTTATGAGAGCCTGTAGGTAACCAAAAGATGGCTCCAGCCAATCACCAGGAAGCTGTATAAATGACCGATACCCTGATAGACCGCCGCGATCTGGCGTTCCAACTTTATGAAGTGCTTGATACCGAAAGCCTGCTCAGCCGCGCTCGCTTCAACGAGCACAATCGCGATACCTTCGATGCCGTCATCGAAACCGCTGACAAAATGGCCAGAGAGAAGTTCGCCAACCACAACAGCGCGGCTGACAAAGACGAGCCCAAATTCGTTAACGGCCAGGTGGAAATGCTGCCTGAAGTGAAAGAGGCCTTCGATGCCTACGCCGAAGCTGGCTTTATTGCGGGGCGTTACGATTACGAGTTGGGCGGCATGCAGCTCCCCGAATCCGTTATGGCCGCCTGCAATGGTTTCTTTACTGCGGCCAATCCGGGCACAGCAGGCTACCCGTTCCTGACCACTGCGGCTGCAAACCTCATTCGCGTATTCGGTAACGAATCACAGAAAACCAGCTTTCTGCCCAACATGCTCAGCGGCCGATACAGTGGCACCATGGCCCTCACCGAGCCCCATGCCGGCTCATCGCTGGCGGACATTCGCACCTCCGCTACGCCAACCGATGACGGCCACTACCTGATCAAAGGCGCAAAAATTTACATCTCCGGTGGCGAGCAGAGCATCACCGAGAACATCGTTCACATGGTGCTTGCTAAAATTAAAGGCGCTCCTGCCGGGGTTAAAGGCATATCCCTGTTCATCGTGCCCAAGTTCCGGGTAGACAGCGAGGGCAACCCCACGGATCGCAACGGCGTAAGCCTCGCCGGCCTGATTCACAAACTCGGTTACCGTGGCACAACCTCCACGGCGCTCAGTTTTGGTGACGATGCGCCTTGTCACGGATATCTGGTGGGCGAGCCCCATCAGGGTTTGAAGTACATGTTCCAGATGATGAACGAAGCCCGTGTTGGCGTAGGCTTTGGCGCGGCAGTAATTGGCTATCGTGGATACATGCACAGCCTGGAATACGCCAAAGACCGCGTGCAGGGTCGCAAGGCTTCCGAGAAGAACCCGGAAACCCCCCAAGTTCCGATTATTGACCACGCCGATGTGCGCCGGATGCTGCTGGCACAGAAAGCCTACAGCGAAGGCGGGCTGGCACTTTGCCTGTATGGCGCACGACTGATGGACGATCAGCACACCCATCCGGATGAAAAGAAGCGGACCGAAGCCGGCAAATTGCTCGACCTGCTTACTCCGGTGATCAAGACCTGGCCTTCCGAACATGGCCCGAAAGCCAACGACCTGGCCATTCAGGTATACGGCGGTGCCGGTTATACCCGTGAGTACCCGGTGGAACAGTGCTGGCGCGATAACCGCCTCAACCCGATCCACGAAGGCACCACGGGTATACAGGGTCTGGATTTGCTGGGCCGTAAGATCTGGCAGGACCAAAGCCTTGGTTTGCAGCTGCTGATGAAGGAAATGCAGGTAGACTTGGAGGCCGCAACCACCGATCGCTGCCAGCAATGGGCACTGTCCCTGAGCGAAACCTTGCAGCAGGCCGTAAAAGTTACTCAAAGCCTGGGCAAATCCCTGATGAGCGGTGAAGTGGACAAAACCCTCGCCAACGCCTCCTGCTATTTGCACCTGTTCGGCCATATCATCGTAGCCTGGATGTGGTTGCGCCAGGCTAACGCCGCAGCCCAAGCGTTGGCCTCCGCCAACAGCGATGACGAACGCAACTTCTATCAGGGCAAACTCCAGGCCGCCCAGTACTTCTTCCATTGGGAGTTGCCGACGGTTGCTCAGGATTTGGTGTTGTTGCGGAATATGGATGACACCTGCCTGAACATGAAGTCTGAGTGGTTCTAAGCTGGGAGTATGCACAATCGGCGGGTGACACCTCCCGGGAAACGCCTGCGAGTACATCCAAGTAAGGCTTGGCGGTGGCCATCCCTGGCCACCGACATTCCCGGGAGGTGTCATCCGCCGATTGCGCTCAAGCTAAGAAGATGACTTCCAAACGTTGAAAACTGCTGTTTGCTATAGGTGTCGCCAATGTCACTGGTTAACGTAACAAAGAAAAATCATATCCTGCTCATAGGGCTAAACCGCCCGGAAAAAATGAACGCCATGAACCGGGCCATGTACCACGAGATCGCTGCGGCCTATTACCAGCTGGAACACGAGGACGATTTGAGAGTGGGTCTGATGTACGCGGAGGGCGACCACTTCACCAGCGGTTTGCAGCTGGACGATTGGGCGGGCGTGTTCGCGAACGGTAAAGGTATAGAACCGGGTGAAGGCGAGCTGGATCCGTTTCATATCACCGGCGACGGCCTCGGCAAACCGGTCGTGTTTGCCGCCCAAGGTATCTGTTTCACCTGCGGTGTCGAGATGATGTTGAACACAGACATCCGCGTAGCGGCCAAAGGCACTCGCTTTGCACAACTGGAAGTCAAACGCGGCATCTTCGCCTGCGGCGGTGCGACCATCCGCTTGCAGCGTGAAATCGGGTGGGGCAATGCTCAGCGTTACCTTCTGACCGGTGATGAGTGGACGGCTGAACAGGCATACGAATGGGGCCTGATACAGGAACTGGTTGAGCCGGGAGAGCAGTTCAACGTGGCTCTGGAAATCGCAGAGAAGATTGCCAGTGCTGCACCCCTGGGTGTGCGAGGTAGCCTGAAATCCTCCAAAATCGCGGTAAGCGAAGGTCAGGAGGTCGCAAAACTGCGCTTGTTCCCGGATTTGCAACCAGTGATGGCCAGCGAAGATGTGAAAGAGGGAATTCAATCTTTTCTTGAGCGGCGAAACGCAGTTTTCAAAGGAAAATAAGGCAGGCCCTACCAAACTCTAAGCTGCCGGTGGGCCGAGGTTCTCAGGACTGTCGGCAGCACGGATGCTGCCGTCAAGCTTACATGGGTGAAGCAAGCGTTTATGAAGCGCAGCTTCATGCGCAGCTGAACGATAGCAATCTACGATTGCTGGCCGGACCCCGCAGGGGTATTTACAGCGTGTGCTGAGAACCTTGGCCCACCGGCGGCCCGCACCAGCGTCTGAAAGCTATGCAGCCTTCTCCGAAGCCGAACCAGAAGCTCCCTCCCGACTGGCCGCAACCTTGGCAGCCACCTCCGCGGAATAATCTGCATACTTGGTCACCAACTCCGCCTTACGATCCGGATCCCAGTTGATCTTGCTCAGATCGCCTTCGTAGTGATCAATCACCCGCTTGTCCATGGTCTCGTACCACCACTGGGGCACGTAAGCCGGTAGCAGCATGGATGCATAACCGCCGGGCAACTGCGGGACCTTCTCGAAATGCCGCAACGCCTGGTAACTGCGCTGGGGATGGGCGTGATGATCAGAATGACGCTGCAACTGATACAGGAACAGGTTCGTCACAATGTGATTACTGTTCCAGCTGTGCTCCGGCTGGGTACGCGCGTATTTTCCATTCTTGTCCTTCTGGCGCAGCAGCCCATAGTGCTCAATGTAATTCACACTCTCCAGCAAACTCGCGCCGTAGACCGCCTGCGCAGCCAGGAATGGAACTGCTCGTGGGCCGCAGACCAACGTAGTCACTCCGAAGAAACCGGCACTCATTGCCCAGCCCTGCAACAACTCGTTCTCCAGGCTCCAGAAGCTTTTGCCCTTGCGCTCCAGGCGCGCCTTCTCGATTTTCACCGAAGATTTCATACCACCCAACACCGTGCGCGGTAGGAACTTCCAGAAACTCTCACCCATGCGACTGCTTGCGGGATCTTCCGGAGTCGCTACCCGCTTGTGGTGGCCAAAATTGTGCTCAACAACAAAATGGGTATAGCCCGTTGGTGCAAGCGCTGCCATTGCCATCAGCTTATTGAGTTTGCTGGATTTATGGCCCAATTCGTGAGCGGTGTTGATGCCAACGCCATTGATGGCGCCAACGGTCAGCGTCAAACCGATTTTGTCCTCAATCGGCGTATTTTTGCGGCTGGCCAGCCATGCGCCCAAAACCGTCATCGCATACTGGGAAGGAATAAACGCTTTTACGATACGGCTGTAATACTTGTCTTGCTCCAGTGGAGCCACCGCGGATTCCGGCGGGTTGCTCTTGTCCTCTCCAATAGCGCGATCCAGGGCCGGAACGATGCCATGTACCAGCGCCGGACCAGTCCAGGCCAAGCCTTTCAGCTTTTTCGGTGCCATTGCATAGCCTGCTAACGCAGCCAGACCAATGCCGGGCAGGGCAGGGCCCAGTAGCCAAAGGTAACGCTTCGGATCTTTCCACTTTTCGATGCCGCTTGCAGAGGCTGCGGGGTTACCTACCGAGGTTGCAGGCGTTTGCGAATCCAGGTTGTCATGCGTTTTGGCCTTCATGAGTTCTCTCCATTTCTGTGTGCGCCATTGCAGAACGCGTAACTCGAATCTATGTCGGACAATCTGTCAATGCAACAATTTTCAAAAACAATAATGGAGTTGGCTTGAAATGACAAAAAACAATTAATTGGCGGAGTCCGAAAATCTGAGCCAGAATTTCCGCACAAAAACGATAAACACAGGGGTGGGCAGGTGATGACAGTTTCTGATGATTTGCATTCTGCAGCGCCCGGTCAGAGTCTGGACCGACTGCGTGAATACGAGTTCAAGGCTCAGCTTGTGGAGGTTGTATACCGCGATAGTGCGGGCCAGATTTGCACGGTTCATGATGTCGTGCGGGACATTTTCAGCCGGGCCGGGCAGGACTTTATTCTTCTTGGCCGAGGAACCATGTTGCCCTTCGATAGAGTGCTTATGCTCGACGGCCAGCCGATCTCTGGCACGCTTGGTTAAATAAAGGGTAATCGGCAGGTAATTGTGTGGCGCCGGACATGGCCTTACCCTGTACACGGTTTCAAACGTTTACCAACAGAGGGATATGTTATGAACAAGTTAACTCTCAGCGCACTTCTTATGTTTCTGACTCTGGGTCTTGCTGCTTGTAGCTCCGAAGACAATGAAGGAGCTGATTTCGATAAGGCTGCGGATAATGCTGAAGAAATGGTGGACGATGCAGGCAATTCGGTTGAAGAAACCTATGAAGAAGCCACCGGCCAAGACAAAGGCGTCATGGGTGAAATGAAAGAAGGCGTTGAAAACGCTGGAGACGAAATGGGTGAGGCAGCCGAAGACGCGGGCGACGCTGTTGAAGAAGGTTATGACGAAGTAACCAAATAAGCGAAATATTACCGGTTGTCCGCTCCGGCGCGTTTAATACGCGTCGGAGTATCTCCCCGGAACACACCAAAACCGTTAATCTTTTTTAATAAGATTAACGGTTTTGTCTTTTTATTGTCTCCGCACTGTCATGTCTCCTGCCGACACTGTCCCCTCGACAACACACGTTTGTTGCCTATCGAGAGAGATAAAGAGAGACATAATATGGCCAAGCACAACCTTGATTCAAACTACCTTGATCCCGATTATGAACCTGTTGTGAACCACTCCGGCAACAGAGTATTTCACGAAGTCCTGGCAGCAAGAATGCAGCGTCGGACTCTGATGAAAGGCGGCGTTGGCGCTGCGTTGGCCAGCATCATGGGCGTAGGACTTGCAGGCTGCGGAAGCGACAGCAAGAGTGATGGCGGTAATGGGGACACAAACCCTGATGTCGGTACCACTGATCTTGGCTTTGAGGCCATAGCCGTTTCCACGGCAAACACGGTTATTGTGCCCGCAGGCTACTCAGCCAAGCCCTTCTTGCCCTGGGGAACGCCGATCACCGGCTCTTACCCGGTGTTCAGAGCAGACGCTTCCAACTCCGGAGCTGATCAGGAACAACAAGTAGGCATGCACCATGACGGCATGCATTTCTTCCCGATCGATTTCAAGGCTGGCGGCAATCGCTCTGACGAAGGGCTGCTGGTGATGAACCATGAGTACATCAATCAGGCTGCTCTGCACCCCGATGGCCCCACCTATAATCCGAATGGCATGCGTCCTGCCGATGAGGTGCGTAAGGAAGTGGCTGCGCACGGCGTATCTGTAGTTCATATAAAGCAAGACAGCGCAGGTAATTGGGGCATGGTATTCGGAAGCCCCTTCAACCGTCGGGTTACGGGCAATACAGAGATGGATATCCGCGGGCCGGTTCGCGGATATCAGAAACTCTCGACCCGCTTCAGCAAGAACGGCACCCAGACGCGGGGCACGCTGAACAACTGTTCAATGGGCCCCACGCCTTGGGGGACCTACCTTGCGGCCGAGGAGAACTGGCACGGTTACTTCGCAAACAGCTCGCAAATGCAGCCACGGGAACAGACCCGTCATGGTGTTGGCGGTGCCACCCGTTACGACTGGGAACTTGCCGAGGGCAGTGATGATCAATATATACGGTTTGACGTGACACCCGTGGCACCGAGCGCGGCAGACGACTATCGGAACGAGGCAAACACCTTCGGTTATATGGTCGAGATCGATCCGTTTACGCCAGAGAGTAAGCCACAGAAGCGCACGGCTCTCGGCCGGTTTGGACACGAAGGCGTTATTTTTGCGCCGGTAGAAGAAGGCAAGCCCGTTGTCTGTTACTCCGGTGACGATTCGCGCTTTGAGTACATCTACAAGTTTATCTCCTCGCGGCCCTATTACGCCGCAACCGCCAGTGGGTATTTGCTGGATGAGGGGACCCTGTATGTCGCGCGCTTTAATGACGACGGTTCTGGTATTTGGTTGCCTCTGACGCTTGACGATACAGCCTTTGTGGCCAGTGTTGAGGCTGCGCAGGGCTCACGGGTTGGCGATGTCCTGTTTGACGGTTTTGATAATCAGGCGGACGTTTTGCTGAATACGCGGCTGGCGGCGGATATTGCAGGAGCTACGCCTATGGACCGCCCGGAGTGGGGCGCTGTAGATCCGAATACAGGTGAGGTCTATTTCACCTTGACCAATAACTCCCGGCGCACTGAGGAACAGGTTGATGCGGCGAATCCCAATGCTGAAAACCGTACGGGCCACATTATCCGCTGGAGCGAGGATAATGACGATTTTGCCGCAACAGGCTTTCAATGGGATATCTTTGTCTTTGCCGGAGAGCAGGGCACAAAAACAATTGTGGATGGGGAGGTTGCTATAGAGCTGAACGACGACAACATCTTCAACAGCCCGGATGGCTTGTGGTTTGACTACAACGGCCGTCTCTGGATTCAGACAGATGGCTCTGACGCCGCACCGTATCAAAATAATATGATGCTCGCGGCCAACCCCGTTACCCGGGATATCCGGCGGTTTTTCGTGGGGCCAAAGGGTTGTGAGGTAACCGGTGTTGTAACAACGCCGGATGTCAGAACCATGTTCGTGAATATTCAGCACCCGGCCATTGATTGGCCTTTTGGCAACGAAGGTGACCACCCCCGGGACGCAACTGTCATCGTTACTCGCGACGACAAAGGTGTGATTGGCGCCTGAGCCGCGAGCCAACCTTCCTGAAAACCGCAAACCTGGTGGCCTGATGAGAAAGGCTTACAGGGTTTGCGGTTTTTTTGTTTTAAGAAGCGCCCAATCCGGCCGTTAAGATACATAAGTCAACTAAAGTATGAGTTATTAACCCGTTTCAATTCCTTAGTCTGTTAAGTGAGCGGACAACCGTGTACCTATCAGAAGCAATAACAACGACGAGGTTTTTATGGGGTTGCTTGATCGTGCAACAATATTTTTGGGGAGCGCAATCGCACTTGTTCTCGCGGTTGCAGGCTTTCTGATGGCGCCATTTCTGGGCCTGGATGCGGCATCACTGCTTATCGGGCTGATCATAGGCCTTGTTGTTGCAGCCTTATTCCTGGTCATGAGGGTTCTTGAGCCGGTAGATCGTGGGCTGGCGGGACTGACGGATGGAACACTGGACGAAACTCACCCTCTGCATTCACGGTGTCAGCAATTACTTGCCAATGCCCGATCGGGCCAGGAGCTGGTAAAAACGCTATCTGGCAGTGCGGATAAGAGTGCCATATCTGCCGCCCAGGTTTCCTATGCGGCGGATCAGCTCAAGCTGCGGCTCGATCTCCAGGTTCAGGAAACCGCGCAGATGGCCGATCACGCCGGGCAGATCACTGAAACCGTCAGGGAGTCTTCACAGCAGGCGACGGATGCGGCCGCCATGGCCTTGCAGAATAGTCAGACCAGCGCGGAGGGACGCCAAGCCCTCACCTCAGCAATTGACAGCATCCGGGTGGTGCATCAGCAATCTGGTGAAAACCTTCGCCTGATTCAGGAACTTAACGAAAAATCCAACAAGATTCAGGGCGTAACCACCACCATTCAGGGTATTGCGGAGCAGACGAACCTGCTGGCGCTTAATGCGGCCATTGAAGCCGCCCGGGCCGGAGATCAGGGGCGCGGTTTTGCGGTGGTTGCGGATGAAGTCCGGCAGTTGGCAGGCCGCACCGCTCAGGCCACTGGCGAGGTGGCTGAAACGCTGCAGGAAATCCGGTCAGATACTGCGTTGATTGTCACCCGAATTGGAGACCTTGCCCGCAGCGTCGAGGATGGGCTTACATCGGTGGAGTCCGTCGGTGAGCGGCTTGACCAGATACGGGAACAGTCTGATCGGGTTCAGCAACAGGTGGCGCGCATCGCCGAGATTGATCAGAGCAACGAGCTCAGCCTGAATCATGTGTTCTCGGCTATCGAAACCGTCAGGGATCAGATTTCCGAGAGTGATACTAGTGTTGCGTCACTGGCAGAGCAGGCAGCCACGCTGATGGAGCTTTCGGAATTAGCTAACGCGGCGTTTGCACTTAACAGCGGATCCAGTTATCACAGGTTCTTCTACGACCAGACCCGGGATGGCGCAGAGCAGATCGGCCAAATTTTTGAGCAGGCTATCCGCGATGGCAAGCTGACTGAAAGCAAGTTGTTTGATAAAACGAGAACGCCGATCCAGGGGACTCAGCCTGTAAAGTATTCGAGCAGCTTTGATACATTTACTGACAAGAACCTGCCTGGTGTCCAGGAACAGGTGAAGAGCTCACATCCGGCCTTGGTGTTTGCGATTGTTGCAGCACCGGACGGTTATATACCTACCCATAACCGTGAGTTTGCCCACGCACCAACCGGCGACCCCGCGGTTGATCTCGTGCGCAGCCGAAGCAAGCGCCTGTTTAACGATCGCACGGGCATTCGCTGTGGTAGCCACAAAGAGAAGATGCTGCTGCAGACCTACCGCCGTGACACAGGTGAGGTGATGCATGATCTGTCTGTTCCGATTTATGTGAATGGCCGACATTGGGGTGGGTTCCGGCTCGGGTATCGTCCGGATAAACACTGATCTTCTGAGCCTGAGAGCTGCTTCAGGGGCTGTGTTAAACTGGCAGTTCATACAGACAAAGGAGATACGACTTGGCTGATTCGGAATTCATTCCTGCCGAGGCACAGACGGATGAGTTGTCCCGTCGCTCCGACCCCGTGCGTAACCTGGCGGTATTGGTCTATATCCTTCAGGGGCTGTCGTTTTTTCTGGGAGGCGTTACCGGGCTGGTTGGTGTGATCATCAATTACGTCAAACTGGACGACGTTGCAGGCACCTGGGTTGAGCCGCATTTCCGTTGGCAGATTCGCACCTTCTGGATAGGGCTCTTGTGGTCAGTTATTGGTGTTGTGACCACGTTTATTATTATTGGGTGGTTCATTCTTCTGGGTATCTCGATCTGGCTGATCTACCGCATTGTGAAAGGTGCCCTGGCACTGAATGAGGGCAAGGCACCTGTCTGAAGCCACTGAAGTATCTGGCCGGCGACGGGAGATTCAGTCGTCGGTTACCTCTTTTAATCGAATTGCGCTGAAGGTTCCGGCCAGACCCATTAATCCGAGCAAGACGATTACAGCGGCGTTCGATATCAGTGAGAGCAATGCAGTCAATCCTCCGGTCGCAAGCAGCAAAAAGCCGATCACGGTGTTGCTGACGGCCGTGTAGTCTGTGCGCTTGTTCCCCCCCGCCATGTCCACCAGATAAGTCTTCCGGCCCAGTCTTACACCTGCATGGGCAATGCTCAACACGAAGAATGCCAGCGGATAAAACCAGCCATTGCCCACGCCTGCGCCAGCAAACATGGCGGTCAGCCCAACACTCAGGCACACAGCACTGGCGATAGCGGCACCGCGAATCATCACCCGGCGGCTCGACGAATCGGCCATCCAACCCCAGAAGCTGGCGGATACAGAGCTGGCCAGACTGCTTGCCAGAAGAAACACGCCAAGCATCAAGCCGGTATCTGATTCTTTCTGAGCCAGCACGACAAAATAGGGCGAGGCCAGAGCCGAGCACAGCAGCAATGCGCGGGTGATAACGAAGTTACGAAAAGGCACGTCATCGCGCAGAAGCGACAGGCTGTGAAAGGCTTCGGCAAGGGCGTTGCCACCGCCGCCGGTTTCACCATCGTGTTCTTCCACGCCTGCGAACAGAAGCCCGGCAATGATCCAGAGAGCGGCCGCCAGCAGAAGTAACAGGCTGTAAAATGCCAGAGTCGGGTCGCCGCGCCCCCAGAACAGCAAAGCCGTCAGCATAACGGTTGCTGTGCCGCCTATGGTGGCTGCAAGGCCCGAGAGTCTGCCCCGGCGGGTTTTCGGGATGCACTTCCCCTGTACGTCTTTCATGGCCACTGAGCAGAAGCCGCGTGACAGGGAAAACACAATCAGCGCGGCGATGATGCCACCACCGGCGGTATAGCCCTCAAGAAACCAGACGCAGGCAGCCATGGCCGCAACACTGACCGCCTGACCAAAACTGCCAATTGTCCAGAACCATTTGCGCACAGGTTTGCGGCGGACCCAGGCCGCGATCATCATCTGGGGCACCATGGAGCCGGATTCCCGGATAGGAACAAGCCAGGCCACCAGAGCCGGTGCTCCAATGGCACTCATCAGCCACGCGAGCACCGTTTTGGGGCTGATCAACAGGTCGCCCAGTTTGGTCAGTACGTTGGCTGCCAGAATCAGAAAGAAGTTGCGTGGCACCACACGGCAGGCTTCCGTCGGGATGTCTCTGCAGACCCGGGCGTCTTCCTCGTTTGCGATCAGGCTGTAGAGCCGGTCAACAGATCGCTCGAGTGCGCCGGTTGTTGCCTCGGCGCTCTCTTGCGAAGTGGTGTTTTTCTGTAAGGGTGTCTGTTGCTGAGACAAGCCGCCGTCCTCCGGGAAATGGATAGCCAAGAATACCAGCCGGGCCGGCACCCCTGAACCCCGGAATGCAGATCAGCGTTTTTACACCAGGTGATGATCCCACTGAACAGGCATACTGGCAATCTCGGCCACCGGCTTGCCCTTGCCCATGCGAACCAGCTTGCCACGGCCTGAGGAAACCAGAAAATCTCCCCCTTTCAGGGCCTCAACGCCGGCGCAGTCAGCAATGGCGGCTTTTTCAATCACCTCCCCTGAATGGCTGTTGAAGATCAGTGCTGTCCCTCCCACCGGAGAGGCAATGGCAACCAGATCGCTCTCCGGGTGGGCGACTATGCTGGCGATATAGTTGCCCAGTTCCCGGTGAACAGACTCACCCAAGTCGATCTCTTCATAGCGCCCGTTGCGGTACCTGGCTACCAGCGGCGGCAGCTCGTGGGCCGGGCCCTGATATTGATAGGCGGCATAAATGGTGCCGTCTGGTGCGACATCCACGTGCCGGGTGCTGAGTTGGTGGTGGGATGGCTGGAAGCGGGCAAGAACCCCGCCAGAGTGTCTATCCATCAAGACCAGCGCAGGCTCCATGGTGTCAAGATTGAGCTTGATGCGGTCGTAATCCGGGTGAGTGAGAATGCCTCCCAGCCCCACGATCAGCGTTTGGCCGTCGGGGTGCAGTGTGATCTGGTGCGGTCCGGTGCCGTCCAACTCAAAGGTATTCACCCGTTGATATCGCATGTGGCTGTCGTACACCGCGATGATGCCTTCTCCGGGTTCATAGCGGTTAACCGGGGCGTACAGAAATCGGCCGTCTGTTGAAAACACGCCATGGCCCACAAAGTGTTCGCCCTCTGCGGCTTCAATGCGGTGGAGCTTTTCGCCCGTTTTGCTGTTGAGAACATAGAACGCCCAGCCGGGCCGGCGTTCAAAGAACAATACCTCCGCTGTGCCCGGGCGATTGCAGCCACTGTGGCAGCGGGTTTGTACCGGGGATTTCCAGAGCATTGTGCCATCCGGCGCTATGGCTCCCACGGCAAAACTGCCGTCAGGCAGGCCGATCGCACCCGTGTACTGTAGCGGGCCTTCGCTGCCGGCTTTTCGGGGCAATATGTTGCAACCGGATAGCGTGAGTGCTGCGCTGGCTGTAAAGGCTGTTTTAATAAGGCTTCTGCGTGTCAGTTCATGCATGGGTCTTTCCTCAGTCTCCGTCGCTGGAATTAAAACCGCGCACGACGCCGAGCTCAACGGCCGCACGGTCGTTCACCAGCGCGGTTAGCTGAGTCACGTCAATGTAAAGGCTTTGCAAGGATCTGAAAGCCTTATCGTCAACCAGTAGCGGCGCCATCGGGCGGTCAAGCTCCGGGAAGTTGGCGAGGACTTCATTAAACTGCTGATCGATATTCTCAGCCAGGCTCGCTTGTCCCCGATCCTTGAGGAGCTTTGAGAAAGCCGGCAGAAAGAGATGCTTAAGCCCTCGCACGCTCGCGTCAGCAGCAACCAGGCTGGCCTCGCTGCGCCAGGCATCGGCGCTGTATATCGAGCGCTTGCCGTTGCCGCGCAATCCCATGGGCGTGGCCAGGCGGCGTTCTTCCAGAATCTCCAACCCGGCCATTGCTGCCCGGATGGTTGTATCTGTGTACTGTTCATTGCCAACGTAGCTGCTTTGGAAGCTGTTCCAGTCGTTGGCCAATGCTTCGCCGTTGGCGGCGATGTGGTGGGTTACGGCAACCAGCAATTTGCAGGTGCGATTTGCAGGCAGGGCGCTTTCGCCCTTATTGAGTGCCTGGTCGTACAGCAGGTATTCAGCCATCGGGAAGCCTTGCACAGCGACACCGGACTCGTTGATTTTCTCGGGGGTTATCGGTGCATCATCTTTGAGCAGGTAGGAAGCTTTGCGCGCCACCAGGTTTTTAGGATCCGGCCAGAACTGGAATTGCCAGGCGCGGTTTCCCTGTTCTACGGGGCCAAAATCCACGAAACGCACCTGCTGCCAAGCGAGAAATGCCTCCAGCCAGGCCTGTTTGGTCTTCTCAAACCCTTCGGGCGAGGGGGCCTGGCAATATGTCTCCGCCTGCTTTGCCAGGGTTTGGCTTTGTGTCGCCAAGCTCTGGTAGCCCGTGAGAATGTCGCTGTGCCACTGCTTCCGGTAGTCAGCACTCGGGTTATCTGCGCTGTCGCTAGCCGCCATCAGTGGAGTGGTGGCCAGAATTGAGGCGAGGCAAAGCGTTAGTGTCAGTCGCTTCATATCGGGCTCCTTTAAAGTGAATTCAGGAAATCGAGCAGCGCCCGACGATTATCGGCGCTGAACTGGCTGAAGCGTGCCACGGCTGGCGCGGCTTCACCGCCATGCCAGAGTATGGCTTCTTCCAGAGTTCGCGCCCGTCCGTCATGCAGGAACCCCGCTTGCGGATTGACTGTCTGTGCCAGGCCAATGCCCCAGAGCGGCTGCGTGCGCCACTCGCTACCATTGGCCAAAAACTCATCGCGGCCATCGGCAAGGGCAGGCCCCATGTCGTGCAACAGCATGTCGGTATAGGGCCAGATAGTCTGATTGCTCAAGTCCGGACGCTCTGCGTCTGTTGCTGTGACGTGCCGGGGAGTGTGACACCCGGCGCATCCGGTCTCGTTAAACAGCTGGGCGCCTTTCTGCACAGAAGGATCTTCCATGTTGCGTCGTGCCGGCACAGCCAAACTCTTGGCGTAGAAGGTGACAAAGTTTGCGATTTTGTCGCTGACTTCCTGCTGGCCACCGTCGGGAAAGCGATCACACGCTTGCTCTGGCATGCAGTCTGTGGCCGGCTTCAGGCTGGAGGTCAGCCCCATATCGCCGGCAAATGCGCCCATGCTTTGTTGGTGTACGTTTGGTTCGGCGGCTTTCCAGCCAAACCGGCCGGGTGTTGTCTGGTTGGTGGCCAGATCCCATACCTCATTCAGCTTGCCCGAAATACCATCCCCGTCTGCATCTTGTGGGTCAGCCAAGGCCTCGATATCGGCAATTGGAATGGTTTCCAGTAGCCCCATACCTATCATGGGTGGTGCGACCCGGGGAGAGATCTGAAGGTCGTCGGGCACAGGACCATAATTGGGGTTCTCTATCCGGTACACGGGCTCTCGCAGCTCCACCTCGCTGCCGTTAGCCAGAGTTTTGGTCAGCTTGTTCCATGTCAGCACCATATCGGCTTCTGGCTTGGCGGCGGGCAGGGCTGCCGTTTGCAGCTGGCTGCCGTATACGGGCGCCGGTTTGAAGCCATGGGTAAGCAGAATTTCGGCATCAACCTCGGGGTCTGCCGGAACGGCCAGGCGCAGGAACAGCGATACAGGTGGTTCATCGATTCCGGGAGGGTGTCCGCGGCCGTCTTTGATGTGGCAGCCCTGGCAGGAGTTGGTGTTGAACAGGGGGCCTAAACCGTCCCGCGCTGTGGTGCTGGAAGGTGCTTCTACCCACGGGTTGCGGAAAAAACTGTTGCCAACGCTGAAGTCCAGGCGTTTGGTCATTGAGAGGTTGCCCTGGGGCAAGGAGTAGGCATTGGTGTCGAACTGCTCGACCGTGCCGTCTCCTCCGGTATTGGGCGACTCCTGTAACGGAAAGCCTGCGTGGCGGGCAGCGTGAACCGGCAGGGTGATACAGGCCAGAAACGCCAGCAATGCGGTTATTAGTCGTTTTTTGATCATTATTTCAAACTTGGCATCAGAAAGAATGGCCGGCGTCGTCTGGCGACAGGGCTTCAAGGCCCAGCTGGCGAGCTGCCTTCTCAATGGAACCGGTCTGTTCAACCAATGCCATGATCGCGCCGTTCACAACGCTTGCGCCCTTGGCGTTGCCTGGTGCAATCATAATATCAAACGGCATGGGGTTCTGGCTTGCTTCGGCCTTGGCCTTCATCACGCCCAGAGCCTTCATTGAGGCATCCAGTTGCGCGCTCAGGCGAGCATTCAGCTCGGGGTTGCTCTGTTCTACCAGATCAGAGAGGGATGGGCCTGTTACCAGGCTACCGTCTACGCGGCGATAGGTGCCGGTGTAGACGTTCTGGATGCCTTGACCATTGTAATAGTGAGAGTTGTGGGTGTTGTCACTGAAGCAGTCATGCTCGTCTTCGTAGGAGTTGGCTTCAAGAGCCACCTTCATGCGCTCGCCAGCCAGTTCGCCCAGCGACAAAGAGCCCATGCCGAACAGCATTTTCTGTACGCCTTCGTTGGCGTCAGCATTCATTAGCTGGTTCCGGTAGTTGTCAGAGGCACCCGGTGCCCATTGCGCAACCATCCATTCCAGATCAGAAACCAGAAGATCGGTTACGGCGTCGAGGTATTCACCCCGGCGGTTGCAGTTGCCGTTGGTACAGTCGGCACCAGTGGCGTAGTCGGTAACAGGGCGTTCGCCGTTACCCTGCTCAAAGCCGTGCAAATCCTGGCCCCAGAGTAAAAATTCAATGGCGTGATAGCCGGTAGCAACGTTGGCCTCCGAACCGCCAATTTCATTCAAACCAGCAAGGAGCTCGGGAGTGAGGTTTGTTACATCGAGGGTTTCGCCGCCCACGTTGATGCGTTTGCTCTCAATGATGTTCGCGGTTGCGCCTGCATTGCCCAGCTCGTACTGGTAATCGTCGGCCTGTACATAATCAATCAATCCCTCATCCAGGGGCCAGGCGTTCAGTTGGCCTTCCCAGTCGTCGACGATTGTATTGCCAAAGCGGAACACTTCTGTTTGCTGATAGGGCACGCGTGCGGCAAGCCAGGCTTCTTTGGCCGCGTTCATGTTGGCTTCTGTAGGGTCGGAAATTAACCGATCAGTAGCCTTGTCGAGCGCCTTGGCTGTAATCAGGGCGTCCTCATATCCGGCGTGTGCCATGTCAGCGTAGTGCTCTACAACCGACGTTTTGGTGGCTGGTTGAGAGGCGGCTGAATCTGACGGAGTGGTGTTGGCGCAGCCCGAGCTCATTATGGCGGCAATCGTGAGCACAAGAGGGGCCGGTCGAAACATTGTTTTCATTGATAACTCCGGAATTCCAGGAACGAGTATGGTAATAGGATGCATTATCGTTCGCAATTATGTTTGCTAAAGCGCCATAACGCAAGAGTGCTTTGGCGTTGAATCAGGGAGCGTTTTTTAGAGGGTCTCTTGCACTGATGGCGTGCGCTCGGGCTTAATAGTTCCTGTTCACAGGGAGCCGATTTATGCTGAGTTATCTTCACGCCTTCCACGCCGGGAACTTTGCGGATGTTCAGAAGCACGCTGCGTTAACACTGGCTCTTTCCATGATGCAGTCAAAGTCTTCAGCTATCGCCGGCTTTGATACCCACGCGGGTAGCGCTATCTACGACCTCAAGAGCGAACGAGCCCGTAAAACCGCGGAAGCAGACTCTGGCGTGCAAAAACTCTGGGCCAGCCGTAATGATTTGGTTTCCGAAGACTGGCAGCCGGTTATGAAGGTGTTGTCGCGCTTCAACGCAGGTGATGACCGTTTGACAGTTTATCCCGGATCCCCCGCCTGGTTTCGCCAGTTCCTGCGCCCGGGTGATTCATTGACGGCGTTTGAATTGCATCCTACTGAAAGTGGCCAGCTTGCCGGTTGGGCGGCAGAGCAGGGAGTGCGAGTTATGCACGAAGACGGCCTGAAGGGGCTGTTGAGGCGGCTGCCCCCTGCGCAACCCAGGCTGATGGTCTTGATTGACCCCTCCTACGAGATCAAATCCGAGTACTCTGATGTTGCCGGGACTCTGCTCAAAGCATGGCAGAAGTGCCGACACGGTGTTTATCTTGTCTGGTATCCGGTGCTTACCAGTGGTTTGCATGCCACTCTGAAACAAGCTGTGAAGGATAACGGGTTGCGCAAGGTGTGGTGTAGTGAAGTCTATCTGAAAACGCCCCCTGAACGAGGCATGACTGGCTCCGGCCTGTTGGTTGTTAATCCCCCTTGGGGGTTTGACGATCGGTTTTCTGCCATGATTAAGGATATTGCCGGAGAGTCTGCGCTGGGCCTTTCTCACGAACACAGCTGGTTGGTGCCTGAGTAGATCGGGTAGCCGCTGGCCATGCAGGAGCTGTTTTTTGAAGGATAAAACCAACGAGAACAAAGCCGACCCATGTCTTCCAGGCGGCTTGATGCCCGCTGAGCAGTGGGCACTGCCGCAGACATCTGTGCGGCGCTCGCTCAAGGATGCGATTGGCCATGCTCTAAAGCAGTTGCAGGCAGGGGTGTCTCAGGTCGAAGAGCCTTTCGAAAGCATGGATGAGCTGCCAGAGCTATCAGCCTCCCAGCAGAACCGGCTGGCGCCAGAACCGGATTATTCAGATCAGGCGACAGCCATTGCGAGTGGCCTTGAGCGCGCGCGCATCGAGGGCTCGCTTATCCGGGAGGTCGCCTTCCTGGTAGCGCCGCCTTTTTCCGGGGTGCAGCAGGCACTCGCCCGATTTCCGGAGCCTGGACCGTCAGGCTCGATTGAAAGTGGTGGAGAAGAATGGGTCATCATTTCGCCGCCGGATACTCTGTCATTTGACGATCATGAAGCCAGTGAGTGGTGGGATCGGCAGGATCTATCACGCCCCTGGGTGATTCCCGAGCTTGCTGATTTCTGGCTGCGACGCCTTTCAGGCCTGGCACTGGTCAAGGAACTGTTTCGTCGGATCGCGAATGGCGATACGGGCGCGGGCATTGTGGGGTGCTCGAGCTGGTGCTGGCGATACTGGGGGCATTATCTTGAGAACGCCCAGATGTCGCCCTGGACACCGGGGCCCATGGATGCTGAGCGGCTGGGGGCCTGGTTCACGCACCTGGCGTCGGGTAGCGGTAAATCAACCGTGATCGCAAGGATGACGGGCGATGGCTACTACGTGTTGCCCTTGGCCGATACAAACGGAAGTGAAAAAGTTAAAGACAGTAAAAAGCGCAAATACAGCAACTTTTTGCGAGATCTGGCCGCCACCTCTCGCGGCAACCCCGGCGTGGCCCTGGCAATCTGGCAGCGATCCCTACGGGCGCGACCGGATGATAATGCCAAGCTGGACGATGCGGATGAAAAGACTGAAAAGCAAAGTCAAACGGCAGATTGCTGGGTTGTGCCGTTGGAGCGGCTGAGCCTCCCGACCATGCCCCAGAGCAAGGAGAGTGTCACCGGCTTTGTGCTGCACGGATTGTTGCTGCACAACGGCCTTGATATGGCCTCGTTGGAGGCGGTTACCGGTGTTTCCACGTACGAACTGAGCCTGGTGCTGTCACGGTTAAAACGTGCTGAGTTGGTGACCTGTGATCAGCTTGATGAGCGTTGGCAAATAACACCCATCGGATACCCCACTGTCAGGCGTCATCTGCAGAGCTGGGGATTTCCGCTTGATCAGTTCTAGGAGCGATTATGATCGATGATCTTGGAATCAAGGATGCTTTTGCCTCCATTACAGGGCAGGCGCTGCTGCAGGCCGTGCTTGTTATCGTCATCGCCTCGTTGATCATGGTGGCGGTCCAAAAAGTGCTTCCCCGCGTTGCCGAAAAGCTTGGCGGCAAGCCGCGCCTTTACCTGCTGGCATCCGTGCCTCTGCTTCGGCTGTTAATTATTCTCGCTACGATTGTGATCGTAGTTCCGATTCTGGTGAAGCCATCATTTGAAAACATGGTGGCCATTTTTGGCGCTCTGGCTCTGGCGCTGGGCTTTGCTTTCAAGGATTACGCAAACAGCCTGATTGCAGGCATTGTCACCCTTTATGAGATGCCTTATCGCCCCGGAGACTGGATTGAAGTGGATGGGCAATACGGTGAAGTGCGGGCCATAGGCACACGTGCGGCCGAGATTGTCACCCCGGATGACACGGTTGTGATTATCCCTCATAACAAGTTGTGGGACTCCTTGATTGCCAACGGCAACGATGGCACCGATAACCTGATGTGCGTGGCAGACTTTCATCTTGAGGCGAACCATGATGTCAGCCGGGTACGTGAGCTGCTCAGGGACGTAGCCTTCACCAGCCCGCGAACAAAAACCTGGCAACCTGTGCTGGTGATTGTTTTCAACAAGCCTTGGGGTATGCACTATCGGCTCAAGGCCTACCCGTTTGATCCCAAAGATCAGTTCCAGTTTATTTCCGAGCTTACGGCACGTGGTGCTGCTGAGCTGGCGCGCCAGGGCGTCAAGTTTGTCTCGGTACCGGTCGCTGTAGATTAAAGCTGGCGGCGAAATCCGGCCAGCTTTAACCTCTTAGCCGTAAATGTCAGACCTTCATACCTTGTTAACCGCATCTTCACGTGGCCAATAGCGTAAATCACGACAGCGCTCTATGAAACGTGAACAAGAGTCCTCTTTGGAGTCGATCTTCAGGCATCCGTCATCCTTGCTGTCAGCAAGGCCAGCGCTCTTCAGCAAAGTTTCAGCGGCCGTGTTATAGCCGATGAACTTGCAGTGGGCAAAAGCATCACAGATGAAATCGCGAACCGGGCTATGGCTCGCGAGTTTTTGGATGTCCTTGTCGCCGGGCAGGAGAGCGACGGCATCGAAAAGCACAGACGGCCCGCCATCAATTTTTTCGTTCGCGCTGATTTTTCGGCCACTGCTATCGGTTACGCCACCAATAGCCGGGGCAATGACAGCCAGCACTGCGCCCTCATGCTCTGCAGCCGCCTTCAGGGCATCAAAGATCTTTGCATCGGTGCCTTCGCTGACGAACACCCCAAGCTTGCGCCCTGCAAAGCTCGACGGGCCGTTCTTCAGAATGCTCAGGGCGTCCGAGACGGGAAGATCTTTCCGCGGCACTACAGCGGCGGTTGCGGCCTTTGGCAAGGCCTCCAACCCCAGCCCGTCCGCGACTTTCCCGGCAAGGGCGTCATCTACGTTCAGCAAATGGGCTACCATCCTGATACGTATATCCTCCCTTTCCACTTTGCTCAGTTCAAATACGAACGCATCGGCAATATGATTCTGCTCAGTTTCGGTCTGACTGACATAGAACTGCCACGCTTGGCTATAGTGATCCGCAAAGGTGGGGGATCTCTCGCGCACTTTGGTGCCAGATATCTTCTCAGGGTAGCTCTCAAACCCATGCTCAGGGTTTTCCCGCGGCCCGGGGTTATCATCCCAGCTGTTCGGTTCGTAATTTGCCCTGCCTCCGGGATTGGTCATCGCCATATGGCCATCTTGCTGAAAGTGATGCATCGGACATTTCGGAGCATTTATCGGAATGTGCGTAAAGTTTGGCCCGCCCAGACGTTTGGTCTGGGTATCCAGATAGGAGAAGTTGCGGCCCTGAAGGAGGGGATCATTTGAATGATCCATACCCGGGACGATATTTTGCGTGCAGAAGGCAACCTGCTCAGTTTCAGCAAAAAAATTATCGACCACCCGGTTCAGTACCATTTTTCCAAGCGGCGTTACCGGAACCTGCTCCTCCGGGATAAGTTTGGTGGGATCCAGAATGTCGAACTCGAACTCCTCCGCAAAGGCGTCATCAAAAATCTGTACGCCCAATTCCCATTCAGGATAATCGCCGCGCTGGATAGCGTCCCACATGTCGCGGCGATGAAAATCGGGATCCGCACCGTTGATCTTCACCGCTTCGTTCCAGACTACCGACTGAAGCCCCTGTTTCGGTTTCCAGTGGAACTTCACGAAGTGCGACTCCCCCCGGGCATTAACAAAGCGGAAGCTATGTACGCCGAAGCCTTCCATAAATCGGGGTGAACGCGGTATTGCCCGGTCCGACATAACCCACATCAGCATATGAGTGCTTTCGGGCATCAGGCTGACGAAATCCCAGAAATTATCATGGGCCGATTGGGCCTGCGGAAAACCGCGATCCGGTGCCTCTTTTACGGCGTGAACCAGATCCGGAAACTTCATTGCGTCCTGAATAAAAAAGACCGGAATGTTATTGCCTACCAGGTCCCAGTTGCCCTGTTGTGTATAGAATTTGGTAGCAAACCCACGGGCATCGCGAGGAACGTCCACGGAGCCTTTATTCCCCGCAACGGTTGAAAACCTGACGAAGACCGGTGTCTGTTCGCCAGGGCGCTGAAATAAATCTGCTTTAGTCAGCTCAGATTGGTTTTTGTAATTCTCAAAGTAGCCATGAAAACCAACGCCGCGGGCATGAACAACCCGCTCCGGAATGCGCTCGTGATCGAAATGGAAGAGTTTCTCTCGCAGGACCTGGTCTTCAAGCAAGCCAGGCCCTCTTGCTCCGGCACGCAGAGAGTTCTGGTCGTCCGCAATGGGTACGCCCTGTTGGGTTGTAAGCGTGGGGTGCGCTTTGTCAGAACGCTGATGCCACTCGCCGCCCTCAGCGGCGGAGTGCTTCGGATGATCAGAATTGTGAGGCATAAAATGGCTCCTTTCGCGATATGAATGGTCGGCGCTCGCGTTAGCGGCAGTTACGGGAATAAGTCTAGTGCGAATAATGCTGGCAGGAGTGGTTGTGAAGAATCCTTAAGGCTGCTGTCATTATTTACTCGTTGAAGACAGTCGCAAAGATTGTTAGTTATGTTGGTGGAGTGCGCCGGCAAGGTTAGCGTAGCCAACCTCTCATTCAGGGAGATATTTATGCCGTATTCAAGTAAATCGAAACTGCCAGCCCAGGTCACCGACAATCTTCCCGCTCATGCTCAGGAAATCTATCGCAAAGCGTTTAACTCGGCGTGGGATCAATACAGTGATCCCGACGATCGTCGGGGCGACTCAGGACGCGAGGAAACCGCTCACAAAGTCGCGTGGGCAGCAGTGAAGCAGGAATATCATAAAGAAGGAGACCGCTGGGTAAGAGATCAAGACTAACCCGAGGCCCGTGTAAGGTCGGTCACCGGCATTATGACGACTTCGGATATGCGCCAGTCTGTGTTTTCGACCAAGTGTTGCGCCTGGACTATGTTGGTGGTCAGGTCTTTGTCACAGGCTGGCTCTACAAACGCCTCACCGCTGAGCACGTTGCCTTCCTCTCGCAGGCGCACGCTCGCGCGCTCTACCCACTCCAGTGCCATTAGCTGTTGTTCAAGAAGGGCGGGCAGCTCCTCTGGCTTTCCGGTTTCTGATGAGTGCGGTCGTCGGTCCATAAGATCCCCAACGGCCTCCCGTATGTTGGTGTAGCCGTCGCGGGTTACGTCCAGCCCGATGATCAGAGCAGCCGCAGCATCTGCCCACCATAACCCCATACCAACCCCGAGAATACCTATTACACTGGCAACCGCAGTCATCCAGTCGGCTTTGCTGATTTTCGCGTCTGCCATTACCGTTTTCTCGTGGGCATGGCGGGCGAGTTTTTCCTGCATGCGGCCAAGAATAAACGGCGGGATTGCGCTGTATACCAGTGCCGCGATCATCACCCATCCGGCCCAAAGTGTGTGTCCATAGAAGGTTTGTGCCCCAATGGAGGTGGGTTTGGCTTCCAGAAGAGAGGTTGTGGAATCAATCAGTAAAAAGAGTCCCAGTGCGAACAACGCGCAAGCTGTGAACAGAAACGCGATAACGTTAACGCGGTGATAGCCGTAAGGGTAGGACTTGTCGGGCGGCCGCTTCTGTATGTGCATGGCAATCAGAAACGCCAGGGGAGGGCCCAAGGTCAGAATGTCTTCAAGCCAGGCGGCTTTCATGGCTTGGCTGTTGCCCATCGCAAAATAGATGGCCGCAACAATTGATAACCGGAAAAAAAAGTTTACCCACTGCAGCCTGATCAGTTTATTTAGGACGACCTGTCGGTTTTCCGGGATACGGTAGGTGCGGCGTATGTTCATTGCGCCCCCTGCTCGCTCGGGGCAAGCCAGACATCGGTTCGCGGTGGGCGCGCTTCCAGCAGCCGTTCGACGGTCATCATCCAGCCGTTTTCGCCATGGGGCAGCGCCAAAACATGTGGCTCCTTAACTATATTTCCATCCGAACGATGGTGACTTGTCTGGGTATAGGGGCGTGTTAGTGCTGCCATTTTGCTTATCTGGGCTGTTTTCACCAGACCGGCGATGCCAATGTCCAGATTGCCCTTGGCAACAGATTCGAGTAGTTCAAGCTGAGGTTGGTGATGCCATTCTATTTTCGCCGATAAGGCTTCTGCCAGATCCCGCACCCAGTCGGCCTCTATTCCCTCAGGTTCCTTTGTGCCTTCGTGGTCTGTTATCACCCAAGGTGGATTATGTGCAATGCCCACGCGAAGAGTGCCCGCGGTTACACGCTCCGTTGTGCCCGCGACATCGTTGGGGTAACGACAGCCACCAAGGTGGAGCAGCGCGAGGGTGAGAATGACGATCAATAGCGGGCGTCGGCCTTCCGCTTCCATGGAGTCCTCCTGAACCAGGATACTGTCAAGGGGCGAGATGTGCTCAATGGGTAAACTAATGTATGGCAACTGCCAGTGAGATTTGCAGTTACGGTTTGTTAAGGCACTATAAAAAAGCCCCGCGCTTGGCGGGGCTAAACTGATGAACAGCTTGTCCGGTATCGACCGGCGTTTACATCAGCGCTTCAATACGGTTGCGTACTTTCGGCTCGCTGCTGTAGGCCGTAGCTATGGCATTATAGGTCGGGATGTCCATGCCTGAATCCTCGATGACCGATACCATCTCATCGTTGGCTTTCATCTGCAGTTCCTGAGCTTTCTCCTGGGAATCCGCTGCTTCAATTTTCTCGATGTACTCTTCGCGCACTTCGGTAATGCCTTCCTGTGCTGCAATGAACTTTTTCAGTTCAGCGTCGTTGTAGTCGGTCTTCTGAGTGCCCGCTGCTGCGGGGTTCGAGTAGCCGGTGGAATCGGTTGCTGCCGGGCTTTGCTGGGTCTGGTCCGCCATGGTGGGTGCGGTGGCCAGCAGGGCAATGGATGCGGTAATGGATACGAGTAATTTGTTCATATTCATAATCGACTTCTCCTGTTTCATTTGCGTTCACCAAGCACTAATCAAACACCGTGCCAGTCTCTTGCTTTGAAATAATTTCCTTTTAAAACATTAGGTTGACCTTATTTGTTGGTTAATCTCACGTAATGAGGGTTGTGGCGAAATGCCACATGTGGCAGAAATGTGTGGCAATTATGTCGCTGGAGCCAGAATGAAACCCTCCCTCAGAAATGCCGGCCAGGTTTTTGGATCGATACAGTTAACGTTGGTATTGAGCATTGTTGTCCCTTTGCTCGTCATTAGCGGGCTTGCCATTTATCTGGGGTTTGGCGCCGTAGAAAGAGCCTTGAATGATCGCTTGCGGGAAGATCTGGAATTGGTTGCCCGCGCGGCCAGCGGCCCGCTTTCCCGGGCGATGCAGGAAAAAGACGAACTGGTAATGGGCGATTCCCTGAAATCGATTTTCCGGATTGGGCGTGTGTCGGGCGCATCGGTATTTGACAAGGATGGTGCCCGAATCGCCAGCCTTGGCCTGGCCGATACAGATGTGGGTAACAGCGCCAGTGCGGAGCAGGTGATCAATAGCGGCGAGCTTGGCGGAGCGTTTCGCTGGGTGGACGGGCAGTCCGTATTCTCGCACTTTACGCCCCTGGTAGCCGCAGACGGTCGTATACAGGGGTTGCTGCAGATAACCCGCAGACGCAGTGATTTCCATGAGCTTTTGGCCTCAAGCCGCCTGTGGGCGGTGTCTATCTGGTCTGCTCTGGCGATCACGATCATTCTGGTGGTGGTGCTCGGGCATTACGGTGCTGTGGGCCGGCATGTAAGTCGGCTATTGAGCACGATGGCGGGTTTGGCTCCCGGGCACTGGCGTCTTGGTGCGGATCCATCCGGCCCCCGTGAGCTGAGGCAGATATATGGTGGTGTGCGGGAGATGGGTGAGCGCATGGCCCGCGCGGAAGAGGAAATACAACACCGTGTGATCAAAGAACGCGAGCTGGCTGAGCGCCTGGAATATCAGGAAAAAATTGCCATGATCGGGCGCGTGGCGGGGGGTGTCGCGCACGAACTGGGCGCTCCGTTAAATGTCATTCAGGGGCGCGCAAATATTCTGGCGCGTCACGAGCTCACGGATGAGCAGCGCCGCCATCTGGAGGATATAGGCTACCAGGTAGGGCGTATGACCATGATTATTCAGCAGCTTCTGGATTGTTTCCGGCATGTGCCGGATTCACGACGGCCAATCAGTCTTGCTGCAGTGCTCAGAGATGTGTTGGATCGTGCCGCTGAGGACGAGAAATGCCGAGGCAAACGCATGCTGAGCGAGGGCCTTGATGCGGACGCCAGGATCAGGGCGGAACCCGTGAGATTGGAATTAGCGTGTCTTAATGTGGTGCGCAACGCCTGCCAAGCTGCTCGTTCTGAGGTTATTTTGTCGCTGCATCACGGCGGTAACGAGTGGGAGGTGCGGGTAGATGACGATGGCCCGGGCATAGCACCCGAAAAACGTGAGTCTGTGTTTGAGCCTTTTTACAGCACCCGGCCAGCGGGAGAGGGTACGGGGCTTGGGCTGGCGGTCGTCTGCAGCGTGCTGAAAGAGCACGGTGGCCGGATTGAAATCGGGAACAATGAAGCGGGCGGATGCCGGATGAGCCTGTTCTGGCCAGTGGAGGCAGCGGAATGAGCGAGCACCAGGCAACTATTCTGCTACTGGAAGATGATGCCAGCCTGAGCCTGTTGTTAAGTGAAGAGCTCGAGCTGGATGGCTATCGCGTAACTCGCGCCAGCACGGTAAACGAGGGCTGCCGGCTGCTGGCTGACGAAACACCGGATCTGGTTGTCTCTGACCTTCGTCTGCCGGATGGAGATGGTCTGGAACTTCTCAAGGCAGCTCAGACTGACGGCCATAGCTTGCCTTTTATCATCATTACCGCGTTCGGAACCGTGGATCAGGCGGTTGATGCGCTAAAAGCCGGGGCGGATGATTTTCTGACCAAGCCGTTATCCACTGACCACCTGCGCCTGAAAATACGTCGGTTGCTGGCTCAGGCCGACCTCACCCGGCAATTGCAGCAGCTTCTTACGCACCAAGGCGAGGATGAATCTCTCGGTCTCATTGGTGAACATGAAAGCATGGTTCGGCTTCGGTCTGAGATCCGACAGATTGCCCGCAGCGAAGCCGCAGTGCTGATCTGCGGCGAAAGCGGCACCGGTAAGGAGCTGGTCGCGAGAGCTATTCACCAGGCCAGTGGGCGGAACTCCGGGTCTTTTGTGGCTGTTAATTGCGCCGGCATCCCCGGCGAACTTATGGAAAGTGAATTTTTCGGTCACGAGGCGGGTGCTTTTACCGGCGCCCGACAGGCCCGCAAAGGTCTGTTCGCAGAAGCCCACGGCGGCACTTTGTTGCTCGATGAAATTGGAGAAATGCCCCTGGCCTTGCAGGCGAAGCTGCTACGGGTTCTGCAGGAGGGCATGGTCAAACCAGTGGGGGCGGATCAGGAAGAGCCGGTGGATGTGCGAATTCTCGCCGCCACCCATGTGGATCTGCTCAAGGCAGTACGCGAGGGAAGCTTCCGGGAAGATCTATACTACCGGCTGGAAACCTTCAGCCTGCGTATTCCGGCGCTGAGAGAGCGGGGTGATGACGTCGATCTGCTCGCGATGCATTTTTTACGGGAGGCGGCACGGCGGCATCAGCGCGGGTTTCTCAAGCTTAGTGAGGTAAGCGCCCGCACTTTGATGGATTATCCGTTTCCGGGTAATGTCCGAGAGCTGGGTAGCGCCATCGAAAGGGCCGTTACCTTCTGTGAGGGCGATACCATTCAGCCCGATCATTTGCCTGAGCGGGTAAGGAAACGTCAGGGCGGTGCGGTCAGCCCCGAAGCTACCCGATCTGATGGAAACATCTCCGAATGGCCGACACTGGAACACCTCCAACAAGACTATGTGCGCGAAGTGATGCAGGCGGTGAATGGCAACAAGCGCCGGGCGGCGCAGATTCTGGGCGTTAACCGACGCACCTTGTATCGGTGGCTGGCAGCGGGTCAGTCGGCGGGCGAAAACAATGATGAAGCCAGTCCTGAGAGCACCGGTGCACGAGAGCTGAAAGGGGAGCCGTAATGACAAATCAGAAAACAGCCATGCTGTACGGGCTGGGCACGGTTCTGCTCTGGTCTACGGTGGCCACCGCTTTCAAGCTGGCGCTTGCGGATCTGGCACCAGTGCAAATGCTGCTGGTTGCCTGCGCCTCGTCTGTGCTGGTTATGGGCTGCATTCTGCTGTTGCAGAAGCGCTGGCACCTGGTGTTTTTGTTGCGCAAAAAGCAATACGTTCAGTCATTTGGTATGGGGCTGATCAACCCCTGCCTGTATTACTTTCTGCTCTTCGGCGCTTTTGACCGACTGCCTGCCCAAGAGGCGCAGCCGTTAAATTATACTTGGGCGTTGGTTTTGGCGTATCTGTCGGTACCTTTTCTGGGGCATCGGTTGCGCAAGCTGGATATACTTGCCGGGCTGGTCTGTTACGCCGGGGTTGTGGTGATTGCCACTCGTGGCGCCGTTACCACTCTCAGTTTCTCAGATCCGCTGGGCGTCTCACTGGCAATCGGCAGTACGCTTGTCTGGGCCTCCTACTGGATTATCGCTACCCGTGATACGCGCGACCCTGTGGTAGGGCTGTTTCTGAACTTTTTGTTTGGCCTTCCGGTGATTGCACTGATCTGTTGGTGGACGGAAGGCTTGGCGTTGCCGCTAACGGGTTCACTGGTAGCGGCCGTATACGTGGGTGTGTTTGAGATGGGCATCGCCTTTGTACTCTGGTCTTATGCCATGAAAAAGGCGGAAAACACCTCCAGGGTAAGCAATCTGATCTTCATTTCGCCTTTCCTGTCTCTCGTGTTTATCTATTTTATTCTTGGTGAACAGATTCTGTCGTCGACCTACATTGGCCTGGTGCTGATTATGATGGGCCTCTGGTTGCAGCAGAAAAAGGTGAGAGCAAGGGAGCAGGTGCTGACTGATGGCTAGTGACTGGTCTGTTTACATGGTTCGTACCGCCAGTGGCGCGCTTTATACCGGTATCAGCACAGATGTCCTCCGCCGCTTTGCTGAACACCAGGCTGGCGTGCCCAAAGGCGCGCGAAGTCTGAGGGGCAAGGGCCCGCTGGAGCTGGTGTTCAGTTCGCCGGCCGGCGACCGCAGCCGGGCTTCAAAGCTGGAGTGGCACATCAAACAATGGCCGAGAAAGCGCAAAGAGGCGCTTGTGCTCGGTAAGCTCAGCCTGCCAGATGCTCTCTGATATGCTCGCCAGCGGCTTGCACGGCGGCTGTAGCTCGGTCCAGCTGGCCGCTGTGAACCTGGAAAACGTGCCAAAGGCTGTTAAACACCTCAAGGTGAGTTTTAACCCCGGCCTTTGCGGCTGCGCTTGCGAGTCGCTCCGCATCGTTAAGCAGAATTTCCTGGCTTCCGACCTGGATCAGTATCGGGGGCAAACCCTCAAGGTCGCCGAAAATCGGTGAAATCAGCGGGTTGCGCAGAGACTCCTGACCGGCGTAGAGTTTCGCAGCCTTGGCTGTCCAGCGTGGTTGCAATACTGGCTCGCACTCGGGTGAATACAGCGCTTCCTGGGTCAGATCTACCCAGGGTGAAAAAACCGTAAGGGAGGTGGGCAAGGGCTTACCGCGGTCACGCAATCGCAAGGCCAGCGCAATCGTCAGCCCGCCGCCTGCGGAATCACCGGCAATGGCAATTTGCCCGGGTGCGAAACCTTCATCAATGAGCGCCAGCCAGGCAGCTTCCGCGTCGTCCAATGCGGCCGGGAAAGGGTGCTCCGGTGCAAGGCGGTAATCCGGAGTAACTACCATGCAGCCGCTGGTTTTGGACAGATGCCCGGTAATACCTTTGTGGGTAGTGGCAGAGCCGATGATGTAACCGCCGCCATGCAGATACAGCACGGCACCGCGTGTGGCCTGGCCGAACGAACTCCTGATAACCGGAGTGCCTGCCAGTGTACCTGCCTGAAAGCGGCAGTCACCGGGCGGAACAGAGCTTCGGTAGGCGTGCCTTACCAGTGTGCGTTGAACTGAAACCGGTACCTTGGGATGAAGAGCCGGTTTCACCAGGCGATTCATGGTCTGGCGCAGCCCGGTTTCAAGAAGATGTTGCAACATCTGTGTTATGACCCCGCTATGGGTTAGGATTGAGCATCGTAATTCGTATTATCTATTCATGACAGGCGTTTAACTCTACGTGTACTGGAAAACAGATACCATAGAAATACCGGATTGGGATCGTGGGTCCCTGCTGGATCGGCTTGAGCCTTTTGACCCGGGTGGACGGGAAGGGCTTAGCGAAGAAATGGTGGCCTATTGTCGTTTTTATGGCCTTGATCTCTGGGTTGAACATCCTGAGGTTGAGTATCACCAAGGCTATGTAGCGGCGGACCGGCATGAAGTCATGGTGCATTACTTTCGGTTGCCGGAGCAGCGGGCGAAACGTGGTACTGTGTTCATTCTGCACGGTTATTTTGATCATGTCGGCTTATACAGCCAGTTGATTGACCGCTGCATTGGCGCCGGTTTTGATGTGCTGGCGTACGACCAGCCAGGTCATGGGCTTTCCAGCGGGACACCGGCGGCAATTGGCAGCTTCCTGGAGTATCAGGGGGTGTTGTCAGAAGTTCTTGCCCATGTCCGGGACAAAATCCGCGGGCCATGGTTTGCGGTTGGCCAGAGTACGGGGGGCGGCATACTGATTGATTACTTGCTGTCGAATCATCACTCCCGGGAAACATCAGAATTTCGTAAAGTGGTCTTGTTGGCGCCGCTGGTCCGGCCAGTCGGTTGGCTTGGTGCCAGAGTTCTGCACACGGTGGTCAAGCCGTTTATCAGCCGCTGGCAGCGTGTATTTTCCGCAAACAGCGGCAACACACATTTTTTGCGCTTCCTGAAGGAGCATGATCCGCTGCAGGCAAGAGCAGTGCATGTTGACTGGGTAAGCGCGTTGCGCACTTGGATACCGCACATTGAATCGGCCCGCCCTGTAGACTTTCCGGTCACGGTGGTTCAGGGAGAAAAAGACCAGACAGTGGACTGGCAGCATAATCTGAGAATTATCCGCAATAAGTTTGCATCGGTGGAGGAAGTTCGAATCGCCGACGGTCGTCACCACCTGGTGAACGAAGCCAAGGATTTACAGGCCACCGTGTTCAATACAATTATCGACACATTTAATCACCCGTAGCAGACGTCCCTGAGAACTCTTGATGCGTCGCGACAACAAGGCCGCAGAGTTTGAAGGCTTGAAGCTGAAAAGACGTTTGTAAAAAGCCAGCCACAGGAGAATGCTGTGAAGAAAACAATGCTCGCATTAGCAGTTACAACCATGGGCCTCGCCGGTTGTATGACGTATGACCCTTACACCGATGAAGAGAAAACTTCGAATGCAACCAAAGGCAGCATCATCGGCGCCATCGGTGGCGCAGCTGTAGGCGCTGCAACCTCAAGCAAGAGTGATCGCGGCAAAGGCGCACTGATTGGTGCAGCAGGCGGTGCAGCTGTCGGTGGAGGCATTGGCTATTACATGGATCGGCAGGAAGCAGAGCTGAGACATAAGCTGAAAGGCACAGGGGTCCGGGTGATTCGTAACGGTGACGAGATCGAGCTTGTCATGCCCGGTAATATCACCTTTGATCTGAACCAGACCACAATCCGGGGTGGCTTCACAAGTACGCTGGAATCTGTTTCCCTGGTTCTGAAAGAATTCGACAAGACCATTATTCAGATTGAGGGCCATACAGACAGTTCCGGTGCTGACAGCTATAACCAGCTGCTCAGTGAGCGCCGTGCGGGCTCTGTGAGGGACTTCCTGCTCAATCAGGGTATTGAGCCCAAGCGTACCCGTGCGGTGGGTTATGGTGAGCGTTACCCGATTGCATCCAACGACACTTCGGCAGGGCGTGAGCAGAACCGTCGTGTTGAACTGACGCTGGTACCAATGCAGTAGCCGGTTAACAACCCGGGTCCCGGCCTTGCCGGACATAAAAAACCGGAGCACAAAGCTCCGGTTTTTTATGTCCAATGCTGCTTAAAACAGCACACGAGCACGAATGGTACCTTTTACCTGGAGCAACTTCTCCAGGGCAAGTTCACCGTAGGCCTTGTCTACATCGATCACCACGTAACCAATGTCTTCTTTGGTCTGCAGGTACTGCCCGCACACGTTGATGCCGTTCTCGGAGAATACCTGGTTGATTTCAGACATCACGCCCGGCACGTTCTCATGAATATGCAGCAAGCGGTGCTGGTTCGGGTGCGAAGGCAAGGCAACTTCCGGGAAGTTAACAGAAGACACTGAGGTGCCGTTGTCACTGTACATCGCCAGCTTTTCTGCCACTTCACGCCCGATGTTTTCCTGTGCTTCAATGGTGGAGCCGCCAACATGTGGTGTCAGGATAACGTTGTCGAATTCCCGCAACGGAGAAACAAATTCCTCGGTGTTGGATTTGGGCTCAACCGGGAATACGTCAATCGCGGCACCCAGCAGCTTGCCGCTTCTGAGGGAGTCTGCGAGAGCATCAATATCAACAACAGTGCCTCTTGAGGCATTCATCAGAATAGAGCCAGGCTTCATTTGAGCCAATTGCTCTGCCTTGAACATGTACTTTGTGGCCGGTGTTTCCGGCACATGCAAACTCACCACATCCGCGATGTTGAGCAGTTCATGCATGGTACCTACCTGCGTCGCATTACCGATGGACAGTTTGGAAACCACATCGTAGAAGTACACATCCATGCCCAGGCTTTCCGCCAGAACACTGAATTGGGTACCGATGTTGCCGTAACCGATGATGCCCAGCTTTTTACCACGAATCTCGTAGCTGTCTTTGGCCGATTTCTGCCAGTCGCCACGATGTGCCTTGGCGTTTTTCTCCGGAACACCACGGAGCAGAAGGATAGCCTGTGCCAGAACCAGTTCAGCAACACTGCGGGTGTTGGAGAAAGGCGCGTTGAATACCGCGATGCCACGACGGGTCGCCGCCTGCAGATCCACCTGGTTGGTACCGATACAGAAACAGCCCACGGCAACCAGTTTTTTGGCAGCCTCAAATACGTTTGCGGTCAACTGGGTACGGGAGCGAAGGCCAACAAAATGCGCATCGGCAATCTTCTCAATAAGATCTTCCTCGGCCAAAGAGTGACTGAGGTACTCAATGTTGGTGTAGCCTGCGGCGTTCAGGGTATCCAGGGCGGATTGATGCACGCCTTCCAGCAGCAGAATCCGGATTTTGCTCTTTTCGAGGGACATCGTTGACATGGGCTTCGCTTCCGAACCTTTCGTGGCATGAAATGACCTGCAGCCAGTGATCGTCGGGGCTGGCTCACAGAACAGGGGCGGTATGATACCATAAAAGCAACTTTTCACAGTGTGCCGGTTCGCCTGGATCAACTGGACTGAGAATTTGTATCCAGAGCTGCCAGCCCAACCCTGACGAGACTGATTCCTTGATGAAATCCGAACAGATCATTGCTTCCCTGAAACAGCTGGTTGCCAACGGCGAGGCTCCCGGAAAGGTACTGACCGACCCAGCTGATCTTGAGAGTTACGGCAAAGACTGGACGCGAATCTATGCGCCCAACCCACTGGCCATCGTGCTCCCGAAAACCACTGAACAGGTCCAGGCGCTGGTCATATTTGCCAACGAAAACCGGGTTGCGCTGGTTCCTTCCGGTGGCCGTACCGGTTTGAGCGCAGGTGCCGTGGCCGCCAACGGGGAAGTGGTTGTTGCTTTCGACAACATGAATCAGATTCTTGATTTTAGCGCCAGCGACCGCTTGGTTCGTTGTCAGGCTGGCGTTGTGACCGAACAGCTACAAAACTTTGCCGAAGAGAACAACCTTTACTACCCGGTCGATTTTGCGTCTGCCGGCTCCAGCCAGCTTGGCGGCAACCTTTCCACCAACGCGGGTGGCATCAAGGTCATTCGCTACGGCATGAGCCGCGACTGGGTAGCCGGCATGAAAGTGGTCACCGGTAAAGGCGACATCCTTGATCTGAACAAGGATCTGGCAAAGAACAACACGGGGTATGATCTGCGCCACCTGTTCATCGGCGCTGAAGGCACGCTAGGGTTTATCACCGAAGCCACCATGAAGCTCTCGCGCCAGCCCGACAGCCTCACGGTGTTGGTGCTCGGGCTCAATGATCTCGGCAACACCATGGATGTGCTGAAAACCTTCCAGAGCGGCCTTGATCTGACCGCTTACGAGTTCTTCTCGCATCAGGCCATGGGGCATGTTCTGGCCCACGGGCAGGTACAGGCTCCGTTTGAAACCGAAGCGCCTTACTACGCGCTGCTGGAGTTTGAAGCGACATCGGACCAGGTGATGGACAATGCCATGAACCTGTTCGAGCAATGCATGGAAAATGGTTGGGTACTGGACGGTGTTATCAGCCAGAGCGAAACCCAGGCCCAGAATCTGTGGCAGCTGCGTGAGCGCATCTCGGAATCCATCGCGCCCCGCACGCCCTACAAGAACGATATTTCCGTTGTGGTCTCTAAAGTTCCGGGTTTTCTACAGGAAATCGATGAGCTGGTAGCTGAACAATACCCGGATTTTGAAATCATCTGGTTCGGCCATATTGGCGATGGCAACTTGCACCTCAACATCCTCAAACCGGAAGACATGGCAAAAGAAGACTTCTTCGAAAAGTGCCAGCAGGTTAACAAGTGGGTGTTCGAAATTGTCGAGAAATACCAAGGCAGCGTTTCTGCCGAACATGGCGTGGGCATGACCAAAAAGCCCTACCTGCAATACACACGCAGCGAAGCAGAAATTGCCTACCTGAGAGGGATCAAACAGGTATTCGACCCAAACGGCATCATCAACCCCGGCAAGATCTTCGACTGATGCAAAGGCATGTTGTAGTCCTCACCGGCGCTGGCATCAGCGCCGAGAGCGGCCTCTCCACCTTCCGCGACAACGGCGGGCTTTGGGAGCAACATAGTGTTTACGATGTTGCCACCCCCGAAGCCTTCGCCCGCAATCAGGAACTGGTGCTGCGCTTCTACAACGAACGCAGGCGCCAACTCGCCACCGCCCAGCCAAACCGCGCCCACCGCCTGCTCGCCGAACTGGAACAGAGCCACAGGGTAACCATCGTCACCCAAAACGTAGACGACCTGCATGAACGCGGCGGCTCCAGCACGGTAGTCCACCTGCATGGCGAACTCACCAAAGCCAGAAGCTCAGTTAACCCGGAACTGGTCTACGACATAGGCTACCGCGACATCCAACTGGGCGAGCAATGCGAATACGGCCAGCAGCTACGCCCGCACATCGTCTGGTTCGGCGAGGAAGTCCCAATGCTCCAACCGGCAGCCGATATCGTCCGCACCGCAGATGAGCTGCTGATCGTTGGTACATCGCTACAGGTATACCCGGCTGCCGGGTTGGTTCATGAGGTGGAGAGAGACGTACCGATTACAGTGATAGATCCGGGCGAAACTCCCGGTGTTTCCCGTGCAAGGGTTATCCGCAAAGGTGCAGGAGAGGGCATTGCCGAGTGGGTAGCGAACTTTTTGGCCAGATAGACATCGGCAGCACGAAGCTGTCAAAACCAAGCAGAATCAAAAGTAGTGTGGATAGCAAACGGCTGAGCTCGGCAGGCGGGATCCGGACAAGCTTTTCAAAACTGTGCGGAGCCATGGATGGCGGAGCCAAGCGTACAAGGACGTATTCACAGCGTGTTTTGAAAAGCTTGTTCGGATGTCGCCGTCAGCACCAAAGCTAAAGCTCAGGGCGACTCAGCAAGATACCGACGAAGCTCCTCACCAAAAGCAGCCTGAACCCCCAGCCGTTTCAGCATCCAATAATGCCCCGCAATCATCCGGTCAATAAAAATACTCTCAACCGGCGGCTTGAACGAATCCAGATACTTGAACACCGTGCTCGTCTTGGCAGCAACACTTTTGTGAATACTGGATTCGCCAAAATCATAAGGCTGCTCAGAATCGAACGGCACAACGAGAATATCCCGCCACATGGCGTAATAAGCCTCATCAATAGCCGGTTGACTCCCTACCCGGGCCCCCAGATCGATCAGATACGAATCCAATGCCTTGTAATCCTGAGCCAGCGCTGCGGTCACGGCATTGCGGTAAGCCTCAACAATCTCCGGCTTCAGTTTCTTGATGCAGCCGAAATCGTACACCACAATGCTGCCATCCGGCCGATACGCAAAGTTCCCGGCGTGAGGATCACCGTGGATACACTGAAAACGGAATAGCTGGTCGGCCATGGTGGTAAACATGCGATGGCCGATCAGATTGATCGTGGCCTGGTCGTAGTGTTCCGGCGTAACCTCGCTGACGTGGTCGCCTTCCTCCAGCTCAAGCGTAAGCACATGGCGGGTAGAATGGCTATGAATTACAGCAGGAATAACCACCCAGGAATCATTCTTGTGAAACTCCCGGAACAGTTCAATGTTGCGGGCTTCGTTCTCGTAGTCCAGCTCTTCCCGCAAGCGCTCGCGAATCTCTGTGAACAACTGGTCAACCGACTCTTTCGGCATTTTCAGCAAGCCGCCGAGCTTGAGAGCCAGGCGCAACTGTTTCAGATCGGAATCGCAGGACTCATCAACACCCGGATATTGTACTTTTACAATCACATTGGTGCCGTCGTGCAACCGGGCGCGGTGCACCTGACCTATGGACGCAGCGGCATAGGGCGTTTCCTGAAGATATTCAAACAGTTCGCCTACGGGCTTGCCCAGCCCGGTTTCTACCTGCTCAAGAATAATCTCGAAAGGCATGGCCGGCGCTTCTTTCTGGAGCTTTTGGAGGGCATCCGAAAATTCTCGTGGCAGGAAATCCTGAGTCTGGGACGCAATCTGGCCCACCTTCATGGCTGCGCCTTTCATTTCGCCGAGGGTGTCAGTAATGCGGTTAGCCATGCGGGTGTAGCTTTCGCTACGGGCGCCGTCGTCATTCTCGCTGCTGAACATGCTGCGGGCTTTCTGGCCGGCATATTGCCCTGCCACCGAGGCAGTCATGCCGGCAAGCTTGAAGAAACGACCACTGCGTGAGGTAACCGGTTTTTTTGCCATGCCTGACTATACGTGCTCTTCAGATAGAAAGATTGTGACAGCCCACGTTAAACCACTTTGGTAGAGACAGACAACTGATCCTCCAGTTGCAGCGACAGGGTTTGCCCTGAGTGCAATGGGCCAACGCCACTGGGGGTGCCCGTGATCACCACATCGCCCGGCAGCAACGTGAAGTGGCTGCTTATGTGAGCGAGCAGCGGAATGATCGGGAAAAGCATATCCCGGGTATCACCGCTTTGCTGGCGCTTCTCGTTGATATCCAGGCTGAAAGTAATGTGATCGTTACGAAAACGCTCTGCGGCCACAAACGGAGACAGGGGGCACGCCCCATCGAAGGCTTTGGCCCGCTCCCAGGGGTGTCCTTTTTCTTTCAACTGGCTTTGCAGATCCCGAAGGGTCAGATCCAGCGCCAGGCCGTAACCGAGAATGGCTGCCTGAGCCTCGCTGGGAGTTGCATTGGTTAATGGTTTGCCGATCAGTACCGCCAATTCGGTTTCGAAGTGCACTTGGCCATAATTGGCGGGAAACGCGAGGGGGCGTGTTACATGCACTGCTGAGGTGGCGGGTTTGATGAACAGCAGAGGTTCGGCAGGCACCGGGTTGTTGAGCTCTTTTGCGTGCTCCGCGTAATTGCGGCCAACGCAAACGATCTTGCCCAGTGGCAGATGTACCGGTGTGCCGTCTTTCCAGTGGTGCTGATAATGATCCATGGCGATCTCCCAATAAGCTTTCAGTGCTTGCTCAGCAATCGGGGCGAAGTTTCTATTCGCCCTCAAACGAGCATACAGTATAGACCTTCAGACCCTCTTCCTGCAGCTTGGCAGATCCGCCAAGATCGGGGAGATCGATCATTGCAGCAACTTCTATAATTTCTGCGCCGATACGGCGAATCAGCCGGCTGGCGGCCAGCATGGTGCCACCGGTGGCAATCAGATCGTCCACCAGTATCACTTTGTCGCCGGGTTTGAGCGCATCCTGGTGCAGCTCTACCGAGGCGGTTCCGTATTCCAGTTCGTAGTCTTCCACCAACGTATCAAACGGTAGCTTGCCTTTTTTGCGCACCAGTACCAGCGAGGCATTGAGCTCATAAGCTAACGCCGAGCCGATGGTGAATCCCCGTGCATCCACCGCAGCCACAGCATCAATATCATGGCCGTGATAGCGGTGAACGAACGCATCGATCAGCTTCCGGAAGGCGGTTTTATCCTGCAGAACCGTGGTGATATCACGAAAGGCGACGCCGGGCTTTGGCCAGTCTGGCACTGTGCGGATGGCTTGCTTGATGCTTTGAGAAAAGTAATCCATAAAAAGTCCGGCTCTCAGTCCGGGCGCAGCTTAACCTGCGTCCAGAAAGATGAATTTCAGGATGAAAACGATAGAGATCACCACAACACTTGCGTTCAGGTCTGACCAGCGTCCGCTAAGGGCTTTGATCACGGCGTACGTGATGAAGCCCAGTGCAATGCCGTTGGCGATGGAGAAGGTCAGTGGCATCACCAGCGCGGTAACGACCGCTGGTGCGGCATCAGTAATGTCCTCCCAGTCTATCAGTTTCAGGCCGCCGGTCATCAACACCGCAACGTAAAGTAGAGCCGGCGCCGTGGCATAGGCTGGAATAATGCTCGCGATGGGTGCCAGCAACAGGGAGGCGAGGAACAGCATGGCTACAACCACGGCTGTCAGACCGGTGCGCCCACCCGCAGAAATACCTGCCGTGGACTCAATGTAACTGGTGGTGGTCGAGGTGCCGAGAGCGGCGCCAGACATGGTCGCAACAGAGTCAGACATCAGTGCGCGGCCCAGACGAGGGAGCTTGCCGTCTTTGTCCAGAAGGCCGCCGCGCTGAGCAGCACCAATCAGCGTGCCCGATGTATCGAACAGATCGACGAACAGGAACGCGAAAACAATGCTGATCATGCCGACGTTCAATGCACCGGCGATATCCAGTTGCATGAAGGTGGGCGCAAGGCTTGGCGGGGCGGAGACAAAGCCATTGTATTCGATCATTCCCAGCATCATTGCAATAATGGTCACGGCAATTATGCCGATCATCACCGCCCCGGTTATGCGGCGGAACGAAAGCGCACAAATCAGTACAAATCCGCCAAAGAACAACAGGCTTTCGGCAGATTTCAGCTCGCCCAGGCCAACCAGCGTAGCGGGGTTATCTACTACGATACCGGCGTTTTTCAGAGCGATGAGTGCCAGGAAGAAGCCGATACCAGCGGTAATCCCGAAGCGCAGGGATAAGGGAATGCTGTTGATGATCCACTCGCGGATCTTGAAAATGCTCAGCAGGAAGAAGATCAGGCCCGAGAGAAAGACGGCACCAAGCGCAACCTGCCAAGTGTACCCGAGACTACCCACAACCGTGAACGAGAAAAAGGCGTTCAGGCCCATGCCCGGAGCCAGGGCGATCGGATAGTTGGCCCAAAGGCCCATAATCAGAGTGCCGATGGTTGCAGCCAGACAGGTGGCAACAAAGACTGCCCCGAAGTCCATGCCAGTGGCAGACAGGATGCTGGGGTTGACCACGATAATGTAGGCCATGGTCAGGAAGGTAGTGATGCCCGCAATCAGTTCTTTACGAACGTTGGTGCCGTGGGCCTGGAGTTGGAACAGTCGTTCGAGCATGACGGATGTCTGCCTCTCGGGATGCCAGAGTGTGAGGATTAGCTGCGTGAAAAAGCGGCAATCTTACCGGCTGAGGACCCTCAGGCCAAGAGATGATTCCTGACCACAGGCTCCGGTCGTCAGCGCTGTAGTGGGTCTCGCTGTAAACGGATATCAAAGCGTACTGCAGCCATCCGGACAACCACAATAAAGAGCAGGCCAATCGTCAGCGACAGCGTTTCGCTTTCCAGCGCCCACTGGCACAGAAAATAAAGCCAGCAGCCGGCAAATGAAATGGACGCGTAGATTTGATCCTTGCGAAAAATGAAAGGTACTTCGTTACAGAGGGTGTCCCGCAGAGCTCCGCCAAACGTGCCGGTCATCACACCGAGCAGTGAGGCGATAAACCATGAGTGGCCCAGATCGAGAGCCAATTGCGCCCCCAGAATCGAGAAAGTACCGAGCCCGATGGCGTCCGGAAAAACAATCCAGGATTCGCGAATGCGCTCCGAGCGCTTCCAGTAGCTGAATATGATCGCCATGGCGAGAATGAGAATGGGTTGTTCTTCGTGCTTGATCCAGTAAACCGGGTGATTTGCCATGATCAGATCGCGCAGGGTTCCGCCGCCGAGTGCCGTGATAAAAGCGATGGTAAAAACGCCGACGGGGTCCATGTTCTTGGAGCGAGCAACTACCATGCCCGATATCGCGAAGGCAATAATTCCAATCATTTCAAGCGAGTAAATAACGTCGAACATAATCAACCCTGAAAGGAAGACGGATGGTTTCTGAGCGGCTCGGATCAGGAGCGCGAAGGATAACGGAAACGTGTTTCTTATTCACCTCAGGATATACGCTTGTGAAAGTCGTACTATAAGCCCGACTTATTCACATGGATAAAGGTTCTTTATTTGCTTCATGAAGAGAGTCTGTTTAGCTTGGCATGATTCAATAACAACTGATTTTTATCAAAGGAGTTCCCATGAAAGCGATCCTCTGCAAGGAATATGGTCCGGCTGAAACATTGGTCATCGAGGATGTCCCCAGCCCGGAGGCCAAAGGCCGCGGCGTTAAAGTCCGCGTAAAAGCCGCAGGCCTGAACTTTCCCGATACTCTGATCATCGAAGGCAAGTACCAGCTTAAACCGACAATGCCGTTTTCCCCCGGCGGAGAAATGTCTGGTGAAGTGATTGCAGTGGGCGATAAGGTCACCCGTTTCAAAGTCGGCGACCGGGTTGCGGGCCTGACCGGGTACGGCGCCTTTGCCGAGGAAGTGATCGTACCCGAGCACAATCTGCTGCCAGTGCCGGAAGGCATGAGCGACGAAAAAGCCTCTGCGTTCACCATGGTTTACGGTACGTCCTATCACGCACTCAAACAACGCGCCAACATCCAGCCAGGCGAAAGCCTCCTGGTTATGGGTGCCAGCGGGGGTGTTGGCCTGGCAACGGTAGAGTTGGGTAAGGCTATGGGTGCTCACGTTATCGCCGCAGCCAGTTCTGCCGAGAAGCTGGAGGTTGCCAGGGCGGCTGGTGCAGATGAGCTGATTAATTACACAGAAGAACCTTTGAAAGACGCGGTAAAGCGCCTGACCAACAGCAAAGGCGTGGATGTGATCTACGACCCCGTAGGTGGTGATTTTACCGAACAGGCGCTACGTGCCATGGCCTGGAACGGCCGCCATTTAATTGTTGGCTTTGCTGCAGGTGATATTCCGAAGATTCCAGCGAACTTGACGCTGCTGAAAGGTTGTTCGGTTGTCGGCGTGTTCTGGGGCAGCTTTACCCAGCGCGAGCCGGAAGCGAGTGCCCAGAACATGATGGAGCTGATGAAGCTTTATGCCGAAGGTAAAATCGACCCGAAAATAAGCGAAGTATTCGAGTTTGAAGATTACGCCAAGGCTCTGGGGGCTCTTACTGAGCGGCGTGCTACTGGGAAGGTGGTGCTTAAAGTTGGGGCTTGAGTGGCCTTCTGAATCGTAGCCTGATGGTTTTGGAGTAGGTGAGAGTGGGCGGCCCCTCCCAAAAAACCGCTACGAGCACATCCATGTGCGCTTGACTGCGGCCATCCATGGCCGCAGACATTTTTGGGAGGGGCCGCCCACTCTCACCATTTAAACTTTCAGTTATCGCTAGTAATACGATGGCCTTGAGAAGAAGTTTTTGTGATTTAGGACTACTACTCTAAACTCTGAAAGCCATGCAGGGCGGGTCTTCCCAAAAATGTAGAGGGCCAAGGACGGCCCGAAACAAGCGCACACGGATGTGCTTGTAGCGGTTTTTGGGAAGACCCGCCCTGTATGGCTAACCCCGATCTAAAAGGCTAGGGTCATAACCAGCCGGCAACACCAAAGTCAGAAGTTAAACTGTCCGGAATCAATATCCGAAACCAGCTCCGGGGTCAGCCGAACGTAACCCTCGGTTTTGGGCAACCAAGCGAAGACTTCCTCATCAGACCGTTCTAGAGTGTAACCGGCTTTCTGAATATCCACCTTACGGTACTTGAAGGTTCCCGTTTTCTCGATGGCTTGGGTAACCCTTACAAACACCGGAACCGCATAAGCCGGCAAGTTGTCCCGCAGGAAACCAAGCAGCTTATCGATATCAAAGGTTTCGCTGTTCGGCACCAGCGTCACCATGCCAGCTTTTCCGTTGGTTTTCGGGATCTCCACGCCATAAACGATGGCCTCTTCAACCATTCCGGAACCGTCGAGGATATTTTCTACCTCGTTGGTTGAAACGTTCTCGCCTTTCCAGCGATAAGTGTCACCCATTCGATCGACGAACTGCAGGTGGCGACAGCCGATTTCTCGCAGAACGTCACCGGTGTTGAACCAGGCGTCGCCTTTCTTGAAGGCGTCGCGCAAAATGGATTTTTCCGTGGCTTCTTTCCGGGTGTAGCCCTCAAACGACCACTTTTTCGTGATCTCACCGATTAGCAGGCCAGGGTCGCCTTTTGCAACTTCCTGCATGGTGCCCTTTTCATTCCGGACCGGGTCGCGGGTGCCATCGTGGAACTTCACCAGTTTGTAAGACGCTGTGGACATGCCAACGGTATTGTCCAGATTGAAGAAATTGCTGAAGCCGATGTTGCCCTCGCTGGAAGCGTAGAGTTCCGAGATGGTCTCAATACCAAAACGCTCTTTGAACTCCTTCCAGATGGAGGGGCGCAGCCCATTGCCAAGCATCTTTGTCAGGCGGTGGTTGCGATCCTGTTCACTTGGCGGCTGGTTCAGTAGATAGCGACAGAGTTCGCCAATGTAGCCAAAAACCGTTGCATCGTAGCGGCGCACGTCGTCCCAGAAGGCGCTGGCGGAGAACTTGCGGCGAAGGGCAAGCGCAGAACCTCCGGCCAGCACCGAGCCCCAGCAAACGACGAGGCCCGTGCCGTGGTACAGCGGCAGGGTGCAATAGAAGACGTCTTCCGGTTTCATGGCCAGAGACATCAGGCCAAAGCCACCGTAGGCTTTCAGGAACTTGTTGTGGGATCCGGGGGCAGCCTTTGGCAAGCCGGTTGTGCCGGAAGTGAACAGATAAATAGCTGTATCTCCGGTTCTGGGCGGGTCACTCAGAACAGGGTTGTCGCTGTTAAAGGTGCTGACCTGCTGAGCCATGTTGGCATAGCCCGAGGGCGCGTCGCCAAAGGCGTTGAGGGTATTTGTATCGGCGAGGAATAAAAATGGCGTGGGGTGGCCAAGCTGAAGGCTTGCTTTCATATCGTCAAAGGCAGATACCAGCTCTTCGCCTACCACGACCATTTCAGGGGTAACCAGGTTAATGCTGTGTTCCAGCACTTTACCTTTCTGGGCCGAATTCAACATGGCGCAGGCAACGCCGATCTTGGCCGCGCCCGCAATCACGGCCAGAATTTCGGGACGGTTTTCCAGAAAGACGGCAATAGAATCGCCTTTTTTCAGCCCCTGAGCCTGAAAATAACCTGCGATGCGGTTGGACCATGCATTGAACTCGCCCCAGGTTATGCTGCGGTCTTCAAAGAGAATGGCAGGTCTGTTTGCATACTTTTCGGCGTTGTTTTCAACAAGCGTTCCAAGGGTGATGGTTTTTTGCGTATCTTTGATCGAGTAATAGTAAAGCCCTTTTGCGATCGCAGGGAATCTTTTCATTATCCCGGGCAGGCGGCGTGCGATATCCATCGCTCTGACTTTGTCTTGGCTCATGGTCTTTCCGTAAGGTGCTTTTTATAGTTGGTTAAGAGCTTCGGATTAACCTCACCGCGAGGCTAGTCCAGGTAAAGGTCTGGCAGCAGGGGTTTATCACCGGCTTTGTACCGGTAACTCTCGAAATCGGTTACGCCATCTGCGCGGAGTACGTCTTCGTCAATCAGGTTCAGGCCAGTCATTTCGTCGACTGACCGGTTCAGGATGCTTACGGTTGCGTCGGCCATGATGTCTGGCTTCCGGCCTTGCGCCATTAACTGTTCGCCTCCCGCTTCGTGTTGAATCGCTGCGGTCGCAATTATGGTTTTAGGCCATAAGGTGTTTACTGCAATGCCGTAACGCTTGAACTCCTGAGCCATGCCGATGCTGATCATGGTCATGGCGTATTTCGTGGAGGTGTAAGGTCCGAAGTGAGCAAACCATTTTGGGTCCATATTCAGTGGCGGCGACATGCTCAGGATGTGGCCGCGCTCGGACTGTTTGAGCCAGGGCAAAGCGGCTTGGCTGCATGCCATCACAGCACGGGCATTAACCTGGTGCAGGATGTCGAAGCGGCTGACCTTCAGCTTCTCAACGCCGGCCAGGCGAATGGCGCCGGCGTTGTTGATCAGGGCATCAATGCCGCCAAAGTGTTCGGCTGCTTCATCAATGCGCTGTTTGATCTGTTCTTCGTCGCGAACGTCGAGCACCAAAGGCAATGCCTGGCCTCCTGCTGCGCGAACTTCCTCGGCGACCGTGTGAATGGTGCCGGGTAGTTTTGGATGCGGTGTGTCCGACTTTGCAGCGATCACAATATTCGCACCTTGGCGGGCACACGCGAGAGCAATCTGGCGGCCGATACCCCGGCTTGCACCGGTAATAAATATGGTTTTCCTGTTCAAAGTATTCATTTCTGGCTCTCCTGTTCGGATGATTCGTTGGCAGTGATTTCGGCCAGCAACTGGTTACGCTTCACTTGATCGCCTTTGTTAGTCAGAACCTGGCTGACAACGCCATCGCAGTCAGCTTTTACCGGGTGCTCCATTTTCATGGCTTCCAGTATGACAAGGGTTTCTCCTTGGCGAACCGTCTGCCCGGGCTCTGCCAGAACGACGATAATGGCGCCGTCCATTGAGGCCTGAATGTGCCCGCTGCCTGTGCCGTTGACGCCTGCGGCCGGCTGGTGAGTAAGATCCGTGACCGACCACGACTCCCCGAACGCCTGTAAATATAGGGAATCTCCGTCGCGGTGATATTGGCAACGCTTACGGATGCCGTTGTCGATAATGCATAAGACACCGTTTTGCACGCTGGTGACCGTCAGTTCCTGTCGTTCGTCTCCCAAACGACAGGAAAGCTTGTTACCACTGCTTTGCACCAACAATTCAACAATTTCGTCGCCGGTGTCGAGCTTCATCGGCGTATTGGTAGCCGGTGCGTTGCTCCAGGCTTGCTGACCAGCCTTGCCATGGGCCAGTACGCAGGCTGCAAGAGCGAGCTGGCGGATTTGCGGTTTGGCTGGCTGCAGTGATGGGTCATCGCGGAAGGCCTGTTGCAGGAATGCCGTGGTGGCCTCGCCGGCACCAAAAGTGCTGTTTGCGATGAGGCGACTCAGGAAGTACCGGTTGGTTGTGACGCCAAAAACAGTGGTGTCTTCCAGCGCACGGATCAGCCGCCGGCGGGCTTCATCCCGGTTTTCGCCCCAGGCGATAACCTTCGCGAGCATGGGGTCGTAGTGTGGTGTTACTTCGTCACCGGAGCGCACACCTGTGTCATAACGCAGGCCTTCACCTTCTGCGGGCTTGAAGATGTGTAGTGGGCCGGTTTGCGGTGTGAAGCCGTTGGATGGATCTTCGGCGTAGAGCCGGACTTCGATGGCGTGGCCGTTCAGTTCAATGTCGTTCTGAGCCAGCGGCAGTGGCAGGCCTTCGGCAACCGTCAGCTGCCAGGCCACCAGATCCTGCCCGGTGATCAGTTCGGTAACCGGGTGTTCTACCTGCAGGCGCGCGTTCATTTCCAGGAAGTAGAAGTTACGGTCTTTGTCCACAAGGAACTCGACGGTACCCGCTCCTTCGTAGTTGCAGGCCAAGGCAGCTTTTACAGCGGCTTCGCCCATGGCGGCCCGGAGTTCGGGGGTCACAAAGGGGGAGGGCGCTTCTTCAACCACTTTCTGGTGGCGACGCTGTACCGAGCAGTCCCGTTCGCCCAGGTAGACGGCATTGCCGTGGCGGTCGGCGAAAACCTGAATTTCCACGTGGCGGGGTTCGATGACGGCTTTTTCGAGAATCAGTTCGTCGTCACCGAAGGCCTGTTTGGCTTCGGAGCGGGCCCGTTTGATGTTGTCGGCCAGTTCGGGTTCGCTGTTTACCAGGCGCATGCCCCGGCCACCGCCACCGGCGGAGGCCTTGATCATCAATGGGTAGCCGATGTCGGCTGCAGCGGCAATGAGCTCGTCATCGCCGGCGTTGTCGCCTTCGTATCCGGGAACCACAGGGACTCCGGCTTTTTGCATGGCGATTTTGGAGCGTCGTTTGCTGCCCATGAGTTCGATGGCGCCGGCTGGTGGGCCTACAAACACGATACCGGCTTCTTTGCAGGCATTGGAAAAGGCGGCGTTCTCGGAGAGGAAGCCGTAACCGGGGTGGATGCAGTCGGCGCCAGTTTGGCGTGCGGCATCGAGTATGGCGTCGGCGTTCAGGTAGGACGCGGCAACTTGTGGAGGGCCTATGCAAACGGCTTCATCTGCCAGTTCGGTATGCATGGCGTGGGCGTCTGCTTCGGAGTAGACGGCGACGGTGCGGTATCCGAGGGCTTTGGCGGTGCGAATAACGCGGACGGCGATTTCGCCCCGGTTCGCTATTAGTAACTTTTTTAGCATTGTGCTGGTCTCGTAAATTTGTGCCTGTCCGTGAATGGCGGTGGAAGCACTTTCAGGAAACCGCTACAAGCACATCCGTGTGCGCTTGACTCCGGCCATCCATGGCCTCCGACATTTCCTGAAAGTGCTTCCACCGCCATTCACTCCCTCTGACTTATTTCGTGTCTGCCCAGGCTGGTGGACGCTTCTGCATGAATGCCATGGTGCCTTCTGTACCTTCGCTGCCTCGGACGGCTGCTGTGAACATTTCCGCAGCGCTGTCGAGTAATCCGCTCATGGATTCGTGCCCAACCCGATGGAGCAGGGCTTTGGTTTCTGCCGTGGCGTTTGGCGCGCAGTGGCGAACGCGTTCCAGTGCATGTGTCAGCATGTCATCCAGCTCAACATCTGATGAGGCGGCCTGATGAACAATGCCCAGTGCACAGGCTTCTTCCGCATCAATTCTTAATCCGAGCAACGCTAGTCGGCGGGCCTGGGTCAGGCCTATGCGTTCAACTACAAATGGAGCGATCTGGGCCGGGATGATGCCGAGGGAGGTTTCCGGCATACCAAATTTGGCTGTGGGGCCGGCAATGGCGACGTCTGAGACGCAGGCCAGGCCGAAGCCGCCGCCCATTACGGCACCTTCGGTGATGGCGATGACAACTTTGGAGGATTCGTTTACTTGTTGGATCATCTGCCCGAAGGCGCGGTTGAGGCGGTAGAAGGGGTCGGTTTCGCCTTCACCGGCTTTCTGGTTGCTGGCGCCGGCCATGTCCTTGATATCACCGCCGGCACAGAAGTGGCCGCCTGAACCACGGATCACCACGGCGCGTATGCTGCTATCGGATTCCACTTCAGTAAAGATCGTGGACAGCTCCGCAACCATCTGCAGGCTCATGGCGTTGCGGGAGTCTGGCCGGTTGATGGTGATGTGCAGGGCTGGCCCCTGTTTTTTCAGAAGCAGTGTTTCGCAATGAGGCAAGGTTTCCATAAAACGACTCCAAGAATATTGTACGGGGCTGGCGGCCCGGCATGGCTGTTCAGGACTGTTGAGGGCCATGGATGGCCCGATTCAAACCCTACATGGATGTACTTGTGGGCGTGTCCTGAACAGCCATGCCGGGGTGCCGGTCTTGCACCTAAGTTCTGCTTTTGCGCTTGCCAGGCAAAGTCCCCATAAGCTTGCAAATGATCCCCAGCATGATCTCATCGGCACCGCCGCCGATAGACACCAATCGGACATCTCGGAATGCACGGGAGGCGGGGTTGTCCCACATAAAGCCGTTGCCGCCCCAGTATTGCAGGCAGCTATCCGTAACCTCACGGCCCAGTCGACCGGCCTTCAGTTTGGCCATGGAGGCGAGTTTGGTGACGTCTTTGCCTTCAACATGCAGTTCGCAAGCCTGATAGGTCAGGGCGCGCAGAGCTTCTACTTCGGTTTGCAGTTCGGCCAGGCGGAAGTGAATGACCTGGTTGTCGATCAGCGGTGTGCCGAAGGTCTTGCGCTCGCGGCAATACTCAATGGTCTGATCGATGCAGTTTTCCAGCGCCTTGATGACGTTGGCCGCACCCCACAAACGTTCTTCCTGGAACTGCAGCATTTGCATCATGAAACCGGTGGCTTCGGCACCAATGCGGTAGCGTTGGGGTACACGAACGTCGTCGAAGAAAATCTGCGCAGTTTCCGAGGAGCGCATGCCGAGCTTGTTCAGGTGCGGGCTGAAGGTGATGCCCGGCGAGTTCATGGGTACCACGATCAGTGATTTGTTCTTGTGCGGCTTGTCGTCGCTGGTGTTCGCCAGCAGGCAGATAAAATCGGCCTGTGGGCTGTTGGTGATCCACATTTTCGAGCCGTTGATGATGTAGTCGTCGCCGTCTTTTTTGGCGTTGGTTTTCAGGCCCGCCACGTCGGAACCGGCACCTACTTCACTTACGCCAATGCAGCCCACCATGTCGCCGGCGATAGCCGGGGCCAGGAAGGTGCGTTTCAGTTCGTCAGAACCAAAGCGGGAGATGGCGGGGGTGCACATGTCGGTCTGCACGCCAATGGCCAGAGGTACGCCACCACAGTGAGCCATGCCGAGTTCTTCAGCTGCTACGAGGTTGTAGCTGTAATCAAGCCCCATGCCGCCGTATTCTTCGGGCTTCTGAATGCCCAATAAACCGAGGTCGCCCATTTTTTTGAACAGTTCGTGAATGGGGAACTGGCCGGCTTCTTCCCATTCGTCGCAATGGGGGTTAATTTCTTTTTGCACGAAATCGCGGACGGTTTTTCTCAGGGCTTCGTGCTCGGCTGTGAATTTCACTTTTGTTCTCCTAGTATCTAGTTCGTGCTTTCTTTGTTTTGGTGCACGTTCTTTGGCCTGGGCGGTGTGGGTGCGGGATTTCCTTCCAGAAAACCGCTACGAGCACATCCGTGTGCGCTTGTTTCCGGCCGTCCATGGCCTCCAACATTTTCTGGAAGGAAATCCCGCACCCACACCCATGTCTTCAAATTTATTGCTACGTTCTGAAATTTTTGTTTGATGAGCGCTACTTGCACTCAAGCTTGTCACATGGCTCTCAACTTTCGTGTTTTGTTACCTAAGCATGCTCTTCAAAGGAGTTAACTCGTGGTGCCCCCTCCCAGACGGTGCCCCCACCCAAACAAGCAATCCACAAGGCGGGCATCACCAAAGCCTCAATCAAAGGCGGGCCACGCCAAATGTATTGGGCCGTAACTGACGGATCTCTGCTTCGCGGCATACGTCGAGAACCAGAGCCACTACGCGTCGGGTGTCCCTTGGGTCGATCAGGCCGTCGTCCCAGAGTCGGGCTGTACCGAACAGGGCTGTGGAACCGTCTTCCAGTTTTTTGGCAGTAGCCTGTTCCAGAAAATCCAGGGTTTTCGGATCAGGCTCTATGCCGCTGCGACGTTGCTTGTCCTCCGCCACTATGCGCATCACCTTGCCAGCCTGGGCCGGGCCCATTACGGCGGTCCGGCTGTTGGGCCAGGCGAAGATGAATCGTGGGTCAAGACCGCGTCCACACATGGCGTAGTTACCTGCACCATAGGAACCGCCGATCACGATTGCGATTTTTGGCACCCGGCAGTTGGCAACAGCCTGTAGCATTTTTGAGCCGTGTTTGATGATGCCGTTCTGTTCCGAGTGCGTGCCCACCATGAAGCCTGTGGTGTTGTGCAGGAACAGCAATGGCGTGCCGGCCTGGTCGCAGAGCTGGATGAACTGGGCGGCTTTCGCGCTACCCGCCGGTGTGATCGGGCCGTTGTTGCCGATGATGCCGACGGCGTGGCCTTCAATTCGGATGGTGCCGCATACGGTTTGGTCGTCGAACTCGTTCTTGAAGTCCATGAACTTCGAACCGTCAGCGATGCGGGCCAGGATTTCACGCACGTCGTAAGGCTTTTTGGAATCCGAGGGAATAACGCCCAGCAGCTCCTCTGCAGGATGCACTGGTTCGTCCCATGTCAACTCGCGCCGCGGCGGGAGCTGCTCGTTCCAAGGCAGCGCTTCCAGAATGTTTCTGGCCTGGCGGATGCCATCGGCGTCGTCCTCTGCGAGGTATTCAGCGGTGCCAGCAACCTGTGCATGCATCTCCGCGCCGCCGAGCTCTTCGTCATCGGCTATTTCGCCGGTTGCCGCTTTCAGCAGTGGCGGGCCGGCCAGGAACATTTTTGCCTGGCCGCGGATAGCGATCACGTAGTCAGACAAGCCTGGCTGATAGGCGCCGCCAGCAGTGGCGTTGCCATGCACTACCGTAACCTGCGGCAGCCCAGCTGCGGACATGCGAGCCTGATTAGCGAAGCCGCGTGCGCCCTGCACAAAAATATCGGTGGCGTAGTTCAGATTGGCGCCGCCGCTCTCTGACAGGGAGACAACCGGCAGTTTGTTTTCTTTGGCGATCTGTTGCAGGCGCAAGGTTTTATCCAGACCCGCAGGGGTGATGGTGCCGCCCTTGATGGCGCTGTTGCTGGCAACTACCAGGCAGCGGATACCGCTGACGGTACCAATACCGGCGATGATGTTGCCGCCAGCCATGCTGCCGTCTTTGTCGTCATGCATTTTGTAGCCTGCCAATGAGCACAGCTCCAGGAACGGTGTGCCACGATCCAGCAAACGATTAATCCGATCCCGGGGCAGGAGCTTGCCGCGCTTGGTGAACTTTTCTCGCGCGGCTTCTGCCAGGTCGAGAACCTTCTGCTCAACATCCCGGAAGGTCTGGATGTGTGCGTTCATGGCCTCGGTGTTGCCACGGAACTCGTCGGACTGCGGATTAACGCTGGTTTCCAGTGTTTGCATAAAAATTTCTCAATCCTCGCTGAGCACTTTGGGTGTGACTGCCCGATGAAAACCGTTGTAAGGCTCGTTATTCTTGGCCTTGGGAAACGGCCATACGCGCCCACCCTGTGACGCTGCGCCATCAATGCGCAGGCAGTCGCCATTGACAAAGGAGGCACCCGGGCTCAGCAAGAAGCAGATGGCCGAGCTGACTTCCGATTCCGTACCCATGCGCTTTATGGGTACGTTATCGCCAAGGCTGCGAATCCACTGCTTCATGTGTTCGGGGTAGTTGTCCATGCCACTCGATGCAATCCAACCGGGAGCGACCGCATTCACGCGAACACCGGAAGTGCCCCATTCCACAGCGGCTGTCTGGGTGAAATTCACCATGCCAGCCCTTGCGGCACCGGAGTGGCCCATGCCCGGCATACCGCCCCACATGTCGGCCACAATGTTCACGATGGCGCCGCCGGTTTTTGACAGAGCCTGGGTATAGGCTTCTCTCGCCATCAGAAAACCGCCGGTGAGGTTGGTGCGTACCACCGTCTCCCAGCCTTTCTGGTTGATGCCCGCCAGAGGGGAAGGGAACTGCCCGCCAGCGTTGTTGACCAAACCGTGCAACCCTCCATGCTCTGCAATAATCGCTTTCACCGTGGCTTTTACAGATTCTTCTTCACGGATATCGCAAACGTGCGCCGAGGCGATGCCGCCGTCTTCAAGTATTTCAGCTTTGACGGCTTCAACTTTCTCGGTTTTACGGCCCACCAGCGCAACTCTGGCGCCGAGGGACGCCAGTTCATGTGCGGTACAGCGCCCGATACCGGAGCCGCCGCCGGTCACGATAAATGTCTTGCCCTTAAACAGATCAGGGTGAAAAACAGATTGATAACTCATAATTCAAAAACCTTCTTTAAATGTCCGAGCGCTCAGGCAGGGAGAGGGCTCCTGGACTGTGAGCAGCAGGGATGCTGCGCTCAAGCCTACAAGGACGTATTAACGGTGTGTCCTGGAGTCCTCTCCCTGCCTGAGTGCATGCACCATAAGTTTAAGAACCAGCAAGCCCGGAAGGCACTGGCACCGGAAACTCCAGTAACTGCTGGGCAAACGCCTTGCCTTGCGGATCAATACGCAAGCTGGCAACGCCGCCTCCGCCCAGGCTGTGTTCCAGCAGGAAATTGAAAGCGTGGAATCCGGACAGCGTCCAGCGAGTAACCCTGCCGGTTTCCGGGTTCAGTGTATGGGCCATCCACTCGGCGACGGCTTCTTCGGTTAATGCAGCTGCAATAAACGGAACGAACTCCGGTTTGCGCGCAATAACACCAATGTTGCTGTGGTCGCCCTTGTCACCGCTGCGTGCCCAGGCCAAATCAATCAAAGGCACCGTGGTGTCGGTAGCCGATGCGCGTTGGATTGCGGGTTGGGCCTTGATCTGGCCGGGCTGAAATCCACCAGCAGAATCTACATCAACGGATGCTGCCTGGCCGTTCAGATCAACAGATACCGCAACCTCGCTCTTGGGTACCAGGCACGAATAAAGTCGAATCTTGGGCCAGACCGTTGGCCGGCCACCCACAATGCCCGTCAAACCCGGTGCCATGCCGGTAGCAGCTTGTGCGATCTCCCGGGAGAAGAGCACAAGAGCTCCTTTTTTTGCATGTGCAGCACTGATTTTTACGACAACTTCCCGGCTGCCCTGGCCGCGACCTTGTTTGCCGTAGGTGGTTTCAGTACCCAGCAGTTCGATGCTGGTTTCCGTGTAGTCGGGCAGGCCGCGTTCCTGAAACAACCGGGATGTTTTGGTAAGGATAGCTTCGGCAATAGCCTGGGCTTTCTTCGGGGCATCAATGCCTGCAAGCAGGAAGGTTGCGGTGCACTTGAAACCGTCTGGCCAGGTGCCGGAAACCTTATAGCTGCCAGTTGGCGGCAAGCCTTGTGCGCCGCGAACGGTTACACGGTCTGGCCCGCTTTCTTCCAAGCTCACATTCGTAAAGTCGCAGGTAACATCCGGCAGGAAGTACGCCCGGGGGTCATCAATTTCGTAAACCAGTTGCTCAGCGACGGTGCCCTGACTTACCTTGCCACCGGTATCTTCCGGCTTGGTAACAACGAAATCACCATTTGCGCTTACCTCGGCAATGGGGAAACCCATGTCGGCGAAGCCTTCGGCAACGTCTTCCCAATCGGTAAAGTTACCGCCCGTAGCCTGTGCGCCGCACTCCAGCAGGTGGCCGGCAAGGCTGCCCTGTGCCAGTTTGTCGTAATCTCCCCAGTCCCAGTCAAATTCGTGAACCAGGGGGGCGAGTATCAAGGCGCTGTCTACCACTCGGCCGGTAAGAACAATGTCGGCGCCTTGACCCAGCGCGGCCACCAAACCAGAGGCACCAAGGTAGGCGTTAAGGCTTACCATCATTGCCGGCATGAGCTCGCCAGTGGCCATTTCGGTGATACCGGCTTTGCTCAGGGCCTGTTTTTTAGGCAGCAGGTCATCGCCGAGCACCAAGGCAATTTTCATGTCTACGCCGGCTTTTTCGCACAGCGCTTTCAGGGCATCGCGGCAGGCCACCGGGTTCACGCCGCCGGCGTTGGTCAGTACGCGAATCCCTTTTGCTTTGATGTCTCCAAGCAATGGCCCCATAACGGTTTCAACAAAGTCCCGGGCGTATCCCTGGCTGGGGTCTTTCATCTTTTGACCAGCCATGATCGACATGGTGACTTCGGCCAGGTAGTCGGCAACCAGATAATCGATATCACCTTTGTGAACCAGTTGTGCCGCGGCCGTTTCGGTGTCACCCCAGAACGCGGAGGAGCAACCTATGCGGATGGTCTTCGGTGAATTGGTCATGTTTGCGCATCCTGTAGCTGTGTTGCCCTGGGCACCACAGCTGTGTGCCGGCCAACTATTGAACCGTTGGTCAAACAATACCAAGCAAGCGCTTGGTTTGTAAACAGGTAAATTTCAGGTAGAATGTCGGTTCTTTTAAATCCGCTGGATCTGCCCGTGAATCAAGACAAAATTCTTCAGTCACTCATTGCCGAGAATCTGGTTTCGGACCCGGACAGTGCACGTGGTCGTTTGCTTCGCGAGGCGGCCCGCTTGTTCCGTGATAAAGGTTATGAGCGCACCACCGTCAGGGACCTGGCGGCGGCAGTGGGTATTCAGTCCGGAAGCCTGTTTCACCACTTCCGTACCAAAGAGGAAATTCTCAAAGCGGTCATGGTTGAAACCATCAGGCTCAACACGGCGGTCATGCAGGCGGCCATGGAGGCTGCTGATTCCAGTCGGGACAAGCTGAGGGCGCTGGTCAGCGCCGAGCTGGAATCGATTAACGGCCAGACCGGCGAAGCTATGGCGGTTCTGGTATTCGAATGGCGCAGCCTGTCGGAGGCTTCGCAGGCAGAGGTACTGAAGCTTCGTGATATCTATGAAGCCTTGTGGCTGGATGTGCTTGGCGCTCTGAAAGACGAGGGCGCTCTGATTGCCGATCCGTTTGTAGTGCGCCGAATGCTGACGGGTGCTTTGAGCTGGACCGTAACCTGGTATCGGCCGGAAGGTGGTGGTCTGACCCGGGATGGACTGACCGATCAGGTGGTCGCAATGTTGGGTCTCAGTCAGTCGTAATCTGCGATCTGGGGACAGAGTTGCGCAGCAGTCGGTGTTTCAGTCAGGGAAGCCTGTCACGAATCCGCAGTATAGTGGCACTATAGATGTTCAATGGCTGATGTTTCGGGGCACGTGTAATGGATTGTAAAAACAACCGGGTTGCTGGTGTACTGATTCTTTCGCTGGTAATAAGCGGTTGCGGCGGGTCATCATCGTCGGGTGAAAGCGGGGATGGGACGATTGATGTCCCGCTGCCTTTGGCTCCGGTTGTTGTAAGTGGCTCTATCGGTATTGAAGCCAACACCCGGGTTGACGGTGATTCTGCGGATCGTCTTGTGGTCGGCAGGCTCCCGCTGACACAACCTCAGCTGCTACCAGCCTCTTTCGTTCTCGCAGGGTATGTTAGTTATAGCGAAGACTTCCGAGACATCAGCGATCCTTATGATGACTTTCCTCAGGATCCGGAAGACCGTTTTCAAGTTCCGGTTGTGCCGGGTGAGCGTGTGTTTCTCCGTACCTTTCTTGATGATTCGGGGAGGGCGACAGTAACGTTGGAACTACAACGCCTGGATGGCGCGGTTCTGGAGTCTCAGGCTACTGACCCGCTTAGCGGGCTGTTTTCCGCCAGTGTGAGCCTGCCCTTAGCTGAGGCTGCAGATGATTATATTGTGGTAGTTTCCGCCGGAGATTTTGATCCGCCCCCCGTTCGTTATGTGCTGTCAAAAACAGCGGGTGTTCAGTCCGCGGCGCTGAGTCTGGACTGGCCCAGCCATCTCTTTGTTCCTGGAAGGGCGATCGTGGCCATGTCGGACTCATCCGGCCAGCGGATGGCCGCATCCAGTCTGGCCGTGGGGCAGACTATCCGGGAGCTGGATCACAAACACTGGTTAATGGCCATGCCGGCCAGTCGCATGTCAGCGCAAGCGGCCACCAATGGACAAGACACTCTGGATTGGATCGATACCCTGAGGCAGCAACCCGGGGTTACGAGCGCGATACCTGACTATGTTGTATCGGCCCAAGGGCCGCTCGATGAGCCGCTGTATCCAAAACAGTGGCATTACGATCTGATAAACCTTCCCGCTGCCTGGCAACTGGACGCCGAGGGCGGTTCTGGTGTCACAGTAGCGGTGCTGGATACAGGGTTGTTCAGAGACGGTTCCGGCTGGCATCCGGACCTTGCCTCGGCTGTTGTCAATCCTCTTCCCTCTGACCCACCCGGAGCCGACTTCGTCTCAGCAGAATTCGACAATGATAGCTCTCCAGGCCGGGATAACGATCCACGGGACCCGGGAAATGCTGCGGGTACCAATGTGTTTCACGGCACCCATGTTGCCGGTACAGTTGCGGCCAGCGCTACTAACCTTTTGGGCGGAACGGGTGTGGCATTTGGTAGTGAGGTATTGCCCGTGCGGGTGCTGGGGGAGGGGGGTGTCGGATCGTCCACAGATTTGATTGATGCAATCCGGTGGGTGGGCGACAGCTCACCGCCCAAGGCTGACATCATCAATCTCAGCCTTGGTGGCTTGCCTGCAATAGAAGCGTTGCAGGATGCTATAACCGATGCTGTTAACAATGGCGTGATTGTTGTGGCGGCTGCAGGCAACCAGACAAGCTCCCAACCCGTATACCCGGCCGCCGCGGATGGCGTGTTTTCTGTCAGTGCGGTGGATGGTGGTGGCAATCTTGCCAGCTATTCCAACTTCGGCTCATGGGTTGATCTTGCGGCTCCTGGCGGCGATGTACTCAGGGATGCGAACCTGGATGGCCTAGCGGATCTGGTGATCAGCGCCAGTGGCAGTTTAGGCGCAAATGGGTTTGAGCCGGATTATTCCGGACTTCAGGGTACCTCCATGGCGGCGCCTCATGTGGCTGGCGTGTTTGCACTTATGAAAAAATTAGAGCCAGATCTGGATACCGGAACGTTGATAGGCTGGCTTGAGGATGGGAAGCTTACTTCGCCGGTTCCTGGCGGTCGCTCAGATGCGTTGGGGTATGGGGTAATTGATGCTGCAAAGGCGGCGTTGATGGCGATAGAGAATCCATCCGTCACGATTCTTTCCGCATCGCCCTCAACCGTCAGCCTGTCGTCGGAGACCCGAAAATTTCAGGATATTGACTTGCAGGTGCTGGGTGACGAGAGTAGCGGACTGACGATTGACCCGGACATTGTGAGCCCGGATTGGCTCGACGTGTCTCTTTCACAGACGCAGCCGTTTTCACTGACCGTCGCGCTGAACGGTCAGTTGCCGCCGGGCGGTCCTGTACGCACGAAGCTGGAGGTTAACTACACCACTGACACTGACAGCGACAGAGTGCTTGAGATTCCCGTGGTGGCTGAGCTTGTGACGGATGAAAATGCGCGGGATGCAGGTCGGCATTTTGTGCTTCTGGTCAATACCGAACCGAACGCCCAAGGCCAGCTGGAAACAGTGGCTCAGGACTCTATGGTTGCCGTAAATGGAACTTACCAGTTCGACTTTCGCCTGGCTGATGGGCAAGGCTCCGCTTTTACGGGTGTACCTCCGGGTGATTACTACCTTGTCGCGGGCACAGATCTGGACAATGACGGAATTATTTGTCAGGCAGGTGAGGCTTGTGCGGAGTACCCTGTGACTGGCTTGCGAGAGGTGATTACCATAGATGAAAACACGAATCTGACGGGCATCCGTATGACCACAAGCTATTCTCGCCCCACCATATCAGCGGCAACACCAGATGTTCTGCCTCGCCCCGGATTCTCGGGCTACAAACTGAAAGTGCCACAGCCGGGCAGTGAAGTTGCACCCAAACGCATCGGAGCAGAACGTTGATCGAAGCAATCGAGAAAATAATAACAGGTTTGCGCGTGGTTCCGCTGCTGGCCGGGTGCGCATTTCTGGTTGCCTGTGCAACGACGACAGACACATTGGGTGATAAGCTCAGCGCGCCTTTGGCTCGCCAGGTTACCCAGTCCGCACATTGCGGGCTGACTGGTCCGGGGTTGGCTTATGTCCAGACCTCCGAACGGCTGCAGCAGATGCTGGAGTTACCGGCTCAGAATATGGCGATTCAACAACTGCGGCAGGTGGATCTGGCGAAGGAGCATCTGGTCTTTGTGACGTTGGGAGAAAAGCCAACAGGCGGGCACAGTGTCAGCCTGGCTTCGGCTGAGATGAAGAACAACGACAAGACCTTACGCCTTGTCATGGCCGTGCGAGCGCCGGCGCCGGGCACTATGGTTTCACAAGTGATCACCTCGCCCTGTGTGGTGCTTGCCGTTCCGGCCACTGGTTGGCTGGAAATCCGGGTGTCGGGTGTCCGTGACTCGGATCTTGTTGTGAAGCTCTGACTATCCCTCCCTTATTTTGGCTGTTCATACAAACACTAATCAGCCGTTGATCTTTGGCGGCGAATCCCTAAGCTATGGGAACGAATTTTTACTACCTGCGGAGTCACTTTCTGCCTATGAGCCAGCAACAATATAACGCCGACGCCATCGAAGTACTGAGCGGCCTGGACCCGGTGCGCAAGCGCCCCGGAATGTATACGGACACCAGTCGTCCGAACCACCTGGCGCAGGAAGTGATCGATAACAGTGTCGATGAGGCTCTCGCGGGTCACGCCCGCCGTATCGATGTGGTGCTGTACGCCGATGGAGCCCTCAGCGTTGAGGATGATGGTCGGGGCATGCCGGTTGATCTCCATAAAGAAGAAGGGCTGCCCGGCGTTGAGCTGATTCTGACCCGACTGCACGCCGGTGGAAAGTTTTCCCAGGCCAATTACAACTTTTCAGGCGGACTGCACGGCGTCGGCGTTTCTGTCGTGAACGCGCTTTCGACCCACCTTGAAGTGACCATAAAGCGCGATGGCGAGCTCCATCGTATGACGTTTGCGAATGGAGACAAGGCCTCCGAGCTGGAAGTGATCGACACCGTTGGCAAGCGCAACACCGGCACCCGCATCAAGTTCACGCCGGATACGAAATATTTCGACAGCCCTAACTTTTCCGCCAGCCGCCTGCGCCATAATCTTCGCGCAAAAGCCGTGCTTTGCCCCGGGCTGACCGTGACCTTTGTTCAGGAAAAAACCGGCGAGAAAGACGAGTGGTTCTATGAGGAGGGGCTTCGGGATTATCTGCGTTCGGCACTGGTCGATGTTGAGGTGGTTCCGCTGGAACCGTTTATTGGCAGTTTTTCCGGTAACCAGGAAGCGGTTGACTGGGCAATTCAGTGGCTTCCGGAAGGCGGTGAAGCGCTCATGGAAAGCTACGTTAACCTGATCCCCACTGTTCAGGGCGGCACCCATGTAAACGGCTTGCGGACTGGACTTCTGGAGGCCATGCGTGAGTTCTGCGAGTTCCGTAACTTGTTGCCACGAGGCGTAAAGCTTTCGCCCGATGATATCTGGGAAAGAGCAGCTTACGTGCTTTCATTCAAGATGCAGGAGCCGCAGTTTTCCGGCCAGACCAAAGAGCGTTTGTCGTCACGGGAGGCGGCCGGGTTTATTTCCGGTGTGGTCAAGGACGCTTTCAGCCTATGGCTGAACCATCATACCGATGTCGCCGAAGTGCTGGCGGAACTGTTCATCAGCAATGCGCAGCGCAGGCTCAAAGCCAGTAAGAAGGTGGCACGCAAAAGGGTAACCTCCGGCCCAGCCTTGCCCGGCAAACTGGCCGATTGCTCCGGGGGCGATACTGCCCGTTCCGAGCTGTTTCTGGTTGAGGGTGATTCCGCTGGCGGTTCCGCCAAGCAGGCGCGTGACCGCGAGTTCCAGGCAGTTATGCCGTTGCGAGGCAAGATTCTGAACACCTGGGAGGTGGATTCCAGTGAGATTCTGGCTTCCCAGGAAATTCACGATATCGCCGTGGCTATCGGTGTCGACCCCAACTCGGATCAGCTCGATGGCCTGCGCTACAACAAAGTCTGTATCCTCGCCGACGCAGACTCTGATGGCCTGCACATTGCGACACTTTTATGCGCTCTGTTTCTGAAACATTTCCGCCCGGTTGTTGCGGCAGGCCATGTGTTTGTTGCTATGCCGCCGCTGTACCGGGTGGATCTGGGTAAGGAAACCTTCTACGCACTCGATGAGCATGAAAAGCAGGGCATTCTCGATCGCATCGAAGCCGAAAAGCGTAAGGGCAAGATTTCCGTGACTCGCTTTAAGGGGTTGGGTGAGATGAACCCGCTCCAGCTCCGGGAGACCACCATGGCTCCGGATACCCGCCGTCTGGTTATGCTGACCATCGAAGAAGGCGACGATACCGACAGCCGGATGGATATGCTTCTTGGCAAGAAGCGCGCGGCTGACCGGAGGTCCTGGCTTGAGGCTTACGGTAATATGGCGGATGTAGCAGGGTAGGTTTGCTATTTGCGCTATATTCCAAAAGAATCTATAAAAAGAATTCGTTATTCTTTTTAAGTATTCATTAAACTCGTTATTCTGCCGGTTTTCTGATCGGGACAAACCGCAGATGGATTGGCAAGGCTGGTTTGCGTTGGGCCTCGCAGGCAGCGCGCTATTACTTATGAGTTCAGGACGATATGCGCCCCATCTGGTCATGATGGGGGTGCTTGTGATCCTGAGTGCAAGTGGCATTATTTCAGCTGACCAGGCGCTTGCGGGTTTCAGTAACACCGGGCTGATCACTGTTGTGGCGCTGTTTGTGGTGGCTGCGGGCATTCACCATTCCGGCGGGGTTGACCTGCTGGTGAGGCACCTGCTTCGAAACCCCAAGACCGTTCGTTCTGCTCAGGCGCGGATTACTCTTCCGGTTGCCCTGTTGAGCGGCTTTCTCAATAATACGCCGGTCGTGGCCACAATGATTCCGGCTATTCATGCCTGGTCCCGAAAGATCGGAATAGCTCCTTCCAAGCTTATGATTCCTCTCAGTTACTCCGCCATCCTTGGTGGCACGCTGACCATGATTGGCACCAGCACCAACCTGGTTGTAAATGGTCAGTACCAGCAACTGACCGGCGATGTCGGACTTTCCATTTTTTCCATTACCGCCGTTGGGCTGCCGGTGGCGATTCTTGGTATTGCCGCCATCTTGCTGTTTTTGCCCAGAGCGCTGCCCAATCGGGAGGACCAGCACAAATTTGGCTCCATGAGGGAGTTTACGCTGGAGGTTGCGGTTGCGTTTGATGGACCGCTGGTTGGGAAGGCTGTGGGTGAGGCTGGTCTACGCGAGCTGGAACGCCTTTACCTGGTTGAGATTGAGCGCGATGGCAGCGTGGTAACGGCAGTGCCTTCCGAGGAACGCTTGCGCGGCGGGGATCGGCTCGTGTTTGCGGGCGATACCCAGGCAATTTCTGATTTGCTGCGCATTAACGGCATTGTGCCATCCGTGCACGCGGACGAGCCCAGCCTGAGCAAAGATCGTGCAGAGCGGAGCCTGGTGGAGGCGGCTTTGTCTCCCCAGTCAGAAGTGCTTGGCCTGACCATTCGCGATGCCCGGTTCCGCGAGCGCTACGGCGCCGTCGTTCTGGCGGTCGCTCGGGGTGGTAGCAGGGTATCCGGCAATCTTGGCAACATTCGCCTCAAGCCCGGCGATGTCCTGTTGCTTGAAGCCCGGCCGGCATTTGTGAGCCGGCAGCGCTACAATAAGGATTTTCTGCTTATAAACGACTTGGGGACCGAGACTCCGAGGCATGATCGTGCCTGGCTGTCCTGGGGCGTGCTGGTTGTGTTGGTAGGGCTGGCCGCCTGCGGTGTTCTCAGCATGCTGAATGCCGCTTTGCTGGGCGCGGCCCTGATGATCCTGAGTGGCTGCTGCTCGGTAGGGCAAGCACAGAAATCTGTTGATGTTCCCGTGGTTCTAACCATCGCGGCTTCCTTTGCTTTGGGTGCAGCCCTGCAGCAGACCGGAGCGGCAAGCTATGTTGCCGGCGCTATTCTTGGCCTCAGTAAGGGGCACGTGTTGCTCGCACTTTTTCTGATCTATTTTTCGGTTTCTGTACTTACTGAGGTCATCACGAACAATGCGGCGGCCGTTCTGGTCATACCGGTGGTGTTGTCGATGACCAACACCATGGGCGTTGCATCCGAGCCGTTTGTTATCGCGGTAATGATGGCTGCATCCGCCAGTTTTGCGACGCCCCTGGGGTATCAGACCAACATGATGGTATTCGGGCCGGGCGGTTACCGGTTCGGGGATTTTGTGCGGGTCGGCTTGCCAATGAATGTGTTCATTGGATTGGTTTCTGTTGCTGTTATTTCCCTTGTGTACGGAATTAGCCCGGGGTAACAGAAAGAGTGGGTGGGTTGGCGATAATGTCGCAGCACAGCACGTGCAGTTCGCTTCCGTGAGTAAAGCACAGTGAAAGGGTGACGCACATGTAGGCACCGGTCACGCAGAGATAGGGTGCTGTAACGTGGAGGTCGCCTGGCTGAGCCAGCGCCTGCCGAAGGTATTGTTGCCGGTACCAATCCGCCTTGCTGGTGTGTTCAAGCGGCTTGAAACGCGGGTCCAGGCTTCGGGTCCCTGTGTCGGATATTAGTGTATCCTCAATTTGCACGCCTTTATCATCTGCCAGATAACAGCGTGAAACCATGTGGTGAGCCAGCAGTGTTGTGCAGGCCTTGGCCATAGTGGCGCCGCTCTGCAGTTGCTCTGTCGCTTTGTGGAAGTCCCGCTGGAAGAATTCCACCAACTGTCGGGTCGGGTCCCGCGTTATCTGGTGGCGAGCTTTGTATTCTTGCAGCAGTTGGTCGAAGTCTGTGGGTGCATTGCAGAGCTGCGCCAGATCAGTACTGGGGCGACAGAAGTAGAATCCCTGAACAAAATCCACGCCTGCATCAATGGCAATCATAGCCTGATCAATGGTTTCTACGCCTTCCAGTAAAACCAGGCAACCCGACTGATGCAGCAGTGAAACGATTCCGTTCAGTATCTGTCGGGCTTTGTGATCGTCTGTTGCTCGTACTAGCAGTGTCCTATCCAGCTTGACGATGTCCGGTGACAGATTCCAGATCCGCTCAAAGTTCGAGTGACCAGCACCAAAGTCATCAATGGCCGTCAGGCATCCGAGTTGCTTGTAATAAGCAACGGTTTCACGCAGGCGATCAGCGTCATCCGTTGGTTGTTCGACTATTTCGATAACGATGCGGTGTGGTGGCAGCTTGGTTTTTGCCAGCAATTCGCCGAAAAACGAATCCGTCTGGCTGCCACTGGTTACAACCCGGGGGGAGACGTTCAGAAACAGCCAGTTGAGCTGATCCTCTGAGCCGCTATAATTCTGGATGTGCAGATATCGGCAGAGTCGGTCCAGTAGAAGGGCTTCGGCGTCTGAGGTAGGCAGTTCAAAAAGATGTATCGGCAGAACACTGGCGTTATCCGGGTCCTGAGCCCGAATCAAAGCTTCGTAGCCAACGGTCCGTTTATGGGAAATGCTGTAAATAGGCTGGAGTGCCGTACTCAGAACCAGGCCGCGAAACTCCGCAGTCCAGGTATTGCCATTTCGGTACAGCATTGGCGACAGAAGGTCTACTTCGGAGGCTGTCAGCTTTTCCGCGAGGGAGTGACGCATAGTGAATTTTGAGTCATTGAGCGAATACATCAGGTGCTTTGGACGTCAAGCGCCTGAACGGCCACTGGTCAGTCACTACTGAAACCGGAAAAGCGTGAGTAAACTGATAGTTGGCGAGAGATTGCCAAAAAAAGGAGAGTATTGCCACTGTTTCATGAAGAAACTGGAGGTGATTTGCAATTTTACGTAGTAAATGTGGGTTGCAGAGAAAAGGCCGGCCCCGCTCAGGGGCCACGCAAAATCAGTTATTGCTTGGGATTACAACGGATTCGTCGAATTCAAGTTCCATGTCTTGTCCTCTCGTTCAGTGAGGCCCCCGACGGGGCGGTTAAACATGAACGAAGTCTATCGAGTCTATGGTTTTTAACAATCCGTAAAACCCGCATGCGACCAAAGGCAGATAGGTGGAGAACCCCCGATACATGATCAGAATTTCTGATGATGGAGGGCAAAACATTCCGATTTCCTTTGTGAGAGTGGCTTCCTATACTTCGGCCTGGGATTTGCAGACAAGGAAAAGAGGTATCAGTCACTATGCAGTTAAGTAATACACCTGTCAGTTACGGTTGGCTGACTGTCGTCATTCACTGGGTTGTTGCTGCGACCGTGTTCGGAACCTTCGCTTTGGGATTCTGGATGGTTGACCTGACTTATTACGATGACTGGTACCGTCGCGCTCCGGACATCCACCGTAGTGTCGGAGTCTTATTGTTTGGCCTGATGGTGTTCCGGTCGGTTTGGCGTTTGTTCGCCACATCGCCCGATCCGCTATCGGGGCATAAACGTTGGGAAACGATTAGCGCCCGGGTAGCGCATGGGCTTCTGTATGGTCTGGTTTTTGTCGCGATAGTGAGCGGATTTCTGATTTCAACTGCCGACGGCTCCTCTGTAAGCGTGTTCGGCTGGTTTGAGGTGCCTTCAGTGACAGGTCAGATAAAAGGGCTTGAGGATACGGCAGGGCTGGTGCATCACTGGAGCACATGGGCAGTGATCGTTCTTGCCTTGGTTCACGCCGCCGGCGCGCTGAAGCATCACCTGATTGATCGGGATGCCACGCTGCGTCGAATGCTGGTTCCGGGGCGCCGGGATTATTGACTTACTTATCGCCGCTCTGGCTCAGAGCGCTTCTTATTTTTCGTCAAAGGAGACAATCATGAAAAAACTACTGCTTGCAGCTTCGGTTTCACTGGCCATGGTCGGCGGCGTTCATGCTGATGAACACAGCGGAACCTATGAGTTTGATGACAAGGGCGCGCACCAGTTCATCACTTTCAAGATCTCTCATCTGGGTTACAGCTGGCTCTACGGTCGATTCAATGATTTTGATGGGCAGTTTACTTACGATGCTGCCAACCCGGAAAATAGCTCAGTAAACGTCACTATTGATACTTCCAGTGTGGATTCGAACCATGCTGAACGCGACAAGCACTTGCGAAGCAAAGATTTTTTACATGTGAGTGAGTATCCGGAAGCCAGCTTCAAAAGTAAGCGTGTGGTCGTTGATGAAGAAGGCGAGGCGGACATCGTTGGCGACCTCACGCTGCGCGGCGTAACTCGTGAGGTTACCCTGGATGTCGACATGCTGGGCCACGGTAAAGATCCCTGGGGAGGCTACCGTATGGGATTTGAGGCAGAGACTGAGCTGCGGCTTGAAGACTTCGGCATTCCAATGAACCTTGGAAAGGCGTCCGAGACTGTAGAGATTATTATCTCTGTTGAAGGTATTCGTCAGTAAATCTGGCTTGCTTCCGCGGATCAGGTTCTCTGGCGAAAGCCGGAACCTGATGTCGTTATCTGCTTTTCCGGGCCTGAGAGCCCATTCAATGTGAAGTTCTGGTGGTTTCCTTGTTTGTATCACAGGCGCGACACAGGTGCCGCTGACGCCAGAACTGAGCAGCGAAAATGACCAGCCACACCAACAATCCTGCCCATAGATAGGTCGCAGGCACCCGAAAGTCGCCGCTGATTGCAAACTCCACAAGAAGCATAAGCGCAACGGCCAGTGCCGCATTCACCATCGCCGTAACCATGGCTTGCCCGCAGGCTTTGAGATTTGGTGTCATAGTGTTCCGCTTGTTTGGAGGAGAAACTGTCTTTCTTCACTATCGACTTACGAGCATACGGCCCGCATTACCGACTTTCCATGCGGGAATCCCGCTATTGGCATCGGCGCGGCTGGCGCCGTTGAGCGTTTTTAGCCGATAAATCCGCAGGTTGTTGGTGTATAAGCCCGGTGCTTCATATAATGTCACACTGCTCCGCCCCGTGATTATTGCGGGCGCACAGGGTAGCATCACGGACTCCTTCAACATCAGGCAATACAGGCAAAAGAGGCATCCATGCCAGAGTTTCAGACGACGGATGAAGGCTTTGAGCGAGTTTCACTCAGGGACTACACGGAAAAGGCCTATCTCGACTACTCCATGTACGTCATTCTTGACCGTGCACTTCCCAATGTCGGGGACGGACTGAAGCCGGTTCAGCGGCGTATTATCTACGCCATGTCAGAGCTGGGCTTGAAGTCCACGTCCAAATACAAGAAATCTGCCCGTACCGTGGGTGATGTGCTTGGTAAGTTCCACCCGCACGGCGACAGTGCCTGCTATGAAGCCATGGTGCTGATGGCCCAGCCGTTTTCTTATCGCTATCCGCTAGTTGATGGCCAGGGCAACTGGGGGGCGCCAGACGATCCCAAATCGTTTGCGGCCATGCGGTACACAGAATCCCGGCTGGCGCGTTTTGCTGATGTACTGCTCACTGAGCTCGGCCAGGGAACTGTGGATTGGACACCCAACTTTGACGGCACCATGGACGAACCTTCAGTGCTGCCGGCTCGGCTGCCCCATGTGCTGCTGAACGGTACGACCGGTATTGCAGTCGGCATGGCCACCGATATCCCGCCTCATAACGTCAGGGAGGTGACTGCAGCTTGTATCAGGTTACTGGACGACCCTGAGGCGACCGTCGACCAGCTTTGCGAGCACGTTAAAGGGCCGGATTTTCCGACATATGCGGAAATCATCACGCCCCGGAAAGAGCTGCGCCAAATGTATGAAACCGGCCGGGGTTCTCTGCGTATGCGGGCCCGCTGGGTGCGGGATACTGGCGAAATTGTAGTCACAGACTTGCCGCACCAGGTTTCTGGTAACCGTGTGCTTGAGCAGATAGCACACCAGATGCAAACCAAAAAGCTGCCTATGGTAGCGGATCTTCGCGATGAGTCAGATCATGAGAATCCGACCCGACTGGTGATTGTGCCGCGGTCAAATCGCGTCGATCTCGACGGGCTGATGGCCCACTTGTTTGCCAGTACAGACCTGGAAAAAACCTACCGGGTTAACATCAACGTCATCGGTAATGATGGCCGCCCGGGTGTGAAGGGTCTGCGCCAGATGCTGACGGAATGGCTGGCATTTCGGCGCACTACGGTCACCCGGCGTTTGCAGTATCGCCTTGATAAGGTGCTTGCACGGCTGCATATTCTTGAAGGCTTGCTGATTGCCTATCTGAATATTGATGAAGTCATTCATATTATTCGCACCGAAGACAAACCCAAGCCGGTGTTGATGGAGCGGTTCGGGTTGTCCCCGGATCAGGCCGAATCCATCCTTGAGCTGAAATTACGGCACTTGGCCAAGCTTGAGGAAATGAAAATTCGCGGCGAGCAGGACGAGCTGGCCGCAGAGCGGGATGAGCTCCAGACTATTCTCGGTTCTGAAGATCGTCTGCGCGAGCTGATCAAGAGCGAGCTGCAGGCCGATGCTGAAACTTATGGAGACGATCGCCGCTCTCCTATTGTTGCGCGTGAAGAGGCCCGGGCGTTCAGTGAAAACGATCTGGTTTCCAATGATCCCGTTACCGTGGTTCTGTCTGACAAAGGCTGGGTGCGCGCCGCCAAGGGCCATGATATCGACCCGGACGGGTTAAGCTACAAGTCTGGCGACCGTTTTGCTTTGGCAGCTCGAGGTCGCAACAACCAGCAAGCAATCTTTCTTGACTCTACCGGCAGGGCGTATTCACTGATGGCCCATAGCCTGCCTTCGGCCCGGGGGCAGGGCGAGCCTCTGACAGGAAGGATCAACCCTCCCTCGGGGGCGAGCTTCTCCGGCCTGCTGATGGGCGATCCTGCGCGTAAAACGTTGCTGGTAACGGATGGTGGTTACGGATTCGTGACTTCGCTGGAGGAGATGATCAGCAAAAACCGCAACGGCAAAGCCGTGGTCAGTGTTCCGAAAGGCGCGAAGATCATGCCGCCGGTGGTTATCCCCGTTACGGACAACGTCTTGTATCTGGGAGCAATATCCAACGAGGGCAGAATGCTTGTTTTCCCCCTCAGCGAACTGCCGGAACTGAGTAAGGGCAAGGGCAACAAGATTATCAGCATTCCCTCTGCACGGGTGCAGAGCCGAGAGGAGTACGTGGTCGCCGTAGCGGTATTCGCCAGGGATGACCAGTTGGAGATTCGGGCAGGCAAGCGCAAGATGGGTCTGCAGTTCAGTGATCTTGAGCATTATCTGGGCGAGCGCGGCCGGCGCGGGCACAAGCTGCCGCGAGGGCTGCAGCGCGTGGATGCCATTGACGTTATCCCTTCTGCCGCAAGGGCAAAGGAAGAGGAGAGCTCAGACAGTGAGTGAACTGGTTCTGATTAACGTATCCGGGCGCGACAAGCCCGGGCTCACGTCGGAAATTACCGGCATCATGGGGCAGTATGACGTCCGGATTCTCGACATAGGGCAGGCGGTTATTCACGATCATCTGACCTGGGGGATTTTGATAGAAATACCCGATGAGTCGAAATCCTCTCCGGTGATTCGTGATCTGCTTTTCCGCCTGCATGCGTTGGATCTTCAGGTCAGGTTTGCGCCGATTACTATAGAGGAATATCAGACCTGGGCTGAAGGACGTAACCGCGCCTGTTACATCGTTACTCTGCTGTCCCGTGATATCAAGGCGGAGCAGATTGCCCGCGTCTCTGCGATCACGGCCCGTCACGGCCTGAACATCGACAATATCTCCAGGCTGTCGGCAAGGCCATCACTCAACACGGCCGGTAACGGGATTGCCTGCGTGGAGTTTTCCGTGCGAGGCACACCCTCGGACCTTGAACAGCTGAGAGCCGACTTCCTGCACATTGCAGGTGAGATGAATGTGGATATCGCCTTTCAGGAAGATTCCATCTTCCGGCGTAATCGCCGTCTGGTTGTGTTTGATATGGATTCCACCCTCATTGAAGCCGAAGTGATCGACGAGCTTGCCATGGAGGCCGGTGTTGGTGAACAGGTCGCGGAGATCACCGAACGTGCGATGCAGGGCGAGCTGGACTTCAGTCAGAGTTTTGCTGAGCGCCTGTCGCTGCTCAAAGGCCTGGATGAATCTGTGCTGGAGCGGGTTGCCGGTCGGCTGAAGATGACGGAGGGTGCGGAGCACCTGATCCGGAGCCTTAAGGCATTGGGTTACCGCACAGCGATTTTGTCTGGTGGCTTCAGCTACTTTGCCAAGCACCTTCAAAACAAGCTGGGCATTGATTACGTGTACGCGAACGAGCTGGAAATTCGCGATGGCAAGGTGACTGGTGAGGTTGCCGGCCAGATCGTGGATGGCCAACGCAAGGCCGAATTGCTACTGGAGATTGCCGGGAAAGAGCACATTTCCCGGGAACAGGTTATCGCCGTGGGTGATGGCGCCAACGACCTGCCCATGTTGAGCCAGGCTGGCCTTGGCGTTGCATTCCGGGCCAAACCGCTGGTCAAGGAATCTGCGCGCCACGCGATCTCAACGCTCGGCCTGGACGCGATTCTCTACCTGATCGGCTTTCGCGAAAGTGAAACGAATCAAGGATTGAAAGACGCCGGTTTCTGAGCCGGCGTCGCTTTCAGTCCGTGGCTCTCTCAAACCGCGGCACTCAGTTATCGCCGAAGTCGTAGTTCATTTCCGGTACTGGAGCCTGTAGATAATACCCCTGAATGTAATTTACGCCCGCCTGCCAGAGTGTCGCAAGAACAGCGGCGTTTTCCACCAGAGGAACAATGGTTAATTTGCCGGCGCTTTGCAGGCTCTTCACCATTTCCTTTAACTGCTCGCGGGCTTCATCATTCTTCTGAATTTCTTCAGTGAAGGAGCCGTCAATCTTCACATAATCCGTATCGATGTGTTTCAGAGTATTGAACGGATTCAGTGCACAGCCGAACTGGGCAATGGATACTTTGCAGTGAAGCTGATGCAGGGCTTTGGTGAAGTCCTTGGCCTGCTTCATGTAATTGTTCGCGTCGCACTCGCGGATCTGGAAAATCAGGGCGTCCCCTGGCAGGCGTGCTGCCTTCAGCGCTACGCTTAGCCATGGCGTGAAGGTTTTGTCCTGCAGGGTTTCAGCCGTCACGTTGAGGAACAAACGGGTATCGTTGCCGCTGGAGCGATGGATTGAAAGCTGCCTGATCGTCTGCAGGATAACCCAGCGATCGATCTTGATGGCGGTATCGCTGGGCCCCATGGGCGGAAGAAAATCGTAGGGTGAAACTTCTTTGTCATCCTGGTCGAGCATCCTCACGAAGGCTTCGTAGTGCTCTTCACCCCCTCCGCGGAGGTTGATGATAGGTTGGAACAGAAGCCGGAAACGGCTCTCATCCAGCGCCTTCAGTATTGCCTCTATGGAGCTGCTGTCATCCAGCGCCTCATGGTCTGCCGGGTTGTAGGCGCGGACACCGTTGCCCTGAGCCTGGCCTTCCTGCTTGCGAACGTCTGATGATGCGGTGTGGGCCCGGGCCATAAGCTCTTCTGCTTTTGGCGAGTTTTCGGTAATAGAGGCAACACCGATACTGACGGTCAATGGAACCGTGCGGCCGTTGATTTCAAACAGGTGCTCATCGACGGCTTTGCGAATCTCCTCACATCGGCTAGCCAGGGATTTTTCATCACCGGGCAGGCATAGAAGGCAGAATGCATCATCGCTGAGTCGGGCCAGCACCAGATCATCGGCGACCTCCTTTTTCAGCAGAGTGGCAAGGTCTCCAAGCAGCAAATCTGCGCCGGAAATACCTACCTGGCCTTTCATGGTTATAAAATTATCAAGAGCGATATACGCCAAGGCACCGGTTTGGTTGTTTTTACCGGCATTAGCGATGGCCTGTTCAAGCTCTCTCATCAGATATTGCCGGTTATACAGGCCGGTAAGGAGGTCCTGGCTGCTGATTTCCCGTAACTTCTCCTCCAACTCTGCATCGCTGTGTTCCGGCTGCAGCACGATCTGGGTACAGACTTCGCTATCGTAAGTTGCACCGGACACCGACATGGTCACGTTCAGCTCATGATCATCGCTGCGCTTCGCAGTGCAGTTGATGGTCATGCCATCTTCACCCTTCTCTGCGAAAGACTTCATAAACGTCTTGTAGTCGGTCTGGCTTTCGGACGTTAGCGTATCGAGCACGGGGACACACATCAGGTCGTCGATGTCGTCGTAGCCCAGAAACTCAAGGTAAGACTGGTTTGCATAGATATGCATGCCGTCATTGATATAGGCGATGGCATCTTTAGAGCTTTCCAGTAGCAGTTGGCAGCGTTGCTCTGCTTCACGCAGATGCGACTCCAGTGCTCTGCGGCAGCGGCGATCTTCAAGCGCTGCAAGCTCGCGCTTGGCTTTCAGTATCAGCAGATCGTTGTGACCGGACTGCACTGTATCCTGGGCGCCAGCTTTCATGACGGCCACCGTTCTTTCGCGACTTTCTTCCTCTGTCAGAAACAGACACGGGATGTCTTTGTCCATGCGCCGGATCATGGCCAAAGCGCTATCGGCCGAGAATTCCTGCTCGATGTCACGGGCGAGAAGCAGATCCCAGTTGCTGTTTTTCAGCGCTTCTTCCAGATCCTCTTCGGAGGTAATGCGGTGCGCCCGAGTCGCTCTGCCAGCATTTCTGAGCAGGCTTACCAGGGATTCGGCATCATTCTGGGAAGGGTCGAGGATCAGCAGGTGTACGGTAGCATTCTGTTTCTGCATTCCTAAGGCGTCTCATAATACAGGTTGGCTGAGCCGGCCCCGGCAGAAAAATTCCGCCTTAAATACAGTATCTTGCAAGAAACTGTGAACTGGCAGGCACTGCGAGACCGGACTGTCACTATCGCTGAATGATGCAGGGGTTGAGGATTAATAACAAGCCTCCAGCGGATTTACGAAGGCGCCGGAAGTGCTCAGAGAGATGGCCACAAGGAATCGAAATCGTCCTCACTGGTCGCAGGTGACGTGGATGGGGATGCGACCGTCGACGCTGCGACATTATTGTGAAGCTTCAACTCGAACTGGCTGATGCTGCCGGTTGAAGAAACCTGCTTCAACAACTGGCCCTGTTCTTCCCTGCCATCATGCAGTATGGAGATCCGGCTGCCGGGCTGGAAGGGCAGCCGGGGCGTGATCAAGGTAGCAGACTGATTGGCGACACTGATCTCAGGCAGCATAAGACCGCGCAGATATTCACTGCTGCTGCCGACTTTCTGGATCAGACGCACACCGCAGGGTGAACCACTAGGTGCCAACAGCTCGATGCCGATTTGAGTGCCATGATTTCTGATCTGCCGGATCCAGCGAACAACGGCAATGCTCCATGGATGAGAGCGTTGCTCTCGCACCCCAAGTATCTCGCCCGCCTGCATGGACGTAGGAACACTGGTTTCCCACGAGACGCAGTAGCCGCCGGGGCTGGTATTCACCAGCAGTGTTGTGTGTGATCTGGGTTGATTTCTGTCGGTTGCAGGCGCTGCTGTATCCCCGAAGCTGCCGCGAAAATTGATGGGTGTGTCAGCGGAATACAAGTGCTCATCGCTTGGGGACGCGTCATGGGCGTGAGACCAGGCGTCGTTGCGCTTGCGGGACTTGCGGACAAAAACGTTTTCTTCATTCGAATCGCTGTTGTCGTTGCCGGTTACGAACTCGGTAAATGACTTTTTACCAGCAATAAAATAGTGCGCTGCCGAAAGTCCTACACATACTTCCAGCGTGCCTTGACTGGCAATCCGGTTGAAATTGCGCTTTGCCAGAATCCCCAGCGCCTGGCTCAGATGAGTGAGCAGAGTGTCGTTGACATTGCCCGGTATTTTCAGAGTGTCAGGTGCTGGAAGCTGGCGAAGCCGGGCATCGAGATTCTCAGAAATGGCGGCTGCCAGCTCGCGGGTATCGAACCCGAAGCTTTCCTCCCCGGGCTTGGCCTCCAGCAGGCTTCTGTAGACTGGGGAGCTGTCGCGCTCCATGTTGACAACGAAAAGAGTGTCTTCCCCGATCTCAGGTCCACAGCGGGTTTGCTCAGCCCAGGATTCGAACAGTTCGTAGGCGTGAAGCAGTTCTGACTGTCTGAGCTGATTGGGTCGCGCGCAGCCAAGAAGCAAAAGGCGCTTGTAGCTGGCCGCCACGGTGCTTGCCCGCCCCTGTCTCAGGGTGCCGTCTTCAACGATTACGTCAGAAAGCTGATTGCGGTGAGAAAACCGGAACATGCGATGACATTCCAGCCAGCTTTGCGCCGGGCTCGGACAATAGAGCTGATGAGATCTCAGGATGGTCGAGGCAAGCTCGGAGGTAGCCCGGTGGACGGCCGTAGCAATCAGTTTGCGGTTTTTCTCCAGCCCGCCATTGTCTAGCGCTTCGAGAAGGCACAGCTTGTAGCCACTTGCCAAGTGCAACTGCAGAGCCTGCGACAGGTTGGCAATTTTACGTTGCTTCTCTGGCAGAGCCACGGCAAGGCCAAGGTAGTGACGGGAAAGTTCGCTGCAGACAAAGTGAATCTTTTCACGAATCAGCTCGAGGAACTGCAGGCGGTTTTGAGGCGCAAGAAACAGATGGTTGAGCTCAATAATCGCGTGGTAAAGCTGGCGCGACACCTCGCCAATATTGGCCATGGGGAGCTGCTTGATCCAGGCCCTGAACGCCTTGGGCGTTGTATCACAGAACGACAGACTTGCTGTTTTTTGCTCTGGTACACGGAGATCTGGTTTCAGGATCATGCCTTCCATGAATATGCGCCAATATCAGAACAATGTTTCGTATTCCGGGCTCTTTCATCAAGCGCAACAAACGTTGCTCGGCATGTCAGTTCACCAGAAAAACACCGTAAATACATTTTTTACAAAATAGACGGTACTGGACTTTAGAGTAGCAAGCCAGTCTAAGAAAGCGAGAAAGTAGCGTGTTGACAATGTTTGACATGTGAAATCGGGCCAGCTTTGCATAAACACGATTAGAGCGCTTCCGAATACAGATCTATGGGTGTCTTGGCTGCCTTTCCAGGAACTTCGCGAACCAGCCGTGGAACCAGAAATCCCGGCAGTCTGGACAGTAACTCACGAACCAGCAGGCGGGCCTCCTCGTCAGGTACGTCAAAATGCTGGGCCCCTGCTACCGGGTCAAACGCATGGAGGTAGTAGGGCAGAACGTCGGCGTCGAATAACGTTTCACTCAGTTGCTCAAGTACGTCCGCATGATCATTGACGCCCCTGAGGATCACGCTCTGATTCAGCAGGGTTACTCCGGCTGCGCGAAGATAGCCCAGAGCGCGTCGGGTAGTCCGATCCATCTCTGCCGGGTGATTGACGTGCAGCACCATTATAATCTGCACGGGCGTACTATTGATCCACTTGAGCAGTGCACCACACACTCGTTGCGGTATAACTACCGGGAGGCGGGTATGAAGCCGTATACGGCGGATGTGAGGAATGCTGCTGATGGCTGATGCCCATTGGGCCAATAAATGGTCGTTAACCGCCAGCGGGTCGCCGCCGCTGAAAATGACTTCATTGATTTCCGGAGATGCGACGAGCACATCAAGCACACGTTGCCGGTCGGACGGGCTAAGGCGCTGCTCGTCGTAGGGGAAGTGGCGACGAAAACAGTAGCGGCAGTTAATCGCACACTGGCCGGTCACCATAAGCAGAGCCCGACTGCGGTACTTTCGAATCAGCCCCGTGGTTTGTATCGCGCCGTCTTCCTGCAATGGATCGGTAACGAAACCCTCGGCAGCGTTGGTTTCAAGCCCCAGTGGAAGGACTTGTCGTAGCAATGGGTCTGACGGATTTCCTCTTTCCATTCGTGCCAGAAAAGGCTCTGGAACCCTGACAGAAAACAATCGATGGCCAGCTTCTGCGCCCTTCAGCCAGGTCTCCGCAGGCAAGTCCAGCCGCGCCAGCAGTTCCCGTGGCGAAGTTATCGAGTCGGAAAGTAACTGTTGCCAGCTCCGGTTGTCATCATCTGAAAGCCGGGCTTCTATAGAGGCAGGGGTTCGCTGTATCATAGCCGCCTTTGAATTTTAAACAGCATTTTGGCAGGTGGACATTTCATGGCTTCATATTCTACCAACGAATTTCGCGGCGGTCTTAAAGTATTACTGGATGGCGACCCCTGTATTATCCTCGAGAACGAAATTGTAAAGCCCGGTAAAGGCCAGGCCTTCAACCGTGTCAGGCTTCGCAACCTGATGAGCAACCGGGTTTGGGAACGCACCTTCAAGTCTGGTGAAAGTCTCGAGGCAGCCGACGTGATGGACCAGGATATGGAATACCTCTACACCGACGGGGAATTCTGGCACTTCATGCTCACCGACGGCTCCTTCGAGCAATACGCTGCAGACGCAAAAGCGGTCGGCGACACGATCAAATGGCTGAAAGAACAGGACGTCTACACCGTCACTCTGTACAACGGTGCACCCCTGACAGTAACCCCGCCAAACTTTGTCGAACTGGAAGTGGTTGAAACCGACCCCGGCATGAAAGGCGATACCGCCCAGGGCGGCTCCAAGCCCGCAACCCTGTCTACCGGTGCAGTGGTAAGCGTACCGCTGTTTATCACCATCGGCGAAGTGCTCAAGGTCGACACCCGCTCGGGTGAGTATATGAACCGGGTGAAAAGCAGCTGATTTCAACATGAAAAACCGGCGTGACTGGCAGCCCACTGCCTCCCGGGCAGCCCTGAAAAGCCGCGCACAACAATCAGCCTTTGTGCGCGGCTTTTTTGCGCAGCGGGACCTACTGGAAGTCGAAACCCCGGTGCTGGGCCGCTGCGGCGTAACAGAGCCCAACCTCGACGGTATATCCGCACAAATAGATGCTCGGGGCATCAAGGGCGGCTGGCTGCAAACCTCCCCGGAGTACCACATGAAACGCCTGCTGGCCGCAGGATCTGGCTCCATCTACCAAATCTCGAAAGTCTTCCGCAACGGCGAACGCGGCAGCCGCCACAACCCCGAGTTTTCCATGCTGGAATGGTATCGCACGGGTTTTGACGATGAAGCTCTGATGACAGAGGTCTCCGACCTGGTATGCGGCTGGCTGGAATGCCCGCAGCCAAAGGTAACAAGCTACCGCCAGGCCATGATCGATTGGGTCGACATCGACCCCTTTGTGGTAGCGGAAAGCGACCTGCGCCAACGCTGCCGGCAGTGGCTCGAACCCGAACAGCTGCAAGATCTCAGTCGCGACGGCTGCCTCGACTTACTGATGGGCTTCGCCGTCGAGCCCAACCTCGGCAAAGGAACTCCGGTATTCATCAATCAATACCCGGCCTCCCAAGCCTCACTGGCCAGAATCTCCAACGTTGACGGCTTCGACGTAGCCCATCGCTTCGAGCTCTATATAGACGGCCTGGAGTTATGCAACGGCTACTGGGAGCTCACCAACGCAGACGAACAGCGCGCCCGTTTCGAGGCAGATAACTGCTCGCGGAAAGCGGCTGGGAAAATCGAAATGGACGTTGATGAAGCCATCCTGGCTGCCCTTGAATATGGCTTGCCCGACTGTTCAGGTGTGGCCCTGGGGCTTGATCGCCTGCTGATGTTGAAAATGGGGACCCGCGCCATAGCAGATGTTCTGGCATTCCCACTAGAGAGAGCTTAAAAGCTGTACAAAAGACACAGGGCACTGTCGGAGGGTTGACTCCGAAACCGTGCGGAGCCATGGATGGCGGAGCCGAGCGTACACGGACGTATTCACAGCGTGTTTCGGAGTCAACCCTCCGACAGTGCCGGACTCAAAGGCTCAGCTTTAAGAGAGGGCGGGGCGAAATCAAGCCTCAACCCGCCCAAATGCCTCACCCATGCGAACCCGCTTCCCCGCAACCTGCTCAGCATCCCAGCTAACACTGCCCTTAGGCATAACCATCACCACCGTAGAGCCCAAGCGAAAGCGCCCCATTTCCTCGCCTTTAGCAAACGAAATAGCACTCTCGCCTTCATAGGTGATCGCCTTCACGCCACTGCTATTGGGCGCAACAACCCCTGCCCAAGGCGTCTCCACGCTACCCACAATCATCGCGCCCACAAGAACCAGCGCCATAGGCCCAGCAGTTGTATCAAAAATACAGACAACCCGCTCATTGCGGGCGAACAGATTGGGAACATTCTCCGCAGTGGCCGGATTTACCGAAAACAGCTTGCCCGGAACGTAAACCATTTCCCGCAGCTTACCTGCCAATGGCATGTGAACGCGGTGGTAATCCTTGGGAGAGAGGTAAATCGTTGAAAATGCGCCCTCATTGAAAGCCTCTGCTCGATGTGTGTCACCACCAAGCAGCTCAATCAGGCTGAACGACTGGCCCTTGGCCTGGAAGATCCGGTCACCGGACACAGGCCCAAGTTGACTAATGGTACCATCTACAGGGCTTACAAACGTCTTATCCCCCTCGGCAACGGGGCGAATGCCGGGCTTCAGTGCCCGGGTGAAAAAATCATTAAAGCTGGAATACGCCGTTGGATCCGGCTCGGCGGCTTCGCTCATGTCTACGCCATAGCGCTTCACAAACCATTTTACGACCCGGTTTTTGAGCGCTGGGTTGTGATCATCATCTGCCAGGCGACCGGCCAGGCGTGAAACCGCAAGTTGCGGCGTCACGTACTGGCTCAGGATAAACAGCTTGTCGAACATTTAAAGGGATCCTCTGCGCTCAAAAGCGATAAGTTTACCAAATACTGTGGCAGGAGTGTTGCGCAGCCACCGGTATGTATAGAAATTGTTTCATGGCTTCGCGGATAATGCGGGGGCTTGCTATGATCAGGCCAGAAAATGCCTGATCATTACCGGCACTAACCGCTACCTCAATAAAAAGGCTTACATTCTTCCTATGCTACTTATTATTGGCTCGATTATTGTCATTGCCAGTGTCCTTGGTGGGTACGTTCTCCATGGCGGCAACCTTATGGTGCTGTGGCAACCGACAGAGCTGCTCATTATCTTCGGTGCAGCCATCGGCTCTTTTGTGATTGCCAACCCGCTGCATACCGTGAAGGAGGTGTTCGCCAGCATTTTGCGCCTGCTGACCGGCTCCCCGTTCAACAAGCCCTATTACATGGATTTGCTGAGTATGCTGTATGAGATTTTCGATAAATCCCGCAAGCAGGGCGTTATGTCCATTGAAGAAGATATCGACAATCCGGAATCCAGCCAGATTTTCAGTCGCTATCCGGCGATTATGAAATCAAAAGAACTGCTTGCCTTCATTACCGACTATCTGAGAATTATCAGTGCCGGGAACATGGCCACCCATGAGCTGGAAGGTATGATGGAGAACGAAATTTATAGCCGCCAGCACGAACTTGAAGAACCTGCCCACGCCGTGAATAAAATTGCGGATGCCTTGCCGGGCCTTGGTATTGTGGCGGCGGTGCTTGGCATTGTTATCACCATGAACTTCCTGAGCGAGGGGCCCGAGCGCATTGGCCTGAGTGTGGCAGCGGCGCTGGTGGGAACTTTCCTGGGTATCTGGATGGGATACGGCTTTGTGGGACCCACCTCCATCGCCATGGAACACGCTGCGAAATACGAACTCAAAGCCTACGAGTGCGTTAAGTCCGCAATCGTTGCCACGGTTTCGGGGCAGGCACCCCAGATGGCCATCGAGTTTGGTCGTAAAGCACTACCCACAGACAAACGCCCTGGTTTTCAGGAACTGAATGACCATGTGCGCGCCAAATAGCGCAGCTTGCTCTCTGACCCCACACCCAGGAGCGGACTTTTGGAACAGCAGCCGATAATCATCAAGCGTAAAAAGGTCATTGCCGCACGCCACCATGGTGGCTCCTGGAAAGTGGCTTTTGCCGACTTTGCAACGGCGATGATGGCGTTCTTTCTTGTGCTCTGGCTGACGGCAACCGCATCCCCGGAACAGATAAAAGCCGTGGAGGGCTATTTTCGTGACCCGGTCGGCTTTACAGAAGGCGGGTCTCCCAGCCCCGTGGATCTTGAGGGCAGCGCTTCCGTGGTTAACGAAGCCAGCCCGAATATTGAGCCAGGCCAGATTGCGATCAATGATAATGTGGTGGACACTCTCTCAGAATCGCTTGAGCAGCGTCGTATGGAAGAGCTGTTTCAGGAATTGAAACAGCGAATAGAAGAGAACGAAACGCTGCAAGAGTTCAAGGACCAGTTGTTGATTGATATTACTGACGAAGGTCTGCGAATCCAGATAGTTGACCGTTCTGGCCGCCCGATGTTCGATAGCGGTAAAGCCGAGCTGAAATACTACTCGCAGGAAATTCTGTTCGAACTGGCAAAAACCCTCGGCTCAGTGGACAACAGGCTCAGCATTACCGGCCACACCGATGCCACACCGTTTGGCGGTCGCCCCGGATACACCAACTGGGAACTTTCAGCAGACCGAGCCAACACCGCCCGCCGTGCTCTGGTTGCTGGTGGCGTGCACGCCCAGCAGATCGCAAGAGTGGTGGGGCTGAGTGATTCCGTGCTGTTGGATCAGAACGAGCCCACAGCGCCCGTGAATCGCAGAATTTCCATCATCGTGCTTAACAAGAAAACCGTGAACAGTATCCACAGCAGCGCCAGCGCCCAGGGTGCCCCGCTGATTGACCTTACGGTGCCTTCTGAAGAAGAACAGGAAAAAGCCATGGAAAACCTGGAAAGCGGCGACTGGCTGAAGGAAAACACCAAGCCTGCACCGGGTGAACTCAACTGGTAGGCTGCGGAGTATAGCCATAGCCGTTTAATCGGCTTTCAGGCCCCGAGACTGCTGCTCCGCCATATCCTGAAGAATGCGGTGAAAGCTTCGCCGCCGCTCCGGGCTCAGTTTGCCCGCGTCAGCTGCCGCATCAATGGCACACCCCGGGTCACCCATGTGTCGGCAGTTGCGGAACTTGCAGTAGCCGATCACCTCGCGAATCTCACGAAACCCATATTCGATTTCCTGCGGCGACATATGCCAGAGGCCGAATTCCCGAATGCCTGGAGAGTCAATCAGATCGCCGCCCATCGGCAGGTGAAACAGCTTTGCCGTCGTCGTGGTATGAACACCCTTGCCGGTGCTTTCAGAAACCGCACCCACGCGAATCGCCTCATCCGGCATCAGCGTCTGAATAATCGACGACTTGCCAACCCCTGACTGACCCACAAAGGCACTGGTTTTGTCCTTCACCAGCGCCTCAACCTCCGGCGAAGGCCCACCATCAAACTGCACCGCAGAAGTGCGCACAATCTCATAACCCAGTTCCGCATAGCGCGCCAGCAGAGCATCAATCTGGCCCCGGTTTTGATCCGTGATCAGATCCGTTTTATTCAGCAGGATAACCGCGGGAATATCCGTGATCTCAGAGGCCACCAGATACCGGTCAATCAAATTGTCATGGGGCTCCGGCTCCGGCGCGATCACCAGAATAATGTGATCAATATTCGCCGCCACAGGCTTCACCGCACCAAAATTATCCGGCCGCTGCAGCAGATTCTCACGCTCACAGCGGGCAACAATCACACCCGTTTCATTCTTGCCAGGCCGCCAGACAACCCGATCACCCGTCACCAGGCTATCGATATTCGCCCGAACAAAGCAGCGCACAACATCGCCTTTGCGGTCACCCTCCAAGGCTTCCACATCAAGCTGTTGCCCGTAGTGGGCAATAATCAACCCTTCCTGCTCAGGCCCCAGTTCACCGGCTTCAGCCTGCGCCTGAACCGACTTCTCCTTGCGAGCTGCGCGGGCCGCACGTTCCTCCTGAACCTTCTTGATCCGGAATTGCTGTTGCTTGTTCAGTTGCCGTTTTGCCATAGGGTCTCAGTTAACACGGATGAAAGTGGTGACGTTGCTGTGCCATCATACGGTAATAAAGCCTGATCGGCTTTAATCTGGCTGGTTCACGCGCGATATAACACCAAATTACGGGGTGGGGCTGCCTTTCACCTACCGGGAATGTCGGAGGCCATGGATGGCCGGAGTCAAGTGCACATGGATGTGCTTGTAGCGGTTCCCGGTAGGTGAAAGGCAGCCCCACCCACCACCGATGTTTGATGAATGAGGAAAGCAGAATGTCTGCAGGCACCCATCTGGTATGGATTGATCTGGAAATGACCGGCCTTGATCCGGAAAAAGAACGCATCATCGAAATGGCCACCATCATCACCGATTCAGAACTGAATCTGGTGGCTGAAGGCCCGGTTGTCGCGATTAATCAACCCGATAGCCTGCTCGACGCCATGGACGAATGGTGCACCCGGACCCACGGCGAAAGCGGCCTCACCAAACGCGTCCGCGAAAGCAAAGTTTCAGAAGCCGAAGCCGAACAGCAAACCCTCGCCTTCCTCAAAGAATACATGAAAAAAGGCAAATCCCCGCTGTGTGGCAACAGCATCGGCCAGGATCGCCGCTTCCTCGTGAAATACATGCCCGAACTGGAAGACTTCTTCCACTACCGCAACCTTGACGTCTCTACCGTAAAAGAGCTGGCCCGCCGCTGGCGCCCGGATGTGCTGGAAGGTGTAAAGAAACAGGGCAGCCACCTGGCACTGGACGACATCCGCGATTCAATCAACGAACTGCGCCACTACCGCGAGCACTTCTTCAAACTATAAACCGTGTTGCGCCAAAGCCCATTGAACATGCTCGCGGACCAATTCCGAAGGATAGTCCGCGCGCTGTTTAAGAGCCTCAATGACCGGAATGGTCGAAGGCGCATTGCCCAGCCCAACCGCCAGATTGCGCAACCAGCCCTCGTATCCGGTGCGGCGAATAGCCGAGCCCTCGGTGCGCTTCAGGAACTGCTCCTCAGTCCATAAAAACAACTCCGCCAGAGAACTATTGTTCAAGCCATGCCTGGGCTGAAAGTCATCTTCACGGGTGGGTTTCTTGAATTTCTGCCAAGGGCAAACGAGCTGACAATCATCGCAGCCAAAAACCCGATTGCCCATTAGCGAGCGCAGCTCCTCCGGGATACTGCCTTTGAGTTCAATGGTGAGATAACTGATGCAGCGCCGGGCGTCCAAATTGTGCGCCCCCACAAAAGCATTGGTCGGGCACAGGTCCAGACAAGCCGAACAGCTACCGCAGTGGTCAGTTTCAAAGGCGGGGTCTACTGGCAGAGGTGCACTGGTGAATATTTCGCCAAGAAAAAAGAATGACCCGGCCTTCGGGTGAATTAACATGTTGTTCTTGCCGATCCAGCCCAGACCCGCCCTTTGAGCGAGCGCTCGCTCCAGCACAGGCGCGCTATCTACGAAGGCCCGGTGGTCATATCCGCTTACGACCTCGTCAATCTTTTTCGCCAGGGTTGCCAGCCGCTTGCGGATCAGCTTGTGGTAATCACGGCCAAGGGCGTAGCGAGTAATGTAGGCGTTTTCCCGGTTAGTGAGTGCTTCTTTCGGGCTGTCAGGCGTGGGCATGTAATCCATGCGTACAGAGATGACGCGGGTTGTGCCTGGCACCAGAGACTTCGGGGTGTAGCGTTTATCCCCGTGGTGGCCCATGTACTCCATCTCGCCCTGATAACCCTTGTTCAACCATTCCTGCAGGTGCCGGGCATGTTCACCGGTATCAGCCGTCGTGATGCCCGCATCCGAAAACCCGAGGTCCCCGGCCCATTGCCAGATAAGTGCCGGTAAATCAGCCAGTTCCGGTGCTATCGGCGTATCAGTTTCTGTCTTGCTCATAGATGCCATTGTTTATACCCTACTTTTAAAGGGAAGGGTACGGAGATTTAATTTGATTAAGTTATGACCTTTTCCGAGGTTTTGCTATGCTTTACAGATAGCTGGCCAATTTTCTTAAACCGGTTTCTGTAACGGGAGCAAAGGCTCATGCCACAGCACGCTGGAGGCAGTTTATCAGATGCGCTGTTTTCCGCCGATTCTGTGCGCCGCATTGATCAGTATGTGATTGAACATCAGGGCGTTGACGGTTTTGAACTGATGCAGTCTGCAGCCCGCGCGGCATTTCGCCGGCTGGTTATGCGCTGGCCCGGTATGGAACCCTTGCTGGTACTGTGTGGCGCGGGCAATAACGGTGGCGATGGATATCTGATAGCGGCAAATGCCGTTCGGCACGGTTTCACTGTGCACTGTGTTGCAGTTGCCCCCACGGAAAAATTGAGTGGAGATGCCCGCAAGGCGTGGCAAAAGGCTGTCGCGGATGGTGTGGAGGTTCTGGAGCTGGCGGATATCGGCGAGTCAGAGCTGGAGGGGTTGTTTGAGACAGCAACATTGATTGTTGATGCAATGCTCGGTACCGGTGTTTCCGGTGCGCCCAGAGAGCCATTTGCTGCGGTGATTGCACAATGCAACCGCTCCGGGCTTCCTGTGCTGGCGGTGGATTTGCCATCCGGGCTGAATGCCACCACTGGCGCTGCCAAGGGCGAGGCAGTGCAGGCTGCCATGACCGTCACGTTTATCGGACGCAAGGCCGGTCTGTATACCGGTCAGGGTGCTGCAGTGTGTGGCGATGTGGTTTTTGAAGCGCTGAATGTTAGTGTCGGCGTCGCCGATAGCGGCGAGAGCCCGATAGCCAGGCTTCGACACTGGCCTTCCGTTCGCGACTGGTTGCCTGTTCGCCCGGCAAACGCACACAAGGGCCGCTTTGGTCATGTTCTGATTGTGGCAGGAGACCGCGGGTTTGGAGGCGCCGGATTGCTGGCTGCAGAAGCGGCGGCGCGTTCAGGTGCCGGGCTGGTTTCGCTGGCGACGCGTCCTGAGCACATGACGGCCGCCTTGGCGCGATGCCCGTCGGTCATGGTTCACGGCCTGACGCATGGCTCGGAACTGCCAGCACTGCTGGATGCCGCGTCGGTAGTGGTCTGTGGGCCAGGGTTGGGTCAGGGCGCCTGGGGGCAGCAGATGCTGCAGCAGGTGGTTGAAAGCGGTAAACCTCGCGTTCTGGATGCTGATGCCCTGAATCTGCTTTCGTCCCGGGTCGCAATGCCTGTCAGCAATCAGATTTTGACGCCGCACCCGGGAGAGGCGGCAAGACTGCTGAATTGCCTGGTTCCGGAAATAGAGGCGGATCGTATGGCGGCGGCCAATAAGCTGCAATCCCTCTACGGCGGTGTGATCTTGCTCAAGGGGGCAGGGACAATTATCGCATCCGGCGCGGACACTGTGGATGTTGCCGGCGGCAGTAATCCGGGTATGGCGACCGGGGGCATGGGAGATGTGCTATCGGGAATCACCGGTGCGCTTTATGCGCAGATGAAGGATTCACCTCTCCACGCTGCCGTTTTGGGGGCCGTGGTACATCTTGAGGCCGCCTGCAGAGCTTCGGCTGACAAAGGATATTTGGGGTTGATACCCACCGACGTGATTGAGGCACTACCGCGAGTTTTCCGGGAAGCTGAGCCGGTCAGTGGCGGCAGCGAGGAGGGGGAATGAGCATTTTCGGGAACGAGCGCAGGCTGTTTCTGGAAGACGAGGCCGAGACCGAAAGGCTGGGCCGTGAACTGGCTCGTCTGGCAAAAAAGTCAGACCAGGGGCTGACGATATTTCTCGAAGGCGATCTCGGAATGGGCAAGACCACGCTCAGCCGGGGCATTATCAAAGGTCTCGGACATGAGGGCGCGGTGAAGAGCCCGACTTATACGCTTGTTGAGCCATACGAAGACTTGACCCCGCCGACCTATCATTTTGATTTGTATCGGCTGGGCGACCCTGAGGAGCTTGAATACATGGGTATTCGGGATTACTTCAGCGGCCACAGCCTCTGTCTTATTGAATGGCCGGAACGGGGTGACGGGCTTTTGCCGCCACCGGATCTCGAAATCCATCTTGAATATCAGGGCGAAGGCCGTTCGGCAGTTGTCGGGGCGCGCTCTGAGTTGGGCGCATCACTTCTGAACGAGCTGGAACTGATCGGGCCGGGCCATTGATTGACCGAAACCAGATAAACAGGCAAGCCGTATGAAAAGACTCGAGCTGACAATGACAACCCTGGTGGCCGTGATGACACTGTGGCTGGCGGCGGCAACCACGCTGGCTCACGCCGGAACCCAGGTTGAGGGTATCCGCATCTGGCCGGCGCCCGACCACACCCGTCTGGTGCTGGATACGGCGGGCAAGGTCGATCACGACATGTTCGCTCTGAGCAACCCGTCGCGCCTGGTGATTGATCTGAAAAACACCCGGTTGAAAACGGACTTTGGGAAACTTGATCTGACAGGCAGCCCTGTAAAACGCATCCGCAGTGCGACGCGTAATGGTACCGATCTGCGAGTGGTTCTTGACCTTGCCAGCGATATCAAACCCAGAAGCTTTCAGTTGGAGCCCAATCAGCAGTATGGGCATCGCCTTGTGCTTGACCTCATTGATGAAAGTGGCAGCCGACTGGAAAAGGCGACCAAGCCAACGGTAACCCACAACTCAGCCGGCAAGCGCGATGTAATCGTGGTTATTGATGCAGGCCACGGCGGAGAAGATCCGGGTGCCATAGGACCAAGGGGAACCCGGGAAAAAGATGTCGTCCTGAAAATGGCTCATATTCTTGAGGATATGATCAACAAACAGCCGGGTTATACCGCCAAGCTTACCCGCACCGGAGACTACTATATCGGGCTGCGGAATCGCACCATTCTGGCCCGCAAATACAGCGCCGACCTTTTTATATCGGTGCATGCGGACGCGTTCCGGACTCCTCGGCCTAAAGGCGCTTCAGTGTTTGCGCTGTCTGAGCGCGGTGCCACCAGTGAAACGGCGCGCTGGCTTGCGCAGAGTGAAAATCGCTCTGACCTCATCGGCGGAACAGGAGGTGTGTCTCTTGATGGGCGTGATGACATGCTGGCGGGCGTATTGCTTGACCTGTCCATGACGGCCAGTATCAACGCCAGTCTGGGTGTAGGGAGTTCGATACTTGGCAAGCTCAACAGCGTGGCTCATTTGCATAAGCCTGGCGTGGAGCAGGCTGCATTTGCGGTGCTCAAGTCACCGGATATCCCCTCGATTCTTGTAGAGGCGGGGTTCATCTCCAATCCCCAGGAAGAGAAAAATCTGGCTACGGACTGGTACCGCCGCAAACTGGCTGGCGCCATCATGAACGGTGTTGATGAGTACTTTCGTAAAACGCCCCCGCCCGGAACTTTGCTGGCATGGCAGAAACAGAATCGCCAGGGTGGCGGTCGCGTCAGCCAGTACAGGGTGCGGAGCGGCGACACGCTCTCAGGGTTGGCTCGGGAAAACCAGACCACCGTCAGTGAGCTGATGCAGTTTAACGGCCTGAGGAACGACCGTGTTATGGTAGGGCAAACCATTCGTATTCCCTCATCCTGAACAAGAGGTAGTTCCGAAATATGCCCTCCATCCGATTGCTCTCGCCGCGGCTGGCGAACCAGATTGCCGCGGGCGAGGTGGTTGAGCGCCCTGCATCTGTCGTCAAGGAATTGGTTGAAAACGCGCTCGATGCGGGCGCAGACCGCGTTGATGTTGAAGTGGAGCAGGGCGGCGTAAAGCTGATCCGGGTGCGCGATGACGGCAGCGGTATCGCTGAAGATGACTTGCCTCTGGCTCTCAGTCGCCATGCCACCAGCAAAATTGCCAGTCTTGATGATCTGGAATCCGTAGCGTCCCTCGGTTTCCGGGGAGAAGCTCTGGCCAGTATCAGTTCTGTGTCGCGCCTTGCGTTGACCTCTTGCACAGAGGGGCAGGAAGCGGCTTCCCGGGTGGAAGTCGAGGGGCGTGACATGGATGCCCGAATCTCGCCAGCTGCACATCCCGTCGGCACAACCGTTGAAGTCCGCGATCTGTTTTTCAATACTCCGGCGCGGCGCAAGTTTCTGCGTACCGAAAAAACCGAATTCAATCATGTAGAAGAATGCGTGCGGCGTCAGGCGCTTAGCCGATTCGATGCGGGCTTTAGCCTGCGGCACAACCAGCGTGTTGTTCAGAACCTCCGGCCAGCGGAATCCATGCTGGACAGGGAGCGCCGCATTGGCGCTCTGTGCGGGCAGAAGTTTATCGACAACACGGTGGTAATTGACGCAGAAGCCACCGGTTTGCGCCTGTGGGGCTGGGTAGCACTGCCCACTTTCTCCCGCAGCCAGGCCGATCTGCAGTATTTCTTTGTCAACGGACGTGTAATCCGTGACCGTTTGGTTGCTCACGCGGTACGCCAGGCTTACCGCGATGTGCTTTACAATAACCGTCACCCGGCGTTTGTCCTCTACCTTGAAGTTGATCCCGCCACCGTTGATGTCAACGTGCATCCGACCAAGCACGAAGTGCGCTTTCGTGATGGTCGCCTGGTTCATGATTTTATCTTCCGTACGCTGCACAAGGCTCTGGCAGATGTGCGGCCGGATGACCATTTTCGGGGAGCAGTTGCCCAATCTTTCGGTCGCGAGACTGCGGGGCAGGAAGAGGCGATGGCCACCGGGGCAGCGCAAGGCGAGCGCCAGCCGTGGAACGGGCAGCCAGCGATGCCTTCGACCGGCAGTCACGCTCCAGGTACCGGTTTTGGAGGGCAGGTAACGCCACAGCAGGAATGGCGAGCCAGTGATCAGATGGGCTTGTATCAATCCCTCCGTGGCGGTGGTGTCAGTGCCCGGCAAGAGCCGGGGTCGTTTGGGAGTAATGATGCAGCATACTCGTCGCCGCTGAATCATCCGGCTGACGCGGACGGTCATGAGGAGCCGCCTCTGGGTTATGCCATTGCCCAGTTGCATGGCATTTACGTGCTGGCTCAAGGCAGTGCCGGGATGATCGTAGTCGATATGCACGCGGCCCATGAGCGCATCACCTACGAACGAATGAAACGTGCACTGGCAGAGCAGGATCTAAAAAGCCAACCTTTGCTGGTACCGCTTTCTCTTGCAGTAAGCCAGAAAGAGGCTGCGTTGGCGGAAACCCACGGAGAAGAGCTGCAACAGCTCGGGCTGCAGATCGAACGTATCGGGCCGGAGACGCTCGCCGTTCGTCAGACACCGGCGCTGTTGCGGGGCGCCGATACAGAGCAACTCGTGCGGGACGTGTTATCGGACCTGATTGAGCACGGCCAAAGTGATCGGGTCGAAGCCGTTACCCATGAGCTCCTGGGCACCATGGCGTGTCATGGTTCTGTGCGGGCAAATCGCCAGTTGACCATTCCGGAAATGAACGCTCTGTTACGAGATATGGAAGCAACGGAACGCAGCGGGCAGTGTAATCACGGGCGCCCCACCTGGACGCTCGTTTCTCTGGCAGAGCTGGACAAGTTGTTTCTGCGGGGGCGCTAGAGTGTCATCGAGAACGCCATTGGGAGTGCGGTTGAGAGCGCCATTGAGATTGCCATTGAGAGTGCCATTGAAGGCGCCACAAGCCAGTAATGCCAGTGGTGCAGAGGGTAAGCCTCCCGCCATCTTTTTGATGGGGCCTACGGCCTCTGGCAAGACGGATCTGGCCATGGCGCTATGCGAACAGCTACCCTGCGACATCATCAGCGTCGATTCCGCAATGATTTATCGAGGTATGGATATTGGCACGGCCAAACCCACTGCCGATGAACTGGCCCGGGCTCCCCATCGGCTGATTGATATCTGTGACCCGTCTGAAACCTATTCCGCTGCCGATTTTCGCCGTGATGCGCTGGTTGAGATGGGAAAAATATCCGCTGCCGGGCGCATCCCGTTGCTGGTAGGCGGCACCATGATGTACTTCAAGGCGCTGATGCACGGCATGTCAGGGCTGCCCGCGGCCAGCCCGGCATTGCGCAGAACGCTTGAGGCAGAAGCAGAAAAGCTTGGGTGGTCTGCGCTGCACGAAGAGCTGCAAGCACGCGATCCGGTAGCGGCTAAACTGATTCATCCAAATAATCACCAGCGCCTCTTGAGAGCTCTGGAAGTTATCCGCCTGACTGGTCGGCCGATTTCAGCTTTCTGGGAGGCAGAATGCAGTCAGCCCTCTCCGCAACAGACAGATCTGCAAGGGGCGGGTCGCCAGGGTATTGAGGATTACACTTATTTTACTCAATGGCAGGCAGACGAAACTTCATCGCTTCCGTATACTGTCATTCAGCTTGCCATGGTACCTCCGGAGAGGCGAGTGCTTCACGACAGGATACACCAGCGCTTTGTGAATATGCTGGCAAGGGGGCTTCTCGACGAAGTCCGTGCTTTGATGAGCAGAGGAGACTTGCACAGGGACCTCCCTTCCATGCGCTGTGTCGGTTATCGTCAGGCTTGGAGTCACTTGTCCGGCGAAGATGATTATGACGCATTTGTAAGCAAAGGCGTAGCGGCTACTCGTCAGCTTGCCAAACGGCAGCTTACCTGGCTCCGAAAGTGGTCTGATTTGAACTGGCTGGACAGCGAAGACGGTTTTATCGTCGAGGAAGCCTTGAAAAAAATCAAAACTCATACCACATTTAGCACTTAATAATGACGATCTGCATTTACCTATAAACAGGAGAAGACCCATGTCAAAAGGGCATTCGTTACAAGACCCTTACCTCAATGCCTTACGCAAGGAACGCATTCCGGTTTCCATCTTTCTGGTTAACGGCATCAAACTGCAAGGGCAGGTAGAGTCTTTTGACCAATTTGTGATTTTACTGAAAAATACGGTCAGCCAGATGGTTTACAAGCACGCAATCTCCACCGTTGTGCCTGCACGGAATGTACGTCTTCCGCAGCAGAACCCGGCGGAAGAGGGTGAGCCTGAAGACTGAATTGATTCGGTTGCCGGTATTTCCACCCGCGTTCCTGACGAGCCCCTGGGTTCCGATGGCCGCGGGTGTTTGTTTTTATAATATTGAAAAATGACTGTTTTGGAGTTGATGCCCTTTGTTTGAGCGCCCTGATGTCGGTGAGCGAGCTATCCTCGTCCACATCGATTTTACGTCCCATGATGGCTCTGAAGATCCGGATGAGTTCCGGGAGCTTGTGTCATCGGCTGGAGTTGAAGCGGTTGGCACTGTAACCGGATCCCGCAAACTGCCAACCCCCAGGCTGTTCGTAGGAGAAGGCAAACTTGAGGAAATCCGGGATGCGGTAACGCTGCATGAGGCTGATGTTGTTCTTTTCAATCATGCACTCAGCCCCCGGCAGGAGCGAAATGTTGAGCGCGAACTCCAGTGTCGCGTGCTGGATCGCACGGGAGTCATTCTCGATATATTTGCGCAGCGCGCACGCACGCACGAAGGCAAGCTGCAGGTAGAGTTGGCTCAGCTTGAACACATGTCAACACGCCTGATTCGCGGCTGGACGCACCTTGAGCGCCAGAAAGGTGGTATTGGTCTGCGTGGCCCCGGCGAAACCCAGCTTGAAACTGACCGCCGGCTGCTGCGTGAACGCATCAAGTCCATTCACAAGCGTCTCGAGAAAGTGCGCCGACAACGCAATCAGGGTCGCCGTGCACGTAAACGAGCTGATATTCCGACGGTATCCCTGGTCGGGTATACCAACGCTGGCAAGTCCACCCTGTTCAACCGTATTACCACTTCGTCCGTCTACGCTGCAGACAAGTTGTTCGCAACACTGGATCCTACTATCCGGCGCCTGGAACTTCCGGATGTCGGGGCGGTCGTAATGGCGGATACGGTAGGTTTCATCAGGCACCTGCCGCACAAACTGGTTGAGGCATTCCGGGCAACTCTGGAAGAGACGACGGAAGCAACTATCCTGCTGCATATTGTTGACAGTCACGACAGCCGTCGTGATGAAAACATTGAGCAGGTTGAAAATGTGCTGGCCGAAATCGGCGCCGATGAAATCCCCGTGCTTCAGGTGTTTAATAAAATAGACCTGCTGGACGATTTTACGCCACGAGTCGAGCGCAATGAAGATGGGGTTCCTGTGCGGGCCTGGGTTTCGGCCGTTACGGGCGCAGGCATTGATGGGCTTTACGATGCCATCGTTGAGCGGTTGGCGGAAGATGTTGTTCACCACTTTGTTTTGCTCGGGCCTGCTGACGGCAAGCTCCGGGCGCTCCTGCATGAGGCTGGCTCGGTGATCAGCGAAGAGCACCGGGCAACCGGAGAAACAGTGCTTGAAACCCGGCTGGAACGCCGGGACTGGCTGCAACTTCTGAGCCGTGCGGGTATGAGTGAAGAAATGGTGCGCCTGGATAATGGGCAAGCCTGAAACCATAGCAGCTATTGCCGGGGCGATGATAAATCCCTAGTATTTGCAGCCATTCGAAATCTTAGGAACGGAGAGCACTATGGCCTGGAATGAACCGGGTGGAAACCGCAACGATAATGACCCCTGGGGAAATGGTGGTGGTCGTCGCGGCAATGATCAGGGGCCACCAGACCTTGATGAGGCGCTGAAAAAGGGTCTCGACAAACTTAACAAAATGCTGGGTGGCAAGGGCAAGAAATCGGGCGGCGATAGCGGTAACAGCGGCGGCGGTTCAGGCGCGGCGGGCAGTTTTGGTGCCGTGCTCGCGCTGGCAGCCATTCTTGTTGTGGGCTACGTAATCTTCCAGTCGTTCTACACGGTGAACGAGCAGGAGCGCGCGGTTGTGCTGAGATTTGGAGAGTATTCCAAGACTGAAAGCCCCGGCCTGAGATTCAAGGTGCCCCTCATTGATGATGTCACCAAAGTGCTCGTCACCAGTGTGAGAACCGCCCAGTCCAGTGGCCAGATGCTGACCCAGGACGAAAACCTGGTCACAGTTGACTTGCAGGTGCAGTACCGCGTTGGCGATGCCCGCGATTACGTGCTGAACGTTCGGGATTCCAACCAGGCACTGGAGTTTGCCACCGACAGTGCTCTGCGCCACGAAGTAGGCAGCTCCTCCCTGGATGATGTGCTTACTGAGGGGCGTGCCGAGCTGGCCGTTCGTGTTGAGCAGCGCCTTCAGGGCTTTCTTCAGGAATATGGGACCGGCCTCGAAATTGTCCGTGTTAACGTTGAAAGCACCCAGCCGCCTCCGGCGGTACAAGACGCGTTCCGTGAGGTTCAGCGTGCCCGTGAAGACGAGCAGCGTGTGAAAGAAGAAGCAGAAACCTACCGCAACAAGGTGGTTCCTGAAGCTCGTGGTCAGGCTCAGCGCATGATCGAAGAGGCCAGCGCGTATAAAGAAGAAGTTACCGAGCGTGCTCGTGGTGAGACCGCCCGTTTCCTGGAGTTGTTGGCGGTGTATCAGATGGCGCCGGTCGTAACCCGGGAGCGTATGTACCTGCAGACTTTGGAAACGGTGCTCTCGAATAGCAGCAAGATTCTTGTGGATACCGAAAGCAGTGGCAATATGATGTATCTGCCGCTGGATCGTTTGACTCAGGGCACGATGTCACGGAGTGGAGGCCAGTCTTCCGACAGCGATGGGCAGATGGACATCCAGAGCGTCACTGATCGGGTTATCCAGGAGATTCGAACCAGACAGGACACTAATACCCGGAGGAGCAGATAATCATGGGACCTAAAAGTGTAGTGGGTCTTGCAGGCGCTCTTATCGTTGTCCTGCTGGTACTTTCGAGTGTTTTTATTATTCCGGAAACTCATCGCGGGGTCATGCTCAGGTTTGGTGAGTTGGTTGAGACCGACATCCAAGCGGGCATTCACTTCAAGGTGCCGGTCATCGATCAGGTTCGGGAGTTTGATATTCGCGTGCTGACCATGGATCTGCCATCGCGGCAGTATCTGACGGTTGAAAAGAAACCGCTCGATGTCACGTCCTATATCGCCTGGAAGATCCGCGATGTGGATCAGTTCTACCGGGCTACCGGCGGGGATGAGTTTCGTGCTCAGTCGCTGTTGTTATCCCGGGTAGATAATGGCCTGCGAGATGAGTTTGGTATCCGCACCATGCACGAAGTGGTTTCAGGTCAACGCGATGAACTGATGCACACCCTGCGTGACCGGGTTAATGAAACGTCCGTCAAGGAATTTGGTATTGATGTAAAAGATATCCGGGTCAAAGCCATCGAGTTCCCGGGGCAGGTCAGTGAAAACGTATACCGCCGCATGGCGACTGAGCGTGAGAAACTGGCTCAGGAATTCCGGTCCCGGGGTCGTGAACTGGGAGAAGGTATCCGCGCCGATGCCGACCGCCAGAAAACCGTTACTCTTGCGGCGGCATTTGCCTCTGCTGAAGAAACCCGGGGCGAAGGCGACGGTGAAGCTGCCCGGATCTACGCAGAGGCTTACGGCTCCAACCCGGAGTTCTACAGCTTCTATCGTAGCCTTCAGGCTTATCGGAATACGTTTTCTGACAAAGGTGATCTCATGGTTATTGACGCCAAAAGCGAGTTCATGAGATTCCTGAAGGATTCAAAGGGCGGAAACTAAAACCCCCTCTGGACGTTGAAAAACCGGAATACCCTGGTATTCCGGTTTTTTTGTGTTCGCCAACAGTGTAAAATCCCTCAGGTTTTGGTTCGGGTTTTTCTGCCCCGAATTTCACCCTAAAACCTGCGTACTTCTTCTGTATAACAAGCAGGAGCAGTGTGCGGGACGGACAACGGAATCTCATGACAGTATCTGATCGCTGGTTACTGCCGGACGGGGTGGAGGATATCTTGCCGCCCCTTGCCGGACAGATAGAATCCCTGCGCCGGGATGTAATGGATACCTGCCAGCGCTGGGGCTACCAACTGGTAATCCCGCCGCTTATCGAATACCTCGAATCGCTTTTTACCGGAACCGGACACGATCTGGAGTTGCAGACCTTCAAGCTGACTGATCAGCTGACGGGGCGCATGATGGGTGTTCGTGCCGATATGACTCCCCAGGCTGCGCGCATTGACGCCCACACTCTGGGGCAGGAAGGAATTACTCGCCTTTGTTATGCCGGGCATGTACTTCATACCCGCCCAAAGCACATGTTGACCGGACGTACGCCGATTCAGGCAGGTTGTGAGCTTTTTGGCAGTGCTTCTGAATCTGCGGACCTTGAAGTCATCAGCCTGATGCTTGAGGCCCTTCGCATTGCCGGCCTTCCGAGAGTTCATCTGGACCTGGCACACGTATCCATCTACGAAAGCCTCATTGGTGAAGCCGAATTTGATCGGGATACCAGTGCGGCCATCTTCGACGCCATGGCACGCAAGTCTGTGCCCGAGCTGGACAGGCTTCTTGGTGACTGCCCGAGCGGTTCGGCGGGAGCGCGTCTGCGTGAGCTTGCTCGCGTCAGCGGTGGCCCGGAAGCGCTGGCCGAGGCGCGTAGAATCCTGAGCGGCGCGTCTGATAATCTGAGTGCTGCCCTGGATCAGTTGAGTCGGGTTGCGGAGATGCTGGAAAGAGATTTTCCGGAAGTCAGTTTTGGCTTCGATTTCTGCGAACTCCGCGGATACAACTATCACACCGGCCTGGTGTTTGCGGCTTATGTGCCGGGCCATGGCGATTCGGTTGCGAAGGGTGGTCGTTACGACGCCATTGGCAGTGATTTCGGGCGTGCACGCCCGGCTACAGGGTTCAGCCTTGACATTCGGGCTCTGGTAACGCTGGGCAAGCGCTCGGTCTGTCGCAGCAAAGCCGTGTGGGCGCCTGCTGACAATGATGCAGCGCTGGAGCAGGTGGTCTCGGAACTGCGGACGACGGATATCGTCGTCCGGGCGCTACCGGAAGACAGCGGAGTGGATCCCTCAACCCGGGGCTGCGACCGGAAGCTGGTGAAACAGGGTGATCATTGGGTCGTTCAGACGCTGAGCTGAAACCAGCGAGCTGTTACGAACGTGTGAAAGTACATTTGCCAAATTTGCAAGACGCACGCCATACCGTGTGCGCATTGAGAGAGAATCATGGGTAAAAACGTTGTTGTGCTGGGCACCCAGTGGGGTGATGAAGGCAAGGGTAAAATCGTTGATCTGCTGACTGAGAAAGTCGCAGCGGTGGTTCGTTTTCAGGGCGGCCACAATGCGGGTCATACCTTGGTCATTGACGGCAAGAAAACGGCTCTGCACCTGATTCCCTCTGGCATTCTCCGGCAGAACGTTCAGTGCCTGATTGGTAACGGCGTGGTTTTGTCGCCAGAGGCCCTTCTGAAGGAAGTTCGGGGGCTGGAAGCCTCTGGCGTGGCGGTCCGCGACCGGCTGCGTATCAGCCTGGCGTGCCCGATTATTCTGCGCACGCACGTGCGAATAGACCAGGCCCGCGAACGCGCTAAAGGGATCGACAAAATCGGCACCACTGGCCGGGGCATCGGTCCGGCGTATGAAGATAAGGTCTCACGCCGTGGCGTTCGTCTTGGCGATCTCCATAGCCCGGCAGACTTCGAAATGAAGCTGCGGGAAATCATGTCCTATCACAACTTCGTGCTGACTGAGTACTTCAAGGAAGAAGCTGAAGATATCGATGCTGCTCTGGAAGAACTGATGCAGATGGGTGAGGAAATTCTGCCGATGGCGGCGGACGTTACCGACTTGCTCCACGACTATCGCAAGCGCGGTCAGGACATCATGTTTGAGGGCGCCCAGGGCTCCTTGCTGGACATAGATCTGGGAACCTACCCGTTCGTAACCTCATCCAATACGACCGCTGGCGGCACCGCTACCGGCTCGGGTTTTGGTCCTTTGTACCTCGATTATGTACTGGGTATTACAAAGGCCTACACCACTCGCGTGGGCTCTGGTCCGTTCCCCACTGAGCTCTTTGATGAAATGGGGCAACACCTGGCAGTCAAAGGCAACGAGGTTGGCACAACAACCGGTCGCTCACGCCGTTGTGGCTGGTTTGATGCAGTTGCCCTGCGCCATGCAATCCAGATCAACAGCGTGTCCGGCATTTGCCTGACCAAGCTGGATGTTCTTGATGGGCTGGAAACCGTCAAGGTCTGCGTGGGCTATAAAACGCCTGATGGTGAAGTTACCCGTCCGCCGATCGGTTGTGCCAGCTATAAGGATATCGAGCCGGTATATGCGGAGTTGCCGGGCTGGAGCGAAAGCACATTCGGGCTGACTGAACTTGAGCAGTTGCCGGAGAATGCAAAGGCGTATATCCGTTTTCTTGAAAAGCAGATTGAAGCGCCGATCGATATTATTTCCACTGGCCCGGACCGTATTGAAACGATTGTCCTGCGTCACCCTTTTGACTGTTAAGCGTTAAGAGGTTCAGAAACCCGCTCTGCCTTAATCGGCACGGCGGGTTTTTTGTGCTCTTTTTTTATGTTCAGGGTTTCTCAGCAATGATCGTGGCACGCTTTGGCCCGGGATAGCCTTCGACGGTTTTGCCTGGGTCATCGGGATTCAGAAAATCCTGAAGGGAATTGAAACGCATCCAGTCTGTGCTGCGCTGTTCTTCGATGCTCGTTTCCGAAACATCCACAACCCGGGCGTTGCGAAATCCAGTGCGATTCAGCCACCGCAGCAGCGTGTCGCAGCTCGGCAAAAACCATACGTTGCGCATCTGTCCGTAGCGGTCTTCGGGCATCAGGCTGTAGCCTTCAGGCCCATCCACCACCAGAGTTTCCAGCACTAATTCGCCACCCCTGCGCAAGGTGCCTTTGAGCTCCAGAAGATGATCGAGAGGCGATCGGCGATGGTAGAGGACACCCATGGAGAAGGTGGTATCGAAGGCTTCGAGCCCTTCAGGCAGGTCTTCCACGCGGATTGGTAGCAGGTCGACAGGAGTCTCAGGCAGGTAGCGCTTTACGCTGAGAAACTGGAACAGGAACAGCGACCCGGGATCAATACCGATCACCCGTCCTGCACCTTCGCCCAGCATGCGCCAGCAGTGGTAACCCGAGCCACAACCCACGTCCAGAATGCGGCGGCCCGTCAGGTCAGAAAGGTAAGGTGAAACCCGGTCCCACTTCCAATCGGAACGCCATTCGGTATCAATGCGGGTACCGAAGAAGTCAAAAGGCCCCTTGCGCCAAGGCATAAGGCCCCTGAGCCCGCGCTCAAGCGCTTGTTGCTGGCTAAGGCTCAGAGTGGCCGTTGAGCCAAGGGTAATCGCGGAGGTGTTCAGCTCGGATGCTATCCCGGAAATATTGGGGAGGTCGTTCAGTGCCGACTGCCAGCGGCCAAGGTCGCCGTGGGGGTTTTCGTCAAAACGGCGGGTCAGTTGGGTTCTTATGATCTCGGCCCAGCTGGCCTGGCCTGTATCGTCCAATTCAGCCAGAAGCTGGCCGAAACAGGTTTTCCAGTCAAAATTCGACATGGTTTGCTCTCTCTCCGTATGGGGTTCAGTCGGCCTTGATAGCCAGCATGGATACGAAGTTGAAGCACTGATACCAGACCAGAACCCGGTCAAAGCCCGCCTCTTTGAGGCGCTGTTTGTGTGCTTCAAGCGTCTCGGGAATCAGCACCTGCTCAATGGCGCTGCGTTTCTGGCTGATCTCCAGATCGGAGTAACCATTGGCACGCTTGAACTCATGATGGAGGCGCGTTTGAACAGCCTGCTCATCCTCGGAATCGAAGCGGATTTTTTCCGAAAGGATCAGCACGCCACCAGGTTGAGTGGCCTCGGCAATTTTTCTCAGAAGATTGCTTCGCTGCTCTGGCGGAACAAATTGCAGCGTGAAATTCAGAGTCGTTACGGAAGCATTCGTAAGTTCCGTTTCCTGAATGTTTTCGCAGCGAAGACTGACCGGCAGCGAGTGATCGTCCAATGCTATGTAATGCTCGCAGCGCTCGATCATCGCTTCGGAATTATCAACTCCCACCAGAGTACAGTTATCAAATGAAATGCCATGACGCATGGCCAGGGTCGAGGCGCCCAGTGAGCAACCCAGGTCATAACAGTTGGATCCCGCCTGGGCATACTGTTCGGTGATGACCTCAATCATCGGTATGATCGTGGTGTACCCGGGCACGGAGCGACGAATCATATCCGGGAATACGCGGGCAACCGCGGCATTGAACCGGAAGTCTTCGGGCTGCCGTTCGGTGGCGAAAAGCCGGTCTGTCTGTTGCTCCGGTGAGCGGTCGGTTTTACTCATCGCTAGCGGGTTTCTCTTGTTGAGCGGGCTCCTCCGCCTGCGGCACGACCGCCGGAGCAGTGGCCGAGGGTCGGTAGCAGCGTACGCCGCGGTTTTTGTAGTCCACCAGAATTCCACGGAAGGACGGATCGACATCTGCAGCGACGGCCAGATAGCCGTTTTCACAGGCTGCGTGAAGCTCGGAGGCCTTGGGTGACATGCGGAAGGTCTCACCCGGCGTTATATGAATCGCCTGGAAATCGCCCACCGGCATATGATCCTTGTTATCCGAATGCTTGATACTTCCGCTGGCCTCAAGTACCAGCACGGTACCTATGATGGTGACCAGGGCGGTGACAAACAAACTGCGGATGGTGTAACGGGCCTCGTTCTGGCTCATGTCTACCTCATTTCGAACGTGAATGAACGATCAGTATTGACCGGGAAGTACGATAGATGGCGCCTGCAAAGCCGCCAACTGTTCTCTCAGTGATAACACCTGATCTGACCAGAATCTGGGCTGGGAAAACCATGGGAAAAAGCGCGGAAACGCAGGATCATCCCAGCGTTTTGCGAGCCAGGCGCAGTGGCTGATCTGGCGGTAACAGCGCAAAGGTTCAATCAGATGTCTCTCGCGGCGATTGTAATCCCGGAACATTTCATAACCTTCCAGTAATTCGCCCAGCTGCGCGCCGCGTTCAATGTCATCACCATTCAGCAGCAGCCACATGTCCTGAATGGCTGGGCCGGTACGACAATCGTCCAGATCCACAAAAAGCATCTGCTCATCGCGGCACAATATGTTACCGGCATGGCAGTCTCCGTGCAGTCGCAGTGTTTCAACCTCGCCTGCATCTGCAATACGGGCGCGGCAGTTGGTCAGCAGATCTGGTATCAGGCTGTCCCAGGCAGGCCGGAGATCCTTTGGGATCCAGTCGCCTTCGAGCAGCAACTGGTTACTCGCTTCCATACCATCCAGAGGCGATAAGGACTTGCGGTACTGAAAAGGCCTCAGAGCACCAATATTGTGTATCTGCCCGAGCCACTGTCCGAGTCGGTAGAGGGTGTCGGTAACGCTTGTATCAGGGGCCTGGCCACCGCGTTGGTTAAATACTGCGAAAAAAAAGTCACCGTGTTTTCCGAGTGTGTCGCGGGATGGCATCACCAACGGTGCGACGACAGGAATATCTGCTACCAGCAACTCCCGGGTAAATTCATGCTCTTCCCGTATCTGTTCTTCGGACCAGCGACCGGGGCGATAGAACTTGGCGATCACGGGGCCGCCCTCATCCAGCCCAATCTGGTAAACCCGGTTCTCATAGCTGTTCAGGGCAAACAGGCGACCGCTCACCGCAAAACCGGCCTCTTCCATGGCATCCAGAATTGCGTCTGGCGTCAGGGCATCATAAGGATGGGCTGAGACATTCATCATAAAGCGAGGCCAGGCTGGCATATTTGGGCCCCAGTATACCTGCTTGGCAGCCCTCCCGTAATGCGGGCTCCGGATGTTTCAATGGCTTCCTGCGTGTACAGGATTGAGTTAACGTAAGCCTCATCGGTTTCTGTTAACTGGAAACCTTCAACCGGCACGCAACAGGTAACAGGTTTATCTCGTGACAAGCGATCTTCTGGAAGTGGATACCGCCGTTATCGGAGCGGGTGTCGTGGGGCTTGCGGTTGCCCGGGCTCTGGCGCAGACAGGCCGGGATGTGGTTGTTCTGGAGGCTGGGGACCACTTTGGTGAAGGTATTTCGTCACGAAACAGTGAGGTTGTCCATGCCGGTATCTATTATCCGAAGAACTCGCTGAAAGCCCGCCTGTGTGTGGAAGGACGCAGGCAATTATACGACTACTGCGAAAGCCGAAAGGTGGGGTATCGGAAGAGTGGTAAATGGATTATCGCTACCAGTGATGCGCAAAACCGTTTGCTTGAAGGCATTCAGTCGCACGCTGCAGCCAATGGTGTTCCGCTGTCTCTGGTAGGCGGCGAGGACGTTGCACGGCAGTTGCCGGAAGTCCGTGTCAGCGCCGGGCTCTGGTCACCGGAAACCGGCATTCTGGATACTCATGGTCTTATGCTCGCGTTACTGGGTGAGCTGGAGGATGCGGGCGGCTCGCTGGTGCTGCGTTCTCCTGTTGCGCGCGTGGAATCGGCTGCTGACTGTCATTTGCTTCAGGTCGCCGGCGCTATGCCGTGTACGCTCAAAGTCCGGAACCTTGTTAATGCCGCCGGGTTAGGGGCGGTGCCACTGACGCGGAATTGGGAAGGGTTGCCCGATGAACAGAAGCCTTTGCAGTGGTTCGCCCGGGGTGTCTATTTCAGTTACAGCGGCCGCCATCCCTTCAGCAACCTGATCTATCCGGTTCCTGAGCCAGGTGGTCTGGGCGTTCACCTTACTCTTGACCTGGCCGGGCAGGCACGCTTCGGCCCGGATGTAGAGTGGATTGAGCGAGAAGATTATGCGGTCGACCCCGAGCGGGTGCATGCTTTTGCTGCGGGTATAAGGCAGTGGTGGCCCGGCCTTGAGGTTGCGCGCCTTCAGCCAGCTTACGCAGGCATCCGGCCGAAGTTGAAAAATGCAGAGGGCGGTTTTTTTGATTTCAGAGTCGATGGCCCCGGGGAGCATGGTGTTCCGGGGCTGGTAAATCTTTTTGGCATAGAATCGCCGGGGCTGACGTCTTGCCTGGCCATTGCCGATCTGGTGAAGAGCAAACTGGTATAGACGAAGCCAGTTCAGCCAGGTGTTCGCGCCAGTGCCCAGACCTGAATCTCCTGTGCTCCTGCCTCTCGCAGAACCGATGCAAGAACCCTTGCCGTTGCACCCGTTGTGACCACATCGTCCACGATAGCGACCCTCTCTGGCACCGCCTTACACACCTCGAAAACACCGCGCATGTTCGCCAGCCTGGCCTCCCTGCCCAGCCCTCGCTGTGCCTGAACTTTGCACACGCGCCGAACGATATCGGAGCCAACTGGAATACTCAGTGCCAGGCCCAGACTTTCTGCAATATCTCTGGCCTGATTGAAACCGCGTTCGCGACGGCGGGCAGGGAGCATGGGTGAGGGGATGAGCGTGTCCGGTTTTGAGTCGCTGCAATCCTGGAAGGTGGATTCCAGATAGTCCGCAAAGCCTGCAATCAATGGCCGGGCAAATTTGCGTTGGCCGTTGTATTTGTAGCGGCTGATCATGCTGTCGACAGGATACTGATAGCGCCAGGGTATAAGAGAGCGATCGAAAGGAGGTGGCGATTTCAGGCAATCGCCGCAAAGATGGCGATCACTGGAATGCGCCAGAGGCAAGGCACAGCAATGACAATGCCATCGGTTTACCGGAAGGTCGGCCCGGCAAAAATCACATAAACCGTTGAAAGCGCTGGTGGAGAGGCAGCCAACGCATAGGCCTTTGGTATTTCCGCTGTTAACCACTATTGATTTTAAGGTTGACAGCCGGTTCAGTCCCTTTATCATCTGATTCATCCGTAAACCAAGCGACCGAAAAAGGTTAACAGGACTTCTGTATGACTGCCACATCAATACGCCACGACTGGACGCTTCAGGAAGCCCGGTCCCTTTTTGAATTGCCTTTCAATGATCTGATGTTCCGTGCACAGTCGGTGCACCGGCAGCATTTTGATCCTAATGAGGTTCAGGTCAGCACCTTGCTGTCGATCAAAACCGGAGCTTGTCCGGAGGACTGCAAATACTGCCCCCAGAGCGGCCATTACAATACCGGTCTGGAAAAGGAAAAACTGCTGGAGCTCGAGAAGGTGGTTGCGGAAGCCCGCGCTGCCCGGGAAAAAGGTGCATCGCGTTTCTGCATGGGCGCCGCATGGCGCAGCCCGGCTGCGAAGGATATGCCCTACGTGCTGGATATGGTTCGGCAGGTAAAGTCTTTGGGTCTGGAAACCTGCATGACGCTGGGTATGCTGAAGCCCGAGCAGGCGGAAGAGCTGGCGGAGGCAGGGCTGGATTATTACAACCACAACCTGGATACCTCCGAGAAATACTACAGCCACATCATTACGACTCGCACCTATCAGGACCGGCTGGATACCCTTGATAACGTTCGCAACGCGGGCATGAAGGTGTGTTGTGGCGGCATTATGGGCATGGGTGAGGAAGAAGATGACCGGGTTGGCTTGCTGGTTCAGCTCGCAAACCTGCCACACCACCCGGAAAGTGTGCCGGTGAACATGCTGGTGAAGGTGAAGGGGACGCCCATGGAAGATGTGGAGGATCTGGATCCGTTTGAGTTTATTCGCGTTCTTGCGGTCGCCAGAATCATGATGCCAGCGTCCCATGTGCGTTTGTCTGCAGGTCGGGAGACGATGAATGAGCAGATGCAGGCGCTGTGCTTCCTGGCGGGCGCCAATTCCATTTTTTATGGTGAGAAGTTGCTGACGACCTCGAACCCGGAGGCGGATGCGGATATGGCTTTGTTCCGTCGTTTGGGTATCCGGCCCGAGCAGCGGGAGCAGTGTGCATCTGAGGCGCAGGATGAAGAGTCGATTGTCGGGGCTTTGGAGCATGAGGCCACGCGGCATATGTTTTATGACGCCACTCGGGAATCTGCCTAGTTTTGGGGCAAGCAACATGCGGGATTTTGCATCAGAACTTGAACAACGGAAACAGGCGGGGCTTTACCGGACACGCCGGCAGATTTCAGGCCCTCAGCAGCCGGTTTTAACCGCCGATGGTAAGCGATTACTTTCGTTTTGCAGCAACGATTACCTTGGCCTGGCCAATCACCCTTCCAATATTGAAGCGCTCCGGAATGCCTTGCCGGAAACGGGGCTGGGTGGTGCGGCTTCCCATCTTGTTTGCGGCCATCATGAGGCGCATCACCTTTTGGAAGAGCGTCTCGCGGCGTTTACCGGGCGCAGTTCGGCGTTGTTTTTCTCCACCGGCTACATGGCCAATATGGGTGTGATTTCAGCCTTGGCGGGGCGTGGGGACACGATTTTCTCGGATCGGCTGAACCATGCCTCTATTGTTGATGGCTGTGTCCTGAGCCGGGCGAAGGTGCGCAGGTATGCCCATGGAGATGTTTCGTCGCTTGTGGCCATGCTTGCTGAGACTTCAGGTCACAAGTTGGTGGTTACCGACGGTGTGTTCAGTATGGATGGCGATGTGGCGCCCCTGCAGGAACTGGCGCAGGTTTGCCGGGATCATGGGGCTTTGCTTGTGGTTGATGATGCCCATGGTTTCGGGGTTCTTGGGCCGCACGGGCAGGGGAGTGTGGCAGAGCTCGGTTTGTCTGAAAAAGATGTACCGATTCTTATAGGAACATTGGGGAAGGCTGCAGGCACCAGCGGGGCGTTTGTGGCTGGGCCGGGGGTGCTGATGGACTATCTGGTGCAAAAGGCCCGAACCTACATTTACACTACGGCGATGCCTCCGGCGTTGGCACTGGCAACCTGTGCCAGTCTTGACCTGATTGAACAGGGTGATGAGCGACGAACTCACCTGCAGAGTCTGATTGAACGGTTCCGGCAGGAGGCCACTGTTTTGGGTTATGAGCTAATGCCCTCGCGAACGCCCGTTCAGCCGATTATGATCGGGGGTAACCGCGAGGCCTTGGCGTTGAGCCAGGCGCTTGAAGAGTGTGGGTTGTTAGTGACGGCTATCCGGCCGCCAACGGTACCTGAAGGAAAGGCGCGGTTGCGGGTTACGCTCAGTGCGGCTCATTCACACGGCGACCTGGATTGCCTGATGCAGGCGCTGTCGGATTGCCGGCATTTGTTGGATCGCAAGGATGTCGCGTCATGAGTTTTCCACGAATGGCTGGACGCCTTGTCGTCGTTGGCGGATGGGGTGTTCGCGTGGAAATGCTGAAAGGTCTGTATGGCTTCTGGCCGGGTACTGTTGAGTTGGTGTCCCTGAATGACAGTCTTATAGCACGCTGTGATTCGGTGGCTGACGTAGCCGATGAATTACTATCACGGTATCCCGAAACGTCCGTCTGGATGGGTTGGTCTCTGGGGGCTCAGATTGTTATGGAGGCGGCGAGTCGGGACACCGCGGCGGTTTCTGCGGTGATCACGCTTGTAGGTTTCCCGAAGTTTATCGCAGACGAACGCTGGCTCAACGGCATGTCGGAAGATGAGTTTGATGTGTTCAGGCGGGGCCTGAGCCGGGAGAGTGAGCGTTATTGGATTCACTTCCTGCTGCTGATGATAAGTGGGGCGGCAGAGGGTCGGGCTGAGCGCCAGCGCCTCAAAATCTGGCTCGATCAAGGGCCGCCGGTATCACCGGGCAATCTGATGAAAAGCCTGAACTGGCTGCAACAAACGGATCAGCGCTTGCTGTGGTCTCAGGTTGAAGTTCCTGTTCTTCATATTACGGGGGCTTGCGATCAGGTGGTGGCAACCTGGGCTGGCGCTCTGGAAACCCCGCCCGCTACTATTGAAATTAGTATCCCCGGCATGGCCCATTGGCCTGGTGGCGTGTTTGCCGGCGATTGCCGCGCAGTGATCGAAACGTTTTTCCAGTCGTTGAGCGAGAAGTCATGAGTGCCCTGGGTGCGATTGACACTCGCCCTGCAAATAAAGCCGACATAGCTCGCGAGTTCGGTAATGCCCGGACGACCTATGACAGCTCTTCCCGGTTGCAGCGCCTGATGGGTAATACGATGTTCGAGACGGTTCAGAGTCAGACTCGCATGGCGGGCTGCGCTCTCGATCTCGGCTGTGGCACCGGCTGGTTTACCCGCAAGCTGGCTGGCCTTGGAAACTTTGTGTCCGTTACTGGTATGGATCTTTCGCCCGGCATGATAGAACACGCTGGCGCAAACACCCCGTATGACATCATCTGGACTGTTGCGGATGCTGAGGCGATTCCGCTGCCGGACCAGAGTTGTGATCTGATATTCAGTAACCTCATGATCCAGTGGTGTGCTGCTCCAGCACAAGTTCTGCGAGAGTGCCGGCGGGTGCTCAGGCCCGGAGGCACGTTAGTGGTCTCAACGCTTCTCGATGGGACTCTCAGGGAGTTGGATAAGGCCTGGCGGCAGGCAGACCCCGGTCAGAATCATGTAAATCGCTTTGAGTCTGAAGCGACGCTCCGGGAGGCTGTATCCCGAGAGCTACCGGGAGCTGGAATCGAAACAAAAGCCCTGCGGTTACCCTATACATCCCCACTCACGTTGGCAGCAGAGCTCAAACACCTGGGTGCGGGCTACAAAAATGTCAGCAGGCGCAGGTCGATGACGGCGCCAGGCCGGTTGCGCGCCATGTGCCGGCATTATCCCAGAGAGCCTGAGGGCGGCGTTGTGGCGAGTTATGAGGCCGCCTGGGTTTCCTGGTCGTGCCACGGTATCAACTATAAGACACAGACTGAAAAAGAGTGATCCAAGCAGGCATGTATGGCTAAAAAAACGCTTTTTGTGACAGGCACGGATACAGAGGTTGGTAAGACCATGGTATCTGCGGCAATTCTGGAAGCCGCCAAAGCAGCCGGCAAGCGCACGCTAGGCATGAAACCCATTGCTTCCGGTTGCGAAAGCACGCCAGAGGGGCTGCGCAATGGAGATGCACTGATTCTTCAGCGCGAGGCCACTGAAACGCTTGCCTACGATCTCGTTAACCCTATTGCGCTGGCGCCGGCCATTGCACCCCATGTGGCAGCCGCGCAGGCCGGGCGAAGCATCTCGGCGGGCCGTCTGGTGGGGTTCTGCCGTGGCATGCAAATGCGCCCGGCGGATCTTTTGCTGATTGAAGGTGCGGGCGGCTGGCGAGTTCCGCTGAATGAACGGGAAACCTACTCGGCGGTACCCCGGGAGCTCGGTGTGCCGGTGGTTCTTGTGGTTGCTCTCAGGCTAGGATGCATTAACCAGGCGCTGCTAACAGCGGAGGCTATTCGCAACGATGGATTAGTGCTGGCGGGGTGGGTAGCTAACCACGCGGAACCTGTGGCAATGAGCTGTGAGCAGGAAACACTGGATTATCTCATGGAGCATATCCGGGCTCCCTGTCTTGGTGTTATACCCTGGATAGAAGGCGCCGAGCCGGCAACCCTGAGTGGCTATCTTGGCGTTGATGCGCTGTTTGAAAATTGAACAGCGATGTGGCCTAATGATATCAATTAATGGTGCTATTTGATGGTCAGAGGAAGCTGCAGTCATGATCAATAATACGCTCGCAATTGGCATTCAAGGTATTCAGGACGGCATGTACGGCATGGAAAATGCCGCCCGTAAAATCGCCCGCGCAGGCGTTGACGGCCCTCAAGGCAGTGCCGAGAGTGGTAGCAGTCTGATTGAGCCCATAATCGATCTGAAACTATACGAGCGTAGCGTGGAAGCATCTGCACAGGTGGTGAAAGCTGCTGATGAAACCCTTGGTACCCTTTTGGACATTATGGTCTGAGTTTTGACTTTTGACTAAGTGAGCCCGCTTTCACCTCTCTCCTATTTGTCTCTCTACGCCACCGGAACCCCTTCGGGACGTTTTCCTGCTAACGCTCCGTCTGATTTGCCCTCCAACTCTGTAACCCCTTCTGTTAGCGAATCGCGTAGTACTGGAAATGCGAAAGGTGAGGCGCCTCTGAAGACACTTCCAGAACCGGACAGCAGGCCAGAACTACCTACCAGAATATTGCTGGCTTCGGGCCAGGCGCAACCTCGTCCTAGGTTGGGTTTTTACAGGTTTCGGCCTGACCTTAGTGTCTGTCAGCCTGCTGATTAATCGGGCGAATGTCGTTAACACTCCCTGAAGATCCGAAACCTTTGCACTGCGCGCGCAGGCAAGTCCCATATGCCTGTTTCACGGGTTTCGACCGCCCCCGTGAAACGTGTGCCGGTCACCAATCTCTACATAAATTGTTTACTCGCCTATTGACAATTCTGTGTCTCTAAACGTATGTTTCAAACAAGTGTTTAATTAATACTGCATCACACAAAGCTGCAGCGTCTGAGCAAACCCAAGGCCACAAGCTGTTATTACTTTTTCAGCCAAGACCGAAAACCGAGGTGGTTTACATGCCTGAGTACAAAGCGCCCCTGCGTGATATCAAATTCGTAATGAACGAGCTGCTCGACAGCGAGGCCCACTACGCCAATCTGGAAGGCGCTGAAGACGCAACTCCGGATATGCTTGATGCTATTATCCAGGAAGGTGCGAAGTTTGCTGAACAGGTACTGTCCCCGTTGAACGCGGTTGGCGACAGGGAAGGCTGCCTCTGGAGCGAAGACGGTGTAAAAACACCGACAGGCTTCAAGGAAGCTTACGACAAGTTTGTTGAAGGCGGTTGGCCTTCACTGGCGGCTGACCCCAACTATGGTGGTCAGGGTCTGCCGGATTCGCTTGGCATCGTGATGAGCGAGCTGAACGGCACTGCTAACTGGTCCTGGGGCATGTACCCCGGCCTGAGCCACGGCGCAATCAACACTATTGAAGCGCATGGTACGGAAGAGCAGAAGCAGACTTACCTCACAAAAATGATCAGTGGCGAATGGACTGGCACCATGTGCCTGACCGAAGCTCATTGTGGCTCGGATCTGGGCACCCTGCGCACAAAGGCAGAGCCCAATAGCGACGGCTCCTACAGCATTACCGGCACCAAGATCTTTATCTCGGCCGGTGAGCACGACATGACCGATAACATCGTTCACATTGTACTGGCACGTCTGCCGGGCGCGCCTGCAGGCACCAAAGGCATTTCCCTGTTTATCGTGCCCAAGTGTGTGCCTGCCCAAGATGGCTCCGCCGGCGAGCGTAACGCGGTATCCTGTGGCTCGCTGGAGCACAAAATGGGTATCCACGGTAACGCTACCTGCGTAATGAACTTCGACGGCGCCAAAGGCTGGTTGATTGGGCCGGAGAACAAAGGCCTGAACTGCATGTTCACCTTCATGAACGTTGCTCGTATTGGCACCGCCATTCAGGGCCTGGGTGCAGCAGAACTGGGCTTCCAGGGATCACTGGCCTACGCCAAAGACCGTCTGGCCATGCGTTCACTGAGCGGCGCCAAGAATCCGGAAGGTTATGCCGATCCGATTATTGTGCACCCGGATGTTCGCCGTATGCTGCTGACTCAGAAAGCCGTTGCGGAAGGTGCCCGTGCACTGATCTATCTGACTGCGCAGAAGGCGGATCTTGTTGAGCGTGGCAAGTCAGAGGAAGAGCGCAAAGAAGCCGACGAGCTGCTGGGTTTCCTGACCCCGATTGCCAAGGCGTTCCTGACCGAGATCGGTTACGAAGCAGCCAACCTGGGTATGCAGGTATTTGGTGGCCACGGTTACATTTCCGAGTGGGGCATGGAGCAAAACGTACGTGATGCCCGTATTGGCATGATCTACGAGGGTACGACCGGTATCCAGGCGTTGGACTTGCTGGGCCGCAAGGTACTGATGACTCAGGGTGAGTCCCTCAAGGGCTTTACCAGACAGGTGCACCAATTCTGCAAAGAGAACGCCGATAACGAGCAGATGAAGCAATTTATCGAGCCGCTGAGTGCCATCAACAAGGAGTGGGGCGATCTGACCATGAAAGTGGGTATGACCGCCATGAAAAACCGTGAAGAAGTCGGTGCTGCATCTGTGGATTACCTGATGTACTCCGGCTATGCGGTATTCGCATACCTCTGGGCCCGTATGGCCAAAATTGCTCAGGACAAGCTGGCCCAAGGCACCGGTGAAGAGTTGTTCTACAACGCCAAGTTGCAGACTGCACGCTTCTACTTCGCTCGCATGTTGCCGCGTACCAAGACCCACGCTGTAACTATGCTGGCGGGTGCTGACACCCTGCTTGATATGCCGGAGGAAGCCTTCGCAATCTGATTGCAGAGACCGTTCAAGGTTAACCGGTATGAAAGGCCCGCGCTCCCTCAGGAGCCGGGCTTTTTTCATGAGTTACGATTGGTTTTGCGGTAGAATATTCGACAATAAAATAATACAAACCACGACACACGGCGTGAGTAGGTGGGCTGGTTGTGCATTCGTAAGCTGCCTGCACAGACAAGCTTGGAGCTTGGACTGTTTTGAAATTGGACTGTTTTTGAAATTGGAGAGAATTGATGGCTGATTATCAGGCACCCCTGCGTGACATGCGCTTTATACTGAACGAAGTATTTGATGCGCCGGCTTTGTGGGCGTCTCTGCCCAAAGTAGCGGAGAATGTAGATCCCGACACCGCCGATGCGATTCTTGAAGAAGCCGGTAAAATTACCAGTGGCGTGCTGGCCCCTCTGAACCGTGAAGCGGACGAACAGGGCTGCAAGTGGAGCCAGGGCGAAGTGACCACGCCGGATGGTTTTAAAGAGGCTTATCAGACGATCGTCGAGGGCGGCTGGAATGGCCTTGGTGGCAACCAGGATTTCGGAGGCATGGGTATGCCCAAAACTCTGGTAGCCCAGTTTGAGGAAATGATGCAGGGCGCCAATATGGCCTTTGGCCTTGCACCCATGCTGACCGCTGGTGCCTGTCTGGCTGTAGACGCACATGGCAGCCAGGAATTGAAAGAAAAGTACCTCCCTAACATGTACTCAGGTGTCTGGACCGGGGCTATGGATCTGACAGAGCCTCACGCGGGAACCGACCTGGGTATTATCCGCACGAAAGCCGAACCCAACGGCGACGGCTCGTTCAACGTGACTGGCACAAAGATTTTTATCACTTGGGGCGAGCACGATATGGCGGAGAACATTATTCACCTGGTGCTGGCCAAGCTGCCGGGCGCGCCTAAAGGCCCCAAAGGTATCTCCCTGCTGCTGGTTCCCAAGTTCATGGTGAATGATGACGGCTCCCTGGGTGAGCGCAACAGTTTGAGCTGCGGCTCCATCGAGAAAAAGATGGGCATCAAAGGCTCTGCCACCTGCGTGATGAACTTTGACGCGGCCAAAGGCTGGCTTGTGGGCGAAGAGAACAAAGGCCTGAACGCCATGTTCACCATGATGAACTACGAGCGTCTGGGTGTGGGTATCCAGGGTATCGGCGCAGCAGAAGCTTCCTTGCAGAGTGCCCGGGAATACGCCATGGAGCGAATTCAGAGTCGTGCGCCTACGGGTGCCCAGCAGCCTGAAAAAGCCGCAGACCCGATTCTGGTCCACCCGGATGTGCGTCGCATGCTGCTGACCATGAAAGGTTATGTTGAAGGTGGTCGCGCCTTCTCAACCTATGTGGCTCAGTGGCTGGATATCTCTAAATATGCGGATGCCGCGGAAGAGGATCGCCGCAAGCACGCAGAAGGCATGGTTGCACTGCTGACGCCAGTGGCGAAAGCATTTCTGACCGATCGGGGCCTGGACGCCTGCATCATGGGCCAGCAGGTGCTTGGTGGCCACGGGTTTATCCGTGAATGGGGCCAGGAACAGCTGGTTCGCGACTGCCGTATCACCCAGATTTACGAAGGCACCAACGGCATCCAGGCGCTGGACCTGATGGGTCGCAAGATCGTGGGCAGCCAAGGTAAGCTGTATGAGCTGTTTGCTGAAGACGTAGCAAACTTCATCGAGGAAAACAGCGCTGAAGAGAGCCTTCGTCCTTTTCTGGAACCACTTGCAGCAGCATTTGAGCGGTTGTCAGACGTTACTGAGCATGTGATCAAGCAGGCTTCGGACAACCCCGATGCCGTTGGTGCTGCCTCCGTAGACTACCTGGACCTGTTTGGTCTCACTGCGTTGGGTTACATGTGGGCACGTATTGTCAAGGCAGCAGCACCAAAGGCTGGAGATGATACGTCTGGCTTTTATAGCGGCAAGCTGAAAACCGCACGCTTCTACTACGATCGCCTGTTACCGAAAACCGTTTCGCTTGCAGAAGGCATTCGCAGCGGAAGTGACTCCATGATGGCGCATACCGCTGACGAATTCTGATTCCTCCCGGAAGGTAAAAAAGGCAGGCTCTTTAGTCTGCCTTTTTTGTGCTAAAGGCGCTCTACACGTGTTGGGTCGGTGATATACGAGTTCTCGTTACCCTGAATGTCAGCAACTCTTTTATGGCGGGAGATTTCTCTGTCGGCATGAGGGCTCTCGCTACAAGAGTCCTCATGGTAAATATTTGTAGCGTTCTGTTAGCGGTTTAACGTTTTCACTTCATTTTGTTGCGAATATTTTTGTAGCCTGTTTTCAGTTCTTCGCCAATTTTCTTTGCAGTCTGGCGCGCTTCCTGGGATGCCTCGGTTGCATCATCCATTACTTGGTCAAAACGGGTTCTGAATTTATCCCACTCGTGCTCAAGCTCATCGAACTCATCTTTTACATCCTGACGAGCCAAATGAAGTTGAACACGCGCTTCATCGCGATACTGTTTGATTTTATCCGAGAGAGTTTTGAGTTCTTCTTGAATGCCCATAACCATGCACCTCCTTGAGTTAGCGATACCCTAACCATGCGCTTGGTACCGAAAAACTGTCAAGTGACAGTCAGGCACGAAAGATTCTATATCAGGTGCACTTGATCCATGTCAGGATCTGACCGCCAGAAGCGCTGACATATCCCGCAGGTAGTGCCAGGGAGAGAGCTCGTCAAAGCCTTTCGCTGCGCGGTCGATCTGGCTGCAGAGTTTCACTGCTTCGCGCAAATGGGTCGGGGTCAGTCGCCGCGCTGCCTGCTCCAGTGCACGGGCTCGCTGAGGTTGAAAGACGCCCCGTTTTTTAAAAAATGCGGAGGGGTTCTCGGTTCTATTCCCCGCTGTCTTCAGTTCAAGTAGCAGATTGAGATCTCGGCTCAATACAGCCAGAAGGCCAAGTGGGTTTTCCCCTTCCTGTTGCAGTACCCCAATCATCTTTCCGGCATGGGGTGCCCGACCGCTAAGCAGTTCAGTGACCAGTTCGAAACCGTTGAAGCGTGAGCTGTCCTGGACCGCCTGCTCAACGGTTTCTTCATCAATAGTGTTACCGTTGGCCAATAGCGTGAGCCGGTCGAGCTCCTGGCTGGCAGCGAGAAGGTTGCCCTCCAGCCGTTCTGCCAGCATGGCTAGCGCTCCGCGCGTCAGGGTCAGGCCACGGTTCCCCGCCCGCTGCTGCAACCAGCCCTGAAACTTGTCGGCGTCCACGGGCCACACCGGCACGTGGACGCCCTTGGACTGCAATTCCTTGTACCATTTACGCCGGGTTTCGGCGGCGTCCAGGCGGGTGCTGATCAGCAGAACAATAATATCTTCGGGAGGTTGGGTCAGGATCCGCTCCAGAACCGCCCGACCATCCCCCAGTTTTCCTGTAGGCAGGCGGATCTCAATGCGGCGCCGTTCAGAAAACAGGGACATGGCATTAAACTCATCACCCACCATATTCCAGTCGAGCTGCTGGTCAGCATGGAAGGTCAGGCGATCATGGAAGCCCGCTTCTCTGGCAGCGCTGCGAATCTGGTCGCAGCATTCCTGAACCAATAGTGGTTCATCTCCGGAGACGAGGTAGACCGGCGCAAGGCCCTTGCGCAGCAGCTGTGGCAGTTGGCCCGGGTTTGTCTTCATGGTTTGGCAGGTTGCGTGTCGGTCGCGGTAGTGGCCTTCTGCTGGCTGTCGCGAATTTCCTGCAATCGTTCCGGTGTGATGGGCGCCAGACGGAAGATGATCTGTTGCGCCAGCCGGTCGCGTAGCTGCTGTTGCACGTTATCTTCCTCCCGCTGTTTGGCGAGCACGTTGGTCTCGTCGTACCTGTAGCTTTCTGAGGTGGTGAGGCGCGTGCTGGCAATAACCGGAACCCCGTCGGCACTGATCAGTTCGAGGTTGACTGAGTTCCTGAGTGTATATTCAGCAGCGGCGGCCTGAACCGTAATTGCAGAGGCTCGACGATCCTGTTCAAAGTTCCGGATTCTGAGGTGATACTTTGCTTCCTCGCCCGAAACAAGCTGCACACCTCCAAGCTTGAGCTGCTCGCGAACCGACAGACAAAGTGGCGTGGGTACAGGGGCCTGACAGTCGAGCTCCAGAGGCTCCAAGGCGGAAGAAACCGGCGGCGCACCCCGCAACTGAAAACCACAGGCACCCAAGCTGGTTGCCATCACGCTGACCAGAATCAGCAGGGCTTTGTTTTCGTGTAGAGCACGCAGTTGCATATCAGTTAGCCACCACATTAACCAGTTTGCCAGGCACAACAATCACCTTACGAACGGTAGCGCCTTCGGTAAAGCGCATAACGTTCTCATTTCCCATAGCCAGCGCTTCCAGGTCGGCTTTGCTGATGTCCGCTGGGACGTCTGCTTTGGCGCGCACTTTACCGTTAACCTGCAGCACTACCTGGATCTCGCTACGGACCATGGCGGACTCATCGGCTACCGGCCAGGGCGCGTCGACAACGGGACCTTCGTGGCCAAGAGCTTCCCATAGAGTGTGGCAGATGTGCGGCACAATAGGAGCCAGCATTACGACGGCGGCTTCGAGTGCTTCCTGGCGGGCAGCTCGGGTCTGAGGCTCTTCGTCGGTCTGTCGGCTGACATCGTTCAGCAGCTCCATCACCGCAGCAATGGCTGTGTTAAACGTCAGGCGGCGGCTGATATCGTCGCTCACCTTGGTGATGGTTTCGTGAGTTTTACGCCTGAGCCCTTTCTGTGCATCACTCAGAGAGCTCGCGTCCAGCATCGGTGCGGCTCCGCCTGCGACCTGCTCATTCACCAGGCGCCACAGGCGCTTAAGAAAACGGTGAGCGCCTTCGACAGCGCTGTCTGACCATTCCAGGGATTGCTCCGGTGGGGCTGCGAACATCATGAACAGACGCACTGTGTCTGCGCCGTGAGCGTCAATGATCGATTGCGGGTCGATACCGTTGTTCTTCGATTTGGACATCTTGGTTACGCCACCGGCGATAACGGGCCGTTCGTCTTCTTTGTGAACCGCGCCAATTGCGTGGCCTTTTTCGTCCCGCTCGACGATAACATCCGCTGGAGCAATCCAGACCTTGCCGCCTTTTTCATCTTCGCGGTAGTAGGTATCTGCCAGCACCATGCCCTGAGTCAGAAGCTGTTTGAAAGGCTCGGAGCTGTTTACCAGCCCGACGTCACGCAGGAGCTTATGGAAAAAGCGCGCGTAAAGAAGGTGCAGGATCGCATGCTCAATGCCACCGATATACTGATCTACCGGTAGCCAGTAGTTTGCTGCCGCCGGGTCCAGCATGCCCTTGTCGTAATTCGGGCTGCAGAACCGGGCGTAATACCAGGACGACTCCATGAAGGTGTCGAAGGTGTCGGTTTCCAGTGTTGCAGGCTGGCCGTTGAAGGAGGTTTTCGCCCACTCAGGGTCGGCCTTGAGAGGAGACTGTACGCCATCCATCTCAACATTTTCCGGTAGGCGAACCGGTAGCTGGTCATCCGGTACCGGACGCTGGGTACCGTCTTCCATGGTCATCATGGGAATGGGCGCACCCCAGTATCGCTGGCGTGACACACCCCAGTCACGCAGCCGATAGTTAATCGTGCGCTTGCCAATGCCGGTCTTTTCCAAATGGTCGGCAATGGCATCAAAGGCTTCATCGCTGGTCAGGCCAGTGTATTTGCCGGAAGAGACCAAAACACCTTTCCCCGTAAAAGCCTGTTCCTGTACGTCGATTTCACGGCTATCAGTGGTCGCAATAACCTGTTTGATTGGCAAGCGATACTTGAGTGCAAATTCGTGGTCGCGGTCATCATGGCCTGGCACCGCCATCAGGGCGCCGGTTCCGTAATCTGTGAGTACAAAATTGGCGATCCAGACCGGGATTTCTTCCTGCGTCAGCGGGTTGATGGCCTTGAATCCGGTATCAACCCCTTTCTTTTCCATGGTGGCCATGTCCGCTTCAGCCACCTTGCTGTTACGGCATTCCTCCACAAACGCAGCTACGTCTGCATGGCGCTCAGCGGCTGCTTTAGCCAGCGGATGCTCTGCAGCCACCGCCATATAGCTCACGCCCATCAGTGTGTCCGGACGGGTGGTATAAACTGTGAGGCCGTCTTCGCGGTTCTTCAGAGGGAAGGTCAGCTCGGTACCCACGGATTTACCGATCCAGTTCCGCTGCATGGTCTTGACCTGTTCCGGCCAGCCATCCAGATCGTCCATATCGTTCAGCAGTTCTTCGGCGTAATCGGTAATGCGAATGAACCATTGGGGGATTTTTTTCTGCTCAACCAGAGCGCCGGAGCGCCAGCCACGACCATCGACAACTTGCTCGTTGGCAAGAACGGTCTGATCGACAGGATCCCAGTTCACGGTGGCCATTTTCTTGTACACCAGGCCTTTTTCGTAAAGGCGTGCAAAGAACCACTGTTCCCAACGGTAGTAATCCGGCTTGCAGGTTGCCAGCTCGCGGCTCCAGTCGTAGCCAAAACCCAGCTGTTTGAGCTGGTTTTTCATGTATTCGATATTGGCGTATGTCCACTTTGCCGGGGCAGTCTTGTTGGCAATGGCGGCGTTCTCCGCGGGCAGGCCAAACGCATCCCAGCCCATTGGCTGCATAACGTTCTTGCCCTGCATGCGCTGATAGCGGGAGATCACGTCTCCGATGGTGTAGTTCCTCACGTGCCCCATGTGCAGTTTGCCACTGGGGTAGGGGAACATGGACAGGCAGTAGTATTTCGGTTTGTCCGGATCTTCCCTGACTTCAAAGGTCTTGTTTTCGTCCCAGAAGGTGCGCGCAGTGTGTTCAACGTCACGGGGATTGTAGTGCTCGTCCATACCTGCCATTACCAAAGTTACCCTGTATAAAAATGATGTGCGGAGCGGCCGGACATTCTAGCGCACACAAGGCGTAACAGGTAGTCCGTCAAAGAGCGGCCTGACGCTTCTGCGCAGTCGCATGTGGCCGGACCGGCTCCCGGGATACGCCGCAAGTACGTCCCTGTAAGCTCGGCTCCGCCATCCATGGCTCCGCACGATCCCGGGAGCCGGTCCAGCCACATGCTTGTCGGGCTGCGGGTGATGGCCCACAATGGAGTTATGGCATTCAAAAAAGGAAGATGCGATGAAGGCCCCGGAAAGAAGTCACCTCTCAGGTCAGGCGCTTGAAGCCTATGACCGCATGCTTGAGCAAGTGCAGAATCGCTTGCACTCAGTGCAGGAAACCACGCTGGAAACCCTGGAAGAAGAGGTTAATAAGGCAATAGAGGTAGAGCAGGAACTGGAGGAAATGACCAAGGACGAAATCAGCCTCCTCGGAACCTACCTGCAGAGGGATCTGGAACACCTCATGCACTTCGTGGACGAAACCGGCGAAGGCCTGGCGGAGTGGCTTCAGCTTGATATATCACTGCTGGAAAACAGTCTTACTGAGCGCCTGCTGTCGGTGGCGGACCAAACCCTGGTCGACACTCTGTCGCTGCGGCAAAAACTTGAAAGCCACGGCGCCGGGCAGTACATCGCCGGTGAGGTTGCGACGGCCGGCATGTTCCAGTGCCTGAATTGCGAGCACATGCTGTGCCTCACCTCCACCAGCCATCTGGAACCCTGTGATGCCTGCGGTTCGCGATATTACAAGCGTGTGACCAGCCGTTGGCCGCGAAAAGAAAGTTGAGTTCGTTTAGCCGGCGCGCAAGATGTCGAGGCGGCTGAGGGTGGAGGGGCTAGGCAAAACCGTGCGGAGCCATGGATGGCGGAGCCGAGCTTACAGGGACGTACTTGCGGCGTGTTTTGACTAGCCCCTTCACCCTCAGCCGTGTGCACCAAGTCCAAGAGGCTTGCGGTCAGTTCAGGTTTTAGGAATAACCCGCTCACGGACAAACACAATCAGAATCAACGCCAACGTCAGAACCGGCCACGAAGCCGTCATCATATAAGGCGTATTACCACTCGCCGTGAACACTTCACCCGTCAGCACTGCCCGCTCAAACTGCGGAATACGCGATGTAATCTGGCCCTTGTGATCAATAATCGCCGTCACACCATTGTTCGTGCCGCGAATCATATAGCGCCCGGTTTCCAGCGCCCGCATACGAGCAATCTGCAAATGCTGCAACGGCCCCACCGAATCGCCGAACCAGCCGTCGTTACTGATCGTCAGCAGCAAATCCGAATTCACCGCATTGCGGGCAAGAAAGTCCGGATAAGCCACCTCGTAGCAGATGAACGGCATCACCTTTGTGCCATTTGCGATTAAAGGCGCCTGATTTTCCGGGCCCCGGGTAAAGCTCGACATGGGCAGGTCAAAAAAGCCGATCAGCCCGCGCAAAATGCCCTCAAGCGGAACATACTCTCCAAAAGGTACCAGCTTCTGCTTGTGGTAGATCCCCTCGCCGTTGCCAATGGCTGTAATACTGTTGTGATAGGTAAAACCGCCGGCTCGCTCGCTGAAACCGTACCAGGGAATACCCGTAATCAACGTGCTCTCTTCGCCGAGGTTTTCCTTGATGTGATCAATAATTTTCCCCGCCTGATCCTGGGGAATGGGAATAGCCGTCTCGGGCCATAGAATCAGGTCAGTATCCCAGTAGGATTCCGTCATGCCCAGGTAGGTTACGATCTGATCCTTCAGAAACTCCGGGTCCCACTTGATCTGCTGCGGAATATTACCCTGCATGGCGGCCACCGAAGTGGGCTCTGTGCTGATGTCTGTCCAGTCAACGCGATTAAGTGCAGGAGCTGCGAGCCAGGGGGTGAGTGCTACAACCGCCACAATACCGGCGCTGGTATGGCGCTGCCGGGAGATGAGCCAGCCGGTTGCAAAGATCGCTGCGCTGCTGGCCGCAATCCAGAACGTGATGCCATGAACGCCAACCATCGGCGCCAGCCCCGCCAATGGGCCATCGGTGTGGGCTGTGCCCAGATACAGCCAGGGGAAACCGGTAAGCAGCCACCCGCGGAGCCAGTCCCCAAGAATCCAGATGGCCGGGAAGAGAATGAGCCGCCGTACCGCGCTGTTTTTCGCCAGCTTGCCCCAGAACCAGAATGCGAGAGCCGGGAACAGCGCAAGCACAGCGACAAAGGCAACGGTGAGTAATACCGCAACAGGGATCGGTGTATTGCCAAACTCACTGATGCTGATGTAAACCCAGCTTGCGCCTGAACCAAACAGGCCGAGGCCTGCCAGCAAACCAGCGAAGAAGAGTTTTTTTGCCGGCAGAGGAAGGGTGAGCAGCAGAATGAGCAGCATGGAAACAGGCCCCAACCACCAGAGGTGGAAGGGCGAGAAGGTCAGGGTTTGCAGAGCGCCGGCAACCACAAGAGTTGCCGCACGTGACCAGCGATTGGAGAACAAAGAATGGGCAATTGCAATCAGGGGGGGTGAATCGTCACGGCTCACTACGGGTTACCTGTAACAGACGGATGACACGGTTATCTGCATTGGCAATGGTAAAGCGCAGCCCGCCAAATTCAACCGTTTCGCCACGTCTGGGCAGGTGTCCGAATTCCTTGAGCACAACGCCACCAATGGTGTCGAATTCCTCTTCATCCAGCCCCGTATCAAAGAATTCGTTGAAGTCATCGACCGGCGTCACTGCTTTTACCGCGTATGAGCCATCGCCCCGGGCCTTGATATGGGTTTCTTCGTCGAAGTCGTGCTCATCCTCGATTTCCCCGACGATCTGTTCCAGTACGTCTTCAATGGTTACAAGGCCAGCCGTGCCACCGTATTCATCCACGACGATTGCCATGTGATTGCGGTTTTCCTTGAATTGCTTGAGCAACTGGTTCAGGCGCTTGCTCTCGGGAACAAATGTGGGCGGGCGCAGGATCTCGCGTACATGAGACCAGTCCATGTCGTCATTGAGAGCCAGTGGCAGAAGGTCTTTGGCGAGAAGAACGCCGATGACATCATCCTGACTGTCGCCAATCACCGGAAACCGGCTGTGGGCAGACGAAATGACTTCATCCAGAAACTCTTTCGGATCCTGAGAAGCTCGAACGGTGACCATCTGGGAGCGGGGGATCATGATCTCATCCACCCGCATATCCACCACCTGCATCGCGCCTTCGATGATGCTCATGGCATCGACATCGATGATGGCCTGTGATTCGGCGCTCCGTAATATTTCCAGCACGTCTTCGACAGATTCTGGCCCGCTGGAGAAGGCATGTGATATACGCTCCAGCCAGGACTTGTTGGAGCCCTGACTGCGACTCGACTGATCGTCGCTCATGAGTCTTTTACCGTTTCCTCTGCTGCGTAGGGATTGCCGAACCCAAACTGTGCCAGCAACCGGATTTCCAGGGCCTCCATGGCCTCTGCGTCTTCGTCGTCAATATGATCGTAGCCCTGAAGATGCAACATACCGTGCACCACCATGTGTGCCCAGTGTGTAGACAACTCTTTGAGTTGCTCTCTGGCTTCATCTTCAACGACCGGGGCACAAATAACGAGATCCCCGGCCAATGGCACCGTTATACCGGCTGGGGCTTCAAATGGAAAGGACAACACATTCGTTGGTTTATCCTTGCCGCGGTATTGATGATTCAGGGCCTGGCTCTCGTCGGCTCCGACAATACGTATTGTCACCTCTGATGGATTCTGCCCCAGCCAAGCCGCTTGGGCCCAGGCCTGAAACAGGGATTCTGCGGGGACGCCTGGCCCCTCAAACACGTTCTGCAGATCAACCGTCAGTTCATTCACTGTTTACGGTCGCTCCCGTCATCAAGCGAGTCATAGGCCTCCACAATCCGCTGAACCAGAGGGTGCCTTACAACGTCTTTGGCTTCAAAACGGGTAAAGCCAATGCCGGTGACGTTGTTGAGCACACCCGCTGCATGAATCAGCCCGGAATTCTGGCCGCGCGGCAGGTCTACCTGAGTGGTATCGCCGGTAATCACGGCAGTGGAACCAAAGCCAATCCGCGTCAGAAACATTTTCATCTGCTCGCGGGTGGTGTTCTGGCTTTCATCCAGAATAATAAAAGAGTTATTCAGAGTGCGGCCACGCATAAATGCCAGCGGCGCAATCTCGATCACACTTTTTTCTATCAGCCGTGTGACGTGCTCAAACCCGAGCATTTCGTAAAGTGCGTCGTACAGTGGCCGCAGATACGGGTCCACCTTCTGTGCGAGATCCCCGGGCAGAAAGCCGAGTTTCTCACCTGCCTCAACCGCCGGGCGCACCAGCAGAATCCGCTTTACCTGCTCGTCTTTCAGAGCTTCCACCGCACAGGCTACGGCTAGCCAGGTTTTACCCGTACCGGCGGGGCCAATACCAAAGTTGATATCATGGGAGCGAATGCTGTGCACGTATTTCTGCTGATTCGCGCCACGAGGCTTGGCGGTGAGCTTGGGGGTTTTGATGATGGTTACAGCGCCGTCAAACGGGATGTCTTCTGGCAGCCGTTCAAACCCGGTTTCCCGGATGTAAAGGTGTACGGTATCCGGTGAAATATGATCCGTGGCTTCAGTTTCCCGATACAGGTGCCGAATCACTTCCACTGCAGCGGCAACGTGTTCGGTCTCGCCTTCCACCCGGAAGTGGTGGCCTCTTCTGCTGATGGACACTTGCAGGCGCCGTTCGATGTGTTTCAAATTTTCATCAAACTGGCCGCAAAGGGTTGTTAGCCTGCGCTGGTCTGCCGGGTGTAAATCAAATTGTCTGGAATCGTTGGTGTTCAAGTTTTCTCCGTTTTACTCCCTTTTACTTTTTGGGAGTGCGCATAGCTGGCTTTGATGCTCTCGGTGCAGAGCGGGAACCCCCTTCCAAAAAGCGCCCGTGAATACGTCCATGTAGGGCTCGGTCGGGCCATCCTTGGCCCTCCACGTTTTTGGAAGGGGGTTCCCGCTCCGCCCCTGTTTGAACTATGTGTTGGCCGAAAACTTTAAAACAAGTAATCGGTAGCAATTAGATGGTTCGGCGATTTAAACCTGAGATCAGGTCAACTGTACTGGAAAGTCTTCTGCATGCCGCACTGAACTTTGCCGAGAGTGGTGGTGGCTTCCTCCCAAAAATGTCTGCGGCCAAGGATGGCCGCAGTCAAGCCCACATGGATGTGCTCGTAGCGTTTTTTGGGAGGAAGCCACCACCACTCTCATACTCCAAAACTCAAGAGCATAGGAGCCGAGGCCTAATACAACTCCGAACCCACAGGCAAACCGCGCAAAGAGTTAGCGTAAGCCTCAACAATCTCAACGTCGATAAAGTGCCCGATAATCCCCGGATTCTCATGCCGGAAATTCACAATCCGGTTGTTCTCGGTGCGCCCTGAATATTCCCCCGGATCTTTCTTCGACAACCCGGTTACCAGAATGCGCTGGGTCGAACCCACCATCTTGCGGCTGATATCCATCACCGTCTGATTGATGCGATCCTGCAGAATTTTCAGGCGCTGCTTCTTCACTTCCATCGGCGTTTCATCCGGCAGATCAGATGCCGGCGTGCCCGGGCGGGCGCTGTAAACGAAGCTGAAGGACATATCGAAGCCGATATCGTTGATCAGCTTCATGGTGTCTTCAAAGTCTTTCTCCGTTTCACCGGGGAAACCGATAATAAAATCTGATGAAAAACTGATGTCCGGACGAATCTTGCGCAGGCGACGAAGCTTGGATTTGTACTCCAACGCTGTGTGGCCTCGCTTCATGGCAGCCAGAATGCGATCCGAGCCGCTTTGTACTGGCAGGTGCAGATGACTGACCAGTTCGGGCACTTGTTCATATGCCTCAATCAGGGCATCGGTAAATTCGACGGGATGCGAAGTGGTGTAGCGAATACGATCTATGCCATTGATGGTCGCGATCAGAGTAATCAGCTCTGCCAGGTCCATCACGTCGCCATCATGGGTCTCGCCGCGGTAGGCGTTAACGTTCTGGCCGAGCAGGTTCACTTCCCGCACGCCCTGGCTGGCCAGGTGAGCGACTTCGGCGATTACATCGTCTGCCGGCCGGCTGACCTCCTCACCACGGGTGTAGGGCACCACGCAGAAAGTGCAGTACTTGCTACAGCCTTCCATGATGGATACGAACGCAGAGGGGCCATCGGCGCCGGGGTCCGGAAGATTGTCGAACTTCTCGATTTCCGGAAAGCTGACGTCCACTACGCCCACGCCGTTACCTTTCATGCGCACTTCCGTAATCATATCCGGCAGGCGATGCAGGGTTTGTGGGCCGAACACCATATCGACATAAGGCGCCCGATCAAGAATCGCCTGGCCTTCCTGGCTGGCGACACAGCCGCCAACGCCGATTATCAGTTCCGGTTTGTTGGCCTTGAGTTTTTTCCAGCGACCCAGCTGATGGAAAACCTTCTCCTGTGCTTTTTCACGGATAGAGCAGGTGTTCAGCAGCAAAATGTCGGCGTCATCCGGCGATTCCGTCATTTCAACCGATTCGCCGGTTTTAAGCAGGTCGGCCATGCGGGATGAATCGTATTCGTTCATCTGGCAACCGTGGGTCTTTATGTACAGCTTTTTGGCCATGGGTCTCAACACAACTGGATGTATTTGGCGCCTGGACCTTTGAACTGTCCGGACTGGGCGCACTGAAAAGGAGAACTGCGCATTATAACGGGGTGATCATTCTGCAACCAGCGTTGTCTCGGTAATCTGCCAGTTTTGCTGTGGTATTATTTTCGGCGTTTAAGTTTCGGAGTCTGAAGTGATTGGCGCAGGGCTCTCCAAAAAGCGCCCGTAAATACTTCCCTGTAGGGCTCGGTCGCGCCATCCTTGGCGCTCCACGTTTTTGGACACCCCTGCGCCAATCGCTTCGTCGTACTTCGGCGTAACGACCGTTTCACATAAAGCAGTAGAAAGCGATGACACCCGAACGCCTTGCCCGCATCAAACAGGTTTTAAACACCCGTCAGCCTGATCTGAGTGTCCTGACCGACCAGGTTCACAAGCCCAGGAACCTCTCCGCCATATTGCGATCCTGCGACGCCTTCGGGTTGGCCAATATGCACGTAGTGTGGCCCAAAGAAGGTTTCCGGGCCTTCCGGAAAACCGCCGGTGGCAGCTTCAAGTGGGTAACACCCCGCACCCATCGCACCATGGACGAAGCCATAGCGAGTTTGAAAGGGCAGGGCCACAAAATCTACGCCGCGCAGCTGTCAGGCCGCGCTATCGACTACCGCTGCGCAGATTTCACCGTGCCCTGTACCATTATCATGGGCAACGAAGTGGACGGTGTCAGCGCAGAAGCAGCGAAGCAGGCCGACGAACACATCGTCATCCCCATGATGGGCATGGTGGAATCTCTCAACGTATCCGCAGCCTGCGCCATTATCCTCTCCGAAGCCCAAAGACAACGCAAAGAAGCCGGCCTCTTCGACACCCGGCGCATACCCGATGAAGAATACAACCGACTGCTGTTCTGCTGGTGCCAGCCAGTCGTGAAACGCTATTGCGACGACCGCAAACTGCCGTATCCGCCACTCGATCACAAAACCGGGGAAATAATTGACGGAGTAAGCTGGATGCAGGAAGTAAGGGTGCTAAGAGCCAATCGCCCCCGGTGGACCGATAAGAACCCAGTAGAGACCAGCTAGCCAAATATATCTCACAGGCCTGATCGGCCCGAGGTGTGGTGGCTCTTTTCTGCCGGAAAAAGATGTCTGAGCGAAGCGAGTTGCTTTTTCCAGAAGAAAAGAGCCACCGCGCCCCGGAGCCAGCCCTTGTGCTACGGGAAGGAGAAAATTAATCTTCCCTGGTCTGAAGATACCGCTCCAATTGCTCCCGCAAAGCCTTGGGTAAGCGCGTAATCGTAAGCGCATCCTTATCCCGATCGTAGTAAATCGCCTGATTCACCAGATCCGAAGAAAAAGAAACACTCATACCGCCACCAGAACCCGCAATACGCACTAGCTTCTTCACCTTGCGATGATCCGGGTGCAGTACGCCACTTTCCGGCATCTCCGCTGTCTTGCTGGCAAACTCCTTGAAGCGCCCCGGCTCATCCTCATCCAGATAGCCTGACAGCGCCTCAATGGCAACCGGCTCACCCAGCGCATGCTGCTCCTTACAGAACTCATAGGCCCGCGTACGCACCTCACCGGCTTTCTCCGGCTCCGAAGACTTCGCAAAAGCCTCCACAGCATCCAGGAACGTCAGAGTTTCCTTCTCAACATCCACCTGATTGGTAAAGCCACACAGCCGGATAAACAGCTCTCCGGGTTCGCCCGTGCCACGGGCATGAACCAGTGTAAGGTAGTTGTCCGCCACGTTATCGCCCAGCCAGTCATCCAGTTCAACACGCATCGCCAGGTTCAGGCGCGACGTGCTCAGCACATCTGTTGTGTCGAGCGCCTGAGTGCCATCAAAACGCAGGGCGCTGTCGCTCTCCAGAACCAGCAGATAAACGACATCTGAATCTGCCAAAGCTTCATGGACGATCATCAGCTGTCCCTGGAACTCCTCCTGAGAGCCCGTAAGCAGTTCTTGCCATTGGCCGAGCAACCGGTCAGTGAAAGACGCAAAGCTCTGCTTGTCCTCAAGATAATCCTTCAGCCAGCTTGCAAGCGGGCTTTCACCGATGTCATCCGAAAACCGCCCGTACTTTTTACCCGGCTTGCTGTTAAACAGCCGCTTCATCTGTTTGTGCAGGGCCTCATAATCACCACCCGGCTCTTGCAGAGATTCACCACTTTGGAGGCGAGCAGGCTGCCCCGGCTGATACTGACTGGAAAAAGCGGTGCGCAGGTGTTTGATGGCCATAAACAGAAAAATCCTTAATGAATAAGCAAAAAAGCCCCGAAGGAAACCTTCAGGGCCACAGATTCTGCCACGGACAACTATTACATTCACGACTAAAACGATAATTGTCTGGTTGGGAGTTGGCCCAGGAGCAGGGGTGTCTTTTCTTCTGGAAAAAGCAACTCGCTGCGCTCAGACATCTTTTTCCGGCAGAAAAGACACCCCCACTCCTTGGCTTCCATCACCGAATCAGGGCGATATTAATGCTTGTCTTGGTTTAGATCCGTTTATTACGAATCAGCTCCTGCACCAGTGTTGCAGCGACACCTGATACTTCGTCAGTGCTATCAGCTGTTATGGAGACGTTGGCTACGTCAGTGCCTAGGTTCACGACAATTGCTATCAGGCCGTAAGCTGTTAGCAGTTGCGCAGTGCGACAGCGGTCATCGGCATTGCCGGCGTTATCTTCACTAAGAATGACGGTGGTCTTGCCTTGGTCAAACAACGCGCGCTCCACTGCCAGTGCGAGGGCAGGTGCCTGCTTGCCAGAACAACCGATAATCAGTGGTTTTTGCGCAAGCCTGCGTTCACGTTCTTCCGGGCTGACGGGTTCCAGAGTTCCGGCAGTGTCTGCCAAGCCATCAATCATGCCGGCGCCGACTGTTACGTTGGTCAGTCTGTCGATAACGATGAAGCTGCCGGTGGCATGGTTGCGCTGGTAGGCGTCAAATGCGATTGGTTGGCTTAGTGTCAGGTCGCACAGGCCGATTTCATTCACCTGCAACAGGGTAGGGTTGGCGTGTTGTTCCAGCGTGTTTACGTCGGTCTGATAATGGATTTTCCGAACCGTGCCAGAGGTGAATGTCGGGCCCAGTTTGATGTCGTACAGGCGCCCGGTTTGAAGCGGTGCATCGGTCATCCATACGATGTTGGCCTTGAAGCGGTTGCCCACTTCCGGCTCGTCTTCCGGCTTTACCAACATGTCACCGCGGCTCAAATCGATCTCGTCCGCGAGCGTCAGTGTTACCGCCTGATCGATATAAGCTTCATCAAGATTGCCATCGAATGTCACGACTTCCTTGATGGTACTGGTGCGCCGTGAGGGCAGGGCCATGACCTTGTCTCCAGGGCGGACCACTCCGGAGGCGATGGTGCCGCAGAAGCCGCGGAAGTTCAGGTTGGGGCGGGTGACGTATTGCACCGGGAACCGGAAGTGCTCCAGATTCTTGTCGCGGCCTACTTCAACGGTTTCCAGAATGTTCATCAGCGGCTGGCCGTTAAACCAGGGCATGTTCTCGCTGCGGTTGACCACATTGTCACCTTCCAGCGCCGAGATCGGCACGAAGCGGATATCGTTCAGCCCCAGTTTGGCGGCGAAGGCCAGGTATTCCTCTCTGATCTCGTTGAAGCGGTCTTCGCTGAAATCCACCAGATCCATCTTGTTCACCGCTACCACGATGTGCCGGATACCAAGCAAGGAGGCGATAAACGAATGCCGGCGAGTCTGGGTCAGCACACCACGGCGGGCGTCGATTATCAGAATGGCGACCTGTGCCGTAGAGGCGCCGGTGGCCATGTTGCGAGTGTACTGCTCGTGTCCCGGGGTGTCTGCAATGATGAACTTGCGCTTGTCAGTGGAGAAGTACCGATAGGCGACATCAATGGTAATGCCTTGCTCGCGCTCGGCCTGCAAGCCATCAACCAGTAAGGCAAGATCGAGCTTTTCGCCGGTGGTGCCCATTTTGGCACTGTCGGTTTTCAGGGCGGCCATGTGATCTTCGTAGATCATTTTGGTGTCGTGCAGCAGGCGGCCGATCAGGGTGCTTTTGCCGTCATCGACGCTGCCGCAGGTTAACAGACGCAGCAGCTCCTTGTTCTCGTGCTGCTTCAGGTAGGCCTGGATGTCGTCGGCAATAAGATCAGATTGGTGTGACATATCAGAAGTACCCTTCCCGCTTTTTCTGTTCCATGGAGCCAGCCGAGTCGTGATCAATCACGCGGCCCTGACGTTCTGAACTGGTGGCCAGCAGCATTTCCTGGATGATCTCGGGCAAGGTGGCTGCCTCGGATTCAATGGCACCGGTCAGTGGGTAACATCCAAGGGTGCGGAAACGGATGGACTTCATCATCGGCGTTTCACCCTCTTTCAACGGCATGCGGTCATCGTCCACCATGATCAGTGAGCCGTCGCGTTCCACCACCGGGCGCACCGCCGAGTAGTAGAGTGGAACGATTTCAATGTTCTCCAGATAGATGTACTGCCAGATATCCAGCTCGGTCCAGTTGGAGAGCGGGAACACCCGAATGCTCTCACCCTTGTTTACCTTGCCGTTATAGGTGTTCCAGAGTTCCGGGCGCTGGTTTTTCGGGTCCCAGCGGTGATATTCGTCGCGGAAGGAGTAGACTCGCTCCTTGGCTCGGGATTTCTCTTCATCCCTGCGAGCGCCACCGAATGCGGCATCAAACCCATACTTATCCAGCGCTTGCTTGAGTGCCTGGGTTTTCATCACATCTGTATGCTTTGCACTGCCGTGGGTAAAGGGCCCGATACCCTGTTCCACGCCGTCCTGATTGATGTGCACAATCAGATCCAGTCCGTACTCCTTCACCTTCCGCTCCCGGAAATCAATCATGTCCCGGAATTTCCAGGTGGTGTCCACATGCATCAGAGGGAAGGGCAGCTTGCCGGGAAAAAAGGCTTTGCGGGCCAGGTGCAGCATGACCGCAGAATCCTTGCCAATGGAATAGAGCATGACCGGGTTATCAAACTCGGCGGCCACTTCGCGGATGATGTGGATGCTTTCCGCTTCCAGTTGCTTCAGATGCGTAAGACTGTATGTGGTCATGATAATCCGTTGCCGCAGCGGGCCTTGAGGGCGTGCAAATTTGAACGGCAATTATATCAGACGCGATAAGGCTATAAGAAGTCTTACGGTTAGAGTTTTACGTTATAGCAATATAGCGCTCAAGTGAACGCTATGGGGGGTAAGCGAAAGTCTTGGGTTGTCCGGCCTCATGCAGGTTTGCACGTGTTGGCCAGAAGCTCTCGCACATACCTGTCTACGTAATCAAGCCCATTACCCTCGAAGTCCGCAAAGTGAATGCCCAGTTGAAATTCGTCCTTCGCCGTTCTTCGCAGATGAACGATATTCCCGGTTGCTAAAATTGATACGGATTGGGTTGTGACAACGGGAACGGAGAACCGGGCTTTAACCGAAATCCAGTCCCCCGGAGCGGGGGTTTTCAGATTTGGTATGAGCTGACTCGCAGTTTCCTGATTGCAGGAAACCATAACGCCTGTGCGAGAGAGATTGGAGGTTTTGCAGGTGAGCTGACAACCATCCGGCTTCTCGATAACGATGTCAATTACAACATCCGCACGTTGCTGGTTGCGCAAATTTGGCTTCATTGTGGCAGCTTTCATGGACGCTCTTGTTGGCAATCCTGCAAGTCCTGTCAGGGCATGCTCGGATTCAAATAATGTTTCAGAACAACGCGTAAAGGACAGAAAGTGTAGTTGCTTGTTTTCTGATCAGCAACTCAAGTGTCGAATATTTTGGCAGATTTATTATAATTTTCTGAATGATGGTTCACAAAATTGATTCAGGTCAGGGACGTTTAGCCTCCCCTGCGACTCGGCTTTTGCTGCAGAAGGATGCCCTACTGGTGTAAAATCAGCGGCTCCATTCATTCGCGTGCTCCCGCCGGGCGCCAGGAATCCTGAAACGCTTTATGACAGAAAAAACCGAGAACACAGTGGCTGGTAACGGCAAAGTTGGCTTCATCAGTCTGGGCTGCCCCAAGGCTCTGGTGGATTCCGAGCGTATCCTGACCCAGCTGCGGCTGGATGGCTACGACGTGGTGCCCACCTACAACGATGCAGACATTGTGGTGGTGAACACTTGCGGCTTTATTGATGCGGCCAAGCAGGAGTCTCTGGATGCCATCGGTGAGGCCATCAAGGAAAACGGCAAAGTGATCGTCACCGGCTGCATGGGTGTCGAAGCCGATAAAATCCGCGAAACTCATCCTGGCGTTCTGGCGGTCTCTGGCCCGCATGCGTATGAAGAAGTGGTTGGCGCCGTGCATCAGTTTGTGCCACCAACCCGCAAGCATGACCCGTTCACCGACCTGGTGCCGCCCCAGGGCATAAAGCTGACACCTCGGCATTACGCGTATCTCAAGATTTCTGAGGGCTGCAATCACCGTTGCACCTTCTGCATCATTCCGTCCATGCGCGGTGATCTGGTGAGCCGACCCATTGGCGACGTGATGGACGAAGCGCAACGGTTGGTCGACGCCGGCGTGAAAGAGCTGCTCGTGATCTCCCAGGATACCTCGGCCTACGGTGTAGATACCAAGTACCGCACCGGCTTCTGGCAGGGGCGCCCGCTGAAAACCAAAATGCAGTCGCTGTGCGAGGCCTTGGGCGAAATGGGCGTGTGGGTGCGTCTGCACTATGTTTACCCTTACCCCCACGTAGACGATATCATTCCGCTGATGGCCGAAGGCAAAATCCTGCCGTATCTCGATATTCCATTTCAGCACGCCAGCCCGAAAGTGCTGAAGGCCATGAAGCGCCCGGCCCACGACAGCAAAACCCTGGATCGCATTCGCAAGTGGCGGGAAATCTGCCCGGAACTGACCATTCGCTCCACCTTTATTGTGGGCTTTCCTGGTGAAACCGAAGAAGATTTTCAGTACCTGCTGGATTGGCTGGACAAGGCTCAACTCGATCGCGTGGGCGCCTTTACTTACAGTGCGGTCGAGGGTGCCAAGGCCAACGAAATTGACGGCGCAGTGCCTGAAGAGGTCAAGGAAGAGCGCCTGGCTCGCTTTATGACCAAACAGGCTGAAATATCTGCCGCCCGTTTGCAGGCGAAGATTGGCACAACCATTGATGTGCTGATTGACGAGGTAGACGAAGAGGGCGCCATAGGTCGTTCCAAAGCCGATGCGCCAGAGATTGATGGCATGGTGTACCTGAACGACATCACCGACCTTGAGCCGGGGCAGATTGTTCGTGTAGTCGTTGAGCACGCCGACGAGCATGACTTGTGGGCGTCTCTGGTCTGACGATGTCCTGAAAACAGTGTGCTGAAAATAAAACGCCGCCTCTGATTCCAGGGGCGGCGTTTTTTGGTTTTACTTTCCGGGGGGGGGGGGGTATGACGATCAGACGATATCGATCAGCACCTCACCCGGCGTCACCCGGTCGCCTTTGGTTACGTAAATGGCCTCTACCTTGCCATCGATGTCGGCGTGAACCTCGGTTTCCATCTTCATGGCCTCGGTAATAAGCACCGCCTGGCCCGCACTGACTGTATCGCCTTCGTTCACCAGAACCTCCACCACATTGCCGGGCATGGCGGTGCTGACGTGTCCGGGTGTTGAGGCTTTTTTGCGACCGCTGCTGCCTTTGGCCACATATTCGTTCAGGGGTTCAAACACCACTTCTTCGGGCATACCGTCCAGCGACAAGTACAACTTGCGCCTGCCCGCACCCGAGTCACCGGAGCCGGTAACAGCCACTTCATAGCTCTCGCCGTGGACTTCAATCCGGAACTCAGTGGCAACGCCGGTGCCCAAACGCTCCTGCGATTTTGCTTCTGGCGGCAACAGAGGTTCGGGTACCAGAGTACCGTCTTTGCGTTGCTGCAGAAATTCTCGGCCAAGGTCTGGAAACATGGCGTAGGTGAGCACGTCTTCTTCGCTTGGGGCCAGCTCGCCAATGTCTTTGCGCAGTCGGTTCATCTCCGGGCTGAGCTGATCGGCGGGGCGGCCTTCATCGACGGACTCATTGCCGATGGCTTTGTTGCGAATTTGTTCATTTACCGGCGCCGGTGGCTGGCCGTAGCCGCCCTGAAGATAGCGTTTTACCTCGTTGGTGATGGTTTTGTAGCGCTGGCCGGCCAGAACGTTGTAAACGGCCTGAGTGCCTACGATCTGCGAGGTGGGTGTGACCAGTGGCGGAAAACCCAGGTCTTCACGCACCCGCGGAATCTCATCGAATACTTCGCGAATGCGGTCCAGGGCGTTCTGCTCTTTGAGCTGGTTGGCCAGGTTAGACATCATGCCGCCGGGTACCTGGTTGATCTGTACCGATACGTCCTCGCGGGTGAACTCGCTTTCAAATTGCTGGTACTTCTTGCGGACTTCGCGGAAGTAGTCGGCAATCTCGCTCAGCAGCTTCAAGTCCAGTCCGGTGTCGTAAGCGGTGCCTTTGAGTGCGGCCACCTGGGATTCAGTGGCCGGGTGGCTGGTGCCCGAGGAAAACGATGAAATGGCCGTATCGATACGATCGGCTCCGGCCTCAATGGCCTTGAGCTGGCACAAAGGCGCCAGGCCTGAGGTGGAATGGCTGTGAATGACCAGCGGCAGGTCCACTTCAGCCTTGATGGCTTGCACCAGATCAAAGGTGGCGTAGGGTGTTAGCAGCCCCGCCATGTCCTTGATAGCGATAGAGTCTGCGGCCATGGCCTGCATGGCTTTGGCTTGCTGCACAAACAACTCCGGGGTGTGCACTGGGCTGGTGGTATAACAGATGGTGCCCTGGGCGTGCTTGCCGGCTTTTTTCACCGCTTTCATGGCCGTTTCGATGTTGCGCAGGTCGTTCAGTGCATCGAACACCCGGAATACGTCTATGCCGTTGTCTGCGGCTTTCTGTACAAAAGCCTCTACGACGTCGTCGGCGTAATGGCGATAGCCCAGCAAGTTCTGGCCTCGCAACAGCATCTGCAGGCGGGTGTTGGGCAGGGCCTCTCGCAACTGGCGCAGCCGTTCCCAGGGGTCTTCTTTCAAAAACCGAACGCAGGCGTCAAAGGTGGCGCCACCCCAGACTTCCAGCGACCAGTAGCCAATCTTGTCCAGCTTGTCGCAGATAGGCAGCATGTCTTCGGTGCGCATGCGGGTCGCAATCAGCGACTGGTGCGCGTCACGCAAGGTCAGGTCCGTCACTTCAATTCGTTTTGCTTGGCTCATAATGTCTTTCTCCTGCGGATTACCAACCTGCATGCGCAGCAATGGTGGCGGCGAGGGCAAGCGCAATTTCACTGGGGTGGCGCTTGGTTGAATAGTTCAGCAGTTCCGGGTGGTCGGGCACAAAGCTGGTGTTGAATGTCCCTTTGCGAAAATCCGGGTGATCCAGAATTTGCTGGTAATAGTTGGCGGTGGTTTTGATGCCGTGCAGGCGCATGTCGTCCAGTGCGCGTTTGGCCCGGGCGATCACCTCATCCCAGGTCAGCGCCCACACCACCAGTTTCAGGCACATGGAATCGTAGTAAGGGGGGATTTCATAACCGGTATAGATGGCGGTATCGACACGCACGCCGGGGCCGCCGGGCGCGTAGTAATGGGTGATGCGACCGAAGCTGGGCAGAAAGTCGTTTTTCGGATCTTCCGCGTTGATGCGAAACTGCAGCGCATAGCCCCGGTACTGAATATCCTCTTGTCGATAGCTCAGGGGCAGCCCGGAGGCGATGCGCAGTTGCTCGCGCACAATGTCCACACCGGTAATGGCCTCGGTAATGGTGTGTTCCACCTGAACCCGGGTGTTCATTTCCATAAAGTGCACTTCGTTGCCAGACAGCAGAAATTCCACGGTGCCAGCGTTCTCGTAGCCCACGGCTTTGGCAGCCCGAACGGCCAAATCGCCGATGTACTGTCGCTGCTCTGGCGTCAGTTGCGGGCTGGGGGCAATCTCGATCAGTTTCTGATTGCGGCGCTGTATGGAGCAGTCACGCTCAAACAGATGGATAGCGTTGCCCTGGCTGTCCGCCAGTATCTGCACCTCAATGTGGCGCGGGTTCACAATGCACTTTTCCATGAACACTTCGGCGGAGCCAAAAGCCTTCGTGGCTTCAGAAATGACCCGTGGGTACTGCACTTTCAGCTCTTGTGGTGTGTCACAGCGGCGAATGCCGCGGCCGCCGCCGCCAGAGGTGGCTTTCAGCATCACCGGATAGCCGATGTCGTTGGCCAGTTCCAGGGCCTCATCAAGGCTGTCCAGATTGCCCTCGGAGCCCGGTGTAATGGGAATGCCTGCGGCCCGCATGCTGTCGCGGGCCTGGGTTTTGTCACCCATGCCATGGATTACGCTGGATTTCGGGCCGATGAACGCCACGCCTTTTTGTTCGCACAGGCGGGCAAAGTTGGCGTTTTCTGACAGGAATCCGTAGCCAGGGTGAATGGCATCGCAGCCGGTTTCGACCGCCAGATTTACGATGCGAGCCGGGTCGAGATAGCCTGCCAGAGGGTCATCGCCCAACGAGTAGGATTCATCGGCTCGCTTGACGTGCAATCCGTAACGGTCCGGTTCGGTGTAGATGGCCACCGAGCGTATCCCCATTTCTGCACAGGCGCGAATGATGCGGACGGCGATCTCGCCGCGATTGGCGATTAACACTTTCTTCAGCATGGGAGGTTCCTCATTGCTTCGTCCCGAATGAAGGTGACAAAAAGAGTAAAGGGATAGATCTTCGACGAAAAATTGATATTATTTTGTTTATCTATAAGTAATAACTTATAAGTGGCAGAAGGAAATATGTTTTATGCCCCTCAGTGTCCAGAAACTGGCCAGCCGCCTGACCTTCCGACAGCTTCAGGTTTTCAAGGCCGTGAATGATCTGAAAAGCTACAGCAAGGCAGGAGAGCTGCTTGGCCTGACCCAGCCCGCCGTCAGCAGCCAGGTGCGCCACCTGGAGCAGGCGCTGGGTATGCCGATGTTTGAGTATGTTGGGCGCAAGCTCTATTGCACTGCTGCAGGCGAGGAGATGGCGGGTTGTGTACGTTCAGTGTTCCGGGAGCTGGAGCGTGTGCAAAATAGCCTGGCGGCGCTTGAAGGGCGGGTGGCAGGGGAGCTAAGGCTGGTGGCGGTGAATACCGCGCAGTACGTGGTGCCTTATATGCTGAGTGCGTTTTTGCAGTTGAACCCGCAGGTGACTGTTTCGGTGGCGGTGGTTAACCGGGCAACGGCCCTGCAGCGGCTGAATGACAATGCCGATGATTTGGTGATTATGGGTATGGTTCCCGCCGAGCGGCCGCTGACATCGTTACCGTTTCTGGATAACGAACTGGTGCCGGTGGTGCCCAGTGGCCATCCGCTGCTCCAGCAGCAAAATGTGACGGCTCAGGAGTTTCTGGATAGTGGGCTGCTGGTGCGGGAAAGTGGTTCAGGTAGTCGCTTGGCGCTGGAGCTGCACTGTCAGAACCAGCGTTTACGGGCGAAGCCAAGTATAGAGTTAGGCTCTAATGATGCGTTAAAGCACGCTGTTCTCGCGGGCTTGGGTGTGGCCGTTCTGCCCAAGCTGGGTGTGTTGTCAGAACTTGCCTTGGGTAGCCTGCACATTGTTGATATCAAAGGCTTTCCACTGAGGCGTAGCTGGTGTGTAGTCTACCCGCAGGCGCGGCACCCTACGCCGGCCATGCGGGCATTTATTGACTACGTGCAGCAGAATATCCGCCAGTTTGAGCAGATGTTCCTGCGGCGCCCGGAGTAGAGCTCAGGAGTCGGCCATCAGCGCGCCGACGGATCCGAGGAATACATCAACGTTGCTGAAGCCTTTGCGCATCAATACCGATGCGGCGATTGCTGCTCGTGCGCCGCTGCCACACATGATGGTGTAATGTCTGTCAGGGTCCAGCTCGCTGGCCACCTCCGCCAGATTGCCTGTGTAATGGTGGATGGCTTGGTCAACGGGGTTTTCCTCCACCTCGCCTTTACCCCGAACATCCAGCAGGCTCCAGTTCTCCGGAGGCGCAGATCTGCGCTTTTTGAAATCCTCCAGATCAATCACCGTTATGGCTCTGAACGGTTCTGCCATGGCGGCCCATTGGGGCATGTCGGGGGCCAGGTACCCGAGTAGCTTGTCAAAGCCAATACGTGCCAGATGTCGTGCAGCCAGTTGGGCTTCCGAAGCGCTGGCAGCGACCAGAGCCATCTTGTCATCGGGGGTCAGGAACCAGCCCGCAAAAGCCGGAATCATCGGCGTCGGGAGCGCCAGGCTGTCAGGTACGTGGGCGCCGAGGAAACTGCTGATCCCGCGCACGTCGATGGTTACAGTCTCGTCTGGCAGATCTTTGAACGCGGACGGTGAAAGCGCTGCGGGAGTCAGCACCGGGCTCGTCGCGTGGCCACCCTCCAGATTCAGACGCTCCATTTCACGGAAATAGGGTGGCTGATAATGATGTTCCTGTACTTTTCGTTTGATGAATTCCTGGCGTGACCGGATTTTCATCATGGGGTTGTTGCGGCGTTCGTAGCCGATGCTCGAGAATTCCCGGTCGGCCATATTGTCGCCACAGACAGAACCGGCACCATGGGCCGGATAAATGAGCGTTTGGTCGCCCAGATTTACCAGTTTTTGCAGGCTGTCGTAGAGCAGGCCGGCGACTTCTTCGGCGCGCTCCGGATAGAAATCGGTGCGGCCAACATCGCCGATGAACAGGGCGTCGCCGGTGAATACGGCCACGGCGTCATCACCGAATTCGGTATCGTAAAGCACAAATGACAGGCTGTCGTCGGTGTGGCCAGGTGTCTCCAGTACACGAAGTTGCAGATTGCCGAAGTTGAACTCGTCGCTTTCACGGGTGGTTTTCGCATAGCGCACGGTTCCCGCAGCGTTCGGCCCGTGGAAGACAGTAGCGCCGGTCAGTTGCGCAAGTATGGGCGCGCCGGAGATAAGATCTTCGTTGCGGTGCGTTTCAAAGATATGCGTTATCCGGCAGCCTTCTGCGGCAGCAGCTTCGGCATAGACTTCACAGTCGCGGCGGGGATCAATAACCGCGGCTTGGCCGTTGTTACCAACCAGGTACGAAAGATGCGACAACCCTTCGGATTTGAACGTCTGAATAAACATGGAGCCTCCTTCTCAAATCAGATTGAGGAACACTTACCATATTTAACACAGCACAGGGGGCTTCGGGTCGCCAGCAGATTACCGTATTGAAGTTGCAAGATTAAAGTTGCTTAACACGGGTTATCAGCCAGGCCTCAGCGAATGACCCGAGACCGCTGACTGATAACTCAATCGCACTTCAAATTGGTTAATGGTTCAGTTTTTTTAGCAGAATTTCATTGAAGAGCTTCGGGTTGCCTTGCCCTTTGGAGGCCTTCATCAAAGGCCCCATAAAGCCACCGAGCATCTTCTTCTGCTTCTTGGGGTCGGTCTCCTGCTGGTACTGTGCAACCTGATCCGGCATGCCTGCCAGAACCTCATCCACCATCTGCTCCAGTGCACCGGTGTCCGACACTTGTTTCAGACCCAAGGCATCAATGATGGCATCGACACTGTCTTCGTCACTGTTCCAAAGCGCTTCAAACACTTTCTTGGCCCCGGACGACGACACAGTGTTGTCGGCAATGCGCGCGACCAGTTGGCCGAGCTGTGTACCAGAGATGGGGGCTTGAGCTACGACTTTGTCTTCGGCATTCAGGCGCGCGGAGAACTCACCCAACACCCAGTTGGCGGCCAGCTTTGCGTCCTTACCGTGGCGGGCAGTTTCTTCAAAGAACGCTGCCATACGCGCATCATCGCTGAGCAGGCGCGCGTCGTAATCATTGAGGCCATACTGCGCTTTGAATCGTGCTTTGCGCTCGTCTGGTAGCTCCGGCAACAGATCACGGGCACTTTCAATAAAGGCATCGTCGATCACCACGGGCAGAAGGTCCGGGCAGGGGAAGTAGCGGTAATCGTTGGCTTCTTCCTTGCTGCGCATGGAGCGGGATTCGTCGCGCTCGCCGTTGTACAGTCGGGTTTCCTGAATGATACGGCCGCCGTCTTCCAGAATGTCCATCTGCCGCTCTACTTCGTGAGCGATGGCCTGCTCCATAAAGCGAAAAGAGTTCAGGTTTTTGGTTTCCGTGCGGGTTCCCAGAGTGTCTGAGCCTTTTTGCTTGAGCGAAATGTTCACGTCAAAGCGCAGCGAACCCTGGCTCATATCACCGTCGCAGATGCCGATCGAGGACACCAGGCTGTGCAGCTTTTTGGCGAAGGCCACAGCTTCTTCGGCGCTGTTCATGTCTGGCTCGGTGACGATTTCAATCAGTGGTGTGCCGGCGCGGTTCAGGTCGATGCCGGTCATGCCATGAAAGTCTTCGTGTAGCGATTTGCCGGCGTCTTCTTCCAGGTGGGCGTGATGAATGCGCACACGTTTGCTGGTGCCGTCAGCCAGATCAACATCCACAAAACCGGGGCCGACAATGGGGTGGTCCAGCTGTGTGGTTTGATAACCCTTGGGCAAATCCGGGTAAAAGTAGTTTTTACGATCGAACACCGAACGCCGGCCGATTTCGGCGTTTACCGCCAACCCGAACATAACCGCGTAACGGAACGCCTGTTCATTCGGAACAGGCAAGGTGCCAGGCATGGCCAGGTCAACGGCGCTGGCCTGGGTGTTGGGTTCGGCACCAAAGGCGGTGCTGGAGCCGGAAAAAATCTTGGTTTTGGTGGCAAGCTGAGCGTGAATTTCCAGCCCGATCACAATATCCCACTGCATAACGGTTCTCCTGATTCGGGCTTACTGGGGAAGTTTCTGGTGCCAGTCGGTAACCTGCTGGAACTGGTGAGCTGCGTTCAGCAGACGGGCCTCGTCAAAATAGTTCCCGATAATCTGCAACCCGACCGGCAGGCCGTCAACAAAACCTGCCGGAACCGACATGGCTGGAACGCCTGCAAGGTTTACGGCGATGGTGAAAATATCTTCCAGGTACATGGTCACCGGGTCGCTGATTTTCTCGCCCTGCACAAACGCAGGTGAAGGTGAAACCGGGCTCATCAGCACATCCGCTTCCTTGAAGGCATTGATGAAATCTTGCTGGATCAGACGGCGAACCTTTTGGGCCTTCAGGTAATAGGCATCAAAATAGCCGGCTGAAAGCGCATAGGTGCCCACCAGAATGCGGCGCTTCACCTCGCCTCCAAAGCCTTCGGCGCGGGTACGGGTATAAAGGTCGTTGAGATCCTGCGGGTTCTCGCAGCGGTAGCCGTAACGCACGCCGTCGAAGCGCGACAGGTTGGCGGAGGCTTCGGCCGGGGCAATCACGTAGTAGGCGGCAATAGCCAGCTTGGCGTGAGGCAGGGAAACCTCTTTTACGGTGGCTCCCAGCTTCTCGTATTCCTTTACCGCATTGCGTACCTGTTCTTCCATCGCGGGGTTGAGCTGGTCTGAGAAATACTCTTTCGGGAGACCAATGCGCAAGCCTTTCAGCGGCTCGTTCAGGGAGGCGGTGTAATCGGGCACGGCGCGATCAGCAGATGTGGAATCCTTCGGATCGAACCCGGCCATAACATTCAGCATCAGCGCGTTGTCTTCTGCCGTGCGCGCCATGGTGCCGCCCTGATCAAGACTGGAGGCAAACGCAATCATGCCGTAGCGGGACACCCGGCCGTAAGTGGGCTTCAGGCCAGTGACGCCGCATAGAGCTGCAGGCTGGCGGATGGAGCCGCCGGTATCCGTAGCCGTGGCTGCAGGTACCAGGCGTGCCGCAATGGCCGCTGCGGAACCGCCGGAGGAGCCACCCGGTACGCGTTTCTGGCCATTGCTCAGGCCCCAGGGGTTGGTCACCGGGCCAAAAAAGCTGGATTCGTTGGAGGAGCCCATAGCGAACTCGTCCATGTTGGTTTTACCCACACACACCGCCCCGGCTGCGCGGAAGTTAGCGGTTACCGTGGCATCGTAGGGCGGCACAAAATTGGCCAGCATTTTCGAACCGGCCGTGGTTGCTACACCGTTGGTGCAAAAAATGTCTTTGTGGGCAAAGGGTACACCCGTCCAAACGCCCGCTTTGCCGGCTGCGCGCTGTTCGTCAGCGGCTTTGGCATCGGCCATGGCCCGATCTTCGGTTACGGTAATAAAGCTGTTGTACTGGCCGTCTTCGGCCTTGATGCGATCGAGGAACTCACGGGTCAGTTCCACGCTTGAAATCTTGCCGCTTTCCAGCTCGCGGGAAAGCTCTGCTACGGATTTGTTATGCATGTTCAATCCTGATAGTGGGCTGATGGTGGGCTTCGTCAGATCACTCAATAACCCGGGGTACAAGATAAAGGCCATCTTCAGTAGCTGGCGCGATGGCCTGGAAGGCTTCCCTTTGGTTGGTCTCGGTCACGTCGTCGGCGCGCAAACGCTGCACGGCATCCAGCGGGTGAGCCAGCGGCTCTACGTTGTCAGTATCGGCGGCGCTGAGCTGGTCAACCAGGCTGAGAATGTTGCCCAGGTCGTTTTCCAGCGCCGGTATCTGCTCTTCATCGAGACGGATACGGGCCAGCACGGCGACTTTTTCAATGTCTTCGCGGGAAATGGTCACGTTGGCTCCAAAGTATAAAGCGGCGTTTTTATGAAGGCCGTTATGGTAACAGATTCGCAGCTGGGCGGGAGGGGGGCTGCGCTGCCGTAAATCTATTCAATCGGTCGGGTATCGTCCAGCAGGTCTTCAGCGGCGGTGTCGCTGCGCTCTTCCCGTACTTGTCTGGAAATATGCGTGTCCGGGCGCACATTCAACACATTGCCAGACGGCGCCTCGGGCGCGGATTTAGCAGCGTCTTTGTTCAGTCTTTCCGCCTTCTCGGGCTTTTCGGGTGAGTCCATGGCGGCCAGCGTGGCGGGCGTTTGATCGAAGCGCAGCCGGTATATGGGTTCGGGCAACGTAAAGCCCTGGGTTTCCAGTGCATTCTTGGCGGAACGAATTGAGAGACTGCGGGCTTTGCCGTAATCGGACTCGCGCTGGTCAATCCAGCCCATGAATTTGATAAGGATGTTGGAATCGCCCACCGATTCGATGATTCCGTTGGGCGCGGGGTCGCCCAGCACCCAGTCCAGCTGCTGCATAGCCGCCAGGCCGGTTTGTATAGCCAGGGCCGGGTCGTCTTCTGCGTCTACCCCCAGAACAAAATCGAAGCGGCGCTGAGGGTTTCGGGAGTAGTTCAGAATAACGGCTTTGAAAACGGTCGCGTTGGGGATGCGCAAATGATTGCCGTCCAGCGTCATCAATACCGTGGAGCGCGATGTCAGCCTTACCACAACGCCTTCGTAGTCGTTGATAACCACATGTTCCTGCGCCCGGAACGGCTGCCGGATGCTCAGCATGATGCTGGAAATGTAGTTCTCCATGGAGTCTTTGACAGCAAAGCTGATGGCCAGTCCCAGGACGCCCGCGCCGCCCAGTAGCGTGCCCATCAAGGCCGTGGCCCCAAGTATGTTCAGAGCGAGCAACAGGCCCAGAAGTATGGTAACAAGCCGAACAGCGTGGCCCGCAAGCTCCCCCAGAAACGGATTTTTGGTTAGCCGTGACCACAGCGGTGTATGACCTGCTAGCCGGTGCCCGGTGACCGCCACAAAGGCAAAAACACTGAATGCCACCAGCAATAAGGGCAGGGCTCTTACCCAACCGCGAAGAGTGTTTTGCAACGAATCCCATAGCGGGTTGAGGTTGTCTTGCAAGTCCAGAGTGCGGACCACTCTGTCATCAACGGCGATGGCACCCTCCACCCGGCCAGCCAGCTTCAATGCCCGTTGGGCCTGGGCCTCGTTGGCGATCTGGCCAGACAGCGCTACTACGCCGCTGTTAACGTTAACCTGCAACGATCCGAACTGTGGAATCTGGGAAAAGATGCCGGAAATTCGCTGCGCGATCAGCGCGTCGCTGTCTGCACCTGGCTCAAGAGTAATTGTGCCAGGTGGCTCTGCTTCGTGTTGCTGCGCCAGAGTCACAGAGGGCATAGCAACCATCAACGCCAGAACGAAAAGCAAACGCCGGCCAAGGTGTGCCGTATTGAAGCACTGTGGCAGGTAAATCTTTGGTATTCTCAAGGTTTGCCTCAACGATGGCAGGTTGATCAGAGTGATGTGGCTGGCCTTACGGGCGATCTTTAATGTGAAGCAAAGTTCAACTCACCGCCCGCGTCAACCAGCAATTAACGCGCGACGGGATGCCAGGCTCTCCAGTCATATGAACATTTGTTCATGAGCAGAGCAATATCATTTGCCTTTGCAACGGGCTGCGCCTTGCCTGCGCGGGGGGGCACTGCTAAAGTTGCCGCATCTTTCCGCAACCGCAACTTTCAGGTTGAAACTACACGAATGTTGATTAAAAGACTCCGAGGCTTATTCTCCAGCGACCTGTCCATCGATCTGGGCACCGCCAACACCCTTATTTTCGTGCGTGACCGCGGGATTGTGCTGAACGAGCCTTCCGTTGTAGCCATTCGTACCACTAACTCCCAGAAAATGGTTGCCGCCGTCGGTGCCGAAGCCAAGCGCATGCTGGGCCGCACGCCCGGCAACATCACTGCCATCCGCCCCATGAAAGACGGCGTAATTGCCGACTTTGTAGTGACAGAAAAAATGCTCCAGCACTTTATTCACAAGGTGCATGAGAACAGCTTTATTACCCCTAGCCCACGGGTTCTGGTGTGTGTTCCCAGCAAATCCACTCAGGTGGAGCGCAAAGCTATCCGCGAGTCGGCCCTGGGTGCCGGTGCCCGGGAAGTGTTCCTGATCGAAGAGCCCATGGCTGCCGCGATCGGTGCCGGCCTGCCGGTAGAAGAAGCCAGCGGCTCAATGATTGTGGATGTTGGCGGTGGTACCTCCGAAATCGCCATTATTTCCCTTAACGGCATCGTATACGCAGATTCAGTGCGGGTGGGCGGCGACAAGTTCGACGAAGCCATTGTTACCTATGTGCGCCGTAACTACGGCAGTCTTATTGGTGAATCTACTGCCGAACGTATCAAGCACGAAATCGGTTGTGCTTACGAAGGGTTGGAAATTCTCGAAATTGATGTGCGTGGCCGCAACCTGGCCGAAGGTGTGCCACGGGCGTTCACGCTTAACAGCGAAGAAATTCTGGATGCGCTTCAGGAATCCCTGGCGCAGATTGTACAGACCGTTAAAAGTGCGCTGGAGCAGTCCCCACCAGAACTGGCCTCGGATATCGCCGAGCGCGGTATCGTATTGACCGGCGGCGGCGCATTGCTGCGCGGGCTGGACAAGCTGATCAGTGAAGAAACCGGGTTGCCGGTGATCATTGCCGAGGATCCACTGACCTGTGTTGCCCGTGGTGGCGGCAAAGCGCTGGAAGTTATTGACCGGGGTGGCATCGGAATGTTCTCACCGGAGGGATAATCCTTTGGGGAGGGATCGCCATTAAAACCATTTTTGTCCAGGGGCCAGTGCCTGGCCTCAGGCTGTTGCTCGTAATTATTGTATCGGCAGCCCTTATCGTTGCCGATCAGCAGTTCGATCGGCTTGCACCTGTCCGCAGTGCTCTGGCCACCGGCCTCACCCCTGTTCACTGGCTTGGCAATGCGCCTTATGAGTTCAGCGATTGGGTTGCCGGGCTGTTTACAACCCGCGAAGACGTGAAACAGGAAAATGAAGACCTGAAAGCCCGCCTGCTCATTCTTGAGCGAAGGGCTCTCAAGTACGCTGCCCTGGCTTCTGAAAACAACGAACTTCGCCGCTTGATGAATTCGTCAGAACTTCTGGATGACCGAGTCATCGTCGGTGAAGTGGTGGGCGTGTCGCCGGATCCGTATTCCCACGAAATCATTATCAATAAAGGTCGCAGTGACGGCTTGCAGGTCGGGCAGGCGATACTGGACGCCCATGGCCTTGTAGGGCAGGTAGTGCAAACCAGCCAGGTTACCTCCCGTGTACTTCTTGTTTCAGACAGTAGCCACGCTGTGCCGGTCGAGGTTGTGCGCAACGGATTGCGAGCCATTCTTCTGGGCACCGGCGATTCTGGCGCGCTTGATTTGGTTCATGTCCCTGATACTGCGGATATTCGTGAGGGTGACCTGCTGGTCAGCTCCGGCCTGGGGGGGCGTTTTCCAAGAGGCTATCCGGTTGCCGAAGTCAGCCTCATCAACAAAGAGCCAGGCGAGCCTTTTGTATCGATTCAGGCGCAGCCAAAGGCAAAGCTCAATCAGAGCCGTTTGGTACTGGTTGTGTTCCCTCCGCTGGACAACACTCCGACCACCGAATCGGCTCAGGAGCGGCAAGACTGATGTTATCTGAAATCAGTTATCCGGTATTTGTGCTGTCGGTGATCGTATCACTGGTGTTGAGCATTTCCCTGTTCCCCGTTGGCTGGTTTGAGTTCCGGCCGGAGTGGCTGGGCTTGATTGTGTTCTACTGGACATTCCGGGCCCCGGCGCAATTCGGCGTCCTGTTTGCCTGGTGTCTTGGCCTGTTGCTCGATGTGCTGGAAGCGACGCCGTTGGGCGTTAATGCCTTGGGAATGGCCCTGATCGCCTTTCTTGTGCTCACCATTCACCAGCGGCTGAGGATGTATCCCTGGCCGCAGCAGTGCCTTATGGTTTTTCTGCTTCTGGGCATAAATCAGATGCTGGTGCACTTTCTCAAGCAGGTGTTCGGAGGCGAGGACGCCGGTTTCAGCTACCTGTGGCCGGCACTGACAAGTGCCCTGATATGGCCCGTGTTTTCCATATTGATGGACAACATCAACCGGAAGCTTGGATAGTCATGGACTCGATCATTCTTGCTTCTGCGTCGCCGCGTCGGTCAGAACTTCTTGAGCAGATCGGTGTCCGATTTACGATACAGCCTGCCGATATTGACGAAACTCCACGGATCGCAGAAATGCCCGGTGATTACGTTGAGCGGCTGGCGCGAGAGAAAGCGCTCGCGGTTGCGGGCAACTATGCCGGCGCACAGGTTCTCGGCTCGGATACGTCAGTGGTGCTGGGCGGCGAGATTCTTGGTAAACCATCTGACCACCGTGAAGCGAGAGCCATGTTAGGGCGGCTCTCCGGCGCAACCCATCAGGTTATGACGGCCATTGCATTGGCACACAACGGTTTATGCACATCTTGTCTGGTGACGACCGAAGTTACGTTTCGCACGTTGCAGAGCGCGGAAATTACAGCCTACGTTGCCACAGGTGAGCCCATGGACAAAGCCGGAAGTTATGGAATTCAGGGCCTTGGTGGTATTTTTGTGAAAGAACTTAAAGGTAGCTACAGTGCGGTTGTTGGACTGCCATTGCAGGAAACAGCGGCCTTGCTGGCCGGTGCTGGCTGCCCTGTCTGGACACATTGGCCGAGTAGTCGGGAGAGCCAATCATGAGTGAAGAAATCCTGATCAACGTAACGCCGGTTGAAACCCGCGTGGCGCTGGTCGAGAACGGTATGTTGCAAGAAGCATATATCGAGCGTGCCAGTCGCAAAGGCATTGTCGGTAATATCTACAAAGGTAAGGTTGTGCGCGTGCTTCCCGGCATGGAGGCGGCGTTCGTAGACATCGGCCTGGAAAGGGCTGCGTTCATTCATGCCTCTGATGTGGTTTCGAGCCAGTCCAGCTCTGCAGAGTCCGGTGACGGGCCAAAAACGGTTCCGGATATCCGTACCCTGTTGCGGGAAGGCCAGTCATTAGTGGTTCAGGTAACCAAGGATCCTATCGGAACAAAAGGTGCCCGGCTCACTACGCAACTCTCCATACCCTCCCGCTATCTGGTTTTTATGCCCGACGTGAGTCACGTGGGCATTTCCCAGAGGATTGAAGACGATGCCGAACGCACCCGGCTGAAGACCCTTGTTGAAGAAGGCGCGGCAGCGCACCCTGATGTAAAGGGCGGGTATATTATCCGCACCGCGGCTGAGGCCGCATCGGAAGAAGAGCTGATGGCAGACATGAACTATCTGCATCACCTCAGTCATTCCATTCACGAGCGGATTGAAAAAACACAAGCACCTGCGGCCGTTTACAAGGATTTGCCGCTGTTTATCCGCACCATTCGTGATCTCATCCGGCCGCAGACAGAAAAAGTGCGCATCGACAGCCGCGAGAGCCACCAGCGGGTGATGGAGTTCGTCGACGAGTTTGTGACCGAGTTTGCCGACAAGGTGGAGTACTACCCCGGCGAACGGCCGATTTTCGACCTCTATTCGGTGGAAGACGAGATCCAGAAGGCGCTCAGCCGCAAGGTTCAGCTCAAGTCCGGTGGCTACGTGATTATTGACCAGACCGAGGCAATGACCACCATCGATATCAATACCGGTGCGTTTGTGGGTCATCGGAATCTGGAAGAGACCATTTTCAAGACCAACCTGGAGGCGGCCCGGGCGATCAGTCGCCAACTGCGCCTGCGCAACCTGGGCGGCATCATCATCATCGACTTCATCGATATGGACGATGCAGAACACAAACGCCAGGTTCACAGAATGTTGGAAAAGATGCTCGAACGGGATCACGCCAAAACCAAGATCACCGGCGTTTCCGAGCTGGGCCTTGTGGAGATGACCCGTAAGCGAACCACCGAAAGCCTCGGCCAGGTTTTGTGCGAACCCTGCCCGATCTGTGATGGCAGAGGCTTCCTGAAAACCAGCGAGACAGTGTGTTTTGAGATTTTCCGGGAAATTCTGAGGATTAACCGCGCGTACGACGCAGAAAGCTATCTGGTTATGGCCTCCCAGAGCGTGGTAGATCGCCTTCTTGATGAGGAATCCGACAACGTGGCAGATCTTGAAACCTTCATTACCAAGACGGTCCGTTTCCAGGTAGAGCCCTTTTACAGTCAGGAGCAGTACGATGTCGTTTTGCTCTGATTCCGGGGTGATGCACCGGCGTTGGGAATAATACCCCCGATGCCTACCTCCGAACGCCTGCCCGCCCGCGTGATAGCGCGGTTCGCCAACGTTATCTGGTGGCTTCTGGTGGTTGTTCTGGTGCTGTTTGCGCTCTATGCCGGGGTTGGCCGGCAGCTCACGCAGAACATCGACACCTTCCGGGAAGATCTTTCCCGTGAGCTTTCCGTCCGCCTGGCGCACGACGTAAGCATTGATAGTCTCTCTTCGCGCTGGTTTTGGCTGGACCCCTCCTTTACGGCACAGGGTATAGAAGTGACGAACCCCGACTCCGGGGTGCGAGTGCTGAGCCTCCAGCACCTGACCATTCGTTTGGATGCATTGGCTTCGCTGATGCGTTTCAGGATTGTGTTTGAGGATTTTGAAGCCGAAGGGCTTGAGCTGACGCTGAACCAGAAGGATAGCGGCGATTTGGGTGTTCGGGGTGCCGACTTGCCGGACTCCCTTAACAACCGGTTCCGACACTGGCTTGAGGTTTCCGGAAAATGGCTGTCAGACCCCTACATAAAAGTAACACGCGTCAGTCTTGGGGTTCGTGATAACCAGGGCCAGCTCCGACACCTCGATATTCCCCAGCTTGATTTGCTTTACCATCAGGGCCTGTTCCGTGCGTCCGGACGCGCCTTGCAATCCTCAACAACCCAACAGCTTGCCAGCTTTACCCTGGTCGGAAAACAGTTCTTTCGCGGTGACTTTACTGGCCAGTTGTACCTTGATGTCGATTCCGGGCGACTGTTCGACGGGCTAATTGATGAATATCAATGGCGGGACATGCGCATAGAAGGGTTTGATCTGGGCGGTGAAGCCTGGCTTACCTTTCGGGAAGGTGTCTTGCAGCAAGTCAACGGAACGGTAAAAACGCCGTACTTGCAGCTTGGAGTTGCCGGTGAATCTCTGGCACCGCTGGAGGACATCAGCGCCCGTTTCGGCTGGCGCCGTCATTCTGCTGTGATGGGAGAACGGGATGACGAGGGTAACCAATCAGAAACCATTGGCGAGTGGCACCTGAAACAGCTTGGCTGGACCTGGAACGGGGACAATGTTCCGCCGTTCAGCCTCCTTTTGGCTCCCAATCCGGAGGGCTTCGCAATAACGGCCGACGCACTTCCCCTACGCCCGTTAAGACGTTTGGTCGGAGCCCTGCCGCTGCTGCCCGGCGTGGCCCGGGATGCGTTGGAGAACTACCGGCCGGTTGGGTTTCTCGACAGCATGACGCTCAATATTCCGGGCACTGCTGGCAATAGTTTTGAATTGTCCGGCCGTATGAGGAACGTTGGAGCAGCAGCCTATGGCGGCGCACCGGCGGCAAATAATGTGAATGGTTTTATCTATGTTGATGACAGCTCCGGCTATGTGAAAGCCGGTTCAGGCAGCCAGCCCGTCACTCTCGCGTTCCCCGAACTTTTTGGTAGTGAGTGGTCCCTGTCCGAACTGGCTGCCACCGTTGCCTGGCAACTGAACGGCCCGGTCATCCGCGTGTATTCGGATGATATACAGTTGAGCTACGGAAACAATGCCAGGTTCAACGGGGCCTTTGACCTCAAGCTCAACCAGCAAGGTGAAGACGATCTTGGGCTGAGGGTAGGTGTCGAGAATGCCGATGCCTCCATGCTGGCAGATTTCGTGCCTGAAAAATTGGTAGATGCGGGCCTTTATGATTGGCTCACGACCGCAATTCAAGAAGCTGATATCACCTCGGGTATCTATTATGGCCATGGCCAGATCGGTGCGGACGCGCCCTCCGGGTCATTTGTCTCCTCCATGTGGTATGAATTTGATGAAGGCAGTGTCCGGTATGACGAAGCATGGCCGGAGGTGACGGGTGTGCGCGGGCGGGTCGTCGTACAAAATGGCGACACTCTGGTCTCTCTTGAGGCCGGAAAAACCGGTGGCCTGTCACTGAACCCGAGCACGGTTGCCGTTATTCCCCAGGATAGCGGAGCACTTGTTCGGGTAAAAGTGTCAGCGCCCGTGCCGGGCAATGCCATTGCCTTCTGGATGGCAAATAGCCCCTTTGGAGAGATGGCGGGACCTCAGGCCGCAAGCCTGAAGTATGGCGGCGATTACGCGCTTGATCTGGACATTGACCTACCTTTGGACAACAGCGAAGACGTAGTAGTGAAAGCCGGTGTCAGTACTTCGAATGGTGATGTGGGGTATCCGGACGCGGATCTGAGTTGGGAAAATATTTCCGGATCCCTGACCTATGACACGAGCAAGGGTTTTTCCGGGGGGCCGCTTAGCGCCCGGTTTCTGGATGAGCCGGTCGAGGTAATGTTCGGCCAGGCATCGTCGGGTAACGCGTCTGGCCCGGACATACTCACTATTCGGCAGACCGGCTCTTTGTCGGTGCCGAGCGCGCTTCGCCATGCCGGGTTGATGGGATCAGATGTCAGATCCGGCAGTGGCGATGGTGGGGATAATTACGGACTGAAAGGCAGCATTGATTACTCTGCGGAGCTGGATGTGGCGACGGACACAGCGTTGCGCATTACCGTTCGCTCCAGCCTTGAAGGGCTGTCCATCGACTGGCCTGGCCCGTTTTCGAAAGAGTCGGAAGAAGCAGCCCCGTTGGTCGCCCGGATTGATCCGGAATCAGCCAACGGGGTCGCGATCACTGGCAGTTGGGAGGATCGCGCGACCTTTGACCTGCTGTTGAAAGCCTCTGGCGTTGAACTGACGTTCGGCGAGCTGTACCTCGGTGATCAGACTCTCACGAACATACACCTGGAAGCACTGGACCTGGGTGATCGCTGGGTGCTTACCACGAATTCAGAGCGTGCTGTTGGCCGCATCGTCGTTCCCGATGATGACAGTGCTGTCACCGTAAATTTTGAAGTACTACGACTCCTGCGGGATAACGCCAGCGCAAAAGATGCACCGGAGCTTCTGACCATAGAACAGCAACTGGAAGCTTTCCGGGCAATGGATATGGTGAACTGGCCAGATGTGGATATCACGATATCCCAATTGCTCCTCAATAACGATAGCCTGGGTCGCTGGTCGCTCCAACTTCGGCCTCAGCATCAACAGCTCAATATCACAGGAATTGAAGGTCAGCTCCATTCTCTTGTCTTGAGCGGTGACATGACCTGGGGGGTTATAGACAACCGGGAGACCAGCAAGTTTTCCGGGTCCATATCCGGCGGGGCGCTGGCGGATCTGGGGGCGCTTTTCGATTCGGAGATTCCACTTACCAACAAGCAGACGAATATCGAGCTGGATCTTGACTGGCCGGGGCGCCCGGATGAGTTTGAATTGGCGAGTCTTAGCGGTTCAGTCAGCTTTCGTCTGGACGATGGCGTGATCCTGCAGAGCAACAACAGCGCCCAGGTGTTCCGGATTTTCAACCTGCTCAACTCCGATACGCTATGGCGCAGGCTGAAGCTGGACTTTTCGGATCTCTATGAACGAGGTGTCGCATTTGATGCCATCTCAGGCACGGCCAAGCTCGGTGATGGCTTGTTGACCATGGACCCGGAACTTCAGGTGGTGGGGCCATCAGGTGCCTTCAAGCTCAGCGGCACTACCGATATGGCGAATGAGATTCTTGATATGCGCCTTGTCGTCGTGCTGCCGCTGACTCAGAATCTGCCACTGGCAGCGCTGCTGATGGGCGCAGGCGCGCCGATAGGTGGTGCTCTTTTTGTACTGGACAAGGTGCTGGGCGATCCACTGAGCAAACTGACCAGCGCCACCTATAACGTTACCGGCAGTTGGGACGAGCCCAAAGTGGATATGAGGCGGGTATTTGATACCGGTAAATGATGGGGGTGCCTATGAGTAATCCGGTCTCCAGTCGCGTTGCGGCTATCCAGATGGTAAGTACGCACAATATGTCGGCGAACCTGGCCAGAGCTGAAAAGCTGTTGGCTCAGGCGGCACGAGACGGCGCATCTGTGGCCGTTTTGCCGGAGAACTTTGCCCTGATGGCGACAGGCAAGATGATCGCCTGTGGTCAGCGCGAAGCGGGACCAGACCCTGTTATTCGCCCTTTTCTTTCAGAGCAGGCCCGCCGTAAAAAACTATGGGTAGTGGGCGGCTCTCTTCCTATGGCGACACGCCCCGACGGAGCCCTGGTTGACGGGCGAGTACGGGCTACCTGCCTGGTATTTGATGATAAGGGCGGGGAAGTAGGGCGTTACGATAAAATACACCTGTTCGATGCCATGGTAGACGATGCCCATGGTCAATACCGCGAATCAGACACCTTCGAATCAGGCCGTCAGGTGGTCACAGTGGATACGCCGGCGGGTAAACTGGGCCTTGCCATCTGTTACGACCTGCGCTTCCCTGAACTCTTTCGGGCACTTCGGGAGCAGGGCGCGGAGTGGGTGTGTCTGCCCAGTGCGTTTACTTGGCAAACAGGCAATGCACACTGGCACCCATTGATTCGTGCCCGGGCTATTGAAAACCAGATATGGGTGGTCGCACCGGCACAGGGCGGTCAGCACAGCTCACAGCGGACCACCTGGGGGCACAGCCTTATCTGTGACCCATGGGGTAAAGTGGTTGCCGAGATCGACGAAGGCCCCGGTGTTGTTACTGCAGAGCTGAGTCTGGAGCTTATGGAGCAAACCCGTTCCCGGATGCCGGTGTGGGAGCATCGACGGCTGTAGGCCTGAGTTTTACGCCTCGGCTTCGTCAACGCACTCCCGCAGATAACGGAACAGTTTGCGGGCCTGCCCGGTGTTGTTCTGCTTCTCCACATCCCTGCGGGCATTGCGAACCAGGTTGCGCAAGTGCTGTATATCAGCGCCCGGGCAGTAATTGAAAAACTCACCGGCCACCGAGTCTCCTTCCGCAATCATTCGGTCACGCCAGCGCTCAGCCAGGTGGTGCCGGCGAGTGTGTTCCCCGCTCCCTGAATCGAAGGCATCAATGGCACGCTCCACCGCTTCCGGGTCGTCTTCCTGCCGGATGATTTTGCCGATGTATTGCAAATGGCGCCGCTTGGCTTCGTTCTGGCGAATCCTGCGGGACTCCTCAATGGCGTTTCTCAGCGTATCGCTGATGGTCAGCGTATCAAGCTGTTCATTGCTCAACTCCAGCATGCGTTTGCCAATATTCTGGAGTGCGTGCATATCCCGCTTGAGCTGGGATTTGCTGGGGCCGGAGTATTGCGGGGTTTCGTCTTGGTTGCTGTCGATCATTGTTCCTTCCAGGTTTGTCGGATCAGGCGTAGAAAAGGGTGGCAAGGCCCAGAAAAGACGTAAAGCCGACCACATCTGTGACGGTTGTCAGTATAACGCTGCCTGCCAGTGCCGGGTCGATATTGCGAGACTTCAGGAACAGTGGCAGTACCGTGCCCACCAGCGCGGCGGCGACCAGATTGATAACCAGAGCGGCAGCAATGATTGCACCGATCATTACGTCCTGAAACCAGATCATGGCGGCTATCGCGACTAACGCTGCCCAAAGCACGCCGTTCAGAATACCGGAAAGAAACTCCCGGTTCAGTAGCCAGCCCACGTTGGCGCCGCTGATCTGCCCTACAGCCATACCTCTGATTACAAGGGTCAGGGTCTGGCTGCCGGCGATGCCGCCCATGCTGGCGACGATCGGCATCAGTATCGCCAGAGCCACGACTTTGTCGATGGTGCCTTCGAACAGACCGATCACGCCAGATGCAATAAAGGCGGTGATCAGGTTAATGCCAAGCCACACAGCCCTGCGCCTGGTGGTTTTCCAGACCGGTGCAAAGGTATCTTCGTCGTCATCAAGGCCGGCCATACTCATCAGTGAGTGGTCCGCGTCCTCGCGGATAACATCCACTACGTCATCGATGGTAATCCGGCCCAGCAGCCGCCCTTGGTCGTCTACCACCGGTGCAGAAATCAGATCGTAGCGCTCAAACATGTGGGCTACTTTGGTGTCGGAGAGGGTGACGGGTATCGGCTCGATATCGGTATCCATGACTTCCCGCACGGTTGCGGTCTGGCTGGATACCAGCATTGCCGTAATGGGCAGCATGCCGATAAATTCGTCGCGCCGGTTTACAACAATCAGGCTGTCGGTCATCGGCGGCAGAGCCCTGTGCCTGCGCAGGTATCGCAACACCACATCAATGCTGAGGTCCGGACGCACGGTGATGGTGTCCGTGTTCATCAGGCCGCCAGCGGTGTCTTCCGGGTAGGAAAGCACCTCTTCGACCCGTTGCCGGTCCTGCTCGTCCATGGTGTCCAGAACTTCCTGGATCACCGTATCCGGCAACTGTTGCAGCAGGTCGGCGAGATCGTCGGACTCGAAGTCCTCTATGATATCGGCCAGTTCCTGGGCGTTCAGCCGGCTCAGGTATTCGGCACGGATGTCCTCATTGAGGTACTGGAGAACATCGCCTTCCAGCTGTTTGTCGACCAGATTCCAGAGCAGGGCACGCTGGCGCGGTGGCGAGGATTCGAGCAGGTGCGCAATATCACTGGGGCTCAGGCCGCCATTGAGAATGCGTGCTACCTGTTTCAGGGCACCACTGTCCAGAGCTTCACTCAGTGAGCGTAAACGCTGGCGGGCCTGGCTTTTCTCCGGAATCTCGGACATGAATCACCTGCAGTCAGAAAACGCCCGCATTATAACGGAGTTAGGCGGTGCACGTGAGTAAGAGTTGCAGGGATGTACCGTAAAAAATGGCGGGCTATTCACCCTCTCCGAAATAGTCGTTGATCAGAGCGACCAGTGCGTCAATGGCCTCCTGCTCATCCGGCCCATCCGCCACAAGCTCCACTTCTGTGCCTTTGCTGGCTGCGAGCATCATCACTTGCATGATGTTTTTTGCATCCACCTCACGACCCTTGCCGCAGACCCTCACGGAGCACGGGAAGGCCGATGCAGTGGCAACCAGCTTGGCCGTGGCCCGGGCATGCAGGCCAAGTTTATTGATAATAACAATCGGCTGGCGTATCACGCTGTATCACGCCTCATTCCGGGCCTGCAAATGCGGCAGCTCGGTATGACGTACCTGGGCGTTGCTGCTGTGTTCCCGGAAATGTCGTCCCAGTTGCTCGCAGATATAAACCGAACGGTGCTGGCCGCCCGTGCATCCAATGGAAATGGTCATGTAACTGCGATTGCTGTCTGCAAAAGAGGGGATCCAGTTTTCCAGGAACGCAATAAGATCGTTTACCATTTTTTGGCTGGCAGGCTCTTTCTCCAGAAACTCGATAACCGGCTGGTCAAGGCCGGTAAACTTGCGCAGGTTGGTGTCCCAGTGCGGGTTGGGCAGGCAGCGAACATCAAACACGTAATCGGAATCCAGTGGAACGCCGTGTTTGAAACCGAAAGACTGGAAAAGCAAGGCCAGTTCCTGATCTTTGCGGCCGGCTACTCGCTGTTTCACCATATCCCGGAGTTCGTACATCGACAGCCCTTTGGTGTTGATGTAGAGGTCCGAGAGCTTGGAAAGGGGCTCGAGCAGGCTCTTTTCATTACTGATGGCCTCTCTGAGAGAGGTTTTGTCATCACTCAGCGGGTGCTTTCGCCGGGTGGCGTGGAAACGCTGCAGCAAGGACTGCTCATCGGCGTCCAGGAAGATGATCTCTACCTGAATGTCGTCTCTGCGAAGCTTGCGGTAGATCTCTTCAAAATTAGCCAGCTCCCCGGACAAGTTGCGAGCATCAATGCTGACCGCCATCTTGTCGAGCCGCCCCGGAGCGCTCTGGTTGGCAGCTTCCCGGGTGAGCGGAAACAGAAGTCCGATAGGCAGGTTATCAATACAGTAGTATCCGAGGTCTTCCAGTACGTGAAGAGCGGTACTTTTGCCGGAGCCGGACCGGCCACTGACGATGATCAGCTTCATGGTGAAACAGCCTGTTGCCAGAGTGGATATCAGCCGCTTGCGGCGGTCATGCGTTGGTAAAGCGTACCGGCATCTTCGCACTGCCTGATGTGGTCGCAGAAGGTGCGGTCATTAAATTTTTCGGCGAGCTGACTGAGTAATTCAAGATGCTCGCTGGTGGCCTCCTTAGGCACAACAAGTGCAAATACAAGATCCACCGGCTGGTTATCAATAGCGTCAAACTCTACCGCTTCTTCCAGAGTCATGAGAACGCCAATTACATGTTCCAGCCCTTCCAGGCGACAGTGAGGGATGGCGATCCCCTGGCCAATTCCAGTGCTGCCCAGCCGCTCGCGAGCGATCAGATTATTGAAGATCTGGCTTTCGCTGAGTGAATCATTGTACTGACGGATCTGCTCGGCAATGAACTCCAAAGCCCGCTTTTTACTCGATGCGGGTACCTTACACAGGGTCAGTTCCGGTGCAAGAATGCTCTCTATCGTCAGGGGTGTGTCGCTCATGAATCGACCGCGCTTCTGTTAAAAAAAGCTGCGACACGTTGTCCGCGCCGCAGCCTGATTAGATGACATGCCTGAAAACAACCGCCTAGCGGGCGGTATTTCCCTGCATCCTGTCCAAACTCTTTTCTTTATGCTTGAGGATCTGTCGGTCAAGCTTGTCGACGAGGCCGTCGATCGCTGCGTACATGTCGTCGTTTTCCGCCTTTGCGTGAATCTCACCACCCACCACGTGGAGCGTAGCATCCGCGATCTGACGAACCTTATCCACTTCCAGTGTTACCTGGCAGTTACTGATGTGGTCGAAGTGCCGCTCCAGTCGTTCAAACTTTTCGGATACATAATCCTTCAGGGCGGGAGTCAGTTCTACGTGATGGCCTGAAATGTTGAGTTGCATAGACGTCTCCTGTTGTCATCCGTTCCGGCTCCGGGGAGCCGGCCTAAGTGCCGGCGCTTGTGGCTGCGCCAGCGAAATTCGTGTGAACCGTTAAACCGTGCTGGCTTAAACCAGGCGTTTACGTTCGTTCGAGGGCGGAATGTGCATCGCCTCGCGGTACTTGGCAACCGTGCGCCGCGCAACGTTAATTCCCTGTTCTCCCAGCATGGCCGCAATTTTGCTGTCACTCAACGGCTTTTTCGGTGTTTCGGCCGCAATCAGCTTTTTGATCATTGCGCGGATCGCAGTAGAAGAACATTCGCCGCCTTCGTCGGTACTGACGTGGCTGGAGAAAAAGTACTTCAGCTCAAAGATGCCCCGGGGGGTGTGCATGTATTTCTGGGTTGTTACGCGGGAAATTGTGGATTCATGCATTTCCACAACCTGGGCAATGTCCGAGAGAATCAGCGGTTTCATCGCTTCTTCCCCGTAATCCAGAAAACCCTGCTGATATTCAACGATACGAGTGGCAACCTTAAGCAATGTTTCGTTCCGGCTTTGCACGCTCTTTATAAACCACTTTGCCTCCTGGAGCTGGTCGCGAAGGTAGGTGTTATCAGCACTGCTATCTGCTCGCCTTATCAATGAAGCATAGCTGGCATTCACGCGTATGCGCGGAGCAATTTCAGGATTCAGTTCCACACGCCAACGACCGTTGTGTTTGCGCACGATGACATCAGGAATGACGTAATCCGGTTCCGTGCGATCGATGATGTCGCCGGGCCGCGGGTTGAGGCTGGTGATCAGTGTAAGAACGTCGCGTAGCTGGTCCTCTTTAAGGCGGCTACGGCGAAGCAGCTGGGCATAATCACGATTGCCCAGCAGGTTTATGTAATGGGTGATAACCAGGCGTGCCTGGGCCAGCCAGGGCGTTTCCGGAGGCAGCTGGTTAAGCTGGATCAACAGGCAGTCCTGAAGATCCCGGGCGAAAACCCCCGGCGGATCGAAGTATTGTAGCCGGCGTAAAACGGCCTCCACTTCATCCATTTCAAGAGGATCTTCTTCGGTATCGTCGGTCAGGCCTGCGTAGATCTCGTCAAGAGAGCTGGTGAGGTACCCGCGCTCGTCTACGGCATCCATCAGTGCGTGGGCGATGGCCTGGTCCCGTTCACTCAGAGGTGTAAGGTTAAGCTGCCACTCAAGATGATCCCTGAGGGTTTCGGTCGGTGAATTCCGGGTTTCGAAATCGTGATCGTTTTCATCGTCATTCCGCGCAGCCGGGGCAGGGGCAGACTGGTAAACGTCTTCCCAGGCGGTATCAACGGGAAGGTCATCGGGAAGCGTATCCGGAATGTCGTTTTCAGATTGCCAGTCCGGGCCGGTTTCACTCTCGTCCCAGTCAGAGCTGGCAGCGTCAGCAGCCATATCTGCAGGGTTGTCAGCAGGGGTTTCGTTGGAGGCGTTGTCCCGATTCTGATCGCCATCCGCTGATGGCGCTTCAGTCTGGTCATCATCTTCCGACGTTTCCAGCAGGGGATTGGACTCCAGTGCTTGTTGGATTTCCTGCTGAAGGTCGAGAGTTGATAACTGCAGAAGCCTGATCGCCTGTTGCAGCTGGGGCGTCATTGTCAGGCTCTGACCCAGCTTTAATTGTAATGAGGCTTTCATAACCATCGCTCAGGATCCGTCATTCATACCCGTTCTGAATTTCTTGCGCTAGCTAAAAAATCTTTGTATGGCGGTTACTTGCCGCCATTTAAGAATGCCCTGCAAGTTCTTTGCCGAGTTTACTTGCTCCGGCTCAGCAAAACAATCGAACGGGTCTATCCCAGTGCTGAAAACAGTGTTTACAGGCGGAATTCGTTGCCAAGATAAACTTCTTTGACCTGTTGGTTGGCCAGAATGGATTCCGAGTTTCCGGAGGCGATAATGTGGCCGCCGGATACGATGTAAGCATTCTCGCAGATATCCAGCGTTTCGCGCACGTTGTGATCAGTGATCAGAACGCCAATGCCCTTATCCCGGAGGTGGCGGATAATCTGTTTGATATCACTGACGGAGATAGGGTCTACACCGGCAAATGGCTCGTCCAGCAGAATGAAGGCAGGTTCCATCGCCAGAGCGCGGGCAATCTCGACCCGGCGGCGCTCGCCCCCCGAGAGTGCCATGCCGAGGCTGTCGCGAATGTGGGTAATGTGAAACTCTTCCAGCAATTGTTCGAGCTTGCTCAGACGGTCAGCACGGTTGAGGTTCTTGCGGGTTTCCAGAATCGCCATAATGTTATCCCGCACCGAGAGCTTGCGGAATACCGAAGCCTCCTGCGGCAGGTAGCCGATGCCTTTGCGGGCGCGCCCATGCATGGGTAATGGCGTAATGTCCTGGCTGTCGATGGTTATGCGGCCATTGTCGGCGTTTACCAGTCCTACGATCATGTAGAAGCAAGTAGTTTTGCCGGCACCGTTAGGGCCGAGCAAGCCGACGATTTCACCGCTGCGAATTTCCAGCGAGACATCAATGACCACTTTTTTCTGCTTGTAGCTTTTTGCCAGGTTACTTGCTCTGAGAACTGCCATCGGATCCCTGTCTAATGTAATCAGCTGCTATTGGGTAGAGTCGTTGCTGATAGTGCCACTGCCTGGCTGGATAACCATCTCAACGCGCCCGGGGCCAGAGCCGGTATCTTTGCTTCCCTCGGCCGTGACCACACGTTGTTCGGTATCGTAATGAATGATGTCGCCGCGGAACAGGTTGCCATTTTGCTCAATTTCCGCTTCCCGCTCAAAGGTGAGCTGTTTATCTGAGGCTGACCAGGTGATGTACAGGGCTCTGGCATCGGTTTCACCTTCGCCGCTGGTGACGGGCTGCTGGTAACGGGCGGGTGAACCGTTGGCCTCAATACGGTTAAGGCCTTCTGCACTGCGGTACAGCACTACCCGTTCAGCCGTAAGGCGGGTTTTGCCCTGAACCAGTTCAACCGCTCCGGTGTAAGTGGCAATGCCCTTGCCATCGTCCAGGCGGGCGCTGTCGGCGCTGACGGTGATCGGTTCATCGGAACCAAGATCAAATGCCAGCGCCGGGCTGGCAAGGCCTGCTGCCAGAATGGTGGCCAGAAGCCTGCGCATCGGGTTATTTAACGGTTTCATAACGTCCTTCCACCTGGGAGTTGAGTTCCAGAATGCGTTCATTGATCCACGCCTTCATACCCTTTGCCCGGGTAGTGCCAACGCTGTCAACAATGACCACCGGGTCATCGGTATAGACAATGCCCTGATCATTATCCAGGGTCAGGCTTTCAGTATTCAGTGTTGCTGTCCGGTCACCAATGGTCCGCACCACGCGAACGTTGCCGGTAAGGTCCAGCAGATCTTCGTTTCGAAGCAGGCTGCCATTATCGGCTTCGAGAATCCAGGGCTCGGGATCGGTTGCGCTGAACAGTTCTGCGTTGGGCGACTCCATGGTCGCCAGATTTTCTTCTTCAAACTGTTCGATGCGAGGGCTTGTAAAAACGATCTTGCGGTGGCCTGTTTCATCGTAGGAAGTATAGTTGCCGTTGATTACAAAACCATCGGGTTCTGTCTCACCCCGGAGCTGGCGTGGGTCGCTGTAGCTGGATATTGGCGGTTCATCGCTTTGCCATAGCAGGAAAACCGTTGCCGCAACCGTGGTTGCAAGCGCCAGCATGCGAAGCCAGGGCCTGTTTGCTATGGCCAATACGGAAAGCCGGCTGGTTTTTTCGCTCTGCGCCATGGTTATGGTTCCAGGTAAGGCATCAGGGTTGCGTTCAGGTGGTTGCCGGCTGTCAGCAGTAAATCACAAAGCTCCCGCACCGCACCGCTGCCGCCGTTAGCCCGGGTGCAATAATCCGCATGCTCGCGCACCAGCCAATATCCGTTCGGCACCGTAACTCCGAAGCCTGCGTAGCGAATAGCGGGCAGGTCCGGCAAGTCGTCGCCCATATAGGCGATAGCTTCCGGAAGAATGTGCAGTTTGTCCACCAGCTCCTGCAAAGCGACCTTCTTGTCTTCCCGTCCTTGCATCAGATGGTGAATCCCCAGATCTCTCATGCGCTTTTCAGTTAATGGTGAGCTGCGACCGGTGATGACGGCTACAATGATTCCTGCGGCCATAATCTGCTTCAGGCCCAGCCCGTCCAGAATGTTGAAGCCTTTCAGTTCGTCACCTTTGGCACTGAAGTAGATCTTGCCATCGCTCATAATGCCATCAACATCCAGGGCAACAAGCTTGATGTGCGCAGCTTTGGCCAGCAGTGCTTCAGTCCAGGCTTCCTGAAGCGGGCTTTTCAGTTCTCCCATCATATTGCCTCTTGAATTTGCCTATTAGATAACGCCGGCGCGAAGCAGGTCGTGCATGTTGATGGCGCCGACGAGGGCGCCGTTCTCGTCGGTAACCGGGAGTGCGCTGATCTTGAGGCCTTCCATAACGTTGAGCGCTTCCGCAGCCAGTTGATCCGGCTGAATGGTGCGTCCATTGCGTGTCATAACATCCCGCATAGGGGTGGTGTGCACATCAATGGACTTGTCCAGGGTGCGGCGCAGATCGCCGTCTGTGAAAATTCCGGTCATGACACCCGTATCGTTTACGACGGTTGTCATGCCCAGCCCTTTACGGGATATCTCCAGCAAGGCACCACTCAAAGTGGTGCTCTCATTTACAATGGGGATGCGGTCGCCGGTATGCATGATGTCGCTAACCCGCAGCAGGAGTTTGCGCCCCAGGCTGCCGCCCGGATGCGAGAACGCAAAGTCTTCAGCGCTGAAGCCCCGGGCTTCGAGCAAGGCAACGGCCAAGGCGTCGCCCATCACCAGAGTGGCGGTTGTGCTGGATGTCGGCGCCAGACCCAGCGGGCAAGCCTCCGCTTCAACGCTGACATCCAGGTTCGCAACCGCCTCTTTTGCCAGAGTGGAGGTTGGATTGCCGGTCATGCTGATCAGCGGCGCGCCCATGCGTTTGATCAGTGGCAGAATGGTAACCACTTCGCTGGTGTTGCCGCTGTTCGAAATGGCAATAACCACATCCTGGCTGGTAATCATGCCCATGTCGCCGTGGCTGGCTTCCCCGGGATGAACAAAAAACGAAGGTGTTCCGGTGCTGGCCAGAGTGGCCGCAATCTTGTGGCCAATGTGGCCGGACTTGCCCATGCCAGTCACTACAACCCGGCCCTTACAAGCCATGATGACTTCACAGGCACGTATAAAGTGGTCGTCGATTCGGTTTTCCAGGGCGCTGATTGCATCGCGCTCAATGCGAATGGCCTGAAGTGCGGGGTTCCGGAAATCGTATATTTTCTGCTCAGTCATCGGGCAAAGAACCTGTTTTGTCGTAAAGTTACGTGATTGCGATAGAGTTGGCGAAGTATAACATTTCCCGTGGCTGGCGCGGCCTGGTTACGGCAAGTTCATTGGATCGATCAGCAAAACTGATCATTGCTATCAATTCATTTTGGGAACCACTGATTGAGCTTGAGGGCTCCTTGGCATAATGTAGCCGCTCTTTGAAAGCTAAGCGCTATGCGTTGAAGAGCTAAACGCAACGGGCTGAAAGCTAAAGGCTATGGGCTGAAAGGTAAGGAATATGGGTTTGAGCTCGTACATTTCATTGAAGGATGTTGTATTTTCCCGCTCTGGTCGCCGTATTTTCAATGGGGTTTCCGCAGAGATTCCCCGTGGCAAAATCACGGCCATTATGGGGCCCAGCGGCAGCGGAAAAACCACCTTGTTGCGCCTGATTGGCGGTCAGCTTCGGCAGGACTCCGGCAGCATACTGGTGGATGGACACTCGATTTCTGAACTTCGCCGCAAAGAGCTTTACACGTTTCGGGAAAAAATGGGCATGCTGTTCCAGAGCGGTGCGTTGTTTACCGACCTGAGTGTTTACGAGAATGTGGCGTTCCCGATGCGCGTGCACACCAAACTGCCAGAAGACATGATTCACGACATCGTGTTGATGAAGCTGGAAGCGGTTGGCTTGCGCGGTGCCCGCAAACTCATGCCGTCTGAACTTTCCGGTGGCATGAATCGGCGCGTGGCCCTGGCCCGCAGTATCGCTCTGGACCCGGAGCTGATCATGTACGATGAGCCCTTCGCCGGGCAGGATCCGATTGGCATGGGTGTGCTGGTGAAACTGATCCGTGATCTCAATAGCTCCATGGGGCTCACCAGCGTTCTGGTATCCCATGATGTTAAAGAATCCCTGAGCATCTGCCACTACGCCTGCATCATTGCGGATGGAAAAGTGATTGGCACAGGCACACCCGCCGAGTTGCAGGGCCATCCGTCTGAACAGGTGCAGCAGTTTTTGCAGGGGCATCCGGATGGCCCTGTGCCGTTTCATTACCCGTCCTCGACGGCTTCTGAGGATTTCGGTCTTTCTGGAGGTGTCTCTTGATCGACAGAATCGCGTCCCTCGGGCGTAGCGGGGTAGATTTTGTTATTTCCTTCGGACACGCCGGTCGTTTTCTGGCTGGCGTGCTGTCAGGCGTTCCGCGCCCGGCAACCGGTTTTCCGCTTTTATTGAAACAACTTTACTCGGTCGGCGTGCTTTCACTGGCCATTGTGGTGGTGTCAGGGCTGTTCATCGGCATGGTGCTGGGCCTTCAGGGTTACACCATTCTCAGTGATTTTGGTTCCGAATCCGCGATCGGCCAGATGATTGCGCTTACCCTGGTGCGCGAACTGGGGCCCGTGATAACTGCTTTGCTGTTTGCAGGGCGCGCAGGCTCTGCGTTGACCGCTGAGATCGGCCTGATGAAAGCGACCGAGCAGTTGTCCAGCATGGAGATGATGGGTGTGGATCCCCTGCGCCGAGTTATTGCCCCTAGACTCTGGGCGGGCTTTATAGCCACGCCGGTACTGGCTATTATTTTTTCGATGGTGGGTATCTGGGGCGGTATGCTGGTAGGCGTGGAATGGCTCGGCGTATTTGAAGGCTCCTACTGGGGTAATATGCAGGCCTCTGTGGATTTCTGGGACGACGTCGTAAACGGCGTGATCAAAAGCGTGGTCTTCGGTTTTGTCTGTGCCTGGATTGCGGTTTACCAAGGTTACGATTGCGTGCCCACATCCGCAGGAATCAGCTCGGCCACCACGAAAACCGTGGTCTACTCCTCACTTGCCGTGCTGGGGCTGGATTTTGTGCTGACCGCCGTAATGTTCGGCAACTTCTGATTAACGATAGACGAGATAACACCGGGAGCCGGTAATGACACAAAGAACAACGGACATCACAGTTGGCCTGTTTATGCTTGCCGGATTGGCTGCGCTGCTTTTTCTGGCACTTCAGGTAAGCGGGCTGTCCCCCAAATCGGCCAAAAGCACCTACACCATTTACGCGGATTTTAACGATACCGGCGGCATTACGCCTCGGGGCCGGGTTTCCATGGCGGGTGTGACGGTGGGCAGTATCGAGTCCATCACACTGAACAAGGAAACCTTCCAGGCGCGGGTCGCCATGTCCATTGATGGCGACGTGGATAATATTCCAGCAGATAGCGCTGCAGTAATACGCACATCCGGTCTGCTGGGGGAGCAGTACATTGATATATCCATCGGTGGTGAAATGGATTCCCTCAAACCGGGCGATACGTTTTATTCCACTCAGTCTGCCATGAATATTGAGCGGTTGATCAGCAATTTTGCGTCTGGCAAGTAAGCCGGCTTCGCGACAGAACAGGAGAGGCCACATGATTGCTTTTATACAGCGATTTTTTCTCGCTCTGACACTGATGGCGTTTTACGTAGCATCGGTTCAGGCGGGTCCGGAAGAAGACTTGCAGCGCTATGTGGATGACAATACCCAGCGCCTGGTAAATCAACTCAATGCTGAACGCGGGCTTTATGAGCGTGATCCCGAAGCCTTTTACCGGCACATGGATGATGCGCTGGAAGGCTTTGTCGATTTTCGCCGGATTGCGGCCCGGGTAATGGGGCGCTATGCACGCCAGACAACCCCTGAGCAGCGCGACGAGTTTGTAGTCCAGTTCAAACGCAGCCTGTTTGACAGTTATGCCCAGGCGTTGGTGAGCGCTGAAGATTTCAAAATCAAGGTTAACGACGCCATCATCAACCCGCAGGACGACAACCGAGCCTCTGTGGCCATGGAGGTGATAACCGCCTCCGGCAACCGCCATTCAGTCACCTATTCCATGTACCGTAAGGAAGACGGCGACTGGATGATGGAAAATGTAATTGTTGAAGGGGTCAACATTGGCCTTTCGTTCCGGGACCGTTTCACTCAGGAAATGGAAGCCAATCGAGGGCAGGTTCAGGTGGTGATTGACGGATGGAGCGATGCCGTGAAATCCCTCAACCTGGAAGATGAAGTGAATAAGTCATGAGTGCGGAGGCACAACTTCCGACCGTTCAGATGGAAGAGGGCGTGCTCTCGGTCTCGGGCACCATCGACGCCTATACAGTGATACCGCTGCGGGCAGAAGGCGAGCGACTGATCAAAGCAGCCAGTGAGAGCTTGAAAAGCCTGGTGGTTGATCTTGCAGGCTTGGCCAACACCCACAGCGTTGCTCTATCCATGCTCCTGTGCTGGAGCCGGCTGGCTGAAAAACAGGGTATTTTTCTGTCGTTCAGAGAAGCACCAGACCGTCTCATTTCTCTTGCCGCTTTGAGCAACCTCGAGGATTGGTTACAATCCCGCCCCTGATTTCAAAAACACCCGAGGATTTACTATGGACGCCACTGAAGTCACCGAGCTGGTCAAAAAAGCACTGCCCGATTGTGAGGTGCAGGTACAGATCGACGGTAACCATTATATGGTAGTGGTCATAGGTGACGTTTTTGAAGGCCTGTCGAGCATCAAGCGGCAGCAACTGATCAACAAGGCGCTATTCCAGCAAATCATGGATGGCACTATTCATGCCCTTCACCCGAAACCGTTTACACCGGCTGAATGGGCCGCGCGTTAGTGTCCCGTCTGGCTAATTACTTAACCTACTGCGTAGCGCTGAGGGCTTTGATAGCCGCGTTGCGCCGTCTCGATTTGGAACCACCAAATCTTCGCCACCGCGCCTAGCTCTCAAAGCCCTCAGTGGCTCAGTAGGTTAAGTAATTAGCTAGACGGGACACTGGGGCTGAACCGCTCGCACACGACAGGATTACTATTGTGGACAAACTCTTGATCCGGGGCCGTAAGCCTCTGGACGGCGAAATCCGGATTTCCGGTGCAAAAAACGCTGCCCTTCCTATTCTTGCGGCAACTCTGCTGGCCGATGAACCGGTTACCGTAGGCAACCTGCCGCATCTGCACGACGTTACCACCATGATCGAGCTGCTTGGGCGCATGGGTGTGGAACTGATGATTGACGAGAAAATGAGCGTGGAAATTCACGCCAACACCATCAACCATTTCCACGCGCCTTACGAGCTGGTCAAAACCATGCGCGCCTCCATTCTGGTGCTTGGCCCTCTGGTTGCACACTTTGGCGAAGCAGAAGTATCTCTGCCCGGTGGCTGTGCCATTGGTAGCCGGCCGGTAAACCTGCATATCCAGGGCCTTGAGCAGATGGGCGCGGATATCAAGGTGGAAAACGGTTACATCCGGGCGAAAACCAACGGGCGCCTCAAAGGCGCGCACATCTTCATGGATGTGGTGACGGTAACCGGTACTGAGAATCTGTTGATGGCTGCAACGCTGGCGGATGGTAAAACCATCCTTGAAAATGCCGCTCGTGAGCCGGAAGTGGTGGATTTGGCCGAATGCCTGATTGCTATGGGCGCGAAGATCACCGGGCACGGCACCTCAACCATTGAAATTGAAGGCGTTGAGCGCCTGCACGGCTGCCACTACAACGTGTTGCCAGACCGTATCGAAACCGGGACTTATCTGGTGGCAGCAGCTGCGACCGGTGGCCGGGTAAAACTGAAAGATACCCGTGCGGACCTTCTCGACGCTGTACTGCTGAAGCTGGAAGAAGCCGGCGCCCACATCACTTCTGGCCCGAACTGGATCGAGCTGGATATGAAAGGCCGGCGCCCGAAAGCGGTCAATATTCGTACGGCGCCTTACCCGGCTTTCCCGACAGATATGCAAGCCCAGTTCGCCGCGATGAACGCTGTGGCAGAAGGCACGGGCACCATAATCGAGACCGTATTCGAGAATCGGTTCATGCATCTGCAGGAGCTGACGCGCATGGGCGCCGATATCACTCTGGAGGGAAATGCCGCGATTATCAAAGGCGTTGACCACCTGACCGGTGCGCCGGTGATGGCAACCGACCTGCGCGCATCCGCCAGCCTGGTCATCGCGGGCTTGATGGCAGAGGGCGATACCATTATCGATCGTATCTACCATATCGATCGTGGCTACGAGTGTATTGAAGAGAAACTGCAGCTGCTTGGTGGAAGTATTCGCCGCCTGCCAGCGTGACAGACACAAACGGGCAACCGGAAGGACGCATGACAGATTCCATCACCATCGCTTTGTCGAAGGGGCGAATCCTGGAAGAAACCCTGCCACTGCTGGCAGAAGCCGGGATTGAGCTGGTCGACGATATCAAGAAATCCCGCAAGCTGGTGTTTCCCACCACGGATCCGAATGTGCGCGTGCTCATTCTCCGCGCGACCGACGTGCCCACCTACGTGCAGTATGGCGGTGCCGATTTGGGCGTTACGGGTAAAGACGTGTTGATGGAGCATGGCGGGGAAGGCCTTTACGAGCCTCTGGATCTTAACATCGCTCGCTGCCGTCTGATGACCGCTGGCCCGAAAGGTGAAGCGCCGCCGGTAGGGCGTATTCGTGTAGCCACCAAGTTCGTGAACATGGCTCGCCGCTATTACGCTGCGCAAGGGCGGCAGGCCGATATCATCAAACTTTACGGCGCGATGGAGTTGGCGCCGATTCTTGGCTTGGCCGACGAGATTGTCGATATTGTGGATACTGGTAATACGTTGAAGGCCAACGGCCTGGAAGCGCGGGAGCTGATCGACCATATCAGCACCAGATTGGTGGTAAATCGTGCCTCTATGAAGATGAAACACGAGCAGATTAACCCCATCATTGAGAAGATGGCGGCTGCTGTGGATAGGCGCCGCTAGAAATATAATCTTGTGCGCTGAAGCAATCGGGTAAGGCTTTTAACGATAGTTCTGGAGTACGAAGCAATTGGGGCAGGCTTTCCAAAACACGCTGTGAATACGTCCGTGTACGCTTGGCTACGCCATCCATGGCTTCGCACAGTTTTGGAAAGCCTGCCCCAATCGCTTCCCCGGACTATGGGTGTTCGAAAGCTCTTCCTGAACACTTCTCGCCGGGCCTGAGAATGGCTAAGTAGACCGCCTGAATAGTGAACCTATATCCAAAGCAGGATTTGAGAAATGACCGTTAGCATCAAACGATTGAACGCTACCCAAAGTGACTTTGACAGTGAGCTGGCTACACTGCTGGCTTGGGATGACAGTGTTGATCATCAGGTGAACGAGTCGGTGCGTCATATCCTGTATGAAGTGAAAACCCGCGGTGATCAGGCGGTTTTGGAGTTCACGGAAAAGTTTGATCGGCTGAACGTGGGCAGTGTTGCAGAGCTGGAGATGAGTCAGAGCCGTTTGCAGCAGGCTCTGAAAGCAATCCCGGAAGATCAGCGCGTGGCACTGGGGCAGGCTGCAGATCGGGTGCGGGATTATCACGAGCGTCAGAATCAGAAATCCTGGCAGTATCAGGACGAAGACGGCACTGTGCTGGGCCAGAAGGTAACGCCGCTGGATCGCGCAGGGCTTTATGTACCCGGCGGCAAGGCGGCCTATCCATCGTCTGTTTTGATGAACGCGATTCCTGCGAAAGTAGCCGGTGTGGGAGAAGTTATTATGGTGGTTCCCACTCCAGATGGCGTGGTGAATGATTTGGTACTGGCCGCCGCCGCCATCGCAGGCGTTGACCGTGTATTCACCGTGGGTGGCGCACAGGCCGTTGGCGCTCTGGCCTACGGCACAGAAACCATCCCGGCAGTAGATAAAATCGTCGGTCCCGGCAACATCTTCGTCGCCACCGCCAAGCGAGAAGTTTTTGGCACCGTCGGCATAGACATGATCGCCGGCCCTTCGGAAATACTCGTAATCTGCGATGGCAAAACAGATCCGGACTGGATCGCCATGGACCTGTTCTCCCAAGCCGAACACGACGAACAGGCCCAATCCATTTTGGTCAGTCCAGACGCAGACTTCCTTGATGCGGTTGAAGCCAGCATCAACAAACTGCTGCCCACCATGGAGCGCGCTGACATTATCCGCACCTCCATGACCGATCGCGCAGCCCTGATTCACGTTGCTGACCTCAGCGAAGCCGCAAAAGTATCCAACCGCATAGCTCCGGAACACCTGGAACTATCCGTGGAGGATCCGGAAGCCCTGCTGGAAGAAATCCGCCATGCAGGCGCCATCTTCATGGGCCGCTACACAGCCGAAGCCTTAGGCGATTACTGCGCCGGACCAAATCACGTACTGCCCACCAGCGGAACAGCGCGGTTCTCATCCCCGTTGGGTGTCTACGACTTCCAGAAACGCTCCTCCATTATCGGGTTCAGCGCTAAGGGCGCCGACCGAATGGGGCGTGTCGCTTCTGTTCTGGCAAGGGGTGAGGGCCTGACGGCTCACGCTCGTTCAGCTGAATACAGGATTAAAAACGATGAGTAAATTCTGGAGTCCTTTGGTCAGCAGCCTGGTTCCTTATGTGCCAGGCGAACAGCCCAAAATGGCTAATCTGGTAAAGCTGAACACAAACGAAAATCCGTTTGGCCCCTCACCAAAAGTCATCGAAGCAATACAGGCCGAACTCAATGATAGCCTGCGCCTCTACCCGGATCCGGAAGGTGAAAACCTGCGCCAGACCATCGCCGGCTATCACAGCGTAAAGCCTGAACAAATATTCCTGGGCAACGGCTCCGACGAAGTTCTGGCCCACATTTTTTACGCCCTGTTCCAGCACGGCCAGCCCGTTCTCTTTCCGGATGTAACCTACAGCTTCTATCCGGTGTACTGCGGCCTCTACAATATTGAAGGCAAAACCGTAGCCCTCACAGACAGCTTCGAGATCAACCCGGAAGACTACAAACAACCCAACGGCGGAATCATCTTCCCCAACCCCAACGCGCCTACCGGCCGTTACCTCGGGCTCGAGCACGTAGAAGCAATCCTGCAGGCCAACCCGGAGCGCGTGGTCGTGGTGGACGAGGCCTACGTGGATTTTGGTGGCGAATCTGCCATCAAGCTCGTCGACATATATCCCAACTTGCTGGTCAGCCAGACGCTGTCCAAAGCCCGTTCATTGGCGGGCCTGCGCGTTGGCTTCGCCATCGGTCATCCGGATCTGATCGAAGCCCTGAACCGGGTTAAAAACAGCTTCAACAGCTATCCTTTGGACAGGCTTGCCTTGGCTGGCGCAAAAGCCGCTTACGAAGACGAAGCCTGGTTCCAGAAGTCCTGCAAAGGTGTGATATCCGAACGCGAACGCGTGACGAAAAGTCTGGAAGGCCTGAGCTTTGAAGTTTTACCTTCTAAAGCGAACTTCGTGTTCGCCCGTCACAGGGCGAAGTCTGGTGAAAGTCTGGCAAAAGCTCTGAGGGAGCAAGGCATCATTGTTCGCCACTTCAACAAGCCCAGAATTAGCGACTTCCTGAGAATAACCATTGGCACTCCTGAACAGAACAATTCACTGATTTCAGGCCTTAACTCCCTGTAAACGAGAAAAGTTCGATAGAGGCCGGCAGGGAACTCCAGAGTCCAGGTCAAAACAGGAGGAGAAAGCACATGGCAAATCGTGACAGCATTCTCGCGAAACTCAATGAATGGCTCCAGCCTGAAAACTTTCAAGACTACTGCCCAAATGGTCTGCAAGTTGAAGGCAAGAGCGACGTTAATACCATCGTCACCGGCGTAACCGCCTCCCGCGCATTAATCGAAGCCGCTATCGCAGCCAACGCAGATATGATTATCGTTCACCACGGCTACTTCTGGAAAGGCGAAGATCAAAGCATCCGAGGTATGAAACGTGAACGTCTGAAACGACTGCTGGATAACGACATCAACCTGGTCGCCTACCATCTGCCACTGGATGATCATCCGGAATACGGCAACAACCGGCAGCTTGCAGATATCCTCGATGTCAGGAACCCGCGACCGTTAAACGGCCTTGTCTGGGAAGGTGAGCTTCACGAAGCGATGAGCCCGGAAAAGTTCGGGCTCCAAATCGCCAGAGCACTTCACCGTGATCCGCTAAGAGTTGGCGACGGTAAAGCGGAAATCAAACGGGTAGGGTGGTGCACCGGTGCTGCACAAGGTTTTATCAACACAGCCATTGATGCAGGCCTCGACGCCTACATCAGCGGTGAAATCTCCGAGCCGACTACCCACACCGCCAGAGAGTGCGGTATCCACTATTACGCCGCAGGCCACCACGCAACCGAGCGCTATGGTGTAAAAGCGCTCGGTGCAGCGTTAGAAAAGGAATTTGGTATCAGTCATCGGTTCATCGATTGCGATAATCCGGTCTGATCAAACCTGCGGTGCTTTCTCGCCTTTCTTCAAACCGAAGTCTTCAGAAAGCGTACCTGAAGTCTTGGGAGCATAATCCCGGGGTGGTTCAGCGCCGTCCTCGCTGACTTCCTCCAGGCGCTTGCGGGAGGTCTGCTCAGCAAGCTCAGCCATCCATTCCTCATCATTGCACAGGCGGTTCGCCCCGCGAGCCATATGCTGGTTCACATCACGGTACGCATCATTGAACCGGCGCAGCAAATGGGCTGACTCCATAAAATGCTCGTTCACCTGGGCCTGATAGCGGGTGTACTCGTTGCGCAGTTCTTCTGTCTGCTGCTCCGCACGGCGCTGCCGGAGCGTAGATCCTTGCCCCGAGCGGCCAACCATCGCTCCGATGACAATGCCAACAATCAATGCGGCAATCGCTGCCAGAATCAGGTTTGTCATATGCTGTGTCGTCCTGTTGCCTAAAAAATGAACCAAGCTATGTGAGCCAGTATAACGTCCGCAGCCTCATCAGCCCATGTTTGAGTGCTGCGCCAATCGTCGTATTGCCCTGCAACGGTTCAGCGTGGCGAAAAAATCGGAAATACGCGATAATTCGCCGCCCAAAATCAACGATCAGACCTCGGGATTTCCTGATGACAGCTTCTACGCCTTCTGAAACGCCTGCGTACCAGACACCATGGCAGCGCTACCAAACGGATCTTGAGCGTCCGGACTTTCTCAAGGATGCCGCTCAGGCTGATGCTGTGCAACGCCTTCAGATACTTTACGACAAACTGGTGGAAGCGGAAAGCGAACGCGGCAAAGCAATGACCAAATTGCGGCGCAAGTTAAAAAAAGGCAGGGAAGAGCCGGTCAAAGGCCTTTATTTCTGGGGTGGTGTTGGCCGTGGCAAAACCTATCTTATGGACACATTCTTCGAATCCTTGCCGTTTAAACGCAAGATGCGCGTGCACTTTCATCGCTTTATGCAACGGGTTCATCAGGAGCTGAAGAACTTCAAGGGCGAAAAGAATCCGCTGGATCTTGTGGCTAAAAAGCTTGCCGGTGAAACCCGCGTGATCTGCTTCGACGAGTTTTTTGTGTCAGACATCGGTGATGCCATGATCCTCGCAACGCTTATGGATGGGCTGTTCAAACGTGGTGTCACCCTGGTGTGCACCTCCAATATAGTTCCCGACGGCCTCTATAAAGATGGCCTGCAACGGGCGCGTTTCCTGCCGGCCATCGCGCTTGTAAACAAGCACACCGATGTGGTGAACGTAGATGGCGGCGTTGATTACCGGCTGCGTACTCTGGAACAGGCCGAACTCTACCACTCGCCGTTGGACGAAGAGGCCGATGCTTCTCTGCGCAGTAGTTTTGACGCTCTGGCGCTTGAGGCCGGCAAGCACAGCAAGTCCATCGAGATCAACGGCCGCAAGATTCCCGCACAGGCCCACGCCGATGACGTGGTCTGGTTTGATTTCAAGGATGTCTGTGATGGTCCTCGTAGCCAGAACGACTACATTGAGATGGCTCGCCAGTTCCACGCGATCGTTGTCGGTAATGTTCCCGTTCTGGGAGGTGAAAAAGACGATCAGTCGCGCCGGTTCGTAAACATGATTGACGAGTTCTACGATCGCAATGTGAAAGTTATTATCTCAGCGGCTGCTCCGATAACCGAACTATACTCCGGCGGGCGCCTGAGCTTTGAATTCGAACGCACCGAATCGCGCCTTCTGGAAATGCAGTCACAGGAATATCTGGAGGCTCCGCACAAGCCGTAGCAAGAGCAAAAAACGATCAAAAGCAAAGTGGTTGCATCCGGAATTGTTGTCTATAGTGAACGCACAACAAGGAAACCCGGCGCCGATCGGGGTGGTGAGCGGGTAGCGAGTGCAAAATCATACTTTTGACTGATCAAAGCACTGGACAGCGTTAGCTATAGTGCTTACATCACGAGCACTGTGCATGAAGCCTCCTATACATCGTGAACACCAATAATCAGAGCAGCGACTCAGAACAACAATGGAGTAGCCTTCCAATGACAAGAAAAACACACCAATGGCAGCGTTGGACAAGATTACCGCTCGCTGTGGCAGTGGCGGCCGGTATGTCCGGTCAGGCTTCTGCGTACTCCTTTTACCTCGGGGATGTGGAAGCGCAGTTCAACACCACGCTTTCCGCCGGTGCCGGCTGGCGAGTCGAAGATAGTGACAAGCGTCTGATTGGCCAAGGTAACCTTGGCCCCGAATATGCTCCCGGCGGGCCGCTTGCAAATATTGGCGCGTCTACAAATAACTACGATGATGGCAACCAGAACTTTGACAAGGGCGATACCTACTCCAAGATCGTCAAAGGCAACAGTGAGCTGTTCCTCGACTACGCAGTCGACAGTCAGTACCTGACCCGGGTCGGTGGCTTTCTGCGCGGGCGTTACTGGTACGACTTCGAACTGAAAGATGAGGGGCGTGCAACGGATGATGTCGGCCAGCAGCGTGAGCTCAACAGCAGCGCAAAGGACAATGCTTCCGGCGGCGAAATTCTTGATGCGTACATTTTCTCGAATTGGTACTTCGGCGACGTGCCCGTCAGCATTCGTTATGGTAATCAGGTGCTCAGTTGGGGTGAAAGTACCTTTATCCAGGGCGGCATCAACGTTATCAACCCTGTAGACGTACCTGCGTTCCGGGCCCCGGGGTCTGAGCTGAAAGACGCGTTGTTGCCGGTGGAGATGTTGTACATGTCTGCCGGCATTACCGAGAATGTAACAATCGAAACGTTCGTTCAGACAGACTGGGAGCCGGTTCGTCCCGACGATTGCGGAACCTTCTTTTCGACCAACGACTTCGCGGCTGACGGTTGTGGCCCTGTATTGTTGGCCGGCCAGTTGCCGGATTCCCAGGCGTTCGCGCAGGGCTTTGTTGCGCCGCGTATCGGAGATGTTGAGGCGGATGAGAAAGATCAGTTCGGTGTGGCTCTGCGCTGGTACGTGCCGGCCCTGAACGATTCCGAGCTTGGCTTCTATTACATCAAGTACAACAGCCGCCTGCCATACGTAAGTGGGCTGGTGAACAACCCGTCCAGCCCTGGTGCGACCCAGACAAACGACCCGAGCTTGCCGTTCTCGACTTTCCCAAGCTATTTCATTGAGTATCCCGAGAACATCAACCTTTATGGTATCAGCATCAACACCACTACACCCGGTGGTTGGTCTCTTGGGGCCGAGTACAGTTTCCGCGACAATGTCCCTCTGCAGTGGAACGCATTCGAGCTGATCTTCGGTGGCCTGCAGCAGCGGGGGCCTGACGGCCAGACCCTGAGCGGCCTTGAACGGCAGCGACTTGAAGAAAGCGGGGGCGCCAATCTTGCCGGCAAGCCTGTTGCGGGTTACGACCGGTTTAATGTGTCCCAGGCTCAGTTCACGCTGATCAAATTCTTTGATCAGGTAATGGGAGCCAGCCGCCTGTCTCTGATTACAGAGTTTGGCGCGACCTACGTACACGACCTGCCGGATTACGATGAAGCCCGTTACGGACGCTCAGGAACATTCGGTATCGGTGCCTTGCCGCTGGATGGGGCCAACTTCACGGGCGATTTCTGTGCCGCTGGTGCGAACATCAACACCAATTACTGTAACAACGAGGGTTTCACAACCGACTTCTCCTGGGGCTATCGTACACGGCTGGTTTGGGAGTATTCGAACGCAATTGCAGGGGTAAATCTGTTACCTCAGTTGGCTTGGAGCCACGATGTGGAAGGTTACAGCCCGCAGCCGGGTGGGGCCTTCAACGAAGGTAGCAAGGCTATTGGCCTCTCCCTTCAGGCGGTTTATCAGAACAGGATTACAGGCAACATCGGTTACACAAACTTTTTCGGCGGCAAGCCGTATAATGAGCTGACGGATCGTGATTTTGTGAGCGCTAGCGTTTCCTACTCATTCTGAACCGCCAAGAATTCGTTTAACGAGGTAATTTAAATGAAACTAAACAAGAAATTACTGGCGACGGGCGTTTTGGCCGCGACTCTTGTCGCAGGCCAAGCCTGGGGTGCAGTTTCTTCCGAAGAAGCAGCCAAGCTCGGTGATTCCCTGACACCGATGGGCGCAGAAAAAGCCGGTAATGGCGGCGCTATTCCTGCGTGGACAGGGGGTTTGACAACGCCCCCCGCTGGCTACAAGGGAGACGGCATTTATGTGAATCCGTTTCCGAATGAGACGCCCCAGTTCACCATTGATCAGAGCAACGTAGCGGAATACGCAGACAAGCTGTCCCCCGGGCAGGTAGCAATGATCAAGCAATACCCGGACTATGTGCTTCCCGTTTACGAGACTCATCGCACAGCGGCCTATCCGAAAGACATCATGGATGAAACGGTCAAGAATGCGACCGGTACAGAGCTGATCAAGGACGGTAACGGTCTGGGCAACTACCAGAATGCGACGCCATTCCCGATCCCGCAGAACGGCCTGGAAGCAATCTGGAACCACATCACGCGCTATCGTGGTGGTTCGGTGCAGCGTAATGTCGGGCAGGCAACGCCTACCGCCAACGGCGCCTACTCCGTCGTGAAGTTTCAGGATGAACTGACCTGGAGAAGCTACCTGACGGATTACAAACCGGGCGAAGACCCCAACGTGCTGTTCTACTTCAAGCAGGCCATCACGGCTCCGGCGCGTCTGGCAGGTAACGTGCTGCTGGTTCATGAGACCATTGACCAAGTTGCAGAACCGCGTCGGGCATGGGTATACAACGCTGGCCAGCGACGTGTTCGCCGTGCACCTCAGGTTGCCTACGACGGACCGGGTACTGCATCTGACGGCATGCGTACGTCAGATAACTTCGATATGTTCAACGGCGCACCAGATCGCTACAACTGGGAGCTGGTTGGCAAGAAGGAAATGTACATTCCGTACAACTCCTACAAGCTGGTAGACCGGGGCCTGAGTTACGATGATATCGTCAAGGCTGGTCATATCAATCAGGATTTGACTCGCTACGAGCTCCACCGAGTGTGGCATGTGCGCGCAACCTTGAAAGAGGGCGAGCGCCATATTTATGCTCAGCGTGATTTCTATATTGATGAAGACACCTGGCAGGCATCGGTCATCGACCACTACGATGGTCGTGGTGAGCTCTGGCGTGTGGCAGAAGCCCACGCCATGCAGTTTTACGATCAGATCGTTCCCTGGTATGCGGTTGAAACCCTGTACGATCTCTTGTCTGGCCGCTATCTGGTTCTGGGTCTGACAAACGAGGAAGTCGATCCTTATCAGTTTGGCGTCAAGCGCCAGTCCAGAGATTACACTCCGGCTGCTCTACGCAGAGCCGGAACCCGCTAAACGGGTATGTAGATCTACAGAAACGGCGGGCCTCGGCCCGCCGTTTCTGTTTCTGTGATAAAAAACTGCCACCAAATAAATACCTTTCACGTCAAAACTTTGCAGCCAGCCCCTCAATTGGTTTAACCTCACTATCATACTAAAGGCGTACCGGGGCAGTGTGTGAAATCATTCCATGATGGCTATGCAGCCAATGACGAGTTCCAGTCAGCAAACAGCGGACTTCAGCGTGGCGAACTCGTAAGAGATATGCTGAAGCAGAGATTACAGGCACCGATCGTTCCAGGGGATTCGTTGGCGCGCCATCATCTCAATGCGTTGATTGCCGATGCATTAACGTCGCGCGGTGTGCTTTTCGTGGAAGCCCCCTGCGGATATGGAAAATCCCACTCTTTGGCTATGGGAATTCAGACCGCGGGGATCAGCGATGACTGTGTCCGGTGGCTGACACTGAACTCACAGGATAACGCGCCCACCCGTTTTCTTAGCCTGTTGTCCGTAGCACTGGATATTCCCGAATCCTCTGAAAGCAGCCTGCAAGGCGGCGCTACCTTCCCTGATGCGCTTGCGATAATGCTCATGGGTCTGAGAAAGGCGCAGGCACCACGGTCTTCCATTCTGGTTCTGGACGGCCTTCACCACATTACGAACCCGGCCGCCGTTGCCTTGCTTCAGCAGTTGGTGGCCGATATACCGCCTCATTTTTCAGTCGTCATGCTTTCAAGGCAGGCGTTGCCCTATGAGACCCACGCTCTGGAACTGGAAAACCGGTTCACCCGCATAGGCACCGAAAAGCTGGAGTTCAGCCGAAGCGAAACCTTTGAATTTTTCCGGGAGGTTCTGAGTGATCAACAGTTAACCAGTGTGGCGATTGATCATCTGTACGATCTCACGGAGGGCTGGCCTACGCCACTGGCGCTTTATCGCCGGGATATCCGTCAAAGCTCGGAAAGGCACGCTGTTTCAGATACACCCGGTGTTGAACGGTTTTTAAAGGAATCCGTATTGGGCAGCCTGACTCCCGGGCAGGTCCGCTCCCTCAGAGCCATATCAGAACTGGGGCTGTGCTCTGACGAGCTGTTTCTCGCATTTGAATCGCTGATTCCAGAGGGTGTGTTGCTGCCTTCCGAGGCCTGTGAGCGTGGGTTACCGATAAAGGTCATGGCGGGTTGGGGGCGCTGGTACCGGCTCAATCCCTTGTTGATGGAGTGGCTCAGAACACCGGTGATGGCGGGCTATTCCGACAGGATGTTGGCAGCGAGCCGCTGGTTTGGCAGTCGCAACCAATTCCCCGAAGCTTTGAAATACTCGCTGTTGGCAGGCGATGCAGAGGAAGTGATCCGCATTGCATCTGAGGGTTCCGAGGCGCTGTTGCTGGGGCAGGATACGGCTTCGTTACTGCGCTTGCGCAAAAGCCTTCCGGCACCATTGCTTGAGCGCAGCCCCAGGCTGAGAATTGTCTACAGCTGGGTGCATGCCATTGGCGGACAGTTCCGACAGGCTCGGGCCCTGATTGATGGCATGGATGATATGACCCGGCAAGAACATGAAACACGGATCTGCGCACTCAGAGCGTTTATTCTACGCGGAGAAGGGCAGGTGGCGCCGGCTCTGGAAATGGCTGAGCGTGCGCTTTCCGGGCGGGAACTTTCAACTCAGGGCCAACTGGTCACGCAGATGGTGCGTGCCAGTGCTTTGTGTGCATCCGGGCGTTTCTCAGAAGCCCGGGAAGCCAATCGTGCTGCTTCCCGCTTGGCCAGGGAGGCAGGGGATTCCGGCTCAGAAGCGTTGGCGGTATACGCCCATGCCCGGATTGAATTGGGTAAAGGCGCGCTTCGGCATGCAGAGCAGTTGCTGCGGACTGGCCTGGATACCGTTGTACAGGAACTCGCCCGTCCCGCCCGAATCGGGGAAACGCGGCTGCAGTTGAATCTGGTCCTCGTGCTCTGGCATCAGGGGCGCGACGCAGAGGCCGATCGGCTACTGGTCACCTGTGGTCGCCATGCAGAGCAGACCCGGGATCTCGGGCTACTGCTGGCGATGGCAATACGGGTGTTAATGTGTCGCTCTCAGGGCCGTCTGGAAGATGCGTTTGTGTGGATCGGGCGAGCCGAGCGCACCATGCATACCTGGCAGGTGGATGAATCCCTCTATGTTCCGGTGCTTGAAGCCCTGAAAGCCAGTTGCTGGCTGGCTCAGAATCAGCTTGAAAGTGTTGCCCAGGCGCTTGCGCGGCTGGAGCCCTATCGGGAAGCCAGATGCGTGCCGGAACTCTTTCCGATGATGCCCGGGTTACTGGACTGCCTTCAGGTACGCCTGGATCTCGCACGAGGCGAAACCGTAAGGGCTCGGGAAACCCTGGCGAACATACGTAAACGCTATGATGAAGCGATTCCCTGGGGCGTAGACATACACATGCGGCTGTTGGCTGCTCTGCTCGTCAGCGAAGATAAAGGCATTACATCGGCTCAGAAGATTCTTGTAGGTGTTGTATCCGAAGCGGAAAAGGAACACTTCATAAGCCCGTTCGCAGAGCTCAAGCCTGAACTCAGGGATCTGATGGAAAAGACATACGGCCAACTGCCTGAAACCCCGTTCCGGGACGCCTTGGGTCAGCTGTTTGGCATAGCGGGAAAAACCTTGCCTGCGTTGCTGGCTGAGCCAATCAGTGACCGCGAGCAGAGCGTGCTTGAGCTGATCGCCAAAGGTTTATCGAACCAGGAAATCGCCGACAAGCTGCACATTTCGCTGCATACGGTAAAGACTCACGCCCGGCGTATAAACGCCAAGCTGGAAGTGCGCTCCCGTACCCAGGCGACTGTTCGTGCCCGGGAGCTGGGGCTCCTGTAACGCCGGTGAGACGTGTGAGGAGCCGAGTCAGGCTTGGGCACGGTTCTCGTTTTTGATGGCTTCAATACGGGCGTCTTTCTCGGCCCATAATTCGCTAACCCAGCGCTGAAATTCCACCCGCGTTTCGCGCCCGTTCTCGTAGTCCATTCCAAGAAACTGCGTCGGAATTTCCCGCACCCGGATATCGATCACAATGGTACGGATACGCCCGCTGAGGTAATCCCAGATACCTATACTGCGGTGCTCCCCGGGATAAACAATCGTCACATCCAGCATGGTATGCAGCATTTCGCCCATGGCGCCCAGAACAAACGCCGTACCGCCCGCCCTTGGCTTGAGGAGGTGTTTGTAAGGAGAGTTCTGGCGTTTTTGTTTGGCGAGGGTGAAGCGGGTTCCTTCCATGAAGTTGAAGATGGTCACCGGCGTATAGCGGAACTTCTCGCACGCAGCCTGGGTAGCGGCGATGTCCTTGCCTTTCAATTCTGGCTTCCGGGCAAGTTGCTCTTTGGTGTGGCGGTGCATAAAGGGGAAGTCCAGTGCCCACCAGGCAACGCCCAGCAACGGAACCCATATAAGCTGTTTTTTCAGAAAGAACTTGAGCAAAGGAATCCGACTGTTGAGTACGTACTGTATGGCCGGAATATCAGCCCAGCTTTGATGGTTGCAGGTAACGAAATACCAGTGCTCGCGGCTGAGATGTTCTGCACCCCGCACATCCCACTCAACCTGGTGCAGAACATCCATCACCAGGTTGTTGACCCCGATCCACAAACGGGCAATGTTATTCAGCACAACGGTGCAACCCTTGCGAATAGTAATTACGGGCAGCACAAGTTTGAGTAGCGCAAACAACATCAGAAACGGGAAGAGTACGAGCGTGTTGACGAGCACAGACAGGGCTGCCAGGGTTCCCTTCAGCGGCGCAGGCAGAAAATAAAGCATGCGGGAATGTCTCTGGTTATCAGGGGTTAATCGGAGCTCAGCCCTCGACCGAAGTGCGGGTGTTCTCTCTCGCAATCTGACCCGGGAGCAGAGCTTCCTCCGCGCTTGCCGAGGCCAGATCCTTCAGGTGCGAGGGGCTGCGGTCGCTTAGAATTTTCCTGAATTCAATATCATAGAACTCCAGATTGTTATAGCGGATCATCGAGCGAATTTCATCAACATATTCTTCGCCGCGCTCGGAGTAGCTGATCAAACCGCGGGCAAGGGCAAGCCCGGATAGCGGATCGCCGGATGCCCTGTCATCGAGGCGAGTGTCGCGCAGGCCTTGATAACTCGCATGCCGGTTCAGGTTCTGGATGTAGGCCCTTACGGAGTGGTAGGGCGACGGGAAGGAGGCCACTTCATGGCTGGCACCCTCAATGCGGCTCAGGGGTACCAGGCCACAGCCCCTGGAGAAGCACCACTGGCCGAACAGATTGTTGCCTCGAAGCGCAAAACGCGACGTACCCCAGGCCGACTCATTGGCCGCCTGCGCCAGAATCAAGGAAGGCGGAATAACGTCCAGGCGCTTTCTCAGCAGGGCAAATTGCGCGGGACTACCAGGCTCTTCCTCCACCCGCAAACGTTTGGATTGAGCTGCAAGCCAGGTGTGCTCTTTTTTTGACAGGGCGGTTTCGTTGGCGAGGCTGTCAAGATAATCCCGCTCAATGAGAATGCGGGAATTGGCAAGCACAATGCGAGGGTACAAAAACGAGAAAAACGCGACCTTCTTTTCAGTGGTGTCCTGATAACCCGAGAAATCCGGCAGGTCCTCGCGAGCCCAAGAGGGCAGTGGAGGTAGTGAGCTCAGGGCGGGTTCCGAACCGGTATTTCTGTCATTGGCTGAGCGTTCCGATGGAACGTAAAGAGCGCCCCCTACGGCAAAAGCGATTAAGGGAACAACCAGCATTAGCGAGCGCATTGCAGCCGACATAAAACCTCTCGTCACAACCTGTTTGTGTACCCGGCGAGCGAGCCTGAACGCTCGGTCGATCCGGGTGATGATGTTCATAATTATAACAGGTTGTACGAGCAGGGTTGTCTGAGGGTTCACAGTAGCTGAGTCGCGCTCAAAAGGCCGAGTCGCTCTTCGCTGTTAACATTGTCCCGGTACATGAGGAAAAACTGGCTCTGATCAGTCTAGCAGTGCAGGTTTCAGGACAGCGTGAGGAAGGACAGGAAACGGGCGCCCGGAGAGGGCGCCCGTGCCAGATAATCAAGCGGGTTTAGAAGAAAATCTTCATACCAGCCATAACGCCTTCGTCCAGATTAATGTTACCCCGGTACGGCGAATCCAGCTCGGTATTCAGGTACCGATAACCGGCAAACAGTTCCGCGTTGCGGATAACGCGATAGCTGCCGCGTAGCTCAAGGCTGGTCATGTCTTCCGAATCACCAAACGAGAGGATTCGTGGGGCATAGTGTAAGCCGCCAGTGAACGACAGGCCCGGGACGGTGGGAATATTCACAGTAGCAAAGCCACCAAGGCCCACTGCGCCACCATCCAGGCGGTCGTCGTCCCAGCCTATGGCGCGCAAACCGATGCCCGCAGTGGTGGGCAGGTTACCCAGCGCAGTGCGGCCTTGGGCATGAAAATCCACGTTGCCAATATGGCGACTACCTTCATGGTAAGTGTAACCGGCGCCGAGCTGGAGGTCGTTATTGTTGCCGAAGAAGTTCACCTGGCCCTTTACGGAGTCGTTGGTCAGGCTCAAATCCAGGTCGCTGGCAAACGCAGGTGCAGCAGCGATAGAGAGAACTAACACGGAAATACGGGATACTTTCATTCTTTTACCTTCTTGATTGCAGTGCAGGTATTGATTGTGGGCGAATGGTAACGGCCTACTCCGGGTACCACAACTTACAAGCGTGTAAGCCCGCTGTAAGCTAGTGGACAGGAGTCAGGCAGCTGTACCCATAAAATTCAGTGGCGCGTTGTTTCGCCACCTTGATCCAGGTCATCCGGAGACGCATTCTCCGCCGGAACCCTGTATTCCTCATTGGCCCAGGCGCCAAGATCAATCAGCTTGCAGCGTTCTGAGCAGAATGGTCTTGAAGGATTGGACTCCGTCCATTCCACGGATTTTTTGCAGGTGGGACATTCTACGTTCATGTGGACCTTTCAAATCGTTAATCGTATGTGCGGTTGCCGCATGGAGCTCGGCGGCGTTATACAGGGGCTTTTGCAGGAGCGCCATGGGCGTATTGTTCCAGTACTGCCCGTAGCATTTCAATATTGACAGGCTTGGCAACAAATGAATCCATCCCGGCCCGACGGCAGCGCTCTTCATCCTCTTCCATAGCGCTGGCGGTAAGAGCGACGACGGGTACCCGTTGGCGCTTACGGGCTTCTTCCCATGCCCGCAGGCGACGGGTGGCCTCGAAGCCGTCAACCCTGGGCATCACGCAGTCCATAAATATCAAATCAAAAGGATGCCATTGCCACAAGCTGGATGCCGCCTCACCATCATTTGCCGTCATCACATCGCACCCCAGTTTCTCTAACAGCCTTCGGGTTAACGTTCGGTTTACCGGGTTATCTTCGACCAGTAGCACCTTCATACGGCGAGAGGTGAGCTCGCGGCGTTTTTCAGTATCATCAGTGGCTTGCAGCGAGAACCGGGTAAGGAAGCACCGATCTTCCTTTGTGGCGTCCTCGAATAGCCGGTTCAGAATGGGGGTCAGGCAGGATTCCCTCAAGGACTTGCTGAGAAAGGCATCCGCCCCGGCCTGGCGGAAATGTTCGGCATCGCCACGCTGTGGGTTGGATGAGAGAATCAGCAGGCGCATATCCGCCCATAACGGGTTGCCGCGTACCTGGCGACACAGCAGATTGCTGTCCATATCCGGCAAAAAGCCGTCAAGGATAATGGCGTCAAACGGCTCCTGGCTGTCGAACGCCAGGCGTAACGAGGTCAGGGCCTCTCCGGCGGATTTGACGGCCTCGATGTGGACATCGTGGCGCGACAGCATTTCCAGCGTAATCTTGCGGGACAGCTCGTAGGAATCGGCAACCAGTACGCGCTTTCCTTTCAGCATGCGTGTGTCCGGGCGCATGCGTGATCCATTCTCAGGCGCTGCGGGCAGCGTCAGTTCAACCCAGAAGGTAGAGCCCTCCCCGGGTCGGCTTTCCAGATCCAGAGAGCCTTGCATCAGATTGACCAGTTGGCGGCAAATAGTCAGCCCCAGCCCGGCACCGGGTAGCTGGCGCTGGAATCTCTGGCCCAACTGCACATAAGGCTCATACACCAGCGGACTGTCTTCCGGGTTAATGCCAATGCCCGTGTCTTCTACCGCCAGGCGCAGGCGAACCTTCTCATCCCGGCGCCCCAGCACTTCGATACTGATCAACACGTGCCCGGAATCTGTAAATTTGATCGCGTTGGATACCAGATTCAGCAAGACCTGGCGAATCCGCGCCGGGTCACCCCTGAGCGCCCAGGGCAGCTCCTCGTCAATGCGTAGTTCCAATGCCAGCCCTTTCTCACGTGCACGGTGGCCCAGCATGTGCACCAAGTCGTTCAGGGTTTCCCGCAGATCGAAAGGAATATCCTCAAGCACAAGCTTTTCAGCTTCCATGCTGGAAATGTCCAGCAGATCGTTAATGATGGCAGAAATGCTTTCAGAGGCGTTGAGCAAGGTGTGCACGTACTCGCTCTGTTCCTGGTCAAGCGGTGTGTCGGTCAGCAGGTTGGCGTATCCGAGAACAGACTGCAGAGGTGTGCGCAGCTCATGACTTACATTGGCGAGAAACTGGTTTTTGGCGCGGTTGGCCCGTATCGCCTCATCCCGTTCATCCTGGGATTGAAGGGTGGTCTGCCGGAGTGACCGGGTATCTTCCAGAATCTGAAGCCGCATCTTGTTAAGCGCCTGTTCAAGCTCGGAAAGCTCATCAGGTTTTATGGGTGGTCTGCGCTTCAGCTTGAGCGGATCCACCAGTGCATCCAGGTTCAGCCGTGCAGCGTAGTCTGCCATGGATTCCATGTGGCGAGAGAGGGTGAAACGCACGATGATCACAAGCCCCAGCGTGCCCAGCATCACCACAATCGACTGAAACAGCAAGTTAATCAGCGCGCCGTTGCGTAGCCCCGAATAAATCTGCTCAACCGACGAGGTGATCGTAAGCGTGCCCATGTTTTCCGGGCCGCGGAAGGTTGAGCGATCGAATATCAACGGGAAGGTTTGTGAAATAACCCGGCCTTCAGGATAGCCGCCGGTACTGAACTCCTCACCGGTGGAGGTCACAACTCTGGCGTAGTGAATGGCCTCTACCGCCCGCATGTCATCCAGGCTGTTGGCCACCTCGCTGAAATTCATCAGCCAGATGTTGTTGCTCATACTGCCGGAGACCAGCCCTGCGGCGCGCTGCTGGGTTTCCTGAAGATCGGATTTGCGACGCTCAAACTCACCGATCATCTGCACGCCGGTGGCAACCAGGGAAATGACCAGGCTGAACAGCAGCACATACACAAGCAGCCGCATTGCCAGCGGCCGGATACCCATGCGCGTGAAAAACCGATTTGAAGGCAAGGCACAAATTCCCTGTGTCGACTACTAAATCACCAACGGAAGTCTAACAGACCGTCAGCACTTCGACACGTTTCTGTGAATGATCGTTCATAAACCGGAATCGCACGTTCAGATCATAAAGATGTGCTCCGTAAATACGCTCCTCATCACGACCTCTGCGAAAGGAAGGGCGGGGGTCGTAGCTCACCACATCGGTAATAAGCAGCTTCAGATCCGGGTACTGCTCTGGTGGCAAGCTGGCAAGCTGTGCCTCGGCTTCTGGCAGGAAAGAAACGTCCAGGCGTTCAGTAGGCGCCGTTTCAGCCCAACCCAGAGCGGCATCCGGTACCGAATCTGCAAACGGCAGGTAAGGTTTGATATCCAGAATCGGCGTGCCCTCTATCAGGTCGTGATCGCTTATCTGCAGGGCCAGATGGTCGTCGTTACGCACAAGCCCTTCGTTACGGACTACGGATAACCCAAGGCTGTTAGGCCGGAACGGTGAACGGCTGGCGAACACGCCCATTTTCCGGTTACCACCCAGACGAGGTGGCCGAACTACTGGCCGCCACTCTGCCCGAACGGCTTCGTGAAACTGGAAGATCAGCCAAAGATGGCTGGCTGTTTCCAGGCCCCGAAAAGCATCTTCCCGATCGTAGGGTGGCTGAATAATCAGATCGGCTCTGGCGTGGCGAGTGAGGCCAGGTTGGCGCGGGACTCCGAATTTGTCTTTGAAGCAGGAGTGGGTAATGGCAATGGGTTTAAGCGCCAGAGCATCTGATGCAGGAATAGAGTGGTGTCTGGGCATAGGCCTTAATTCGCGATTACAAGTTCATGCACCGAACCTAGGTCTGCAAGCAGGGTCTTCCGGGAACCGCTACGAGCACATCCATGTGCGCTTGTCTCCGGCCGTCCATGGCCTCCGACATTCCCGGAAGACCCTGCTTGCAGACCTTCTTGGCACCGAGTCAGCGGTATAAGCGTACTAGAAGTCACGATCAATACTACCTGAAAAGAACATTTCTACGCGAAAAAGCAACGAACCCCGGTCTTTGAAGCTCTCTTCTCTGGGAAAGGTTAACGCCGGGATGACTTCGGCAAACAGCCAGTCGCTGTGGAGCCGGTAACGCCATGTGAGATCGGCAAAAGCAGACGTTGTGCGCCAGCCAGGTTTGCTCTCGCCAACAACGCCGATACGGGGGGTGAGGGTGGAACGATTATTGATCCGCTTGTCTGTACTGAAAATCTGCGCCGCCACAAACTTGCTGTCACGGTGAACCCATTCTAGCTCAGAGGACGACCAGAACCGCCAGCCATTACCAACAGCCCGACTGGCACTGAGCCAGGTGCGGGCACCCCAGCCATCCTGATGGTAAAAATAAAAACGCTGCTGTGCGCGCATGGCCCAGTCGGCATCCGCTTTCCAGCGCTTTTCCGCGGTTGCCCGCCAGAACGCATCCGGAGGAAGGCGCAGGCGCACGCCGATGTCGTTGGACAGGTTGATGGCATCGCCGATTTGCGAGAGGTACCGTAAAGCGCCGGTTGTTTCAGTGTCTGTTCGGTTGGGGTCTGTGAGTTGCCGGTCGCGCTGACGTTCCTCCAGGGGAATCAGCTCGTCGCTATCGCTTTCGATAACCAGGCGCAGTTTACGTTTCGTGGTGGGTATATCCAAACGGAACCGGACTTCCGGCTCGAATTGGGCCGGGTCGCCGTATTCGGATTCGGTGGCGAAGCCAAGGCGCAGGTAGCTTTCGTTGTTTGGAAGGTTATGGCTCTCACCGGAGAGTGTCCGATCGGCCCAATTCCCAAGGGATTGAACTTTTGGGCTCTGAATACGCTCTTGCCGCAGGATAAAATTGCTGAAGCCCGTCCAATAAGAGTCCATCGGCTCTGCCCAGTACTCATCCGGGTCAAACGTATAGAACGACAGTGGCAGTTTGTCAGGCGCCAGGGCGTCGCTTATCGAGTGTTCCTGAACCTTGAACACGGGTTCAATGCCGTAACTGTTTGTGCTGATTAGAAGGAACAATGCTGTAACCGTTCGGGCAAAAGCCGAACCGTGCCTGAAGCGGAGTTGATCAACCAAAGTCCACCATGAACCTTTCATGCAATGCGCGAACCTCGGCAGCAACGTTTTCTGTGGGCTGGTTGTTATCAATTACGGCATCCGCCTTGCTGATGCGCTGCTCACGGGATATCTGAGCGGCAATAATCCGCTCAACCTGTTCGCGGGAGTTGGTATCCCGGGCCACGGTACGCTCTATCTGAACCGCCACGGGAACATCCACCACCAGTACTTTTTCAACCAGTTTGTGCTGGTCGGTTTCCAGCAGCAAGGGAGACACTAACAGAACGTAAGGCAAAGTATAATCTATAGGATGTAGTTGGCGAATCAGCTCTTCGCGAATAATCGGGTGCAGCAGGCCCTCAAGCCACGCGCGCTGCCCCGGCTGCTCAAACACAATCTGCCGAAGGCGTGCTCTGTCGAGCGCCCCGCCGACTGTGAGAATGTCCTGCCCGAAGTGATCGGCAATAGCGGTCAGCGCAGGCATGCCCGGCTCAACCACTTCCCTGGCTACATCGTCCGCATCCACCCAGTGCACGCCCAAAGCGCCAAACTGACGCGCGACTGTGGATTTGCCAGAACCGATACCGCCTGTAAGCCCGATAATGATCATCTGATGCGTCAAACCCCTAACAGCCCGTACCAGAATTCCTGAATCTCAACGCCAAACCATAAACACAACAACCCGGCAGCCGCAAGGTAGGGTCCAAACGGAATAGGTACTTCACGGCCATGCTTCTTGAACGCCATCAGGCTGATACCCACAACGGCACCCACCACAGAAGACAACAGAATCACTGCGGGCAACAACTCCCACCCCAGCCAGGCGCCCAAAGCAGCCAGCAGCTTGAAATCACCGTGCCCCATGCCTTCTTTGCCAGTTGCCAGCTTGAACAGCCAGTAAACGGACCAAAGGGAAAGATAACCAAAAACTGCCCCCAGGAAAGCGCTGTCAAAATCGCCCAGATACCCGAAATAGCTCAACATCAGCCCAAGCCACATCAAGGGCAGGGTGATGCTGTCCGGCAGAAGCTGGGTATCGAAATCGATCACGGTCAGGGCAACCAGCGCCCAGACCAGAAGAAGCGACCACAAGGCGGCCTCGGATGGGTCAATGATCACAACCGTCATCACGGAAAACAACGCCGTTACCGCTTCAATCACCGGATAACGGATCGAAATGTGTGTTTTGCAGCTGCCACACTTCCCGCCAAGAAACAGATAGCTGATAACCGGAATGTTCTCCCAGGCCCGGATTTTATGGCCGCAGGAAGGGCAGGTAGAGGCCGGGCTGGAAAGCGTTACAGGCTCCTCCTGTTTCCGCTCCGCTTCCGAAACCTCCAGAAACGCCTCGCACTGACAGCGCCAATCCTGATGCATCATTTTCGGCAAGCGCAGAATCACCACATTCAGAAAGCTACCAATACATAGGGAGACGAAAATAACAACGAGGTATAGAAGCCAGGGAGTTGAGAGGAAGATGTCTAGTGTAGCCATTCAAAAGCTCAAATTATTAATGTTCAAAAAAACACCCACCCCTCTCCCCAACCCCTCTCCCGCAGGGGGCGAGGGGCTAAAAACCAAAGTCTGGGGCCAGTGCAGTTAGCTCCCCTCTCCCCCAGCGGGAGAGGGGCCGGGGGAGAGGGGCCGGGGCGGCACCCTACCCAACAACCTGCCCCATCTGAAAGATCGGCAGATACATAGCAATAATCAACCCACCCACAAGCACACCAAGAACCGACATAATCATCGGCTCCATCAAAGCAGTCAGGTTATCCACCATGTCATCAACCACGCCTTCATAATGCTCAGCCACCTTTTCCAGCATCTCATCCAGATTACCGGACTCCTCACCAATAGCCGTCAACTGCACCGCCATCACCGGGAAAATATCCTGCTCCCGCATGGAAGCCTGCAGCTGGGTGCCGCTGGAAACATCGTTTTTGATGCGCTGAATGGCATCGCGATAAACTGCGTTGCCCGTGGCACCTGCAACAGAATCCAGAGCGTCTACAAGGGGAACACCCGCAGCAAAGGTAGTGGACAGAACCCTGCCGAACTTGGCAACAGCAGATTTATCAAGAATTTCGCCTACAACAGGCAGTTTAAGGACATATTTGTCTACAAAATCCGAAAACTTCTGTGATCGGCGATTGGCCTCCTTGAACAGGAATATGGTGCCCACAATGCCCAGAAGCACCACAAACCACCACGTCTGCATCCAGTCAGAAAGTCGTACAACCATTTGGGTAAACACCGGAAGTTCTGCTCCAAAGCCCTGGAACAGGCTTTCAAACTGGGGAACAACCTTAACCAGAAGAATGGCAGTAACAACGATCGCTACAACAACGACCGCAATGGGATAGGTCATCGCCTTTTTGACTTTCTTCTTGAGTAGTTCAGTTTTCTCAAGATAGGTAGCTATGCGATCCAGCATCTTCTCCAGCGCACCAGCCTTTTCACCGGAATCCACCAGGTTGCAGTAAAGATTGTCAAAGTGCTTAGGGTGTTTGCGAAGCGCCCCGGCAAAACTGGTGCCAGATGAAATATCATTCCTGATAGCCATCACCAAGTCCTGCAGTCCTTTGTTTTCGAGGCCGTCAGTGACGATATCAAAACTCTGAACCAACGGCACACCCGCTTTCATCATCGTTGCCAGTTGCCGCGTAAGCATGGCAATGTCAAAAGGTGTGATCTTCTTGCTGCCGCCGAACAGAGGCTTAGGCTTTTTCTTGACCTTATCCGGAATGATGCCCTGCTTTCGGAGCTGAGCCTTTACCAGCGCCAAATTGGAGCCGGTAAGCTCGCCTTTGGACTTGTTGCCCCTCCGGTCTTTACCTTCCCAGATATACGATTCCAGCTTTTGCGCTTTCTCTGCCATGCTTAATCCTTCGTCACGCGGTTGGCTTCTTCAAGGCTGGTCACGCCCTCCATCACTTTCAGTAGTGCCGATTGGCGTAAATTCCGGAAGCCTTCTGCCTGAGCCTGCTGTGCAATTTTAATGGAGCTGGCTTCTTCCATAATCATGCTGGCCAGCTTCTCGGTAACCTTGACCACCTCGTAAATACCGACGCGGCCTTTATATCCACCATTGCATTTATCACAGCCCTTGGGGTGGTACAACTTGAACCCTGTATCAATTTGTTCCTGTGTGAACCCCTCGGTCAAAAGTATGTCTTTAGGTACATCACCAGTCTGTTTGCAAGCACTGCACAGGCGTCGACCAAGGCGCTGAGCAATAATCAAACTGACGGACGTTGCAATGTTGAAGGCGGGGACGCCCATGTTCATCATTCGGGTGAGGGTTTCTGCCGCACTGTTGGTGTGGAGTGTAGAGAGAACCAGGTGACCGGTTTGCGCCGCTTTGATGGCAATATTGGCGGTTTCAAGGTCTCGAATCTCACCCACCATGATCACATCCGGATCCTGGCGTAGAAATGCCCTCAGTGCCTCAGCAAAGCCCAAGCCTACCCTGTTGTTCACGTTAACCTGGTTAATGCCTTCAAGGTTGATCTCCGCCGGATCCTCCGCCGTGGAGATATTGATGTCTGCGGTGTTGAGGATGTTCAAGCCGGTATAAAGAGAGACGGTTTTACCCGAGCCGGTAGGGCCGGTAACCAGAACCATACCTTGTGGTTGGGCTAGTGCATCCATATACAACTTTTTCTGGTCTTCCTCATAGCCCAGCGCATCAATGCCGAGTTTGGCCTGGCTGGGATCAAGAATCCGAAGAACGATTTTCTCACCCCAAAGCGTCGGCAAGGTGTTGACCCGGAAATCGATGGCCTTGGTCTTGGACAGCTTCATCTTGATCCGGCCATCCTGGGGAACCCGCCGCTCGGAAATGTCCAGTTGGGCCATGATTTTTATACGGGCCGAAATCTTGGGTGCCAGCTTGATGGAGGGCCGTGACATCTCCTTCAAAATGCCGTCTGTCCTATATCGAACCCTGTAAGTTTTCTCATAAGGCTCAAAATGCACATCCGAGGCGCCACCACGAATGGCGTCCAGCAGCATCTTGTTCACATACTTTACGATGGGCGCATCATCTACATCATTTGCAGACACGGCCCCTTCATCTTCCTGTTCGCCACTCTCGGTTTCCACACCCTCCAGATCCGCATCGTCCAGATCACCCATGCTGGTGTCATGGGATTCCAGATATTTGTCGATAGCTTCACGGAGCTTCGCATCGTCCACCAGGATGGGATCGGTGCTCAGGCCGGTGTTGAACTTGATTTCATCCAGCGCCTGAATGTTCGTAGGGTCGGACACTGCAATAAAAAGACGATTGCCTCTCTTGTATAGAGGAAGAGCGTTGTGCTTTCGCACCAGTTTTTCGTCGACCACCTTCTCCGGCATCATTTCCGGGAGAAATGACGAAAGGTCCAGAACCGACACTCCAAATTCCATCGCAGCCGAAAAAGCCAGTTTGGAACTGTCTGCCAGCTTGTTCTGGGTGAGGTAGGTGATCAGTGGAATCCGATTCTGAGATGCCTGTAAAAAAGCATCCTTAGCGACGGTTTCTTCAAGAAGCCCGTCATCCACAAAGCGCCGGGCAAGACCGGTAAGCGTGATGTTACTTTGGTTAGTAGCCATAAACTGAGTAAAGAGTGCCGCCTAAGTGACTGAAAAAAGGTTTTTGTCGATTGAGGAGAGTTTAGATGGCTGCTCCGGGTTTGGAAAGGTGTGTGTTGGTTTAGGGGGATTAGTTGGGTTGATCCTGTTAGGGACGTGAATGAGGCAGGTGACAAAATTTGTCAGTGGGTGACGGGTAGGGGCTGAGAGTTGACGGGCTGAGTGTTTCGTTTTGGGCGTGACGGTATGGGGTAGGTGGTTGATTGGTGGTGCTTTGTGGCGGTGTTTTTGTGGTTGGCATACAAGGTGCTTGTGCTGGTTCAGGCTCAATAGAATTGGTCACGGGGCAAGGCTCCATCGATCCCGGGTCATTTGGGGTTTCTTAACGACAAAAGCAGAGGTCGAATATGAAGAACATGAAAATTAATCATGCTCAGAAGGGTTTTACGCTGATTGAATTGATGATCGTTGTGGCGATTATTGGTATTTTGGCTGCTATCGCAATTCCGCAGTATCAGGATTATATTGCGCGGTCTCAGGTTACTCGTGTAGTTGGTGAAATTTCAGCGGTGAAGACTAACGCTGAAGAAGCGCTTCTTCGCGGTGGCACAATTACGAACGTCCCCGCCGACGAGGGTCCGACCGACTTCTACGTTGGTTTTGATCAAGCGAAGTCTAATCTAGTTTCTACATTTACAATTACGGCTGGCGGTACTGCAGCTCCCACACTCGTAGCGACCTTGGGCGGAGATTCAAGTGCGGCTGTTACCGGCGCAGTAGTTAATGTCGCACGGGATGCAACTGGCGTATGGACTTGTACTATTGATCCCAGCAGTGCTCCTGCTGGCGCTTGGAAGGATAGCTACGCTCCAGCAGGGTGCCCAGCTAGCTAAAATAAATCACAGATCATGGACAGCACAGCTTAGCCTGACTTGATTTCCGAAGGCCCGGCGGTTTCGACCCTCGGGCCTTTGCTGTTTCTGATACGTGTATTCCGGGGTTTATGTCAAAACCTGTGTGTAAAATAAACAATCTTCAGCGATTGGACTGCATACCAGGCACGCCAAAGCTCCGGCTAGGTTTGCCAGATTAGAAGGTTGTATTCAGAGGGAAGGGAGGTAGATTGATCATGGACAGGCGCAGCCTAGCCTGGCTTGATTTCCAAAGGCCCGGCTATAATCACCATGGACAGACACGCAGCAACATAAGCCCTCCTCGCAATAATTTAATCTCCAATCAGGATTTTGGCTCTGAATTTGCTAAATTAGGATGTAAGTCAACTGCCAGAGTCTGGACGCTGATGTCTAAAAATTCCGGCTTTACCTTAATAGAACTCATGATCGTTGTATCGATCATCGGCATATTGGCTGCCATTGCTATCCCTGCCTATCAGGGATATATAATAAAAACCCAGACAAACCGGGCGGTAGGTGAATTGTCAGCTTATAAGGCCTCATTTGAAGAGCGCACAGGTTCCGGTGGAAGCGTTGCCAATAATGATATTGGCTATAACCCGTCAAACCTTACTAATGGCGTCCAGGCCGTCAATATAGGCACACTCAATCCTGACGGGTCAGGTCAGCTTCAAGTGACCTTGGGCGGCAGTGCCCACCCAAATTTGACAGGTTTGATTCTGCGCTTTGATCGCGATGCAACAGGGAAGTGGGAGTGTGTAGTTGATAATACAGCCGCATCAAGCTGGAAGTCGTCATATCTGCCTTCCGGTTGCCGGCTGTAAACCTACCAATCTAACCCCAAATTCAGTTTTTTCCCTTGCACCAGAGGACGTAATGCAAAAATCCTGGAATGCTGCTCTTTGGTTATTGGTTGCTGCGGTGTTTGCCAGCGTTTTATTTGCAGATTTTTTGTCGCTGCCATTTGGTGGTTATGCTTCACAGCGGTTTATATTGGTGGGTCTTCTGGGGCTGGCGGTTAGCTTTTCAGTAGCCGTTTTGGTTTATCAGCACGGTTGGGCTCTGCTTGGGCGTATATGGCCTGTCACCTTGGTCGCGGGTGGGTTTGTTTTGTTGGCACAGGCGTTTGGCGAGGCCCCTTATAACTGGGCTGAGCCTGGAATGTATGCAGTGTTCTTTCTTGGTTTCGTGCTGGTGGGCAGTTTGCCGGGAAGTGACAAGCATAGGCAATACTGGGTCGTTGTTTTGGTGAGTGTCGCAGCGACCACAGCTGCTTTTTATGGTGGCGCCACTATAACTGTTTACCTGTTTGCACTTTCTGATCAGGTCGCAAACTTGTCGAGTTTTATTCCCTGGGGCTTTGTGAGTATTCGCTATTGGAGCCATATTGCCACTTGGCTCCTGCCATTACTTCCACTGGCAGTGCTTGTGGGGCCGCTCCGGAATCAAAGGTTGTGGCGATTTTTCATTGCGCTGGGCGCGGCGCTTTGGTGGTGGGTGGTGTTACTGTCGTCTTCTCGGGGAACTATGTTGGGGCTCGCATTCGGGGCGCTTGTCGCGATTGTTTTGATTGGTCGCCCGGCGCTACCCTGGATGAAGATATTTTTACGGTATCTGGTGTATGGCGTAATTGCATGGTTGCTTCTTTCCGTACTCATCCCTTCGTTGTTGCTGGATGAAATTAGTATTCGTGCATTGAAGGCGGATACCTCTGGCCGAATGCCTTTATTCATCGAAGCTTGGCGAATGAGCCTTGAAAACTTCCCCTTTGGTGTGGGGCCACAATCCTGGCTGACCCATGAAATTTTGACTGAAGGCTACCGGCAGTCTCCTAAATTTGGCCACCCCCACAATATGTATTTAATGTGGGCTGCTGAGTATGGCTGGCTCTTGATTGGTGTTCTTTTGCTGCTGGTTGGTCAGGCAGTCCGACTTTTCTGGCAGCGACGAGATGAAGTGCGTGCCGGCGAAAATAATGATCTGGCCCTGCCTTTAGCGGCCTATACTGCATCGGTTTCTGCCGCTTTACTGCATGCCGGTGTTTCCGCAGTATTTATGGCTCCCGGTTCGATGCTAATCGGGTTTTTGGTGCTCTGTGTGTTCTGGAGGTTGATTACGCCAGAGTCGCGACCGGTTACACCCATATATCCCAAAGCAAGGGGGGCGGCAGCCGTTTTGGTCGGGTTGCTAATAAGCTTGTCATCTCTCTACTGGCTGAATGAGGTGTCGGCATATCACAAGGCTATGGAGAACGATCTAGAGTTCTATAATGAAAATGTGTCAGCGGGTACGCTGCCACGGTTTTGGTTTCACGGGAATTTCCCTCGCCACCCGAGCCAAATGCCCTAGTAAAAACTAATGATGGACAGCCAAAATCAGTCGGTTAGAGCATTGTCTGGGCAATGAGCACTTGACCCTTATAATTAAACGCTATCTTGTTGTTTGGCCTTCTATCAATGGTGAGCGAGTCCCCCCCTCCCCATCCATCTGAACACTAATCCTCGGTGCCGCAACATCAAGGTATCGTTCTTCCATGTTCCGCTTCAGTAGTAGATTAAAGGCCCGAGAGACATCCCACTGGCACTCTGGCTTGGTCCGCATCCGCATCCGCAACACCGGGCAACCTTCCTCAAACGAGTGAATGCCCTGCATCTCAAGCGGCGACCAGATCAGCCACCGCATATCCGGCTGTGTTCGCAATTCCTCAGCGGTCTCGTTCATCAGAAGTATGGCGTCATCAATAGGCAGTTCGCGGGGAATCCGGATCTTGATCAGCGCGATACCAAACTGGCGAGACATGTTGTGAATGGAGCTGATTTTGCTGAAGGTAATATGGTGAACAACGCCTTCAAGATCTCGCATCCGAACGGTGCGTAAGTTAAACCCTTCCACGGTTCCCATGAAGCCGTTGATCTCCACAAAGTCGCCCACGGACATGGAGTCTTCAACCACAATGAACAGGCCTGTAATCAAATCCTGAACCAGCGTCTGGGCACCAAAACCGACTGCCAAACCAATGATACCGGCACCTGCCAGAAGGGGTGTTACATCGACGCCCAGCGTGGCCAAGCCCACAAATATAGCGATAATTATAATCGTGATGAACAGGGTGTTTCGGGCAATGGGAACAATGGTCTGAGCCCTTGCGGGGTTGATCCGCTTATTGCGTTCGTCGCCGCGCAGCGCCCGCTCCAGAAGCTCATCCACAAAAATCCAGACGATACTGGCAATCAGCCATGTGAGAATTATACCGATCAGGCTGTTGGTTAAGCCGATGCTGATCGGCGGTTTTTCACCCAGGCCCAGCAGGGACAAGTCCCAGATCTGCAGAATCAGCTCAAAAAACGCCAGCCATGCTGCGGTCTGTAGCAAGCGATAACCAAAGCGCACCAACCTTTGGCTGAACTTGCTAAGCGCCTGGTGCTTGGGACTGTTCTCCTGAATGCCAAAGAGCCCCTGGATAGTGAGCGTTACCGCAAGCAGTAGCGCGCCGATCATGGCCTTACCCAAGGCCGCATCTGCCTCTCCATCGTTCACAAACGCCGCGACCACCGAGGCGCTGATGGCCAGCAGCATCGGGATATGCCAAAGCCGGGCCAGCAGGGCGGTTACTTCCCGCCATACGCTCTGGTCTTTGCGCTGCTTGTAGGGCCGGTTGCGGATCAGGTGAGTAACAGGGCGGCGGTTTCGAACGATAAGGAAGAAGCTCAGCAGGGCGGCAACGATGCTGAAGGTCAGAGCCAGCGCACTGGCCAGTTCTGTGCCGAGCAGTGAGGTGAGCTCCGCTGTGCCCAGCGCATCCCCAAGGGCGAAGAGTACGCCGATAATGAACAGGGGCACCAGCATTCGCCGGCGCAGGATAAGCACGGCGGTCTGGCGATGGCCACTGGAGAAAATGGAGATAGTTACATCAAAGAATGACGTCAGCCCGCGGGCAGCGAGAGCGGCGTAAGCCAGAATTAACACCGTGGTTTGAGCGCTTTCCGACATGCCGAACGTCGGCAGGCCTGCCAGAAGCGCGGTAAAGGTAATCAGCCAGGGTAAAATGCGCCGCGCGAAATGTGCGACCAGCATCCACGTTCTGGGCTGTCTTGGCATTTGCACTGGCCAGTCGCGCCAGGCAAAAAACAGACGGGCCAGGCGTGAAAGCCCCCAAAGTGCCACGAGCCACACCGTAAGCCCGGCTATGGTTTCAGCCAGTACGCGAAACGATGCCCCCGTCAACAGTTTATCGGCAGCAAGGTAGGCGTTGTGAAAATGCGTTTTCCATTTTCCAAGGGATGTTTCTGCAGAGCTATTTGGGCTGGTTGCGTCACCGAAAAAAACTGAAAGCGCACCGAGCAGCCCATGGTCGGTGGCGGATTCTTTTGCAGTTTGCGACGCTTCAGCCTGCAGCCCCTGCTGTATGGACTTGAGTTGCTTGACCAGAGCCCGCCGGCTATCGTCGTCTTGCAGGGCCTGAATGGTTACCTCAAGGGACGCCTCCAGTTCTTCGGGCGAAGCCTCTTCTTTGTCTGTCTGTTCGGAAGATCCGCCCGAAAGCCCGGGTATACCGGGGAGCGTGAAGGGTTGGGCTTGAGCCGCGCCAACCGCAGAAAACAGTAAGAAAAAGCCAAAAAAGAGCGCAGTGAGCTTCAAATTTCAACCTCTTCAAACAAATCCGGCACTTCTGAGTCCCATCCAAATTTCTCACTGATGCGCTTGCGCATGATGTCGCTGGCCAGCATCTCGCCGTGGGTAACGTACACCTTCTCTGGTTCAAGAGAGCCCTGTTCAAGCCATTGCAGGAGCTCATTATAGTCGCCGTGAGCGGAGAGGGAGCCCATATTGTGGATCTCGGCTTTTACTGGCCAGTATTCCCCGTGTATTTTTACCGACTCTACACCCGCCACTAACCGATCGCCCCGGGTTCCTGGAGCCTGAAAACCAGCGAAAACCACGCTGTTCCGGTGATTTGGCAGCAGAGTTTTCAGGTGGTGGAGAACCCGGCCGCCGCTGGCCATGCCACTGGCGGATACAATTACGCAGGGGTAGCGAACCGAGTCCAGCTTGATGGATTCGTCCACGGTGCGGACGAACTCGGTATGGTTGTCAATTACTTCGCACTGGCTGGCGCTCAGCTTGTGTTCTTTATGGTGTTTGCAAAAAATCTCTGTGGCTTTGATCGCCATGGGACTGTTGAGAAATACCGGCAGTTTTGGAATGCGCCCCTCTCTCATGATCTTGTGGATCACGTAGAGCAACATCTGGGCACGGCCAACGGCGAAAGTCGGTATTAAAACAATGCCACCACGGCTTGCGGTGCGGGTGATAATCTCTGCCAACTCGGTCTCCGGGTCGGTTTCCTCGTGCAGTCTGTCGCCGTAGGTGGATTCGCACACCAGTACGTCGGCTTTCCTGATGGGCTCCGGTGGTCGCATGATCGGGTCACTCTGGCGGCCCACATCACCGCTGAAGACCACTGTGCGGTCATGAGCTTTGTGATGAACGTGCACGCAAGCAGAGCCCAGAATGTGCCCGGCGGGGGTAAAGGTCACTTCAAAGCCTTTCACCGGCTCGAAGGTTTCGTGGTAGTGAAGGGGTTCAAAGTGTTTCAGGGCTTCCCAGGCATCCTTCACGGTAAACAACGGCTCGGGGCGTGCATGTTTTGAGAACCCCTTGCGGAAGGCGTATTTCGCGTCCTCTTCCTGCAGGTAACCCGCATCCGGAAGCAGTACCTTGCACAAATCGTGGGTGCCCTGTGTGCAGTAAATCTTGCCTTTGAAGCCGTTTTTTACCAGCGCCGGCAGGTACCCTGTGTGGTCTATGTGGGCGTGGGTCAAAACCACGGCATCAATGGTGCTGGGGTCTACAGGGAACTTCGCCCAGTTCCTTCGGCGCAGGGTTTTCACGCCCTGGTACATACCGCAGTCGATCAACACCCGGTGTTTATCATCGGAAAGCAGGTAGCGTGAACCGGTTACCGTGCCGGTGCCGCCGAGGAAACGAAGTTTCATACGTAAAAGACCTTTCTGGCTGACGAGGCAACAGGGCCTCTGAGACGCAGTTAATGTTGTTGTATCAGGGTGCCTGAAAGCGACGAGTCAGAAAAGCCCGAATGCGACTGGCCCTCACTATTTGTTACTATACGGGTATACAAACGACGCAGGATGCAATCCATGCCATACAGCTCATTACTCGCGGATGTGATTAAAATCGCGGATGAAGCCAGTGAAAAAGTGCTCCGTATCTACCAGTCCGACTTTACAGTGAGCTACAAGGAAGACGAATCGCCCATCACAGCGGCAGATGTTGCGAGCCACGAGATCATAGTAAAGGGCCTGCGCAGTTTAAGCCGGGACATACCGATTCTTTCAGAGGAGGGTGCCCAGGCCGATTGGGAGGAGCGCAAGCAATGGCGGCGGTTCTGGCTGGTTGATCCGATTGACGGCACCAAAGAGTTTACCCAACGCTCTGGCGAGTTCACGGTAAATATTGCGCTGATTGAAGGCGGTGAGCCGGTAATGGGCGTCGTCACGGCCCCCGCACTAAAGGAAGCGTTTTGGGGTGTTAAAGGTGAAGGCGCTCACAAGCGTGACCGAACCGGGCGAATTCACCGCATCCGCGTGGCAGAGCCCCAGGCAACCAAGCGCGTCGTTGCCAGCAAGAATCACATGAATGATGAGACGCGTACCTTTATTAAGGCTCTCGGAGCTCACAAAACGATTCAGGCTGGCAGTTCCCTCAAATTCTGCCGAATAGCAGAAGGCCACGCCGATATATATCCGCGCATGGGGCCGACCAGCGAGTGGGACACCGCCGCAGCCCACGCCGTGCTGCTTGCCGCCGGCGGAAACGTGCACTCGTTGGAGGGCCAGCCTTTGCAGTACGGCAAAGAGGATGTGCTAAATCCGTATTTCATCGCTGCAGGGAACTGGTACTTCTGAGGCGCTTTCAGGATCACGGCTCATTATCAACTGACACCGGAATCGTATGACTTGGTACGCACTCCAACACAAGCCCGCCCAAGGCGATCGGGCACTTGCCCATTTGCAGAATCAGGATATCGCCTGTTTTTACCCGAAGATCCAGGTTGAAAAAATCAAAGCGGGGAAGCGCATCAAAAAGCTTGAGCCGCTTTTTCCCGGTTATTTGTTCGTCAACCTGGAGCAAACGGACCCAGCATGGGCAAAACTGCGCTCCACCCGCGGTGTGATTCGTGTCGTCAGCTTCGCTAACAAGCCTGCCGCCATAGCAGATGACGTTATTCGGCACGTCAAAGACAGTCTTGATTCTGTTACACGGCAGGGTGGGCTCAAGTCTGGTGAGGCGGTTCAACTGGGCGAAGGCCCCTTTGAGGGAATCAATGCCGTTTTTCAGGCGTATGATGGTGAAGATCGGGCCATTGTGCTGATTAGCTTTATGCAGAAGCAGCAATCGGTGAAGGTGCCAGTTTCGGCAATAAAGCGTTAAACAGCGAGAATTACTTACTGGCAGGTAACGGAAATGATCAGCCATACACTGTAAACTGGAGGTCTTTCCGGCGCTGAATTAGATCTCGCCAAATCTCATACTTCAATTACAAGTTATATATCGCGGGCTACAGTTAAATGAATGATACGCAAAACACGATTCCTGGCGGTCAACGGCCAGATTATTCTGATGAAATCAGTCTGGTTGACCTCGTTGCAACGTTTATCCGCAGGCGTCGGGTTTTTTACGTTGTCTTTATTACCGTCACGCTAGCTGGCTTAGCATACGCAGTGTGGATGCCGGATGAGTATGAGTACTCCAGCCTTATTCAGATCGCTCAAAAAGACAACGGAGAGTTTGTTCAGCCACCAGAAACGACAATTGCAACATTGGAAAGCCGCTGGTTACCGGAAGTACAAACCATTTATCGCGAAAAACAGGGCAGAAAACTGCCCTTTGATCTGTCCTTCAATAACCCCGAAAGCACCGGCCTCATTCGTTTCAGCAGCAGCGCGACCAAGGATGATGGAAAAGCCGTTAGCGCCGCTCATAGTGCGTTGGTCAAAAGCGTAAAGGGGCATCAAGATGTCTTGGTTGAGGGAAAGCAGGAAAGTCTTAAGCGCCAAATAGAGTCGCTGGAAAGCGCCATTGACACATTGAAGGGTGAGAAGGACGCCGGTGAAGCGATAGCTGGCGCCATAGAGAGGCGTTCAAGGCTTGAGGGTGAGCTCGAAGGCTTTCATGGAGTTGAGGTGCTTGTTACCAGCCGTCAAAGTGCTGAGAAAATAGCGCCGAAGCGCAGCCTGATTATGGTGTTGGCGGTATTGCTCGGTGGCATGTTGGGTGTTTTTGTCGCCTTTATGAGTGAGTTTGCGGTTACTGTAAGAGAGCATTTGGCAAGCGCGCGCTGACAGCGATGCAGTTGGGAGCGTGTTTTATTCTCCTTGGCTTTTTCTGTAATTGCCGGCAACTTATTTCTATGACCTTAAAACACTGGGCCCTGGTCGGTGGGGCGGTAGCGTGCCTGACCGGCAATTTAGCGTCAGCGGCGCCCTGGCTTGAGCCGGGGGATGTACGTGCCCGGCTGGCAGTCCATGGGTGTGTAAGGCCAGGTGATGGGCGAAGACGAAGCCGACACCGACACCGGTGAATGGCAACTAGACGATAAAGACGAAAGCTTCGCACCGACCGATTGGGACCTGGTCAAAGCCTTTAGGGAAAATCACCTGAGCGTAAGCGAGAATAAAGACACCGCGGAATGCTTACGGTAAGCATCAAGAGCTTGTCGCCGATTGCTGCGAAAGAATGGGCCACAAAACTGATTGCGAGCATCAACGAGCACATGCGCCGGGAAGATGTAGGAACCTCAGAAGCACGCATAGCCTATTTGGAAGGCAAGCTTAGTGAAACAAACATCGCCGGCATGCAACAGGTATTTTATCAACTGATCGAAAGCGAAACCCGCACGGTAATGCTGGCCAACGCGCAGCCGGAATACGTGTTCAAGACCGTAGACCCGGCTGTTGCACCGCAAGAGAAGAGTGAGCCAAAGCGAGCTTTGATTGTTATTTCAGCCGTCATGCTTGGGGGCATGCTGGGTATATTTGTTGTCTTCATACGTGCCTTCATCAAATCCAATAAAGCTGAAGAGAAATTATGAAACTGTTAGTAACCGGCGGCGCCGGCTTCATAGGCTCCGCAGTCATCCGCCATATCATCAGCAACACCCAAGATGAAGTGGTCAACCTCGACAAACTCACCTACGCCGGCAACCTGGAAAGCCTAACTGAGGTGAGCAGTAACGAACGTTACGCCTTCGAACAAGTAGATATCTGCAATAGAGCCGAACTGGATCGCGTGTTAGCCCAACACCAGCCAGACGCCATCATGCACCTGGCCGCCGAAAGCCACGTAGACCGCTCCATCGATGGCCCCGCCGATTTCATAGAAACCAATATCGTCGGCACCTACACCCTGCTGGAAGCTACCCGTCAATACTGGCAGACAATGAGCGCTGACCGTTGCGAAAACTTCCGCTTCCACCACATAAGCACCGACGAAGTTTACGGCGACCTCCCGCACCCCAACGACAATTCCGAGGGTGAGAGAAACTTCCCCTCTCCCCGTGTGGGAGAGGGGCCAGGGGAGAGGGGGCAATCTTTACCACTCTTCACCGAACAAACCCCCTATGCCCCCAGCTCCCCCTACTCAGCCAGCAAAGCCAGCTCAGACCACCTGGTACGAGCCTGGCAACGCACTTACGGCCTGCCGGTACTGGTCACCAACTGTAGCAACAACTACGGCCCCTACCACTTCCCGGAAAAGCTAATCCCGCTGGTGATCCTCAACGCCCTAGAAGGTAAGCCACTCCCGGTTTACGGCAAAGGCGACCAGATCCGCGACTGGCTATTTGTGGAAGACCACGCCCGTGCCCTCTACAAAGTGGTCAAAGAAGGCACACCCGGCGAAACCTACAACATCGGCGGCCACAACGAAAAACAGAACATCGAAGTCGTCCACACCATCTGCGACATCCTCCAGGAACTCCGTCCGCAGGAGCGCAGCTACCGGAACTTGATCACCAACGTAAAAGACCGCCCCGGCCACGACATGCGCTACGCCATAGACGCCAGCAAAATCCAGAAAGAACTCGGCTGGGCCCCGGAAGAAACCTTCGAAACCGGCATCCGCAAAACCGTGCAGTGGTACCTCAACAACCTGGACTGGTGCCAACGGGTACAAGATGGCAGTTATCAGCGAGAACGTCTGGGGGCAGGGGCATGAACATTCTACTCCTGGGTAAAACTGGCCAGGTGGGTTTCGAACTCCACCGCACCCTCTCCCCCCTTGGCACCACCACAGCCCCGGGCAGGGCAGAACTGGACCTGATGGATGAACAGGCCGTTAACCAATACCTGACCGACACCAGGCCGGATCTGATCGTAAACGCCGCCGCCTGGACTGCGGTAGATGCCGCCGAACAGCAACTGGCAGAAGCCGAGCGCCTCAACACTGGTCTACCAAAACAGTTAGCGGAATACGCCGCCGCCAACAACGCCCGTTTGGTCCACTACAGCAGCGATTATGTCTACCCAGGCACTGGCGAAACGCCGTGGCAGGAAACCAGCCCCACAAGTCCTCTGAGCCACTACGGCAAAACCAAGCTTCAGGGTGACCAGGCCATCGAACTCAGTGGCGCGGACTACCTCATCTTCCGTACCAGTTGGGTGTACAGCGCCCGCAGCGACAACTTCATGAAAACCATGCTGCGCCTGGCGCAAAGCAAAACCGAACTCAACATAGTGGCAGACCAGATTGGCGCCCCCACGCCCGCAAGGCTGATTGCCCAGGTAACCACCCTGGCCATCCACAGCCGGATGGCAAAAGGCCTCTACCATCTGGCCCCCAAAGGCGAAACCAGTTGGCAGGGCTTCGCTAGGGAAATCTTCCGCCTGGCGGGCCAAAACACCGCAGCAAACCCCATCCCGACCAGCGATTACCCTACGCCCGCAACCCGGCCGCTGAACTCGCGTATGGACGTAAGCAAACTCGAACAATCGCTGGGCATCCGACTGCCAGATTGGCAAAGCCAACTGGGTCAGACCCTTAGCGAATACCTGGAGCAGTAAATGAAAGGCATCATCCTCGCTGGCGGTTCCGGCACCCGTCTGTACCCCATTACCCGAGGCATCTCCAAACAGTTGCTCCCGGTGTACGACAAACCGATGATTTACTATCCGCTGTCTGTTCTCATGCTCGCGGGTATCCGGGACATCCTCGTGATCACCACCCCGGAAGATCAGGGTGGTTTCAAACGCTTGCTCGATGATGGCAGCCAATGGGGTATTAACCTGACCTACGCCGCGCAACCCAGCCCGGATGGTTTGGCGCAGGCGTTTATCATTGGTGAGGAGTTTATCGGGCAAGACACCGTATGCCTGGTATTGGGCGATAACATCTACTACGGCCAGGGTCTGAGTAATATGCTGCAAACCGCAGCAGCCAGGGGCAAAGGCGCCACCGTATTCGGCTATCAGGTTACCGACCCGGAACGCTTTGGCGTGGTGGAGTTTGACG